>NZ_FPJZ01000047.1 GCF_900119485.1 Thermoactinomyces sp. DSM 45891
CTCGATCAATAATGAGGGATTCCTACCCTTCAAAAAACAATCCCCTTTCAGAGACTTCTCTCTCAAAGGGGGATTTAAGAAAACATTTGGATACATTCATTTAGTACAGATAGTAGGAATCATTTAGAAGGAGGTATAACATGTCTCAAGCGAATATCCCTAATATTTCACCTACTATTTCCATTACGAGAAACGATGCAGTGAATCTGCTACTTTCATCGATTGCCCTAGAAGAGCTAGGCTTAAGTCATATTATTAATGCTGAGGGAGAAAAACTCCAATACGTTCTCGGAACGCTCCCCGGAGTCTCTACCACCTTCCAACCCACCCTTAGCGATCTACTTCTCATTAATAGCAGCGTTCGCGATACGATTAATGTAATCGGGAAAAAAGAATGGACCTTAAACGAGAAGCTAATCAATGTATTAGGAACAGATGTTACGAGAGGACCAACAGGACCTGAAGGACCTTCAGGGAGTCCTGGGCCAGTAGGACCATCGGGACCTCAGGGGCCGGATGGAACGACAGGAGCTATTGGACCTCAGGGAGAAACAGGACCTCAAGGACTAACGGGACCTCAAGGGTCTTTTGCTACCGGTGATTTCTTATTTTTAGTTCAAGGAAACTCAGGCGCGGACGGAAATGTTCCAGTCGGCTCGGCAGATATAATCAACTTTTTATCCAATACGCTAGAAATTACCGTAACACCTGGTTCTGCCAATGTAAGGATGGAAGTTCCTACAGGTGAAAACGGACCCACAGGTACACAAGGACCTATTGGACCTATCGGACCTCAAGGCGATACTGGACCTCAAGGGAGTACTGGACCTCAAGGATTAACAGGGCCTCAAGGCGAAATAGGGCCTCAAGGGGTCACAGGGCCTCAAGGGGTCACAGGACCTCAAGGGAGTACTGGACCTCAAGGCGAAATAGGACCCCAAGGAGTCACGGGACTTCAAGGACCGACAGGACCTCAAGGACTGACGGGACCTCAAGGCGATACAGGGCCTCAAGG
>NZ_FPJZ01000004.1:0-1455 GCF_900119485.1 Thermoactinomyces sp. DSM 45891
CCTTCATAGCCCAAAGTTATCTAAATGCAGCTGCAACCGGATTTACACTCGCTGCTACTGGCCCGGTTCCTTGGAATGTTCAAGGTAACTCGAAGGGTACCAATATCACTCATGTAGTGGGCGCTACTTTTATCGGAATCGCTGCTGGGGCCTATTATATTTCCGGTGGACTAAATGGGTCTGGTAATATGAACGTTCAACTTCTGAGGGATGGTGCATTAATTCCTGCTGGAGTCATGCAAGCACAAGTAAACGATGACGGGCTCTCTGTCGGGGCTTTCACCACCGGACCCGCTCAAATATCTATGATAAACGTTACCGCCATAACCAACTGCCGTGCTAATATACAAATCTTACAACTCGATCAATAATGAGGGATTCCTACCCTTCAAAAAACAATCCCCTTTAAGAGACTTCTTAAAGGGGATTTTACTGTATAAAAAATATGAATAAATCGTTTAGTACATGCCTTTGTGGCCAAGCATACATATAATAAGAATTTACGTGAGGGGGTATAGTTATGTCTCAAGCTAATATTCCTAATATTTCACCTAATATAAGCATTACCAGAGAAGATGCAGTGAATTTGCTATTATCATCCATTGCATTAGAAGAACTGGGCTTAAGTCATATCATCAATGCCGAGGGAGAAAAGCTACAATACGTTCTCGGGACTCTCCCCGGAGTCTCAACATCCTTTCAACCTTCCATCAGCGATTTACTCACAATAAACAGCAGCGTTCGTGACACGATTAATGTAATCGGGAAGAAAGAATGGATTCTAAATGAGAAGTTAGAAAATGTGTTAAACACAGATGTGACAAGGGGACCGACGGGGTCGGCAGGTGCCACTGGACCTACAGGGCCATCAGGAGGGCCACCTGGACCTGCAGGGGCTACCGGGCCATCTGGACCCCAAGGACCAGCGGGTACCACTGGTACTACTGGTGCCACTGGGGTGACAGGACCTCAAGGTGCGACGGGACCGACGGGATCTTTTGCGACCGGTGATTTCTTATTTTTAGTTCAAGGGAATACGGGTGTGAGCGGAAGTGCTCCAGTTGGTTTCGGAGATCTAATCAACTTTATATCTAATACGTTAGAAATTACCGTAACACCTGGTTCTGCTAATGTGAATATAGAAGTGCCCACTGGAACGACCGGGGCCTTTGCAAACGCCGTTAAAGCAGTCGTTGAAACGCTCGGTCTTACTGGGGATACAGGACCCCAAGGACCAACAGGACCTCAAGGCAATACGGGACCTCAGGGCAATACGGGGCCTCAAGGCAATACGGGACCTCAAGGCGATACTGGACCTCAGGGAGACACTGGGCCTCAAGGCAATACGGGGCCTCAAGGTAACACCGGACCTCAGGGAGACACCGGACCTCAGGGAGAAACTGGACCTCAGGGAGACACCGGACCTCAAGGTAACACCGGACCTCAGGGAGACAC
>NZ_FPJZ01000004.1:1558-12952 GCF_900119485.1 Thermoactinomyces sp. DSM 45891
GGACCTCAGGGAGACACCGGACCTCAGGGAGACACCGGACCTCAGGGAGACACCGGACCTCAGGGAGACACCGGACCTCAAGGCGATACTGGACCTCAAGGCAACACGGGACCTCAAGGCAACACGGGACCTCAAGGCAACACCGGGCCTCAAGGCAACACGGGACCTCAAGGCAACACCGGGCCTCAAGGCAACACCGGGCCTCAAGGCAACACCGGGCCTCAAGGCAACACGGGACCTCAAGGCAACACCGGACCTCAAGGCAACACGGGACCTCAAGGCAACACCGGGCCTCAAGGCAACACGGGACCTCAAGGCAACACCGGGCCTCAAGGACCGACGGGAGCAGTGGCAAATAGTTTTATGTTTGCTACAATAACTGGAGCCGGAAATACTCCTGCTATTACTGCTGGTAATCCTGTACCTTATGACACGATTCTCACTCAATTCGGTTCTGGTGAAATAGTACTGGATACAGGGGCTGGAGGATCAACCGGAACGGTTACCTTGGCTTCCGACCATTATTACGAGGTAAACTATTCTGCAAGAAATACAGCCAATAACGCTACATTCGAGTTGCAATTAAACGGAGCCCTTATCCAAGGAACACAAGTAGCACAGTCTAATAACACCAACTCTTCTAACTCCGCAGTAGCGATTATTCAAATACCACCAGGTCCTTCTGGATCATTGCAAGTTGTAGTCCAAACTAATGGATCGTTAGCAAGAGCACAATGTGGACTCTCTATCATCATGTTACGTTGACAAATTGATAACTCCATGATCTTGCTCGATTCAGTTATGAAATATTTGACAGTCACAATAAGCACCGCCCTTAGAATCTCTAAGGGCGGTGTATTATATAACGCCTTTTCCTAGGATACCGTGCCCTTTTTTGCTCATTAAACGTTAACCAAGTCAGCAAATTAGTACATATAGTAAGAATCAATCATATATATAGTGAGAATATTATCTAAAGGAGGTATACAATGTCTCAAGCGAATATCCCTAATATTTCACCGAATATAAGCATTACCAGAGAAGATGCAGTGAATCTTCTATTATCATCGATTGCATTAGAAGAATTAGGCTTAAGTCATATTATTAATGCAGAAGGAGAAAAGCTACAATACGTTCTCGGAACTCTCCCTGGAGTCTCAACATCCTTTCAGCCTTCCATTAGCGATTTACTTACGATCAATAATAGCGTTCGCGACACGATTAATGTAATCGGGAAGAAAGAATGGATTCTAAATGAGAAGTTAGAAAATGTGTTAAACACAGACGTGACAAGGGGACCTACCGGGTCGGCAGGTGCCACTGGACCGACAGGGCCATCAGGAGGGCCTCCCGGACCTGCAGGGGCTACCGGGCCTCAAGGACCAGCAGGGCCGACAGGGGCGATTGGAGCTACAGGGGGCACGGGGGCTTCGGGTCCCCAAGGAAACACTGGACCCCAAGGCTCTACTGGGCCTCAAGGTTCTACCGGGCCTCAAGGTTCTACCGGACCTCAAGGGCCGACAGGGCCTCAAGGACCGACGGGAACTTTTGTTACAGGTGATTTCTTATTTTTAGTTCAAGGAAACTCAGGCGCGGACGGAAATGTTCCTCTCAGTTTTGGAGATACACTCAACTTTATATCTGATACGTTAGAAATCACGGTAACACCTGGTTCTGCCATCGTGAAACTGGAGGTTCCAACAGGGGCTAACGGGGCTACGGGCGCTACAGGACCTCAAGGAGATACTGGACCTCAAGGGCCTACCGGCGCGGATGGTGCTGACGGGGCTACTGGACCTCAAGGGGACACGGGGCCTCAAGGGCCTACCGGCGCGGATGGCGTGGACGGCACTACGGGACCTCAAGGGGACACGGGGCCTCAAGGGCCTACCGGCGCGGATGGTGCTGACGGCACTACGGGACCTCAAGGGGACACGGGGCCTCAAGGACCTACCGGCGGGGACGGTGCTGACGGCACTACGGGACCTCAAGGCGATACGGGACCTCAAGGACCTACGGGCGCGGACGGTGCTGACGGCACTACAGGACCTCAAGGGGACACAGGGCCTCAAGGACCCACGGGCGCGGACGGTGCTGACGGCACTACGGGACCTCAAGGGGACACAGGGCCTCAAGGACCCACGGGCGCGGACGGTGCTGACGGCACTACGGGACCTCAAGGAGATACCGGGCCTCAAGGGCCGACGGGGGCGGATGGTGCTGACGGCACTACAGGACCTCAAGGAGACACGGGGCCTCAAGGGCCGACGGGGGCGGATGGTGCTGACGGCACTACGGGGCCTCAAGGACCCACAGGCGCGGACGGCGCTTCTGGACCTCAAGGGGCTACAGGACCTACTGGTGCCACTGGAGCCGGGCCTCAAGGACCGACGGGACCTACTGGTGCTAGCGGACCTCAAGGACCGACCGGACCTACATCTGCGTTTCCTGCCGCTTTTGGGGCTTTTATGGGGGATAATGCTGCAGGTGTAACCGTGCCTGCGGGAGGAAGAATAGGATACAACCTAACCGAAAGTTCAGTTGGTGTAGTATCAAGTGGTTTTGTCGCTTCCCCAACAGGTACTCAATTTACCGTAACCGATGCTGGTGTATATCTAATGATATCTACTATCACAGCTAATAACTCTAGTGTATATTGTTTCGAAATAAACGGCACACAACGATCAGCTACCATTGCAGCAATAATAGGAGAAACCGGTCCGGGTTCTATTACCATCATGGATGTATTGCCATTAAATGCAGGGGATGCTATCGGGGTTCGAAATGCATCAAATAATGGTAGTGTTGCATCGTTATTCAGAACTAACACAGCAGGACGAGTACCAGCGTACTCAAGCATCGCTATTACCAGAATTGGATAATAGGATAAACGGATCAGTTTATCAAAAATGTAAGATTTAAGAAATCTTTAGGGGTATGAGCTCAGTCTTGAACTGGACTCATACCCCTAAATTCGTTTTATCTTCATTGGGAGGACCGGACTTGAAGCATGTATCTACACTTCAATTACGAGCCTGTGAGAGTGTAAGATGTTCTAGGAGTGTTCGTCTGTTTCTTCGAATGTTTCTCGTAGCTTCTTCCATAATCTAAAAGCTTCTTTTTCTTCCTGGATGACGCTGAAAATGTCAACGGATCGGCCAGCGAAGACCTTTACACCTTCAGTAATGGCGGCTTGTACCATGTCGAACATTTTAAATTCGATTTTTTGGCCATCGGTGGTGATGATCTGAATCAGACTCATGCGCCGTTCGGGTATGTGATCGATGGAGCACTTAACACAAGGCTGGACTTCGCCGTCTTTAATCTTGTATCCAGTCTCTTGCTCTAAAATCTTTACACTTGGATTACGGTGAACATCATCCATAAAGGACTTAATCTTCTCTCGTGAACCTTCTACCTGAAGTTTTAACAATTTCCAAACACTCCGTTCTGTTGTTTTTAGAAAATCGGAAATAGGGCGGATATATGTTAGGAGTTTACTGCATCGTCAGTTAAATTATATGTTATTGATTAAATTTTTTCAATATTTAGGTATTTTAACTTTAGAACTGGCACGAGCGGGGTTGCAGAGATCGTGAATATCTATTTTACTGGGATTATCTCGGGTAGAAGGGAAATGATTTTAACGTGGAGAATTAAAATGAGAAAATAGTTTCTATTTCGAATGTTTCTCTGTGTATCCTAACAAAGAGAGGTCGATTGATATGGAGAATCCCTCTTACGTAGAGGCTAAATTAGCAAGATATGTAGTAAAAAAAGCGAGAAAGGATTTAGGATTAAATCAAAAGGATCTCGAAGATGTGAATTTGTCTGCTTCGACGATTAGTAATATAGAGCGCGGGGAAGTCGATCCGAGGGATGATACGTTTGCCTATTTGTTGAAGAAGTTGAATCTCGATCAAGTAAAATTAAATACATTAATTCGGCAGGAACAGCATGATATGGAAGAACTGAGATTCTACTTTGACTGTATTGAGACGATGCTGGATAATCAAAATTTTGGTTCATCAGAGGGGAAACTCGAAATCCTGAACAAGCTGGAAGCAGTGAGACTAGAGGACTTCCACGCATCGGCACCTTGGCTCTCTTACTTAAAGGGTCGTTATTACTATAAAAGCAATGATTTTAAAAAAGCACGCTTTCACTTTGAACAAGCTATTCATTTATGTAGAATTCACAAGTTAGAGCCAGAAAATAACATCATCAGCCTCTGTTATAACCAATTAAGCAGTTGTAGCCACTATCAAAACGACTTCTTGAGTGCCTTGGCACATGTAAAAAATGGGCTTGAATCCTTTGATGATACTAAAAAAAGACCTGAAGTTCGGTATTTGCTACTAGGAAATAAGATTTTGTATCTCATGAAATCTTCTCAATCTGATTTAGCCTTACAATTATTAGGAGAGATATGGACATCACTGCCCGAAATAGAAAGCATACCTGTTCGATTAAGTTTGTATAAATACCGTTCTACCTTACTACGTGAGCAAGGGGAATTTAATAAAGCGATTAAAATCTGCGAAGAAGGAATTGAACTTGCACGAAGAACCAAAATGCAAGATGATGGATATCTTGATTTATTAAATATCTTAGGAAGCGTTTATCTAAAGCAAAGATTATTCAACAAAGCCATGTCACGATTTCAAATGGCTCTAGAGATTGACCGAAATTTGGAATATCCACGAAGACATATCGATACTCATTCCTACTTAGCAGTCCTCTTCCTCGCACAACATGACTGGAGACAAGCACATACTCACATCCAAGAAGCGATTCAGATTAGTCGAAACCTACCTGATATATTCCGCTTGTCTAAAACCTTAATTATCCAAGGTAATTGCTTGAGCCACCAAGGACTCTATGCTGATGCAGTCCCCTTTTTCCAAGAAGCGATTAAACTGACAGAGAAGCACGGTTTCAAACATCGGCAACATTCCGCTTTATTGAAACTGACTAACTGTTTTGATATGATGAAAAGTAATGATGAGTTTATCACTTGCATGAAAGAAATGTATATACTGCAAAAAGAACTCAATCTCAAAAGTGAGGATGATTTGTATGAACTGTAGAAAAGGGTATATAGTCACTCTAACATTCCGCCTAGGCGATGATGACGAAACACTTACTTAATGATATATAGTACGAAGCGTAGGAAAAGGGGGACAAATGAGAGGAAGAGGAAACGGTTGATATCCATCAACAAAGCTCTTCCCCCTAACATTCTGCTTGAACAATAGAAGCTACAGCCCAGTCCTTATGTATAACCAGAACTGGTGCAAATGAGAGGAATCCCTCGATCTATCAATAAGACTTGGTCACCAGTCACATAGAAAAAGCTATCCCTCTTCTCGGATCGGGGATAGCCTTCTTTGATTTAAACACCTCTATCTTTCTATCACTAGGGATACTGTTGATCCCTCACGATTCATAATTTTTGACTAGCCTTTCAAGCAAAACCCCGATGTTCTTGGCCCCGTTGTCTCCCTTGAACCAACTATTGGTCGCAATGGCTACCATAAATTCTTCTGCTAGCATGGGTGGAAACCTTAACGGATATCCATTTTTATCTAAAAAATAATACAAGCAAGCAAAGGCTGTTCGTTTATTCCCGTTTTGGAAAATATGATCATTTACTATAGATTGAACTAATGATCCAGCCTTTTGCCAAATATTAGGATGAATCTCGACCCCGAAATGAATCATCTGTGGACGCTTAACAGCAGCAATAAGTCGATCTGGGTGTAGCACCCCTGCATTTTCGGGTTCGTCGAACTGTTTCATGACTAAAGAGTGAGCAAAAACAACCTCTTCTACAGTCAAATAATCAACATCGATTACAATATGCACATTAGGCTTATCCATTTCTTTCTCACAGAGCGCGGATATCCATTTTTCAAGGTATTCTCTGGCCTGACTCTGATTCACTATCGATCCCTCAAATTTTTGAACGTTTCCTCATAAATGCTAAAAGCGCCTCCTAGTGACTCGAGTATGCGTGGATCAACATTTTCAGGGAGTGTATTTGTGGGTTTTATATGAAGTTGCATACCATCAGTGGACACCTCCATCATATCACCTTGGCGAATATTTAAACGTTGTGCCATCTCCCTAGGTATGACTACAGTCAGACTACTGCCAACTTTCGATACTTTACGAAATTGCTTTGACATGATTTTCTCTCCTTTCACTATCTCATTTTCTTCCTTATAGTATACATAATATATATTATATATACTATATAAATTACAAACACCCAGCATACCTGATGGATCTCCCATTTTCCCTTCGCCCATATACGGATTTTTCGCGTCTCCCCTGATATATAAGAAGAAGCGCCGTTCGCGATGAACAGCGCTTCTTCTTATATATTTAGGGCGATTCTGTTTATCCGTCAATCTTCTTGATATTAATAGAAGCGTATGAAGCAACTCGGTCTGGACCTGTAAATGAGCCGGTTTGTAGCATGGTAATAAACGATCCCCCATTTCCACATCTGAGAGAAATCCTTTGCCCTGCATTCAGTTGAACAATGTATGGGATGGTTGCGGATCCCGGTCCAAATCCAGTTGGGCCAGCAATGGCTATAAGGGTGTCAGGGATTTCTGTATTGTCTACGTAGTAATCAAAGACCCCTCTTGATCCTTCTGCAACTGTAATCGCAGCAATGGCCTGATAGGTACCCGTTATCCCTACAATGAACTCCGTGCCAGTAGTACCCACAGGAGTAATATTGGGATCTGATTTTAGGGCTGAATTAAATAGGATTGGCTGTGCTCCTTCTAGTGTTACGATCGTATTGCTAGATGCAGCGTAGCTTACAGAAACATCGGTTGGTAGCACGAGAGGTTCTGGGCAACAGCATTGGTAGGAATTAACCCCTATTTCCTCTGGTGTTGACCCGACTGGGACTACAGTAATCACGGTGCTGGTGTGTCCATCGATAACAGAAACATTATCATCTGTTCGATTGGCCACAAAGATGCGATTGGTTGGGCAATCGATACTGATATTGCTCGGATCACTCCCTACTGGAATCGCAGCGATGATGGGATTGCCTTCATTCCCACTTACCACGATGACCTGATTGAGGCCTACATCCCCTACATAAATCCGATTGTCCGCTGGATTAACTGCGATTCCAGCGACACTGGAGAATCCGAGACCACCGTTATTAATGGTTCCCGTTATCGTATTGGTTTCTCCGTCGATAATAGAAACATAACCCCCATCAAACGTACCGACATAGATCAAGTTGGTTACAGGATTCACTGCGATTCCCGTGGTACCAAAATCAGTTAGACTTGCATAGGTCACGGTAGAGATGATTATATTGGTAGTTCCATCAATCACGCTAACATACCCGATTAGAGAAAGGTCACGACTGGTTACATAAGCTCGATTCGTGGCTTCATTTACCGCTGCATACAGCCCTTCTCCTGGCAAGATGATATCGGTGGTGATGACGGCATAGGTATCTCCATCGATGACGGAGACCGAACCGTTCGGAGCTCCCGCACTAACGGTATAGATCCGATTAGTAACCCGATTGATCGCCGTATGTCGTGGATTATCTGTAACAGAAATCGTAGTAATCAGTGTATTTACATTGCCATCGTATACAGAGACCAGTCCAGGAGCGATATTACTGGTTACAAATACCCGATTTAGGGATGGGTTCACAGCTACACCATATGGAGAATCGACCGTGATGGTGGTATTGATTACATTGGTATTCCCATCAATAACAGAGACGTTGTCGCTACCGTTATTGGCAATGTAGAAGAATCCTCCACCGAGGATAGAATCATTGAGCTCTGGCGGGCAGGTACAGCATTCGTCTGGTGGTGCGAATACACCGATATCAAATGGACTCGCACTTACTGGGATCGTGGCCATGATCGTGTTAGTAGAACCGTCGAGAACATAAACCACATTAGTACTGTTACCAAGCGAATAGATCCGATTGAAAGCAGTATTTACTCCGATTCCAACACCTGTTGCGGTTGTGATGGTAGCGATAATCGATAAGCTAGCACTATCGATAACCGATACAACAGGGGTATTCTCATGCGCCACATAAATACGCTTCGTAGCAGTATCTACCCGAATTCCCCTCGGACTTTCTCCCACTGGAATCGTGGCAATAACGGTATTATTCATTCCCGAGATAACCGATATGTCGTTCGTGGAAGTGTTAGATGCGTAGATTCGATCCTGAACGCAATCAACTGCTGTAGAGAAGGTTCTTCCCCCTGTTGAGACGGTAGAAAGGGTCGTATGGGTAAATCCATCGATGACATACACAACACCGCTGGTATCATTATTAGGAATATAAATCCGATTGGTGGACTGGTTTACTCCCACCGATCCGATAATGTTACCAGCACCAAACGCTACAGTGATAGTAGCGAGGATGGTATTTGTATTCCCACTGATTACGGATACCACATTGGAGAGATTATTAGCCACATAAATCTCATTGCTGGCTGTATCTACTCCCACTGCCGTTGGAAATTCCCCGACCATGATCGTCATGAGGATCGTATTTGTCGTGCTATCAATGACAGAGACCGTATTATCAAAACTATTCGCTACATAGACACGGCGGGTAGCCGGATTCACTCCTACGCCACTTGGGTTTTCCCCTACCGTAATCGTGGTAAAGATGAGATTGGTATCTCCATCGATGACCGTGACGGTATTCCCGTCAAATTGGGATACATAAAGTGGATTTTGGAGTACCACTGGTAATGCTGAATCTGACTCTGGACAACAGCATTCATTGCAAGAGTTTGCACCTATACCGTGTGGATTCGATCCTACTGGAACAGTAGCGTATACAGTGTTGGAGTTTCCATCGATCACAGAAGCATCATTACTGTCTGAATTAGCTGCATAAATACGGTTTCGTTCCGTGTCGATTCCCATTCCATATGTGCCTGACCCGGTTTGAACGGTAGCGATGATCGCATTTGTCTCTCCATTGATGACGGCAACCGTACCGGGATTCGTATCATTTGCTACATAGATTCGATTCGTATTTGAGTTGACTCGTATTCCTCTTGGGAGAGATCCTACGTTAATGAGGGCGATTATATTGTTAGTTGTCCCGTCGAGGACGGTAACGGTATTAGCGCCATTGTTGGATATATAGTACCTACCTGTGACCGTGTTCACTCCGACTCCGAATGGGGTAAGTCCTACGGAAGCAGTGGTGATAACTGTTTGTGTTTCTCCATTGATGACAGAGACCGTACCATCCGCCTGATTTACTACATAGATTCGATTCGTAGAACAGTTAACTCCTAATCCTTCCCCACCTGGTAGATTTCCTACTGTAATGACAGTGGTTACGGTATTCGTATTCCCACTGATGACAGAGACCGTGCCATCTGCTGCATTAGCGACATAGATGAGATTGGTGGACTGGTTTACTCCTAGTGCGCGTGGTAGGGCTCCTACTGAGACTGTAGCGATAACGGTATTGGTCATTTCATCGATGACAGAAACATCGTTACTACTTGCATTGGCTACATAGACGCGCTCTGAGGCACAGTTGACTCCAACCCCCTCAGGATTTAAACCGACTGTAATCGTACCGAGCACAGTATTGGTGTTGCCGTCAACTACGCTGATGGTGTTGTCATTGGTATTGGCTACATAGAATCTGGAGGTGATCGGGAACCCAGTTGGGCCGGTGACTCCGGTGACTCCGGTGACTCCCGTAGCTCCTGTGGTTCCTGTGGATCCCGTGGTTCCTTGAGGGCCAGTGGATCCTTGGGGACCGGTGACTCCCGTTATCCCTGCTCCTGTTCCAGCCGGGCCTGTTGGGCCTTGGGGGCCTGTTGCCCCTGTTTCCCCTACTCCCGTTCCTGTTCCAGCGGGGCCCGGTGGTCCTGTGGGCCCTTGAGGGCCGGTGGTTCCTGTGGCACCTGCTCCCGTTCCTGTTCCAGCGGGGCCCGGTGGTCCTGTGGGCCCTTGAGGGCCGGTGGTTCCTGTGGCACCTGCTCCCGTTCCTGTTCCAGCGGGGCCCGGTGGTCCTGTGGGCCCTTGAGGGCCGGTGGTTCCTGTGGCACCTGCTCCCGTTCCTGTTCCAGCGGGGCCCGGTGGCCCGGTGGGTCCTTGAGGGCCAGTGGTTCCTGTGGCACCTACCCCCGTTCCTGTTCCAGCGGGGCCCGGTGGCCCGGTGGGTCCTTGAGGGCCGGTGGTTCCTGTTCCAGCGGGGCCCGGTGGCCCGGTGGGCCCTTGAGGGCCGGTGGTTCCTGTGGCACCTACCCCCGTTCCTGTTCCGGCGGGGCCCGGTGGCCCGGTGGGCCCTTGAGGTCCGGTGGATCCCACTGTCCCAGTAGCGCCAGTGGGCACCTCTAGCCTCACGATGGCAGAACCGGGGGTTACCGTAATTTCGAGTGTATTGGATAAAAAGTTGAGGGTATCTCCAAATCCGAGTGGAATACTTCCGTCCGCTCCTGAGTTTCCTTGAACTAAAAATAAGAAATCACCTGTGACAAAAGCTCCTGTCGGCCCTTGAGGTCCCGTTGGTCCCCTTGTCACGTCTGTGTTTAACACATTTTCTAACTTCTCATTTAGGATCCATTCTTTCTTCCCGATTACATTAATCGTATCCCGAACACTACTGTTAATCAGGAGTAGATCGCTAATGCTAGGTTGAAAGACTGCTGAGATCCCAGGGAGCGTTCCGAGAACGTATTGGAGCTTTTCACCCTCAGCATTAATAATATGACTTAAGCCTAGTTCTTCTAGAGCGATCGATGATAATAGTAAATTCACTGCATCTTCTCTGGTAACGCTTATATTTGGTGAAATGTTGGGAATATTCGATTGAGACATTTTTACCCTCCTAACAAACAAAATTCCCGACATGTTTATTCTTTCAAATGCGTATATATGCTTTTTTTATTAACAAGGAATCATACTAACATTATTCATAGAATGATAGAAAAAGGACGAAAAAACGACCTCTGAGCTAATGCTAGCGGCCAATAAAATCTACAAGCCCTAAATCGCCTACTATGGCGGTTTTTTCAGGGGGAAATAGGATTTTTCTAAAACCTAAGTACCACAAGACAGCCTATTTTAGTTTCATATTTAAATCACTATGAATAAATATAAACATACTGAACCAACAATCCATAAGGGGGAAAGGAGACATAATTAATGTCCCAAGCCAATATACCCAATATTTCACCTAATATAAGCATCACAAGAGAAGATGCAGTAAATCTGTTATTATCATCCATTGCATTAGAAGAATTAGGCCTAAGTCATATTATTAATGCAGAAGGAGAAAAGCTACAATACGTTCTCGGGACTCTCCCCGGAGTCTCAACATCCTTTCAACCTTCCATTAGCGAT
>NZ_FPJZ01000004.1:13772-129818 GCF_900119485.1 Thermoactinomyces sp. DSM 45891
GGGCCTCAAGGACCCACGGGCGCAGATGGGGCTGACGGCACTACGGGACCTCAAGGAGATACCGGGCCTCAAGGGCCTACGGGCGCGGATGGGGCTGACGGCATTACGGGACCTCAAGGCGATACTGGGCCTCAGGGCAATACTGGACCTCAAGGCAATACTGGACCTCAAGGCAATACTGGGCCTCAAGGCAATACTGGGCCTCAAGGCAATACTGGACCTCAAGGCAATACTGGACCGACTGGACCAACTGGACCGACTCCAGTTGAATTCGTTTATGTGGCAAATAACGGCGGAGGCCAAAACTCAGTATCTGTGATCCAGGGAGGAGCCAATACAGTTATCACAACCATACCTGTTGGAACTTCTCCGAGGGATGTCGGAGTCAACCAATCAACCAAGCGAGTCTATGTGTCAAATCAGGGATCGAATACTGTGTCCGTGATTAATGGTATTACCAATCAAGTCATTTCGACAATAACAGTGGGAACCGGTCCATTTGGAGTGGAAGCAAATCCATCCACTAATACCATTTACGTAGTAAATCCCTCTTTAAATAGTGTCTCTGTAGTAAGTGGAAATACAAATACAGTTACCGCAACGATAACGGTTGGAGTAGCCCCACAGAATATCGGAGTCAATCCATTAACGAATCGAATTTATGTAACAAACACGAATGCATCTTACAGAAATATATCTGTCATTGATGGAGATACAAATACAATCATTGCAACGGTAACCGTTGGATTGAATCCTCAAGGTCTGGAAGTAAATTCATTAACGAATCGAATTTATATACCAAATTTTAGTGTGAATACTGTCTCTGTCATTGATGGAGTTAGCAATACAGTAGTGGCGACAGTAACCAGTGGATTAAATCCGAACGATACTGGGGTCAATGCACGAACAAATTCCATCTATGTACCAAATCAATTTTCAACCGATCGCTCTGTAACCGTGATTGATGGGGTTAGCAATCAAGTTATTACAACGATAACGGTTGGGAGTAGCCCAACGAATTCTCTAGGGGTGGCGGAAACAAATCGAATCTATATATCCAATAACGGCTTGCGTAATGTATCTGTCATCGACGGAGATAGCAATCTAATCATTGCAACGGTATCAGTAGGAGCTAACCCAAGAGGTCTTGGGGCACTCTTATTATAATTACGTTCATCATTAAAATGAACTCAAAACGTTGGACACAAAAGATGGAAACAATATAAAAGGGTATGTGTTCAGTGTTGAACTGGACTCATACCCTTTTGTTTCGTTTTCAGACGCAAACCCTAAATCGCCTACTATGGCGGTTTTTTCGCGAAGAAAAAGGGTTACATCTAATCGTTTGTATATCTCTATTTCGTTGTAAAGCCAAGTAGCATTTCCCGAATTAGCTTCGCTGCTGTAATCGGCGTTTGCTCGGTTGGATCGTAGGCTGGAGCCACTTCTACTAAGTCTGCGCCCACAACCATCAAGTCTGACTTCGCTATCGCATGGATGGAAGCTAATAACTCTTTGGTTGTGATGCCACCCGGTTCAGGGGTACCTGTACCCGGCGCATGTGCTGGATCGAGTGCATCGATATCAATGGTCACATAGACTGGACGGCCTGCTAGTTCGGGTAGACAGGACGTAAGCGGCTCTAGCACGTCAAATGGGAAAAAGTGAATGCCTGCTTCCTCTGTGTAATCCACTTCTTCTTTCGTCATCGAACGGATTCCAAACTGATATACATTGGAGCCACCGATCAACTCTGAAATCTTGCGAAGCGGGGTTGAGTGGGAATAAGGCTCTCCTTCATAATCAGTGCGCAGGTCTGCGTGTCCATCGATGTGGATAATCGCTAGATCTGGGTAACGCTTGTAAACCTCTTGCACAACGGGCCATGTTACTAGGTGTTCGCCGCCCATCCCGAGAGGCATCTTTCCTGCATCGAGAACACGGCTTACGAAGTCCGCGATCTGGGTAAGACTCTTCTCGGGGTTCCCGAAAGCAAGAGGAATGTCACCCGCATCATAGTAAGCGATTTCATTTAATTCGCGACGAAGATAGTGGCTGTATTCTTCGTGAACTAGGGATGCCTCACGAATTCGAGGAGGGCCAAAGCGAGAGCCAGGCCGGAAGCTTACGGTCCAGTCCATCGGCATTCCGTATAAGACGGTGGTAGATTCCTCAAAGTTATCAGTTGAACCAATAAATACATTTCCTGAGTATTTTTCTTCGAAACGCATATGCCTACTTCTCCTCTTTCACTGTTAACTCACGTACGAACTGAGGAAGTTCGAACACCGTTTTATGAATCTCTGGACGATAGTATTTGGTATCAAGCGCTGGCAATTCCCGTACATCCACATCTAATGGATCATGTTTCTTCGATCCGATGGTAAAGCTCCAGAGTCCGGATGGATACGTTGGGATACTTGCAGTGTAAAGGCGAGTGATCGGGAAGGTAGCCGATAAATCAGCGAATACACGGCGGATAAGATCACGGTTAAACCACGGGGATTCCGTTTGTGCTACCATGATTCCGTCTTCTTTTAGCGCCTCGCGAATGCCTTCATAGAAGCCTTTTTCAAACAATCCTACTGCTGGGCCAACCGGCTCTGTGGAATCAACCATAATAACATCGTATTTATTTTTATTTTCGGCAATATGTTTGATGCCATCTGCTACTTGGATATCAACACGAGCATCTCCAAATAGACCGCTTGCAATCTCTGGGAAGTACTTCTTAGATGCCTCGATCACGCCACCATCAATCTCTGCTAGAACTGCCTTTTCGACGGAAGAGTGTTTTAGAATCTCTCGAATTACGCCACCGTCTCCCCCTCCCACTACTAGTACGTTCTTCGGATTCGGGTGTGTATTCATCGCGATATGCGTAATCATCTCATGGTAAACAAATTCATCTATATCCGTCGTCATCACCATGCCGTCTAGGACAAGCATATTCCCAAACTGCTCCGTTTCAATTACGTCTAGGGATTGGAAATCGGTTACCTCGTGATGCAAGGTTTTATTGATTTTCGTCGTAATTCCGTGATTCGGAGTCTGCCGCTCCGTATACCATAGCTCCATTTGTGGCTTTTCCATATGTAATCCGTCCTTTCGTTGACAACAATCCTCAATAAGAATACCACAGAGGGGAAATACACGTAAATAAAGGGTATGTGTCTGGATCAATACCAAACATATACCCTGCAGATTGATTGATAGGCCTTATGTCGTATCGGCGATCCTCGTTACAAGTAAATAAGCATTTATTTCATTCGGATTGGCACCTGATATGGTTTGACTACCTCCTGAAGAATTGATTATTGAGACCGTCTGGCCAGCTGCGAGATTCCTAAAATATTCTCCAAACACTTGCCAAGCCGAGCCAGCTTCAGATGATGAATAATGAAATTCTCCGTTAGCAATACGAGTACCATTAATAGCTCCAGCCCATTGTAATGCATTGGACGGGGCTCCCGTCCGTGCTGTAGTAACTTGGAAAGAGATTCGATACGATCCCGCGGAATTGATTGTTATATTAGGTGCAGTATATGGTGTATTGGCTGTACCGAAATTATCTACAAATGGTACAAATCCGTTATTAGCAACTGCCTGATTACTACCGGTAAAAACAACATATCGGAAAGCATCAGAGACTGGGGGTCCCGTAGATCCTTGGGGACCGATGCCTCCCGGGGATCCAGCACTTCCTTGAAACCCTCTTCCTCCTTGGGTTCCGGTGCCTCCTTGAGGGCCTCCTCCTCCTTGGAGCCCAGTGCCTCCTTGCGGGCCACGTCCTCCTTGCGGGCCAGTGCCTCCTTGCGGGCCGACTGGTCCTTGCGGGCCGGTACCTTGAGGTCCAGTTCCGCCTTGGAAGCCGGTGCCTCCTTGCGGGCCGATACCCCCTTGGGTCCCTCTTCCTCCTTGAGGGCCGGTGCCTCCTTGCGGGCCGGTGCCTCCTTGAAATCCGATGCCTCCTTGGAATCCAGTGCCTCCTTGCGGGCCGGTGCCTCCTTGAAACCCAATGCCTCCTTGGAATCCGATGCCTCCTTGAGGGCCGGTGCCTCCTTGCGGGCCGGTGCCTCCTTGCGGGCCGGTACCTCCTTGCGGGCCAGTTAATCCCTGGGGTCCCGTTTCTCCCTGAGGGCCTGTAGGACCTGTGGGGGCCTCTAGCCTTATATTAGCGGAACCAGGTGTTACCGTAATTTCTAACGAGTCAGATAGAAAATTGAGGGTATCTCCGAAGCCGAGTGGAATATTTCCGTCAGCACCTGAGTTTCCTTGGACTACAAATAAGAAATCACCCGTAGCGATAGTCCCAGTGGGTCCTGATGTACCTTGAGGTCCTATAGCTCCTTGAGGTCCTGTCTCTCCTGTGGGTCCTGCGAATCCCTGAGGTCCTTGAGGTCCTCCCGGCAGTCCTTCGGGTCCGGGTGGTCCTTGAGGCCCCGGTGCCCCTGTCGGAGTATCTTCTCCTTCTAACACGTTTGTTAACTTCTCGTTTAAAATCCATTCTTTCTTGGTGATTACATTAAGCGTATCGCGAACGCTCTCATTGATCGTGAGTATATCTGCAAGTGATGGTTGAAATGTGGTTGTCACTCCAGGAAGAGTTCCTAAAGTGTATTGAAGTTTTTCTCCCTCAGCATTAATAATATGACTTAGGCCTAATTCTTCAAATGCAATCGATGATAGTAATAGATTTACTGCATCATCTCTCGTCATGTTTATATTAGGTGAAATATTAGGGATGTTAGCTTGAGACATGTTATACCTCCTTCCAGATAGTGTCACCCGAATAGATCGATCCCGTTATGGCGCGTTGCCGATTCTCGTTACAAGTAAATATGCGTTTGTTTCATTAAGGTTGGCACCTGATATGGTTTGATTTCCTCCTGAAGTATTTTGCACAGAGACTGTATTTCCAGGATTTAGAACTCTAAGATATTCCCCGTACACTTCGACGTTTGAAGCTGTGTTAGCTGTTGCTATATGAAATTCTCCCTGAGGAATACGAGTACCATTAATCGCTACTGTCCATTGTAACGAATTGGATCCAGCTCCAGATCGCGCTGTCGTAACTAGAAAAGCGATTCGATAGGTTCCTCCGACAGTGATTGAGATATTAGGTGCAGCATATGGTGTATTCGCTGTGCCGAAACTATCAGCAAATTGTACAAAAGCATTATTTGCAACTGCAATATTACCGCCAGTGACCACAACATATCGAAGAGCAGTGCCCGGTGGTCCCGTCGGACCAGTAACAGATCCCGTCACGCCTTGAGGTCCTGTAAATCCTTGCGGTCCCGGAGGCCCTTGGGGTCCTATTGGTCCTTGAGGCCCTGGAGGCCCTTGGGGTCCCGTGTTCCCTTGGGGTCCTGGAGGTCCTTGGGGTCCTGTGTTCCCTTGAGGTCCTGAAGGTCCCTGAGGTCCCGTAAATCCTTGGGGCCCGGTGCCTCCCTGGGGTCCTGAAGGCCCTTGCGGTCCTGTAAATCCTTGGGGTCCGATTTCTCCTTGAGGTCCTGTTTCTCCCTGGGGTCCTGTCGATCCTTGCGGTCCGGTTGGTCCTTGAGGCCCAGTTTCTCCCTGGGGTCCTGTCGATCCTTGGGGTCCTGTTTCTCCCTGGGGTCCTGTCGATCCTTGCGGTCCTGCATCTCCCTGGGCTCCGGTTAACCCTTGGGGTCCGGTTTCTCCTTGTGGGCCTGTAGGTCCTACAGCCCCTTGGGGTCCCGTCGGTCCTTGAGCATCTTCAGGAACCTCTATATTCACGATAGCAGAACCAGGGGTTACATCAATCTCTAACGTATTAGATATAAAGTTGATTAGATCTCCGAAACCAACTGGAGCACTTCCGCTCACACCCGTATTCCCTTGAACTAAAAATAAGAAATCACCGGTCGCAAAAGACCCTGTATCTCCTGTTGGCCCTTGGGGTCCAGTATCCCCTTGAGGTCCCGTCGATCCTTGAGGACCTACTGGCCCCTGAGGTCCTGGTGGCCCTCCAGATGAACCGGTCGGTCCTGCTGGCCCTTGGGGTCCCGTTGGCCCTATCGTAACAGGGGCTTCTAACACATTTACTAACTTTTCGTTTAATATCCATTCTTTTTTCCCTATTACATTAATCGTATCGCGAACATTTTCGTTAATGAGAAGTAGTTCGCTGAGGGTCGGTTGGATGGCCGCTGATACTCCAGGAAGAGTTCCGAGAACGTATTGGATCTTTTCACCCTCGGCATTAATAATATGGCTTAGTCCTAGCTCTTCTAAGGCAATCGACGAAAGTAACAGATTCACTGCGTCTTCTCTCGTAATGTTTATATTAGGTGTAATATTAGGGATATTGGCTTGAGACATGCTATACCTCCTTCCAAATGATTTCGATTATGGTGCATCGCCGAGTCTCCATACACTTAAAAAGGCGTGTGTATCGCTACCATTCGCACCTGATATAGTTTGAGAGTTTCCTGAAGTATTGATGACAGAGATTGTAGTTCCAGCTGTTAGAACTCTAAGATATTCTCCACGCACTTGAACGTTTGCAGAACCATCACTTACTGAGATATGAAATTCTCCGTTAGCAATACGCGTACCATTAATCCCTACTGTCCATTGCAATGGGTTCGCGCTCGCAGCTGTCGTAGCTAAAAAAGATATGAGATATATTCCCGGGATAGTGACTGTGATATTAGGTGAAGCGTATGATGTATTCGCTGAACCGAAATTATTTGCAAAATTTATAGTGGCATTATTCGCAACTGGAGTAGCCGCTGAAGTAAAATTAACATATCGAAAAGCAGGAGTAACTGCTAGCCCAGTCGGACCTTGTGGCCCCGAATTTCCTTGCGGCCCCGAATTCCCTTGCGGCCCCGTATTTCCTTGCGGCCCGTTATTTCCTTGCGTTCCCGTATTCCCTTGCGGCCCGTTATTTCCTTGCGGTCCGGTATTTCCTTGCGGTCCGGTATTTCCTTGCGGTCCTGTATTTCCTTGCGGTCCTGTATTTCCTTGCGGTCCCGTGTTTCCTTGCGGCCCTGTATTTCCTTGCGGTCCTGTATTTCCTTGCGGTCCCGTAAACCCTTGCGGTCCCGTAAACCCTTGCGGTCCCGTAAACCCTTGCGGTCCTGTTTCCCCTTGCGGTCCTGTTTCCCCTTGCGGTCCTGTTTCCCCTTGCGGTCCCGTAAACCCTTGCGGTCCCGTAAACCCTTGCGGTCCCGTAAACCCTTGAGGCCCTGTAAATCCTTGGGGTCCCGTAAACCCTTGCGGTCCAATGGGTCCGATAGGTCCTTGTGTACCTGTAGGACCTTCCTCACCTGTAGGCACTTCCATCCTTACATTGGCGGAACCAGGTGTTACTTCAATGTCTATCGTATCGGATATAAAGTTGAGAGTATCTCCAAAACCGATTGGAACATTTCCGTCCGCGCCTGAGTTTCCTTGCACTAAAAATAAGAAATCACCGGTAGCAAAAGGCCCCGTTGGCCCTGTTAACCCTTGAGGTCCTTGAGGTCCTGTGTTTCCTTGAGGTCCCGTAATTCCATCTGGCCCCTGAGGTCCCGTCGGCCCATCGGATGGTCCCGTGGCTCCCGTTGGTCCTTCGATTCCTGTTGGTCCTCTTGTAACATCTGTTCCTAACACATTGATTAGCTTCTGGTTTAAAGTCCATTCTTTCTTTCCGATTGTATTAATCGTGTTGCGAACACTGGTGTTAATGAGAAGTAGATCACTAAGGGTGGCTTGAAAGTTAGTTGTCACTCCAGGGAGAGTTCCGAGAACGTATTGTAGCTTTTCTCCCTCGGCATTAATAATATGACTAAGTCCTATTTCTTCTAATGCGATCGATGATAGTAGCAAATTCACTGCATCATCTAACGTGAGTGAAATGTTAGGTGAAATATTAGGAATATTAGCTTGAGACATGTTATACCTCCTTTCGGATAATTCATAATATTGTTATGCTTGACTACTATCAACGGAACTAATGCATTTACACTAAATTTCATAGAAAATGGTTCCCCAAATTAAAAACAGGTATATTCTACCTGTTACTTCCGCATAATACTCTCAACCTAGGGCATGTGAACTAGGATATTTGTAGAGAGAGGGAGCGACAGCTAGAGTGGGAATCCAAGTAGAATCACTGCTTGAACAAACAAAGGCATACAAATGGTATAAGCGGAGTGTCTACTGGATCAAACGCGTATTCATCGGATTCGCGATTCTTTGCGTTGCTTTGTTCCTGTTCCTACTATACCTACGATCTCAACCACTACCCCCTCCTGATATCTCCGCTACTACCTTTTTATATGACGATCAGGGAAATGTGCTAGATCAGATGGATGCGGGAGAACATCGCGAGAAAATATCATTACAACAAATCCCGAAGTATCTAGTAGATGCTACGTTAACAGCAGAAGATCGTGATTTTTTTGAGCACCACGGATTTTCCTTTCGTGGCATTACTCGCGCTCTTCTCGTAAATCTAAAGCAATTTCGCGTCGTTCAGGGAGCTAGTACGATTACACAACAACTAGCTCGAAATCTGTACCTTTCTCATGACCGGACTTGGTCCCGGAAGGCGAAAGAAGCGATGCTAACGGCCCAACTGGAGCTTCACTTCGATAAGAAGGAATTATTGGAGATGTACTTTAATGAAATCTATTATGGAAACGGTGCATACGGGATTCAACGAGCAGCACAAGAATATTTTCGCAAGGATGCGAAAGACTTAAACCTAGCCGAATGCACCTTTTTAGCCGGTATACCGCGAGGGCCATCAGTCTATTCACCGTATCAACATTTCGGGCGGGCCAAGGAGCGCCAACGATCGATTATCGCGCAAATGTCCGTGATGAAGCTAATTACGAAGCAACAAGCAAAGGAAGCTACTCAGTATACACTCGCTCTTCAGCCTCCACTCCCTAGTCAAAAGAGTAAAGCAAGCTATTTTCGGGATTATGTCATTCAGACATCTGTAAACCAATTAGGCTTTGATGAGGAATTAGTGAGGCATGGTGGTTTGCGCATCTATACGACACTGAATACGCAGATGCAGAAGCAAGCAGAGGAATCTTTAGTAAGCCAGGTAGGACGAGTCCCGAACCTACAAGGGGCACTTCTTTCTGTCGATGCACATACGGGGGCAATTAAAGCGATGGTGGGTGGGAAGAGTTACCAAGAATCGCAGTTTAATCGTGTGTTTGCTCGAAGACAACCTGGTTCTTCCTTTAAACCCATCGTCTATTTAACAGCGCTGGAGAAAGGGATTCCCCCCACACAAAAAATCGTAAGTACTCCCACTGCGTTCACATACAAGGGGGACACGTATACACCAGGTAATTTTCAAGATATCTATGCCCAACGCCCGATCACGATGCGGGAAGCCATCGCCAAATCAGATAATATCTATGTGGTGACCACTCAGTTTCAGGTGGGGATCGACCAGGAAATTGAAACAGCACGAAAATTAGGTATCCATAGCTCGCTGAATGCAACCCCCTCTTTAGCTCTTGGAAGCTATGAAGTAACTCCGTATGAGATGACAGAGGCGTATACGACGATCGCCAGTTCGGGTGACCATAAGCCTCTTACAGGCATCACAAAGATTGTAGATTCATTTGGTCACGTTCTCTATCAAAATCAACCTGAATCGAAGCAGGTATTTTCGCCTAGCTCTACCTATGTGCTCACTTCTCTGATGCGCGGTGTATTTGATACGGGCGGGACGGGTCAGCGCGTGAAACAAATGTTTGCTCATCCTGCCGCCGGAAAAACAGGCACCACGGACTGGGACGGCTGGTTAGTCGGATATACACCTGATTTAGTGACCACGGTATGGGTCGGATTTGATCAAAACCAAAAGTTAAATCATAATCAGGCCAAGATCTCACAGCATGTCTGGGGACGTTTTATGGGCCAAGCTACTCTCGGGAAATCCAACAAAATCTTTGCGGTTCCCAGTGGTGTAAAAGCGGTATATATCGATGATGAAACAGGAAAGTTAGCTCATCCAGATCAAAAAAATGCACGGCTTGAATACTTCGTGGCCGGCACGGAGCCAACCGAGTACGTGCAAGCTCCTGAGAGTTCGAATCCTGAGCCTTCTTTATGGGATCGCATTAAGAAATGGTGGTCGAATTAAACTACACCTGAAGCAATGAGAAGACGAAAAAAGAGAGCCTTTCCCAGTCTACATTGGGTTGGCTCTGTTTGTATGTGAAGCATAGCTATACTTCCTCTTATCGAGGTGTTGGAATAATTCCATAATTAGAATTAGCTTTCTGGCGGATAATATAGACTATTTTAGTCTTCTGGTGGCTCGTTATAAAACATAATCTCACCTCCTACCTTATCTGCTCTCCTTAAACGCATATGATACAGTTTTTCGATGTATTTACCTAATTCAGTATGTTTAGATCGATATGCAATCGCTGTTAATAACACTAATACATTTTCTTGCGTATCGTCAATACATAGTTTCTCACAAAGTTCCAGTGATTTCTCCAAGTATTTCAATGCTTTTTTGTACTTCCTTTGCTGTTGATATACTTCCCCAATGAGTACTAACGCCTTACAAAGTCTGTATTCCTCCTGACCTTCTTCCAGCAAATTTATGGCCTTTAGAAGTGGGATTAGGATTCTTTCCGCATTCCCAATATCATTCTGTTGTAGGTAGATTTCACCCAAATTGGTGTAGGTTGTGATAATGAGGGACTTAATGGTGATTTTGTCCTCAAGCTGTTGGGCTAACTCATAGTATCTTTCAGCAGTTTGCCAATTTCCCAATCGAGTATGAGCTTCTCCAAGGGAAGATATCAACTCAAATTTGCGATCGATATTGCTCTCTAATCTAGCAAATTCCAAACCTTCTAATGCCACTTGGATCGCCTCTGAATACCTGCCCATGCGATTAAATAGTTCGACCCGTAATTGATAGAGATTCAACCTGCAATCTGAAAACATCAGATAGGAACGCTCATGCCATAGCTTTTCGACGATTTTTAATGCCAATCCGTACTCTTTCATCTTTTCAAGAATGGATGCCTTGATGATATATAGCAAGTAGTACGTATACTCTCTACCTCCACCTTGAATGAAAGATTTAATCCCCTTGTCAGCAAATGCTAATGCCTTTTGTAAAAAGTTTTTCTTGTTCATGATTCGGCTCAATCGGTAATAGCACGCTGATATTAGATTCATATGTGTGAGTTCGGGATTGATCTCACCTATTTGAATTGCATTTTCGAAGTGTAGCCTTGCTTCGTCTGGAGAACCATTTGCATTAAAAAACTTGCCCTTCAAATACGCACCATAGAGGGAGAGTACAGGTACATCCTCATTAAGATGTTTGTAAGTCTCTTCTAACTCCCGAAGCTTTTCCATAGCTGATTTCGGGCTTTCTTGCATTTCTGCCTCTATGATCTTCAAAGCCTCTTCAATCGAATTAATATTATGAACAACGGGTTTCTCATTCACATTTTCAAAGTCGATCCCTAAAATGTGGCATACTTCAAGTACCTTCTCCGCGTTAAAGTTGGTCGCACCTTTCTCCAATCTACTCAAAGAAGCTGGACTGAATTTAGCTTCAAATGCCAGTTTTTCTTGTGTCCACTTTCTTCCTTCCCGTTTCACTCGGATGAGATTTCCTAATTCTCTCGATACATACTCCTTTACTACCATTTTTGCCCCACCTTTTATTAAAAAAGTTTCCCTCTAAAATGCACCAGATGAAGTATGTTTTCATAAAGACAGAAACAGAATTGAATAGTCTTTCATAAAGATGAGTGGTACCAAAGGTGTTTTTCATAGGTGCTATGCTAAATTAGAAGTATTTTAATAGACTATTCATATTTCTCAAAATCATTATACCCTAGTACAATGAAGTTAGCAGTAGATATTCAAAGATTTTTCATAGAGAGAGGGAGAAAATATGGTTCGTATACATGTAAAAGCCAACTCAGATGTTTCGCTCAAAAGTTCAGAAATGGCATTACAAAAAGTCTTTCAGATGGAAGTCCAACGAACAACTCTGCTTACAGATGGAGCAGAGGCAGTATATCTCGCCGGCCATCGAGATACCAACCACACACTCGTACTTACGACGACAGATCACAAGCAAATTGCTTTACCGAATATTAAATGGAGTCAGATTGAGATGTTAGATGGAAAGTTTATATTTTACGGAAAAGGTTTCGATCCGTTTTCCGAATAACTCCTATTTTTTCCTTCTCTCTAGGAGATCTCGAATCATCTATTGCACTCTATCTGCCCCTCAGGAGGAGAATTTTCATCGTGCATCATCACTCATAGGTAATGTGGTAGGAATGGGAATGAATTGATTTTTTACAGAACAGATTTATTGGTCACAAACACGGAAGATGTAGGCAACCAGGCTCATCTTCCGTGTTTTTCTCAAATGAAGGATTGATTGCAGGAACATTCACTACAAAGAGCAAATAGAGGAGGAGACGATTATGAAGAAGCTGATCGGTACAATATGTTTAGTAGCTCTAGCTGTATATATCACGCCTACAGTGAATGCAAATGAGGTTCAAACCAAGAAACCAAGCGGTAATTTTTGCGGCAAGGATGGTTGGAAAGGGAAAGAAATGGACGAGGTTCCTTCCTTCATTCCACAAACAGAATCCCCAGATATCAGCAATGAAGATAAAGCAAAAGTAGATCCTCAATTGTTTGATAAATTCAAAGTCAACTCGACATCAAATGTTTGTGGAATGCCAACCACCCTTGTTGAATATATCAACAAGAGCGCTCCCAAAGTAACTCATAAGTTTTCAGAGACTGCTACTAAATCCACTACTTTTAACATCGGGGTAAATGGCAATTTCCATGAAGCATTCCAAGCATCACTTGGATACTCTGCAACGAATACCGTTACCCGTACCGTTGAACTCTCTGTGGAATTGAAAAAAGGGGAGTCATGTAAAATTCAAATTCGACCGTCGCTTCATGCAATTAGCGGTACATGGTCGTATTTTACAGGCTCTAAAGGTGTAGATGTCTACTATCCAACTCACCTTACTTGGATCGCATCAAAAGCATAATGAACAGACACGGGGGATAACAGACGTCCTCCGTTTTTATTTGAAAGGGGAGACTTTTATGCAACTCAAAGGCCATGTGATGACTGCGATGATGTTCCTTATAGTAGGATGTCAAAACACGGAAACAATGATGATGAAGCCCATACCAAATGAGGTTCAAATGGTACATAACATCAGCAGCTATAATACATATTTTGATAAGGAAGCGAGTACTGAATTCATCATGAATCTAGTATTTAATCACAAGAAAGAAGTTGCAATCAAACAAGAAGAGATTTCGATTGAACTACTACCCAAAACGGATATTGTGGAGATGACTGCATTTCGTATCAAAGCAAACCCACCACAGAAAGAGTTAGAACAAAAAGCCCTCTCGGTTGATTTCACTAGCAAGAAGGCAGGAAGACATATCTTTACCCAAATTGCTGTCAAAATAAATGGAGACAAGAAAATTTATCCATTAGGAGATGTCACAGTAGATGTTAAGGAGGGACCCTTTTCTGGTGCTACTGTCTATACAGGGGGAGCAGGCATTTTCCCAACTCAAACACCATTACTTTTTGAACTAGTCAATTCACAACCATATCCTATCGTATTCAAAGGCATACTCTCAGACAATCCTCTAATCCGTTATAAGCCATCAGATATAAAAGTAGAGGATATGTCACTACCAGATAAGGGAATCACAATTAAGCCGAAAGAGAGCGTAAAAATTCATCTCGATTGGCAGGTACAATTCCCAGAGAATCAAATCGTCAACATGGAAGCGAGACCCATTGTCGTTACGGAGAATAAAGGGGTAAGTGAATATGCTACCGTTCCCAACATGGTGTACCGTAATGATTTCAAATAAATCATGGGGGTTACCTTAAAAAAACACAAAAAAAGCGAATCCGCTTGTAGCGAGGTCCGCTTTTTTTGTGTCCTAGCAAATGGTTCCGAAAACCATATTAAGTTTACTCTCTGAATAATAGCTTACGCAATACGTCACAAAAAAATGTCACATTCCGTTCACGAATTCAAAAGTGCATCCTTTAATTCATCTGAGCTATTTTCCCACATTTCTTGATTATGCTCGATAAAGAGCGCTTTTAATGCTTCTTTCTCTACTTCGCCTAATTCACTTACCTTAATCCGGCGTTTTAAGGCATCGTCCATTCGATTTACATGGAAGGCGAGATTTTTCCAACCTTTGCGAGTCTCATGGTTAATCACCATCGGGCAAGCTGTGACTCCTGCATAATAGGTACCATGCTCATTTTGATCAATCGCAACCCAGACCACATAGTAGGTTTTCCCCTCTGCAACTTCCTCTTGGTCAGCAGTAAATTTAATACCGCGCTCAATTTTGCTCTTGGCATGAATAAGGCCTAGATCAATTTTCGCTGTATCATGGTCGATTAGTACAGACGACATGTTGCTTAAATTTAGTGTGCCTGTATAATAATCACCGTGTGTTGTCGCTTTACGATTACTTAATATGTTAAATTGGTTCTTTGGTTTTTGATCCACTACCCATCAACCTCGCTTTATCCTCTAGGCATTATATTATCATTCCATTATAGAAAATAGTTATCGTTCAAACAATAACTTACTCTTATTCGCTGATCGATGTACACTCTTCTTCCACCTGGACTGGTTCTTGTTTTAGTGGTAGCGATAGGTGAAACGTGGTGCCTTTCCCCATACGGCTCTCTACTCGCATACTGCCTCCGTGATCTTGAATGATTCGATGGCAGATCGCTAAGCCCATTCCCGTTCCTTCGTCCTTCGTCGTAAAAAAAGGCTCATATATTCTCGATATAAACTCGGGTTTAATCCCTGCACCTGTGTCTTGAATCTCGATCGATAAGTGCTTATGTTTCACGTACCACTTGATATCTACTTGTCCTCTTTGGACTAAAGCATCTAAGCCATTTTGAATTAAATTGATGAGAACTTGCTTTAACTTCTCAGGATCTGCTTCGATATAAATCGGTGTTTTCGGTGTTTCCATGACAAGCTCATGTCCCATTAGCATTACTTTTGGCTTGAGAAGAGAATAGATATCTGAGATCAGCTGATCCACATGAAAGTTTTGAAATCGAGTAGGCCTTGACTCGCTTAGGTTTAGGAATTGGGTCAGAAGATCATTGATTCGATCGATTTCAGGAAGGATGATCGATTCCCATTTCTTTACTTCGGTAGATTCGGCAGCCGATATCTGCACAAATCCGCGGATGGAAGTAAGCGGATTCCGAATCTCATGAGCCAAGCCAGCGGCTAGTTGGCCCACTGCCGAAAGCTTCTCCATATGCCTCCGCTTTTCTTCCTCTTTATCCCGCATCCGTCTTTGTTCGATGGACAATCTCTTTTCTGCTAATCGAATCAGTTCACTCGCATTAGCCGATTCTGCTGGATAGGATGCGGTACCGATGCAGTATTCGATATTGACTCGCTCTGTGCAAATTTGGCTCATTACTTTGTCGATAATCTCGACACATCGCCGTAGATAGTGATGATCCCCTGTCAGGCCAATCGCAAACTGATCCCCGTCATATCTGGCAATGTGTACACTTGTAGGTAGTTGGTCTTGAAACTGACTCGCAACCTCGATCAAGATCTGATCTCCAAAGTCCACACCCTCTCGCAAGTTCACTTGTTTAAAATCAGCTAGATCGATGCTCACCACATGGTAACTTTGTAGAGGCGACATTCGCTCCAAGCTCCGAACCACTGCATCCTGAAATCCACCCAGATTATAGAGTCCGGTTAGGTAGTCCCGGCGATAGATCTCCTCGATTTCATCATTCATCTCTTGAATCTCAAGCTGAGAGGAGGTGAGCTCAGAAGCGATTTCCTGATTTTTTTGCCGTAGCTTCTTATTTTTATTATGCAGATAATAATAAATAAATACTGCGATGAAACATCCCCAAAGAATGGCTTCTAGTGAAATCGTTTCGTCCAATAGGCTATCTGTCATAGATGCACTCCCTTTTGCATTTGTGAGGTATGCTGGATTAGAAATCATTTCACCACAAAAACAAAAAACCCTGCTCGACGGGTCAGTCAGATCAGGGAATTTAGAATAGGATCATATAAAGTTGAGCGTATGGGCTAACCTAGGTAATTAACTAGATGGTTATATCCCTTTACAGGACCTTGTTCTTTCTTCTGCTCTCCCTCAGTTTGAGGTTGCATAACTGCCTTATCCCACATTTGGTAGCCGTCTTCCATTCCTGCTGACATCTGCTCTCGTTTGATCATCGTTACCTTCTGTGGATCTTCTACATACCCATAACCTGCTGGCATAGCTTGTCCTTGCATCATAGCATGTTGTTGCTGTGGATCGTTATACACTTGACCGAAGGGACGAGAGCTAAAAACTGGCTGTTCATTCAACAAAGTGTGAAGAACGGTTTCTTTCAGGATATTTTTGATCTCTTCACTACGGTAACCACTTTCTAAATTCTTAATCCACTGATATACCGGACCATCTTCTGGCGTAAAGGTGACGTTACGTTGGGTTGGCACATAGTCGCTTCTCGACTGGATCTGCTCCTTTAACATTCTACCATCACAAATGGATTGCAATGGGAAATAGTTATTTCGTAGATACGATTGGATACAATACTTCACCAACATAGGAAACTGACCCTTCGGAAGAATTTCATACCAGTAACGCACGAGACGATCTTTTTTACCTAAATATACACCAACTGTAATTGATGACATAATTTTAACACTCCTCTAAATGACATAAAAAATTTTAAAATTACTTGAATTAATAATAATGGTAGCAGTACCCAGTTAGATAAGTCAACAGAATACTTTGTCGAATCGGCTCGTATATTTGCGAAAGTCAAAAAAAAATTCATTTACCGAGGTAATTTTCTTATCAGTTAACAAAGTTGTCGCCAATTATATACCATAACTGGTAAAATAATATAATATTAGCTTATTAGATCGGAACCTATTTCTTCTAGATAGAAACTTTCAATCCTTCCAATTATTACATATAGATCTGAGTCTTATTTGTGAATTTCTGATCATATTTGAAAGAATATTGTTTCTCCAAATCGAGTGTGCGAAAATGATCCTATTCATAGATCGTTTGAACGACTAAGGGAGCTGAATCGATGAGTACCAAAATTTTAGTAGTAGAAGACGAAAAACCGATTGCAGATATTTTAAAATTTAACCTTGAAAAGGAAGGCTTTGAAGTAGAGTGTGTACATGATGGATTAGAAGCCATCTCGAAAGCGATCCAAACACCTCCTCATCTCATGCTTTTAGACCTCATGCTTCCAGGAGCGGATGGCATCGAAGTTTGTAGACAAGTTCGTCAGCATTATCAATTTCCCATCATCATGCTAACAGCGAAAGACTCTGAGATTGATAAAGTCCTCGGACTGGAAATCGGCGCGGATGACTACGTAACGAAGCCGTTTAGCAACCGAGAGCTTTTAGCTAGAATTAAGGCAAATTTGCGCCGCAATGCTTCTTCCACTGGCTCCCATAAAGTCGTCGATCCTACAGTAGTACACGGGATCCAAATCGGAGAGCTTCTCATCGATGCAAATAGCTTCGTAGTGAAGAAGTCAAATCAAACAATTGACCTGACTCATCGTGAGTTTGAGCTATTGTTATTCCTTTCTAAGCATGTAAATCAAGTTCTCACCCGCGAACATCTCCTCCAGTCAGTCTGGGGATATGATTATTTCGGAGATGTGCGGACGGTAGATGTTACGATCCGCAGGCTTCGTGAAAAAATTGAGGATGATCCGGGTGCACCGAAATATATCATCACAAGACGAGGCATCGGCTATACCTTGCGAGATCAGGACACAAGCGGTAGATGAGAATGAGAAACTGGATCGAATCAGTGAGACAAGGAAAGTATGCAGAGCGATGGTTCACTTATGCAACAGGGCTACAATGGAAGCTACTCGTTATACTCGCGCTCATCATTCTCATTGCTCTGCAAGTCGTATTTGTCAATTTTAGCGATGGCTTAGAAAAACAACTACTAGCCAATGTAACCAATGACTTGAACAGGCAAAAGAATGTCATTTCGAAAGTAATTGAGGAAACGATCCACAATCGAAAGAAAGATGAAAAACCGGGTGAGCTAAAAGAAAAGATAAACAATGATTTAGCACGAGTCGTATTTCTACAAACCAAAAACAATCAGTTAATTAATGTGCAAATCCTAGACAATAACGGATTCATTGTAGCCGCCACAGGAGATGGAAAATCCAAAATCGGCTTAAAAAACCCGTATGTTCATTCACTCCTATTTAACCAGGAGGAAATCAGGAGAAGCCCATCATCCAAAAGCCAAGATGTCTTGATGAAAGTATATCCTCTTGATATTACGAATCCAGACTTTGGGTTTGATCGGATTTATATGGAATACCCTCTTGATACGACCTACCAATTAATCCGTTCCATCATTAAAATACTGATCATCCAAACCTTTTACGCCATGATCATCGTAAGCATTTTAATTGTGATTATGACTCGGACGATTACGGTTCCTGTCAAGGAAATCAAGGAACAGGCAACGGCTATGGCTGAAGGCGACTTTAACCGTCGAGTCGATGTGAGAAGCACCGATGAAATCGGGAAACTGGCCAAGGCATTTAACCATTTGGCATCTCACTTACAGACTGCTCTCACTCAGAAAGAGGAAGAAAAAGAGAAGCTGGAAACGGTCCTCTCCGACATGAGTGACGGTGTCATTGCGACCAATCGTTCCGGAGCGATTATCGTCAAGAATGAGCGTTCCGAACAAATCTTGAATCAAGAAATTAAGCTGGGAGAAATGCTAAATAGTGTACTTCCTCTATCGGAACCGGTTCAGTTTCCGATCACCCAAGAATTACATAATCTAATCCGAGTTCAGCATGACGATCAAGATGACCCCCTCTATATCAAGCTGACATTTACACCACTGAAACAGAAGCGCAACAAGGCAACTGGAACGATTGTAGTCTTAAAAGATGTGACAGAAGAAGAGCGATTAGACAGGCAACGAAAAGAATTCGTGGCCAATGTTTCCCATGAGCTACGAACCCCGCTTACTACGATTAAAAGTTATTTAGAAGCGCTGGAAGACGGGGCACTTGAGCAGCCTGAGCTCGCTATGCGCTTTCTACAGGTATCGAGGACAGAGGCAGATCGTATGACCCGCTTAATTAATGATTTACTACAATTATCGAGATTAGATGCGAAACAATCTCGCTTTGATAAGAAAATCATGTATTTAGAAGATGTTTTAGAAGATGTAGCAGATCGTTTTATTTTCCAATGTAAACAAAAAGCGATTAAATTAACATTGCGCCATGCCGACGAAGAGCTACCTCGAATCTACGCTGATCGGGATAAGATGGATCAAGTATTGGACAACCTTCTATCCAACGCGGTGAAATTTACACCCCACGGAGGATCGGTCACGATCTCCAGCCGTTTGCGTCCAGATGGCTTAATTGAAGTCGCGATAACGGATACTGGCATGGGTATCCCGAAGAAAGACCTCGAGCGAATTTTTGAACGCTTTTATCGGGTTGATAAGGCACGCGCACGTGAGCAAGGCGGTACGGGTCTAGGTCTTGCCATCGTTCAAGAGATTATTAAGGCACATGAAGGAATCGTTTGGATCGAGAGTAAAGAACAAAAAGGGACTACCGTATTCTTTGCTCTGCCCCCGTTTGAAAGGAGGGTGCATTCATGAAAAAACCATATTGGAAGAAATACAAGGAGCCGATCAAGACCACCCTCCTCATTTCACTGGTGGTCCTAAGTATCTGGCAAACTGCTTTTTACTGGCTATCCAGTGCCTTTTCGACCGAGATAACCGAAAATCACTACCAAACGATCCCTAAGTTTGGTGAAAAGGAATTTAACGAAAAAGAGACGTATCAATTATCCGCTCCACCGATTACCTATCTACACGATCAGTCTGTGATTCGTTTTCTACCGGCAACGTTGTCCACAAGTGAAATAGGGCTGAATCCTTATCAAAAATTGATTCAACAAATTTCACAATCCTCCTTGGGAACTGCCCAATCCGTCGAGCTCAATACAGACGACTGGAAAAAGATATTGATGCAACCTGGGGTGGAGTTTCAATATCATAGCGCAGTTCCGCTAGAGCAAGTAGGTTCTTTTTTAAACTGGAAATCTACGCCCCCTAGCTTATCAGTAAGAGAAGTGGACAGGGTTTGGATGACGCTACCGAACGAACAAGAGACCGCTGTGCTGTATCTGATTTCCTCACGCTCTCAAGACCCTCAGGTCTATCAAGTAAGCACGACCTTATCTAAAAATGAATTTTTCAAACTGATTCAAGGTGCAAAACCACATACCTTATATCAAGCAACATCTAATTTTGATCCCAGTTCTTCGGGCCCTGTTCTACCGAAGGGGAATCTATACTATTTACCAGATCAGCCGGTCAAAGTAGATAAAGTCACATATCCGATTACTCCTATCGCCGTCGAAGAGGTAAAAAAGGTACTCTTTGAAGATCCTAATCTGCAACCCTTAAAACCGCGAGAGGGCTGGGAAATCTACGCGCACGGCACTAGGCAAACGCTTTTCTATGACAAGTTGAAAAATGAGATTCAATATAATAAACAATTGCCTGAATCAGAAGACAGCCCTTCGAAAACAGAACCCAAGGTACTAGTTGGAAAGATGAATGATTTTCTAAAAAGACACTTTGGATGGACAGGCGATTTTCACCTCGAACACCTTTCTTCTGAGAACAACGAAATGAAATTTAGGCAATTTGATAGTGGAATCCCCATCTATTGGAAAGGGCAATCAGACCCTTTTCTACCCGAAGTATCGCCTGTGTCTATCCGTACAGAGCCGTACATCTCTAACAGCAACATGGAGGATGCTAGAGTCTATCACCGCTCACTCGATATCTGGAAGCCTACGGATCGAAAAGCACAGTCCGTTACTCTACCCGACAAGGACATGTTAAAAGACACGTTTCAGAAATACAAAGTCGATCTTAGCTCTATCAAACAAATTCAGTTAGTATATCTAGCAGATCGGGGAAATGGGAGTAATAAAAACACCGTTACCCTTATTCCCTACTGGAAAGTGGTCGTAATGGAAGGCTCCGGTTTTCCGATGAAAGAAAATACATTCTATGTAGGGGGGGATGGCCAATGGATTGGCGAAAAGCAAAAACAATTTTAATCATTGCCTTCCTCATTTTAGATTTGTATATCGGTTCCCTTCTCTATGCTAACTACAGGGAAAATGATTTGCGGGTGGCGAAAAGCACTCTCTCCGATCGGCAGATTGAAGAGCTCGCTCAATATAATGATGTTAAGCTTTCTTACAAAAAAACAGAGGTTCCCAAAGAGATGGCCGTCTACAGCGGTGTTACAACGAAGCTAGATCCCTTGTCTTGGAAGCCGGTAGGAGATGGAATCTATCAGAAAGAATTTCCTACCCCAACCAAGGTAGAAGAGACTCCGAGTGAAGTAAGGGCATTTCTTCAAAAGGAAAAATTACCTCACTTGACTGACTATAACTTTAACAAGATGGAAGTTACGAGTAGCGAAATCACAGTTTATCAGGTAAGAGATCACTTTCCCATTTTTAATGGAACGATTAAGCTTAAGTTTAATACCAAAAAAGAAGTAAAGTCGGTTTCATATACCCACTATGAACTAAAGGAACCATTACCACAGGCGCATCGGCCGAATCAGCTAAACAATGCATTGGCCAGCTTACTGCCACAAATTAATAAAACAACCGTTCAATCTGCTGAGCTTGGGTATCAGCGCAACAAGTATAACAAGGACACTGATTCGATTATGATCCCGATCTGGCGGTTTAAGGTGGGAGGAAAGTTCTACTACATTGGTACAACTAGTTCTGATAGTATTAATAGTGTACAGCCTGCTACCAGTAATTGAAAAACACTCTAAGTAAAAGGGTTAGGTAATCACATGAAATTTAGTGTTCTAGCGAGTGGGAGTTCCGGTAACTCTCTATATGTGGAGTCAGGGGATTTTCGAATCCTCGTCGATGCTGGTTTAAGCGGGAAGCAGCTCGAACAGAGACTGCAGCAGGTGGGCGCAGATCCGTCTACCCTATCGGCTATTTTGGTCACACATGAGCATATTGACCATGTTAAGGGGCTAGGTGTCATGGCAAGACGATACCAACTCCCCATCTACATGAATGAAAAGACATGGGATGCTCTTCCTTCATCTGTTGGGGAGATTCCTCCTACGTTGCAAAATGTCCTAGAAGCGGGAGCCACTCTCGACATCGATTCATTACATATCCAAACCATCCCCATCTCACATGATGCAGCAGATCCGATGGGCTATCGGCTTAGCGAGGACCGCGAATCACTGGCCATCGTTACTGACCTAGGCTACGTAAACCAGCGGATTCTCGACCAAGTTTCCGGAGTGGATACCCTCATCTGGGAAAGCAACCACGACGTATCCATGCTCCGGATGGGTTCTTATCCATGGAACATCAAACGCCGCATCCTGAGCGATCTCGGTCACCTATCAAATGAAGACTCCGGCGAGGCCCTGCTTGAAATCCTAAAAGGAGTCGGCGAACAAGTCTATCTCGCTCACCTTAGCCAAGATAACAACGTAGTCGAATTAGCCCATCTAACCATCAAACAAATCCTAGAAAACAGTGGCGCAAAAACAGGACGAGACCTCCAGCTCCACGAAACCCATCCCGACCGCCCTACCCCCTTGCGAGAGGTTCGGTGCTTGGCGAAGCGTTGATGGGAATCAAATCACTTTATCTGAGCCACATGGCTACATGGGATACGGTTCGTATTTCACGTAGCCTATTTGATATCTGGTAAAATGAAACCTTAGCAAGAAATAACCACAAATTCTAAACGTTTCTTCGCAAAATAGAGGGTAAGATAAAATAAGTAGCCAATTAACAAAAGAATGAATCCTAGCAGTCAGATAACATAGGTTATTGTATAATATGAGGATCGATCACAAACACTGAGTTTGTTCACTTTTGGAAATAGAAAGGATGAGAACCCACTATGAATAATAACCAAGATCCATTCGGCTCTCAATTCTCAGAGGAAAATAAAATGAATTCAAATCATGAAAACCACGAGACAAATAAAACTCATGAAAACCAACCACAGCCACCACGACAGGAACCAGAAGTCTTTTATCAGACCCGACCTAATGAACCGGTCACACCCCAGCCCTTTATCACGTCGCGTCCAGAGTATATGTCCATGGACTATAACGAACCACCTAAGCACAAAAAACGGACTCCTACTTGGGTTACCGCCATCGCGTCAGCTGTCGTAGGAGGATTAATCGTACTTGCCTGTACACCTCTTCTCTTCCGTGCAGGGATCATTCCCTATGGAAGCGGAACACTCGATAGTAGCTATTCAGGACCCAGCAAATCCACCTCCGTACAAGTAAATTCAAACATTACTGAAGCGGTAGCAAAAGTTCAAAATGCTGTAGTGGGAATTGATAATATAGCCAAATCAGATGACTTCTTCAGCTCTGGAGGAGAAAATCGAAAACAGGGCACTGGATCAGGAATCATCTTTGAGAAAAACAAAGACACCAATAAAGCACTCGTTGCTACTAACTACCATGTCATTGCCGATAATCAAAGTGTACAGGTGAACCTCCCTGCTGAAAAAGGGAAATCCAAGCCCGTGACAGCAAAGGTACTGGGCACCGATCCGATTACAGACTTAGCTGTCCTTGAAATTGATGCTACCAATGTTACAACGGTAGCTGATTTCGGAAATTCAGATGCCGTCAAGGCTGGGGAACCCGCTATTGCTATCGGGAATCCCCTCGGGCCGCAATTCTCCCAGTCCGTTACAGTAGGAGTTATTAGCTCTGCAAAACGAACCATTGACCTTGGGAAAGGCATATCCACTGATGTCATTCAAACAGACGCTGCTATTAACCCTGGTAACAGCGGAGGTGCTTTATTAAATGCCGCTGGGCAAGTAATCGGAATCAACAGCCTGAAGATTGCCGAACAAGGGGTCGAAGGACTTGGCTTTGCGATTCCTTCTAATGAAGCTCGTCCGTTACTAAATGCACTTATTAAGCACGGAAAGGTTCCACGGCCTTACTTAGGTGTAGAGCTAATTGATCTAGATAAGATATCACCTGCGATCTGGAAAGAGTTACGTATTCCAAATGAAGTAGATGGTGGGGCAATTATCAAAAGTGTTTCCAATGGAACACCAGCAAGCAAAGCTGGACTACAATCTCGTGATTTAATCACCGCCCTAGATGATCAGGCTGTTATTAATGGCTCTGAACTTCGCAGCTTCCTCTATAAAAAGAAACAAATTGGTGAGCAAGTAAAGATTACCTATTACCGAAATGGTCAAAAACAAACTGCCACTTTAACGCTTGAACGAAGTCCACAATAGGAAATAAAAAAGCTCCACTATCTAGTGGGGCTTTTACCTACATTTTGACATGCTATGTGTATATCTTGTGGATAATGTGGATAACCCCCCTGACACACTACCATATGTTGTGTTTTTGCCATAACGACTCCTATTTTTCCAAAAAAAACAAAACATGACGATTATATCAGAATCTGATTGGTTGTTGATGCAAATACAGGATCTCCTCCAGTCATAAACGTTTGAAAAACAAAACTAGTAGGTATTTGTTCGATACCGAACAAATACCTACTAGTTCCTTGCTAGCATTTCGGGCCTACTTCAGCTCTCTCCATTCGCTCTCAGAGTTCTCTAATATTAAGGTGTCGGTCCTTGAGGTCCTGTCGGTCCTTGAGGGCCTGTAGACCCTTGAGGCCCTGTAGACCCTTGAAGCCCTGTAGACCCTTGAGGCCCTGTAGACCCTTGAGGCCCTGTAGACCCTTGAGGCCCTGTAGACCCTTGAAGCCCTGTAGACCCTTGAGGTCCGGTTAGCCCTTGAGGTCCTGTAGACCCTTGAGGCCCTGTAGACCCTTGAGGTCCTGTGACTCCAGCAATTCCAAAGCCAGTGGGTCCCGGTGGTCCAGGAGGCCCTCCACTTGGTCCACTTGGTCCTTGAGATCCTTGAGCTCCAGGAAGCCCTGCGGCTCCAGGGGGCCCTACAGCTCCAGGGGGCCCTGCAGCTCCAGGAGGCCCTGTAGGTCCAGGAATCCCTGATATCTCTTCAAGACGTCTAAGTCTACGCCGCAAGTTTTCTATACGCCGTTCAAGACGCCTACAACACTGGCATCCTTGATCTGACCTACCATTACATGCCTTATCCATAGCTTTCCCCTTTCGCTAATGCATCATTTTTAACTGAGTACCACTGATACAGTATGTTGGAAACAGAGGAAATGCTAATACAAATATTGGTTAGAGAGTTGCTAGATTCATTTTTTTATTTATTTCTTCATGAGAATAGTAGTATTGTTCCTGTAGATAACTAACACAATAGATAGTGTCGAATCATGTTAAGGAAGGAGAAGGATCCATGCAAGATTCCCATATTTGGTACGCTTGTGACGAACATCTTGATTATGTCATGGATGATATGATTGAAGAATTCCACACTGCGCCCACACTAGAGCCGCTACAATCACCTGTTGAGCATTCATGCAAATGGTGCGGGACACCAGCCGAGTATCAACTAGAACTCGAATACGGCATTTCCGAACAAACAGAGTAGAATCGAGGATAACCCTTGCGAATCCAACTAATTACGATTGGAAAACTAAAAGAAAAATTCCTAAAACAAGCCTGCGACGAATATCAAAAACGTCTGCAGGCTTATTCCAAGATTGAGATCATCGAGTTAGCAGAAGAAAAATGTTCTGATCAGCCTTCTGATGCTGAGATTGAGCAAGTCCTTCAAAAAGAAGGCGAGCGAATTTTAAAAGGACTCCATCCCGACTCATTCGCGATTGTCCTAGCTGTGAACGGAGAAATGGTAACCTCCCCCGGACTAGCAAAAAAACTAGACCATCTCACCACTTACGGACATAGTCACTTTAGCTTCATTATCGGCGGCTCCCACGGTTTATCTAAGGAAGTATACGCCCGCTCCAACTGGGATCTTTCCTTTTCTAAAATGACCTTCCCCCATCAACTGATGCGGGTTTTCTTGTTGGAACAGATTTATCGCGCTTGTAAGATTAATCGAGGCGAGACTTATCATAAGTAGTAAAACATCATAAAAAAGGAGGGCTATTTTTAGCCCTGTACGATTTCTATTTCTATTAGAGGATTATTTCTTCACTGTTTTTATGACCAATCTAATAATCAAAATCACCATGACAATAAGTACTGCCACATTTAGAAATTGTGCGATGGGACCCATATCCCAAGTGATCTTAAACATCGAGACTCCCCTTCAAGATATCAAAGTACGAACATATGCAAGGAACCTTTATACCCTTTCATCACGAATAATGAAAACCGTCTGATATTCCGGTGTAAAATGATCTCTTAAAACAGCTTCCAAATCATGACGCGTAAGGCTCTCTAATGTCGAAACGATATCAAAGAAATTCATACCATTAAACTGGTATCGCGTAAATTCCTTTGCGATAAAATCTAGCGAATTTAATGACCGCAAAACAACACCAATTCTTCGTTTAACAGCCCGATCAATTTCCTCATCCGAAAGACCGACTTGTTGATATGTAGTAATCGTCTCCGTGATTTGGTCCGCTACATGATCTGGATTATTACTATTCCCGCTAATCATCGAGAACCCAAAGCCCCACTCAGCTGTGTAATGAAATGAAAGTGGGTCATGAAGACTACCAGACTCATATAATCTTTCATACATCTTTGAACTGGGTGAAAATAGTAAATCGAGTACTACCTGAATGGAGAGTTGATGTTTTAATAAATCCCTTCCTTGCCTTGTAGGATTTTTCTCCTTATACCCAACGACACACTTTGCCATGCTAATTGGCATCGATATCGTTCTTTTTGCAACATAAGCAGGCGTTCCTTCAGGTACTACATGACGAATAATTTCTTCCTTAGCTGGGAATTTCTTCGCTGACTGATTCTCCCGTACAAGACTCATTATCTCTTCGGAATCAACATTCCCAACGATAAATAACACCATATTACTTGGATGGTAAAATGTTTCATAGCATGTAGTTAAGTCTTTTTTTGTAATGGATGTAATCGATTCAATCGTCCCACCCACATCAATCCTTACAGGATGTTTCTCAAACATATTTTCAATCACACCAAAATAAGCGCGCCACTCAGGGTTATCAGCATACATCATAATTTCTTGTGCAATGATGCCTTTTTCCTTTTCTATGGACCGGCCTGTAAAATACGGATTTTGAACAAAGTTGAGCAAAGTTTTGATATTTTTTTCAATATTCATCATACTAGAAAATAAATACCCAGTCCTTGTAAAGCTGGTAAATGCATTCGCAGATGCCCCCTGTTCGCCAAACGTATAGAAAATGTCCTTCTCTTCATCCTCAAACATTTTATGTTCAAGAAAATGAGCCATCCCATCAGGTACTTTTATCGGCTCTATCAATCCCCGTGGGATAAACGTGTTATCAATCGATCCATATTTCGTTGTAAAAGTAGCAAAAGTTTCATGAAACCCTTCTTTCGGCAAGATGTAAACATTAAGCCCATTATCCAATTCTTCATGATATAGTACTTCATCTAATTGTGCATAAACCAGTTTCTTCATTCTGTTCACCTCCACCAGTCAAAAAGTAGATGGTATCTAATTTCCATCTATTCGCTGTCCGAATAACATCTTCTTTCGTTACATAGCTCATTTTCTTGACACGATCTAACACAGAAAGATGACGCATCTCTACGATTTCAGGATAAGCTAACTCGGTAACTCCTAGTGGAGTATTAATCGATCCGTATAATTGATTAATCAACCATCCTTTTGCTTGCTCCAAATCTCTTTCTGTAAAGTCACCTTGTTGCATAGCTTCTACTTGTTTCTTGATAATGGTCACAGTCTGATCATATGTTTCAGACTCAATCCCTGCCGATATAAAAAGTACACCTTTATGAGCCTCTAGTTTGGATCCAACAAAATAAGCCAAGCCGCTCTTCTCCCGAACGTTCATAAACAGTTTCGACGATGGAGAGCCTCCAAAAATACAGTTTGCTATTCTCATAGCGATATAATCATCATCCAAAAATGTTGTATAGGTACGATAACCCATACATAGTTCCCCTTGCTTCACTTCCTTTCTATCAAATACCACTTTCTCTTCTTCTTTTTCTTTACAATTGCTCACAACTTGTTGCCTTCGGACGGAACGCTTACCCCCATACAGGGACGACACTAACTCCTTGGTAGAATCATCATCAAAACTACCCACAATGAATAGATCCATGCGATCATGTTGAAGCATTTCCTTATACACACGGTAGATAGAATTAAGACCTAGTACATCTAGATCTTCTACTCGGCCGTATTCAGGCAGACGATACATCTCCTCGGCAAACAATTCTTCCGTTATTCGCACTGCTGCGTATGCATTCTTATTATCATAGATAGATTGAATTCTCTGTCGCAATGCCCTCTTCTCTTGCTCAACAATCTCCCCTACAAAAGCACCATTTTCCAAGTATGGATCTGTCACAATCTTATGTAGTAATAGAAGTGCTTCCTGTAACAACGACATCTTATTTAATAAAAACCTTTCAGATGCGACATCTATACGAAAAGTAATGACGTGTTGATCACCATTTTTTTGTATATCTGTCATAAGCACAGCGCCATACATATCATCAAGTTTTTGCTTTATCATCGTTCTATTCGGATAATCAGTTGTTCCACTTTGTAAAATCTCTGGAATCAACGCTCGGGCCGTCACGGTCTCTTCCGATAAAGGAGAATTGATCTTTAGTATAATAGATGTTGTTTTAAATTTATCTGTTTTCCATAAATGAAGGTGTATATCGCCAAATTCGTGTGTTGTTATCTTTACATTGTCCATCTAATCACATCCTATTGAGCGATTATTAAGTTCTGTCCCTCCACAAAATCAGTGTACTTACGATGCGTATTCATCAGCTCATCATGTTTTCCCATACCAGTCACTTTTCCTGCATCCAAGAAAACAATTTGATCCGCATTGCGAATCGTCGAAAGCCGATGCGCGATCACTAGAGTCGTACGATTTCTCATCAAGTTAACCATCGCATCCTGCACTAATCTCTCACTTTCGCTATCCAAATTAGCCGTTGCCTCATCAAGTAACAAAATCTTGGGATTCATGATAAAAGCGCGCGCAATCGCTATCCGCTGCTTTTGGCCCCCTGATAGCTTGATCCCTCTCTCTCCTACGACCGTATCATAGCCCTCAGGGAGACTACTTATAAAGTCATGTGCATTCGCTAACTTTGCATAATGAACCAACCTCTCTTCATCCGCATCATCCATACCATACAAGATATTTTCTCGAATCGTTCCATTCATAATCGCACTATCTTGCATCACATAACCAATCATTTTTCGCCAATTAGATAGTGGGATCTCATCAATTCGAAGTTGGTCGCACGAGATCATTCCATTGTTAAACTTATACATGCGCTCTATAAGGTGAAACAGAGTCGTCTTCCCAGCACCAGATGGTCCTACAATCGCTGTGATTCGATTCGATTGTGCTGTAAAAGATACATCTTGTAGTACGTCAGAATTTTTATAGTACGAAAAAGACACATTGTGAAAACAAATCTGACCATCCATTATCTTCGTACACTCATCCAGCTCATCAACATTCTCTTCTGATAAAGAATAAATCTCATACAATCTTTTTGTCGCCCCAGAAGTGGCTTTATATTCCGTAAAAAAGGAAGCTACCGAACTAATAGGTGTAATCGCTTGAATGATATAAAAAATAATCGCAACAAATGCCCCTGGAGTAATGGTTCCATCTGCCATGCGCAGCCCCCCATAGCCAAGCAACACAAGTACCATTAACATAATCGTCCCTGAAATAAGAGGAGAGAAAATGGATTGTAACTTCGCCACTGTTAGATTAAGACGAAATAGAGTTTCTCCTGACTCCATTACACGCTCATACTCTTTTTTCTCCCCACTATAACTTTTAACTAGACGCATTTCTCCTAATACGCTACTTAATTTTCCAACAAAAGTAGCCATTTCATTTTGCGTTTTCCCCGCTACTATATACAGCTTCTTTCCGATCGGTACTATAATCACTGCTAAAATAGGAACCATTACGAGTAATGCCAGAGTTAACCTCCAATCTAAAACGAATAAAAATACGATCGAACCAACCACCAACAGCGCTTGGGATATAAACTCTGGTACTTTCTTTGAAACAAAATTATTTAATGTCGATACATCATCTGTTAACCGACTTACTGTTTGTCCTGTTCCATTATTATCAAAATAATCAATGGGCAATCTCAAGATATGAGCCCACATTTTTTCCCTTAGTCGATAGATCGTATACTCCCCTAGATAGGAGATCATGTAGTGTGCAATACCACTCAGTATCACGTTAATCAAGAACAACCCCACCAATAAAAACACCTTGGTAGCATCGATATGAGATGTAAACGAATCTATTGTGTTTTTCGTGACCCATGGTACTAAAATCCCTAAAACAGCTGTCAACATCGATACCAAAAAGGCACCGCAAACAACTTTCTTGGGCCATTTGACCATCCTTATTAAAACACCTACATGGGACCTATTCATTTCCTCAGCTCCTCCAACGTGAACATCACTACGAATCAAAATTCTTTCTGTTCGTAAATTCCGATTGAAACCACGTAGGATGCGATGAATATCACAAGAGAAATCCCCAAGAAAAGAATTGAAAACGGTAAATCAGAATGGACTCTAGGAAAATGATTCATAATCGCACTACCAATGGTTTCCTCATACAACCAACCACTGAAAAGAAGTATTCCAAGACTTGCAAAAGTACTAAGTGTCATGATTTTCTCTGCTTTTTCCACTCCTACATAATAGGTTAGTGGGAATATAACTCCTCCCATAATAAGAGTCATGCCAATACCTTTTAAAACCGACATAAGGGCAGAGTTAGTAAGTACATCCTTAGCGAAGAAATCAGCTAACACAAATGAGAGAATCGCCACACAGAAACCCATACATAATAGAATAGAAAAGAAAAGATAATAGCTTTGTATCACACGGCTTCTTTTCAGTGGCAACGTAATCAAAAATTTGTTCCATCCAGACATAGCCTCAAGTTTTAACCCTTCAAGTACAGGCGAGACCATGATAGCAAAAGGAAGAAATGCTGCTAGACGTAATGTCTGTTTATAGGGAAGTAAGAGCAAAATAGTAGTAATAACAAAACTTAGTACTAAGGAACCCTTTATACTCTTTTCATTTGAATAATATTGATTTAACAATAAGCCTTTCATACGTGCGCACCTCGCATTAACAAAAGTGTCACATCGTCAATAGAAAAATCTTTTCTCGCAACCGAAGAAGTCACTTGCTCTCGATCACATACCAACACATCGACTTGATCGCTCTTTCTTTGGTATCCAACAACCAAACTTGATTCGATTTGTTCAAATTCCTTATCTGTACACTGTAATACTGCATATCTCGACATCAGAGTCTCTCTACTAACTTGTAATAAAATCTTTCCTGACTTAATAAAAATGAGAATATCCGCTATCGCTTCAATATCACTTGTAATATGAGATGACAATAAAATACTACGTTGTCCATCATTCACAAAGCCCTTTAATACCTGCAATAAATCATATCTAACCGACAGATCAAGGCCTGCTGTTGCTTCATCTAAAATAAGTAATTTCGCATCATGCGATAAGGCAACTGCTAACGAGAGTTTCATAGACATGCCTCTTGAAAAATGACCGATCTTCTTATCTTTAGGTAAAGAGAAGAAATTGATATAATAATCAAATATATATTGATCCCAATTTTGATAGAGCAGACGAAGTACGTTGCCTAGTTGCTTGATGTTCAACTGCTTAGGCAAGTGCATCTGATCAAAGACTGCACCCACATCTTCCTTAAGATAGGTCTTATTTGAGTCCATCTCTTCTCCAAAAATTTTGATTGACCCTCCATCTTTCGTTAACGTTCCTAGAATGGCCCCCATCGTTGTTGATTTTCCTGCTCCATTATCCCCGATAAATCCGGCAATAGTACCTCGTGGAATTGAGAAAGAGACATCTCTTAAAGCTATTTTTCCCTCTGAAAAGCACTTACTCAGATTTTCTACTTCTAAAATTGCTGACATATCTACTCCCCTTCCACATACTGAATAGAAAAAAAGGATCTCATGGAGTTTTAACCTGAATCCGTCATCCAACACGTATTTAAAGCTGTACCATTTAGTTGAAGATCCTTCGACTAAATGGTACAATCTAATTTATATACACTAGCAGTTGTTACTGATGGTAGACATTCCAGATACTGTGGTTACAGTAGTACGAACAACTACTGTCCAAGTTCCCATCTCAGGTTGCTCTGAGTTGTTTTCGGAAAGTTTTTGTAAGTCTAATACTTGGTTCATTCTTTTCACCTCCTTAACAGTCTCATTCAATTAGCAGTTGTTACTGATGGTAGACATTCCGGATACTGTGGTTACAGTAGTGCGAACAACTACTGTCCAAGTTCCCATCTCAGGTTGCTCTGAGTTGTTTTCGGAAAGTTTTTGTAGGTCTAATACTTGGTTCATTCTTTTCACCTCCTCTTTTTAATGTACTCCAACCATCGCCTTCGAAGTTTCCATCTTACATCTAGTACCTTCATAGAATCGATCAATATTTACAATCGGGAGCCAATACAATGGGTTTTCTTGCAGTATCCCTTTCAGCGCTAGTATGATACCAGAGCTACCCGAGAATAGATCATCCGACAAGCGAAACCCAAACTGACCAGGGAATGATAAATAGTTCTTTTTGTCGATCAAATGTAGATTCAACAACGCAAGTATATCTTCTGTTTGAGAATGATACGCTGTATGGTCTTTCCCAATCATTGGAGGTATCACTAGGAAGCTTCCAGCTCCATCGAATAACCCTCCTGTAATAGTAGTTCTAATCTGTGATAGATTTGAGATGAACTTCAACTCTTCTTGAAACATTTTCTCTTCACTTACATGATTCAAATACCATATCGCAACCCCTACCCCTATCGATCCTCCTGATAAGTAAGGTAATAGTCTACTCCGGGCATCTATTGTGTTTAATGCCTCTAATTCGTTATCTCTAACTGTTTTATTCAAATCTCTCACTACCAACTCAACCGCTCTAAAATAGTATCCTCTTTTTTTGGTAAGGGCATAAAGCGCTGAATAAAACACCGATACTCCTGACCATCCATCTATCAAACCGATTGGAAGACCTGTCCAATCTTGGACTGTAAGCTCTTTATTTTCCTCTAAAAAGATACCTATTTTTGTTGCGATAGCTTCGGCTTTCTCTAAAAACTTCGGGTCCAGTGATTCTAAATAGATACTCGTTAACGCCAAACCAATTCCGGCTAGTCCTGATCTCAGCGTGATATCTGAATCATCTAAGGAGCTATCTATTTCAGAAAAAACACCTAACGACTCTTCTCTATATCCGCTTTCGTACAACATTCCTGCTATACCCGACTTACCTGTAAACAATCCTGCACTCTCAACCGTATCTATGCTTTTCAGTACATATTGTGTAATCCATTGATCGACACCATCATTTGCATATCCCACTCGCGAAAGTGCGATCGCAGCCCCAGCTCCTCCGCTTAAAACGTTTAACTTCCCATCATTCTGTTCGTACTGACGTATATCACCGTTTATCAGTCTTATATCCCCAGTTAGATTCGCTTTCATCCCATCACTAAGGCCCTCTATGATGGACAAGATATCCTTTTTTATCATAAAGCCATCATCAATGTTATCAACCAATTGGACTTCTTCTCCAAAACCAACTAGATGATCGGTACATTTTTGAATCATGCTTTTAACAAATTCATGGAAATCATCCCCATATACTTTTTTAATCCACTTGTAATAATTATCGTTTACGTATTGATCAAGACATTCAGAAGAAAGAATCGGTAACAAAGAATAACGTACAATTTTTTGTAATGCGAACCAATCCATCGCCCCACTCGCTTTAATTTGCGAATGTACAAACGCAGTTGTGGTCATACCTGGTTTTTCTTGAGAATGGGTTTGTTTAGCCGTTTCAAAATCAATCAAAGTCACTTGAAGATCTTCTGATATCATAATATTGGCTGGCTGTAAATCACCCATTGCTATACCTTGACCATGCATTTCTTCCATAACGACTACCAGTTGCGATAAGATCTTCCCTATTTTCACCCGATAGTCATCTATCGATTTATTTTTCATGAAAGGATAGTGGATCGCAATCCATGAATGTAAATCCATTCCTTCTACATGCTCTTCGACAAGGAAATAATGCTCCCATACCTTAAAGTGATCCAGTACATTCACTATGCCTTCTACTCTTGCAAGCTTTTCTAGTGCATCGCGCTCTATATTCTGTCTTCCTACTGCATCGACCGAGTTTCCATCTAGACCAGCCTGTGGCCGTGCTTCTTTTATAATTACCTTTTTGTTATCTGATTTTCTCTCGGCGAGATATATACCTCCACTATTAGTAAAACGAAGAGCCGTATGAATGGTATAAAGATCAAGCTTGCTTTTCTGATCTTCCTTGTCTGGCTTATCATTTAATGCATCTAGATATTCATCAAACTCTTTAACGAAATTAGGAGCTTGATAAAAAGGAGTTCTCTCATCTACCGTCAACTCGCCTTTATCGTCTCTGATACATAATTCACCTTTATCATTATAAATGATATTAAAACCACCATATCGATAATAAACGTTACTTTTTTTCCAACATTTATCATTTAGGATATAAGGACCTTTTTCATAATGTTTAATCTTTTTATGAAGTGCACCTAGCAGGTGCACAAACTCATTGTCGTCCTTTGGATATATCGCGATAAACTTACCAGAGCTTGCCCTGCTAGCGCCTTTCGAATTCATTTGAAGAAGCATCTCTATGTTTTTGATGTGCTTAAATGCTACTTTATGTTCTATCAAAACCTCGCTTACAGCTTTTAAAACTTGCTCTGCCTCATCCATCGTCGCGCTAACATGTATTTTCCACCCTTGCTCAGGCAAAACCTTATCTTTAAACTCATAGTATTTCCAGATCGTTTTTTTATCATCGATAACTACCATATCTGCTATCCGGCCTTCTATAGAGAACTCTTTTGCCGAATCGATTTCATCTTGCGGTCTATAATACTCAGATCCTCGTTTTAAATAGCCGTGGTATAGCATATCACCTTTCATACATTCACCCCTGACATACACTACTATTTTTTATATTTATAGTACGTACGAAAGCATAGATTTTATAAACAGTTGTTTACGTGCGACCGATGCCTTCAGTAGTGATTGGCCCACCACCATTATCTTTAGGAGGCTTAATGGTTATTGTATTTATTCCTATTAGTAACGCACAACAAGCTATCATCAATAAAGTACAAGAAACTTTTTTCATAGATATTCATCCTATCTGCTAGTTCATTTATCTTCTGTCTTCATGATAATGGAGATCCACAGTTTAATGGAACAAGTAAAATTCATCAATTTATTTGCGATAATAACCCTCAAATTTCTAAAAACATTTAACCAACTATATCTACACTGACAAACAGCCCTTTTTATAGTATTCGTTTCTCTTCATATTCTGTAGCCATCATAAAATAATTAGCAGACTTCTTATACGCTTTTTTCTCAAAATAGTAACTAGCAATTTGCTTAGCTAACTTTATAACTAAAATGAATTGCTGGTTCTCAATCCCTAGGTTAATAATTCGTTGCATCTCTTTCTCATATCGAGCCTCATCTTGCCGCAACCGATAGGTACCTGCCTTGATAGAGGACAAGTCAATATAAAGGGAAGGAGACTGGTCTGGGTCAACTGCAGTCAGCCCTGCGCTCAAATAATACTCTACTTTTTCCCACTCCTTTAGCTCTATATACACTTCTACCAATCTTTTATAAACATGAATTCGCTTCTCCTCAACATCAAGCTGTTCATAGTACTGTAGACTCCTTAGGTAGTACTCAATGGCTACTTCATTGTTTCTTTGTGCAATATGAACTCTTCCTAGATGAAATTCAATGATACCTAGGAAATAGCTATTATTTGGATCAACCAATTCCTTCGCTCTTGTCAAGGATTCAACAGATTTATCTAATTGCTGATTCATGTGGTATTGAATCCCCATCGTAATTAATACACCGGCTATTTGTGCCTGATCATTTACTTCCAAATACAGATCATACGCTTTCTGTGCATAAAAAAGACTAACCGTTTGATCGGTTAGAATCTCTTGTTTTGTTACACTCCTATCGAGATAAAAATTAGCTATTTCCTTACGATTCGTCACATAAACAAGGAGTTCTTCTCGTAGATCATCATAGTGACTTGCCTTCATATAGTTTTGTTTATTGAAGAACATCGCCCCACACGCGCGATAGTAGTAAAAAAATTCTTCCTCTAAACCTGATTCTACTTGTTCTGATATAAATCTCTGGGATAATTCGTATATCCGATATGCTTCTTCCAAGTCTATCTTTAATTTAGAATAGTAATAGATCAGTATAGAGTATACCTTCAAATGAACACATGTTGGATATAAATCTGTGGCATTTAATCGTAGAAATGATAGATCTTCTTCTATGATATTTTTTTCCTGTTGAAACTGACGATAGATCTCTCCGACTCTCTGCCCTACACCCTCGGCCCGTCGTTCCATTAAATCCTCTACTTTTACTCCCAACTTAGGTGCAACGGAGGAAATAAAATTCTGAGATGGTTTCGTGTTCCCATTTTCCACACGACTCAGATATGCAACCGAAGTAATTCCGCCTACGAGTTCCCCTTGTGTCATACCCTTATGTAAGCGTAACTGTCTAATTCGATCCCCTACTACCATCTTTTCACCTCATGCGAAGTTGATTATTTGTTTTATCTTTTATTTAAAAATTAATTAAATCAAATGAAAATTAGACTGTTATATTATTATAGTGGTTTTTATGTGTTATTTCTATATTTTATCTTGTTAGAGAGACACACCTACATTGTGAAAAAGACCTACAATTGAAAAAAGCCGCACCCCAATGGAGGCACAGCTTCTTTTTTCATCTACGCATACACAGGACGAACTTGAATCGTTTGATCACGACCTGGGCCAACGGAGAAGATGGTGAGCGGAATCCCTGTTAGTTGGGTAATCCGTTCAACGTAGTGTTGAGTAGCTAGCGGGAGGTCGTGGAGTGTTTTGACTTGGGTGATATCTTCGTGCCAACCTGGTAACTCTTCATAAACCGGTTCGCAGTCGGCGAGGATATCGAGGTCAGCTGGATAGTTCTCCATCAGTTCCCCTTTGTGTTTGTAAGCCACACAGATCTTCACGGTGTCGAGGCCCGTTAGGACATCTAGGGAGTTTAAGGATAGCCCTGTAATCCCGCTTACACGGCGTGCATGGCGTACAACCACACTATCAAACCAACCGACACGGCGGGGGCGGCCTGTAGTGGTGCCGTATTCCCTTCCTACTTCACGAATCCGATCCCCAATCTCATTGTGGAGTTCCGTGGGGAAGGGGCCATCGCCTACGCGGGTCGTGTATGCTTTCGCCACTCCTACTACTTGGTTAATTTTTGTAGGCCCTACACCTGAACCGATACATACTCCACCTGCAACTGGGTTAGAGGATGTTACAAATGGATAGGTGCCTTGGTCGATATCTAACATCACACCTTGCGCGCCTTCAAATAATACCCGTTTTCCTTGGTCGATTGCATCATTTAGTACGACGGAAGTATCAGTGATAAATGGCTTAATTCGCTCAGCAGCCTTCATATAAGTATTATAAATTTCATCGAAGTGAAATGGTTCTACTTCATATAGACGCTCGAGAATCCGATTCTTCTCTTCTAAGTTGCGTTTTAGTTTTTCAGCAAAGCGACTTGGATTTAGTAGATCCCCTACTCGAATTCCGACTCGCGCAGCTTTATCCATGTAGGCAGGGCCAATTCCCTTACCCGTTGTTCCGATTTTGCTACTACCTTTACTTGTTTCCTCTAAGCGGTCTAGACGTAAATGGTATGGCATGATGAGATGAGCTCGGTCCGAAATCCGTAAGTTGGATAAATCGACTCCGTAACCGAGAAGATAATCTAACTCAGTGATTAATGCTTCTGGATGGATCACCATCCCATTCCCTAGAACGCAAACTTTATCTTGATAAAAAATTCCAGATGGAATCATGTGAAGTTTGTATTTTACACCGCCAAACACAATCGTGTGACCCGCATTATTACCACCTTGGTAACGGGCAACGGCTTCTGCTTTCTCAGCAAGGAAATCCGTAATTTTCCCTTTTCCTTCATCTCCCCACTGAGTACCTACGACAACAGCTGTTGACATTTTCCATTCCTCCGATCAACTAAAGGCAAATAAGAGTTAAAACAAATCCGTACATATCTGAACGAGGTTATTGTATCAGTGACTCAAAGAGGTTGTCAACATAAAAACCGAACATTAAACTTGAAAACAAAATATTCATTCGTTATTAGTCTAGCTTTTACTCTCTAGACTAAGAAATTTGTTATAGTTTTTGAGGAATAGTAATTCTACCTTCCCTACAGGGCCACTCCTTTGTTTCCCTATAATCACTTCCGCCACGTTCTTCTTCTCGGAATCCTCATTATAATAATCATCACGATATAAAAATGCTACGATATCCGCATCTTGCTCGATCGAACCGGATTCACGCAGGTCAGACAACATCGGTCGTTTATCCTGTCGTTGTTCTACAGCACGTGATAACTGGGATAGGGCAATAATCGGGCAGTCAAACTCACGCGCCATCAACTTCAACGAACGGGAAATCTCTGAGATTTCTTGTTGACGACTCTCGCCATTTCCTCGGCCATTGATCAACTGAAGGTAATCGATGACTACCATTCCAAGGCCATGTTCTACCTGTAATCTACGGAGTTTCGAACGAATATCATGTACGGTTACTCCGGGTGTATCATCAATAAAGACCTTTGCTTCGGACAAAGAGCTTATGGCCATGGTTAGTTTTTCCCAATCTTCCTCATTTAAATTTCCGGTTCGGAAGGCTTGGGCGTCTATATTTCCTTCAGCCGAAAGCATCCGCATCACCATTTGCGGCGCAGACATCTCAAGGTTGAAGATTGCAACGGTTTCATTTGCTCGTAAGGCTACGTTTTGAGCAATATTTAGTGCAAATGCCGTTTTTCCCATCGCGGGACGTGCAGCGACAATAATGAGGTCAGACTTATTAAATCCGGACGTCATTCTATCTAGATCGGTGAATCCAGAAGGAATGCCGCGGATTCCCGTACGATTATAGTGAAGCCTTTCAATCTGTTCAAACGACTCTAATAACACATCTTTAATCGGAAGGAATCCACCCTTAATATTCCGCTGTGAAATCTCCAGGATTTTTTTCTCTGCTGTATCGATCAAACTGGAAACTTCTTCTCCACCGCTATATCCAGACATCGCGATTTGGGTCGCCGTCCGAATCAGACGACGTAAAACCGCCTTTTCTTCCACGATTTTAGCATAATATTCTACGTTTGCCGCTGTGGGAACAACAGATGCCAGCTCTGTCAGATAGGAGACTCCTCCGATTTCATCTAACACTTTTTTATCAGAGAGATCTGCCGTAACGGTCACGAGATCAACAGGTTCACCCTTTTCGGCAATTTCATTCATCACTTGGAACAATTTCTGATGCCCTGGACGATAGAAGTCCTCCATTCGTAACCGTTCGTTAACCGAGATCAGTACAGAAGGTTCGAGGATAATCGCCCCCAAAACGGCTTGTTCAGCTTCTATATTTTGTGGCGGAAGACGATCTGCAAATAATTCATTCAAACTATTTTTCCTCCCTACCGACTGAGAAAGCTCCACTCCCTAGTGGGAACAGTGGAGCCTTTCCATTTGTTTCTACAAGTTTGTTGATTATCCTTTATTAAACGGATCCGTTTAAAAGCTAGCCCGGGCTGATACATCCCCCTAGCCATTCTTTACCATCCTTGATCTATCCTTGCTCTTTTACATGTACAGAAAGGGTACCCGTCACTTCTGGATGGAGCTTAACGGGCACCTTCGTTACACCTAATGTACGGATTGCGTCGTCAATGAGTAGCTTCTTTTTATCAATCTTCATTTGATGTTGTTTATTCAACGCTTCAGCGATTTGTTTAGTTGAGATGGCTCCGAAGAGGCGGCCTTCTTTTCCAGACTTCGCAAATAAGACTACTTCCAACGATTCCATTTGTGTAGCAAGCGCCTTTGCATCTTCTAGCAACTGTGTCTTTTTCACATCATCGAGGCGTTGTTTTTCTTTCAAGCTATTTACATTCCCGCTAGTTGCCTCAACTGCCAATTTCCTCGGTAATAAGTAGTTACGGCCATGCCCCTCTGATACTTCTTTTAATTCACCTTTTTTACCTGTTCCTTTTACATCTTGTAGTAGAATGACTTTCATGATGTCTCCTCCCCCTCCAGCTGTTCTTGAATTAGGGATTTTAGTATTTGTTTGCACTCTCGAACACTTTTGTTCTCCGGTTGACAGGCAGCATGGGTCAGATGTCCTCCACCGCCCATCTGTTCCATAATCAATTGGACATTTAGATCTCCTTCCGATCGAGCACTGATCGAAACGACTCCTTCTGCCTTATAAGCAATCACAAAAGAAGCAGAGATCCCTTGCATATCTAATAACGTATTAGCCGCTTGAGCGATGAGCAACTGGTCATAGACACGACTCTCATCCCCCACTGCAATCGCAATCTTTCCTTGATGTAACTCCGTATTACGTATGAGTTCTGCACGTTTTACGAACTGGCTTAAATCCTCTTTTAGCAAAGACTGCACTAACATGAGATCTGCCCCATGTCTCCGTAAAAATGCAGCCGCCTCAAAAGTCCTCGATCCAGAACGGACGGAGAAGTTCTTCGTATCCACCACGATCCCAGAAAGGAGGGCTGATGCTTCCAGCGTATCCATTGTTAGTCGATGATCCTGATACTGAAGTAACTCCGTAACTAGCTCACAGGTAGACGATGCGTAGGGCTCTAAGTATACCAGAACGGAATCTTCAACAAAATCCTCGCCACGACGGTGATGGTCGATCACAACAACTTTTTCAGCGCGATCAATGAGTTTCTTCTCCGTCACTAGACTTGGCTTGTGTGTATCCACTAGCACAAGGAGGGTGTCTGGATCATCAATCCACTGTATAGCTTGATCCGAAGTAATGAACACGTCGCTTACCTCCTCGTGCTTCTCAATCTCGTCCATCAACTTTTGAACTGCACTCAAATCATCATCTAGAATAATAAACGCTTCACAATCATTTAATTCTGCTAATTTTACTACACCAATCGCAGCACCAATCGCGTCTAAATCAGGCTGCTTATGCCCCATCACGATCACTCGCTCGCAATCTTGTAGCAGATTACTAATCGCATGAGAAATGACTCGCGCTTTTACCCGATTCCGTTTTTCGACTGCGTTGGTTTTACCACCAAAAAAGGCAATTTTCTCTTTTGACTGTACAGCGGCTTGATCACCGCCGCGCGCCAGCGCTACTTCGAGTGCCGCTTGTGCATGCTTTGACTTTTCAACGAGTGTTTCTCCTAAGCTAGCAACCCCTAAGCTTAATGTGATCGGGATCTTATTATTCCGTGTCATCTCCCGTACTGTATCCAGTATGTCAAAACGATCATGAATCATGCGTTCCAGGTTCTTTTGAAACATAATAAAAAACATTTTATCTGTATCAATTCGCTTTAATGCAACTTCATACTGCAATGCCCACTCCGAAATCGCTTGGAACACCTTACTGATCAAAAGGGTTTCTTCTTGGTCCGATAACCCCTGCCCAGCCTCATCTATATTGTCCAGATGCAAGAAACCCAATATTGGCTTTTCATCTTCGTACTTCTCTTGTAGGGACACCCACTTCGTTACTTCTTCTATCAAATATAAACGTTCAGCGCGATGATAGATACACGAATAATGTTTATCATGAATCTGAATCATAACAGGATCTGATAGAGAGTGTTCCTCCGGATCCAGTTCTGGCAAGTGCTCAGCAATCTTGCTTCCTATTAACCTTGCCTTAGGAAATAAGTTGGATACGAATGGATTATGCCACTGCACCTCTCCTGCATGGTTGAGTAGGATCATGCCAATCGGGAGATGCTTCACCGCAAGCTGACCAGCAAATTGAATGCGATCCGTTAACGCTAGCACGTATTGGGATTGTTCTTTTTTTTGTTCAAACTCTGTTTTATACCGAATGGCAGTAAGAAGTCCTACACAGAGTATCGCAATCACAACATAGGAAAGCTTTTCTGTAAGAATCCATATAAGGAGAATTACAGTAAGTCCTAATATCCAACTTGTGGATACACTTAGCCATCTATGCATAAAATTTTTTGGCATTTCCTTTAACTCCTCCAAGCTGGGTAACACTCATAACCTCATACCTTCTATTTTACCCGAGTTCAGCGGAGCTTCAACTCTTGCAGAGTTATAAATTTGACCAGATTTTGGATTATCTATCGCTTACCATTTTCTAATTCTTATTCTAACGTTTATTAATATATTTCTCCATAGCAGACAAATCGCCGTACCACTCCTCCAATTGATGCCCTTCTTTCATATGTTCTCTTAATTTTTGGGTGACCACTTGGTCCACTTCACGGTAAGGAATCCCCATCCTTCTGGCTAATACGTAAACAGAAACTAAAATACTCGAAAGGCTATCTATAATCATTTGTTGGTTTGCATAATGGAGACCACGGAATAAGCTAGCGATTTGGTCTAGAATTTCTGTTTTTAACCAGTCGACCACTTTAATATTTTTCGCAATATGTATACCTTTTTCTGGTCGGTTCATGGTATTCGCTCCCCTTCTAATTTCTCGTTAGAAGGAATTTCCACATTTTTATGTTATTTCCTGCCTACTTAGAAAAAACAACTTCCATATTCTCTAAAAGGGTAACATTGAATCCGTTGGCTGCAAATAAGATATATGAATAAGAGGCTAAATTAGAGTTGGATAGAACAACGAATAAACAAAGACGTAGGGGACAAGAGTCAAATAGTTGGAGGCGAGCGTATTGGGTTACTATATACATGTGGAGCCGGATGTGAAGATTTATGCGGAAGACATAAACCCCAGGGCAAAACGAACCATTCTCTTTATTCATGGATGGCCTGCGAATCATAATCTATTTGAATATCAATTTAATGAGCTACCCGGATATGGTTTTCGGTGTATTGGAGTTGATCTTCGTGGCTTTGGGAAGTCGGATAAACCTTGGAGAAAATATAGTTACAATCGATTGGCAGATGATATCTACTGTGTCATTCAATCTCTTCAGTTAGAAAACATAACATTGGTTGGCCATTCAGTAGGGGGCGCAGTTGCCATTCGATATATGTCACGACATTGTGGATATCAAGTTTCCAAGCTAGCATTACTCGGTGCAGCGGCGCCAAGTGTGGTTCAGCGCCCGAACTTCCCGCACGGACTTCCCATTGAGGAAGTCAATCGTCTGATCGAAGGAACGTACCAGGATCGCCCCAAGATGTTAGAACAGTTTGGAACATTATTTTTCTATCAAAAAATATCTCAACCCTTTGCAGAGTGGTTTCTGAAAATGGGGCTAGAAGCTGCAGGATGGGCTACTGCCAAAGTAGCTAAGACTTTTCGTGATGAAACGTTATTTTCTGATCTATGTGAGATCCATGTCCCTACCCTTATTCTTCATGGAATCCACGATCAAGTGTGTTTGTATCCACTTGCTACTGCCCTTCATAACGGGATTCTGCGCTCAAAACTAGTTCCCTTCGAGCATAGTGGTCATGGGCTAATGTGGGAAGAGAAAGAAAAACTAAATAAGGAATTAATCACGTTTATCAACTGAACAAAAAAACAACCCACTGAATGGATTGTTTTAGATGTTCCTAGTCGTTTGTATAAGCTAGGAGTGCCATTTGACGAGCACGTTTGATTGCACGAGTCAATTGACGTTGATACTTAGAGCTAGTTCCTGTTACACGACGTGGTAAAATCTTACCACGTTCGCTAACAAACTTACGGAGCAAGTCTGTATCTTTATAGTCAATGTATGAAACTTTGTTTACTGTGAAGTAACAAACTTTACGACGTTTATGTCCACGACGACGAGCCATTCATATTCCCTCCTATCCAAAAAAGTACGTTTTATATTAACTAGAACGGAAGATCATCATCAGAGAGATCAATTGGCTTGCCATCATCTTCAAACGGATTATCCGTCTTACGACGACCTTGATTGTTAGAACTGTTTTGATTCCAGCCACCGCCAAAGTTGTTATGGTTGTTATTATTGCTACCGCTGAAACCTTCACCTGAGTTACCACCATAAGAAGAATCGCCGAAATCAGAACCGTTACCCTCGCGAGTACGATTGGTTTCTAAGAACTGAACGTTTTCGGCTATTATCTCTGCGTTACGTACTTTACGGCCTTCTTGGTTTTCATAGACGCTGATTTGCAAGCGACCATCAACACCAACCAAACGACCCTTTTTCAGGTAGTTAGCACAGGTTTCGGCTAGTCCACGCCATGCAACAATATTGATAAAGTCTACATCACGTTCTCCTTGCTGATTCGTATAGTTACGATTTACAGCAATAGAAAAGCGAGTCACTGCAACCCCAGACTGCGTGTAACGCATTTCAGGATCGGCAGTTAACCGACCAATCAAAACAACTCGGTTCACCATGACGCAATCTCTCCCTTGAATCCCTCTAGTATTTATTTTTCATCCATGTTTACAACCATATGGCGGATGATATTTTCATCAATGTTGATTACACGCTCCAACTCAGAAACCATAGCAGCTTCTCCGTTGAAGTTTACAACTGTATAAACACCTTCACGGTATTTATCGATGAGGTAAGCCAAACGACGTTTCCCCATGTCGTCGGTCTTCACAACTTCGCCACTGTTGTTTGTAATCACACCCGCTACTTTCTCACGGGTTGCTTTCACAGCTTCTTCGTCCATGTCTGGACGTACGATGTACATCAATTCGTATTTGTGCATTCCGTCTACACCTCCTTCTGGACTTTGCGGCTCTCACAGCTAAGGAGAGAGCAAGGGGCGAGCATATTTACTCACGTTAATCCATTCTAGCAAAGCTCAACTATAATAGCAAGCTAGAAGCAATTTCCTATTTTGTGAAACTCCGTTGATGTTACGGATAAATCTATCAAACGTACGTTCGAATGGAGAGTAGTTAACTTTCTACACATTAAAGCGGAAGTTCATCACATCTCCATCATTTACCACATAATCCTTACCTTCTAATCGAAGTAGACCCTTTTCACGTGCCTGTCCTAAGCTTCCAGAGTTGGTTAAATCTTCATAAGCAACGGTCTCAGCGCGAATGAAACCACGTTCAAAATCCGTATGAATCACACCTGCCGCTTGTGGTGCTTTCGTGCCTTCTCGAATAGTCCAAGCCCGTACTTCTTTTTCACCCGCAGTAAAGTAAGTGATCAATCCTAGTAGACGATACGCCTCCGTAATCAAACGATCAAGTCCTGATTGCTCCAAGCCTAACTCTTCTAGGAACATTTTTCGTTCCTCATTATCTAACTCCGCAATTTCAGCCTCAACTTGAGCACTGATCGTTACAACTCCAGCGCCTTCGGATGCAGCAATTTCCTTTACCCGTTGAACATGAGGGTTCCCATCTGGGTTGGCAACTTCCTCTTCACTTACATTTGCTGCATAAAGCATGTTTTTCATCGTTAGCAAGTTAAGACTTTTTACAATCAGCTTCTCCTCAGGGCTAAGATCCACAGAGCGTGCTGGCTTTCCTTCTTCTAGTACAGGAAGGATCTTCGATAACACATCATGCTCTTGCGTAGCCAGTTTCTCTCCACTTTTCTTCTGGCGTAAAACGCGATCCATCCGCTTTTCAACTGTCTCCATATCCGCAAATACGAGTTCGAGATTAATCGTTTCCATATCATCGGCTGGATCAATCCGTCCAGATACGTGAGTAATATTCTCATCTTCAAAACACCGCACTACATGGATAATTGCATCTACTTCGCGAATATGAGAAAGAAACTTATTTCCTAGCCCCTCTCCCTTGCTTGCACCTTTCACTAAGCCTGCAATATCAACAAAATGAAAAGAAGTAGGAACAACTCTCTGGGGATTGACCACTTGCTTTAGACGATCCAGCCTTACATCTGGTACATCTACCACTCCTACGTTTGGGTCAATGGTGCAAAATGGATAGTTTGCCGATTCTGCCCCGGCTTGCGTAATCGCATTAAATAATGTGGATTTCCCTACATTCGGGAGACCTACTATTCCTGTCGTCAATGCCATCTTAAAGTTCAACTCCAATTTTCCCGATTCTTGATTCAACTATCTTATTATAGCGGAAATAATTCGTAACAAAAAGCGATTCCAATGGAACCGCTCCACTTTATATATCTTCTCGCTCAGCTGACATAAGCACCTTTTTTAACTTCTGTTCAAACCTCATCCTAGGTAGCAAGACACTATGTTCACAACCTGTGCATTTGATGCGGATATCCATTCCCATACGGATCACTTTCCAAGCATTGGTTCCGCAAGGATGTGCCTTCTTCATCTCCACCACATCACCTAATCCAAAATCTTTTCTCTGCAAGAAAGTCCCCACTCTCCATTTTAAAATCATCTACGTACAACTTAATCCATTTGCTCAACCGACTTCCGCAAGTCCTGCAGTGCTTGCAAAATTTGTTGCGAAAGATATTCTTGTCTCTCCCGAAAGGTTCCTGCTTCTGGGACTAAAATCAAATCACCCACAATGATTCGAATCTTGCTGGGTTTAATCCAAATATTCCCAACAGGTAGTGCCTTTTCGCTACCTGATAGGTAAATAGGGACAACAGGAACATTCCCTTTTAAGGATAAGAATGCAGCACCTTGTTTTACTTCTTGAAGGGGGGCTACATCCTCTCTGATTCCACCCTCGGGAAAGAGGCCTACACATTTTTGCTCCTGTAAATAACGTAAGGCAGTGCGTATTGCTTGAATATCCGCTTTCTCTCGATTCACAGGAAATGCTTGAAATATATCCAAAAAAAACTTTGTGATTTGGAATCTCCATGCTTCTGCTTTTGCCATAAAATGAACATGACGCGGCAGCATAGAGCCGATATAAAAAGGATCGATATAACTAATATGATTACCGACTATAAGTGCGGCCCCTTCACGGGGAAATTTTTCCAATCCGATTACTTCCACACGATGATATAAGCGGAGGAACATTCGAATCATCCATTTTAATAGTGATGATGTGAGCATCAAAAAATCCTCCTTCCATAGAAATTGGTTCTACATAATTAGACTACCCACTCTACAAATCTCTCAATCTGTAGGTATAAACCTCTTAATATATCCGTATACTGTAACATCAATATATTCTGAGAGGACGCTGGTGATGAAAGAATCTAACCCATTCAAAACTCTTTCTCCATTTCGCATCTCTTATCAAGATCCTAGCGCACTAAGCCATTGCACTCATTCCCTTTATCAACACCTCTTACAGCTTCCTCATGGACGTAAAATTGTCTGTGTTTGTATCGGTACAGATCGATCAACTGGGGATTCACTAGGCCCCCTTGTTGGCTCTATCCTACAGAAAAAAACATTTCCTGATATAGCGGAAGTATATGGAACACTTGACGAACCAGTTCATGCTCTCAATTTAGCCAGTACGGTAGAAATGATTCAACAGGACCATCCTGATCACTTTATGATCGCCATTGACGCATGTCTAGGTCAATTAAAAAATGTTGGTGCCATACAGGTTTCCCAAGGCTCCATCAAGCCAGGAGCAGGTGTTAATAAAGATCTCCCAGAGGTAGGAAATCTTTCGATTACAGGTATTGTGAACGTATCTGGTTTTATGGAATATCTTGTCCTACAAAACACTCGCTTAAGTCTAGTTATGAATATGGCTGAGATTATTGCGGAGAGTATTAAGCAGTCCATTCAACTGGTACAAGATACCTCTTTAGACCGTGCACAACCTTATGTATAATGTACCCTTAATGGACAGCGATAACAAACAACCCTAATCTTCGTGTGAAGTCGTTTTCACATGAAGTTGGGGTTGTTTGTGCTTCCTTTTCCTTCTCCTACCCTACAAAATCCGATCTTGTTGCAGCAACTCTACAATCCGCTCCAGCTCGCGCTCAGAGTAGTATTCAATCTCAATTTTTCCTTTTCTTCTCCCTGGACGAATCTTAACAGATGTACTAAATATCTCTTGGAGCAAACCTTCAAAATGCCTCATCTCGGGAGAAAGGTCTTGTTCTTGCTTCGGCTTCTCTGACTTTGAATTCCCCTTTTGATTAAGACGCTGAATCCACTCTTCTAGTTGACGAACGTTCGTCTCCTCTTCGATTACTTTCTTGGAGAGCCTCTTTTGTAAGTCTGAATCTTTGATTCCTAGAAGCGCTCTGGCATGGCCCATGGACAGTGTTCCACGTGAAACATTTTCTTGAATCTCCGCGGGAAGCTGAAGAAGACGAATGAAATTGGTAACATGTGACCGGCTTACCCCCACTCGCTCTGACAATTGCTCTTGCGTTAAATGCAAGTGTTGAAGCAATTTTTGATACGCCATTGCCACCTCGATTGGGTTTAAGTCCTCTCTTTGTAGGTTTTCTACCAGCGCGATTTCCATCATTTCATTGTCTGTATAATCCCTAACGACAACCGGGACCTTCTCCAAACCTACCCGCTTCGCCGCACGAAACCGACGTTCTCCGGCTACAATCTCATATCCACGAATACTTTTCCTTACAATCAAGGGCTGAATAATCCCATGTTGTTTCACAGACTCCGATAATTCGTTTAAAGAGCCATCTTCATCAAAGTGCTTTCGGGGTTGATATGGATTAGCACGTAATTCAAGGACCTCTATTTCTTTTACAATGTCATCGTCACGAACATCAGCATCTGTGTTGAGAAAAAGTGCGTTTAACCCTTTACCTAAACCTTTACTCACTTCTCGCCACTTCCTTTGCTAATTGCATATAGCATTCAGCGCCTTTCGATCTTGGATCATAGGCAATAATCGATTTGCCATAACTAGGCGCCTCCGATAAACGAACATTACGAGGGATAACCGTCTCGTACACCCTAGACTGAAAGTATTTTTTTACTTCTTCCATCACTTGGACCGACAAGTTGGTTCTAGCATCAAACATGGTCAGAAGAACACCCTCTACCTCAAGATGCCTATTTAGATGTTTTTGCACAAGACGAACCGTGTTAAGCAATTGGCCTAGCCCTTCTAATGCGTAAAATTCACATTGAATCGGGATAATAACCGACTCTGCGGCAGTCAAGGCATTTAGTGTAATAATGCCTAATGATGGTGGACAATCGATAAAAATATAATCAAATTCATGCTTACAGGTTTGTAGCGCTCGTTTGAGCCGTAGTTCTCTCGAAATGGCCTGTCCCAATTCAATTTCTGCCCCTGCTAATTGAATTGTTGCTGGGATCAAATGAAAGTTATCAACGTCTGTTGGTAGAATGACTTCTTCAACAGAGCGATCATTAATCAAAACATCATATACACAATGCTTCACGTCCGCTTTGTTAATACCTAAGCCGCTTGTGGTATTCCCTTGCGGATCAATATCTACAATTAAAATTTTCTTGCCTATCGCCGCCAAACATGCTGCTAAGTTTATAGAGGTTGTAGTTTTGTAGGGTAGAAGGTAGGCGCCTTGCTAAGAAGCAGGTCTCCTACCAACCCCCTCCGAACCGTACGTACACCTTTCGGCATATACGGCTCTCCAGCTATCACAGAATCACACAAGACGAAAAAATGAAACTTATCGCGGATCATACTGGACGAATCGATCCCCATCCCTAGCCCGAAGAACCCTCTTCTCTTTTGATCCATATCGATTCAATGTCTTCTTAACGGAACTCTTTTCTTTCGCTGCGATGGTTTTACATAAGCTTATAAAATGGATGTCACAAAATTCGTCCCTCTGTTTCGGAAAATACTTCTTAGCCTCTGTATAAATATCAAATAATTGCAACTCACGACGATATAACTCGATAATCTGTGGAATCGATAAATGAATTCGATTCGAAACATGACAGGCTCTCCCGCTTTTTGTGAAGGACTTTATCCAGTTCCAACATTCCTCTTCTGCTATGCAAACCTTCCACTTCTGATGATTCTTCAGCCAGTTCATCTGATAGGGACCGATCACTTTCCTCCCCTTATGCTCTGGATTATGCACAAGAATCGGTAGGTGCCGTTGATCAAAAGCCGATTGTAACCGCTGTTGGTATCTTTTCACTTCCGAAAATGGAGCATCTACACAGATATGGACTTGCGAATGAATCCGAATATAAACGACTTTCATTCCAAGGAGCGCACGCTGCACAAGGGTGTCAATCGCTTTATGTAGTGTAGTAGATAATGGCTGTACACCATAACGCTCATATTCTGGATGTGGATGAAGCCACTTTTGGCGATGAAATCTTCGAACCAACTCTAACCACCGACCATCCTGACACCGCGTCTTCAACAGGGTACGACAATGCTCCCAAGTATCCAGCAGTTCACTTGGTATCGAAAATGAAACCAACCAGCTATTGGCAACTCTTCGTAATGTATTCCCTAACTCACGAAAATCATGATGTTTCATAGAAACTCCTTGATCCATCACAAACTGATTTTCATGCACTGGAAATAGCGCCTGGTGACATACTTGAAGAATGTACATAACCGTCATCTCAGGAAACAGCGTCTGCCCCCCCACCTTCCTGCGTGGATGCCAGCGCTCTGACTGAATCAAATCGTACCAGCTTTCCCATTGATAGGCTCCGAGTGGATTCGTTATCGATTCCACTGCTGAGTTCCCTACATAGGAGTAAACATCCGGATTATACAGGATTCGATACAATCGATTGAATTGGAAATTTTCGTCTTGTCTTGCTTTCTGTTTGATCAGAGATAGCATTAGTTCGGCTGATTGCATTCCGCATACCTCACTTTATCCCTGTAATCTGATAACCTGCCTTCCTTCGCCATGTAATCGTCTTTCTCGATCTCGGACTACTATGAAGGCTCCGACGCCATGAGAAGAATATCATCTTCCTTTAGGCCTCTCCGTTTCAGTTTCATAGAGCTATCTGAGTAACGTAGGTTCCCCGTTCGCTTCTTTCTCAATCCATTGACTGATTGGGAGATCGTAGAGAGTACATCGACTATGGGTAACGGTCTCTGTAACCATCTCATATGCAGTTATGTTCACATACCATGCATATCCCCGGTGGCAGGGCCTCAAAGCTAGAGTTCAAGCAGTTTAGCTTTAACCATATCACTCCATGGTGTCGCAAGTTCTGACAACTCACTTTTTGGGCATGCGATGTTCCCTGTCCAGTTTCCCTTACAGGTAAGCCCAATCACCAGTAGGACATCTCTCTAATCCTACACCTTTCTGGCATCTCTATGAAACCTGTACGGACGCACACCCACTCCACCCTTTTGATTGGCGATAGCAATGATCTTACCCATACAATCACCCCATTCTAAGAAACTTCCCACTCATCATATCGAAAATAAGCGTTATAAGTAAAGCTTGTATGATCTTGTCGAATCCACACTATGCATGAACCGGCTGCTTAGGAATCCGTATCACGACCTCGTAAAAATCATCGTGTTCCTTCTCTTCTGTGGATATTTCCATCCCTGTTTGCTTTACTAAATCAATCGATTGTCGAATCGTGTTTACAGCAAGCCTGAGATCCCGTGTATAACTCTTACGTCGCAACTGTTTTTGTTCAATTTCGTTTATCTCCATCAGCTTCTTGATCTTTTCCTCTGACTGTTTTACATTTAATTCTTTTTGTATAATCTCTTCCAGCATAGATAAAATAAGAGTTTCATCTTTTAACGTCAATAAGGCTCTGGCATGTCTTTCCGTGATGGTTCGTTTTAAAAGCTCATTTTGAACCTCTGTTGGTAGTTGGAGTAGTCGGATTTTATTGGCAATCGTTGACTGCCCTTTCCCTAATTTCTGGGCTAACTCCTCTTGCGTAAGAGATTGGATCTCGATCAAGTTCTGATAAGCCCTTGCTTCTTCAATCACGGTTAAATTCTCACGCTGTAAATTTTCAATGAGTGATGCAGATGCGGCTTGATGATCAGACATGTCTTTAATAATAGCTGGAATGGTGGGATGCCCTAGACGAAGGACTGCCCTCCATCTCCGCTCCCCCGCAATGATTTCATACCCTTTTTGCTTTCTTCTGACTACGATAGGCTGAATGACCCCATGTTGCTGAATCGTCTGACATAGTTCATCCAACCGTTCATCCTCAAATATCGTACGCGGTTGATAAGGACTGACCGAAATCTCTGCTACTGATATATCCTTCATTTGCTCCGTTATCTTCTCTGATAAGCCAAAGAAACGAGTAAAAGGCTCCTTCATACACTCACCACCTACGCCTTCCTATACATAATAAATTGGGAGGGATTTGTATACATTTCGCTATATGTTAACAACTACCTGCTAAAAAAGAAAAAATTGACAATCAATATGTTTCACGTGAAACATATTTTTTATTATTTGACTGTTCCAATAAAATGATTTCTATCTAGAAAATGTGAAAAACAGCGAATTATGATTGACCCTTTCATTCTGCACTTGATAGAATCGTTGGAGAGAAGAATTTCATCCATTATTAGGAGGAATACATATGAATTCGCCAGTTTATATAGGTAATGACCAAGGGTACTATGGAACGAAAGTAGTATCTAAATCTAACGGAAAATTCTATAAAATGTTTATTCGTAACATGGTAGTACCAAACCGAGTAGGGGAAATTACATACAACAATGACCCTCATAACATTATGTATCGGGAACGTGAAGGGGATCGCGAGTGGTTCTGTGGGAAGCTTGCAGTTGAACAGTCTGGGGATGACGAGTTATTTGATTCCCATAAGCGTCGTCTATTTAGTCCAACTTGGTTTCGTGAACAAGAGTATCAAATTATGTTCCGTGTTAGTACAGGACTCATGCTCCAAGGTAGTAACGAGCCTGTTGTATCCGTAGCCTTACCAACAGATAGCTATATTGATTATAAAGAAGAGTTAAAGCGCCGCCTGATCGGAAAACATAGCTTCGAAGTGAAACAAGGAAATCTACCTTGGCGTAGAATTGAGTTTGAAATCAAGAAAGAAAATCTCTACGTAATCAGCCAACCGATGGCCACCCTCTTCCACATCGCGCTTGATCGCGATGGGAAGTTACTAAATGAGGATCTCTTTATCCAAAAAGTAAGTATTAACGATCTCGGCTTCGGTACTTCTGATATCGAAACCTTACACGGGGAAACTATTATTAAACGTCAGAGCTTTACTTCCCGCCATGCGATGCTAAATGTGTATACTCTCCTTTCCAAACGTTTACTAGAGTTTACCCGCGGTATCGATCTAGAGAACAATGGCAAAGAGTATCCGATTTGGAGTTTGCCTCGCATTGTTCGCTCTGGTGAAATAAGTTTTAAAGGAAAAACGCATGATATTAGCGATATCGTTAACGAATCCATTCGCGAAGTAGGAGAATCATTGGTAGAAGAAGTTTGGCAACGCCTAGACTTTGGGGATGACATCACATACATCATCCTAACCGGAGGCGCGTCTATTCCCTTTAAGCCTTTCTACCGTGAACGCTTTGGCGATAAGTTGATTTTTGCTGAGGATTACGGCATAGATGCACAGTTTGCCAATGGATTTGGCCTATGCAAATTCTCCCAATCGAAGTCCAAAGCCCAGCCAGTAAAGGATTTACTAGAAGCTGCTGCAACCATTCAACAGGAGTTTACCGTTCCAGACCATCTAAGTGAAAAAGGTTCCAAGAAGAAAGTTGTCGTTGTACCAACAAAGAAATAGACCTATCTTGTCTACAAGCGACCTCCCAAGGTATATTCGGGGAGGTCGTTTGCATATAGGCTTAGAGATGGTTGCCCAATACGCAACAACATCATTTTACAATCCATCCATCGCTTAATGATATTGACTTTATTTTTTGACTATAATATAATAAAATGTGATTTAAAAATAAATATATTTAATAAAAGGGGATTTAATTTAATGAAAATAAGTATTTTATCTTTAGTTAAGAAAACAACAATCACACTTTCTTTATCTATGTTAGTGGTCTTTGGTGGCATTGGAAAAACAGCTACGTATGCTATGGATAGCGCGGAATCAAAACAACTAAATGGAATCGCTCATGGAGCAAATGAAGAAAAGGAAATAAAGGAAACTGAGCGTTTTCTATCAGCTATTGAAAGCATTCCTGATGAAGTAGTAACCCAGGGCGATAAACAGATAGTTGAATGGCTAAATACACATACAGATATGGAATTTGTAGCAGATAATGGAATTTTAAAAATAAAAGAAGAGAAAATGCCAAAGCAACAGCTTGCTAGCATAACTGGATGCGTTGGGGCAATTGGGATCGCTTTAGTCACAACAGGAATTCCATTTACTAAAATTCTTAAGGTAAAACAAGCCCTTAGTGCTTTAGGAGGAGCTACAAAGTTTGCTAAACAATTTTATAAGACTTATAAACTTTATAGAGGCTATGGAAACTCAGTAAAGACTGCAACTACTAGGGCTATCAATTCTATTGGGAAAAACTTGAGAGCAGATATGAAGGATGCTTTGCTGGATTTCTTCAATATAAATAATGTAATTGCCAACTGTACGTAACACATAGAAAGGGGGATAACTAGTTGTTAGTTATCCCCTTTTCTATGTGTTACTATTTATCATTCTCCGGATTCTTTCTAGTAATAATATACATAATCAGTACTATTACAAAAACTGATATAGTAAAGGCACCAAGGAAATCCTTATATTTTGGAAAAATATATGTAAAAATAGAAAATAAAAAAACTGCCGTAACTCCTAGACTACTAATTAGAGAATATCGCTCCCTAAGCCTTTTTCGCCACATAAATATCCTCCTCTAAACCTGCTAAAGCATCACTAATCTAAATAAGTCTATTCATCCTAAGTTTTTTCACACTTACTTAAGTATATCCAAATAATAAAAAATGTCAAATTATATAATATCAATAAAAAATAAAACCATTTTAAAGCTTAGTAAGTCTGAGAGCTACTCATCGACTTACTAAGCTTTAAAAACTATGAAAACACAAATGCTAGTTGCCAACTTGTCATGCTGTATCTATTGTACGGAAATGTTAGAGTTTGTAGAAGCATCTAGGTAGATAGCATTCTTTATCACATGCCAATCTACATTCTATCGATTCTTTATATTTTCTCTCAATGCAATAGTGTATCTTGCTCCACGAGTAGCGTACTCCCGCCCCATGACTGGTTCATAGCCAATTTGTTCATCTACCCACCTAAAAAAACAAGCAAATAGAATAGATTTATCTAGAAATGACTTGCAAAAAGAGAGATAATAAAATATATAATTATAACCCGACTGCAATCATCTAAAAGAAGGAGGGAAAGATATGTCTCATTTAGAACAATTTGACGTGATTATTCTAGGATCGAGAGAAAAAGCTGAACAGGCCATCCTAGCCAGCGAACAACAGGGTCAGAAGGTTCTCTTGATCGATTTAGACCTTCACGTTACGACATCCTTAATCTGTCAAGAAACGCTTTCCACCAATGTATCGCTAAGTAAAGACCACAAAATCGTTGCTCATAAACAAGAAGTACATACTCCACTCCACAAAACAACGACATTCGTGTTTCAAACCGAATTGGTCACCATGGAGGAACAAACAAGTGACAAGGCAATAGAAGATATTTTCTTACCAGATGAACAGAATAATTCAGATTTAGTAGCGACACCACCTAACGTCTCATCTAGTTATCTAGAAGTGAATGATGATTTGGAATTGAAGGTAGAGGATGATTATTTCGATCCTATAGAAGAATTTGATCCTGCTCTAGCTGGGGAGTTTGATTCCGCCTTCGAACAAGCAGAGGATCAGCCAGCTCCTTCACAACAAAAGAATTTCGTCGAATCAGTTGAGGCTGATGACCAAGATGATTTAAATTCAGATCCTAAGAATCAACCGGAATCTATTTTACCTAGTCTCCTCTGGAATCGGGAAAATTCGCTCAAAGATCGTCTCACTAGAGAGCACACGAAGACGCCTGCTGGTCTACAGAGCTCGCTTACCAGTCATTTATTTGATAGAATCCAACCATCTGATAAAAAGACCCTAGCTCATACCGAAATCGATTTAAAGGAATCCCACCCTTCTCTTGAAGAATCCGACACATCTGTTGAATCGATATCGGATATACCAGACCTAGAAGAAACCACATCAGAGGCAGTGGCGTTCAAATCGGTTGAGAACCAGAATCAGGACACTGAATTTGTGTTTTCTTTTCATAAGGCATCTAAAGAACCACATCGCGCCTATAAAGAACGTGATATTCGCTTAAGAAAGAAATTTTCTCAGTCTAGGCAACATAAGCCTTCTCCTGACTCATTTGAATTCTTTTCCAATGAGCCTGAACAAGGATCCGATCCGAAAGAATCCATAGAGCAGGTCAAGGTAGAAACACCAAAACCTATAAAACCATCTAACTTGGTTTCCCTCACCCTATTAGAAAAGCCAAAAGATACCCAGAAGACTACCTATCTCGAAGATGAAATCGGAACACCCGATACCTCATTTGCTCCTAGAAGGCGGTCTCGTACGCAAAAGAAAAGTAGACTCTTCCAGAACATTGATCTAAATGCGGGAAAAGATACATCAAAAGAACTGAAAAAAAAGAGTCTAGAAACAAAAGGTGATCACTCCCCTTTTGATCTATTCTCCTTCTCACCTGAAGGCGATCTTAGCACAGGCAAGAGTAGTCATCATGTTGATAACAAGCTCCTCCATGAGAAGGAGAACGACCCAAACCCGCTTGCTTCTCAGCAAAACAATGGATTAAAAGCCGATGAAATTGAGTTTGAAGACGCCTATGGATATAACTCTTGGGAGGAATTCCTCACACCTATCTCCCAGAACAGCCGCAAGCGACAAGAGCTCGATCAAATCGAAAAGCGAAAACTTGCTCTACGCGGGCTGCACAATTTAATTGATAATCTTGGATAAAAAAAAGCGAATCCTATCGTAGGTAGGAATTCGCTTTTTTGTTTATATAATAGGCTGTTTTACAGGCGTTCCAGCTTTTCGTGGATATGCTTTCGGAGTATGATCCCGTTTGGTCAAATGTACCAAGTGCCGGCTTCCCATCTCGTCGGGTAGTGTAAGTTTCCGTACATCGACTTGGTTCTTGCCTAAGACATGAAGAGCACGCCTTGCTTCCACTACTTCTTCATCGACTGCGGAACCCTTCATCGCGATAAAGCTTCCACCTACTTTTACAAAGGGGAGACAATATTCAGCGATGACATTTAGCTTCGCTACGGCACGGGCGGTCGCTAGATCAAACATCTGACGATACTCTTTTTGATTCGCATAGTCCTCTGCTCTCCCATGTATACAAGTCACATGTTGTAAACTAAGCTCTGCCACGACTTGCTCGAGAAACTGAATCCGCTTGCGTGAAGAGTCTAATAACACCACTTTCCAGTCTGGATTGGCAATTTTAAGCGGGATTCCGGGGAAGCCTGCTCCCGTCCCTACATCAATCATGCAGATGGCTGACTTCCCTATCTCACCTAGTTGTAACATCAGGGTAAGGGAGTCGTAGAAGTGCTTTACATACACTTCTCTCTCCTCCGTGATTCCCGTCAAATTCATTACCTTATTGGTTTCGACTAATAGGTGAAAATACTGTTCAAACTGCTTCAGCTGGATCTCATTGAGATGAATTCCCCATGGTTTCACTGCTTCTTGTAACCACAATCCCTGCTCCAAACAACATCCTCCTTCAAAAATGGGTCCAGCTTTCACCAGACCCATCTCGTTATGCTTCAACGGCTTTTGTTCCCTGCTCCATATGCACCATCAAGATCGAAATATCGGCCGGATTCACGCCTGAAATACGCGTTGCTTGCCCCAATGAAATCGGACGAATCTGCGCTAATTTCTCTCTTGCTTCCGAAGAAATACCCGCAATCTTAGAATAATCGATCCAATGAGGAATTCGCTTTTCTTCCATCTTCTTCATTTTCTCTACTTGTTGTAGTGACTTCGAAATATAACCTTCGTATTTTAGTTGGATTTCTACCTGTTCTGCTACATCGGGTGACACGGATTCCTCTGGGGGTGCCATCCTCGCAATCTGCTCATAACCAAGCTCTGGGCGCTTAATCAAATTTGCTAATTCCACCGCATTGTTGATCTCATTTGTCCCCATATCGCGTAAGATTTGTTGCACTTCTGGTGTTGGCCGTACTTTCGTCGAACGTAAACGGTCTATTTCACGCGCAATCGCTTCTTTCTTGGCCGTAAAGCGTCTATAGCGATCTTCCTTAATTAACCCAATCTCGTGTCCAATCTCCGTTAATCGAAGATCTGCATTATCATGGCGTAACAAAAGACGATATTCTGCACGGGAAGTAAGTAAACGATACGGTTCGTTTGTCCCCTTCGTCACCAGATCATCAATTAAAACGCCAATATAAGCCTCCGATCGATCTAGCACAACGGAATCCTTACCTTGTACTTTTCTCGCTGCATTAATACCCGCCATAACGCCTTGAGCGGCAGCTTCCTCATATCCAGAAGTCCCGTTGATCTGTCCGGCTGTAAAGAGTCCAGGCACTTCTTTCGTCTCTAAGCTAGGCCATAGTTGAGTAGGAACAATCGCATCGTATTCAATCGCATAACCTGTCCGCATCATCTCAGCCTTTTCCATGCCCTTAATCGTACGCAACATCTCAAGTTGTACGTCCTCTGGCAAGCTTGTTGATAATCCCTGAACGTAAATCTCCTCTGTCGCGCGCCCTTCTGGTTCAATAAAGATTTGATGGCGATTTTTATCAGAGAAACGAACAATTTTATCTTCAATGGATGGACAATAGCGAGGGCCTCTACCTTCAATCGTACCGGAATACATCGGAGCTCGATGTAAGTTTTCTTGAATATATTCGTGCGTCTGCTCGTTCGTATAGGTTAACCAACAAGGAAGTTGATCCGTGATATACTCTGTTGTTTCATAGGAGAAGGCACGTGGAACTTCATCTCCGGGTTGAATCTCCATCACGCTGGTGTCAATGCTCTTCGCACTAACCCGCGGAGGAGTTCCGGTTTTAAAGCGCACCATCTCAAACCCTAACTCCTGCAAATGAAGCGCTAAGTTAATCGATGGCTGTTGATTATTTGGACCACTCTCATAGGCTAAGTCTCCAATAATAATTTTCCCTCGTAAATAAGTTCCTGTTGTAAGAACCACAGATTTTGCACGATATCCAGTACCTGTGCGAGTGATAACCCCCCGGCACTCTCCATCCTCTATGATGAATCGTTCTACCATATTTTGATGAATCTCCAAGTTTGGTTCTTGTTCCAGAACTCGCTTCATCTCGCGTTGATATAATAATTTATCCGCCTGAGCACGTAGTGCATAGACAGCAGGCCCTTTACCCGTGTTTAACATTCTCATTTGAATGTGGGTCTTATCTATATTTTTTCCCATCTCCCCACCAAGTGCATCCAATTCCCTTACCACATGACCTTTTGCAGGCCCCCCAACGGATGGATTACATGGCATATAGGCGATGGTATCTAAACTTAATGTCAGGAGTAATGTCTTACACCCCATGCGAGCCGAAGCAAGCGCTGCTTCACATCCGGCATGGCCTGCACCGATGACGATCACATCATATTGATTATTCATCTTGATATCTTCACCTCATCATTTCCCTAGACAGAACTGGGAGAAAATCTGGTCAATTAGGTCTTCCGCTACCGCATCTCCAATTACTTCCCCTAGATACTGCCATGCATTTTTTAGATCGATCTCCACTAAGTCTAACGGCATCCCGAGTTCGATCCCGTTTAGCACATCTTGGATGCTTTTTTGAGCTTCTGAAAGCAGATGAATATGGCGTGCATTACTTACATACGTACTATCCGTCGTGGCTACTTTCCCGGTAAAAAATAAAGAGGAAATCGCTTCTTCTAACTGGTGAACCCCCTGCTCTCCCTTCAAAGAGGTGGTGATAACGGGTGTATGTTCTGAAATAGATGAACGTACCTCTTCAATCGAGCATTTACCGGGCAAGTCCATTTTGTTCATAATCACAATCGCCGTAACATGCTGAATCTGCTCTAAGAGTCTGCGATCTTCCTCTTGCAATTCCTCTGCTTGATTTAGCACTAATAATACCAAATCAGCCCGTTCTAAAGCTTGACGGGAGCGCGCGACTCCGATCTGCTCTACCAGATCTTCTGTCTCCCTAATGCCCGCTGTATCTAATAATTTAAGCGGAATCCCACGAACGTTTACATATTCCTCGAGTACATCCCGAGTCGTTCCTGGGATATCCGTCACAATCGCTTTGTTCTCTTGAGTCAAACCATTCATCAAAGAAGACTTTCCCACGTTAGGGCGCCCGATGATGGCTGTAGCAATTCCCTCTCGCAAGATTTTTCCTTGACGAGCCGTTTGGAGTAATTCACCAATCTGACGGATGATATATTCGCATCGTTCTTGTAAAAACTGACTCGTCATAACCTCAGCGTCATATTCAGGATAGTCTACATTTACCGCTAAATGGGCTAATGTTTCTACGATCTCTTCTCGCAACTGTTGGATTAACTTTGATAAGCGTCCTTCTGCTTGTTGGCTCGCTACTTTAGCGGCCCGATCCGTTTTCGCACGAATCAAGTCTATCACCGCTTCCGCTTGGGACAAATCAATCCGACCATTTAAGAAAGCCCGCTTGGTAAATTCTCCTGGTTCCGCCAAGCGAATCCCGACCGATAGTAGAGCCTTGAGTGTCGCCTGAACGGGAATCAGTCCACCGTGACAGCTAATCTCTACTACATCTTCTCGTGTAAAGGTTCTGGGTGCACGCATCACCGTAACGAGTACCTCATCAATCCGCTCTTTCGTTTCCGGTTGAACGATATATCCATAACGCACCGTATGAGTTGGCGTTTGTTCTAAGGATTCCTTACCTGTATATAGTTTATCTACTTTTTCAATTGCTTGCGGACCACTCACACGGATGACAGCGATACCACCTTCACCCAGTGCAGTTGCAATCGCAGCAATTGTATCATTTTCAAATAGCATCTTTTTTCACCTCGATCATCATAACACAATTTTACAATTCCCTTCAAAGATGCAGTTTAACAAAAAACGCCTCCCAGTGAGGATTCAGTTTGTCGACAAAAGCTACATTTGTTTACAGTCTGAATTCCCTCACACAAGAGGCATTTTTCACAGTTGTCATCTCTTACGCAGTTGCTTTTCCTACTTTTTTGCGGCTGAAAATCATGTACTGCAAAATGGTAAAGATATTGCCGTATACCCAGTACAATGCAAGGGCAGAAGGCAAGTTGTAACCAATGATAAAAATCATAATCGGCATAATCCAAATGAGAATTCGTGTTTGTGATGTATTTGCACTTCCTTGTGCAATCATCTGAATATAGGTCGTAAAGGCCGCTAGAAGCGGGAAAATCAAGTAAGGATCCGGCTTCCCTAATTGAAGGTACAAGAAGGTTGATTTTGCGATCTGTGGGTCAAATTGAATCGCTTGATAAAAGGCAATAAAGATCGGAATCTGTACGACCATAGGTAGACAACCTGACATCGGATTTACATTATGCTCTTTATAAAGCTTCATCATCTCTTGCTGTTGTTTCTGTTGATCTTTTTTATATTTAGTACGTAACTTCTGGATTTTGGGCTGAATCACTTGCATCTCTTGCATACTTCTCTGTTGTTTAATGGATAACGGCAAAATTAATAAACGTACCAAGAACGTAACGATTAAAATAGAGACCCCATATGTACCAAATAAGTCATAAAAATAATCAAGTAATTGGGAAAGTGGATATACCAAGTAACGATCCCACAAGCCTGATTCTGGGTCAATCTTACCTGTTGTTGAACATCCTGTAAGTAGCGCAAAACTAAGGATTAGTACTGTTAACAATGTCCATTTTCGGTTTAGGTAACGCACGTCCTCTCCTCCTTTCAGATCATCCCAAGCTATACACGTATCTTTTTTTCTGGAACAGGGTCCATTCCACCTGGATGAAACGGATGACACTTAAAAATCCGCATCATCGTAAGCCATGTTCCTTTCACAAAACCGAACCGTTGATAGGCAGTTAAACCGTATTGTGAGCAGGTTGGGTAAAATCGGCAAGTAGGCTGAGGTTTCAAAGGAGAGATACATTTGCGATAAAATCGGATTAGAATAATGGCAAAGTCCTTCAACCTATCTCTCCCCTTCTACTGCCTTCTATATTTCTGAAAGAGCTTGGCCCTTTTAAATACATGACGCAGACTCGATTCCACTTGATAGAAATCCATCGTAGCAGCAGGATTACGAGCGATGATCACAACATCAATCCCTTTTTTTAAATCAGGAACCCAGTGCCTTGTAACTTCCTTTACTAGTCGTTTAACACGATTGCGTACGACTGCATTTCCTACCTTCTTGCTCACAGATATACCGATTCGAGGACCGGGGGGAAGTCCTGTCCCAGCATGACGGGGAGAAAGATACACAACAAACTGACGATTGGCAGCAGAAGTTCCGAAACGAAATACACGACGAAAATCATTCCGACGCCTCAGTCTGTATTCTTTTTGCATCCAGCTCCCTCCCTATTCCACATTATCGGCAGATTCATTCTTCTATAAACGATCCTCATATAGAGAAAAAGGCCACTCTACTTAGTGGCCTCTCATTATGCAGAAAGTACTTTTCTGCCCTTTCTTCTACGAGCCGCCAACACTCTGCGACCGTTTTTTGTACTCATACGAGCACGGAAACCATGAACGTTTTTACGTTTACGTTTGGATGGTTGGTAAGTACGTTTCATATTGTTTTACCTGGTAATAGTCGATCCATGAAAAACCGACAAACCGGACATACGCCGACCAGGGTGCCTCCCTTCATACGATAAGATGAAAAATTTCCGTAGACAATCTTCCACATTATAGCTTTATCCCTATTGCATTGTCAAGAATAGAAGAAATGTGGATAACTTGTGGGAATCAATCCGTACTTATCCACATGTATCCACTACTTATTCACTCATTATCCAGAAGATATCCACAGCTTGATTGATTGTGGATAAAAAGTTATCCACAGGCTGTGGACAATGTGGATAAACTGATAAGTACATTGTAAATACTGGTATATTCTGATATTCTATTGTTGTTTTCCCCGTGGATAACTTTTTTCTTTCTACGAGTTATCCACAATTGTGGATAACTTTCTATCCCTCAAACTATACTCTGTGGATAGACATATGGATACCGATCTTGTGGATAGTGTGGATAAGTTGGTTTAACCTAGGTATCATCCAAATTTATACTGTGGATAATATGAAAAAAATTATTTTTTGGAAGGAGGGTTCTGATCATTGTGGAACATGTTAATGACTTATGGAAAAAAAGCCTTGATCTAATTCAATCCAAGATAAGCAAACCCAGCTTTGAAGCTTGGCTGAAACAGACCGAAGCCATCGAGCTCCAAAGCAACAAGCTGATTATTGGAGTTCCCTCTACATTTGCACAGGACATGCTCTCAAATCGCTATTATGGGATGATAAAAGATGCTGTTAAAAAAGTTTCTGGTACCAATCTGGAGATTGAGGTGATCAGTCTCGGAACTGAACCGATTCAAGTGCAAGGGGAATTGCCCGTTCAGCACATAGCAAAAGCTCCTCATCCTAAAGCCGAAGAGGGTAAGAAAGAGACAGAAGCTCCTCATTCGTTCACTTCCTCTTCACACGAGGAACCAAATGGAGAGCCCGATGAAGAAATAGAAGGTTTTGTTCAGTCGCAATTAAATCCCAAATATACATTTGATACATTTGTCATCGGATCCGGGAACCGTTTTGCACATGCTGCTTCTTTAGCTGTTGCTGAAGCACCCGCTAAAGCGTATAATCCTCTCTTTATATATGGAGGAGTTGGTCTCGGAAAAACGCATTTAATGCATGCGATTGGCCATCACGTACTAGCTCATAATCCAAATAGTCGTGTGGTATACCTCTCATCTGAAAAGTTTACAAATGAATTTATCAATGCGATCCGGGACAATAGAGCCATTGGTTTTCGTAACAAATATCGAACTGTGGATATCTTGTTAATAGATGATATTCAGTTTTTAGCAGGCAAAGAGCAAACTCAAGAAGAATTCTTCCATACATTCAATGCTCTGCACGAAGAGAACAAACAGATTATTATCTCCAGTGATCGTCCTCCTAAAGAAATCCCAACATTAGAAGATCGCCTTCGCTCTCGCTTTGAGTGGGGATTAATTACAGATGTGCAACCCCCAGATCTAGAGACCCGTATTGCCATTCTTCGAAAAAAGGCAATTGCTGACCAGCTCGATGTGCCAAGTGACGTACTTGCTACCATCGCTGATCGAGTCGATACGAACATCCGAGAATTAGAAGGGGCTCTCATCCGTGTCGTCGCCTATTCTGCCTTGATGAATCAATCGATCAGTACTGACTTGGCAGCAGAAGCGTTAAAAGATATAATGCCCAATGCTAGACCGAAAATCATTACAATTGCCGATATTCAGCAGGCGGTTAGTACCTACTATCGTTTACGTGTTGAAGACCTAAAAAGTAAAAAACGCACGAAAACGATCACTCTTCCACGACAAATTGCGATGTTTATCGCTCGCGAGATGACTGACTACTCTCTACCCAAGATCGGTGAAGACTTTGGGGGCAGAGACCACACAACGGTCATCCATGCTCATGAAAAAATCAATCGAGCTCTTTCCAGTGATCCACATCTCCAACAGGCTGTGGATGAATTAAAGAAACGAATTCTGAGAGGCTCCTAGGTTAGCTTGTGGATACTGTGGATAATTTTGCCAAGCTTATACACATTTTATCCACAGCGTATGTAGGCTTCCTGTCTGGTGTCAACCGACTTATCCACAGTATCCACAGCCCCTACTACTATTACTACTGATTTTTTATTAAATAATATATATGTATATGGCTCACAAGAAGCATTCATGCTATATTTTTTATTTATCCCCAATTGATTGACAGAGGTGAGGAACTCATGAAAATCCGTATTGCCAAATCGGTTCTCGTAGAAGCGGTAGCACAAGTTAGTAAAGCGGTATCTCAAAAGACGACGATTCCCGTTCTAACAGGAATGAAAGCCATTGCTAATCAAGAAGGATTGCTTCTGACGGGTAGTAACTCTGATATTACGATTCAAGTAAGGATTCCTCATGTAAAAGAGGATCAAGAACAAGTATTTGTAGAGAAGACTGGGAGTGTCGTCATTCCCGGTAAAATCTTCGGAGAAATGGTAAGGAAATTACCCGGTGAGTATGTAGAATGGGAAGTAAATGAGCGTTATCAAATTACGATTCAATCAGGTTCAACGGAGTTCCAACTGCATGGATTTAATCCAGACGAATACCCTCGCCTTCCACGTCTATCAGCGGATCAAGTTTTCTCGATTCCTGCTGATGAGCTTCGTTCCTTAATTCGGCAAACCGGCTTTTCAGTTGCAACCAATGAGGCCCGAGGCGTGTTGACAGGTGTATTATGGCAATTAGAAAATGGGGTTCTCACCTGTGTCGCCACAGATAGTCATCGTCTGTCTAGACGCTTGATACCGACTCCGAACACAGGCCAATTGTCTTTGGATAACGTAATTCTTCCGGGTAAAAGTATGAGCGAGCTAGCTAAAACCTTTGCCGATGATGAGGATTCTGTTGAAATCGTTGTGGCAGATCATCAATTGTTGGTAAAAAATGAGTATATTGAATTTTATTCCCGTCTCTTAGATGGCACCTATCCAGATACCAATCGAGTAATTCCACAATGCGGTGATACAGAGTTAATCACTTCAACCAGAGAATTATTACAATCTGTTGAGCGTGCTTCTCTTATTAGCCGAGATGGACGGGATAATGTGATAAAATGGACGATGAGCGATGACACGGTGGAAGTTACCTCGGTGTCACAAGATATCGGGAGCGTTACAGAAGAAGTGAAGGCTCGTGTAAAAGGAACTGCGCTAGGAATCTCGTTTAATGCACGTTACATGATTGAGGCGCTACGATCGATTGATAGCGATGAGATTCGCATTCAATTTACAGGGACGATGACTCCATTTATCATTCAGCCTGCAGACCGTGAAGATACGTTACACCTCATCGTACCGATCCGTACGCGTTAAAAAGAAGGATGTTGAATCATGAAACACGTATATATTGACGGGCCCTATATTCAGCTAGGGCAACTATTAAAAAAAGTAGATGCCATTGATAGTGGTGGTTTCGCAAAGATGTTTTTAGCCGACAATGAAATATATGTCAATCAAGAGCTAGAGAATAGACGGGGTCGAAAGATTTATCCACAGGATGTTGTGGATATCCGAGGCTTCGGTCGTTTTCTCATATTGTCTGAGAAATAGGGGGTTGCCAGGTGCGTGTTCAGTCACTAGAGATCCAGCGCTACCGCAATATTTCTCAGCTTTCACTCGATTGCTCGCAAGATCTCCACATTTTTGTGGGACCGAATGCGCAAGGAAAGACCAACATCTTAGAATCTCTCTATCTTCTAGCGCTTGGAAAATCGCATCGAACCCGTTCTACTAAGGAGTTAATTCAGTTTGGTGAGCAACATGCGATTCTAAAAGCGAGGGTTAAACGAGGTGAAACTGGATCTAGGTTAGAGGTACAGTTGCGCGATCTGGGAAAAAAAGTTAGCATTAATGGGATAGAGCAATCGAAGTTAAGTCAGTATATCGGCTTCTTACCAGCTATTTTGTTTGCCCCAGAAGACCTTGCAATAGTCAAAGGTAGCCCTCAAATTAGGCGGCGTTTCTTGGATATGGAGATTGGACAAGTGAGTCCTACCTATCTGTACCATTTGTCTCAGTTACATAAACTTCTTACTCAGAGAAATAGTTTGCTGAAAGGACTCGGTACAAATAAAAAATTCCAAGTTGAATTTTTAGATGTATACGATGAACAACTCATGTCTCTTTCCCTAGAATTGTGGAGAAAGAGATTTCATTTTCTCAAGAAATTAACGGAGTGGTCTGGGGAGATTCATCAATCTATCACGAGTGCCAATGAGGAATTGCTGATTGAATATCTTCCCTCCATCCCCATTACAGCAGACATGTCGATTGAAGAATGGCGCACAGTTTTTCAAGCTGAGTTACAAAGAGTTCGTGAAAAAGAAATCCGCAGGGGCTCTACGTTGCTCGGACCACAGCGCGATGATTTTCGCTTGGTTGCGAATGGATTGGATCTTCATACATTTGGTTCACAGGGGCAACAGAGAACGGCTGCCCTCTCATTGAAATTGGCCGAAATCGAGCTGATTTACCAGGAAACAAGTACATACCCCATTTTATTATTGGATGATGTTTTATCGGAGTTAGATGATTCGAGGAAAACGCATCTACTAGAAGCGATTCGAGGGCGGGTTCAAACGTTTGTCACGACTACGAACCTAGAGGGAATTGACGGGGAGACGCTGGCTAAGGCAAAGATCTATCAAATCCAGCAAGGAAACATTCGCGAGTTGAGGTGAGAATATGTACATTCACTTAGGTGGAGATCAAATTGTAAGGGCGAGGGATGTCATTGCCATTTTGGATTATCAATCCATGGATTCCCACTCCTTTTTAGAATCGAGCAAACAAGCAGGTCGGCTAGTTGATATTCCAGATGATGAAGTGAAGTCGTATGTTGTGACGCCTCATCGTGTGTATCCATCCCCAATCTCTTCCGTAACCTTGATGAGACGGGCAAAGCAGATCAGGGTTTTTCATAAAAACAAATGAAAGTTGATTCATGAGAGAGTAGGTGAGTAGATTGACAGCACAAAACAGCAATAACTATGATGCTTCTCAGATTCAAGTACTAGAAGGTCTAGAGGCGGTTCGAAAGCGTCCGGGGATGTATATCGGTTCTACTTCCAGCCGTGGTTTGCATCACTTAGTATGGGAAGTAGTCGATAACAGTATTGACGAAGCTTTAGCGGGCTACTGTGATACTATTCAGGTCATTGTAAACGAAGATAATAGCATTACCGTGATTGACAATGGACGGGGAATCCCTGTAGGTATTCAGCCTAAGCTTGGGAAGACAGCAGTCGAAGTCGTTATGACGGTGCTACATGCAGGTGGTAAGTTTGATGGGGAAGGTTATAAGTTCTCCGGAGGTCTTCACGGAGTAGGGGTATCGGTTGTGAATGCGCTCTCTACCGAACTAGAGGTACGCGTGCATCAGGATGGGAAGATCCACTATCAAAAATATCATCGTGGAGCCCCAGAAGCGGACTTGAAAGTAATCGGTAAAACGGATCAAAGAGGAACACACATTACGTTTACACCGGATCCAACGATTTTTACCGAAACAACCGAATACGATTTTGATATCCTACAAAATCGTTTACGTGAGCTTGCTTTCTTAAATCGCGGTGTCAACATTACCATCGAGGACAAACGCGGAGATGGTAAAAAGAAGGAATTTAAGTTTGATGGTGGAATTCAATCATTTGTCGAATATTTGAATCGGAATCGAGAAGCATTGCATGATCCACCGATTTACGTCGAAGGTGAGCGGGAAGGAATCCCTGTTCAAGTTTCGATGCAATATAATGACTCCTATACCTCGAACATTTATTCGTATGCTAATAATATCCATACGCATGAGGGCGGGACACATGAATCCGGTTTCAAATCCGCGCTAACACGTGTAGTAAATGATTATGCACGCCGAAACAGCCTGATCAAAGATAGTGATAGCAATCTATCCGGCGATGACGTTCGCGAAGGGCTTACCGCGATTATTAGTGTAAAGTTGGCTGATCCTCAGTTTGAAGGACAGACCAAGACAAAGCTAGGAAATAGTGAAGCTCGTACGGCGACAGAACAAGTTTTTGGTGAGAAATTAGCTGAGTTTCTAGATGAAAATCCAGCCACTGCTAAAAAAGTAATCGGGAAAGCCTTGATGGCAGCGCGAGCCCGGGAAGCTGCTCGAAAAGCTCGTGAATTAACTCGACGTAAAAGTGCACTTGAAGTAAGCTCGTTGCCAGGAAAATTGGCAGATTGTACAAGCCGTGATGCGGAGATTAGTGAGATTTACCTAGTAGAGGGTGACTCTGCGGGTGGAACAGCGAAGCAAGGACGCGACCGTATGTTCCAAGCGATCTTACCACTTAGAGGAAAAATCCTTAACGTAGAAAAAGCGCGTTTAGATAAAGCATTGTCGAACGAAGAAATTCGTACGATGATTACTGCCTTTGGTACAGGAATCTCGGATGATTTCAACATTGAAAAAGCACGGTACCATAAGATTGTGATTATGACTGATGCGGACGTTGACGGAGCTCACATCCGTACTCTCCTTCTCACCTTCTTCTATCGCTACATGAGACCGTTAATCGAACATGGTTACGTGTATATTGCACAGCCTCCGTTGTTTAAGGTTACGCAAGGGAAAAAGGAATTGTATGCGTACAATGATCGGATGAAAGACGAGTTGGTTAAAACCTTAGAAGGTAAAGGGAAGATTGACATTCAGCGTTACAAAGGTTTGGGTGAGATGAACGCCGGTCAGCTTTGGGAGACGACGATGGACCCAGAGAGCCGTACCCTCCTTCAAGTATCTCTAGACGATGCGATGGATGCTGATGAAGTATTTGAAATGTTGATGGGAGACCGCGTAGAACCACGTCGTGATTTCATCCAAGAGTATGCTAAACAAGCGAATTTAGACATCTAGAGTGGGTTGATAGAGGAGCGAGGAGTGATGAATTTTGTCAGCAAGTGAACGGGTTCAAGAAATCAATATTAGTCAAGAGATGAAAACATCGTTCCTAGACTATGCGATGAGTGTAATTGTCAGTCGTGCGCTACCGGATGTACGGGATGGACTTAAACCTGTACATCGTCGTATTTTGTATGCGATGTATGAAAATGGCATGACACCAGACAAACCTTATAAAAAGTCAGCACACGTAGTGGGAAACGTAATTGCAAAGTATCATCCTCATGGGGATTCCGCTATTTACGATGCGATGGTCCGAATGGCTCAAAATTTCTCCTACCGCTATATGTTGGTAGATGGTCACGGAAACTTTGGTTCTGTTGACGGAGATGCAGCAGCGGCGATGCGTTACACCGAGGCACGTCTAGCACCGATTACGTTAGAGATGCTTCGTGATATCCAGAAAGACGTCATTGATTATGGTCCTAACTACGATGGTCAATATGAGGAACCACTGGTTCTACCTGCTAGATTCCCAAACTTGCTCGTAAACGGAGCCGCTGGGATTGCTGTGGGGATGGCGACTAATATCCCGCCTCATAACCTGACAGAAGTGATCGATGGGTTGTTAATGGTGATTGATAACCCAGAGGTGGAAATAGACGAGCTGATGACGGTTGTCAAAGGACCCGATTTCCCTACTGGTGGTATTATCCTCGGATATGAAGGAATCCGCAAAGCGTTCCGTACAGGGCGTGGATCCGTACAGATTCGTGCCAAGACGAGAATGGAAGAGGCAAACAACGGTAAGACACGTATTATCGTAGAAGAACTCCCGTATCAAGTAAATAAAGCGAAATTGGTAGAAAAAATCGCAGAGCTTGTACGTGACAAACGGATTGAGGGCATCACTGATTTACGTGACGAGTCAGACCGTAACGGAATGCGTGTGGTCATCGAACTTCGTCGTGATGTGAATCCAATGATCATCTTGAACAATCTTTACAAACATACTACTTTACAAACAAGCTTTGGTGTAAACACATTGGCTTTGGTAAAGGGACAACCGCAAGTCTTAAACCTGAAGCAGATGCTCAGCCACTACCTAGAACACCAAATTGAAGTGATTACGCGTCGTACCCAGTTTGACCTGAATAAAGCTGAAGATCGTGCCCATATCTTAGAAGGCCTTCGAATTGCGCTCGATCAAATCGATGAAGTGATTGCATTGATCCGTGGTTCTCAAACGACTGCTGAAGCTCGTGAAGGCTTGATGGAGAGTTTCGGTCTGTCTGAGAAGCAGGCGAATGCCATTCTCGATATGCGTCTCCAGCGCCTAACTGGACTTGAGCGGGATAAAATCGAAGGCGAGTATCAAGAACTGATCAAACTGATTGCGGAGCTACGTGGGATTTTAGCAGATCCTGCTAAGATATTAGCGATCGTTCGAGAAGAAGCAGTCGAGGTGCAGAAACAGTTTGGTGATGAGCGAAGAACTCGTATCAAGATGGATGAGGGTGTCATTATAGATGAGGACTTAATTCCTCAAGAAGAAGTTTCCATCATGATGACTCATCGTGGTTATATCAAACGGATGCCACTAAACAGCTATCGTGCGCAGAAGCGAGGTGGGCGTGGTGTGACGGGTATGGGAACGAAAGACGATGATTTTGTTCATCATCTATTTGCAACCCATTCCCATAATCATCTCCTCTTCTTCTCTAACAAAGGAAAAGTATATCGCATGAAGGCGTATGAAGTTCCTGAGTTAGGACGAGCTGCTAGAGGAACCCCGATCATTAACTTGATTCAAATTGATCAGGATGAGCGGATTCAGGCCATTATTACAGTAAAAGAGTTTGTTGAGGATAAATATCTCTTCTTTGCTACCCAGCAAGGAGTGGTCAAAAAGACCTCTCTGTCTGAATTTGAAAACATCCGTAAAAATGGTCTCTTTGCGATCAATCTACGTGAAGGGGATGAGCTAATTGGTGTCCACTTAACGGATGGACAGCAAGAAATCTTGATGGGTACGAAGCAAGGAATGTCGATTCGCTTCCCGGAGATGGATGTGCGCATGATGGGTCGTTCTGCTACAGGTGTGAAAGGAATTACCTTAGCTGAGGCTGACAAAGTGATTGATATGGATGTCGTGACCCCGGATCTAGATGTTCTGATTGTCACGAAAAAAGGCTTTGGAAAGCGTACTCCGATCGATGAATACCGTATTCAATCCCGCGGTGGCAAAGGGATTAAAACCATGGGTATCACAGCGAGAAAAGGTGAGATAATCAGTCACAAAGTCGTCTCTCCAGTAGAAGACTTGATGATTGTTACCCAATCGGGTATTGTGATCCGTCTCAACATCAACGAGATCTCTTCCATGGGCCGTTACGCGCAAGGTGTAAAGCTGATTCGCGTTGATGGTGAGGAAGAAGTGGCGACTGTAGCACGTGTTCAACGTACGGATGATGATGAACTTGAATTGACTCAAGAAAATTCATCAGAAGAAGCTACCGAATAAGGTAGACATACTCTTTTCTGTGTAGTTGGTTAAGCATGAGATTTGGAAACTTCCGTTGTACGATGTGAAGTAATTCTTGAATGAGGATTCCCTCCATCGAGGTAGTAGCATCCATTACCTCGGCCCAGAGGGGAGGTTCATAGCGGCTTAGCATGCTTAGGCTAAATAGTAAAAGATACTCTGCCTCCATTTCCGGAACAGGTTCAACGAGGTGATTATTTCGAATCCAAACGAAATAATCACCTTTTTTATTTTGATACAGATAGGGGTGCTGAATCACTTGATCCTGTTTACCTGACCAAGTAACTTGAAAGTGATTTTTCGCCTTCTCCCCCTCCACATCAACCAATCGAAAAAGCCCCTCGCAACTCTTACTGTTCAACCATTCTACAAAGCGTTCCCGGCTAAATTTATATTGCTCTAAAATGGTATCCGGGAGTGTAATCAACACATTTTCCTGATTATCTTCGACTACGACTGGTAAAAAATGATGATACTGTGTAATTTTATATACAGTATCTTGTATATCCGGAATCATCTGCATCAGTTGAATCGGACTGTAGTCTGCTCGATAATGGCTTGAAAAAAGAGCTTGATAATGAGGGAAAAGTCCATCTTTTTGCACACGTATATCATCATAGAAGAAGCGAAATAGCTCCTTCTTCTTTTTCTTAGTAGAGATTCCGTGTTTAAGAACATGTGAATTCTGTGGATAGAAAGGATCTACTGTTAAAATAAGAGCTTTTAACAAGCTCATCATTCCATAATAAAGATGCGTCGGCTTCATCCAATTTGTGATTTCGTGAGCCGATTGAAAGATTTGTCTCGCTTGACGTATGTAAATCAAAAATGGAGTTACATTACGAAAAGAGAGTCGATCAGGATGTTCAACATCTAGTTGTGAGTACTTCTCTTTTAGAAAGTCTCGAGCGATTAATTCATTTTCAAAGTAGGCTAGCTCTCCCCAAATTGCTCTTTCGGGGGATTCTGTGTATATCTCGACTTTCATGATCCAATCACCTCATTTCTCTTACTTATCCACATTTATTCACAAGTTATACACAGGGGTTGAAAGAAATATGTGGAACAAAGCTTGTAGTAAGAGATTTTCATTCTTGACGGGGTAGGAACGCTCTGTTAAACTTTCAAAAAATCTTGCTTGCTTCTAGAAAGAAGGGACTCGTAAACATGTGGGATCAGAAATTTACAAAAGAAGGATTAACCTTTGATGATGTGCTATTAATTCCTGCTCGTTCTGAAGTTCTGCCTAATCAGGTTAGTGTTGCGACGAAGCTAGGTCCTCATATTCAGCTAAATATTCCATTAATTAGTGCAGGGATGGATACTGTTACAGAATCAGCTCTAGCCATCTCGATCGCGAGGCAAGGCGGTTTAGGAATCATCCATAAGAATATGAAAGTAGAAGAGCAAGCGGAAGAAGTAGATCGTGTAAAACGCTCGGAAAGTGGCGTGATTACGAAGCCTTTCTATCTACATCCGCATCATCAGGTTCATGATGCAGAGGCTTTGATGGCGAAGTATCGTATTTCGGGTGTACCGATCGTAGATGAACAGGTTCGTTTAGTAGGAATCTTGACGAATCGTGATTTACGATTTATCCACAACTATTCCACATTAATTTCAGATGTTATGACGAAGGATAATTTAGTAACCGCGCCAGTTGGTACGACACTAAAAGAAGCGGAAGACATCTTGCAACGTTATAAGATTGAAAAGCTCCCACTTGTGGATGAGCAAGGAATTCTAAAAGGGCTTATTACGATTAAGGATATAGAGAAAGCCACTCAGTTTCCAAATTCGGCCAAAGATAGCCAAGGAAGACTTCTAGTGGGAGCAGCAGTTGGCGTATCCACAGATACGATGCGACGTGTAGAAGCACTTGTGAAAGCGGAAGTAGATGCAGTCGTTGTCGATACCGCTCACGGACATTCTATGGGGGTTCTCGAGACCGTTCGTAAACTTCGGGATCTTTATCCTGAACTTACGATTATCGCTGGAAATGTGGCTACAGGCGACGGAACAAGGGACCTCATCGAGGCAGGTGCTTCTGTAGTGAAAGTAGGAATTGGACCAGGTTCCATCTGCACGACACGTGTTGTAGCTGGAATCGGTGTTCCACAAGTCACAGCCATTTATGATTGTGCTTCTGTGGCTCGCGAATACGGAGTCCCGATTATAGCTGATGGTGGAATCCGATACTCTGGAGATATCGTAAAAGCGATCAGCGCAGGTGCAAGTGCTGTAATGTTAGGAAGTATCTTTGCTGGTACTGAGGAAGCCCCGGGAGATACTGAAATATATCAAGGCCGCCGGTTTAAGGTATATCGAGGTATGGGATCGATTGGTGCGATGGAGGCAGGTAGTAAAGACCGCTACTTCCAGGAAAATGAGCGGAAGTTGGTACCAGAAGGGATTGAAGGTCGTGTTCCATACAAAGGGCCTTTAGTCGATACGACTTACCAGTTGGTCGGCGGACTTCGTTCAGGTATGGGTTATTGTGGAGCGGCAACGGTTTTAGATTTGCAAGAGAATAGTCGTTTTATTCGTATCACAAGTGCTTCATTGCGTGAGTCGCATCCACATGATGTGCAGATTACGAAAGAAGCACCGAATTATCATGGGTAATGACATATAGGTGGTTGAGAAGAGGGTGGGTTATCCCACTCTTTTCTTATTTTCATGGTGGAGATAATCCAGTAGAATGAAATGATCAAAGGTAAGGGATATGGATGAATTCAAAATAGGGATGGGAACGGTTTTGAAACTTGAACTAATTGTCACTTCCTTATCCAGTTAAATGTTGTAAGCTAATTCTTATAAGTTCTATTTGCTATTATATATTTTTTATTATAATGGGAGGGTCAATTGTGAAAGTACGTCTTAGAAAGATATGGATTAGTCTTATTACGATATTCATGGTGATCCTCTTTCCTTATCAGGTATGGGCTGCACAGTCCTTGTCATCTGTGCAAGCGGAGTCTTATTTTTTGATGGATGCGGAATCGGGTGTTATTTTGGCTGAGAAAGATGCAGAGACGCCGAGACCGCCTGCCAGTATGACGAAGATGATGACGCATTTTATCATATTGGATGAGATAAAAAAGGGCACAATAAAGTGGGATGACGTTGTCAAGGTAAGTGCTCGTGCGGCGGCGATCAATGAGGGTGGAATTTTTTTAGAACCAAATGAAGCATTGACTGTGAAGGATTTATTTATCTCTTCTGTGGTAAAGTCGGCCAATGATGCTACGATTGCTCTATCGGAGCATATAGCTGGCTCGGAAGCGAAGTTTGTAGAGCGGATGAACGAGAAAGCAAAAGAACTCGGAATGAAAAGTACGCATTTTCGAAACACAACGGGTTTGAATATGGAAGACTATGGAATCCATGCCCCAGAAGTACCGGGGGAACATGTGATGGGAGCACAAGATTCTGCGATTCTAGGGGATGCACTCTTACGGAGTCACCCCGACATTTTAACATATACTTCCATCGCGAATCACATTGTACACAAAGATAAGAAAGACCTGACTATCAATAGCTCAAATCTCATGTTACCAGCGCGAAATAAACTGCCTTATGATGGAGTAGATGGACTGAAGACGGGTCATACCCAATTGGCAGGCTATTGCTTCACAAGTACGGCAAAAAAAGGGGATTTACGAGTCATTTCTGTGGTGATGAAAACAAAATCAGACTCTGAGAGATTTGTAGAGACCAAAAAATTATTGGATTATGCGTTTGAGCAATATGAAGAGAAAACGCTTGTGAAAAAGGGTGCGACGGTACCTGGTGATGAAAACATGGCGCTACCAAATGGTGTGGAAAAGTCCGTTGAGGTACAATCTAAGTCTGATATAACCCTACCTGTAAAAAAAGGTGCGAGTGAGAAGGATTATGAATATAAAGTAACATTTGCCCCTGGTGTGAAAGCACCCATTTTGGCAGGGACGGAAGTGGGGAAAGTAGAGGTCTTGCACCAGGGTAAAAGTATACCCGGATTTAAACCGGTTCCATTAGTCGCTTCAAAGAATGTGGAAGAAGGTAGTTGGGTTCGTTTGTTTTTCCGTTCCATTGGAGACGAAATATCAAGCTGGTTTTAGTTCCATCGCGTTTCTTGTCAATGTAGACCATTTCTTATACAATTGATTAATAGTAATGAAGCCAAAAGCAATAGTTATATATATTGATCTTATAGGCACACATAGGAGGAAGATACCATGAGTCAAAATCATCAAGTTGGGACAGATCTTGTAAAACGCGGTATGGCTGAAATGCAAAAAGGCGGCGTCATTATGGACGTTGTCAATGCCGAGCAAGCGAAAATTGCTGAAGCTGCAGGTGCAGTGGCAGTAATGGCTTTGGAGCGTGTTCCATCTGATATTCGGAAAGCTGGCGGTGTAGCACGCATGGCTGATCTTCGTATCGTGGAAGAAGTGATGGCGGCGGTATCCATTCCTGTTATGGCAAAAGCACGGATCGGTCATTTTGTAGAAGCACGTGTCTTAGAAGCGATGGGTGTTGACTACATCGACGAATCAGAAGTACTCACCCCTGCGGACGAAGTTTATCATATCGATAAAGGACTATTTACAGTACCCTTCGTGTGTGGCGCTCGTAACCTCGGAGAAGCGTTACGTCGTGTTGGAGAAGGTGCATCGATGCTTCGTACAAAAGGCGAGCCGGGAACAGGTAACATTGTAGAAGCCGTTCGTCATATGAGAATGATGCAAAGCCAAATCCGTAAAGTACAAGGCATGTCCCGTGATGAACTCATGACAGAAGCAAAGGACCTAGGCGCACCTTATGATCTCCTTCTTCAAATTCATGAGACAGGTAAGCTACCTGTTGTAAACTTTGCTGCAGGTGGCGTGGCAACTCCAGCAGACGCGGCACTGATGATGCATCTTGGTTCAGATGGTGTATTTGTGGGCTCTGGTATCTTTAAGTCTGAGAATCCAGAGAAATTTGCCCGTGCGATCGTCGAAGCAACCACTCATTACAATGACTATGACCTCATTGTACGTGTATCAAAAGAACTAGGTGGTAGTCCGATGACTGGCTTAGAAATCTCAAAACTACGCCCTGAAGACCGTATGCAAGAACGTGGCTGGTAAGAGAGACTAGGAGGTACCTTTTTTATGAAAATCGGGGTCCTAGCTCTACAAGGAGCGGTTCGCGAACATTTACATCTGCTTGAAAAAGTAGGCGTTGAAGCAATAGCCGTAAAAAAACAAGAACAATTGCCAGATCTAGATGGCCTAATTTTCCCAGGTGGTGAGTCAACCACGATGGGAAAGCTAATCCGTAAATATGATCTGCTTGAGCCTATACGTAACTTCTATCACCAAGGAAAGCCGCTATTCGGCACTTGTGCGGGTCTCATTTTATTAGCAAATGAGATTGAAGATGCGGACGAGCCTCATCTTGCTGTGATGGACATGACCGTAAAGCGTAATGCATTTGGTCGTCAAGTAGACAGCTTTGAAGCAAAACTTGCTATCAAAGGGGTCGCGGATGACTTTCATGCCGTCTTTATCCGTGCCCCTCTCATTACCCACGTGGGAAGTGAAGTAGAAGTACTAGCCGAAGTAAACGGCGAAGTAGTAGCAGCACGGCAAGGGCATGTTTTATGTGCTTCCTTCCATCCTGAGCTTACGGACGATGCACGATTCCATCAGTTTTTTGTAAATATGGTTCGTGAAGCGGTTGCATTGCGCTAATTTCTGGATATAATAAAATTACTAATCTATATAACAAGAGTGAAGAAGAGACTAGTACCCATTCATTTCAGCCTTAGAGAGACGGTGTCGTGGTGCAAACCGTCCTGAAATAGTGGGGAATCCACCTCGGAGCTACACACGATTAAGTGTGCTCGGTCTTTTGGCCGTTATCTCAATCAAGTGGATGTCGTATTTACGATGTCAATTAGGGTGGCAACGCGGAACCTTTCGTCCCTGGAACGACGAGAGGTTCTTTTTTATGGAAAAAAGGAGGAAAAGCCATGTTAGATTTAAAAGTACTACGGAATCAACCAGAACGGGTACGAGAAGGACTACAGAAACGTAACGCAGACCTATCCGTTCTAGATGACTTTGCAAAGATTGACGATCGACGTCGAGAATTAATCACAATGACAGAACAATTAAAGAGTCAACGTAATCATGTTTCCCGGGAAATAGCGCAAAAGAAAAAAGCAAAGGAAGATGCAGACGATCTCGTACTAGAAATGAGAAAAGTAGGAGATCAGATTAAGCAATATGATGACGAAATTCGTCAACTAGACGAGGATTTAGCAGAAGTTCTCCTTTCCATTCCCAATATCCCTCATGAAAGCGTACCGATTGGCACATCGGAAGAAGAAAATGTAGTCCTTCATCATTGGGGAGAAGTGAAAACACTAGACTTTGAACCAAAGGCCCATTGGGATTTAGCACAAGAGTTAGATCTACTTGACTTTGAACGTGCGGCAAAAGTAACAGGCTCTCGCTTTGTTTTCTACAAAGGATTAGGAGCGAAACTAGAGCGAGCATTGATGAGTTTTATGCTCGATTTACACACCGAAGAGCATGGCTATACGGAAATGATTCCGCCCTTTATCGTAAATGCCAATAGCCTGAAAGGAACAGGACAATTTCCTAAATTCAAAGAGGACGTATTTGCCTTAGCAGATACCAATGACTACTATCTGATTCCAACTGCCGAGGTCCCTCTTACGAATTATCATGCAGATGAAATCCTAGCTGTGGAAGAGCTTCCGAAGTACTATGCCGCTTTTAGTGCGAACTTCCGCTCTGAAGCTGGATCTGCTGGTCGTGATACGAGGGGGCTTATTCGCCAACATCAATTTAATAAAATTGAGTTAGTGAAAATCGTGCATCCTGAAGAATCGTACACTGAGTTGGAGAAGCTTTTGGCAAACGCCGAGCGTGTATTACAGAAGCTAGAACTTCCATACCGTGTTGCAAGTCTATGTACAGGCGATACCGGATTTGCATCGGCAAAAACATACGACTTAGAAGTATGGATGCCAAGTGCCGGAACTTACCGCGAAATCTCGTCTTGCTCGAACTTCGAAGACTTTCAAGCGCGCCGAGCCAATCTTCGCTTCCGTCCCGATACCAAAGCAAAACCAGAATTTGTCCACACTTTAAATGGCTCTGGACTTGCCATCGGACGTACCACCGCGGCGATCATCGAAAACTTCCAGCAGGCAGATGGAGCCATCCGCATTCCAGAAGTCCTACGACCCTATTTAGGTAGTCGTGAATATATCGGCAAATAAATGAAGAAAATATAGTTGAGATAGCTTGACAGTTTCTCATTGTATGCGATACAATAGAAACGTTATTGCTAGACCAACTTTGGAGAGGTGGTCGAGTGGTTGAAGGCAGCGGTCTTGAAAACCACGGAACATTCGACATCTCCAAGAAATCGGATCTCTCAAACCCCGCTAGTACCAAAGGGTTTGGCGATTTCCTTAAAATGAATATCTGCCGAAAATGGCAAACTGCTAATGAAATTGCTAACGTTAGTCTGCTAAAGCGTTTTTCAAGCGTTTTAGTGGGCTTTATACGGAGAGGTGGTCGAGCGGTTGAAGGCTCCAGTCTTGAAAACTGGCGATGTCGCAAGGCATCCGTGGGTTCGAATCCCACCCTCTCTGCCAAATGAATAATCTAGCCGTTAGCTGGTAAAAAAGTGTAATCGAGTAAATCCGATTACACTTTTTTGGTGCATATTAACTAAATGAAGAAAAGTTGAGTGGAGAGGGGTAGACAAGCCGTGTATGAGTATAGGGTGATCAAGGTACCTGCCATTGCGGACACAGAAGATTACGAGACAGTGATGAATCGTATGGCGGAAGATGATTGGCGTTTGACTCAGATGTGTAGTAAGCAAACATTGGGAAGCGATCAGATAATCATGCTAATTTTTGAGAGACAGAAATAGAGACTAATATAAAAATGAAAGAGATGTTAAATAGATGAACTGCACCTCGTCAAGTAGCCGATCCAAATGCGCAGATATTGATTCTAATATTAAGGGAGGTGTGTGTAGTGGACCTAGTTGTTAATACACTTCTGCTAGCTTCTTTAGGTCCAACTATATACGCTATAATATTTTTTTCGAAGCAAAGAGATGAGAAAAGAGACAAGGTAATCAATTTATCATTTAGATCAGCGTATATACTTGTTGTTTTAGGTATCGTTATTATATTTATTATGACAAAGATGTTTGATATTAGTTATAGTCATTTTCGGGATTGTATACTTTCTTTACTCTCACTAGTAAATATATTTTTAGGTTTGAGGCTCTATTTGTTAAACTCTAGATTGAGTAAATAGATTTATATAACTATTAGTATCAGTGTGGTTATGTGATTGATTGTATATCAAGAAAGTTAGTTGGCTTATTGAATTAAAAAAGTGTAGTCGAGTAAATTCGATTACACTTTTTTTGTGGTTATGAAACTCAAGTTAGTATGATTTATAAAACCTTTCTCCCGAATATAAGTCCCACTCCCAGAACTTAGATCCTTGTGCAACTACTAATCGATCCAGCCATAATTCAAATGTCATATTCATTTTTTGAGATTCATCAACAATAGCATTAGAAAGGTATAGGTAATCTTGTTGGTCTGGCTTAGTCGAATTTACAAAATAGTCTCCATCGACAATAGATACAATAGGCCACCATTCAGTAGGTAAGTAATCATGGTAATTCTTTATTTCCTTCATTTTATCGAGGGAATGAATTTCGTAACCTCCGCCAAACTCTGGAGTGAACATCGTAGCTCCATTCGAAATGAGGAGGAAATTTTTATAATCTGGAGGGAGACGGAAATACTCTGATTCAAAATCAGACAGTACATTTGGATGAACAGGTTCGTTAAACTTAAATGAAACACTCCACTTAGTGCCTCGTTCATTCACAATTTCTAGCTGGTTACTTTGAAGATTAGATTTTAAGCAACTTAATGTTTTGCTTACGAGATCTCCAACTTCCATGGGAAACAAACACCTACTCGCTTTTATGTCTTTTTATGAAAAAAGAATACAGTAAAGCAAACAACTTGTAAACTCTACTGTATTCATGAATTTATCTGTACCCGCTATTCCACCACGGAGTAACTCTCTGTTGATGAAAATCACGAGGCAAAGGTATTAAGTTGTCAAAGTCGTTTGTTCCGCCGTATTCTCTAGGAATAATGTGATGTATATCATAATCTGCCCAATTAAAGGAGTCATCTTTCTTTTTTGGATCACCGTATTTTCCAATATATTCGGCGATGTATTCACCTCATTTGATAAAACATATGTTTAAAAAAACGGATGGAGATTGTAAAGTCTCTCCATCCGGTAATCTTCTATTTACGGTGCCCAACTGTAATCGAAGAAACTAACCTCAGGGTTATTGTAAGCTGTTTCAAAATGCATCATAATCATTTGATTCCTATATGCTGAGCTGTGCAGAGCTGTAGTTGTATCCTGTACACATTGTTTTTGTGCAGATATATTGTTCTTATTATTATCATTAGTCATACAGAAGACACGACTAGTTGCATCCGTTACTCTTACAAGCTGAGTTTTAGGATCACCTCCACCGTGTCCTGCGGGGCGTGGAGTAGAATAATGGTCACCCTTACCATTCGCTCCAATCCATACATTCCCATTGGGGCCTTCGAACCACGTAGCAGAAGCTGCTCCCATAGAAGTAACTAACATTCCGGCGGCCACTAATGTTCCGACTACTTTCTTATTCATTATAAATCCATCTCCTATGTAGTAATATACGTTGCGTTAGGAATTGTATAATAATATATATTAATAATCAATATGTATTTTTACAGGTGTGTTGATTTGCATAAATATGGAATTTAACATAATCATCTAAGAGGTTCTTCCCTAAGGAACTGATTAGCCATTCGGCTTGGAGTTGTCCAAGCCACAGCTTGCGCAAGAAAACGATTTTTGAAACAGCAGAAAAGGCAGGACGCGTCCCAGTATATAACCATTGAATTAGTGCATAGGCGATGAGGGCAGCGTATAGCTGGCCATATACAGCATTAGGAGTAGTTCCAAACAACCGCTTTACATTCAGATGTTGTTTCATCCAGCGAAAAAACAGCTCGACTTGCCATCGGGCACGATACATTCCAGCAATTGCCTCAGCGCCCACATCATATAGATTCGTAACCACTCGAATCTTATGTCCCTCCAGATCTTGAAAAGTAACTAACCGAAATGGATGGATCGTTCCATTCACTTCTTCGCCCAAACGTGCTATCCAGTCTTCTCTAACAAAGGATTCCTTTGTCGGAACAGAGCAGATACGTTCATCACGAGTAACGGCATTTTTCTTTAATCGGATGACAAAGAATTTGTTTTCTCGACGAAGGTCATCCATCCGATCATATTTGGCAATATCATCTCGAAGAAGCGGACCATTTAAGGCATACAGAATCGAACAAACAAATCTATAAGCAAAGAAAAGAAATGATTGAACGAGTGTTTGCAGATATGAAAGAGAAGCATGGAATGCGCTGGACTACAGATGCAGGCGATGCTCGTTTTTGCTGCAATGAACTTGAAAAAACTCGCTACATGGCGATGGAGAAGCCATCGCCATAAACGATATTTAGAGCAATTCATACGAAAACCTCTCCTAAACTTGTTGTTCAGAAGAGGTTTGTCCGCAGTCTGAAGCGTGAAACGCTTGACTTATATAGTCTTTATCTGTTACAAGTATCTTAGGCTTTCAAATGGGTGCTCCTCGTTTTTGTGGAATACGAATCTCATTTACGATTTTCTCAGCAAAGGCACTCAATTATTGGAAAAAACAATAGTTGGAGTGTTTTTTATTTATCTGAAAAAAAAACAGGCTATAAGAAGGTGTGTCGAATGCTTCGAATTTTATCTGGGATTTTAGTCCTTGGAGGTCTAATTGTAGCAAGTTGGAGTGCTTATAATTGGTGGAGTGAGAGTGCTTCCCTTCCCTATGAACCTACTGTGGTTGAACAGATTGTGAAAAAAATAGATGATAAAACTATACAACCTACATTGAAACAAGGTATTACATCAAGTAAGAAATTTACTAGAGGTGAAAGAATCGGGGCTTTGATGATCCCGAGTTTAGAAATAAGTCGACCTATTGTGCAAGGACAAGATGACCACTCACTTAAAAAGGGCATAGGAGCTTACATTGAGGATAATAATCCTATTACAAAAGACCACACTGTTAATCCAGGTGATACAGGACACGTTGTTTTAGCTGGACATCGTGATACTCAACTAAAAGGAATAGGCAAGGTCAAAGTTGGCGACAAATTGGTTATTGATTTTGAAGCCCATTACTTTGTCTATCAAATACGAAAAGGTTGGAAAACTGATCCTGATGATCCTAATGTCATTGTTACTAAAGATAAGCCCACTCTCTCATTAATTACATGCTATCCATTTGATTATTTTGGTAGTGCTCCCTATAGGTATATATGGGAAGCGGAGCTAATTGCAATCACAAATAAATAGAAGGAAGTTTGTTTTCATATGAGTTATAAATAGTTTTGTGAATATAACGTAAAAGTTGATCACCTAGAATCGCCCCTTCTAGGCTTTGGCCTTGCATAATAATACAATTCGTTCTCTGGCTGTGCTAATGGTTGCTAACAAAACTACTAATGACATTGCTAACAAACCATAGACAATGGTGCTTATTGAGGTTAACCTATATTACATGAAACCGCGGTTTGTTTAGGACTATTACTCTCCATTACTTTGTATAAGGTAGATTCCGTGGACTTGAAAACCGCCGACGTTGCAAGGCGTCCGTGGGTTCGAATCCCACCCTCTCTGCCAAATGAATAATCTAGCCGTTAGCTGGCAAAAAAGTGTAATCGGGTTCACTCGATTACACTTTTTTGATGTATATTAACAAATGATGTCAAGGAGAGGCGGATAAACCATGTATGAATACAAAGTGATCAAGGTGCCTGCCAGTACTATCCAAAGGAATCACATGGAGGAAGATGGCTGGCATTTGAGTCTATGTAGTAATCAAGCGATGAGAATTGACGATTATGTTAGTTTTTGAAAGACAAAATAATTGATTTATTGAAGTGAAAATGTGTGGTTAGATTCTCTGCTACATATCCAAGCGCATATTTTTATGGCTTATTTTTCAATTTGATTTTAAGGGACTCTATATAATAATCTTTTATTTAGTTCAAGTTACCATTAAGTATTCCTATTTGAGTATTATCGAATAAGGAGGTATAAAAATGATTGATTATATATCTAAATCTGTTGATGATCTTGCCGTACGCCTCTTTTATCTAGAAACAAGTAAACAGTCTCGATCTAGGGATGAATGTACAATGAATTGTGTATTTCCTACAACTATATGTCTAGATCTCCAATTTCAAGATAAAAAGAAGAATAGTTATAGTTATCTATCTATTCTATATACTTTTTGTAGTATTACGATCCCTAGTATATCCATAGGAGGAATACGGTAAATGCTCCTCCTATGGATATTGATGTGGATGATAGGAATATTGCTTCTATTGGCTGATTTTAAAAACCCTAGTGCGCGGTGGGCGAGTGCTACTACATTTTGTGGTGGTGTAGGAGGATTATCAGTAGTCATTGGGGAACAGATTAAACCGCTCTTTGAAAGTAATTCTGATGTTTTTCAGTATCTACTTTTAGCTGAAAATATTACAGCGTTCGTATCTGACTATCTGACCCCTTATTCTTTTATATTTTTTGGATTGTCATACTCCGAAATTGTTCCTAGAAAATATATTAGGATGCTGCGATATTTCCTTTTTATTCCTGTTATAGGGATGATTATGTTTTATCCTGTATATCCAACTTTCGTAGTTCCATATTCCTTAGCGACTTTCTGGGTTGTGCCATATATTTTGACGGGTATTATACTTCTTATATGGTCCTATATTATGGAAAAAAATCCATTCACTAAAAGAAGTAGATTTTATACCTGTTTGGCGTTTATCCCTACTATGATTTATGCGGTAACTACAAGTTATTTTCTACGCATTATGGATATTGAGGAAGGGTGGCGTTATAATTACTGGATTGCTCTCTTCCTTTTCGTGGTTTCCATCACTTCCCTTTTTCGTTTTGGCTTAGTTGGAGTCCGTCTACGGGTTCAGCGTCAGAGTCTTAACTATTCTATACAGCAGTTAACAGCCGAAACATCTGTGATGAACCATGGAATGAAGAATGATTTAGGACTCATCAAACTATATGGTGAAAAAATTAAAAATTATGCAATGACTACTAATCAAGTGAACTTGCAAAGCGATATTGACATCATTCTTCAAATGCATGAAAAAATGCAAAATACGATGATGAGAATACAACAACAAACAAAGGATCAAAAGCTATATATAGGAGAATATCGAGTAGTGGATATGGTAGAGAGGTGCTTATACCAGTCAAAAGCCAAGTTAAAAGATTCTGGCATCAAGGTAATGAATAGTATGAAATGCGATCTGACTATTTGTTGCGATCGCCTACTAATAGAAGAGGTCATAAATAATATTGTTTCTAATGCGATAGAAGCTATGCCGACTGGAGGGGAGCTTACTATAGACATAGCTAAAAATAGAAAGAATGTTATTCTTATAATCAAAGATACGGGAATTGGTATACCTAAGGAGCATTTTACACGAATTTTGGAACCCTTCTTCTCTACAAAATCAAATCCTAAGGAAAATTTTGGTTTAGGACTTTTGTTTTGTTACAATGTTGTCAGAAAGCATGGAGGCAAGATAGACTTTTATACAAATGAAGGGGTAGGAACTACTGTATACTTAGCTTTTCCTAGGATCAAGGAGAATAGATAATGGGGGAAGGGTTGATTACAATAGGATCATAACCAAGAAGCAAAATCCACTACATAAACTAAGAAGCTACTAGACAAAATAAGTCCGAAAGGACGGGATTCGATGAAATCATACGAAAACTCCACCACAACTCCCATTCATTCGGAGGGAACGAGCAAAGGGAGAGATGAACGACTTGCAGATCAAGGGACTCCACTGGGAGAAGCCGTGGAAGCCAATAAAGAGAAGAAGTTAAAGGGGCCTAATGCTCCGGCTACATAGAAGAGATATGGGAAAATTCCCTAAGAACATTTCCAATAAACAACAAGGTGCAATCTAGAGAATACCAGATTGCACCTTGTTGTTTGTAACCTAATTTTTACAGCATATTTTCGCCTAACTGGACCAACCGGCGAGTGATTTCTCCGCCAACATAGCCGTTATCACGGGAAGTAGTGTCTGCTCCAAGTTGAACACCAAATTCAGATGCAATTTCGTTCTTCATTTGATCCAGACTGTTTTGAACTTGATTGTTATGTGTGTGTTTCATTTCCAAAAACACCTCCTTATTGCACCTTAGTATGGTCCGGAAAAAAGAGAATATGACTAACTTATATTTCCAAAACCATTAGATCATTGTTCTTTATAAAAATTTTGATTGAGTATAAAAATATTTTATTATATTCTCGATAGGTAAGGATATTGTCTTGAAAAAAGACTTGATGGGTATATAGCAGAAATATCTGCTCTTCAATTAGCCGAAGGAGGAACAATCCATTGGAATCGATCGGATCATTAATAGGTTATCTCATCATGGGTTTCTTTATCATCGTGTTTGGTGGAGTCATTATTTTCTTTATCTCTATTTCCATTCGGGGTTTGTTTAGATGGATTCGTAATAACAATCAACCTGTGCAAGCGATAAACGCTAGTGTAATAAGTCGACGTGCCATCAAACAATATACTTTTATCGCATTTGAAGGGGAGAATGGCGATCGAATGGAGTTCCGTATGAGTAGATCTAAATCAGTGTTAGTGGTAGGAGACACAGGTGTACTTACGTTTCAAGGCACTCGATTTAAGGGATTTCAACGGAGGTAGATTACTCTGCCTACCTAGACTATGAATCACTACACAAAGGAACAGAAGAAGGTGTAAATTTGGATACATTTCCTAAGTACATATATGCCGAAATAGTAGCTCCTCGAGATCCTGCTGATCAAATAGATGGGGATTCCTCTAAAGAAGGAAATCGAAATCGCACATTCATGTCATGGGATCTATGGTCGAAAATCGTTGATGAGTGTAGTCAATACGAGGATGTAACACTTACCCCCTCTTGGGAGGGTGAACCCATGCTCCATCCGCAGTTTCAAGAATTTATGGCTTATGCGATCGCGAGATTAGGGGAAAGAATACGTCTAACTACCGATGGCGCGCTCATCAATGAACAAAACAAGGAAACACTGAGAAACCTAACCTCGATTACAGTAAACGTGAATAGTGATCAAGGGTTTGAACGTGCAGTAGGGCTGAATAACGAACGTGACCAACATACTTACCTCACTCTTGCTTTTGCTTCGGGTCATGAGTCTACCATAAAGTATTTTAACTACATAGTTGGGGATCCATTTCAAGACCTTCGAGGATTCGATTTTGTTGTCTATCACTACGAGTTAAAAGAGGGTTCCTCATACTATGATCCATATGTCGGGAAGACGATCTTGATCGATCCAGAGGGCTCAGTTGCCTTCTACTTGCATCCTTATCACGATCATCTAGAAACAAAGACTGTGGCTGATATTTGGTGTCAGCATGATCTGAATGATGCACCGGATCAAATCTATCATGACTGTGAGACTCGTAACCGTTATGGAAGTCAGCTCTATACTCCATGTAATGACTATAGTAAATCCACTCGTTGCCCCAAGTGCGATGGAGTTTTATCCCTGAATGCTGTATTCTGTTTAGATTGTGAGAAGCAAGATGAAATAGATAAGCTAACATCTTATATCCAAGATATACCAAACAGCCAGATATTGTCTGGTTATAAGGTCTTTCGAATTCATTCAACCGCGTTTGAAGCATATCAAGTAGAGGATCTCGAAGAAGATGACGAGGGCCCATATAGCGATTGTAATTGGAATGGTACTGCACATGAGATAGCCGATTATATTCAAGGTGTGCTTATTTCGGATTTGGATAGCGAGGAATATAGTTGCTCTCGATGCGAAGCGCAGATAAAACGTAATGAGAAACTATGTATGGGATGTTATGAAAGGGAAGGCTTAGAAGAAATCACATCTGCTATAACTAAAATTACAAACACAGGAATCGTGTCTGATTCAACGGTGAAACGGATTAGTTCAACTGAATTTGAGATATATAATGATCAAAACGTATGTAAGTGTAGCGGTAATATACAGAAGGTGGCTGAATACGTCTACTTTTTTTATCCTCATTAGGATGAAAAAGAAAAAAGGACACCGAAAAACTTATAGTGAGATAAGAGAGAGCGAGGGGGATTATGAATTTGTCTAAGCAAATCTTAATCGTAGATGATGATAAAGAAATCGTAAACTTAATCGATATCTCTTTACAGAACGAAGGTTTTACTATATTAAAAGCGTATGATGGGGAAGAGGCTCTTGAAATCCTACAAGAGAGTTCTGTTCACTTGATCATTTTAGATGTTATGATGCCTAAAATGAATGGCTTGGAGTTTTGCCGACGGGTTAGACAAAAAGATAATACTCCTATTCTGATGCTGAGTGCTAAATCAGAAGATACGGATAAAATTACTGGTCTGATGACAGGAGCTGATGATTATATGACCAAGCCATTTAACTTATTAGAAATGATGGTGCGCGTGAAAGCGCTTTTACGAAGGGCTTATTATTTTAATCATCAGCTCCCACAGGGATATAATGAGATGATTCGCTTAGGAGAACTGACTATTGATCGAAAAACATACTCTACTTTTGTTGGAGAGGAAAAAATTAATCTAACATCTAAAGAATTTGAAATCCTATATCTTCTCGCTACACATCTAGGCCAAGCATTTAATTCTGAGGAAATATTTCGATCGGTTTGGAAAGAAAAGTATTATGAAGCTAATAACACTGTCATGGTGCATATCAGTAATTTACGAGATAAATTAGAAAAAAATCTAGGTTATAAAGTGATTCATACCATATGGGGAGTAGGTTACAAGATTGAGGGATAAAGTGTATTATCGGATTTTATCTAAAATTGCTGCGGTCTTTATCTTTAGCTTGTGGGCTTCTCTGTTTATTTCAAACTTTGTTTATAGTTTATTGAAAGAATATACTTCAAACCTAGAGGCTATCGAAAGCCTGTTGCCTATCCGTATGGAGTATATATTGGTAGGGCTATTTGGCATTATTATATTTTTACTATTTACTGCGCGTTATATCAGATACTTTATTCAAATCTGTCATGCGGTTAGTGAGATTGCACAAGGAGATTCTAAAAAGAGAGTGCCAGTGAAATTTCAAAATGAGTTTAGTAAGTTGGCGACTCGAATTAATTTGATTTTAGAACAATTACGTACAGCCGTTGAAGAAGAACGCCTAGCAGAACAGACCAAAAACGAGCTAATTACGAATGTTTCCCATGATTTACGAACTCCATTAACCTCCATTATGGGGTATTTGAGTTTGATTGATCGCAATCAGTATCAAGACGAAGTAGAGCTTCGATATTATACAGACATTGCTTATCAAAAAGCTCAGCGATTGGATCAATTAGTAAATGATTTATTTGAATACGTTCGGACTAAAAACCCAAAGATGAGTTTACAGATGAGAGCGATTAATTTAAAGGAATTGCTGAAACAGATCGCGATTCAGTTCCAAATCCAACTTACTCAAGAAAAAATGAAGTCCAGGCTTTCACTACCAGAAAGTCCTGTTTATGTGGAGGCAGATGGCGACCAATTAGCAAGGGTATTTGAAAATATTATCTCAAATGCGATGAACTATGGTAAAGAGGGGGGATTTGTCGATATTATCTTGGAGGTTCGTGACCAACTTGCGATTGTGAAGATCATAAATTACGGGGATAGCATTCCCCTAGCAGATCTTCCCTATCTTTTTGATCGCTTCTATCGAATTGAAAAGTCACGATCTGTTTATACAGGGGGATCAGGACTAGGGTTAGCCATCACGAAGAATATCATTGAATTGCACAAGGGTTATGTGAATGTTGAAAGTGATGACGAGGAAACAAGTTTCCATATTTGTCTGCCCCTCTCTTAGAGATGAACAGATTTATATACTAGAGTCACCTACTTCTTCCAAATTAGAAGCAGGTGACTCTTAGGTAAAGCATAATAGATAGTCTATGTTATAGATTAAAATTTTTATATTTTAACAAAAACCTCTTTTTTTATATCGATTAGGCCGCAATAATATGTAATGATCCCGATCTGAACACGAGATGTTATATGCCATTTACTCTTAATAGAAGCAATGATTTCCCCTACACGTCGTCTGCTAATAAATAATGACAAAGCAATTTCGTTATCTTTATATCCTTTCGCCACTAAAACGGCAACCTCAACCTCTCTACAAGAAAGCAAATGATCCATTTAATATCTCCTTAATAATAAAAAATAAAATTATATATATATTATTTTAACATAAACCACGCTAGATATTTAGTGAGAGATAAAGGAAGGTACTCATCTAATCAGATCTGATTAGATGGCATAAAACAGCAAAGAGCACTGTCCTTCGCTTTTCGAAAGACAATGCTCTTTTGTACTTAAGGCAGCTTTATAGGTATTGAGTGGAGACATAAAAATTGGCTATGCACAACTTTTTTAGTGTTATGCAATTTCATGATACCACAAGAAAATGGAAAAGTCTATTTTCTTTCGTTATTCAAAACGAGTCATGGAAAATTCCTTGTTCTGCTACATATACATACATAGATACTGCCTAGGGGAGGAAGACGGATGTGTGGAATTGTAGGGTGGATGAATTACGAGGAAAACTTGAGCTATCAGACCAAAGTCATTGATCTCATGAATAAACAACATGCTAATCGAGGTCCTGATTCAGAGGGGACTTGGATTGGCGAGCATGTAGCATTGGGGCATCGAAGATTAAGTGTGATGGACCCAGAGAATGGATTACAACCTATGGTGAAGCAGTTTGGTAATCAACAGATGGTGGTTACGTATAACGGCGAACTATACAATATGGTTGATCTCAGGATGGAATTAGAGTCTCTTGGGTATTGTTTTACTACTCACTGTGATACAGAACTTCTACCTGCTGCTTATCAAGAGTGGGGAGTGGATGCTCCTAAACGAATGAACGGCATATTTGCTTTTGCGATCTGGGATGAATTCGCACAAGAGCTATATATCGCGAGGGATCGGATTGGGGTCAAACCTTTGTTTTATGCCCATGTGAAAGATACCTTTGTGTTTGGGTCTGAAATAAAGTCTTTATTGCAACATCCAGATATTGGTTCTGTTATAGATGATCACGGCTTGGCCGAAGTGTTGATGATGGGCCCGGCTAGAACCCCAGGTGAAGGTGTGTTTCGTGATATTAAGGAGCTCAAGCCAGGTCATTGGCTGAAGGTATCTAGGCAAGGCATCCAAACTCATCCATATTGGCAGTTAGTGAGTCGAGCACATGAAGACGACTTTGAGACAACGATCACAAAGGTAACAGATCTATTTGAGGCTTCTGTCAGGAGGCAATTAATTTCAGATGTGCCAATTGGAACGATGCTTTCAGGAGGATTGGATTCGAGTGCGATTTCCGCAGTTGCAGCCAAGGTGTTCCGCGAGGAAGGCAAAGGTCGTTTAACTACATTTTCGATTGATTATCAGGATAATGATCAGTTCTTTGAGCAAAATGAATTCCAACCTAATGCGGATTCCCCATGGGCGCAGTTGATGGCAGAGTTCTTACAGTCTGATCATCATGTTGTATATCTCAATAATCAAGAACTGGTTGACCATATTCCTAGTGCGCTCATCGCAAGGGATTTCCCTGGAATGGCGGATATTGATAGTTCATTAATGCTATTCTCCCGGGAGATTAAAAAGGATTTAACTGTTTGTCTTTCTGGAGAATGTGCCGATGAGGTATTTGGTGGCTATCCATGGTTCCATCGGGAAGAAATGGTTCAGGCAAATATATTCCCATGGGCGTGCTTAACGAATGAGCGGATTCCTTTTATCCGAAAAGACGTTCAGGATCGAATTCAGCCAATGGAATATGTGGAAATGAGATATCAACAGACTTTAGAAGAAGTTCCACGATGTGATCAAGACTCCCCTAGAGAGGATCGGATGAAAGAGTTATTCTACATGAATCTAACACGCTGGATGCCTACTCTCCTCGATCGAAAAGATCGTATGAGTATGGCTTATGGATTAGAGGTTCGTGTCCCATTTTGTGATCATCACTTAGTTGAGTATGTATGGAACATTCCTTGGGAGATGAAAGCGCATAACGGTAGAGAAAAAGGATTGTTGCGCCACGCATTAAAAGGGATTTTACCGGATGAAATTATCGAGCGGAAAAAGAGTCCCTATCCCAAAACACATCATCCACTTTACCTACAAGCCATGCAAAGGAAGGTGAATGAATTACTTCTCGATAAGCAAGCCCCTATCTGGGATTTTCTTGATTATCAAGTGGTTCAACGCTTTGTCGGGCAAGATCTAAAACAGAAGCATCTGCCTTGGTTTGGACAATTGATGAATGTCCCCGCATTATTAGCTTACTGGCTTCAATTCAATCAGTGGCTCGTTCACTTCCAAGTTCAGTATCGTTAAACGAAGATCCCCTACACTTATTGTGAGTAGGGGATCTTCGTTATATAATGGACGAGAGGCAGATAATGATATGCGCCCGTAGCTCAGCAGGATAGAGCACTAGTTTCCTAAACTGGGTGTCGGAGGTTCGAGTCCTCTCGGGTGCGCCAATATTATCAAGGGGTTTAGGGGCTATGACATTGAAAATATGATGTTATAGCCCCTAAGTGCAAACAAATTGCAAACCTTTATCTAGATAAAGTGCTTTGTAATCTAGTTTTCTATTTCATCTGCTGGTATCAGGGATTGTAGCGTTTGATAAAGGATGGTAAACGTTTCATAAGGACACCTCTCTATGGTTTAGTGGGCACTTTACCATTTTGAAGAAGGTGTCTTTCCCTATCCAGTTAGTACTGGCTTTGGGTTTTATGGTATTCGGGGAGAATAGGAGTGATCATTTTCGTTTAACTTTATTCTACATTGAATATAATGGTCTCTGACTTATACGGCTGAGGTACGACACCCCTTGCAAACCTACTATTGCCATTAGTTGAACCTAGATCAAAGTAGTCCAATTTCAATTCAAGGTCAGTTCCATAGGTTCCAGAGTATGTTCCTGCACCACTAAACGACACGGTACTATTACTGGGGTTTGGTATCAGTGGACTTCTAGTATTGCCCTTTTTTCTAGATTCCTGAACAATGTCATATAAATTCATTTCATATTCGATCGAATTGAGTAAATCTTTTACACGCACCTTTCCACCTAGGCCAGTTCTGAGAGCGGTTTTTCCAGAGATCTCCTTTTTATGGAGATTGGCTGTTATCTGTATTCTAGTGCGGGCGGGAACCACAATTTGTTGTGATGGAACAGAGATCGTTCTTTCCACGGTAGTGTTGTTTCCTTGTGTACTGCTAAAAGAAAATTCTGTAGATAGCTTCCCGCCTAAGAAGGAAAAGCCCGCGGTAATTTCAGCTCCTATCTTAAGACCACGTGTGACAGAATTGGATACAGTATCACTTATCTTTTCACTAAATGCTTGAGTACTTATGGTTTGCGGGATATCTAAGTTATTTTCTATCCTTGTTACCCCTACGTACGCTACACCCACATCATTAATTACGGGTGAACCGCTCTGTCGAACATGTGGATTGTTTGCTGTTACTTTGTCTATACTCTTCACTTGGTAAATTCCGCGATAGGTATAGTTTAAAGCTGTCTGTACCTCTTTCTTTAAATCCAAAATATCGGCTGTATTTACCCTCGTCTCTGCAAAAGTATTAGCGGGGATTGAAAAGGCTAAGAGTGCAGCAAACATGACTAATGTATAAATTCTCATCATCTTCTTCATACCATTTATCTCCTCTCTGTTTATGTATTCATATATTTACATATTTATATATTTATTATGACATGAATTTATCGGCAAGCAATCCTTTTTATCTTACTCGATAAAGGAATTCAAATCTTAAAATCACTGGTAACGATGGCGATTACGATCCCGGTAAATGATTGGAACGATTCAAAGTAAGGAGATGTTGATACGAGGGTAGGGATTCCCTGCAGATAGCTAAATTATTTCCCAGGAAATGATGGAGTTTATCCAGTTGTTTTACGGTAATCTTTATAGTTTTAAATTTTTCTCTTTGAAAACGTTTGCATTTCCATGTAAGATGTTCTTAACAGTGAACGGATACAGGAGTGTGCTTACCATGCGCCATCAAAAAGTGGATGTTATACTTCAAGCGGCTGTAGAGGTATTTTCCGATCAAGGCTTTGACCAAGCAAAGATGGATGATATTGCACAGGCGGCAGGTGTAGCAAAGGGAACGATTTATTATCATTTTAAGAGTAAAGAGGATTTGTTTACCGGATTAATGGACGAAGGTATGGAGAAGTTGATAGATTGTGTGAAGCGTCATATCGACAGTGAGGATTCTCCAGTTGATCAGATGCATGGATTGATTCGAGCTCATAGTCAATTTTTTATGGAAAATGGAAAGTTGGCCAAGCTACTTCTGAATGAAGCTTTTGGAACAAAGGAGCGACAACAGAAGTTTCGTGCGAGCATTCGTGAATATATTCAGCTAATTGAGTCGTTGATTGAGAGAGGGATTTCTACTGGCGATTTCCAATTTGATTATCCATCTGAAATGGCAATCTCAATCTTTGGAGCAGGGAGCGTATTGGTTCTGCATAAATTATACACTCTCGAGGATCGTGCATGGACTTCTGAAGAATCAGAGGAACTTACTCAAATGATTATCCAAAGTTTGAGCCAACTCGTCTTTCGTAGTTTGTTAATAAAATAGATGATATTTTAAGGCACAAAGTACTTTCTTTGTGCATATTTTTATATTATAATATTTATTGACTGACCAGTCAGTTTTGAGAAAATGGACTTTTTACACTGAAAAAAGCTTCTTCCGATCTCGAAGGGAATGTACGTTATGATGAAACGAAAAAAAGCAAAGGCCCTCCTTCTGGAGTACTCCGACTTTGCGAAGATCTGGCAAATTAAATCTATGCGGTTAGCAATGCTGGGAGTATTGGCGTTGCCTCTTGTGTATAGTTTTATTTATTTGTGGGCCTTTTTTGATCCATATGAAAATGTGAAATATTTACCTGTAGCTGTGGTAAACGAAGACGTGGGTGTGCATAAGTCTGATCGTACGGTAGAAGCAGGAAACAAGATAGTAGATAAGCTGAAAGATAATTCGAAAGTGAAATGGGAATTTGTGAATCGCAAGCAGATGGAAGAAGGATTTAAAGATGGAACCTTTGCTCTCGCGCTCATTATTCCGAAGGAGTTTAGTGAGAAGGCATTAACTGTTGATAGCCCTGAACCTCTCCAAAGCCTAATCGAATATCGTTCCGATCCGAGTCAAAACTATTTAACGAGCCGATTAGGGAATAGTGTGGTTCAAACATTAAAAACAGATATAGGAAATCAACTGACAAAAGAATTTCTAACAGAAATGTTTGCTGAGTTGCATAAGAGTACAGATAAACTGCAAGAAGCAGCTGATGGGGCGCAAAAGTTAACGGACAGTATACAAAAAGCTAAAGATGGCACTGAGACAATGATTGCAAAGACGGAAGTATTGAAAGATGGTGCTCAGAAGGTTGCCGCAGGAAATGCGAAATTGGTCTCGAAACTTCACCAGACCGTTAAAGACTTAGAAGAAGCACTGAAAGGATATCATATTACTTGGGATAATATGAAAAAGGCACAGGATTTTCTTCATAAAATTAATGATAATATACAAAAAGATAAAAGCAATATTTATAAAGCAGAAACATTTGATAAAATTACCAAGCGTTTGAAGGATGCCCAAAAACTACAGGAACAGGCACGTCAAAAACTAGATATATTGATAAAAGAGCATCCTGAGTTAGCCAAAGATCCAAACACGAAAAAACTTATCGATATTCATAGTGAGCTTCAACAACTGAATGTAGGTAGCCAGTCGGAAGCAAGCAAGATGGAGGAAGAAATAAAAAAATTAGCTTCTTCTTCTTCGTACAAAGATTTTGCATCCAATTTTCAAGGTTTGACCAGTGCTGTAGATATCGAGATTACAAAGCTGGAAGAGAAGAAAAATAAGATCCCGGAAGGATTAAAGCAAGTACAGGAATTAGCAGATGGTAGTGCTAAAGTAGCGCAAGGGGTCACCAAACTACAGAAAGAAGGATTAGGTGACTTATCCAAAGGATTAGGCCGAATCATTAATGAGGGCTCAGATAGACTAGCATCAGAGCTACAAGACGGTGTGGATAAGGCAAAGGAATCATTGGTTGCGGATACGGAGAAGGGATCCGTTATGTCTGATCCGGTTCATGTAAAGGAAAATGAGCTCCATAAAGTACCAAACTATGCAACTGGTTTTGCGCCTTACTTCCTCTCCCTTTCTTTATGGGTAGGAGCAATGATTCTTTTTACTATCTTTGACATTTTCCAATTCTCATCGAAGATCTCGTATCGTCCAGTGAGACTCGGGATGGTAAGTATCGTTGGGATGATCCAAGCGGTTATTACTTCATTAGCATTAACGCAAGGATTGGGAATTAAAGTGGAGCTCCCTATCTGGTTGTATGTTTTTACGATGTTAATGGGAGTTACATTTATCGCTATTAACCAGATGCTGGTGACGTACCTGGGTAACGTTGGACGATTCATGGCAATTGTCATTTTGATGTTCCAATTGGCATCAAGTGGGGGAACGTATCCGATTGAACTTTCTCCAGACTTCATCCAAATGATTCATCCGTTCTTACCGATGTCGTATACAGTACACGGATTACGAGCTATTCTATCGAGTGGTAACGAATCCGTTGTGTATCACGATGCACTCATTTTGCTGGGGTATTTCGTTGGTGCTGTGATTTTGACCCAGATAGGTGGAAGATACTTGGGGAAGAAAAAAGCAGCGAAACAAGAATCGTCTATGCAGTCACTAGCTAGTTAAGCTGCATAGCAAGTTATACTTTGTTGATTGGAAGCCTGCATATAGCGGGCTTTTTCTGTATCATATTTGTTATCTATCTGCAGTTAAGGAAATAATAGGTAGGTAAAAATGTAATAAAGAACATTTAAAACGTAATATTTACGATTTACAATAACTCATCCCTTCCTATATAATGATGTTACTTTTAAAAGATGAACGTTTTTGGAGGAAAATAGGTATGAAAAAACAGTATGTTTACGGCATAATTGCTTCTTGTCTTTTTTTAACTTCTGTAATAGGTTGTTCGTCGAAAGAATCGAAGGATAGCACAAATCAGAATGGTTCAGTATCGATTGTGACGACTCTATATCCGTTAGAGGATTTTGCTAAGAAAATCGGGGGAAGTCATGTTCAAGTGACGAATGTGGTTCCGGCTGGGACTGAATCCCATGATTTTGAGCCATCTGCTAAAGATTTAGCGAAGTTAAGCAAGGCAAATATCTTTCTCTATCATGGATCGGGATTTGAGTCATGGACGGAGAAGGCAGTTTCTAATCTAGATAAGAGCAAGACGAAAATCGTGAATGCATCGGATGGACTAACGTTGGACGAGGGGTCTAAAGGAGACCACAATCATAGCCACGATCACGAAGGGATGGACCCGCATCTATGGCTAGATCCTACTTTGGCTAAGAAGGAGTCTCGTAAGATTTATGATGCGATTGTATCTGCTGATCCAGCTCATAAAGAGGAATACACTAAAAACTTTACTGAGCTTGAGAAACAGTTTGATCAGTTGGATGTGGAGTTTCAAACGATGGCCAAAAAGGCAACAAAGAAGGAATTTGTCACGTCTCATGCTGCATTTAGCTATTTAGCTCATCGATATGGATTGAAGCAAATTTCAATATCAGGGCTTTCGCCTGAGGATGAGCCAACACCGAAAGAGCTAAAGGCAATTATTGATGAAGTGAAGGAGCATCAGGTGAAGTACATTTTCTTCGAAACACTGGTTAGCGGTAAGATGGCGGATGTAGTAAAAAATGAAGTGAAGGCGGAAGCGCTTATTTTAAATCCGCTTGAGGGGTTAACTGCTGAAGAGATTAAGAGCAAGCAAGATTATTTTAGTGTGATGAGAAAGAATAAAGAAAATCTAGCGAAGGCATTAGGTGCGATGTAATATGAGTACTCCGATACTGAAGGTGAGCCATCTCTATTTTTCCTACGGGAATCAAAAAGTGCTTGATGATGTGTCTCTATCTCTGGAAGAAGGGGAATTTTTAGGGATTTTAGGGCCGAATGGCTCAGGGAAGTCTACTTTGATGAAAATTGTACTGGGGTTGATGACGCCACAGCAAGGGGAAATCGATCTCTTTGGTTCTTCGATTGCTCATTTTAAGGAGCGCTCAAGGATTGGTTATGTCTCCCAAAAGGCGAATAGCTTTAATTTAGGATTCCCAGCCACGGTTCGTGAGGTTGTAGCGTCTGGACTTACGGGAAAGCTAGGGCTGTTTAAAAGATATAAAAAATCTGATTGGCAACGTGTGGATGAAGTAATTGAGCAAGTAGAGTTGTCTCATTTGGCTAATCGGAATATCGGAAAGCTATCAGGTGGACAGCAACAAAGAGCCTTTATTGCTAGGGCTTTGGTGGGGAATCCGGAGCTTTTGATATTAGATGAGCCGACGGTTGGAGTAGATGCGAAATCAACCACTCAATTTTATGAGTTGGTGCGATTTCTTCATCAGAATCAAGGGTTGTCAGTTATCATGGTAACACATGATATTGGGGTTATCTCTTCTTATGTAGACCGAGTGGCGTGTCTGAATAAGAGGCTCTTTTTTCACGGAGAGGCGGCCGAGTTTCAGCGACGTCAGAAGGAGATTCTCTCAGCGGCATATGATTATGATATTCAACTAGTAGAGCATCACCATCACTAGGATGTGAAGGAGGTAAGAAGTTTGATTGAGGATTTTTTTCAGTATGAGTTCTTACAACATGCTCTTTATGCAGGGCTCTTGATCGGATTTATCTCTCCGTTGATTGGCGTATATTTGGTCGTGCGGAGGCTTTCATTAATTGCTGATGCGTTATCTCACGTTACGTTATCCGGAGTTGCGGCAGGCTTATTTCTTCAAAAGAAATTGAATCTGCTCACAGAGATCAATCCCATTTATATAGGGATGGGCTTTTCAGTGATAGGTTCTCTGTTTGTAGAGCGATTGAGGAGGATGTATCGTTCGTATTCGGAGATTGCAATTCCCATTATTATGTCTGGTGGCGTGGGTCTAGGGGTTGTACTGATTAGCGCGGCTGATGGATTTAATGTTGATATTACCGGGTATTTATTCGGAAATATATTGGCAGTACGAACCGATGAATTACAAATGATTTTGATGGTGGCAGCAATCACACTATTGATACTGGTTTTATTTCGGAAAGAATTATTTGCTTTGTCATTTGATGAAGAGAATGCTGTTTTAACAGGTGTAAATCGCTCGACGGTTCATTTTCTTTTTATTGTAGTGGTTGCGCTTGTGATTGCCTCCTCCATTCGAGTTGTGGGGATTTTGTTAGTATCTGCGTTGATTACCCTACCTGTAGCAACTGCTTTACAACATACGAATAGCTTTCGACAAACATTGATTGCTTCTATTTTATATGGTGAATTATCTGTTATTTTAGGACTATTGGTTGCCTACCGCTTTGATTTAGCTTCTGGCGGGGCCATTGTATTAGTTTCTATCATGATGTTGTTATGCGTGTTTTTGATTAAAAAGGTAGTTTACCTGATCTCGCGACTACAAAAAAATAAATAACGTCTATAAAGAGCGATTTCCATAGATTCATGATAGGAGCGGTTGTAGATGGATTTACAAGGAGCACTCGAGATACTGAAGAGGAATGGCTATAAATACACGGGTAAGCGCAAAAGGTTGGTTGAGGTTTTTTATAGAGAGAGTCGTTACCTTAGTGCGAAAGAAGTTTTAGATTATATGCAGGCAGATTATCCAGGACTTAGTTTTGATACGATTTATCGTAATCTAGCGTTATTTGAGGATATTGGCATAGTGGAGGCGACCGAATGGCAAGGGGAGAGGCGTTACCGTTTTTGTTGCGGAGGAGATGAGCATCACCATCACCTGATATGTACGTTTTGTGGAAAGACGCGTACGATCCATGTTTGTCCGATGAACGCCATTTTGGGGAAGCCTGAAGACTTTGATATAACGGGACATAAATTTGAAATCTATGGAACTTGCTCATCGTGCAAAACAGATGTAGCTGTACCCAAAATGTAAGAAAAAGGCTTAGGAATCCATCTAGGTCTTTTTTCAATTTTAGAGGAAAATGCGATTAAGAAATGAATTATTTAGATAAGATTTGAATCCTTGTTCAGGAGGAACCTATGGAGCACATAGCTAAGTTCGCAATTCAAGAGGCTGAGAAGCTAGGAATCGAATATATAGATGTTCGTGTTTCTCAATTTATCAAAGAGGAAATCGAAATCCATAATGGGGAGTTAGAAAAGCTTCTTTATCATGAGGATCAAGGGATTGGGATTCGAGTTTTGATAGACGGAGGATGGGGGTTTGTTAGTACTCCGAAACATTGTGAACAAGAGGTTCGGAAATGTATCGTGCAGGCTATCGAGCTAGCGAGAGCGAGTGGGTCTGTTCGTCAAGAAGAGTTGGTACTAAGTCCGATTGAAAAAGCAGTGGCGGAATATCGTACTTCCTTAAAAAGAGACCCATTCGATGTTCCTTTAGCAGAGAAGATGGAGTTATTAGAGCAAGCGAATGCAGCCTTACGGGTACAGCCTGAGGTGACGGTTGCTAAATCGATGATGTATATGCATCGGGAAGAAAAGCTCTTTTTAAATAGTGTGGGTTCTCATATTTATCAGGAAACAACGGTTGTAGGTGCAGGAATCCAAGCAGTTGCTTCTGATGGGAAAGATGTGCAAGTTAGATCTTATCCAAATACGTTCCAAGGCAACTTTCAGCAAGCAGGTTATGAATATATAGAGGGCTTAGGATTAGTAGGTGAGGCAGAGAGGGTGGCACAGGAGGCGGCGCAACTTTTACAAGCAGATGATTGTCCAGAAGGTGTTCAAACTCTGATTCTTCATGGTTCCCAGCTTGCCCTTCAGATTCATGAATCTTGTGGACACGCTGTTGAGTTAGATCGTGCCCTCGGCGAGGAATCTGGTTTTGTAGGAGAAAGCTTTCTCACATCTGATTGCTTGGATCACTTTCAGTATGGTTCGGACATGGTCTGTTTAACAGCAGATGCTACGACGGAAGGTGGAGTGGGAACCTACTTATATGATGATGAAGGTGTCTCTGCACAGAGGACTCCCCTTGTGGATAATGGGAAATTTGTTGGTTATCTAAGTGGCAGGGATACAGCTCCTCGCATTCATAGAGAAAGTTCAGGGGCGATGAGAGCAGTTGGATGGCAAAACGTGCCGATCGTACGAATGACCAATGTTCACCTAGAACCCGGTGACTTTACAGTCGACGAGATCATTTCCACTACAGAGTCCGGAATTTATATGGAAGGGATAAAAAGCTGGAGTATCGATGATATTCGGTATAACTTCCAGTTCGGTTGTGAAATTGCGTGGGAGATTAAGGGTGGGAAGCGAATTAGAATGCTCAAGAATCCGTTCTATACTTCGAATAGTCCTGAATTTTGGTCTCGTTGTGATGCGATCGCCCATGATGATTGGCAACTATGGGGAGTGCCAAACTGTGGAAAAGGCGAGCCTTATCAAACCATTTTTGTGAGTCACGGTGCATCGACTGCTAGATTCCGTCAGGTACAGATTGGAGTGAGCTAAAGGTGAGAATTCAGGAGCATACGATTGCGAAAGCTTTTTTACAAGCATGCGATTTTGTAATTAATACCGGACAAGGGTTGGCAGATCACATTGCCTGCTTTTTACTAGGAGATCAACATACCTTAACTAGGTACGCTAACAATCAAATTATCCAAAATGTACGCAAGCAAGATCACACGATGATTGTAAAGGTGCTCCTATCGGGACGGATCGGAATGGCATCTTGTAATCAATTAGATGAACAAACCTTGTATCGTACTGTAAAACAAGCGGTGGGGTTAGCTAAATTTGCGCCGATTCACCCAGCGGTAGCTGCGTTTCCTGAGCAGGAAATCATTCCTCAAGTAAATGGCTGTGATGAAGCGACGGAGCAAGTAACGGCCGCTGAAATGGCTAAAATGGTAGAAGTGATTATATCAAGATCAGTCGCCAATCATCTACGAGCTGCGGGAGCCGTTCAGGTTCAGGTGGTAGATCAAGCAGTGGCCAATAGTTCGGGAGTAAGGGTGTACGGAAGGCGGACTAAGGCAGAAGTTCATGCCGTGGTGCTAGGGAAAACAGGATCTGGCTATGCATCTGATACCAAAAAATCCTTTTATGACCTTCAAGTAGAAGAAGTAGGAAGGGTAGCAATCGAGAAGTGCCAATTAAGTGAAGGTGCAATCGAGCTACCTGCTGGTGACTATCCTGTGATATTAGAGCAGAAGGCAACGGCAGAGTTACTTTCCTATCTGGGTGTGCTTGCTTTCAACCCTGTTACGTATCATCAAGGAAATGGCTTCCTATCAAGTCGGATGGGCTACCGTGTATTAAGTGAACAACTCTCTATTAGTGAAGATCCTTTAGGAAAAGAAGGATTGCCAGATGGTTTTGATTGGGATGGGCTACCAAAGCAAAAGGTTTCGTTGATCCAAGATGGAGTCGCAACAGGCATGATTTATGATGATGCAACAGGCAAGAAGTATGGATGTAAATCAACAGGGAATGCAAGGTACCCCTTGAGTCCATCCTATATGGGGATCAGTCCTTCTCATCTTCACATGGAAGCAGGAAAAACTTCTCGTGCTGATATGATTGCACAGATGGAGAGAGGAATCCTCATTACCCGTTTCCATTATATTGGTGTACTGCATCCAAAGGAGATCTTACTTACAGGCATGACACGTGGTGGGACTTTTTATATTGAAAATGGTAAAATTGTTTCACCAGTTAAAAACCTGCGTTTTACGGAGAAGATTTCAAGTGCTTTTAATCAGGTGATTGCAGTAGGGGATGAATCAAAACTGCACAGTTGGCCGGGTTCGATGAGTACGGTGAAGGCACCTGATTTGATGTTGTCGACGTTTCATTTTAATGGTGCTGCGATTCATTAGTAGGGATGTGGGGGAGTCTGCTTCCCCCTTTTAGCATGTTGTATGACATCGAGAGGAAAATGATATGGAAGAGTTTTATATGAAGATGGCGATTGAAGAGGCAAGAAAGGCAGAGAAGATTGGCGAGGTCCCTATTGGGGCGATTGTGGTGTTCCAAGGAGAAGTTGTAGGACGTGGTTATAACCTACGTGAAAAGGATCAAGACCCTACTGCTCATGCGGAGATGATCGCGATTCAGGAGGCGGCGGAGCGACTAGGTAGTTGGCGTCTGATCGATTGTGATTTATACGTTACATTAGAGCCTTGCCCGATGTGTGCAGGAGCGATCATTCAATCGAGGATAAGACGGGTCATTTTCGGAACCCTCGATCCGAAAGCAGGTTGCGCAGGATCATTAATGAATCTGCTTCAGGATACTCGTTTCAATCATCAGACGGAGATTCAATCTGGCGTATTGCAACAAGAATGTAGCGATCTACTCACCCAATTTTTTCGAGGGATTCGTGAAAAGAGAAAAGAAGCAAAGAAAAACCGCGTGTTAGGTCAATCCAATGCTTGACAAGAAAAATAGATACACATAGAATTATATCTTGTAAAGATTTTTACTATGGAGAGGTGTCCGAGAGGCCGAAGGAGGCAGATTCGAAATCTGTTGTACGTCTTCCGGCGTACCGTGGGTTCAAATCCCACCCTCTCTGCCATAAGGAACAACAGGAAGTCGTCTTCTGACGGCTTTTTTCTGTTTAGGGTAACAGGAAGAAAGTTTGAAAGAAAGGAAGTGAATTCATGAGTTATGTAGAAAAAGTGAAACTCATGAAGAGCCCCATTCCGAAGCTACGATGTTTTTCTTTCCAGCCTATTATGATTTAGGAGCGGATTATTTTGAAGAAAAACATCGAAAACAAAACACTCAGCTTATTATTACTGATTGTATTAGTAGGCTTTCCCCAAATTAGTGAAACCATTTTTAGTCCATCATTACCTTCGATCGCAGAAGCGTTTGAGGTTTCTATGAGTGATGCACAGCTAGTAATGAGTGTATACTTTATCGCTTTTGCATTCGGAGTATGTTTCTTTGGACGTTTATCTGATAAAATCGGTCGTCGCAAGGCAATGCTTTATGGGCTACTTGTATATTTTGTTGGTAACATCCTTTGTTTAGTAGCAAATGAAATGGCAGTTTTATTAGTAGCGCGCTTTCTTCAAGCGTTTGGTGCTAGTGTTGGATCTGTCATAACACAAACGATTATACGGGAAAGCTTTTCGGGCATTGAGCGCCATAAACGGTTTGCTCAAGTTTCGGCCGCTCTTGCTTTCACACCTGCCGTTGGCCCGTTAATCGGCGGTTTTACTGATTATTATTTGGGCTTTAAAATCGTATTTGTGGTGTTAGTCGTGATGAGTGTGATTTTATTTTTCTATGTATTTTTACGCTTACCCGAAACAGCGCCTGCTTCAATCGAAATGAAGACTTTACTCCCAATCGTAAAACGTATGATCACAAATGTTCGTCTCTGGCGCTATGGTGTATTAATTGGAGGTATTAACGGTGTATTGTTTAGCTACTATTCCGAAGCACCGTTTATTTTTACGAAATACTTTACACTAACAAGTGCGAAGTATGGTTTTTTAGGCATTATCGTTGCGCTTGCTTCTATTGCAGGTGCGATGTTATCCAAACGACTTGTCACCTACATGAAACCTGAGAAGATTATCGTGCGCGGATTAGCTATGATGCTTACCGGTACAGTGATTGCTTCATCAGTACATTTTTTACCGAGTTCCATCCAAATGTTAGTCATGATTGTGAGTGTGTTTATGATTCTATTTGGTACAGGTACTGCTTTGCCAAACTGTTTAAGCTTAGCTCTCATTGACTTTCAAGACGCCATTGGTTCTGCAAGTGCGATATTTAGCTTAGGTTATTATCTATTGGTTAGCGTTATAATTTATGGAATGAGCATTTTTCATAATGGAACCGTTCTTGCAATGCCGCTATATTTTTTGTCATTAGGGATGGTTATGCTTCTAGTAAGCCTACCTTTACTTTATAAAGATGAATGATTGTGATGGTTGAGCTTCCCAATCGTAAAGTGTAAAAATAAGTCGTCTGCTTAGATGAAAGAGATACTATTCCTCGTTTAGAATAGTATCTCTTTTCTATGTTATACTTCTGCCGGTTGGTCACATTCGGTACAACGATATCCGCCATTATCGGTGCGGATCACTTTTCCGCCACAATGGTCACAGGAATCCCAGAGAATAGGTTGGATCATATAAAATCCCTCCTTATTAGCTGTATTCCTTACTTTATTTATATAATATTTACATTTTTATGACTAGTTATATGTTGTAAATTTTTGTGAAGCTCTTATTTATTATTTGAATTATTAGGTGATGGAAGGACTTCTGGATTCCTTGTAGAAGATGATGGAATTGTGACCATACAAAAGGAGCCATACATATGTCTGATCCAATGAAAAACTTATTTGAGGACGCTAAGTTGCCTTGGAGTTGGTACGAAGTGTATCGAGAAGGCAGGATTGTAAAGGTGGAGGTCGTTCTCGATCAGAATTCGTGGGAAATTCATTTCGAGATGCCTACCTTTCTACCGTTTGATAGAACAAGTGAGATTGAGAAAAGACTTCAGGAATTTTATCAGCCCATTTGTGTTCATACTCACTACACCTATTCTCACATTAATCATTCAATCGCCCTCACCCAGTCGAAAATGTGGATTCAAAAACAAATTGAAGAAAATCATACGAGGTCTGCAAGCAGTTGGCTAGCCCAGGCGGAGTGGAGGTTTGATGGAAAGAAGATCGATATTTTATTTCCACATCCAACAATGAAACAGTTAGCTGAGCGTGTTCGCGTGGATTATCTTATATCTAAATATTACGAACAATTAACAAGAGTTTGTCTACCTGTTATCCTTTTGGCTGATATGCCGGCCGAGGAACATAAACAAGAGTTTGTTCAGAAAAAGATCGAAACAGAGAAGGCGATTGTAGAGCAAACATTGAAAGAACAAGCTGTTTTGATAGAGCAGAGCAAAGCAAGTAGATCTACTGACGAGGGGGCAAAAGTGATCAAAATAGGTACATCTATTCAAGATGCACCCTTACCGATTCGCGAAATTCAAGAGGAGGAGAAGCGAGTTACCATTCAAGGTAAAGTATTCCAGGTTGAATCCAAAGAGCTGAGAACAGGAAAATTTTTATTTACGTTTTTCCTAACTGACTATACGGATTCCCTAACGGTTAAGTATTTTGCCGAAAAAGAAAATATGGGTATGGTTCAGCAGGTTAAGGTAGGGACATGGTTGAAATGCCGGGGATCAGTGAGAGAAGATACGTTTTCCCGTGAGTTGGCTATGATTGCGCATGATTTTGTAGAGGTACAAGTTACGACTAGAAAAGATACATCAGGTGAAAATCGGGTGGAGTTACATGCTCACACCTCACTATCTGCGATGGATGGCTTAACCAGTCCTGCCGATCTCATCAAAACAGCCTCTCAATGGGGATATAAGGCTATTGCGATTACGGATCATGGTGTGGTTCAAGCATTTCCAAAGGCGTATGAAACTGCGAAAGAAAAAGGGATTAAGCTTATCTATGGGATGGAAGCCAATATTGTTTCCGATGGAGTCCCGGTTGTAATAAACCCAAGAGAGACTGAGTTGTCTGAGGAAACATATGTGGTATTTGACGTAGAGACCACGGGGCTTTCCGTTGTGCACGATACAATCATCGAGCTAGCGGCGGTGAAGATTCAAAATGGCTTGGTTGTAGAACGGTTTTCCGAGTTTGCGAATCCACATAGACCTCTGACAGATACGATTAAAAATTTGACTCATATTACGGATGAGATGTTAGTTGATGCCCCTGAAATAGGTGATGTGGTCCAGAGATTCGTAGATTTTATTGGTAGTTCTATATTGGTTGCTCATAATGCTCGATTTGATATGGGATTCCTACAACAAGCAGTAAAGCGGATGAATCAGCCTCGCATTGAAAATCCGGTATTGGACACGTTGGAGTTAGCTCGTTTTTTATATCCTTCTATGAAGAATCATCGATTAAACACGCTATCGAAGTATTTGGGAGTAACATTGGAACAGCATCACCGAGCGATATACGATGCTGATACAACGGGAACGATTCTCTGGAAAATGGTACAGGAATCGATGAAGCGAGGACTGACACGTCTCTTGGATTTAAATCAAAATCTGGAATGCTTTGATGTGAAAAAGAGCCGTCCATATCATGCAGTATTATTGGCTAAAAATGAAATCGGACTATATCATCTCTATAAGCTTGTGACACTATCTCACTTGGAATATTTTTACCGTGTTCCTAGAATTCCACGAAGTAAATTAGAAGAATACCGAGAAGGCTTGTTGATCGGTTCAGGTTGTGAACAAGGTGAGCTATATGAATGTGCACTTAACAAAGCACCAGAGGAAGTAGAAGAAGTAGCAAAATTCTATGACTACTTGGAAGTTCAGCCGATTGAAGTAAATCAGCATTTAGTAGAAAAGGGACTAGTGGAAAGTACAGAGCGATTAAAGGAGGCTAATCGCCTGATCGTTCGGCTGGGTGAGAAGCTTAACAAACCTGTGGTTGCTACTTCAAATGCTCACTATATCCAGCCTGAGGAAGCGGTCCACCGGACGATCTTGCATATGAGTCAACCAGGAAAACCTGTTTCCACGTCTCCAGCATATTTGCGCACAACGGATGAAATGCTACAAGGCTTTTCTTATTTAGGAGACGAAAAGGCGAGAGAGATTGTTTTAACGAATCCGCAAAAGGTTGCAGAGCAAGTAGAATCATTTCAGCCGTTTCCAGACGACTTATTTGCCCCGAAACTTGAAGGAGCAGAAGAAGAGTTACGCGAGTCTTGTTATCTAAAGGCGAAAGAGTGGTATGGGGATCCACTGCCTGAGGTTGTGTCGTCACGTCTCGAAAGAGAGCTTGATTCCATTATCGGGAACGAATTTGCTGTGATTTATATCATCGCCCGGAGACTGGTCATGAAGTCTAATGAGGATGGATATCTAGTGGGGTCTCGTGGATCGGTTGGATCTTCCTTAGTCGCTACACTTAGCTCTATTACAGAGGTAAATCCACTGCAACCACACTATCGATGTCCGAGCTGCCAATACAGTGAGTTTTTTACCGATGGTTCTTATGAGACAGGATACGATTTGCCAGATCAAAGATGTCCAAAATGTGATGCTCTCTTATATAAAGATGGACAGGATATTCCGTTTGAAACATTTCTTGGTTTCGAAGGAGACAAAACCCCTGATATCGACCTCAATTTCTCAGGTGAATATCAACATCGAATTCATGCATTTACTGAGGAATGGCTTGGGAAGTCCAGTGTATTTCGGGCAGGGACTATCGGTACGGTACAAGATAAAATGGCGTATGGATACGCTCGGAAGTATGCTGAACAAAAAGGGCTTACCCTGCGAAATGCCGAAATCCAGCGATTAGCAAGTGGGTGTGTAGGAGTAAAAAAGACAACGGGTCAACATCCAGGTGGATTAATGGTTGTACCGCAAGACAGTGATGTATTGAAGTTTACTCCTGTTCAATATCCCGCCGATGACTCCGAGGCGAATGCACCCACTACTCACTTTGGCTATAAGGCGATTGAAGGCCGATTATTGAAACTGGACTTACTAGCTCATCAAGACCCTACGACTTTGCGGATGTTGCAAGATACATCGGGTATCGATCCTGTTCGATTGCCACTGGATAACAAAGAGGTACTTAGTATTTTTAATCGCACAGAAGCGTTGGGGATCAGTCCAGAAGATATTGGTGGGCTTACCGTGGGGACATTGGGGATTCCAGAGTTTGGAACGGGGTTTGTTAGGCAGATGTTAGAGGATACCCGACCCGCTACCTTTTCAGAGCTGGTACGGATTTCAGGGCTCTCTCATGGAACAGATGTATGGCTAGGTAATGCCCATGAACTAGTAAAAAAAGGGCATAAGCTTTCTGAAACGATTTGTACCCGAGATGAGATTATGAGCTACTTGATGTATAAAGGGTTAGCTCCTAAAGTTGCTTTCGATATTATGGAAAAAGTAAGAAAAGGGAAAGGTCTCTCACCAGAGTTTGAAGCAGAGATGCGTAAGAATAATGTACCTGAGTGGTATATCGATTCCTGTAAAAAGATCAAGTATATGTTTCCACGGGCGCATGCTTGTGCTTATGTAACGATGGCGGTGCGGATTGCTTGGTACAAGGTTCATATGCCCATCCATTATTACGCTGCGTTTTTTTACAGGCTCTTATCCTCCTTTGATTTAGAAAATATTATAAAGGGAGAAGGGCAAGTTCGAAAAACGACTCTCGATATTAAAGAGAAAGAGAAAAATTACTCGGCTTCACCGAAAGAGAGATCTTCTATTACAGCGCTCGAATTGGCGCAAGAGTTCTATGCGAGGGGGTTTAAATTTAAGCCAATTGATCTTTACCAATCTCATGCATCCCGATTTATGATCGATGGGGATTTCCTTATTCCTCCGTTTGCTACCATCCCGGGGCTGGGTGCGAACGTAGCACAAAATATGGCTGAATCCCGAAAAAATGGGGAATTTTTATCCATTGATGACTTCCAAAAGAGAACGAAAGCAAGTGGAACGGTTGTGGATTCATTGAAAGGATATGGCTGTTTGATCGACCTACCAGAAAGCAATCAACTGACGCTTACATTTTAGAATCTGTGTTGCTCGGAATCCTCATCGCCTGCGTTGCCTTGTATATGGATTCTGTGTTATAGTAACTATTACCGTGCTAGGTGGGGAGGTAGCGGTGCCCTGTAACCCGCAATCCGCTGTAGCGGGGCTGAATTCCAATCCGAGGCTTTATTCAGTTTATAGCAGGTCTATCAGTCCTGTGTTGAAGATTGGGTCCTACGCAACGAGCACTTCTGAACCGTGTCAGATCCGGAAGGAAGCAGCACTAAGGGAGATCGTTCGTGTGCCGTAGGGTTGCCTGATCGGAGCAAGAGTGATAGGTGCCGTATAGGTTGTTTGAGTCAGAGATTGGTGCACGGCTACATACGAGAGGTAAGTCAACTTCATGATGGAGTTGACTTATTTTAGTTTTAAGGAGGAAGAGAGGAATCCTGACTAACTGACACGGACTCAATTTTAACAAAATATATTTTACCAAAAGAAGGAAGTTAGAAGTTAGAAGCGAATTAGTGAAGTAAATACTTAAAAATGGTAGGGATGCGATAGGGATTCCTTCCATTCCAACCCGGAGGATCTGAGATGCCATGGTCTTGAGGCGAGTTATAGTGTGGTGGAAAAGGTATGGTTAATACGGATCGACAAACGTTAGTTAGTACGAATAGTCCGAGGGCATACCAGTTACGGACTCTATTGCCAAACTACAACATGGAGCGTCCTGAACAGATTTTGTTATCAAAGATGGGAATTGGATATCTCTATTTAGATGAATATCTGATTTTTCGTGAAATGAACCGTTATGCAGAGCGTTTTCTGGGAGTTACAGCCAAAACGCTTCTTGACAGACAATGGTTTGTTATTTGTAATTTACGACCGATGGATCGAAACAACCTCAGAGCATTGTATGATTTCTTTGAGGATTTGCAAGTGGAAAAACAAATGGAAATCAAATGGACGGTTAAGGGGTGTGATCGATATCTATTATTTAAATCGGTTCCCCTTGAATGTGAAAGCAAGAATGATTTTTATGTAACCATCGAAGATATAACGGTACCCAAGATGCTAGAAGAGAACATCAAGCATATGGATCGGCTATCGCATTTGGGTTTAATTGCATCAAATACGGCTCACGATTTAAAAAATGCGTTTACTTGCTTTAAGGGATTCCTCCAGATGGAAAGGGAAAATGAAAGCGGTAGCAAACCAGAACAATGGCATCAGTACCTAGAGTTTATACAAAATTCACTAGAAAAATTTTCGAGCTTTGCCAAAGTGGAGCAACAAAACAGTTTAGAAATCATTCATCCCCAGAAGTCCCTTCAAGATACCGTCCGATTTTTACAAGGTCATGCTTCGAATAAAGGAATTCATCTTTATTTTGAAGATCGGAATCGAGAAATCCCCCCTGTCGTTGCAAATGAACTTGAACTTCGACATGTGATTATGAACCTCTGTATCAATGCGATGGAAGCGTCTAAGGAGGGGGGAGGGGTAGTAGTCGAACTGGATTACGATCCCGAAAAAGGGAATGTTTCGATTCATGTAAAGGATGAAGGGTGCGGAATTCCTAAAGTAAACCTTTCTAGAATTTTTGATCTTTATTACACGACTAAGAAAAATGGTACAGGAGTCGGACTATATAATTGTAAAAAGCTAATTGACAGCTTTCACGGTACCATCTCCGTAGAATCAAGCGCTACGGGTACTATTTTTACGGTTGCCCTTCCAGCGAAGAAAGCCCACTTTTTTTAGTGGGTTTTCTTTTTGGTGTTTGCCGCTTGATATAGTATCATAAAAGAAGCAGATAAGAATGAAGTAGAATTTGAATCGATATGGAGTGTTTTTTCTATGTCCTATCGCGCCTTATACAGAGTATGGAGATCCCAACGTTTTGAAGATCTGGTAGGACAGGAGTATGTGACTCGAACGCTTCAAAATGCAATTGTGGAGCAACAGCTATCACATGCTTATTTATTTAGTGGTCCTAGAGGGACGGGAAAAACGAGTGCGGCGAAAATTTTTGCCAAGGCCGTAAATTGTGAAAATGGTCCTGCGGCAGAGCCATGTAATCAGTGTGAAATTTGTCGTCAAATTACAGATGGTTCTTCGATGGATGTGTTTGAGATGGATGCCGCATCGAATCGAGGGGTAGATGAGATACGAGATCTACGGGATAAGGTAAAATACGCACCCACCGAAGCGAGATATAAAGTGTATATCATAGATGAAGTACACATGTTGACGACAGAAGCATTTAATGCCCTATTGAAAACATTGGAGGAACCACCGCCTCACGTTATTTTTATCCTAGCGACAACAGAGCCGCATAAACTGCTTCCCACCATTATCTCACGTTGCCAGCGATTTTCTTTTCGGCGGATATCCTTTGAAGTGATTGTGAAACGTTTACAGCTGATTTGTGAAACGAACCAGATTCGATATGAAGATCAAGCTTTATTCACCTTAGCTCGTACGGCCGATGGCGGAATGCGGGATGCCTTGAGTCTATTAGATCAAACGATTGCATTTGGAGGGGAAGTTCTTACTGAAGAAGTGGTTAGGTCGGTTCTGGGAATTGTGAGTAAAGAGACTATGTATCAGTTAATTCAAGGAATACATGAACGGAATCCTAGTCTCATACTCCAATTGTTGGATCAGCTTTCAGCAGAAGGAAATGAGCCTGATCGTATTCTTTACGATCTCGTTTATACTTGCCGTGATTTGCTGCTTATCCAAACAGCACCTAAAGTAGCAAAGTTGCAAGGAGCAGAGCAAAATGGACCTACCGCAGAATTAGCAATGAAAGTAACAACTGCACAACTCCAGGTAATCCTTGACTCCCTACTTCAGGATCAACCCCACTTGAAGCATGTCAGTAACCCGAGGATCTTTTTGGAAATGTCTCTGCTCAGAGCTATGAATGAGTGCGTCAGTTCTGATCGAGATTTCAGGCCTCCCTCACAGGAAATCCAATTGCTACATCAAAAAATAGAACAATTGGAGAAAATAGTGGAGAGGCTGGCTCAACCTTCGCATGATCAATCACAAGTAGTGGTGAATCGGGAATCCTTGCCAGCTGAAGTAGCGCCAAGACCATCCCTTTCGAAACCTACTATTCAAAAAGGTAAAAAGCTGTCCCCGCAGCTACTTGCAAAAATATCACCGAAAGCGTTGCAAAGGATTCAACAATCATGGAGCGATATCTTGAATAAAGTACGAAACGAACGGGTGACTGTGCATGCTTGGCTAGTCAATGGAGAGCCTGTTGCTGCGACAGATCAAATGGTTATTTTGGCTTTTAAAACCGAGATTCATTGCGAAACCACTGAACGACAACCGAATCGGGGCATTATCGAGCAAGTAATTTCGCAAACCCTGCAACATACCTATCAAATTCAAACGGTTATGTGGAGTGACTGGGAGTTAGTTCAGTCGGACGAGCAGCAAAAAAGCTCTTCTGAAATGGTAGAGGATCGTGTAGTATCTAAGAGACAGGAATCCCCTAATCAAATGGGTTCAGCTAGGGATTCAGCCATTTTGGATCAAGCAATCACTATATTCGGGAAAGATCTAGTTCAGATTAAAAAGGACTAGTTTTATACAAGAAAGGATGATTTGAATGCGTAACATGAATCAAATGATGAAGCAAGTTAAGAAAATGCAACAAGAGATGGCAAAAGCCCAAGAAGAATTAGAAAGCAAAGAGGTAGTAGGGACAGCCGGAGGCGGCGTGGTGAAGGTGACGATGAACGGTCACAAACAACTTCGCGGAATTGAAATTGCTCCTGAAGTAATTGATCCAGATGATGCAGAAATGCTTCAAGATTTAATCACGGCAGCGTTCAATGAAGCACTCAAACAAGTGGAAGAGCTAGTAAATAAAGATATGGGTAAGTTTACAGGTGGAATGAATATCCCTGGGTTGTTTTAGAAACAGGATAGAGGTGTCTCCCAGTGTATGTACCTGAACCGATCTCGAAACTGATTGAGAGTTTTGTTCGTTTGCCAGGGATTGGTCCGAAGTCGGCTCAACGTTTGGCGATGTTTGTCCTTCGGATGGAAGAAGAAGATGTAATGGATTTTGCTAAGGCATTGGTGCGTGCTAAACGGGATTTACGTACTTGCTCTGTTTGTGGAAACATCACCGATCAAGATCCCTGTTATATTTGCAACGATTCCAAGCGAGATCGTAGCACGATCTGTGTGGTTCAAGATGCAAGGGATTTGATGGCAATGGAGCGAACGAGGGAGTTTGATGGTTTATACCACGTGTTACACGGTGCAATCTCTCCGATTGAAGGCATTGGTCCAGAACAGTTAAAGATACCGGATCTCCTTAGAAGGCTAGGAGATGAAACGGTTAAGGAATTGATTCTTGCAACCAATCCCAATATCGAAGGGGAGGCAACGGCTATGTATCTCTCGAAATTAGTTCGTTCTTTTGGGTTAAAAGTAACTCGGATTGCTCATGGATTACCGGTAGGTGGAGATTTAGAGTACGCAGATGAAGTTACACTAACAAAAGCATTAGAAGGCAGAAGAGAACTATAGTTATATTATAGAGGAGAGCAGCTGATTATGTCGGCTGCTCTTCTTTTTGCATACGTTGGAGGTTGTGAACATAGAATGAGAACAAAACAAAAATGGACAAGGGTGACAAGCTGTGGAACTTATTAAATGGTGGATGATAGCTGGAGTTCTAGGAGTTGTTTTGTTTATGGTTGTCAGCAGATCAGTCGTAAAGCCGTTACGATGGATGTGGCGAGGTGTTATGTATTCGGTGATTGGTGGTGTTGTGCTACTTGTAGTAAACTGGATTGGTACATTTTTTGGATTCGCAATAGCAATTAATCCAATTACAGTGTCGATTACAGGTGTTTTAGGGCTTCCGGGTTTAGCGTACTTAATAGCAGTACAGTTTTTTTTGATCTAAACCTATATTTTTTGAAATAGTTGTTGACTCCCTTTTTGGGACATGATATATTATTACATGTCGCCGCGATACGGTGGTACAAACAAAAAAGCAAGTGTTCCTTGAAAACTAAAGAGTGAATGAACCAAGACCTGTTTAATTACTTTAAATTGAGCTTAGCTCAAACTCTTTGGAGAGTTTGATCCTGGCTCAGGACGAACGCTGGCGGCGTGCCTAATACATGCAAGTCGAGCGAGGAGCTTTTAGCTCCTAGCGGCGAACGGGTGAGTAACACGTGGGCAACCTGCCCGTAAGACTGGGATAACTTCGGGAAACCGGAGCTAATACTGGATAATCTTGATCTTCGCATGAAGAACGAGTAAAAGATTTATCACTTACGGATGGGCCCGCGGTGCATTA
>NZ_FPJZ01000019.1 GCF_900119485.1 Thermoactinomyces sp. DSM 45891
AAGCTAATGCACCGCGGGCCCATCCGTAAGTGATAAATCTTTTACTTGTCCTTCATGCGAAGATCAAGATTATCCAGTATTAGCTCCGGTTTCCCGAAGTTATCCCAGTCTTACGGGCAGGTTGCCCACGTGTTACTCACCCGTTCGCCGCTAGGAGCTAAAAGCTCCTCGCTCGACTTGCATGTATTAGGCACGCCGCCAGCGTTCGTCCTGAGCCAGGATCAAACTCTCCATTGAAAGTTTGAGCTAAGCTCAATTTAAAGTAATTAAACAGGTCTTGGTTCATTCACTCTTTAGTTTTCAAGGAACACATTTTTTCTTCTAAAACCTTGTCGTTATCGTTCAGCGACAAAATTTATTCTACCATAATCTTAGAATCAGTGTCAACAATTTTTTATTGTTTTTTCAAAGCATCTAAGTCTCATGTTGTCTGTATTTCCGTGCGCTTCATCAGCGACGTTGATTAATATAACACGGTCTAAATAGCTTGGTCAATACCTTTTTTAAAAATAGTAAACACCTTTTGTAATGATCGATTGGTACGCTGATTACACATTTGTATCTTCTGGCTACTATCTACGTCCATACGATCATATTTCCTTATTTCTTCAAAGAAATATCTCATCCCACCCTCTCCAATATCCTTCAACAATTGACGATATTGCTCACGGCATGACACATAGAATCGTACAGCCTCTTTATTAGATAGATTTTCTAAATTCATCCTCTCGAGTTGCCCACGACTCCATATCTCCTCTGACTTCATCTGTATTTGCGATGTAGGAAACAACAGCTCCTCATAGTACATAGCCGCACCCTCTTGAAACCAATAGGCAGCGTTATCATAGGTTAAATCACTGATAACTTGATGGGTTAACTCGTGCACGATGCCTGATTTCTCCCATTCAGAGGATGTATTAGGCGCAGAAACTAGCTTAATGGCCTGATTGGCCTCATTCCACCCTCCAACCCAATTCGGTAGTGAAGGCTTCACTGATTGAGCCAAGTGATCTGCACGTTGAAAGACCTTGATTTCAATCGGCTTTGGCGTCCATCCAAGTTTTTGCTGAAAGTAGGTTCGTCCCTTTTCTACTGCAACCTGATAATCATGTTCCTTGCGAAGTAGATCAAAATGCTCCACTTTCAATGTACCCCATGTCGTTTTCTTTTGATGAAATGGTTGTTCCACCTCCACCCAGTGCCTCTTCCGTGGATCATACTTTACCACGAGCGAATACTGGTTCTCCGTTTGCTTCCCTTGATGAGTATAGCTTTGTTTTATATGGGCAACGGTACCTAAAGATGTGGTTTCCACTTTATCGAGTTGTAACCGATAGCTCTTTCGATCGATATAATGAAATGCGTCATCAAACCATCTCTTCTGTTCTTGAAAATAACTTTGCGAGGAGTCGGCAATCCATTCTGTCCAATCAAACCATGTGCCCTTTTGTAAAGCTTGCTCTCTCTTATGGACTAGTTGGCGAATCCCTGCTACATCACTTGGTGAAGCGGCATCTGCAAGAATCTGTACAACGCGATTCGATTCTTCCTTCCCAAAATCCATTCCCACTCCTACAGAAGCAATCACTATCCAAGTCATTATAACAACTATTCGCCTGCATTGAATCATCCAAATCCCCCCTCTACAAGCTAGAATCTGCTATTCGTCTCATTTCCATACTTGCTCATCTTTTCCTCATATTCTTCTTTTAATAATCCAAACACCAGATGATCTACGTAGTGATCATACAGCCACTCCGTTTGTCGTATTAACCCTTCTTGAACAAAGCCTAGGCTCCTCGGAATCGCTTGACTTCTTTTGTTCCCAGTTGCCACACGAATCTCTATCCGATTCAGATCCATCTCTTGAAATCCATAGCGAACCATCTGTGTACAGGCACGCCTCACGATCCCCTTTCCTTGCATATCTTCACTCAACCAGTATCCAATCTTCCCATAACGATGATTCAGGTTTACCTCATTAAAGCCAATACACCCTACCAGATCGTCTTTATACCAAATGCCTGCATTAATTAATTGAGCACGCTTAAATTGATTTTCACAAAATGTGAGGAAACTACGTGTATCTTCAATCGATTTTGTACCATCCACCCAAGGTACCCAATTACGCAAATGAAATCGATTTTGATCTACTAACCGAAATAAAATCTCCTCCTCATACGTTTCTAACTGCTTAAGCGTTATATCTTCACTCACTTTCCTATGAAACATGTCTCACAATCCCCCTCGAATAGAAATAAAAGATAATGATACAAAAAAGAGCCCTGTAACCATAACAGAACTCCTCTACTTCACTATTCATTCAGATAAATAAAACGTACAACGAATACAATTCCTAATACATACATGATCCAGTGGACTTTTTTTCCTTCGCCCGCAACAAGCTTCGTAATAGGGTATAGAACAAAGCCTAATGCAATTCCTGTGGCGATACTGAAGGTTAAGGGCATCATGATAATCGTAAAAAAGGCAGGAATGGACTCACTCAGTTCATTCCAGTTAATATCTTTTAAGGAAGAAGCCATGAGCACACCTACGATAATAAGTGCCGGAGCCGTAATCGCTGGAACAGATGCTAATGCTTTTACGATTGGAAAGAAAAACAAAGATGCTAGGAAGCAAAAAGCGGTAACGACAGAAGTAAAACCAGTTCGGCCACCTGTTGCAACGCCCGCACTTGATTCAACATAAGAAGTAACAGTGGAAGTCCCTAAAGATGCCCCCGCCATAGCCGCAATCGAATCCGTAGTAAGTGCACGTCCCGCACGAGGAAGCTTATTATCTTTTAATAGTCCAGCTTGATTCGCCACTCCAACTAATGTACCTGCATTATCAAAGAGATCCACAAACAAGAATGCAAAAATAATCGTAAAAATCCCGACATCCATTGCAGCTACAATGTCCATCTTGAATAAAGTAGGCTCGATACTTGGAGGTAATGAGAAAAAGGCAGTTGGTGCTTTTACTTGATTGGTTATGATTCCTACGATAGCCGTAGACATCATTCCAATAAAAATAGCGCCTTTCACATTGCGGATCATCAAGATAATCGTGACAATGAAACCAAACAGGGTTAGCAAGATCATGGGGTCGCTTGCCAACTTAGGACTTAAACCTACAAAGGTGGCTGGATTAGCTACAACGATTCCAGATTCTTTTAAACCAATAAAAGAAACAAACAATCCAATCCCAGCTGATACTGCGAATTTTAAGCTTGGTGGTATGGAGTTAATAATCATCTCACGTACCTTTGTTACGGTTAATAGCAGAAACACAACCCCCGAAACAAACACCGCACCCAAAGCTGTCTGCCAAGGGATCTTCATCCCTAAGCAAATGGTAAACGTAAAATATGCATTTAATCCCATGCCTGGTGCCAGTGCCAAAGGGTAGTTTGCAATAATCCCCATCAAAAGCGTACCCAGTGCAGATGCAACAGCTGTAGCAACGAAGACAGCTCCAAAGTCCATCCCTGTTTTGGATAACATGTCCGGATTTACCAATAAGATATAAGCCATCGCAAAGAAGGTAGTAATCCCTGCCAGAACTTCCGTACGTCCATTCGTTCCATGTTTGTCAAATTGAAAATATTTGGCGATAAAGGACCGTTTGACTTTCGCCGCTTCCATGGTGTCTTCCTCCTGCTCTTGTCGAACCTCTTTTATCCTCTCGTTTTCAACGAAGTCCCTTTGCTATTCCCACTCAATGGTAGACGGCGGCTTTGAAGTAATATCATAAACAACACGGTTCACTCCATCGACTTCATTTACAATGCGAGTGCTGATTTTCTCTAGGATCTCATAGGGAATCCTAGCCCAGTCAGCAGTCATTCCATCAATCGAAGTAACAGCTCGAATCCCAACCGTGTAGGCATAGGTACGAACATCGCCCATAACACCTACGCTACGGAAATCAGGAAGGGCGGTGAAATACTGCCAAATTTCACGATCTAAGCCCGCTTTCGCAATTTCATTTCGTAAAATTTCATCAGATTCTCTAACAATCGTAAGCTTTGCCTCTGTTACTTCTCCAATCACACGAATCCCGAGACCTGGACCTGGAAACGGTTGTCTCCAGACAATCTCAGCTGAGAGCCCTAACTCTTCCCCAACTTTGCGCACTTCATCTTTAAAGAGTGTGTTTAGTGGCTCGATCAATTGCATGGTCATATCCTCCGGAAGACCACCCACGTTATGATGTGACTTAATCGTATGAGCCGTATCCGTACCTGACTCAACAATATCGGTATATAGAGTGCCTTGTCCTAGAAATTCATGTAATCCAATCTTTGCCGATTCTTCCTCAAAGACACGAATGAATTCATTACCGATCATTTTTCGTTTCTCTTCTGGATCTGTTACACCTTTGAGCTTGGATAAGAATCGCTCTCTTGCATCGATTTTCACCAAGTTCATACGGAAATGCTCTCCAAATGTTTTCATTACGCCTTCTGCTTCGCCTTTTCGCAAAAGACCGTGATCGACAAACATACAGGTTAGTTGGTCTCCAATCGCCCGATGAATCAACGCTGCCACTACAGAAGAGTCAACTCCACCGCTGAGCGCGCACAACACCTTCTTATCTCCAACCATCTGGCGAATATCCTGAATCGTATCTTCAATAAATGTTTCCATCGACCAATTCCCTACGCAACCGCAAACTTCAAACAAGAAGTTACGAATCATCTCAGTTCCATGGATAGAATGGCGCACTTCGGGGTGGAACTGAACAGCGTACACTTTTCTCGTAGCATCACTCATAGCCGCAACAGGAGCAGACTCCGTTTTAGCATCGACTACAAATCCTGTTGGTGGTTTCAGTACCACATCACTGTGGCTCATCCATACCGTTTGTTTTGCTTCCAACTCACGGTATAAAGCACTATCTGACACGACTTCTATCTCTGCTTTTCCATACTCACGTTTATGTGCACGACCTACACTTGCTCCAAAGTGGCTACTGATCATCTGCATCCCATAACAAATCCCAAAGATCGGAATTCCTAGATCAAAAATAGCAGGATCACATTTAGGTGCATGATCCTCATATACACTATTTGGACCGCCAGAGAAAACAATTCCTTTAGGAGCCATCTCTTTTAATTCTTCAGCCGTGATTTTGTGTGAAACAAGCTCGCTATACACTCCTAAATCACGAATTCGTCGAGCAATTAATTGGTTATATTGACCTCCAAAATCAAGTACAACTACACGTTCGATGGATTTGTCCATCTTTTCCATCCCTCTCTACTAATAGAAAAATATATGTATAAACAAAAACCAGGGCACCCCTATCGCCTACGCGACATAAGTACCCCGGTCCCCCCGTATTCTTCATAAAATCCCTTGATTAACCATGTGACAATCAAATGATTTTATAAAGAAGTGAAAAAGAGCATCCCGGTGACCTCATAACACGTAGTCCAGCTATTTTATGGTAGCTGGGTAGAGACTATCAGGCCATATTCCTGAAAATATACGTTAAGTCTACCTCGACTTATCTTACCAAGGGTTCAGGTAATGGTCAATAAGGGTAACAAAATCGGAAATTTCCATAATCCTCTTTTGCTTCCATAGATTCTCCTAAATTTTATATCGTCATACATGATAATGTAGCATAGAAATCTCTTTTTCATCTGGACGGGTCTCTATCCATTCGACAGGCTCTACATGTACATGTACATGCTCGATTTGATTATTTTTTAAAAGTTGTTCTTCTACTTTTTCTGTTACTTCATGGCTTTTCAAAACAGATAAATGAGGATCTACTCCAATCGTCACTTCAATATGGTAATGGGATCCATGTGACCTAGCACGGAAATGGATCACCTTTTGCACCTGATCAATGCGGCTCACTTCATCCATCATTCCTTGAAGTGATGATTGATCTACTCCGTCCGTCAAGCAGAGAATAGCTGGTTTAGCTACCTCCCAACCTGTTCGAATAATGAGAAAACCGATCACAACTGCAGAAACCGCATCGAGCCATGGATACCCAATCCACGTTCCTACAATCCCTACCACAGCTCCCATACTTACCCACGCATCAGAGCGATTATCCTTTGCGGCAGCGGCTAACGCCTGACTACCCGTTTTCTTACTTAATCTCGAATTATAAAATGAAACCATTAACATCACGAGAGCGGAGAGGACCGAAATCCACAAAGCAATAGGATGTATCGCTATGGTTTCTGGGTTCCCAATCGTCGTAATAGCACGAATCCATACTTCCAGCCCAACCAATACCATGAAAGATGCTGCAACAAGGGTAGCTACTGTTTCTGCTTTTTTATGGCCATAATGATGGTCCTCATCAGCTGGTTGAAGCGAGACTTTCAATCCAATCAAGATTGCAACCGACAGCAAAATATCCGTCACATTATTCAATCCATCCGCAGCCACAGCTTCAGAATGAGCCCAAAACCCAACCGCCAATTTCGCTATAGCTAGTAATAGATAGGCTCCAATACTTAGCCATGCCCCCTTCTGCGCTTCTTGCATCTCCCTCATCCTCTCCATTAGATCCTTTTTCATCTTAATGAATGAAAACCGTCTTAGTCTAGAGAAACGTTGTTGACCGAAGATAGATTTCATGTGCAGATTCAGCAATGTTGCATAGGTGAAAAACACTAAGATGTAGGTAGTTCGGCCAAATCCAACCTATTATGGGATTTTGTTTACGGTGATCCTAATAAGGGAAGAGAAAATCAGAATAAACAATTCATGGAGAGGTTGAGTAAATATGTTCGGAAAAATAGCAGCTGATATGTTAGGGATTAGTGATGTAGGTACTGTTATCCGGCCAAAAGACTACGATAAAGTGGATGCCGATGACTATGTGATGCATGAAGATGGCGAGAAAATTTATTTTCTAATTAAGTCGAAGTCGGATGAATATTGCTTTACGAATAAGGCACTTATTCACCTTGATGGTACCAGCGCAGTAAGTAAGAAGCGCACCCTTCGTCGATATGACTATTATGCTTTTCAAATTTCCAATGTATCTTTAGAAACAGCTGGAACGGTGGACCTCGACGTAGAGATTAAGTTTACTATGGGGAACACACATTATTCGATCGATGTTCACAAAAAGCATATCGAAGAAGTAAAAGACCTATATAAGGCACTGCTGAAAATCGCGGAAATCTCTTATGACAACGATCTCTCCTTGAATCACGCAAAACAGAGTTTAGAAGTAGCCTCTAACACTGTTAGCACCATTCGCAGCACAGAAAGCGACATAGTCGACCAGTTTAAACAGATTAATCAATGGTCATTTACTTGGCTTCAAGATACAATCAAACAATTCCATCCAAAAGATTTTGGACATGTGTTCGAACGTTATATCAATAACTAACCAATATCAAAAACGAACTCTTACTCACTAGAGTTCGTTTGTTCATTTCCCCATGTAAAATGTAACATAAAGAAAGAATCCCTCTGAACATAGTTCAGAGGGATTCTTTTGTAAAGGTGAGGCTCCTCTGGGGGACCGAATTACATCATTCCACCCATGCCGCCCATACCGCCCATGCCGCCCATACCGGCTGCCGCATCTGGACCTTTGTTTTCTTCTGGTTTATCTACTACCACTGCTTCTGTTGTAAGTACAATAGCTGCTACAGACGCTGCATTTTGTAGCGCAGAGCGAGTTACTTTAGCAGGATCTACTACGCCCGCTTGGATCATATTTACCCATTCGCCAGAAAGTGCATTGAAGCCAATGCCTACTTCTTCACGTTTGAGGCGTTCTACAATTACAGAGCCTTCTAAACCTGCATTGTCAGCGATTTGACGAATTGGTTCTTCAAGAGCACGTTTGATGATGCTTACACCTGTTTTCTCATCGCCCATAACATAAGAAGCTTCAAGCTCTTCAACCGCACGAATCGCGTTTACAAGGGCAGTACCACCACCTGCTACGATCCCTTCTTCTACTGCTGCACGAGTTGCGTTCAATGCATCCTCGATACGAAGCTTTTTCTCTTTAAGCTCGGTTTCGGTTGCTGCACCTACTTTAATTACTGCAACGCCACCTGCTAGTTTCGCGAGGCGCTCTTGAAGTTTTTCTTTGTCAAACTCAGAAGAGGTGTCTTCGATTTGTTGACGAATTTGGCCAACACGTGCTTTGATTTCACCTTGATCACCAGAACCATCTACGATAATGGTGTCTTCTTTGTTAACCCGTACTTGACGTGCACGACCCAGAACTTCAGGTCCCACTGATTTAAGATCTAGACCGATCTCTTCTGTTACGACTTGAGCACCTGTTAATGCCGCAATGTCTTGTAGCATAGCTTTACGACGGTCACCGAAGCCAGGAGCTTTTACAGCTACAGCAGTGAAAGTTCCGCGTAGTTTGTTTACTACGAGCATTGCCAACGCTTCGCCTTCTACATCTTCCGCGATGATGAGTAGTTGACGGCCTTGTTGTGCTACTTTTTCAAGGATTGGTAGGATGTCTTGAACAGAGCTGATTTTCTTATCTGTAATCAAGATAACTGGCTCTTCGAGTACCGCTTCCATCTTATCTGCATCTGTAACCATGTATGGAGAAATATATCCACGATCAAATTGCATACCTTCTACCACTTCAAGCTCAGTGTTAAAGCCTTTGGATTCTTCCACGGTAATAACGCCGTCTTTACCCACGCGCTCCATGGCTTCTGCAATCAATTGACCTACTTCATCATCGTTTGCAGAAATAGCAGCTACTTGTGCAATAGACTCTTTTCCTTCGATTGGTTGAGAAATACGGCCAATTTCTTCTACCGCTTTACGAACTGCTTTATCAATCCCTTTGCGGACGATCATTGGGTTTGCACCAGAGGTAACGTTTTTCAAACCTTCACGAATGATCGCTTGAGCCAGTACGGTTGCAGTCGTTGTACCATCACCTGCTACATCGTTCGTTTTGGTTGCTACTTCTTTTACAAGTTGTGCACCCAAGTTTTCGGTCGGATCTTCTAATTCGATTTCTTTTGCAATGGTTACGCCGTCATTCGTGATAAGCGGGGAACCAAATTTTCTCTCGAGTACTACGTTACGACCTTTTGGTCCAAGGGTTACTTTCACTGCATCAGCCAATGCATCTACACCACGTAGCATTGCACGGCGAGCATCTTCACTAAATTGAATGTTTTTAGCCATTCTTTTTATCCCCTTTCGTTATGTAAATAAAGAATTTAGTAGTCTTACTTTTATAATCTATTAATCAACGATTGCAAGAATATCACTTTCACGAAGGATCAAGTATTCTTTTTCACCGTACTTCACTTCGGTACCAGCGTACTTGGAGAAAATAACCGTATTACCTACTCCTACTTCTAGTGGAAAACGATTTCCTTTTTCGTCAATACGACCAGAACCTACTGCTACGATGTGGCCCTCTTGTGGCTTCTCTTTTGCAGACTCAGGAAGGACAAGACCACTTACTGTTTTTTCCTCACGAGCTACTGCTTCTAACACGACACGATCACCTAATGGCTTAATCATGGGCAAATAACCTCCTTCAAAATAGATCCTTTTCTTAATTAGCACTCACCCTAAGCGAGTGCTAATAACACTTATAATGATAGTAAGTTTGAACCAATTTTGCAAGCATTTTTGATGAAAAAAATAAGAGCAAATTCCTTAAATTAGGAACTGCTCTCACTATGATCCTCCTCTACCTCTTCACCTTCCCAACTTTTCTCTTCGGTTTCTATACGTTTATATTGCCATATTGAAATAAGAACACTAATTTCATACAGAATAATTAATGGGATTGCAATTACCAAATTGGCGATAATGGTTGGCGGAGCAACTAGGGTAGATATCACCACCATAGCAAAATACGCAACACGGCGAATTTTGTGTAGCAGACTCGGAGTAATGAGCTTCAGTCTAGTTAAAAACAACACGACTACAGGTAGTTCAAACAATAATGCGAGTGGAACAATCACATTGACCATAAAGTCAAAGTATTGATAAACCCCATACATCTCCATGACATTCATTTGTTTGGATAAGTTAGCCATGAATTGATATAACATAGGAAAGACCACATAGTATCCAAATGCAAGTCCACCCAAAAACAGAAAAAAGGACGCAGGTATGTAAAGACCTGCATTTTTCTGCTCATGCGAGCGTAACCCTGGCTTTACAAATTGCCATATATGATACAAAATCACGGGCAGAGTAAAGATCATCGAACAGATCATGGCAATCTGTACATATACCATCAAAGGGTCACTAGGACTAAATGCATGTATAGGCACATTGGCACCAATCGCATCATTTTTAATAAATTCAAATAGGTCCGTGGCATAAATAAAACTTACAATAAGCGATACGAGAAAAGTAAGCAGAACCCAGATAATCCGTCGCCGTAGCTCTGTCAAATGTTCGGTAAGTGGTTGTGTCTCTTCGTTCATATATATTCCCTTCTAACTATAATCTCGAAGGCAATTAGCTTCGTTTATTTGCTACCTCTTCCAAGCTTTCTTCCGCATCTTCATCGGCTGGATATTTCTTCAAGAAGTAAATTAATGTCTGCAATTCAGAGGTTAAATCGATGTGGTGTATGCGAACGGGCGGGGGTGCCGTAATGCGTGCAGGGGTAGTCTGAGCCACATTTACAGGAACTGTAAGAATCGCAACTTCCACATGATGTAAGGAGATGATCTCCGATAACCGATCCATTCCAAAGATAGTAATCCCATCGATATCCTTCCCAATTTTCGCAGCATCTTCATCAAATCCAGCGACAATCTTGGTATTATGGCTTCGATAAAAATTATATCTTAATAGGGCAGTTCCTAAATTTCCTACTCCTACTAATACTACATTGGTTACTTCATCTTGTTTTAAAAAATCTCGTAAAAATTGCAATAGATATGTGACATTATATCCATATCCCTTCTTGCCTAATTCCCCTAGATAAGAAAAATCACGACGAATGGTTGCTGGATCAATCTGCAAAGCTTCGCTGAGATCAGCAGAAGAGATCCGTTGTTTTCCGATGGCATGTAGCTTTTCAAGATACCGATAATAGAGCGGTAACCGTTTCGCCGTCACCTGCGGAATTTTTTGATCTGACATAAGACCCCTCCCGGCTCATTTCGTTACTGATCCTGTATATTTATAACATCTTATTTTAACTATACCAAATTCTGATACATCAAAGTGAAAACAGTTTTGTAAAAGTACAGACATAATTCATCTTACAATCATGCGTCTCGGGATATACCGTTTCTAACAAGTTTTCACTATCCCAAATCCCTAATCGGACAATATGAGGAAACTTCGCAAAGAATCGATCGTAATAACCTGCTCCATATCCGAGGCGATATCCCTTCTGATCAAATCCAACACCCGGGACCAAAGCTAGCTGAATCATTCGCGGATCAACCTCACGACCTAGTTCTTCGACAGGTTCCATAATCCCATAAGCGCCCTTTCTTAACTCACTGCTACATCGAACTTCAAAAAATTTTATATTCTTCGTCTCTGGGTATGACTTCGGAAAAACTACTTTCTTCCTGTTCTCCCATGCATTTTCGATAACCTCATCCACATTTACTTCATTACGAAACGAAGCATATACCGCAATGATATCGCTATTTATATATCCATTCCAGTGTACAATCCGTTCACAAATTTGCTGTGCCATCTGCCTAGAATCCTCTTCAGAACGGTACCTTCTCTTTTCTAATAGTTCAGCTCGTAACGTTTGTTTATTGGAATAAGAGTCCGTCAACATATTCCCCCCACTCTCCTTCTCGTACCCACATTGTACATGAAAAATCGTAAATCGGTTTGCCCTTCGTTTTCTCCTCTATTACACTAAGGAAAGATGAGGTGGAGATCATGTTAATACAAGCAAAGAATATATATAAATCATTCGGCGAAAACGAAGTCTTGCAAGACATTCAACTACAGATTAATCCACAAGAAAAAGTAGGATTAATTGGTGCAAATGGAGCTGGCAAATCAACCTTATTAAAAATCATGATCGGCCAACTACTCCCGGACCAAGGTGAAATGATCGTTGGAAGAAAAGCGCAAATTGGCTATCTAGCACAACAGACAGGCCTTCAGTCCGAGCGGTCTATCTGGGATGAAGTATTACAAGTATTCGCCCCTATACTGGCTATCGAACAAAAAATACGCACACTAGAAGCCGAGATAAGCAAAGAAGAAATCTATTCAAATGAAGATCAATATCAACGATATCTCCGTCAATATGGGAGTTATCAAGAAGAATTTGAACAAGTTGGCGGTTACTCATACGAAGCAAAAATGCGTGGTGCCTTACATGGACTGGGCTTAGGTCATTTAGATGTTCATCACACGAAGATTAGTGAGATTAGTGGCGGACAAAAAACACGGGTTTCCTTAGCTAAAATGCTTTTAGAGGAACCTGATCTATTGATTTTAGACGAGCCAACTAACTATCTCGACCTACAAGCTACTGAATGGCTGGAGCAGGCATTAAAAAATTATCCAGGAGCACTTCTTATCGTCTCCCACGATCGCTTTTTCCTAGACCAACTCGTACAAGTAATCTATGAAATCGAACGGAGCAAAGCGACTCGTTACGTTGGCAACTACTCACAATATGTTGTTAAAAAAGAAGAACGAGCCTTAACCTATGAAAAACTGTATGAACAGCAACAAAAAGAGATCAAGAAACTGGAAGAGTTTGTTCAGAAAAATATTGCTCGAGCAACTACGACAAAGCGTGCACAAAGTCGTAGAAAAACATTAGAGAGGATGGAGAGACTGGATATACCCGAATCCGCCCTCAAGCAAGCATCCATCCGATTTGAAACCTCTGTTACCAGCGGGAAAGAAGTCCTCCTAGCAAAAAATCTCTCTGTTGGATACGAACAGCCGCTCATTCAAGATCTCTCTTTTCGTGTAAGCCGAGGAGAACGGATCGCCCTACTTGGGCCAAATGGGACAGGAAAGTCTACCTTGCTGAAAACGATCGCAAGTCAACTGTCTCCTCTAACCGGAGATCTTCAGTTTGGTACCAATGTAGAAGTTGATTACTATGATCAAGAACAAAAACTGCTTACCTATGATAAAAGCGTGCTAGATGAAATATGGGACGATTACCCTACACTGGATCAAACCATCATCCGTTCCCATCTCGGTCAATTTTTGTTTCAAGGAGATGATGTATACAAGCTTGTTAAAGACCTGAGCGGTGGTGAACGCGCTAGACTCTCCCTAGTTAAATTATTGCTTAATCAGGCCAATTTCCTTCTAATGGATGAGCCGACTAACCATCTAGATCTAGCAACTAAGGAGCGACTCGAATCAGCACTCGAAGAGTATCCTGGAACCATTCTCTTTGTCTCTCATGACCGCTATTTCATCAGGCGACTGTCCAATCGAGTATGGGAATTAGCACCTGATGGAATCACTGCTTATGATGGAGACTACGATTGGTACCTAGAGAAAAAAGCACTCGAACAATTTGAAGAAACTCTTTCACCCAAAAACGAAGAACCCCTACCAAAAGGAGACGCCTACCAACATCGCAAACAGAGCAAAGAAGAACAACGGCGTCTAAAACAGCATCAGCGCGAACTACAAGAACTAGAGCAAACCATTACGATACTAGAGTCAAGAATTACAGATATCCAAGCAGAGATGTGCAAGGAAGAAGTTTTTTCGGATCCTCAAAGAAGTAGCTCTCTGCAGAAAGAACTGCAATCCTTAGAGGAACAACTCCTTGTCAAAACCGATGAATGGACTGAATTAGCTGATCAGACTTAGTTATCCACAAAGTTATCCACAGGTTATTCACTTTATCCACATATATAAAAACAGCGTACAAGCTTAGGGTGTACGCTGTTTTTATAAGATAAACTTATTTTATTAATGGTAATCCTGGATTGGCATTAAGAGTTAAATCTGCAAATTTTCCCTCATAATATAAATAAGTACCTGCCGCAGCGATCATAGCCGCGTTATCTGTGCAGAGCTCAAGCGGCGGGATTCGCAACGTAACCCCTTCTTCCTCTGCACGCTTCATAAGCCTGACACGTAGCCCACTATTCGCAGAGACTCCCCCTGCAAGAAGTAATTGCTTGACACCATTCTGTTTTACAGCGCGGAATGCCTTTTCTACCAGCACGTCTAAAACAGCCGCTTGAAAACTAGCTGATAGATCTTCTTGACGGACCTCCTCCCCTTTTCGCTCGGCCTTCTGCATCAATTGCATTACGGATGATTTTAGACCACTAAAGCTAAAGTCTAATGAATCAGGCTCTAACCATGCACGAGGTAAGTCATAAATAGCCTTCCCTTGTGCTGACAAGCGGTCAATTTGCGGCCCTCCTGGATAAGGCAAACCCATAAACCTGGCCACTTTATCAAACGCTTCCCCTGCGGCATCATCTCGTGTTTGTCCCAATCTTACAAAATGAAGGTGATTCTCCATATAGATTAACTCCGTATGCCCACCTGACACTACAAGCGCCACTAATGGAAATTCAAGCGGCGTTACTAGATGATTAGCGTAAATATGTCCCGCTATATGGTGAACCGGTACAAGTGGTAGTTTTAAAGCATACGCCAATGCCTTCGCACTCGCCACACCAATTAATAAGGCCCCCACTAATCCTGGGCCTTGCGTTACAGCAATTGCATCCAATCTCTCCTTGGTTACATTTGCTTCGGCTAACGCCTGTTCAATAATGATCGTAATTCTCTCCACATGGCGCCTGGAAGCAACTTCAGGAACAACCCCTCCAAAGCGACGATGTACATCCATCTGCGAAGAAATGACATTTGATAGGACTTTCGTCCCATTTTTCACTACAGCCACAGACGTTTCATCACAACTTGTCTCAATTCCTAAAATTAGACTATTTTTTTTATAACTCATTTGTATGTCACCCACATTATCAAGGCATCTTCTTTATTATCGGAATAGTAATTAGGTCGTAACCCCGTTACCTCGAAATCTAACTTTTTGTATAGCTGCTGAGCAATCTGATTAGAGGCTCGTACTTCTAACGTCATTTTCTCCGCCCCATATAGCGTAGAAAACTCCATCGCATACCGAAGCAACAACTCTCCAAATCCCTTCCCACGACATCTAGAGTGAACGGCAATATTCGTAATATGTGCCTCATCAATAATCACCCACATCCCGCAATATCCTACCACAGTCCCTTCTATTTCTAACACGAGATACCGTGCAAATGGATTCGTCGTCAACTCATCTCGAAAAGCTTGTCCTGTCCATGGATGCGGGAAAGCATCTCGTTCCACATCCAACACCTGAGGGATATCGTCCACTACCATCGAACGAAATTGAATCTGGATCTCCTGCTCAATTGACATCGGTTCCTGTCCCCTACTTTTGCTTTTTTAACCAATTTGCCTCTGCTTCCGTTACTTGAAGATAATTGAGTGCAAATTGCTGACCAAGTGGTTCTTCTCCACGAAGGATTCGTTGCAAGCTCATTTCACCTAATTCAGAAGCACGAGGTAGATTCTCGGGTGGACTTCCAAAATAAGCATTCTCATTTAGAGTTTCTTCCATGATACTCCGAAATTTGCTCACATCATCACCTAAGAACAAGATCGGCTCATTCAGTCGCTTACATTGTTCTAGTAGGTCTGTTATCTCCAATACTTGTTGTCCTAGTACTTCGCTAACTCCCGAAGCATTCGAACGATAAACGCCTGTATAAACACGATTTCGGCGTGCATCAAGTAACGGAACGATCAACCCCGGAAACCGTTTCCCATTCATCGCTAGCACCGATAAACTAGACTCTGCATATAGCGGGAGATCGTGAGTCCAAGCCAATGTTTTGGCTGTCGTAACACCAATCCGAATCCCCGTATAAGAGCCCGGTCCTGATGTAACACTAATAGCCGTGATCTCTTGGAGTTCAATGGAGAGGTCTTTCAATAATCCAGCTACCGTAGGCATAAGACGCTCCGAATGGGTTTTATATAGATTGTTTGTTACCTCTCCCAATACCTTTCCTTCTTCAACTACTGCGACACCGAGAACTAACGTGGAGGTATCGATTGCTAAGATTTTCAATCCCACGACACATCCTTCGCCAAACGCTTTGCACGTTCACTATTAATTGGAAACGAAATACTCCTCGTTCCATCCTCTTGCACCTCAAATGAGAACGAAATCGTATCATCGGGCAAAATTTCCTGGATTATGGATGCCCACTCAATAACACAAATCCCGTCCCCATAAAAATATTCTTCTAGACCTAGATCACTCTCAATGCCATCTAAACGATACACATCCATATGATATAGAGGCAAACGCCCTTGATACTCTTTTATCACAGTAAATGTAGGACTATCCACATACCTCTCTATTTCTAAGCCCTTCGCTAATCCCTGACAAAAAGTTGTTTTTCCTGCTCCAAGCCCACCTTCTAGAGCAAAAACATCCCCTTCTTGCACATGAGAAGCGAGGCTCCTTGCAAGAAGCCTCGTCTCTTCTCCAGAGGTAGTATGCCATATCTTCTTTTCCAATTCATCTCACCTACTCATCTATCTGAACTCATTATCCTAGACCTACGATCGAAACGCAAACATCATATTCCAGACAAATAAAAAAGCCCGTAGCATAAGCCACGAACTTCTGAGTTGGAGCGGGTGAAGGGAATCGAACCCTCGCAATCAGCTTGGAAGGCTGATGTTCTACCATTGAACTACACCCGCATATTAAGATGGTCTGTAGATGGTGCGGTCGGCGAGACTCGAACTCGCACGTCCATAGGACACTACCCCCTCAAGATAGCGTGTCTGCCAATTCCACCACGACCGCGTACTCACTTCATTTAATTGTAAAAGTATATGGTGCGGGTGGAGGGACTTGAACCCCCACGCCGTGAAGCGCCAGAACCTAAATCTGGTGCGTCTGCCAATTCCGCCACACCCGCATATACGAAAATCATGGTGAGCCATGAAGGGCTCGAACCTTCGACCCTCTGATTAAAAGTCAGATGCTCTACCAACTGAGCTAATGGCTCTCACTAAGATGTCAAACTACAATGGCTGGGAAGGAAGGGATCGAACCTTCGCATGACGGAGTCAAAGTCCGTTGCCTTACCGCTTGGCTACTTCCCATTAAAAAACATGGGGCGACCGGAGGGAATTGAACCCTCGAATGCCGGAATCACAATCCGGTGCGTTAACCACTTCGCCACGACCGCCAAAAAGTAGACTTTAAATATGGCGGAGCTGACGGGATTCGAACCCGCGATCTCCTGCGTGACAGGCAGGCATGTTAGGCCTCTACACCACAGCTCCGCATTAAAAAAGTAATACTGGTGGACGCTGACGGGATCGAACCGCCGACCCCCTGCTTGTAAGGCAGGTGCTCTCCCAGCTGAGCTAAGCGTCCAAAAATGGTGACCCGTAGGGGATTCGAACCCCTGCATGCCAGCGTGAAAGGCTGGTGTGTTGAACCGCTTCACCAACGGGCCAAAAAATGTCTGGCGGAGAGAGAGGGATTCGAACCCTCGCGACGCGTAATTACGTCCTAAAGCATTAGCAATGCTTCCTCTTCGGCCTCTTGAGTATCTCCCCGAATTGGCTCCTCAAGTAGGACTCGAACCTACAACCTACCGATTAACAGTCGGGCGCTCTACCATTGAGCTATTGAGGAATATCGTAATCCTAATCGTTACTCACAGCAACTTTTACTATTTTATCATACAACTCTCGTTCTCGCAACACTTTTTTAAAAAAATACTGATCCAACAAGATGTTTTGTGTGCTTCGTTTTAGCGACCTCTATAATTTAGCACGATCATATATCTGTAGTCAAGCACTTAATTTCAATTTTCTTTTTGTCTTTTTTTAGGTTATAAAATCTTCTCCGAATGGGTCTTCTAGGCCGCATGTAGTCTGTTTTATACAAATGAACACTACCATTTATATACCCAATTTGAATAGGAACTGTAAGAGGACAAGAATTTATGACTTCTCGAATTTTTTATAGCATGGCACTATCTTCTTTTGTTAAGATAGGAACAAAAACCAATTTATAGAGTATCTCTCTTATAAGCAGGAGGAATCTTCATGAAGCCATTGCAGGCAGGAGCGTATCAATTCTCTCTCCCGTACCTTTCTACTCCTTCTTACATAAAAATGCATGCAGCCAACCATCCCGTTTCGACAGTAGATATCGAACTCCATATCGGACACCAGGATGATCTACTGGTTGGAAAGGAAGCGACGATTATTATATTTTCATCGCATGCTGATCCTAACTACATCGCACCTATGTTTTCTATGGTCCGAAATCTATGGCTCACAAAGCTTCATTGGAAGATCCCTACTGATAAAATTCGATTAATCGAAGTCCATACCAAATCACATGATCAAAATGATTGGCATGAGCTAGAGATGAACTGGGACTATACAGCGCATCGCTACTATGATCCCGTATGGAAGTCTATTCAGGAAACGGCATGGTACTATCAACAATATCAAGAAAAGATAAATTCATATGCTTGGGATGCTTATCAATCCTTTCCTGATATAGGAGAACACCGCCCCATTGCGTTATCACAATTATGGGAAAAATGGTTGCATAAATCAAATACTCCCTTTTGGCTGTTAAAAGCCTTGCGATCCGCAGACATCTACATTCGAACTGAAAAAATCCCGCTTCCCGTAACCGAAGTGGCGCTAACCTCTCTTAAACACTTAACAGGTATGTGTGTAAGAGATCATAACCAAAATTATGTACCTGAGGTGACCACCCTTTTAATCACAGAAATTCACAAACTCCCTACTATTATCACACCAGAAGATTACCAACAAGTGAACCCCATCACCTCTATAGCACCATAAAAAATCCCCTCGCAAATACCATTGCGAAGGGGTTTGATTTTAACAGAACGATCCATTAATCATCGCTTCCGAAAATATTAAGCAAATGCCAGAAAATCATGACGAAATCCATATACAGCATTAATGCACCAAAAATCGCAATTTTGGTTGCGCCTTCTTCACCAAACTGTGATGAATAAGCACCCATTTCTTTGATCTTTTGCATATCATATGCAGTGAGACCACAGAAAATCAGAACTGCGACATAAGAGATAATGAGACCCATTGCCCCACTCTTGATAAAGAATGCATTTGCTAAAGTAGCAATAATCACTCCAATCAACAACATGAACAATAGAGACCCTAGTTTTGTCAGGTCTTTTTTCGTTACGGCACCAAAAATGGCAAAGACACCAAACATAGCTGCTGCAATTCCAAATGCCGATGCAATCGTGCCCACTTCAAATCTTGACATGAAAGCCGCGATGGTTAAACCATTTAACGCTGCATAGAGGAAAAAGCAGAAGGAAGCAGCTGTGGCTGACATTTTCCCAAGGCGTTTAGACAAAAAGATAACCGTAATAATCTCAGCCGCAATAACAGCGTAAAAAATAATAGGTGTTCGGAGCATCGTAATGGCTTCACTATTTTGTAGTAATACACCTGCGATAATAGCCGTCATTAATAAACCAGCAAACATCCATCCAAAAACAGCTGGCATCATGCGTTGTGTAAATCGTTGCGAACTTGTTGCATTGTTTGAGAAACCTTGATTCACAGAGTAATCCTCCCTATAATCATTTAAATTTAGTATATTCTTAGATGTTTTCTAGAGCAATAGTTTTGTAACAAAATTTACTTATTTGGTACAATCTCTACATTCCCCAGTTGTTCCATCACTTGAATAAGAGCATGTGAGCCATCTGGATTCCCACCGTGTGCTTGTAACGAACGAAGGAGTTGTTGTACAAGCGCTGTACCCATCAGTGGAAGTTGCATCTGTTCTGCTTCTTGAAGGACAATCCGTAGATCTTTTTGGATAAACTCTACCGAAAAGCCTGGTTCCAAATCCCCTTGGATAATACGAGGAGCGTAATTCGCTAAGGCCCAAGAACCACCTGCTCCTTGCGTCGTAACCTCAATCATTTTCTCGACATCTACCCCTGCTTTTTTGGCATAACTAAGCGCCTCTACCACAGCAAGCAAATTGAGACCACATAAGATTTGGTTACAAGCCTTCACAGTTTGTCCAGCACCAACCTCCCCACAATGAACAATTCGTTGCCCCATCGCTTCAAGAATGGGTCTAACTTTTTCAAGGGCCTTCGCCTCCCCTCCAACCATAATGGAGAGAGTGCCGTTTTGAGCTCCGATGTCTCCACCGCTTACGGGTGCATCTAAATAATCAATCCCTAGGGTTTTAGCCTGAGATGCTAATTCACGTTCTGCTTCAGCAGCAATCGTACTCATATCGATTACTACTACCCCATTTCTTGCGCCTTGAAACACTCCTTGTTCTCCTGTTAATACAGCTTTTACATCAGGTGTATCTCCAACCACTGTGATAACCACATCACTTTGCTCTGCCACTTGCTTAGGGGAATCAGCCAACTTCGCACCCCACGCTGTTGCTTCTTCCATCTTGGAGCGAGTTCGATTCCAAACCGTAACGGGGAAACCAGCTTGAACAATATTACGTGCCATCGCACGTCCCATGATTCCAAGACCTATAAAACCTACTCGCAACTTACTCATATTACGCCCTCCTATCATTTATGCACTTAGTTTAGATAGACATGCTTGTACACTACTTTTAACAGACAACCACAGATCTTGGTCGATTACCAGACGTGTACGAAATTGCCGATACACCTCTGCCTGCTTGATAGCGAATGTAGGATCTTCTTTTTCAGGAAGACTGGAGCGAAGATTCGCTATAATCGTTTGAACCTCGTCCGCTCTCGGGCCCCAGACTGCCTTCTCATTCCCTTCTTGATCAATCCAGATAAAAATCGGAATGGCCCGAGCGGTTCCATTTGTTAGATACTGGTCCATCAGTTCCAAATTCTCGTCTCGATTGAGAAGGCTTAGAGGGGACTGACACGCGCTAGCAATATGCTCTATGATAGGAACGTTAAGCATAGCATCTCCACACCAATCTGCCGTCAAACCAATTATACGTAGCTTTTGGTCCGCCAGCTTCGAAAAAAAGTCCATCTCTTCACTATTTAAAGAAAATCCTTTATACACAGTAAGAAGCCCTTCTTTGTTCGCTTTCATAGATGCCACATATTCCTCGAAAGATATCCCTTTTTCAAACCAAAACTGTAATGACATATAATCTACCTCTTTTTCTTTTTAGCATACAACTATGATGGAAGAATAAACTTATTTTATCAATTCCTGCACACTTAGATCTCTCTTGACATAGGTATAAGCACCAAGATTTTTACCAAGGGAGGATGAACCTGTGCCAAAATGGCTGACGAAACAGCTTATGAATGCGTACCGGCAGCGCGACCGCAAACAAATTCTCTTTTTGAATAAATGCTGGTTTAGCTACATAAAGAAGGAACAAGATAAAAGCCCGTCCTCACGCACACAACTGGGCCGCGATTCATAGAAACGCCTGCCCAGTTGGTTTTCTTCGTATTTAGTCCACCTGTTTAAGTAAGGAAGATTCCACCATCGTAAGGCCTACCCGCTGGCGATCTGGATCAATTTGTAACACCCATACATCTACAATATCTCCTACTGTTACAACATCCATTGGATTCCGTACAAATCGCTCGCTTAGTTTTGACACATGGACAAGCCCATCATTTTTCAAACCAATATCAACGAAAGCTCCGAAGTCCACAACATTCCGAACTGTTCCTTGCAATTTCATACCGATTTGAAGATCTTCTACTTTCAGTACATCAGAGCGAAGAAGGGGTGTAGGCATCTCATCACGAGGATCTCGACCTGGTCGCATAAGAGCTTCTAAGATATCCTGAAGCGTTGGCACTCCGCAGTCTAGTTCTCTTGCCATCATCTCTACATCAACTGCACTCAACCTCTGCTTTACATCTTCTGAGCCAATCTCCACAGGCTCTATCTGTAATTTTGATAACAAGGCTTCGGTAATGTGATAAGACTCCGGATGAATCGGTGTCTTATCTAGAGGGTTTTGCCCATCTGTCACGCGTAAAAAACCAATACATTGTTCGTATGTTTTCGCACCTAATCGTGGAACGGACTGTAAATCTCGTCTAGAAGAAAAGCGCCCTAATTCTTCACGCTTTTTGACAATATTCTTCGCTACTGCCCCACTCACACCCGATACATATTGAAGGAGGGAAGCGGAAGCAGTATTCACGTTTACGCCCACATAGTTTACAGCTGATTCAACTACATGAGTCAAGCTCTCCGTAAGCTGTTTTTGGGATACATCATGCTGATATTGGCCCACTCCTACCGATTTAGGATCAATTTTCACCAATTCAGCCAGTGGATCTTGAACTCGACGGGCAATGGAAACAGCTGAACGACGAGCAGCATCAAGATCTGGGAATTCATCTTTCGCAATTTTGGACGCTGAATAAACACTAGCACCCGCCTCATTTACAATTAAGTAGTACAATTTCTGTTTTACTTCTTTCAGCACATCTACAATAAACTGTTCCGTCTCTCGCGAAGCTGTACCATTTCCAATCGCAACCATATTAATATGGTATTTCTTTATTAAAGCTAAGACTACTTTCTTCGCTCCCTCTAGATCATGATGAGGAGCAGTTGGATAGATCACATCTATATGTAGCACTTTCCCTGTCTCATCAATAACGGCTAGCTTACAACCCGTTCGAAAAGCTGGATCCACTCCCAGTACGATCTTCCCTGCAATCGGCGGTTGAAGCAACAAATGACGCAAGTTCTCAGAAAAAATGTGTATGGCTTGTTCTTCTGCTTGTTCGGTCATTCTAGCATGAGCTTCGCGTTCAATTGAAGGAGCAATCAAACGCTTGTAGGAATCTTGAACGACTGCCTCTAGATAGGAATGAATAGGGATAGAAAACCAGTTTCGTAGATGAGCAAAAATCTGCTCCTCTTCTACTGAAATTTTTACTTTTAAAAATTCTTCCCTCTCACCCCGATTCACAGCCAAAATACGATGAGAAGGCATACTACGTACTGGCTCTGTATAGTCATAATACATCTCATAAACCGAACGAGTTTCTGGATCCTTCCCTTTAGAGGTTAGCACTCCGTGGTTCCAGGTGTACTCCCGAACCCACTTCCGAATCTCAGCATCCTCAGAAAGCTCTTCTGCCAAGATATCCATCGCCCCTTGAATCGCTTCCTCAGCCGATTCAACACCCTGCCCTAAGTTTACGAATGTCACTGCTTCTTGCTCTATTTTATGTAAGTCCCTAGTCGATGCCAAAATCCGTGTTAGTGGCTCTAAACCACGCTCTCTCGCCACTGATGCACGCGTTTTACGTTTCGGCCGATAAGGTAGATATAGATCCTCTAACTCTTGCAACTTAGTAACTGCTTCGATCTTAGTTTGTAATTCTTCGGTTAACTTTCCTTGTTCTTCAATCGTCCGTAAAATCTCTTCACGTCGTTGATTCATTTGGGTTAGATAGCGAAAACGTTCCTCTACAGCACGAATTAACTCTTCATCTAAGCTACCTGTCATCTCTTTACGATAACGTGCAATAAAAGGAACTGTGTTCCCCTCTTCTAGCAACCCTACCGTTACCTTTACTTGGTGAGACTCGATCTCTAACTCTGTCGCAATCTGCTTCCACATTTGAATCTGCTCCAAACCACACACCACACTTTCTTCTGCTATCAAAAAATAGGAATATAGATATTTTACCATAAGAAAAACACACAGAATATTCCATGCGAAATAGAATACTGTGTGCTTTAAGTTCTACATTACTTCAGAAGGCTCCATACGAATGGCTTGACGTAATTTCGTGAGCGCCCGGCGTTGCAATCGAGAAACATGCATTTGAGAAATTCCTAGCTTGTCCCCAACCTGTTTCTGACTCAAGTTTTCAAAGAAAGTTAGTTGCAAAATTTCCTTTTCACGCTCGTTTAGAACGTGGAATGCTTTTTGTAACAACATCTTCTGGTCAACATGGTCATAACCCTGGTCCTCGTTTCCGACTAAATCCAGTAATGTAACTTGGCTGCCGTCCGAATTCGCTTCAATCGGACTGTCGACAGAAACCGCCTGGTAACTCCGTCCCATCTCCATCGTTTCGAGTACTTCTTCTGGAGTAACATCCAAATAATCCGCAATCTCCGACACTTGTGGAGAGCGCTGGAATTTTGTCGTCAGCTCTTCGACAGCTCGCTTGATTCGTGGACCTAATTCCTTGATTCGACGCGGGACATGAACACTCCAAGTCTTATCACGAATATGCCTCTTAATTTCTCCCACGATGGTAGGAACTGCAAATCCTTCAAAACTACGCCCAAATTCAGGATCAAACCGTTTTAAGGCAGCAAGCAGGCCAATCATCCCTACCTGTGCTAAATCCTCAAATGGCTCCATCCCTCTGGAAAATTTATATGCCAATGTGTCAACTAAACTTTTATAGTGCCCTACTAAACGTTCCTGTGCTTCAGAATCCCCATTCTGCTGGTACTGCTCGATTAAATATTTTATCGTTTCGTCATCGAGTGGGGTAGGACGCGGGCGACTCGACATGAGAACCCACCTCATTTTTTCGAATGTATTTGGTCATACGTACGATTACGCCATCATCACCATCAATGTCAACATGATCCATCAGACTACGCATTAGGTATAGTCCAAGTCCGCGTTCACGCACTAAACTCATTGATACCTCAAATTGAATAGGACCTGTCCGAGATTCAACTTCACTAGCATCAAAACTATGACCTTGGTCTACTACTTCTATTTCTAATCGATTTTCAAAAATGTTACAGGATAATCCAATCTCACCGTTTTCACCAGAGTAGGCATGTTCGACAGAGTTGGTGCAAGCCTCCGATACAGCGAGTTTTAGATCTTCAATATCGTCATAAGAAAAACCCATCCGATTCGCTATTCCTGAAACAGCCAATCGAGCAATTGCCACGTAATCTGGCTTCGCTGGAATCGTCAAGTTTACCAAATCTAACGGCTGCTCCCTCATGATTTCCCATCCTCCTGGTTATCTGGTCCAAATTCCATAATTTCTTGAAGTCCAGTAATACGAAATAGGCGCGCGAGCCTTGAATTCATCCCAGAGATGATTAGTTTCCCACCTGTAGATTTTTGCGCCTTATATGCGCCGATTAGTACGCCTAAACCCGTACTGTCAATATAATCGACTCCAGCAAGATCAAGATGAATACTACTACCGCCTTGGCATAGAGTCAGTAGTTTTTCACGTAATTGAGGAGCTGTGTATACATCTACCTCTCCTAATACCGTTAAAGCAATTGCATGTTCTCGTTCACTATGCTCACGGATTGTTATATTCAATAGACTCAACCTCCAAACCATGCTCTGAATTTACAATTTGTTTTTGCCAACTCGTTTGATGACGATAATCGTCTGGTCATCTAACATTTGATAACCTGAAAGCTCATAAATGCGTTTATATACTTTCTCCGCAATCTCTTGGGCAGGCAGGTGAAGATATTTTCTAGCTAGCTCACAGAAATCAGAGCGCTCAATAAATTCCCCGTCAAAGCGAGTTTCTGTAACTCCGTCAGTTAACAGGATAATGACATCACGTTCAGCCAAATGTAACTGAAACTCAGGATACTCCACATGTGAAGTAACTCCTAGGACCAGCCCTTGGGTGTCCATATCCTCAAATTGATCTGTATCTGCCCGATAGATGAAGCCTGGTTCATGGCCTGCGGTAGCGTATCGGAATGAATGATTTAAGGAATCATATACCCCGTATACCATCGTGATAAACATATTAGGCAAAATATTTCTTTCTACTACTGTGTTTAGTTCTTGTAAAATCTCAGATGGTTCTGGCTGGTGATGGTCCATATCATCCATTGAGTACTTAATCATCGACATACAAAGTGCCGCAGGAATTCCTTTACCAATGATATCCGCAATCGCGATCCCCAGTATTCCATCACCATACTGAACAAAGTTATAGTAATCCCCGCTCATTGTTTTAGATGCATAACTAGCAACTCCTAGATCAACACCTTTAAGAGGTGGTGGGGACTCAGGTAATAGTGTTCTTTGGAGATGTACAGCTACTTCAATTTCATCTTCTAATTCTTGGTGACGAGTAGCAATATTCTTATCGACGCGATATTGCACTCCATAACCAACCATCACTTCTAACAACAAGTCGAAAGATGTCTTTACATCTGAATGCAAGTCTGGGATTAACTTCTTCAACGTCTCTATATAGTGGTTGAGCACCTCATCAGGCGGGATCTTTTGATCCATGATCCACTTATTTAGTTGTTGAACTCCATAAAGATTTTCTTCTTTAGGGTCATGTAAATACGAAGCAAGGAGCCGTTCAAAATCTGTTTGTAATTTTTCTCTCATAAATTTATCCCCTTGGATCTGATCTCCTCATCGAAAATGTATCGTTTATAGTATCATACACCAGAAATAGGCATAAAAAAAAGAGAACGTGCAAGATCCATGCCGTTCTCATGCCATCATCCCAAAGGAAAATCAGCCTAATCTATCAGTAATTAGAAATCAATAACTCCTAAACTAATTTGTAGGGCTTCATTTACTCGATACATCATCTCATCATCTAAATGAGTAATCTTATCAGTAAGTCGCTGTTTATCAATCGTCCGTATCTGCTCAAGCAAAATAACGGAATCCCGATCAAATCCGTACACCTTTGCATCAATTTCTACATGGGTAGGCAGTTTGGCCTTTTGGATTTGTGCAGTAATCGCGGCGACAATCACAGTGGGGCTAAATCGGTTACCGATATCGTTTTGTATGACCAAAACAGGACGAACCCCTCCCTGTTCAGATCCGACCACAGGGGAAAGATCAGCAAAGTAGACATCGCCACGTTTTACTATCAAACCCACTACACCCCACTAACTAATCGATCCAAAGTATCCTCAGCTTCTTCTTCTGCTTCAAAGGCTTCATGCGAGATGTTTAAATTAATCCGCGCCATCTCCATGTATCCCCTTTGCATCATCTCCCGAATAAGTCGCTTTTTCCGCTCTTGAAGATACAACTTCATCGCTTGCCGAATAAACTCACTGCGATTGGAGTTATCTCGTTCAACCATTCCATCTACTTCTTGTAGAAGATTTTTGGGTAGGCTGATCATAATTCTCTTGGTACTAGACAACTTGCGCACCCCCAACCAATCATCACCGTTAGCGATCTCCCTATCAATACTATCATTATGTTGATTCTATTGCAAAATTATACTTTCTCTAAATACGCATGTAAATCGTATACGAAAGTACTCCCTGACACACAGAGTAATTTATTCGCTTCATCCAAGAAAATTCCTGCCGCTTATAGAAGGTTTATGCTTAAAAAAGTACCACAAACACCTCTTTTTTAAAACATACTGGTAATTATTGCATAAGGCCGTTCACTACCTCAATCACTTTTCCATGGTACGTATAGATCCGCGGGATTCTCTTCTGGAGCATGCAAGTCACTTCATAGTTGATTGTACCTAACCATTTCGCTACTTCATCCACAAGGATTTCACCCGCACCCTGTGCCCCGTATACCACAGCTTCATCCCCAACTTGTACTGGCATTGCCTCATCGACACGTACGACCAACTGGTCCATACAAACGGTTCCCACTACGGGTACACGAACTCCATTTAACAATACAAATCCTTTGTTCGAAAGAGAACGTGAGTAGCCATCTGCATAACCAATCGGCAATGTAGCTAGCCACTCATCTCCTTGTGTTGTATAGGTTTTTCCATAGCTGACACCATGATTGGCTGGAACTTTCTTTAGATGGGCTACTTTGGTGACAAGGCGTAGAGCAGGGATTAACTCTAACTCAGAATGACTTACTTCGTCAGATGGATACATTCCATATAATCCTACGCCCACACGAACCATTTGATGATGCTGAGTTTTTTCTACCATCGTTGCTGCACTGTTAGAAGAATGATAGATCGGAATCTCAAAACCAGCTTCTTTCACAGCTTCTCTAATTTGCTCAAAGCCTTTAATCTGCTTTTCGAAGTAGCTACGTTCTTCCTCGTCGGCTGTTGAAAAATGTGTATAGAGTCCTTCCATATAAATAGCTGAATACTGCGCCGCTTGATGAAGAAAGGGAATAACCTCCGATGGCTGAATCCCTAATCTACCCATCCCTGTATCTATCTTAATATGAATCGTTGCTTTTTTGTTCTGTCTCTTTGCTTCTTCTTGTACTTGTTCGAGAAGATAACTCGAGTAGATCGTAATGGCTAAATCATGTTGAACGGCAGCTTGGATAGCATGAGGTGGCGTATACCCCAAAACCAAAATGGGTATCGTAATTCCAGCCTTCCGCAACTGGATTCCTTCATCTACAAAAGCAACCCCGAGTCGGTCCACACCTGCCTCCGCTGCTGCTTTCGCAATCGGCACCATTCCATGACCGTATGCATTCGCTTTTACTGTTACTAATAGATTTACCTGATCCCCAATCCAGCGCCGATACTCTCGAATATTATGATGTATCGCATCTAGATTAACTTCAATATAAGTGTCACGATAAAAAGGCTGTATTGATTTAGTTTGTATGTTGTTCATGAAGTTTCACTTCCAAGTGATTTGTTATGTTGCCATTATACCAAATCACACGAAAGCTGTCCGATCACTCATATGGGAGAAATTATTTCTGACTCTGCCCGGTGAGAGAGGTAGCTATTTGGATCATTTCTGGCGTATCCATACTTGATACCATCTCATATTCGACTTGCTTCTCAGAATCTACCCAGACAAGGCTTTTTTGATTTGAGAATTCCAGTAGCATACCTAAAAACCCCTGCACTTGTACAGGCTTTCCATAAGATGCTTTCTCAAGTTGGTCTGGCATGGCTTTTCGTTGCGAGAGCGTAAAAGGCTTTGATCCATGGAACCGTTGCACCACTATAGACCCATTTGCACCTTGAATGGTTTGCTCATCTGTTAATTTCGTTCCTTGCGGAATCGTTCCCGGTGTGATGGCACTCAATTCAGAATGTATACGACCCAAAGTCTCCTTCGATGGTACAGGCGCATGAGTTAAGTTCCTCTCCGAATCAAAAACACCTTTATCAAACTTTGTATCGTATTCAAATCGATCGAACACCATCTTTACAATAGGCTGATCTTTATCATCATAAACCTCTACTTTTTCTGGTTTATAATCCGAAGTAAGCCAAATCTTCTGTTTCACCCACGTTTTGTTCATATACTTGGTTGTGGCCACTTCGAATTGATATCCCTTCTTATCAGTCTCCACCTTCCTCGACTGATCCTCCACTATACTAGATAAGATGGTTTGATAAAGATATACCTGTCCACTTGTAGTAGGCCAATCACTTTGAAAGCGATAACTCTTCTTTAAATGAGGTGTTAAGACGTATACACCTTTTTCGTTTTTGAGCAAGACCTGTGTAACATCGCTTGTCTCATTTTTTAATTGAACTCGGTAGAGATTAGGCCGTTTGTACCAAACCTCCACATCCACATCTTGACTCTTTTTCCCCGCTTGTAGAGTTAATTTCCCGTGACCCGTATAGGAATCAATCTCTTCAGGCTGCTTACGAAGATCCGAGACGACATCCTCAGTAGACTTTTCACAAGCCGACAAAAAAATGGACAGAATTAGAACGAACACGAGAAACCATGATTTTTGACGCATATCCCATTCCCCCCTCCGATTTCCCGGGAAATATGTCGGTTAGTCTGGTACTATTTCCTGACAGAATCCGCAAGCTCTGCAAAGGCATATATAGCCTGTCATCTTTGTCCTAACCGCACTATCATTATATGAGCCACTCTACATGGTTATTCATCGTTCAATCCACTTCAATGACGGCCGTTGCCACTGCGTAGTGCTTACTATGAGAAATAGAAAGGTGAATACTAACACTTTGGTCCCCAAAAAAAGATTTTATTACTTGTTCGGTTAGCTGTACCTTAGGAGCACCCCGTTTATCCTTTACGATCGAGATGTCATGAAAGCTTAGTCGTGATCCAATCCCCGTTCCTAACGCTTTCGAGATCGCTTCCTTCGCTGCAAAGCGACCTGCTAAGTATTCAATCGTTCGCTTTGAAACGGAGGCCAGGTGACTTTGTTCTTCTTCATTTAAGATGCGATTCGTAAAACGCTCTAGATTAATCAAGGCAATTCTTTCAATCTCTACAATGTCTGTTCCGATTCCAAAAACCATATTGATCTCCCCTTTTTGGCTATTATCTACTAGGTTGCATGTGTTTATCAATGTTGCTATACAGGTTCAATCATATGGCCTATGTCAAAGAAAAACACGAACTTACATTCCTTTTTTGACTGAAAATAAGATAATCGCTTATTTTCTCGATTTAAGTATTGCATTTATTCGAAAATCGTAGTACATTCTTCTCGTTCGATTTTTTTGTCCATTTTACCTTTTACTTTCTTAATAATCCCAACCATACGGTCTATGTTTTTCCAGTTTTCGAAGGCCTAACTAGTGTTTCAGCGTCACTGGTACGCTTTGAAAACATTCCAGAGTCGGAGAGGATATTTAATCCCCTCTGACTCTTTGTATATGTAAAGATAATCACCATTTTTAGAGAAAGATTAAACAAGATATTACGTTCTCTTCACATATTTCTTTACTATCGTCAACAGTATTTTTTTACGATATTTAGGAAGTTCATTAATGAGGAGGATCTCACTTGAAAACAATAAAAGGTTTCGCCATTGCTTCCGTTCTAGCAATCGCAACAACAACCTATGTCGGATTAACCCCTCGTGCTGAGGCAAAGAAACAAGAAGAGATTCGAAATGTAATCGTTTTAATCGGGGATGGTATGGGACCTTCCTATATGACCGCCTATCGTTATTTCAAAGATGATCCTAAAACAAAGGCGAAAGAGTCAACTGCATTTGACCCATACTTGGTCGGAATGCAAACCACTTATCCAGAAGATGATCATGAAAATATTACCGATTCTGCATCCGCTGCGACTGCCATGTCAGCGGGAGTGAAGACATACAACAATGCAGTAGCCGTAGATAACGATCATTCGGAAGTGAAAACGGTATTAGAAGAAGCAAAAGCGAAAGGAAAATCGACTGGGCTCGTAGCCACTTCAGAGATTACACACGCAACGCCGGCTGCGTTTGGGGCTCATGATATCAGTCGTAAAAATATGGATGCGATCGCAGATGATTACTACAACGAGCTTATTCAAGGAAAACATAAAGTAGATGTATTGCTAGGCGGAGGCCTTACAAACTTTGTACGTAAAGATCAAAACCTAGTAGAAAAGTTTAAAAAAGATGGATACGGATATGTCACCAACCGAGACGAACTGAAGAGAAATCAAAGTAAACAAGTACTTGGCTTATTTGCTTCCGGAGGAATGGATAAAATGATTGACCGAAACGCGAATACTCCATCCCTCCAAGAGATGACAAAGTCTGCTATTGATCGTCTCAATCAAAACAAAAAGGGCTTTTTCCTTATGGTAGAAGGGAGTCAAATTGACTGGGCCGGCCATGATAACGATATCGTAGGTGCGATGAGTGAAATGCAAGATTTCGAAAAAGCATTTCAAACAGCGATTGATTTTGCAAAAGCAGACAAGCACACCTTAGTCGTTACAACAGCAGACCATTCTACTGGTGGACTTTCTGTAGGAGCTAACGGTGAATATAACTTCCATCCTGAAGCCCTCCGTGCAGCAAAGAAAACACCTGACTATATGGCTGCCCAAATCGCATCGGGTAAGTCGGTAGAAAAAATACTGGACACTTATATCGACCTTGATCTAACATCCTCTGAAATCCAATCTGTCAAAAAGGCTTCTATAAATAAAAAAGGAGAGGATATCGATGAGGCTATTGAAAAAATCTTTAATACTCGCTCCTACACAGGTTGGACAACAGATGGACATACTGGAGAAGAAGTTCCCGTATACGCTTTCGGACCTGGAAAGGAACGGTTTGAGGGTTTAATCGATAATACAAAGCTGGCAGATGAGATTTTTTTCATTCTAGGTGGCCAAAAAGGGAAGAAATAATATAAGAAAACGAAAACAATCCCCGTCATAATGCTGATAGGGATTGTTTTCTTACTACTTTCGATGCATCTTAAACTCTAGGAACAACTCATTATAGTGGGATAACATCTTTTTCCCAAGATTTTTGTACACCTCTAGCTTCTTCGTCAATTCTGGCGGAGGATAAAAGCGCACATCCTGTGAAATCTCTTCAGGAAGGAGCTTTAAAGCTTCTGCATTCGGGGTCGAATAACCGACATATTCGGCATTCTTCGCCGCATTTTCTGGATCGAGCATAAAATTAATAAACTTGTGAGCACCCTCTACATTTTTAGCTGTTTTGGGAATCACCATATTATCAAACCAGAGATTAGAGCCTTCTTCCGGTACCACATAGTCAAGATTCTCATTCTCCCCCATGATCTCCGAAGCATCTCCTGACCAAACAACCCCAAGTGACGCTTCTTCATTCACAAGCAGCATCTTAATCTCATCCCCCACAATAGCTTTAATGTTAGGAGTAAGTCGATCTAACTTCGCCTTCGCTTCTTGAAGATGTGTTTCATCTGTATCATTTAATGAATGGTGAAGGCTGTTTAACGAAAAGCCCATCACTTCCCTTGCCCCGTCAGCGAGTAGAATTTGATTCTTAAAATCTGGATTCCATAGGTCATTCCAACTCTTAATTTCTCTTCCTTTTAACTTCTCCTTATTATAGACAATACCAACCGTTCCCCAGAAGTAAGGAATCGAGTATTGATTTTGAGGGTCAAATGGAAGATTCATAAAACGTGATTCGATATGCTTCAAATTAGGGATTTTTTTATGATCTATCGGCAACAACAACTTTTCATCTTTCATCTTAGACATCGCGTACTCAGAGGGTACCGCTACATCAAATGTAGTACCACCTTGCTCGATCTTTGTCATCATCGCTTCGTTTGAGTCAAATGTTTGATAGATCACTTTCAATCCTGTTTCTTCTTCAAACTTTTCAAGAAGCTCTTCGTCAATATAATCGCCCCAGTTGTAAACCGTTAGCGTATTCTTCCCACCATAACCCTCTGCTTGATTGAGATAGTAGGTTACATACATAAGACCGAAAGATATCAAGAAAATGACAGAAAAAGCCCGTGTTAATCTCTTCACTTTCCAACCCCCATTCCTGCACCACGTTGGTTACGTTTCGCAATGAAATAATACCCAATCACCATCATCATGGTCGCAAAGAAAATAAGGGTAGATAATGCATTAATGGAGAGTGAAATTCCTTGTCTAGCCCTAGAATAGATCTCAACAGACAAGGTTGAGAAACCATTTCCTGTGACAAAGAACGTAACCGCAAAATCATCTAACGAATAGGTTAACGCCATGAAAAACCCAGCAAAAATCCCCGGAGTAATAAACGGCAATATCACTTTACTCAATATATCCCAACGACTCGCCCCTAAATCCCGGGCTGCATCAATCAACGTGGGGCTCATTTCGTTTAACTTTGGTAACACCATGAGCACAACGATCGGAACACTAAATGCAATATGAGAAAGCAAAACCGATACAAAGCCTAATTTCACTCCCACAATGGTAAAAAGAAGTAAGAATGACGCTCCAATTACCACATCCGAACTAACAATTAATACATTATTTAGGGTAAGGAGTGAATTTTGCGTCCGTAACTTCCGCACATAATAAATCGCTAAAGCACCACATACTCCGAGTATCGTCGAAAGAGCAGCTGATAACAATGCAATTACTAGCGTATTCAGAACAATGATTAAAAGCCTTGTGTCTTGCAATACTTCCTTATAATGATTCAAAGTAAAACCTTCAAAGTTGTACATCTTATCTCCACTACTAAAGGAGTACACCATTAGATAGAAAATCGGAGCATAGAGAATGACAAACACGATTGCTAGGTATATTTTAGGGCCCAAGCCATTCTTTTTCTTCATATTTGCCACCTCACTTCCGTTTTCTCGTCAACATCATAATGAAGGCCATCGCAATAATCAGGAACACCGCAATCGTCGCTCCCATTCCCCAATCTTGAGTGACAAGGAAATGTTGCTCAATGGCTGTTCCCAGCGTAATAACCCGGTTTCCAGCGACCAATCGAGTAATCATAAACAACGAGAGAGCAGGAATAAATACAGCTTGGCACCCTGACTTCACCCCGTCCAGCGTTAGCGGGAAAATAACACGACGAAAAGTAGTCCACTGAGAAGCCCCTAAATCATTTGCCGCATCTAGGAGACTATGATTCATCTCTTCCAAAGCATTGTAAATTGGCAAAATCATGAACGGAATAAAAATATAAACCGAAACAAATAAAAAGCTAAAATCCGTAAATAAGATCTGTTGTGTACCAATCCCTAAGCTTTCTAGCAATTTATTAGTAGGGCCATATGTCCCGAAAATCCCTAAAAAAGCGTATGCCTTCAACAATAAATTGATCCACGAAGGTAAAATAATGAGAAGGAGCCACAATTGTTTATGTTTGGTCTTCGTTAGCCAATAAGCAGTAGGATAAGCAATCAATAATGAAATAATCGTAATGAGAAATGCATACCAAAAGGAACTTAACGTCATCTTCAAATAAACAGGCGTAAAAAATTTTTGATAATTCCCAAGTGTAAACTGACCATCTACATTAAAGAATGAGTAATATACAATCAGTAAAATAGGCGCAACCACAAACAATAGAATCCATGTGAGGTAGGGAATAAGATATAGGTTTCTAGTTCTAATCTGCATGAGTTGCCTCACTATACGCTTCGAGACGCTTATCAAACTCTTCTTCTGTCTCACCCAGTCGCATCACATGAATCGCTTCTGGATCAAAGTACAAACCGATTTCTTCCCCCACATTCGCCTTTTTCGTGCTATGAACCAACCACTCATTCCCATCTTGGTCATAACCACAAATTTCATAATGAACTCCGCGAAACAATTGTGAATCCACCTTCATTCGAAGCTTCCCTTGATCCGGTAAAGTAATTTCTAGATCTTCCGGGCGAATCACAATCTCCACTTGCTCATTTCGATTAAATCCACCATCCACACAATCAAAGTTCTTCCCCGCGCATTGGACCAGATAATCCTCTTTCATCACGCCCGGCACAATATTGGATTCACCTATAAAATCAGCAACAAAGCGGTTAATCGGCTCATCATAAATATCTGTAGGTGTTCCACTTTGCTCTATATTTCCTTCGTTTAACACGAAAATCTCATCTGACATCGCAAGTGCCTCTTCTTGATCATGAGTTACAAAGACAAATGTAATCCCGAGGCGCCGTTGTAACTCCCGAAGTTCATATTGCATCTCGGTACGTAATTTCAAATCCAACGCGGAAAGTGGTTCATCCAGCAAAATCACCTCTGGCTCATTTACAATGGCACGTGCAATCGCCACACGTTGTCTCTGTCCACCAGACATCTCTTTAATTTCACGATTTTCATATCCAACCAAGTTCACAAATCGCAGAGCTTCCAGCACTTTGCGTTTGATCTCATCATTTTTACAACCCTTAATACGCAAACCAAATGCTACATTTTCAAATACATTTAGATGAGGAAACAGCGCATAGTCTTGAAATACCGTATTCACTTGTCTTTTATTTGCAGGTACATCATTCATCACTTTTTCATGAAAATAAATCTTACCTTTTGTCGGTTCTGTAAACCCTGCAATCAAACGTAAAATGGTAGTTTTTCCGCAGCCAGAAGGCCCTAGAAGAGTGTAAAATCTCCCCCGTTCTATGGAAAAACTGACATCATTTAATACAGCAGGATCTTGATCATATTGCTTTGTCACATTTTCAAAACGAATAATAGTCTGATCAGCCATTGTGACCTCCCCAAATATGTTGCTGTTTACAAGTAAGACTCTGTAGCAACCAAAATAACTTCCGATTCACCTTTATAATGATTGATAATCTGATGTTTGTCTGAGGCAGTATAGTAAATCGCCTCTCCCTCTTTGGCAATATACTGCCGCTTGCCAACTTGGATCATAATCTGCCCGCGAATCACAAAGGCAAACGTCTCTGCTAAGGAAGGCTCAAACTCTTTAAACTCTCCTATCTCTGCTAGAAGGAGTAGAATTGGCTCCATTTCCTTCTCATTCGACTCTGGAACCAGCCACTGAATTTGGTAACCCCGATCCTCATCAATAAAGCTCGTCCAATCATCTGATGTATAAACGACCTTCTGTTCTTGTCCATCCTCATCAAAAAACTCTTTCGGTGTACAGCCTAAAACCTCCAAGATCGCAAAAAGAGTTTCGATCGAAGGTGAGCTCAAATCACGTTCTAACTGAGAGATATAACCCTTAGACAAATCCGTCCGCTCTCCCAACTCCTCCTGAGTCAGCCCCTTTTTTAATCTTAGATTTTTGATTTTCTTACCGATTTTCATGGTATAACCTTCAATCACGTTTATTATAAGTAAACAAGAAGTACAACAAGTTCACCATTACGTAACACAAAGTTTAGTCTAACAGTTACAAGTAGTATTATCTAGTATGAATAAGTTTGTTTTAGTTTGGTAAATCAAGGGGTTATCGTACCTGCTGTTCGATCTAGTTCTATCTATTTATAAGTAGTATGTGGTCAAAATGTGGTCAAATAAGGGTAAAACGTGTGGTCAAGTGGACATGTTGGCTAAAAAATGTGGTCAAACCATAAAACATCCCACAAATGCGGTCATAAAATAGCGTTTACCCCTTATATATCAAGCATTTAAGCGGATTTTCATAAAATGTGGTCAAATTGGTCAGACCACTACACCTTTATTACTGTGTGGAAAAAGTAAAACAGGGGTGCTATTTTCTACAGCACCCCTCCGACCGTGTATATTAATTTTTGTTATAGACAGCATGAAATGAAACGGCTGCCCCTATTCATTTCTCTTCCTTCCAAAATATCGCATCATAAGAACAATTGTCAGCAAACCTACAAAAGAAGCAAGCCTCTTGATCCAAGGTTCTGGAAAAACGATTATCTCCCACTCAATTAATACTGAATATGCCATACTGAGTAAAACCGTAATTAAAAGGTAGTATCTACGTTTCAAAAAAATCATCCTTTCTTAGGTTGAAGTGTTTGCTTCCTTCCACCAAAAGCCAGAAAGAACAATCCCATTCCCAACAAAGCATTTAGTATAAAGATGATAGACATACCCAAAGAGGAAAGATAACTTCCTAACGTAATATAAAGAGCACCTATCATTTTAGAAACTTGAAAGACAATATTATTAACTGCCATATAAGACCCTTTAGATTCTTCATCTACCAAGTCCGCTAGTACAGACTGCCTTGTTGGAGTAAATATGATACTTCCGATACTATAGATCATCGCACCCAAAATAAGAAAAAAAGCGTTCGTTGTAACTCCTAGCAAACAAATACCAATAAGAGTAAAGATAATACCTATATTCAAAGAAGAAAATTCTGATACCCTTTTTAAAAATCGGCTTATGAAAAAAGTGCCCAATACCACAATAATCATATTTTCAACTCGAATAAGACTAAAAAGCTCGTATGCATTTAAATCAATACTCCAGCCCAATATTGAGAAAGAAGTATGAGCAAAGTCATTTTGAAATCGGATTGAAACGTAATTCTGCATTTGTAACCCTAAAACAAAAATAGACAAACTACCTAGACAAAAAAAGAAAAACCGATAGTCCTTCAACCACACCATAGATACTTTTTTCATGTGTGCGCCTAGAGTTGTCTTTTGAGAAGACTCTCTTTTGCTCACCGTTTCGTGTATCAAAAGTATCGTCATCATAAGGCAAATCAAAGTGATCACGATTAAGACGATTAACAGACTAATACGACTTTCTCCAAAGAAAATACCCCCTATTGTAAATCCCAAAGCAACGGCAATGCTTTGAAGCCAATAGTTTAAACGAAAAATGAACTTCCTTACCTCTTTCTCTGGAGCTATATCAAGTAACATCACATCAGAGGCAGTGATAAACAAACCAATTCCGATACTCGTGCATATTACCATATAAAAAGTAAGCCAAGCAGAATCAATCAAACATCCATATAATAATCCTATATAGGCAAATAAATTAATCGACTGGGCGAGAATTATCACTCTTTTTCTCCCCCACTGTTCAGTCAACACGCCACTTATATAGATTGCTAAAATGGAAAAGGCAACCGAAATAAATAACAATAAGCCAGTCAAGGATTGTCCTAATTTTTCACTCAAATACATCCCGACGAACGGAAAGAAGCAAAAATTACACAGTTTCGTTAAGAAGTCATTGTATATCCTTACCTTAATGTTTCGCTGAAGTTTCTGGAATGTCACAGCCACAACCCGCTTTCCTTTTAATCTCATTACGGGCTATCTTCTATACTTATTGTATAATTCCTTACACAGATTGATATCGGAGATCAAATCATCGAATAGGTTGATCTCATTATCCCTTTCTATTACGACAGCATCACATGACGTGTGTTGTAATACCCATTCTGCATACTGCAGAACCTCTTGATGAATTCCACCTACATGAGTATCATATAAAACTCCTTCCATCTCGCTATGTCCGGCGATATGAAGTTGTAATACTCTGTCTTTCGGCATGTTTTCCAAAAACTCGTATGGATCATATCCATGCACCCTCGAGTTTATATGTAAGTTTGTAACATCTAACAAAAGTCCACAGTTCGCCTTTTCCGATATATTTTTAATGAACTCAGCCTCCGTATATGTGTTTTCTGACCATGTGAAGGAGTGAGTTACATTTTCTAATGCTACCTTTACACCTAGATAGGATTGCAGATCAGAGATGTTTCTACATGCAATCTCAATCGCCTCATCTGTATATGGGAGTGCGATAAAATTATTAATCTCGATATCATTATTTCTACTAAATGATAGATGTTCGCTAACCCATGATGGTCTTAAAAAATCAGTTGCACCTTTCAGAAAGTCAACACGATTTCTAGGAGGTGGTTCGACCGAACCTAGAGATAGATTTACGCTATGGATAACACAAGGGATTTTGCCCAAAAAATCTCCAAACTCTTCTTTGTAGTCAACACCACTCCCAAAATTTATCTCTAAAAAATCAACATTCTGGATGATCTTATCTCTCTCATGACTAAACTGACTTCTTAGACCCACTCCAACTCCTTTTACCATTACAATCGCCTCCTTTTATACAATTATCTCTAAATCTCGCAATTGGTCCCACAAGTTCACGGCTGTGTACTCAGCCATAAGTTCAGCTATCTTATTATCTGCAACCTTAAGGAATTCTTCTTTGTGAAAAACAGGATTCAAGTCATTAATAATCATATAGGTGCATCTATCTATTTCAAAGAGTTCTATATCATTCCCTTGCTTTTTACCAAGGATAAAACTTGTGTTACCAATTGAACTTTCAATTGCAATAATATCCTTGTCTCGAAGAATATCATTTTTCAAAATGGGTTCAGCAATGAATGGCATCTCACATAGATCGATACCTATAGAGAGAGATGATTGATTATCTGTTGCATTCTTTTCTGTATCTATATTTCTCTGTGACAAGTAGAAAAACCACTCTTCAAATCTAGCAATTTCCGCTATCACCGTATCATCTGAGCACTCTTGGATATAACCTAAAAACTGTGGTACTTTGGAGAGCCAGTCATTTTGTAACATTACATGTTCACTTATGAACCGTTCAATCATTCTCTCCTCCGCTCCTTTGAGTCCTAGAATATCCATTGTCCTCCATATATGTTGATTTGCTGGTGAAGTCCTAATTCTTTTTAATGCTACTCTGATACAAAATTTATGGAGAGTATCAAAATCCAATTTCATAATAGAATCATACTCATCCTGACTCAAGTCAAACCTTCTCTTTATAACCTCGCTACTTTTCATATCTGCAATCAATTTAGGATCGACAGCTATATTTAACAATACATTTTGAATTTTTTTCAGCGATAACAACATTCAACACTCCCTATCTTATGGGATAGAAACCGTAGCAAAAATGGTAGTAGGATGACTTTTTTGAAGTCATCCTACCTCCTACATAAATACCTATAGAGAGGACGCGAGGTCCAATTAACGAAGTGGACTTGGACCTTCCCAACACGGTATGGCAGCATTTGTATTAATTGTAACAACCTTAACTTTTTTAATCACAATATGACCTCCTTATCTATATCAGATAACTGCATCACTAATTATATCAGATTTCCATTCATTTGAATATATAAAATTATATACTTTATATATATTTAATATAATTTTAGTTAAAATTGAAAATTAAACACTTTCCATCACTCGTACACTATTTATATATGAAATTCAATTAAATTAACCAATAAATTAATCGATAATTTATTGGGTTCACCTTGCTACATAAAAAAACAAGGATGCTATCAAACAGCACCCTTGTTTTCCTTCACCTCTAGGTACATAATTCTCTCAACAAAAAATTTTAACACTTTATCCACCTACAGGATGAGTGATAGACCACACACCAATAAAAAATGGTGATGATAGAAGGCTAATGATATATTTCTCCATTTACAGCTTCCTCCTTATTCTTTAAATTAACCAGCGTATCAATTAATTCTAGAACCCGCTCATCATTCCCTTGCTTTCTCAAACAATTCATTAGAGGAACAATTACCTTCTCGATTAGGTTGTCCATTTTTAATTGAAGAGCTGTGTCCAATGCGTATTCAAAATTGGTTATAGCTTTTGTTTGATTGTGCCCATCCATCAAACATCCAATTGCAAAATATGCGTCAAACACTCGTATCATATCATTACATTTTTTGCTGATTTTTAAACCTTCAAAAAATAATTCCTCTGCCTCTTCTCTATCCCCTTCATGCATCTCGATTATCCCCAACTCAATGTATGCATCCACAATCAATGCCTTTACATATAGTCGATCCTTCAATTCCAAAGCTAACTGACAATAATTTTTTGCAAGTGGTATATTCCCTAGCGACTTATATGCCCTTGCTAATTGAATAGAGAGATCCACATTTCGCTCAGGACTTCCATTTTTCATTGATAGATCCAATCCCTCTAACAACACATCAATGGCTGTGTCAGGCATGCTTTCAAGTAAGATACGGCCATAGACCTCAAACAAATTTAGTCTTGGTTCCATATCCATTTTCTCTTTTTGTTCAAATAATGCAGCAATCATTGGCAATGCCTTTGTAAGTAACCCCATCTTCTCCAAGTATATAATCTCATCTACTTGAAGGTTATAAATTAGATAACTTCTCTCCCCATTGCTTACAAATGATTCCATTCCTTGACGAACAGTAGATATTGCCTTTTTTATATCATTATTTAAATAATGACACATAGCTAGGTCCCCATACGCAGTAGATCTTACATTTAGGAAATCTTTCTCCGGACAAAGCTGAATACACTTATTCAAATAATATATTGATTTAGAGATCACACCTTTTTTTCTATACCCTTTCCCCTTTAAAAGCAAAAGATATGGATAGTAACGACTATCTTCCTTTAAATTTAACATATTCAAAATCTTAAATACAATAGTATGGTTTGACACTTGTTGATTTAGTAGAACCTCACATCGTTTCAATTGATGAAAGACTAAATCAAGCCTCTTGCTCTTTGAATCAGCGGCTTCGATCTCGGTCATTCTATCTAGATCGAAGCCTATTTTATTTGCTAAGTATTGAACCTTTGGTGTTATTCTCATCAACTTTCCATTTTCAATATTACTAATCATTCCTGCTGAAATAAAATCATCAGCAATCTCTTGTTGCGTTAAATTTAGATTTTTCCGCTTTTCACCAAGGGCCTCACCTATGCGACTCATATCCATTCTCTTCATGCAATCTCACCTCATATTTATAACTCGTCATATAGATATGATATTTAATTTTCATCAAACAAAAGCATTTGTTCCGGCACTACTTTGATAAAAACACCTGACTTATGTAGCAATGACATAAGAAGACTTGGCTAATTACTTAATACAACAATACTTCATGATCTAACTTTTTACAAATTAAAGACAAATATTAAATATTTAATTTACACATTCAATTTTAGCCTAATAATTCCCCATAACTAAATATTTAAGTGAATTTGACTACAAAGATTTGAAATTTCAATCCCTATGTTTAAGAGGAATAGAAAAAATTTTTTTAGAATAAAACCAATTATCGTATAAATACACAAAAGGATTGTTGAGATTATCATTTAAGGCTTGTATAATCAACAAATAAAGAAGGTGGTTATATAATTATGGATAATTTACTGAAATTACACATCAATGTGAAAATACGTCTGATAGATCAATTTCTAAGATCACTTGCATTTAACATTCTTACGCCTTTTATGATTATCTACTTCTCTGGATACTTGGGAGCGTTCAACACTGGGGTTATATTAATGTGCAATTTAGTCCTTTCATTTATTGCAGGACTCTATGGTGGGCATTTCGCAGACAATTGGGGAAGGAAAAAGCTACTGCTCTGGGCAGGTTCTATACGCTTAATCACTACTTCTATTATGGCAATTGCGGTTTCGATAAACTTACCCATGCTTGTTTTAGGAATGGTCACTCTTAATAGCCTGTGTATTGGAGCTTCACGTCCTGCTGGTTCTGCAATGATTGCCGATTCAAGTCAACCAGAGGAACGAAAATTTATTTATACCGTCGATTACTGGTTATTCAATTTTTCTATGGTTATAGGTGCGACACTTGGAGGTTTTCTCTTCGAACGCTATTTGTTCGAACTAATATTAGGAATCGCAACCTCTGCACTCACTTCACTTCTATTAATTATATTTTTTATACAAGATACCTATACACCAAGCCCTATCCAAAATCAAGTGAAGAAAAGTATCTTGAAAGATATGATTTTGAACTATAGGAGCGTGTTAAAAGACAATGTATTTCGTGTGTTTATCTTCGCCAACTTGCTTAATATCTCAGTTCAAACTCAAACCATGGATTATATAGCCATTCGTCTTAAAAATGAAATGGAGCATCAAACTCTCTTTACCATTGGGGATTTTTCATTTGCGGTAAATGGGATTAATATGTTCGGTTTGCTATACTCGATTAACAGCTTTTTGATCATTATTCTTGGTCTTTTTACTACACGTCTATTTAAGAAACTAAGCACATCATTCTTGCTTAAAATTGGAATCATATTGTACTCTGTTGGGTTTACTGTACTCGCAATTAGTAACAATCCATACCTTTTAATCTTCTCTGAGTTTCTCATTGTCGCAGGTGAATTGATGTACATTCCAATCCTGCAATCTCTAATGGTTGATATTATCCCTCCAGAAAGTAGAGGAGCTTACATGGCTACCAATGAATTTGGAAATTTGGGAGCCCTAATGTTGGGATCTTTAGCTGTTTCACTAGGTGCCATCTTTCCGACTTGGACAATGGGGGGTATCATTCTCTTCTGTGGTATCATAAGCCTATTTTTATTAAATACAATACCTGTTACTAAAAAAACGAGCAAGACTCCAGTAGAGATATCATCAAATTAGATATTCAAAACCAACCCCCTTTTTCAAATTAACTGAATAGGGAGTTGGTTTTGTTATTTTTATTCATCCCTTATGTTCAATGATTTTAACAGGGACGAGGGAAAGAAGGGCAATTGCAAATGGTAAAAGGTACGCCACAATAGAAAGTGAAGAGAAATGAGTTTCAAAGAATAGTACGACAAAATAAAAGGTAGTTAAAACAGCAACCGATATACTAATATCTCGGAAGTATTTTTTGTCGTCACGATGTTTATGTAGAAATTGGATACTCCAGATACCAAAGACAATAATGCCAATCCAGTGGACAATCGCATAGGGATTAAAAAAGTCATTTTTAACAATACTTTCAATTATGAATGGATCAATAATGCATCCCCAAAGTAACATAAGTGGCACAAAACGATATACCTCTTTCCAATTAATAGGCATATAAACCCTCCAATTTTTATGTTGTCTCCATATCCATTTTATACCCAAAGTTATATTATGAAAACCATGGTAAGTACTATGCTAAGTACCTACCATGGTAGAATGCAAAAGTCAACGACTAATTAACGTTGACAAATGCCCTTACCCCAAGCATAATCACACGCAACTTTACAGAGTACCATTACAGGTGGCATTTCCCAAAAAACTGCACAAGCTCCAAAACAGGCAACCTGACCAGCGGCTTTACAAACAAATTGCGTTAAGAACCACTTCCAAGTATATTTTTTGGGCATTCCATTAGGCACCATTTCACTAGCACTTTTCGCAAGCTTTTCACTGTTTTCTGCCTTGATTGTTTCGATGTCCTTTTCTGAATATGTGGTGACCTGCCCGTCTTGAGTCTTGACTGTTATTTCCCTTTTTTCAAAATTGGTAGTTGAAATTGCCATTTTACTAATTGTGTTATTGCTGTGGTTAAATAGACCAGAAATAATACTCATGCCATCTGTACCTTGCAAAGTAAAAGATGTGTAGTACATATTTTGTTTCTTCACTTTGACACCATATGTTTTCTCAAGATCAAAATTTAATGACTTTTTTTCTTTATCAAGATATTTTTTCAAATCAGGATGCTTTATCATCTCTTCACCAAACTGCTTTTTTGATGATGCATTATCCAAGAACACCATTTCATCCACACCAGCTTGCTTTAAAATGGCTTGGTTTTTAATTTGATTGACTTGTGAGTCTGTAAGCTCCGTTGCTCTGACAGTAGATAAGCTCGGACTTAGACCTAAACTCAACATACAAATTGCAAGTATAGCTAAAACTGCAAATTTAAGATTTTTTCTCTTGAACATTCTTGTTCTCTCCTCATTTGTATATTTATTTGTGACCAACCGACTAAAGGAAAAACTAATTTTTGTAGTATATCTAATTTGTACATTTCAGCATCTCTCATTGGGCTTGTAGATATCTACTAAAATTAGTCTCATCCGTGATATTTATCACATGACGAATCACCTCCTTAAATAAATGTCTTTCAACGAAGATCGAAACTCCAACCGCGAATTACTTTGAGAGAACCATTTGGCTGTTTAATCATCTCAATTTTTTTCATAGCCGGTAGTATTATTTCTCCTTCTTCAGTCATTAAGGTAACTTGTATCGGATCGTCTTCTGTAGTTAAAGTAACTTGTATCAGTTCACGGTAATTGTATCCTCCATCATCTATTAGAGGATTCTTAGATAGGCTTTGATTCCTTTTTTTAACTATGATTGACCAAGCTCTCATTTCAGCCACCCCATCAATATAATGATTTCTGCTACTTCTTTTAAAAAAAACGAGCAATTATGCCTATCAAGATGAATATCCAATTTCCATTATCAAAATAATAATATAAATTAATATTTTTTACAAATTTATAATTTTGTTTAAAATATTAATTTATATAACTAACTTTGTGTTTTTGATAGCCATTTACTCCTTTATTTAGGTTATATAGGATAAAAAAAATTAAATATTCATCTCTTATGTTTACAAATAATAAAAAAAATTTTTTGGCTATAAAACTAATTTTAATTAGTAGAATATATTTTTGATATAGCTAGAATTAAACGGCCTTTTGTCTTGTGTAATCAAGAAACTAGAGCTTTTTTTACTGCGTTGGAAAAAATAAAAAAAAGAGTATCGCTCACAGGCTTAAAGTGAGCAATACTCCCTCTATACATCTATCTCTTATCCAACCCTAAAGCTGAAGCAACACCTAGTGTAATTGCCTTAGCCAACCCATCAAGAAATTGGCCATCCTTCAATAGTTTGTTCTCTGTAGGATTATCTATAAACAAATTCTCCAGCAATACTGCAGACATCTTCGTATCCCTAACCACAGCAATTCTACCTCTCGCCGCTTGGATATCAACTTTCTCTGGATTCCCATGCGCCTTAACTCCGTAGCCCTTTAAGAAGTCCAGCACACTATCGTTAATTATCTTTTGTATTCTCTTTGTCCGAGTGGGTGCAGGTTGAGCTACGTAAGACTCAAATCCAGATCCTCGTCCTGCGTTACAATGTAGCGATAAGTAAAAATCAGCCCCTTTGTTGTTTGCGTAGGCAATCCGTTTACGTAGCCCAGCACTACCAGATGGATAGCTTGCCGATGTATTCTTGTTACGAGTCAGAGTGGTCACACAAGCATAGCTACCTAGATAGTGATTCACCAACTCTACTAATTTTAAAGCTACGTCTGCTTCTCGAAGCCCATAGCCTATAGCTCCTGAATCTTTACCGCCATGACCAGCGTCCAGACAGATTAATTTAGTCATGATTAATAGCCTCCTTGTTATCTTTATCGTCTAGGAATCCCTGATTCTCCGTAGTGGGGTTATTCAATATCCCTAACACAACAAGTAGACTTACGATTGAATCTGCAACTGTGGTAATGGCTCCTTGCTTTACTGGAGTAATGTCTACCCCGATAGTCTGTAAAAATAAAAAGACCAACCCCGTTAGGCTGATCCACATTCCACTGTTTTTCCAACGTTTATTTTTCATATTTAAATTTATCCTCCACTAGATTGATTTTTTTACAAACGATAGCAGTAGCGTAATCGCCCCCGTGACCAACGAGCCTGTCACAATCCTCCAGAGCCACACCTGCTGGCTTTCTATTTTGGAAGCTATGTCATATGCCTCTTCTGATTTTTTAATCGCTTCACGACTTCTCTCTTCCGTTTGTCCAAAGTCCTCCAACTTAGTCTCCATCACGCTTATGCGAGTTAGGATTTGTTGAGACGTACTTCCAATAGCCTGTATAGATTCATACATTTCTTTTCCAGATATATAGATGCCTTGCTTTTCTTCATCCAATCGGATCACCTCCTCTCCGATTCAATCTGCTCACGGGATTAAACGTCCCCTAAGATCACTTGATTCTGTTGTGGATCAACACTCGTTCTACTACTCTTCTTCTCGGTGACCCTACCTCGGATCGCAAGCTCTGGAGTAAAACTGTGATCCTTCACGAGTATTTCATCCCCCAGTCTGCATTGTTGCCCGATGAGTCTTTCTAGTAGGAGAACACTCATCTGATAGGTTACTTTCGGTCTACTCCTTTTATCGAGTTCCTTTACTGTGTTCTGATAGAGTTCAGCAGGATTCGTAGCCGATTCATCTTTGTAGACTCCAAATATATGCTTGCCATTTCGCCTCCAACGCTGTAGAGATTCGATACTCCCAACCCAGTCTTCATTCTTTTCATACTTGAAATTACCTGGAGGAGTATAGTCTTGAAATGTGAGGATACTCCCATCACCCTCATCCTTCCCGATACCAATTAGGGCCGTTACCAAATCCTTCGTATCCCTCGTCCTCTTAACCTCTACTAGATCCCGTCCATAAGAGAATATCTTCCCTGTGACCTGTCCTCTTTTCCGATAGAC
>NZ_FPJZ01000017.1 GCF_900119485.1 Thermoactinomyces sp. DSM 45891
TCTCATTTCTGATCTAATTTTGAAGGTGTTTCACCTTCTACAACTTAGTCTGGTGATGATGGCGGAGGGGATCCACTCGTTCCCATCCCGAACACGACCGTTAAGCCCTCCAGCGCCGATGGTACTTGGACCGCAGGGTCCTGGAAGAGTAGGACGTCGCCAGGCATACATAATAACAAAAAAGTGCTCAGTGAACTGGGTGCTTTTTTGTTATTCCAAATTCTACTTATGAAGAGCCAAAATACTATAAAAAGTCTTTACAAAGCTGGCTAAATAGTAGATGGGATAGCTCTTTATACTCCTTTTTGCTTATAAATAACTAAATAATTAGATTTAATTAGAATTTATAACATCCAAACCGAACGCTCTAAATCAATATTTGATAAATGTTCGTTTTTTGTTGACTAACTTTTAACTCCTTGTTACACTGATAACGAATCAAGCTTATGAATCAAGTAAACATCTCAAAATGAATATAGAACAAAGTACTTTTCTTCATATAAGTCTGGGAATAGGCCTGGATGTCTCTACAAGGAAACCGTAAATTTCCTTTCTATGGGGAAAGTCTACTTTTAGGCGGGACATAAGACCGAAAATGTAGATTTTTCACATGAAAATATCTGTATTTCGGTCTCTTTTTTATATTTAAATTACTAAATTAGAGGGAGAGATGAATAGATGAATCGCTCGAAAGTTGGAGTCATCATGGGGAGTACGTCAGATTGGTCCACGATGCAAAAAGCTTGTCAGATTTTGGACGAGTTAGAAGTGTCTTATGAGAAGCAAGTCGTTTCTGCTCACCGTACTCCAGATGAGATGTTTCAATATGCGGAAGAAGCATCCAAGAAGGGGATTAGTGTCATTATTGCAGGAGCAGGTGGGGCGGCTCATCTACCAGGTATGGTTGCTTCTAAGACCATTCTTCCTGTGATTGGGGTCCCGATTAAAAGTTCCACTTTAAATGGGATTGATTCTCTCCTATCTATTGTCCAGATGCCAGCTGGTGTTCCAGTTGCAACTGTGGCCATTGGAGATGCTGGTGCAAGTAACGCAGGCTTGTTGGCAGCTCAGATATTAGCCGTAACGGATGAAGATTTACAACGAAGATATCAAGAGCGCCGAGAGATGATTCGCCAGCGTGTATTAAAGGATCGTGATTTGGCATGACAATGCAATTTACGAAATTAGGGGATTCCTTATTGAATAGTCTTCCTAAAAAAGAAGCAAGTTTTACTTGGAGGCAAACAAGTAAAACTTCTCCATTAGTCGTTCCTGGACAGATGATTGGAGTGTTAGGTGGTGGTCAGTTGGGTCGCATGATCATCTTAGAGGGCCGTAGACTAGGATATCGCTTCGTTGTATTAGATCCAACAACCAATTCCCCAGCGGGACAAGTAGCGGACGAACAGATCATCGGAGCGTACGATTCCCCAATGGCAATGGAACGACTTATAGATAAGTCTGATTTGGTTATATATGAATTTGAAAATATAGATCTTGATACGGTTCGCATGATTGAGGCGATAAAACCCTTACCACAAGGAAGCAATCTGCTTCGGTGGACTAAGCATAGAGGGCAAGAGCGAACGGTGTTACAAGATGCACAAATCCCGATTTCCCCTTATCAGGTTGTGACATCGAGAGCACAGATGCTTGAGGCTGTTGAGAAGCTACAATTCCCATGCGTATTGAAAACACTTACAGGTGGTTATGATGGTAAGGGTCAATGGGTGGTTCGTACGCTAGACGATGCGTTTCCTCCAGTAGAAATAATCGAGAAGGGAATATTGGTCGAGAAATTTGTTCCTTATGTAAAAGAGATTTCGGTGATTGTGGCTCGAGGTATTGCAGGAGAGGTGGAGGTTTATCCACCTGTAATGAATATCCATCGAAATCAAATTTTACACATGACGATTTCTCCGGCTCCGATTAAAGAGGGAATTCGCGAGAGAGCGGAACAAATTGCATATCAACTGGCTAGCCAACTTCGATTTGTAGGGATGCTTGCTATTGAGATGTTTGTGTTGGCAGATGGGACTATCTTGGTGAATGAGTTAGCACCTAGGCCACACAATTCAGGACATATTACAATGGATATCATGACTACTTGCCAGTTTGAGCAGTTCATACGTGCGGTAACAGGGCTTTCGCTTCGCAAACCGGCTCGAAAAAATAGTGGGATTATGGTAAATCTATTAGGAGAGCATCAAGATGCCTTCTTTGATGAATTAACAAAGTTACCGTCTTGTGCCAAGGTACATTTGTATGGGAAAAGTGTTGCCAAAGAGGGAAGAAAGATGGGACATATTAATTTTGTTGGGGATTCGCTAGAAGATTTGTTAGAGTTGGTAAATGAGATGTCTATTTGGAATCCATTAAGCGGGCAAGAGTGGAAAGCTGTTTTTGCCATTGCCAACAATCAGATGGAAAGTAGGAGATTGAATGATTGAGCGTTATAGTCGTCCGGAGATGACAGCGATTTGGACAGAGGAGAATAAGTTTCGTGCTTGGTTAGAGGTAGAAATCCTTGCTTGTGAAGCATGGGTCCAACTGGGTCATATTCCTAAGGAAGATGTTGCATTGATACGTAAAAATGCGAAGGTGAACGTAGAGAGAATAGCGGAGATCGAACTGGAAACGCGTCATGATGTTGTTGCATTTACCCGTGCTGTGGCGGAAACGCTTGGTGCGGAATCAAAGTGGGTACATTATGGACTTACTTCTACGGATGTTGTAGATACAGCATTATCGTATTTGCTTCTTCAAGCGAATGAAATTTTACTCGCGGATGTGGATCGGTTTATAGATGTTTTGAAAGAGAAGGCGCTTGAACATAAGTATACGGTGATGATGGGACGTACCCACGGTGTACATGCGGAACCGACGACATTTGGCCTAAAAATGGCGTTATGGTATGCAGAGATGAAGCGGAATCGGGAACGATTGGTACAAGCAATTGAATCGGTTCGTGTAGGGAAAATGTCTGGGGCCGTGGGAACCTATGCCAATATTGATCCGTTTGTAGAGGAATATGTATGTGAGAAATTGGGCTTGCAAGCAGCAGAAATTTCTACACAAACACTGCAGCGCGATCGACATGCTCACTATCTATCGACTCTTGCCTTGATTGCGACATCTTTGGATAAGTTTGCAACGGAGATTCGAGGCTTACAGAAGAGTGAAACACGCGAGGTAGAGGAAGCGTTTAAAAAAGGGCAGAAGGGCTCTTCCGCAATGCCTCATAAACGTAATCCGATCGGCTGTGAAAATGTTAGTGGCTTGGCACGTGTGATTCGTGGGCATATGGTTTCTGCGTATGAAAATGTTCCTCTATGGCATGAGCGGGATATTTCCCACTCTTCAGTAGAACGTGTAATTTTACCGGATGCAACGATTTTACTTGATTACCTACTAAACCGTTTTGCTCGTATTGTAAAAGAATTGACTGTATTCCCTGAAAATATGAAGCGGAATATGGATCGTACTTTTGGATTGATTTACTCACAACGTGTTCTGCTCACCTTGATTAATAAGGGTTGGAAGCGAGAAGAGGCATACGATCGTGTGCAGAAATTAGCGATGCAGGCATGGGAAGAACAAACACCATTCCGCCCCCTTGTGGAAAAGGATGAACTGATTCGTGAAACGCTTAGTGAGGAAGAGATGGCGGATTGCTTTGACTATCAGTTCCACCTGGCACAAGTGGATACGATTTTTAAGCGGGTAGGTTTGGGAGTGTAATATAAATAAAAAGTCATTAAATGGGAGTTTGTTTTCATTTCATGGACCAAGCTTGATTTTTAGTTATCTACATGGCTGTAACAGTGGGTACGCCTTAGGAGTGAGAGAGGTTTTAACAGTGATGGCCTAGGGTTAATTGAGATAGGAGGAGCTTGCATGAGTACAGATAGCTTGCTGTATGAGGGGAAGGCAAAACAACTCTTTCCCACAGATGATCCACAAGTTCTTCGGGTTGTGTATAAAGATTCTGCGACTGCTTTTAATGGGGAGAAAAAAGCAGAGTTAGAAGGGAAAGGGATTTTAAACAACCAAATTAGTAAGCTGTTTTTTGATTACCTTACCAAACATGGTGTGGAGCATCACTTTATTGAAACGATTTCGGACTATGAGCAATTGGTAAAAAGAGTGTCCATTATCCCGTTAGAGGTCGTGGTGCGAAATATAGCGGCTGGTTCTTTGGTGAAACGTGTAGGGTTAGCAGAAGGTACTCAGTTAAGTCGTCCGGTGGTGGAATTTTATTATAAGAATGATGAGTTAGGCGATCCGCTGATGAATCAAGACCACATCGCGATGTTGGAGCTTGCTACTTCGGATCAAGTTGGACATATGAGGCAAATCGCTTTGCAGGTAAATGATATCTTACAGCTATATTTGGAAGAAAAGGGACTTGTGTTGGTTGATTTTAAGTTAGAGTTTGGAGTCGATCCGTCTGGAACGTTGTTGTTAGCAGATGAGATATCCCCTGATACGTGCCGTTTTTGGGACAACACTACAGGGGAAAAGTTGGATAAAGATCGATTTCGCCAAGATCTAGGAAATGTCTTAGAAGCATATAAAGAAATCTACCAACGACTAGGGGGGGCTTCACATGCTTAAAGCGGTCATTTTTATCACGCTAAAAGAGAGTGTACTCGATCCACAAGGTGTGGCTGTAAAGAATTCGTTGCACACGATGGGCTATCAAACGGTGGCGGATGTGAGGATTGGTAAAAGACTTGAGGTTGTGCTGGATACAATGGATCGGCAAAAAGCAGAAGAAGAGATTCGGGTCATGTGTGAAAGGCTACTTTCGAACCCTGTGATGGAGAATTTTACGTTTGAAATCGAGGAGGTAGATGAAAGTGCGATTTGCAGTTCCGATCTTTCCAGGATCTAATTGTGACTGGGATTGTATCCATGGTGTGGAAGATGTGTTAGGGGAAGAAGTACAACCTGTATGGCATCAATCTTCTCACTTAGATGGATTTGATGCTATCATTCTACCAGGCGGTTTCTCTTACGGTGATTATCTGCGAGCAGGTGCGCTGGCTCGCTATTCTCCTGTGATGGAGTCGGTTGTGAATGCTGCAAAGGAAGGGAAATTTGTAATCGGAATATGTAATGGATTCCAAATTTTGCAAGAAGCAGGACTCCTTCCAGGGGCCTTGATGCAGAATCATCATCTGCAATTTCGTTGTGATTTTACTACTCTACGTGTAGAAAATAATCAAACTCCTTTTACCAATCAATATAAGCTTGGAGAAACAATTGAAATTCCGATTGCTCATGGGCAAGGTAATTTTACTTGTGATGCGAGCACTCTTAACGAATTACAAGCAAATAACCAGATACTCTTCCGATATGCAGGAACGAATCCAAACGGCTCTCTAAACCAAATCGCTGGTATTACGAATCGAAATGGGAATGTGCTGGGCATGATGCCTCATCCTGAGCGGGCGATTATGGATTGGATGGGGTCAGCTGATGGAACTAGATTATTTACATCAATGTTACAAGCATGGAAGGAGAATCAAGGTGCTGCATGAATCTACTCAAACCGTTGCGCAAGCTGTGAAGACAATGGCGAATGAGCCTACTCCAGAAAATATTCGAGATCAAGAATTGTATCGAAATATGGGTGTTTTGCCTGTTGAGTATGACCAAATCTGTGGACACCTAGGCCGTCTGCCTAGCTGGACCGAAGTAGGGATTTACTCGGTTATGTGGTCAGAACATTGCAGTTATAAGAACTCCAAACCATTGCTTCGCAAGTTTCCAACGTCTGGACCAAGGGTTTTGCAAGGGCCGGGAGAGGGAGCAGGTGTAATTGACATCGGGGATGATCAGGCTGTTGTGTTTAAGATCGAGAGCCACAACCATCCTTCTGCTGTTGAGCCATTTCAAGGAGCAGCGACAGGTGTAGGTGGAATTATCCGAGATGTTTTTTCCATGGGGGCTCGTCCAGTTGCGTTGCTTAATTCTCTGCGATTCGGTGAGCTTGAGTCGCCACAGGTTAAGTATCTATTTGATCATGCAGTAGCTGGGATTGCTCATTATGGCAACTGTATTGGAATCCCGACGGTGGGTGGGGAAGTTGTATTTGATCCATCTTATGAGGGGAATCCACTAGTTAATGCCATGTGTGTCGGAGTGCTAGAGCATCATGAGCTACAAAAAGGGATTGCAACAGGGATAGGTAATCCCATTATCTACGTTGGGGCTAGCACAGGGCGTGATGGGATTCATGGAGCTACTTTTGCCTCGGAGGAGTTAAATGAGGAATCAGAGGAGAAGCGGTCTGCGGTTCAAGTAGGTGATCCATTTGTAGAGAAATTGCTTCTCGAAGCTTGTATTGAAATGGTAAAGAAAGAAATGCTTTTGGGGATTCAAGATATGGGAGCAGCAGGACTTACTTGCTCAAGTGCGGAGATGGCCGCAAAAGGTGGAGTAGGGCTAGAGATGAATCTAGACTTGGTTCCACAGCGTGAATCTGGAATGACACCGTATGAGATTATGCTCTCTGAGTCCCAAGAACGTATGCTGCTTGTGGTTGAAGCAGGTAGGGAACACGAGGTAAAGGAAGTTTGTGATCGCTGGGGTTTGCAGTCTGCTGTAGTGGGACGTGTGACAGAAGGAAATCGCTATCAAATTTTACATCAAGGTGCTTTGATTACAGATATTCCTGTTCATACACTGGTAGATGATGCACCTATTTATCAAAGGGAGGCGAGAGAGCCTGCTTATTATACTGAATTTGGACAAGTAGATGCATATGATCAAGTGAAAGAAGTAGATCCACAAGCGGCTTTTTACAAGATTTTAGGCTCAAGTAATGTAGCAAGTAAACGCTATGTTTATCAACAATATGATCATATGGTACGTACGAGTACGGCGGTTCGTCCGGGATCGGATGCAGCGGTTGTGGTTATACGAGGGACCGAAAAAGCATTAGCGATGTCAACGGATGGAAATGGCCGTTATGTTTATCTTGATCCAGAGCAGGGTGGCCGAATCGCAGTGGCTGAATCAGCTCGCAATGTGGTTTGCTCTGGTGCTGAGCCACTTGGGGTAACAGATTGTTTAAACTTTGGCAGCCCAGAAAAGCCAGAGGTGTACTGGCAGTTATCAAAAGCAATCGATGGAATGAGTGAAGCATGTCATGCACTATCTACACCTGTCATCGGAGGAAATGTGAGCCTCTATAATGAGACAAATGGACAACCGATCTTTCCGACTCCGGTGGTGGGAATGGTGGGATTGATTGAGAAGCGAGAGCATATTACAACACAAGCATTCCAGCAAGCTGGCGACTGCGTATTATTGCTAGGGGATACGAAGATTGAATTAGGTGGAAGTGAGTTGCAACATCTTATCACAGGTAGTATCAGTGGACGCCCGCCGGTACTTCATTGTGAAACGGAACAAACCCTTCAAGCGGCACTGCTAAAAGCGATCCGCCAAGGGATGATTCAATCTGCCCATGATTTGGCAGAGGGGGGCTTGGCTCTAGCGGTTTCGGAATCAGCGATGAGCGGAAAATGTGGCGTTACGATTGATTTGAAAAATGAACTGCCTACGATTGCCGCACTTTATAGCGAGACCCAATCACGTGTTATCGTGAGTGTCCGCTCGGAAGATCGAGCAGAGGTGATTTCATTTTTTCAAGAAAGTGGTGTTCCTGTTCAAGAGATAGGCGTTGTTACGGAAGAACCAACTATCACGATTTCTCACAATGGACAAGTTGTTATCAATGACTCACTTGCTTCGATTACGCAACTCTACGAGGAGGCTATCCCATGCAAGATGAAAGCATCTTCGACGAACTAAATGAAGAGTGCGGTGTTTTTGGCATTGTAGGTCACCCGACGGCCTCCGCTCTCACATATTATGGATTACATGCATTGCAACATCGCGGACAAGAAAGTGCAGGTATCGTCAGTACGAATGGGGATCGTTTTCATATCCATCGCGGTATGGGGCTTGTAACCGAAGTGTTTTCTACTGAAGCGATTGAGCGATGCAAGGGAACCGTAGCCATTGGCCATGTTCGCTACTCTACAACAGGTGCAAGTGAGCTAGCGAATGTGCAACCTCTTGTCTTTACGTACGCTAGAGGGGAAATTGCCATTGCTACGAATGGTAATTTAGTGAATGGGGATCGGTTGCGAGCAGAATTAGAGGCTGAGGGATCGATTTTTCAGACAACTACTGATACGGAAGTGATTGCTCATTTAATCGCTCGCTCTAGGGAGGAAACGATTGAAGGCGCGGTAAAAGAAGCATTAAATCGTCTAGTGGGAGCCTATGCGCTTCTCATTCTAACCAATGAACAGCTACTGGTTTGCCAAGATCCACATAGTCTTCGTCCTTTATCCATGGGGATGGTGGAAGGTGCATATGTTTTTTCCTCAGAGACGTGTGCGTTTGATATTACCGGTACGGAATACATTCGTGAGATAGAACCAGGGGAGATGGTTATTCTCGATGATCGAGGGATACGCTGCGAACGGTTTGCCCCACCGGCTCCACGTTCGCTCTGCTCGTTTGAGTATATCTATTTTGCGAGACCAGATAGTGATATCGGGGGTATTAATGTCCACAGTGCCCGAAAGCGTATGGGGGTCCAGATGGCCCTCGAAGCCCCCGTGGAGGCAGACGTTGTAACAGGTGTGCCGGATTCCAGTATTTCGGCGGCGATTGGATTTGCGGAAGCGACAGGTATCTCATATGAATTAGGATTAATTAAAAATCGCTATGTAGGACGGACTTTTATCCAGCCTAGTCAGATGATGCGAGAACGTGGTGTAAAGATGAAGTTAAGCGCTGTTCGCAAAGTCGTAGAAGGAAAGCGAGTTGTCATGGTGGATGATTCGATTGTACGGGGTACGACGAGCCGGCGAATTGTTCAACTCATTCGTGATGCAGGTGCGACTGAAGTTCATGTGCGTATTAGCTCTCCGCCTGTGAAAAATCCTTGTTTCTATGGAATTGATACTGCCGATCGAGAGCAATTGATTGCGGCTACTCATTCACTTGAAGAAATTCGTCTGGCAATCGGAGCAGATAGCTTAGCCTTTTTAAGCCCGGAAGGGATGCTCAGAGGAATCGGACGAGAGAGTCAGGAGAAGAACTGTGGACATTGTCTAGCTTGTTTTAACGGTGATTACCCGACTGTTATCGAACAGGAACTAGTAGGGGAGGGGCAACGATGAGTGAGTCCTATCGTGCGGCAGGAGTTGATATTGACGCAGGAAATGAAGCAGTAGAGAAGATGAAGGCGCACGTAAGCCGAACGACTCGGCCAGAAGTGATGGGGGGCTTGGGTGGATTTGGGGGCTTGTTTGCTCTAGGTGCCTACGACGAGCCTGTATTAGTTTCGGCTACAGATGGGGTAGGAACGAAGCTGAAAGTGGCTTTTATGTTAGATCGACATGATACCATCGGCATCGATTGCGTTGCTATGTGTGTGAATGATTTAGTTGTTCAGGGAGCAGAACCATTGTTTTTCCTCGATTATCTAGCGACTGGGAAACTGCGACCTGAACAGGCAGAGGCAGTTGTAAAAGGGATTGCGGATGGATGTGTTCGGGCAGGATGTGCGCTTATTGGTGGTGAAACGGCTGAGATGCCGGGGATGTATGCATCGGGAGAATATGATGTAGCGGGCTTTTGTGTAGGGGCTGTGGAGAAAAAGAATCTTCTACCAAGACTTGATATTGAAGCTGGCGATCTCCTCATTGGATTAGCGAGTAACGGTCTGCACAGCAATGGCTATTCGCTAGCGAGAAAAGTGTTGCTAACAGATCGTTTGTTTGATTGGTCAGAGCGCGTACCGGGGTCCTCGGAAAATGTAGCGGAAGCGATGTTGGCTCCAACTCGAATCTATGTGAAGTCGGTGCTTTCTCTGATTGAGCAGTTTACGATAAAAGGCGCGGCGCATATTACAGGTGGTGGAATGGTAGAAAACGTACCACGTATGTTGCCAGAAGGTTTACAAGCTGTGATTGATCGTAAATCGTGGCAGATTCCACCTATTTTTCGGTGGATTCAGCAGGTAGGAAGCATTAGTCAATCGGATATGGATCGTACGTTTAACAATGGAATTGGGATGGTGCTTTGTGTTCCGAGCGAGGAGGCGGACTCCGTTATGAAAAAAGCAGTCGAACTAGGAGAGACTCCTTTTCTGATTGGTAAGGTAGAAGAGGGAATGGATCTTTTTCGTTTTGACGATGGAGGATGCAGATGAGTATTGCCATCTTTGCTTCAGGTAATGGTAGCAATTTCGAAGCTGTCGTAAGGTATTCGAGGGAACATCATTGGACAACGCCAGTTTCCTTGTTAGTTGTGGATCGTGAGGATGCGGGCGCGATTGATCGGGCTAAGAGATTGGAGGTACCTTGTTATGTTGTATCTCCGAAACGGTTTTCTAATAAGGTGGAATATGAAAAGAAATTATTGGAGTTGTTAACGAAACATGGTGTGCAGTGGATCGTATTAGCTGGTTATTTAAGGATTGTAGGTAATACCTTGCTTGAACCTTTTGAAGGCAGAATGGTTAACATCCATCCATCGTTGCTTCCTTCTTTTCCTGGGCTTCATGCGATTGAGCAGGCATGGGCGTATGGTGTAAGGGTGACGGGTGTGACGGTTCATTTTGTTGATGCTGGTTTGGATTCGGGACCGATTATTGTTCAGAGAGCTGTGGAAGTGGATTCAACCGATTCGATTGATAGGTTGAGGAGTAAGATTCATAAGGCTGAGCATCGGATTTATCCGGAAACGGTGTGGAAAGTGGTTACAGGGGAAGTGTCTTATATTCCGAGGATTAGTGTAGTTAGTAGTTAGTAGTGTCTGTGAGCCAGCGAAGATGTGGGTATGCCCGCTCCGTCCATCGTAGCTAAGTAGACTCACTAACATCGCAATGGTCAGACATATTGCCCCTAATCCATTTGAATTTAACTAAGATCCACCGACTTGGGGTGTGAGTGGGCTTGTTGAACATATTGTTGTCAAATAGCTTCTCCCGGCCTTTGGCCAAGCATGAATATAAAAATACGGCTACTCAAAAGGATGATTGCCACCATGAATCGTATCAAACGTGTTCTGATTAGTGTTTCTGATAAAACGGGAATTATAGAGTTTGCTCAGCAGTTAGTAGCCAAGGAGATCGAGGTGATCTCTACTGGTGGAACGCATCAACTCCTAAAGGAAGCTGGAATTCCTGTCATTGGGATATCAGAGGTTACAGGCTTTCCTGAAATCATGGACGGTCGTGTGAAGACTCTACATCCGAAGGTGCACGGGGGATTGCTTGCGGTTCGAGATCTTCCTACTCATAGACAGCAAATGGAGGAAAACGGAATCGAGGAAATTGATCTAGTGGTAGTCAATTTATATCCGTTTGCGCAAACCATTGCGAAACCAGATGTTTCATATGAAGAAGCGATTGAAAATATTGATATTGGTGGCCCATCGATGGTCCGCTCAGCTGCTAAAAATCATCGTTTTGTTACAGTAGTGGTTGATCCAGCGGATTATCAAATCGTTGCTGATGAGATTACGATCTATGGAGAGACAACTTTGCAAACGAGAGAATATTTGGCGGCAAAGGCATTTTCTCATACGGCATCATACGATGCTCTAATTGCCCAGTACCTTAATAATCGTATGGGGAATTCACTTCCAGAGCAACTAACCGTTACGTATCAGAAGCACTCTTCTTTGCGGTATGGGGAAAATCCGCATCAGCAAGCAGCATTTTATAAAGAAACCATCGCTGCGAACGGACTGATCGCCTCAGCTAAACAACTTCATGGTAAAGAGCTTAGTTATAACAATATCAATGATGCAAGTGCTGCTCTCGCTATTGTAAATGAATTTCAAGGGCCAGTTGTAGTTGCAGTGAAGCATATGAACCCTTGTGGTGTAGGGAGTGGAAATACGATTGAAGAAGCTTACCAAAAAGCATACGAAGCAGACCCGGTCTCCATTTTTGGTGGAATTGTGGCAACGAATCAGGCTGTAACGAAGGAAGTAGCGCTTCAAATGACGAAGCTGTTTCTTGAAATTATATTAGCTCCCCATTTTGAAGCAGATGCGCTAGAAATACTGCAAGAGAAAAAGAATCTTCGTCTTCTTGAATTAGGAAGCATTACTCAAAATAAAGCAAATTCGATTATTACGGTTGGTGGAGGCGTTCTTGTTCAAGAGGCAGACCTCCAGCAAGTAAATCAAGATGATTGCCAAGTAGTAACGGATCGCAAGCCTACTCAGGATGAGTGGGAGCAACTCCTGTTTGGATTTAAAGTGGTTAAACATGTAAAATCCAATGCGATTGTACTAGTGAAGGAGAATCGTACAGTTGGAGTAGGGGCTGGGCAAATGAACCGAATTGGTGCCGCTCGAATTGCGATCGGACAAGCAGGAGAACTTGTCACTGGGTCTGTCTTAGCTTCTGACGCTTTTTTCCCAATGCCAGATACGGTTGAAGAAGCGGCAAAAGCGGGAGTAACAGCTATTATCCAGCCCGGTGGTTCTATTCGAGATCAAGAGTCGATTGAAGCAGCTAATCGCTTCGGGATTACAATGGTATTTACGGGAATTCGTCACTTCAAACATTAGACAGATCCAATTTTCTTTTGAGAACAAAGATTTATGAAGTATCGACTTGTATTTTCCTTGCGTATACTAATAAAAAACGTTAAGGAGGATTCTCATTTATGTCGTTATTAAAATGGGCTTTGTTCTGGACGATCGTGGCTGTCTTATCGATCGGTGTCCTTTCGTATATATGGTTTGATTCAGGTTTAGCAGTTTGGGGAAATAATTTGAAGTTTGGAGCAGGTTTATTCTTTGCGGTTGCTTTAGTCGTAGGTGGAGTACTCACAACAGATAAGAATTACAAAGCGAAAACGAGAAGCTTTTATCGTGAAGAATGGTCCTTTATTTGTCTTCTGGTTACAATTTCACTTTTCGGCATTAGTCTGGTCTTTTCCTAAATCCTTGGATGGACGGTAAAGTCGGATGATATGCCGATTTACCTTCTAAGGGGGATAAATGGATGCGCATACTAATCATTGGTAGTGGTGGTAGGGAACATGCTTTACTTTGGAAAATCGCACAAAGTCCGAAAGTGAAGGAAATCTTTGTAGCACCTGGAAACGCAGGAATGACGAATGTAGCAACGCTCGTACCGATCTCTGTAGATGACTTAGATGGATTGCGCCGATTTGCCTTGGAACAACAGATTGATTTTACGATTGTAGGGCCAGAAGTACCCCTGCTACTGGGGATTGTGGACCAGTTTCAAGAAGTGGGCTTATCTGTCTTTGGTCCAAATGGACAAGCTGCGCAGATCGAGGGAAGTAAACGATTTGCGAAAGACTTGATGAAAAAACACGATATCCCAACGGCTGATTACCGAGTCTTCACTGATGCGGATGAGGCAAAGCAATACGTAAGTCAAAAAGGGGTACCTATTGTGATTAAAGCAGACGGTCTCGCTGCGGGTAAAGGAGTCGTTGTGGCCGCTACATTACAAGAAGCCGAGCAAGCGATTTCGGAGGCTATGGAACAGAAGGTATTTGGATCCGCAGGGGATATCGTGGTAGTAGAAGAGTTTCTTGTCGGACAGGAGCTATCTCTGATGGCATTTGTAGATGGGACAACTGTTGTGCCGATGGTTCCGGCTCAGGATCATAAACCAGCCTATGATGGGGATCTAGGGCCTAATACAGGTGGTATGGGTACTTACTCACCCGTGCCACAGTTTTCTAATGAGGTCCTGTCTCTCGCTGTTCAGACTATCTTAGAACCGGTGGTACAGGCCTTCCAAAAAGAAGGAATTGATTATCGAGGCGTATTATACGTAGGTCTAATGATGACTCAGGAAGGGCCGAAGGTGATTGAGTTTAACGCTCGCTTTGGGGATCCTGAAACGCAGGTGGTGCTTCCGAGACTAACCAGTGATTTGATTGAGATTCTAATAGCAGTAGTAGAAGGGCGTCTTCATGCCGATCTGGTTACGTGGTCAGATGAAGCGGCTGTGTGTGTTATATTATCAGCAGGTGGATACCCAGGGCCTTATCAGAATGGACTTCCGATTACGGGTCGGGTAGATCAGTTAGATGATAAGGGATCTGTGTACCATGCAGGAACCAGGTATGAAGGTAGTCAGTTGGTGACAGCAGGGGGTAGAGTGTTTGGGGTGACTGGACTAGGAGAAAACTTGCAGATCGCTCGCGAAAAAGCATATCGCCTTGTGGAACAGATTCATTTTCCGAACGCACACTATCGAAAAGATATTGCGGAAAAAGCGATTCAATATCTAGAACAAATCCATATATAAAATTCCTTACTAAGGCCACCTACTGAACAGATCAGCTGGTGGCCTTTCTATGTAAATAAAAAAGAGGCAGGTCTGTACTTGCCCCTTCTGCATCTGACTCAATCAGATGATATTAGCACATGGTTGTTGTTTCTTTATCTCCCTGGATGCACATAGCGTGAACAGGGATTTGAAACCACCAGGCCCCATCTGTCCTTCGAATAGGCTGATAACCGGCTTTTTTCAAAGTGCGAGCGACAGTCCAACTTGCCGTATAGACGGTGGCCAGGTTGGTGGATTCATCAAATTGGATCACGGTTTCTTTTTCCATTTCACTTAGAGACATGTTACTATTCACTCCCCAACCGGATCAGATTCCTGATCACATATTTTTTGATTTCATGTCTTTGTTCTCAAGTCCACGTTGCCACCTTCAAGTACGAGAAACTGTTTGTACCCTATTTTTCGACGTAAACTGACAGATGCCTTCTTTTTTCTGAAAAATTTTTTCTTATCACTTCGAGAAATAATCTTTTTCAGAAGGTAATCAGTATCTTTAATCCAGGGCTAGTGTTCTTCATCGATACAAAGTTGTTTCATTCTGACTTTCGTAAAAAGAATCGTAAAAAGTGATCTCCAAATGGTGATCGTAGTATATGTGAAAACGCCTCCAAAACCGAGGGGATAAGTGGGTAATTGAACTAGAGTGTATAGATCTATCTACGACCAAGGAGAAACAGCTAATCTCATCCAATGGATCTGTTTGCTCACTCTATACCTCCTTTTTAGTTCTTGAAAACTATTATACGAAAAAGTCAGAATATAGGCAATAGATAAGACTTGGATTTGAAGTAAATTTCCTATGTTGAGATAACAAGAACAAATGTTCTGTTTCTAATTTAGATTGTAACATAGTTTGTTAGGTTTTCAAGTAGCAAGACATAAAAAGATCTGACCGAATAGTGGGCCAGATCGATAAATCTCTAGGACGAAAGTTATTCGTGTGAACTAGATGTTGAGAAGCTTAGGGCCATATCTTTGCTAAAAGAGGATCGGATTTTGTTATAGAGAGCTCTGCAGGGACAGAATCGGGCAATTCCTTCTGCGATCTTCATAACGGACATCCCTGCAATGAAAAGGTAGAGTAGTCTATTTACACGATGACGATTTAAATAGTTCATACTCCAGACTAACCCAACTAATCCACAAGTAATTCGTACAATGGCATTTGCTGTACTAATATTTTTTTGCATATTCGATCCCCCTAGGTTTGTTGTTCTTTAGGTTGTTCTAACTTGCCTGCTCTATACTTAAGAGGAGGAAAAATATGTTGAAGTCTAAAAAAATCGGGTAACTAGAAGTGAGTTGTGTTTTGCCCAACAGATGAGTTGACTGGTTAGCGTTTAGATTTTTGTATGGTATAATAAGGAATATTTGATTAGGTTCTCTAAACTTCGTCTGTTCAACGACTAAAGGTTTATGGTAATCTTATATTTTCTTGGAGTAAGTGTAACGATGTATGTGGTTCGGTCGTTCTATACATACATTTTGGTTTGTTTTATTGTAATTTCTTCATATTTTTTGGCTCGATATCTTTATAATAAAGGGAGTTAACATCTTGAATATGGAACGGAACCAGCATGTGATTCATAACCTCACTGCATTTTTGTACCTTTCCATTCTACTCTCTCCATTTTTACCCCCAGTCGCTTTAGGACTACTTAGCTGTGCTACTATTTATTACGTTAGGGGAAATTGGGAGCTTAGAAGCTGGCCAGAGGTTGTTTTTCTCGGTTTTATGCTAGTGATTATCATTAGCTGGTGCTACAATCCAACCTGGTATCATCTGAAAGACCAAGATATTACGTTCCCAATTGGGATCGTACCACTTGCAACATTTGGTGCTTACTACATGTTATCTATGTGGACTCGGAAGGTATTAAACTATAGTTGGAGAGATTTGCAAAAAGTATATCTCTTATTTTGGCTTAGTGGACTTTACGTGGCTGCGATCGTATTTCTACAGCAACTAGATTGGTATGGACTACATGCTACGTGGGTAGGAGACTTATTAGACTTTTATCGAACTAATCGGTATCAATCAGAGAGATCGATTCGAAGCATTGGTACAACAGGTAACTCTAATTTAACAGCTGCACTTTTAATTTGTTTTGCGTTATTAAGTATCTATGCATCATCCGTTTTAGAAGGAAAATGGAAGAAGACGTTGGCCTTTTCGATGTTCTTTTTATTTTGTACTGCGATAGCGTATACGGGTTCTAGAGGAGCTTGGATTGGATTGGTAATCGGTCTGATAGTTCAAGTATGGATGACAGGCCAAAGAAAGTGGACAGTCGGTTTGTTTGCAGCTTTTGTTGGTGTCGTTTCATTTTTCCCATCTATTATTCCCCGAAAAGATACGCTTGCCACTACCATTGACGATCGCTTTCAGGTATGGAGCACTTCTTGGGAAATCTTTCAGGACAACTGGCTCTTAGGAGCATTACCCATTCATTTTGGGCAATTATACAAGCAGATAACGGGCAAGATTATCTATCATGCACATAATGTAGTACTGGGTATTGCTTCGGAGTACGGGGTAATTGGCCTACTTTTATTTAGTGCTCTCATTTTCATGACGATTCGTCGAGCACGAGCTTGGAGGAAGGCTGCTAATCAGAAGGGTGAAAAGCGATTGGCTGGTATGCTGATCTCACAGACAGTCGCTTTACTCGGTCACGGAATGTATGATTACCCAATTATTTCGCCTCAAGTGGGTCTTCTGTTTATGTTAAGTGTCGTGATGATTCATACACAATATGAACGACGGTGTGTTATAAGGCCTAATTGGCGTGATGATGAGGAAGCAGCAGATAAGCTAAAAGCCGCATCGTACCCGGCAACACACCTATCAGCAGTACTTTCTATTCGGAAAGTCGATAAAAACGATTCGTAGTGACGTAAAAAACTTTGTACTCGAGATGGATTGAGTGCAAAGTTTTTTTGTTATGTCCTTTTGTGTTTAACTTTTCAAAATTATGTCCATGATGTTTAGTAGAATTGATAAGAAAGGTGAAAATGAATGAAAAAATATTTATTAATCACTCTAGTGATTATCCTTTTTGCCATAGGTGCTCATATCAAAAATGATGGCTTTCTTCGATTAGATCCAGTACCCGTAGCAGCAAAAGAAATGGAATCATCATCAGCTAATACTTCTACCTATGTAAAGGTTATCATTAAAAAAGGAGACACCCTTTACCGTTTAGCAAAGATACACGGAACATCTGTGCAGAGAATCGTGGAATTAAATCAGATCGCTGATCCATCTAAAGTTCGAGTGGGACAATCGATTCGAATTATGAAGAATGGAAAACAAGTAACGAATACATCACAAAATTTCTTACCAAGTGGGTCCAAGACAGATAGTTCGATACAAACGTTTTGGCACCGAGGAAAAGTATTGGGCGAGTTTTCTGTTGTCGCGATGACCCCCCCGATACAGAGTAAGAGTAGCCTAAGTGGAGTTACCATTGGCGTAGATCCAAAAGTGATCCCCGTAGGATCTAGAGTATATCTTCCTACTATCGGCTACCGCACTGCCCGAGATGCTGAAGGAAGAGTACACGGTAATCAGATTGAGCTGTACGTCGAAAGTACAGCAAAAGCAAGACAGATTGGTACAAAGGAAAAGATGTTGTTGGAAGTCGTAAAATAACATGATAGAAAGCTACTAGGCCAATCTTACTAGTAGCTTTTGTTTTGTTGTAAAATGGAGGCAAGATCCGAAAGGATGAGAAGTTATGGCGAGCGACTCGTTTTTCCTCCGGGCAGTTGTGGCCAGGGTGTGGGCACGAGTCACCTTTTATGAATAAACGTCACAATATTCTGTGATATTATCCTACCCAACAAAAACAGATAAATGGGATCACAAAAAAGGTTATAATGAACGATAGAAACGAAAGGGGGCTATAAAGTGGCCAAAAAGCGTAAAAAGGAATTTCGTGTAGCTACGGTTGATGAAGTTGGCATCTTGATGCGAGACATCAAAGGAATGGGTCTCTGGCTAGCCTTCGTTGTGGTTGTGGGAGTTGCATTAGGGATTTTGTCCAAAAGTATTTTATAAAAAAGAAATGGCCCATGTAGGAAGATGAGATTATCCTACATGGGCCATTTTCTATCTATTCTTTTTTAGTGCTCCCTTTTAACTGATCGGTTGATACAACCACACTGCGTGGGGTGGCAATGGTGATTCCACGTTTATGTAAGCTTAAAACCGCTTGTTTGCGCATGGCTCGTTCGACGATGAAGTATTCCTCTGGTGTTGCGATGGTGGTAATGGTGAATTGTACTCCATTTACATCCATGTTGGTAATTCCGACCACTTCAGGGTCGGAGATGATTTGGTCCTTATATTCTTCTTTGACGGTCATACAAGCTTCTTTTAGTGCTTCATCTACGATATCCAAATCGGAATCGGATGGTACTGTGACCGGGACAATGGCACGCATTTTTTCCCGGTTATAGTTGGTCACTTGTGTAATGGTACCGTTTGGAAGATAGTGAAGCCTTTGATTATATTCACGTATTTTCGTGATACGTAGCCCCACTTCCTCGACTGTACCATTGATCTGTCCGTTAATTTGAACAACGTCTCCTACCTCTAATTGTCGTTCAAAGATCATAAAGAAGCCGGTTATAATGTCCCGAACTAAGTTTTGAGCCCCGAAGCCGATTGCAAGACCTAAAATCCCCGCTCCAGCCAATACGGGGCCGAGATTGATGCCGATTTTGGCTAGTACGGTTAGGGCTGCAATAAAGTAAATTACGTAATGGGAGATGGATTTAATTAATTTGACCAATGTTTTAGCAGTACGATTTTCCACTTTTCCTAGTGAAAAGGCTTGATCAATAACCTTGTCTAAAACCCGAACAACTAACCATGCGAGAAACATGACGAGTACAATATTAAAAAACGGAAATACGATGCTATTCATGGGATTCGATGTAATTCGATCCCAAAAGGATTGGAATCCATCTAAGATGTCTCCAGTAGCCGCGGTAGTCGTCGCTTCTTTCGGTGTTGTTGGAGGAAACATAGGATCACCTCTAAGTGTTTTTTATCGTTGTCGTTGTAGCAGACATCATCTCATAAATTTTCTTGTCTAACTGACCTTCGCTGATCCACCCGACGAATGAATGAAGGATATTATAACGATTATCCAAAATCGCCACCGCTACAAATGGAAAATGCTTCTTATGATGATAGCGAACATCGAGCCATCGTACTTCATAGCCAAATGGGTGCTCGATGACTTGTGGATAGCCGTAACTGGTGAAGGATAAAAAAGCATCGATTGCTTCTGCTTGTTTCGAGTGATGGGTGGCTGGATGATGGTCGAATTCGGTGGTAAGTTGTCCGGTCCAGAGTAATTTACCACCTCGGATTTCGCCCATTCGTACTTCTGTCTGAGTCTCGTATACACAGTTCCATTGCCCCCAGCGAGCAGTTGGGATTACGGTATAGGAGCCCGGTGCGTTTACTTGACTCTTTACCCATCTAAGCCAACGGTGATGCACACAGGTTCGCCAAATTAAATATAGGCCGATGACGATATAAATAGAAGAAAAGATATAGCCTGCATAAGCAGGAAAAAACCACCATATGACAAATCCTGCAATATGCAATATAAACAAGAAAGGATCAAAAATATTGATAATGTCCCATGCTACCCATTTATTCGAAAAGGGTCGTAGTGCTTGTGTCCCATATGAATTAAATAAGTCAATAAAGACATGAACGAGAACGGCAATAAAACTCCACAGCCATACATGAGCTGTACTTGATGCTGGAAAAACAAAATGGAGAACGAGAGTTAAGAGAGTGGGCCAGACTAACCACATGGGTAGAGAATGAGTCCAACCTCTGTGATTTCGAATATAGGCAGGATTGCCCTTTAGACGATACAATGTATCTATGTCAGGTGTTTGGGAGCCAACTATTGTACCTAATAGTACCGCGTGAGCTGTGGCTAGATCGTTTGCAACTACTGGATCTAGTTGTGCTAATCCAAAAAGACCTAATCCCATGACAAGGTGGGTGCCTGTATCCATAGTGTCCTCCTTTTCATAAAAAGGTATTTGAAAGCAGAAAGGAACGGTAACGGTGAGTCAGTTTACAATATTTGTTGAATATCGAGTTCAAGAAGATTCCATGTCTATATTTCGAGATCAGTACTTCTCTCAAATTCGAGAACAGATAAAAAATCAGGTGGAACATGTCGTACATCATGAGTTCCTGCTATCCGAAGCTCAAGTGGGACAAGTGGTGGAAGTGATTCAAGTGGAAGACAAAGATGCGATTATCCTATTACAAGAGCTTCGTATTGGATCTAAGTCATCTTGGTTCCATTCATTAGATTCTCATATTGTAGGCGGTAGGTCAAAAATAAAATTGTGGACATTTCGCAGGTGTGATTGAAATTATAACGATTTAATTACATTATTATACTTTTGATGAAAAAAAGTCTGTTTCTTATATAATTAGTGTAGGAGGCAAGTATGCAATCAATCATGAATACAATGGTGAGACCAGAGTCTACTATTGTTTCGACGATTCAAACCGAACTTTTGCATTGGTATGCTCGTTACCAGCGAGATTTACCATGGCGAAAAGATCAAGATCCATATAAGGTTTGGGTTTCAGAAATTATGCTTCAGCAAACTCGGGTGAATACCGTTATCCCCTATTTTAACCGTTTTATTGAGCGTTTTCCTACTATTACAGACTTAGCGAATGCAAGTGACGACGATGTAGTGAAGATGTGGGAAGGATTGGGCTACTATTCCCGTGTGCGGAACCTCCATTCTGCGGTAAAAGAGGTAGCAGACAAGTATGGTGGTAAAGTACCTGATCAAGTAGAAGAGATTTCTCGTTTAAAAGGAATCGGTCCCTATACAGCGGGCGCTATTTTAAGCATTGCCTATCAAAAGAAAGTGCCAGCAGTAGATGGCAATGTGATGCGCGTATATTCACGGCTTTTTGCCTTGTATGATGATATAGCATTGCCAGCAACTCGCAAGAAAATGGAGGCGATTGGGGAAGTGGTGATTCCAGAACATGCGCCCGGTGACTTTAATCAAGCGCTAATGGAACTCGGAGCTACGATTTGTACACCTACCTCTCCACAGTGCCTATTTTGCCCAGTATCTACTGTTTGTGAGGCAAATGAACAAGGGTTGCAAGATGAATTGCCACAGAAAAAAAAGGCAAAGGCACCTACCCCTGTTTTGGTACGATTTGCTTGGATTGAATCGGCCCATTCTGTTTTTCTCGTAAAACGTCCAGATAAAGGATTACTAGCAGGGATGTGGTCGCTTCCCACTTTTGATCAGGAAGATCCATCTACTGAGCTAGAGGAATATCTTTTTTCTCGTAGGTGGACAGTGCAAAGTAGAGAAGTGGCAGCTAAGATAGATCATGTTTTTAGCCATCGTCATTGGTTCATTGAGATCGAACGGATCAAGTTAGATCAGGTTTCCTTTGAATGCGGTGAGAATGAAGAATGGATAGATATAAATAGTATTCATCAAAAGGCGTTTCCAAATGTTTATCGAAAAGCAATTTCAGTTATGAAAAAACAATAAAAAACGCGATCATTTTGTATTTTTATACAGGTGACAAATAAGTGATTATTATATTCTTAGATAAATGTAAGGGGAGAGCCTGAGTGCAAGAAAAAGATAAAGAGAAAAGAGAGCCAGACAGGCTTGATCAGGAGGATACGGAGAATTCTGGGACTACCCAAAAGGAATCCGATTCGTTTCTGGTGCTAGAGGAAAATAGTGAAGTTCCCTTGTCGGACACATCTAAGTGGAATTTTACGGAGTTAGAAAAAGTACTGGAAGAGCAAGGAGAGCTTGCGCATGATGAGACTGAAGTTGATTCCAAAGTAGAAGAGACATCTTCTATATTAGAAGAAACGAAACAAGAGATGGAGTTACAGGATATCAAGCAAGAACCCAAGGAATCCGAGGTAGATGAAGATTCCTTTTTACAAAATCTCCATCAAGAAACCCGTAGTACCCAGTTAATGAATGAGGAAGAGCAGATTGGTTCGGAAAAAGAAGAGGATTCATCTGCGAAAAACCTTGATCCAGAAAAGAAGAGCGCTAAAAAAACGAAAAAGTGGTTTGTGAGTGTTTTAGCGTTTCTCTTTGTATTAGGTGCTGTCTATCTATGGGTTACCCAAGATGCAAGTAATAATCCTCGTGCCAGTGAAGAGAAAACAAAAGTACCACCTCAGAAAATGACCCTAACAGCAAAAGGGAAAAGTTTTGAGCTTGATTTGCGTACCATTGGCTATGATGGAAAAGACGCTACTAAGATTGATCAGAAGAAGCTCACAGCATGGTTAGATGATGTAAAACAGCAAGTAGATATACCGATGAAAAATGCCTCTCAGAAAAAAGTAGGGACACCCATTACACCAGAGCAAACGGGCTCAGTGGTTGATGTAGAAACAGTCCAAGAGTGGTTGACTGATATTAAGTCATTGGTGAACCAAACGAAAGAACTTCCATTCATTACAGTTGAACCACAGGTTACTACTAAGGATGTTGAGAAAGCCAGTAACAAATTAGTGGGAAGCTTTAAGACCACCTTTGATCCGGGGAATGAAAATCGAACGATTAATATTAAAAAGTCATCTGAAACGATTGATGGTCTTGTCTTACTCCCAGGTGAAGAGTTTTCATTTAATAAAGTAGTTGGAGAACGTACGGTGGCGCGTGGCTATAAAAAAGCGGGTGTTATCGTGAAAGGAGAGCTTGCGGAGGATATAGGTGGTGGAATCTGTCAGGTTTCAAGTACGTTGTATAATAGTGTAGATCGAGCAAAGGTGCAAATTACCCGCCGAATCTCCCACAGTAAAGAAGTTCCATATGTGCCACCAGGCAGAGATGCCACTGTCTCATGGGGAGGCCCTGATTTCCGCTTTAAAAATAATTATAATAAACCAATGGTGATTCGGATTACGGTCAGCGGTGGGACGATTCAAATCAATACGTATACGGCTCCTGGAGCAGAAAGAGGGAAGATCCCATCATTACCTCCAGAAAAGTTTAGTAAAAGTACAGATATTGGAGCAAAGTCGGATGAAGATAATCCGAAAAAAGAAACCAAAACTCCATAGTGTGATGGAAGATAAATGTCTAGGGATGTGTATGGGATAGATGGTGCCCACACACACCCTTTTTTCATTATGGGTATAGATCTCTCTACTAGAAGAAATGATGAAGAATACAATAGTGAATCTAGGGAGAGAGATCAAATGAAATATAATGGATCCACCATTTTGTTTTTCCGGTTTTCGGGAATGCTATCTGTGGTCGGCGCTATCTCGATGTGGTTGCTTCTTCAACAAACAAAGAATGATTATGCTGCGACTGCTCAATTTATTGTCGAGAGAAGCTCGTCTTTTTTCTTCTGGTATGTAAGTAGTGGGATATTAGTAGTCATCGGTTTATTTATTGCATGTACATGGAATGTAAGATTAGTATCTCCTGAGTGGAAGTGGATGGGACAGATCGCTTGGTTTATTCACTTGTCAGGCATTTGCCTTGTGATCTTATATTTATTTGCTCAAGGAATCATCGTGCCACTTGCTCACGCTACAGGGGGAATTCAAGGAAACGTCGGCCTTTTTTATGCACTTAGTCAATTAGAACAAAGTTTGGTTCATCTACTAACATATGTGATTCCATCCATTCTTTCGATTGGTGGGCTCCTATATTGTCTTGTTTTATTTACAGATTCACGCTTTCAAGGATTGGTTCGTATCCTACACTTTGCTTTATGGACGGGGATCTTACTAAGTAGCTTGCTGTGTCATGTCGGAGCTCCGAATTTCTCGATCTGGATCTGGTCGATTCTCTTTCCCATGGTGACTTGGTGTACCGGAAGCCTAACGAAATATCAAAACGCATAAAGTTACTTACTCCTTTTTGCAGGTAATCATTAGATGAAGATCTAATTAAATGCAGATAGGAAAGTGAGGGACCCTAGATGCGGTTGAGAAATAGAGAATGGTATGAGAAATACGCGCATCGACTTGATCCTGATTTGCGTGTGCAACTAAGCCGTAAGAAGCAATTAGATAAGGAATCAATATCGGTCTCGTATCCTACCATCATACAGTTTGATAAAGAAGAATTGGTTGATACGTACTCATTAGCAAATTGGTGCACCGAGCGTGGAGGGATTGTGCTAGGAGAAATCCCTTTGATCGATGCAATTTATGGTGAGTTTTCAGCGGAATTATTAGAAGAACTAGTCGTTCATCATCAAGTAGAGCACTTATATCTAGATAGACGCGTGTATGCCTCATTAGACCTATCTACGAAATCGACTGGTGTGAGGGAGCTCCAGTTTGAGCGCAATTTATCTGGTGTGGGGATCACTATAGCTATTTTAGACACCGGATTGTTTCCACATCCAGATCTCATAAATCCTGTTTCACGGATCGCAGGGTTTGTAGACTTAGTTCAAGGGAAGACGGATTATTATGATGACCATGGTCACGGGACGCACTGTGCAGGGAGTGCGGCTGGAAATGGATTTAGCTCACAAGGGTTATATGTAGGCGCCGCTCCAGAGTCCAAGATAGTGGGAGTGAAGGTATTGGACCAACATGGTGGAGGGAAGCTTTCGACCGTCGTTCGCGGGATTGAATGGTGTGTGATGCATCAGAAGGAATATCAGTTAGATATCTTGTCCCTTTCACTAGGTGCTCCTGCTATTCAAACCTACCGAAAAGATCCCCTAGCACAGGCTGCGCGTATTGCTTGGCATAATGGAATTATGGTTTGCACAGCGGCAGGTAATGAGGGCCCGAAGCCGGGGACGATCAGTAGCCCTGGGCATGACCCACTTATTTTGACAGTGGGCGCTGCCTATCATGAGGTAGCCACCTTTTCGAGTCGTGGCCCAACAAAGGATGGGTGGACGAAACCGGATCTCTACGCGCCAGGGAGCGATGTGATCTCATTAAACGTACCGGGTTCTGAGTTAGAGCTTCAGTTTGCAGATAAATGTGTGGATGAACATTATTTACGACTGTCTGGTACTTCGATGGCAACTCCGTATGTAGCGGGCATATGTGCGTTACTCTTAGAGGAGAACCCCAATCTCACACCTAATGATCTAAAAGCGATCCTAACGAGTACGGCGAAGGAGATTTCAGGGGAGTTAGCAGGTAATGTATGTGCAGTAGCGGCTGTGGAGTTAGCGGAACACTATCGCCAATTTCAGCGGAATCAATTGCCATCTCCGTAAGTGTTGACTTTAGAACCCAATTTACATAATATAGAAATAAACTACACGATATAAAGAAAACGCTGTGACAAGGAATAGTAAAGCGATTGAATCTAGTATAGAGAGTGGAATCCATCGGCTGAGAGATTCTACCTAGGACATGCTTGAACCCACCCTTGTAGTGGCTGATGATAGACTGTTTTTGCTTTCTAGAAATCAGATCGGAGCTGACCGTTATCTCAGATATGCAGTGAGGAATGAGATGCATTGTATTTTTATATGCATATCTGCATAAATAGAGATAAATTCATGGTTAGTGAGTTTAAATAAGGTGGTACCGCGGAAGAAGGCCCTTTCGTCCTTATGGGATGATGGGTTTTTTTATTTATTTTTTATTTGTTTTTTATTTGTTTTTATTTTGCTTTTAATTTGCGTTTAGTTTGTTTTTATTTTGCTTTTTTATTGAAGCAAAAGATACGGAGGAGAAAAAGTGGCAGACCATTTATATGAGAATCTTCGTGTTGGATTTATCGGAGCAGGCTCGATTACAGAGGCTATGATTGCAGGATTAACGAAGGGGAGCGTAATCCCACCGTGTAACATATCAGTGGTAAATCGCTCTAACCATCATAGGTTGCAAGAGCTAGAAGACCTTTATCAATTGTCTCGTCATTCTCATGATGAGCAAGCTATTTTAGAGTCTGATGTCATCGTACTGGCGATCAAACCAAATGTAGCCGGCCAAGTTTTACAGGTTTGGGGTCAGAAGTTTCGAGAGAACCATTTGATCCTTTCTGTGATCGCGGGCGTGAGTACAGATCAAATCGAGGAAGCTTGTTTACAAAAAACAGCCGTTGTACGTACGATGCCGAATACCTCTGCGGCAGTAGGTCGATCTGCAACTGCGATCTGCCCTGGGCGTTATGTGAAGGAAGATGATTTCTCTATCGCTACAACCATTCTAGAAGCAATTGGAATCGTGCTAGAGGTTCAAGAATCGCAGATGGATGCTGTAACAGGGCTTGCAGGGAGTGGACCAGCCTATTTCTACTACATGGTTGAAGCCATGCAAAAAGCAGGGGTTTGCGTAGGGCTTGAGTCAGATATCGCTCGTCAATTTATCATCCAAACGTGTATTGGTGCTGCAGAGATGTTACTTCATACTAGGAAAGAGCCTTCTCGTTTACGTGAAGAAGTTACCTCCGAGGGAGGGACAACGTTTGCAGGGCTAACAGCTTTGAAAAAATTTCATTTTGAGGAAGCGATCTGTGAGGCAGTTTCCAAAGCCACAGAACGTTCACAAGAGTTAGGAAAACCTACAGACCACTTGAGCTCTCGATGTTAGAGGGCTCTGTTTTTTCTTACATGGAAAAATTTACATCATTGTAAATAGGAATGAAAGTATATATCATAATCATCACATCGTTAAGGTAAAGGATTACAGAAAGAAAAAAATTTTCATTTTCTCCAAAAAGCAGACCACGAAAATAAATTCTGAAACGTTTGTTTTATATCTTTCAGATTTTGGCAATAAAGGAAAATAGGAAAGCTTTTCTGGAGGTGAATGGATATCTTACAGAATCGAGGCGACATGGTGCGGGTAGAAAGTTACAAGCACCAAGATGTTTTGCACCGAATCTGGAAAACCTCTCTTGTCCTTTATGAAGATGATCGTCAATTAGTGATTGCGAATGAAGATGTGGAAGTCATTCAGCCGGATGGAACCGATGCAGTATTCGCAGGCATTGCAATTACGATCTTTCCTAAGGACGAATGGTTTAATACGGTTTGTGTGTACAGGAATTCGGATAAGCTCCGATACTATTACACCAACATCGCCTCACCTGTGGGATTGGATCGCATGAAAAATGTCATAACGTATATCGATTATGACCTTGATATTATCACCTATTCTGATTTAAGATTTCAAATTGTGGATCAAGATGAATACGAGATAAATCAAGTTCGATATGCGTACCCCTCGCAGGTAATGTTACAGATTGAACAAGCTGTACATAAGATCACAGATTTGATCCAGACCCGATCAGCTCCATTTGCTCCAGAAATTGCCCCATATTGGTTCAGGCAGTATCGTTCCCTGATCAAAGGAGAGAGATGATGGAGTGAGTGTAGTCAGTCTCGTTCAACATCGTGTAACGAAATGGATTATATTGGCAATGTTTGGTGTATCAATCGCTATTGGAATCAACCAATTTATACTTGCGATGTCAATTGTAAACGGAACATCCATGCAACCAACCTTACACGATGGAGATCGTTTGCTAGTCAACAAATTTTCATTTTTGTTTCAGACACCGCAGCGAGGGGATGTTGTCACGTTTCAAGATCCCTCTAACGCAAATCGATATCTCGTAAAACGAGTGATCGGGGTACCAGCTGACCGGATTGAAATCAGAGATGGGAAGCTTCTGCGAAATGGACAAGTCGTAACAGAGCCCTATATTGATACCAGGATTGAAGACGGAAATTTCGGTCCGATCGTAGTGCAAAAAGGAACCATTTTTGTGATGGGAGATAATCGGCACCGTTTTGCTTCTCGAGATAGCAGATATGATACAGTGGGCCAGGTTTCTGTTAAGTTAATCGAGGGAAAAGTGGAATGGATTTTGTGGAGGCCCTCCTTAAGTGCTCATCTTTGACCAATTTTTAAAAACTATTGCAAATGTGGTTAAAAGTCAAAGATTGTTCACAAAAATTAATTTGCCTATGTGGAAAAAAAGAGCATAATAGGTAAAGTACATTTCAATCTTTCGAAAATCCAATCCTGTTGAAAAAAATCCTCTGTTGTCAGAATTGATGTTCTGACAATAAGGTCCATTTAAATGATAGGTTTGCAAAAAATAGGAGGCATTTACTCATGAACTTGCTCGACAAAACACGTAGAATTTCAAAGATTTTACAAAAAAATGTAGGTCACCACTTGGTAGATTTTGATGAGGTTGCACAAGCACTTTGTGATGTTATTTCTTCTAACATCTATGTGGTAAATCCAGAAGGAAAAATGATGGGCCTTGCTACGAACCATGACTTTGAAAATGAGCGCATGCAAAAATATCAAACTAATCGAGAATTCCCAGCAGACTATGCTCGCCTCCTTATGGAAGTAGATCATACGATGCCAAACATTGGTGTTGATAGTCCTTACACTGCATACCCATACGAAATGAAAGAAATGTTCCGTGAAGGTCTTACCACATTGGTTCCCATCATCGGTGGTGGAGATCGTTTAGGTACCCTTGTTCTTTCTCGGGTTAATGAGTCCTTTGTAGACGATGATCTCATTTTGGCTGAGTATGGTGCGACTGTAGTCGGAATGGAAGTACTTCGCGAACGTGCTGGTAAAGTGGAGGATGAAGCCCGTAGTCGTGCGGTGGTTCAACTTGCGATCAGTTCTCTTTCTTTCTCAGAGCTAGAAGCGGCAGAACACATCTTCAACGAACTAGACGGCTTAGAAGGCTTACTAGTAGCAAGTAAGATTGCGGATCGTGTAGGGATTACTCGTTCTGTGATTGTAAACGCACTTCGTAAATTAGAATCTGCTGGTGTAGTAGAATCTCGTTCCTTAGGAATGAAAGGTACTTACATCAAAATTTTAAACGCAAAATTGTTACCAGCATTGGAAAAAGCGCGTCATTAATTTCACTCTAATAAGAAAGTAAGACCGAGAGCATGATTGTTCTCGGTCTTTTTGTGTGTAAGTACTCTGTTTTTGATATACTAGGGTCACCTGATTCGATGGTATGTAGGGGATGAAAATATGGGAAGTGTTCGAAGATATCTCCAATTTGTAAAGCCATATCGGAAGCAGATTGTAGGTACAATGGGGATTGGAATGATTAAGTTTGGCATTCCGTTGCTATTGCCTCTTATGCTAAAGTACGTGATTGATCATATATTGTTATCTGGGATGGTTAGGCAAGAACAGATTCAGCAATTAGGATGGATTACGGTGGGGGCTGTACTCTTATTTACAGTGGTACGAATTCCTGCGGAGTATTATAGGCAATACTTTGCACAATGGACCGCCAATCGTGTTTTATTTGATGTACGGAATCAGATGTATGACCATATCCAGCGACTATCACTCCGCTATTACAATAATCAGAAAGTAGGTCAAGTGATTTCACGCGTGATTAACGATGTGGAACAAACAAAAGAGTTTGTGATTACGGGGATGATGAATGTTTGGTTAGATTTTATCACCTTATTTATTGCAGTCGGAATGATGGTCTGGATTGATCCATGGATGACCTTGATTTCGCTTTCAGTCTTCCCGCTATACGGTTTTAGTGTGAAGTATTTTTATCAGAACCTACGAAAATACACACGTGAGAGATCACAAGCACTGAGCGAGTTGCAAGGGCATCTTCATGAGAAAATTCAAGGGATTCCTGTGATTCGTGCTTTTCATCTTGAAGAGCATGAGCAAGTCCAGTTTCAAAAGCGGAATCGTCATTTTCTTGAAAAGGCACTAACTCATACACGGTGGACTGCGAAAACATTTGCTTCTGTTAATACAATTACTGATTTGGCACCTATTATTGTGATTGTGGTGTCTGCCTACTACGTCATCCAAGGGGAGCTTACTCTGGGAGCAATGACAGCTTTTTATGGTTATCTGGGCCTGATCTATTCACCTGTACGCCGGCTAGTAAATGCCTCTACTACACTTACCCAAGCACATGCTTCGATGGATCGTGTGTTTGAGTTTTTGGATGAACCTTATGACATAGTGGATCGCCCGGATGCATATGTAGTGAAGGAGATTCAAGGAAAGATTACCTTTGATGAGGTTGGATTTTCCTACGGGAAAGACCGAGAGCTCGTTCTCAAGAATATAAACTTAGAGATGGAAGCAGGTCAGATGATTGCCTTAGTTGGACCGTCTGGTGGGGGGAAATCCTCTATTGTTTCGTTAATTCCTCGTTTTTTTGATGTAACGAAAGGAAGCATAAAAGTTGATGGTTTAGATGTGCGTGACTACACCCAAGAGAGCTTACGAAAACAAATCGGATTCGTTCTTCAAGATAACTTCCTCTTCAGTGGGACGATTGCCGAAAATATTCAAATGGGGAGAATAGAGGCTTCAGAGAGTGAGATGATAGAAGCCGCAAAAGCCGCAAATGCACACGATTTTATTACACAACTTCCTCAAGGCTATCAAACAGAAATCGGGGAACGTGGTGTAAAATTATCGGGTGGACAGAAGCAACGCTTAGCGATTGCTAGGGTGTTTCTGAAAGATCCTCGGATTATTATTTTAGATGAGGCTACCTCAGCTCTTGATTTGCAATCGGAAGCATTGGTTCAGGAGTCGCTAGAGAGACTTTCTACGAATCGAACCACGATCGTAGTGGCTCACAGATTGTCTACGATTACGCATGCGGATCAAATCGTTGTCATTGATAATGGGGAAGTAGTAGAGAGAGGAACTCATGAACAACTCTTATTACGCGAAGGTCTGTATAGTGAACTTTTTCACGTGCAAAATTTAGATCCTCCTTCTATTAAAAAAAACAAATTTTGATTCCATGAGATTTTGACATAAAATATTCACATACTATGCAATAAGGTCTGTTTAGGGATGGAATACCATGCGAATTAAGGGAACTTTGAAGCAAGTAAATGTTATTATATGAAAATGCGAGAGAAAACAAATCCTTTCTATCATATTTGGAAATCTTTCTGCCCTTGCACGAACATCCATCATCAACTAAAATGATGTTGGTATCAAGCGTAAAACAGAGATTGTGAATAAAAGTATTTGCTTGAAAAAAGGATGTTAACAACCAGCTTCTTGGTTGGATGTAAACAAGGAGGGAGGTTTGTTATGTCAAGATCTGCTGAGAGAGCACTCGCTTCTCAATCTCTCATGGATGTAGGTAAATCAACGTGGCGCGATTACTATGAGATTACGAAACCGGGCATTAATAAGTCAAATTTGCTCGCTACTTTTACGGGTTTTTGGTTGGCTTCTGGTTTTCAGCATTTTGATTTTTTAAACCTACTATGGACGCTTCTAGGAACGGCACTGGTGATTGCAGGAGGCTGTGTGTTAAATAATTTTTACGATCGAGATATCGATCCAAAAATGAATCGTACAGAGACGAGGGCAGTCCCTGAAGGCCGAATTAAGCCGATAGTTGCGTTATGGTACGGCATATTTTTAAGCTTGGCAGGATTTATCGTGCTTGGAGTACTAGTCAATGCCGTGGCAGCGTTCTTGGGCTTTGTGGGCTTCTTTGTATATGTGATGATTTATACAATGTGGCTGAAGCGTACCAGTGTGTGGAATACTGTAGTAGGTGGTGTCTCAGGTGCTGTGCCACCGATGATCGGTTGGGTAGCTGTTACCGGGCGGATCGATTTAACCGCTTGGGCTCTTTTCTTGGTCTTGTTCATGTGGCAACCACCTCACTTCTTTGCACTGGCAATGCGTCGAGTTGAAGAATATCGCGCTGCCGGGATTCCAATGTTACCCGTGATAAAAGGGTTTGCTGAGACCAAGATCCAAACGCTGCTCTTTACGCTCCTGTTGTTGCCTTCCTCCCTCTTATTGTTTTTTACTGGAGCGAGTGGTTGGGTATATTTAACGGCAGCAACTATACTAGGAGTTGTCTACATCATCCTTTCTATTAAAGGCTTTTATGCTAAGGATGATATCGCTTGGGCTAAGATGATGTTTATCTACTCGCTCATCTATCTCATGGGCATACTCCTAGTGATAGTGATTGACAAAGGAATTACATCCTTCAATTAGATGTGAACCAGTAGGGTTTGATAGCCCTGCATTTATTCAATCAGTTCTTTTCAGGATTCATTGGTTATACTGAATTTATGAGGGGAACTGTCTTCAGAAAGTGAGGTTGAATGTAGTGAGCCGAAAAGGTTTATGGCGAATACTAGCTGTACTTACCCTAGCTATGCTTGTACTAGCAGGCTGTGATTCAAGTAAAATACTACCAAGTGATGCACTGAATGTACTTGATCCGAAGGGAACCGCGGGTGAAAAAAGCTTAGATTTAATCTATTTTAGTATTGCGATCATGCTAGTTGTTTTTGCTATTGTAATGGCAATTTTTATCTATGTTTTAGTGAAGTTTCGAAAGCGTGAGGGGGTAACCCTAGATCGTTCCAAATACAAGGATCATAATACTGTGTTGGAAATTATCTGGACGGTTCTTCCGATTGCTGCTTTGGTAGCGCTCGCCATTCCGACTGTGAAGTATACTTTCGAGCTTGCTGAAGTACCAAAAGGCGATGATGTGTTGGTTGTGGAAGTGGTCGGTCATCAGTATTGGTGGGAATTTAAATATCCGAAACAAGGATTTAAAACGGCTCAAGAATTACATATACCTGTTGGGAAAAAAGTTCACTTTAAAATTACAGGTAAGGATGTACTTCATGCATTTTGGGTTCCAGCCCTCGGTGGTAAGATGGACGTAATCCCTGGACGTATCAATGACCTTACATTAGATGCGAAAAAGGCTGGTGTCTACCACGGGAAATGTGCAGAGCTTTGCGGAGCAAGTCATGCTTTGATGGACTTTAAAGTAGTGGCAGAAGAGCAAGCTGATTTTGATAAATGGGTTGCGAAGATGTCCGCTCCTCCAGCACCTGTCGTGACAGCAAAAGAAAAACAGGGTGAAGAGATCTATAATAGCTCTTGTATCAAATGTCATGCTGGTATGGATCCAAAAAGAGAAGGCCCAGATTTGACGAAGTTTGGTAATCGTCAGTCGATTGCGGGTGTTCTTAAATACGATGAAAAGAACCTAAAAGCTTGGCTAAAAGATCCGAAATCGATTAAACCAGGTACGAAGATGGAGAAATTCGACTTTTTGAATGACCAAGAACTTGATGCTCTAACGCAATACTTAATGAATCGAAAATAAAACTCCTATCTCGTGAGGTAACAAAGGAGGGACTACCTTGGGTATACTGCTTATCATGATTGTGTTTGGGCTATTTTTTGCGGCGATTTTCACAGGGGGATATAACAATACTCTTATCCAGCGTGCGCGTAAAACAGTAGCTTGGGATTGGCTTACCTCGGTGGACCATAAAAAAATTGGTGTCATGTATTTTATGGCGGGGATCTTTTACTTTGTAGTAGGAGGTTTGGAGGCGCTCTTCATGCGCTACCAATTATTGGTTCCTGGGAATGATGCTTTTGTTGGACGTACCTTTAACGAATTACTTACGATGCATGGTACGACCATGATTTTCTTTGCGGCTATGCCACTGATTTTTGGTTTGATAAACGTGGTTATGCCTCTGCAAATCGGTGCGCGTGACGTTGCGTTTCCATTCCTAAACTCTTTAGGTTTCTGGTTATTCTTCTTCGGGGCGCTTCTAACGAATATGGGATGGATATTTGGTGGAGCTCCTGATGCTGGTTGGACTTCTTATGTACAGTTAGCCTTGAACGAATATAGCCCGGGGCCTGGGGTCGACTATTATGTACTCGGTCTGCAGATAGCGGGTGCAGGAACGACGATAAGTGGGATTAACTTTCTCGTCACCATCTTAAACATGCGAACGAAGGGTATGAGTTTCCTTCGTATGCCAATGTTTACATGGACTTCCCTCATTACTTCTGTGTTGATTATCTTTGCAATGCCTCCACTTACGATTGCTCTACTTTTATTGATGATGGATCGCCTTTTCGGGGCGAACTTCTTCGATCATGTAATGGGTGGTAGTGCGGTACTTTGGGAGCATTTATTCTGGATCTTCGGTCACCCAGAGGTATATATCGTGGTTCTTCCTGCGTTTGGGATTATGTCTGATATCTTCTCGACATTCTCGAAAAAGAAATTGTTTGGTTATAACTCAATGGTATTCGCGACATCATTAATTGGATTTTTAGGCTTCATGGTATGGGTTCACCATATGTTTACAGTAGGGCTGGGACCTGTATCTAACTCCATTTTTGCAGTCGCTACGATGCTCATTGCGATTCCAACGGGTATTAAAGTATTTAACTGGTTGTTTACTATGTGGGGTGGGGAACTAACCTTCCCAGTTGCGATGAAGTGGGCAATTGGTTTTATTCCGACATTCGTAATCGGTGGTATGACGGGGATTATGCTTGCTGCTCCCCCAGCCGACTTCCAATACCAAGATAGCTATTTCGTAGTAGCTCACTTCCACTATGTGTTAATTGGTGGTACAGTATTTGCTCTTCTCGCTGGTGCATACTACTGGTGGCCGAAAATGTTTGGTAAGATGTTAAGTGAAAGACTAGGAAACTGGCATTTCTGGCTTTTCTTTATCGGATTCCATCTAACATTCTTCCCGCAACATTTCTTGGGACTCTTCGGTATGCCGCGTCGTGTGTTTACCTACGAACCCAATGTAGGGTTAGAATATATTAACCAAGTTAGTACTCTTGGTGCGGTTCTCATGGGAATCGGAACCATGATCTTTGCTTGGAATATGGTTCAATCATTCCGTTCGAAAAAGATTGCCGATGCCGATCCTTGGGATGGTCGTTCATTGGAGTGGGCTACTGAAACCCCAGTTCCTTTCTATAACTTTGCACAGCTACCAGAAGTTCGCGGTGTAGATGCATTCTGGCTCGAGAAACAAGCTGGGAATAAGAAGATGACCCCTGCTGAACCGCTAGGTAAGATTCATATGCCGTCTGGTTCTCATATCCCATTCTTGATGTCGTTGGCCCTCTTTGTGGGCGGTTGGGGATTAATTGCTCGTAGTTGGGAAATCGGTGTTATGGGACTGCTGGCATTTGGTGTAACGATGTTCATGCGCTCCTTCGATCGTGATCATGGATTCTATGTAAAACCGAAAGAACTCCTAGATAAGGAGGCGAAAAGTTAATGGCTCATCAACCAGTTGAAATCAAACCGGGGGTTCATCTAGAAACAGCTACTTTTGAAGGTAAAAACAAAGTAATGGGTTTCTGGATGTTCCTTGGTGCTGAAACCGTCTTGTTTGCTTGTTTGTTTGGTACGTACTTAGCACTTCGTAATCAAACCGTAAATGGTCCAAGTGGTGCCGAACTATTTGATCCGATCCTTGTAGCGGTGGCAACAGCGATCTTGTTATTTAGTAGCTTAACCAGTGTTTTCGCCATGATGGCAATGAATAAGCTTGATAAAAAAGGAATGCTTTTCTGGTTAGGAGTAACCGTATTACTTGGTCTCTCTTTCCTAATCCTCGAGATCTATGAATTTGTTCACTATATACATCAGGGTCATACCTTTATGAGTAGTGCCTTTGGTTCTTCCTTCTATGCTTTAGTTGGCACGCACGGTGCGCACGTAACCTTTGGAATCATTTGGATTTCGACTATCATGTACCAAGCTTGGAAATGGGGCATTAATACAGAAACAGCTCCTAAGCTCTTTGTAAGTAGTTTGTATTGGCACTTTATCGACGTTGTATGGGTGTTTATCTTTACGTTGGTATATCTTCTCGGAATGGTGGGATAATGATGGCGGATCAAAATACTTCTAATACCCAACCAACTGAGCACAAACCCGAGAGTAAAATGAAGCATATCGTTTCATTTGGTGCGATGATTTTGCTTACCATCGCAGCTTTCGTTCTTGTACTAAGAGATGTTGTACCAGTGGCTTGGGTACTACCCTTGATGCTTGGTTTTGCGGTGATTCAGGTTCTCCTGCAATTGTTTACCTTTATGCATTTGGATCAAAAAGGATCCCTTTACTATATTCTCTTTATCGCTTTTGGAGCAATCGTAGCAGTAATCTCTGCTGCAGGAATCATCTTTATGCCATAGGTTATCATGATGTTTTAAAGCAAAAAACGCTATTCTTTCTGAAGAGTTATCAGGGGGAATAGCGTTTTTTTTGTGAGTCTTACAGTGGAAATGATTTTGGTATCTAGTTTATGAATTCACCATATGATAAGCGGACATGGCAAGTCGTGACCACATTTGTTCACGAATGGGGCCTTGGATACCTACTTCGTCTAGAGTCTCATTCATACAAGTAAGCCAAGCTTCTGCTCTCTCTGGAGTAATTTCAAAGGGCATGTGGCGTGCGCGTAGCATGGGATGTCCTTTCTTCTCTGTATATAAGCCAGGACCGCCAAAAAATTGCGTAAGAAACATGTATTGATTTTCAATCGTTTCGGTTAGATCCTCTGGAAAGATCGGATCAAGTAGCGGGTGTGCTTTGACTCGTGGATAAAAGGCTTCTACAATCTGGCGGATGGTAGGTGCCCCTCCGATTGCTTCATAGATTGTGGTTGTATTACTCATTTGTGTGTCTCCATTTTTGAAAATGCGATGTCGACTGCTTTCAAGGTTTCTAGAATATCTTCCTCCGTGTGAGCTGTGGTTAGGAACCAAGCTTCGTATTTAGAAGCAGCTAGATAAATCCCTTGTTCGAGCATGAGACGGAAGAATTCACCGAACTTCTCGCTATCTGAAGTTTGAGCTGTATCGTAATCGAAAACTTCTTGATCTGTAAAGTATACAGTAAGTGCTCCGCCAAATCGATTTAGCGTGATTTGTACCTCGTGTTTATTAGCAGAAAAACGAATGCCTTCTTCTAATCGAGCGCCCATCTCATCTAGCCTCTGATAAGTGCCTTCTTTACTTAACTCACGAATGCAAGCAATGCCCGCGGAGATGGAGAGTGGGTTTCCTGCCATCGTGCCCGCTTGGTACATCGGACCCATAGGTGCTACTTTATCCATGATTTCTCTACGACCACCGTAGGCCCCGATTGGAAGTCCACCCCCGATAATTTTACCGAGTGCGGTTAGATCAGGCTCCACTCCATATAAGTTCTGGATTCCTCCGTAGTGGAAACGGAATGCAGTAATCACTTCATCATAGATGACTAAACCGCCTGCCTCATGGACTAACTCATTCACCTGTTCTAAGAACTGAGGGGCAGGAGGGACAATCCCGAAGTTTCCAACGAGAGGCTCAACTAATACGCCAGCAATCTGATCGCCCCATTTCGTCAGAGCCTCTTGTAAAGCGAGGATGTCGTTGTACGGTACCGTAATTACTTCTTGCGCGATACTAGTTGGAATTCCGGCACTATCTGGAATTCCGAGTGTGGATGGGCCAGAGCCAGCAGCAACAAGGACTAGATCAGAGTGTCCGTGATAACATCCCGCAAACTTTAGGATTTTATTACGCCCGGTATAGGCTCGCGCTAGGCGTATGGTAGTCATCACCGCTTCTGTGCCGCTATTTACAAAGCGAATTTGTTCCATGGAAGGGATCGCATTCCGAAGCATAGTAGCAAATTCCACTTCTTTCGAAGTAGGTGCGCCGTATAAAATCCCATCGACAGCGGTTTCCTGAATCGCTTGTGTAACGGCTGGGTGGGCATGTCCTAAGATAACAGGGCCAAACGCCGCTAGATAATCAATATATCGATTGCCATCTTCATCATAAAAATAGGCACCTTCTGCTCGCTTCATGAAAACAGGGGCACCACCACCCACTGCCTTAAAAGAGCGAGAGGGGCTGTTTACTCCTCCTACAATCACATCGAGTGCCTGTTTGTATAATGTAGTAGAATTTATTCTTTGATTCATATGTATTCTCTCCTTCTCCTTGTCATTGTAACGAGAAACAGAAGAAAACGGAAGTCGTAGGCTGTGTTATAATTTCATTGATATATGAATTGTTTTTTGATGATAAAAGGAGAGAGTCAAAGATGCTTCGTAAGTGGATCACCAGCGCTGGATTTGGCTCTGCTAGTGTGGATACCATTTTAGCAGATAACCGCTTTTTCCCTGGGGATGTATTAAAGGGGGAAGTGGTCATTCGAGGTGGAAATACAGATCAAGATATCTCGAAAATTGAACTCGCTTTAGTTGTCCAATATAACAAAGGTGGAAAAAAAGTATCACATATATTTAAAAAGTTTCCACTTTCGGATGCTGTGATGATTGAAGCGGAACAGACGAAACGGGTTCCATTCCAATTTCGAATTCCAGCGGAGATTCCGATGTCGGAGGGACGTTTCCCTATTTTCTTAAAAACCATGTTAGATATTAAATTGGGCGTAGCCCCAACGGATTCGGATCGCATTCATATCTATCCTTCTCCGATCATTCAAAAAATCTTACGTGAAATTGAAGAGGCTGGATTTTTACTTTATAAGATTAGCAATGAATACGATTCTGAGGTGAAGCCACATCCTTTTTATCAAATGTTTCAATTTAAACCGATTGGATCGTTTCATGGATATGTGGATGATTTCCTTGTCATCTTCACCTACGATGAGATTGGCTTACATATGGAAATCGAGATGATTCGTACAGCGAAAGTGCTCACAAGCCAGTTGTACTGGGAGCATAGCAATCCAGAGTCTACCTTACAACTGAATGGGCAAGCTGTACCAGATGATCCACTACATAAGATTCGCAAAATGCTACGTAGCAGAAATAGGAAGGAGAAATAGAATATGTCGATTTTCGGTAAAACATTAGCTAGCATGGGCATTGGAGCTACACAGGTAGATACACGTCTAGAAAAATCAAGCTATCGTCAAGGAGACTTCATTAGAGGAGCCGTTTACGTACAGGGAGGACAAGTGGAGCAGAGAGTCGATGATATTTATCTTTTCTTAGTTGTCCAGTATCATCATGAAGGCAATCATGCAGAGTATGTACTCGACGAGTTCCGAATTACGGAGCCATTCTTCATTGGTCCGAGTGAGTCAAAAGAGATTCCGTTCGAGTTTCAGTTCCCTTATGATGTACCTGTGACCACAGGCGGATGCCCTGTTTATCTGAAAACAGGCCTTGACATCCGGATGGCAAAAGATCCAAGCGACGTAGACGGGATTGAGATCACACCCCACCCGCTCGTGCACCAGATGATTCAATTAATCGAAGAGATTGGATTTGAATTAAGAGGCGTTACAGCCGATTTTGAGCATTATTTCACACAACAACCATTTGTTCAGGAGTATCGCTTTGCTCCGTTATTACGTTTTCAAGATGTAGTCGATCAAGTGGTTGTCGTCTTTACCCCACACGATCATGAGATCGATATAATTTTAAAAGTAGATCGTAAGGCTGTTGATTTGATGACTTCGATGGAAGAGGCACTTGATTTGGATCAAAGAATGACCCGCTTCGTTGTGACTCAGGAGGAATATGAGTCAGGGCAGTTGGCGAGGAAAGTAGAGGGTTTGATTGTGAAGCAGGTTTATTGAGATTTGGCAGTATATTTTGGATGTAATGGAGGGGTAAGATGGATGGATCATTTCTTGTGATTCTCGCAAGCTAGTTGTGAAAAATAGAAAGCACTGTATCCGGGCGTGGATGCAGTGCTTTTCCTTAAGGTTATACGTAATCGTGTAAGAGTGGTCACACAGAATTCCTATTGTAAATACTTCAATAAACGATCTACAAGAGCCTCTGTTACTACTACATTGCCACCTTGGATGAACAACTGATCGACCTTATTATCATTGCTCCGTTGTCCATCTAAGTACTGTTGTACAGCGGTTGAGAACGAGTCTCTTGGAGTGAGAAGCAAGGTGCCTTTATGTTTGGCAGCAAGCGGTGCCCCTAGGACTGCATCGATATGAATGGTGCCAAGTGGCTGAGCAGGGTCATTCTCCCCATTTGCTAGGACGATCGTTCTAGCATCGGTTTGGAACTTTTTCGCTAGCTCAACTCCAGACTCATAACGAGTGAGTGTTTTCCCATCTCCAATTCTCTCTACCGTATTGCCAGGAGCGAGATCGCGTAGTTCTTTTTCTGTGTTTGTAACAACAATCGTAGGGTCATCTACAATCACAAACTTCTTATACTGTGGATATTTTTTGAGGAAGTCTTTCACGTCTTCGTGTAGCCCTGTGTCTTTTGCATAGAGAAGAGGTATCCCTTTTTGAATCGATATATTCATTGCTTGTGTACCTACAGGACCGAAATTGCTACTGGTGATAAGAGCAGTATCTGGTTTTTTACCTAATTCATTCATTTTGTTAGTGAAATACTCAGCAATTTTCGCATTTGTTTGGGCTGGATAAGCTCCAGCTATGCGAACAGGTTTAATTTCTAAATCTTGAATTGTTTTTTCCACACTGGAAGAAATGTTATCCGCATCCCCTAGAATATAGGCTGTCTCGGGCTTTAATCGAATGATCTCTTGCTTTACTGCATCAGGGAGTACTCCATTTTTTCCAGAAGGGGTTAGTAAGATAGGAGCATGGTCGAAATGAGATAGGGCCGCTCCGCCTTTTATATCGTAATAGTCATTATGTCGGGTAATGATAACGGATTTAGCTCCATCTGGATGTAAGGCTTGGCTGGTTTTAATTGCTGTGTCGTATTGATCAGATCCATTGGTTCTAAGGAGACTTGGGCGAACGATTTCCACTACTCGAATGATCGAATTCCCACTTTGGCTCACAGCTTGGAATTGATATTTACTATAAGCAGGTGTGTTTTTTTGAACGCTATAGTGTTCTTGAAAAGCACTGTTAGCCGGAAGATGATGAGCGGAACCGCTTTTTCCCTGCTCCTTAAGGGTTAGTGCAGTGGCATTCGTCGATGTTCCTTCAAACGAAAAGCGTACATCCCGCAGAGCAAGTCGAGAGGACTCATGAATCGGGCTTTCGATAGCAGGTTTGGTTAGTTTGATCTCAGGAAGAGTTGTATCTGGCTTTTCGCTAAAGGATAGCTGGGATAGTGTAATCGAGTAGAGCATCTCTCCCTTTTCTACGACTAGTGCATACTTTCCTGCAGGTAGTGTATTACCCGTTTGATACGTTTTATTTGAACCATCTACAGAAGAAATGAACGCATTCGGTGCTTTGCGCTCTCCGGAAGAAGTTAGGTTAATCGTTCCTTCACTCGTTGTTTCAAATGAATAGTAATGGATTTCTCCCGTACGTAAGTATGCATTGTACGAAATCGGATTCGTATACGGTTTTTGAGTTGTAACCGAATTGGGACTAATGGAACGTTTCTTTCTTGCATTATTTTGCTTTTCTATGCTTTTAAGTCCTTCTTTCCAACTCGAGATATTGGGTTGTGGTACAGATGGCGTATACGAACCCATATCTGTCGAGCGAATAAGCGAGCTTTTCTCTTGGGCAAATGTACCCATAGGGAAACATAATGCTACGAATAAGGTAGCAAGTAAACATGTGCGTAACCCTTTCGATAAACGAATAAACAATTTTTTCATCTCCTATATGTGTCTTTATAACTCCTTTATTAATCTACATGATTATGTCTAGATTAACAATGAATAATATAAATAATAATTTAAAAAAAGGGATAAATCATATATAATCCTAAATGGTACATTTATGAAAAGGAGAAAAAGTAACATAATGAATAAGAAAATCCGAATATGGGTCAGCGTGATTGTTACCATTTTTTTATGGACAACCATGCAACCGCTACCTGCTTATGCGGTAGATTTCATAAACAATGAGTATTACCAATGGCAAATCAAACAGCCATATGCAATGGACAAAGATTCCAATGCCCTTTTATCGTTTTATAAAGAGACCGCGGCAGAAAAAAAAGCGGCATCCAAAACACCAGCCGCCCCTGCAAAAGCGTCTATCGTCAAAGATCAAATTATTGACTGGGGAGAACCGGTTATCACCTTAAACGAACCAACCAAGCTTCACGGTGATGGAGCCGAATTAAGCTGGAGCAAATATACCGGTTCTGGCTTTATCGAATATCAGATACACCGGAGTACCCAGCCTAACTTTACTCCAAGCGAAAGCACCCTTATCGCTCCCATCGATGGAGTGAGTCAGACACAGTATCGAGATACGACCGCCCCGCCATTTCCGGCGCATGGTCCCGGTGAGATGGGCCAAATATTTTATTACATGGTTACAGTGAAAACCACAGATAGTAAAATATTCCCTTCCAAGGAAAAGCAAGTGCAATTACCTAAGGCTGGACTAACCCTACAAGTAATCCGACAAGCAGAGGATACGACCCTATCCAGCGCAAAACCAACTACGAATTTAGATAAAATAGATGGAAAGTCCTTTCTATCCGTAGGGAATATGGGTCCCTACGGAACTACACGTAGTGTAATCAAGTTTGACCTTTCCTCTCTCCCTACCGGAGTAAAAGTATCGAGTTCCTATCTCGCACTCATGAATTCCGAGTTTGAGGAATCGGATGATAAAACACCTACGAAATATGATGTCTATTCACTCGCCAAAGGATTTACCGAAGAGGCTACCTGGAACACCCCATGGAGTCAGCCAGGTGGAGATATTGAAATCGGATCACTCAATGCCATCAGTACAAGCTATACAGCCGAATGGCATCTGTGGAAGACAACGCCTGCCGTTCAAGCATGGTTAAACGGTACGAAAACGAATAACGGATTTTTGCTAAAGTTTCAGGGTGAAGGAGGAAGTGTGAAAGAGCGGACAGCCTTCCATAGTAGCGAATCACCCGATACATCTGTACGTCCGAAATTAATGGTTATCTATAGTACGAAGTCCGCTGCTAATAACTACCATGCCCCGAGTACTCCTTCTTACATGACCTCCGGAGCGGAGTACGTGGTGGACGTCACCTTAACCAATACGACCGAAGAGAAATGGAGTGGCTCTACGGATAAACTTTCCTACCACTGGATTGGACCGGATGGGAAAGAAATAACCAATGCACGTCTGGATAGCCCGCTTCGTCCCGTAGATGAAAAAGGCATCGAAGCCCCGACCCCGATTGATGTCAATCCGGGACAGACGATTAAAGTTCGAGCCAAGGTAAAAGCCCCTGAACTGACAGGAAGTCAGAGTCGCGAATCCTATAGCTTGCGCTGGGACCTATCGAAAAATGGAAAATGGCTCTCACAAGATGCGAATCCAGTAGCCGTACTAGAACAGAAAGTAGCAGTAGAGAAGAAAGGGGAAGAAAAAGGCTTCGGACATAATGCGGCTCATATTAGCGCCTTCGCTAGTGCGGACAGTAAAGTGGGAATCAACGTTTACCAAGGGAACGTCACCTTTTTCTACAAACCCTACTCAAACCCATCTCGAGGATTTGAAACCTATGCCCAGCTTAACTATAACAGTCTTAGTACCACTGATTCCGGTCTAGGAAAAGGATGGTCACTCGGAACCGGATCTGTCGTAAGTATCGGCGCCCCTGCCACCAATGGCGCGATGGTGAATAGCAAAGACGAAATTATCTCCGGATCTGTTGTGGTCGTGGATGAAGAAGGCGAAAGCCACGAATTTACTTGGAATAAGAGTAAGAATAAGTTTGATCCGCCACCCGGGCTTAATCTATCCGTTGAATACATAAGTGGGAAAGATAAGCGGAAAAAATGGGTCTTCACGGAGCAGGACCGAGTGCAATACTTCTTAGATGACAGAGGATACACCAGTGAGATTGTCGACAAAAATGGGAACAAACTCATCTATGAATACGAAGAACGTAAGATTGATAACAAACCGAAACAACTTCTACGCCGAATCAAGGACTCGATGAATCGGGAGACTTTGAAAATTTCATATAACGACCGAAATAAAGTGGACTATATCGATGACATCGCAGGCAGGCGGATGCAGTTTGTCTATGATGACCAAGACAGATTGGTGAAACTGATGGACGGCATTGATGTAGGAAAAGTCGTAAATGTGACGGACTTAAAAACCTACCGATTTGAATACCACCCAACGCTCAAGTCACATATCACGAAAGTGACCGATTCTCGTGGGAATCCTACCACGTTTGAGTACCATACAAGTGGAGATCTAGCGAATAAAGTCACCAAAATGACGAACCGGGCAAAAGAAAATCTTTTTATTGACTACAATGCAAACCAGCGTATTGTAACCGATGCAAATAAAGATCGTCACACCGAATACTCCTTTGATGGAAAAGGTCGCCAAACACAAGTAAGTGTAATCACAAAATCAAAAACACGTACCACCAAATATGAATACGACGACGATGACAACATGATTCGTCTCGAAGAGCCGAATGGTGCGGTTACAACATGGAAGTATAACGAACATGGGCAACCTCTCATGAAGACCGACCAGGAAAACAATGCCTTGTCCGATGCTTCCGCACGAAAATCTACTCTCTATGAATACCAGACGGGAATGGATGGTAGGGTTTCTGAACTTGTCAAAGAGACTTCTCCAGAAGGTAGGGAAGTTCGTTATACCTATGATGCCAACGGGAATATGCTTACGAAGCAAAATTCGATGAGTCTGGGAACAACCTATACCTATTGGCCCGGCGGATTGTTAAAGAGCGCTTCCGATGTGAATGGACATGCTACCATCTCGGACGAGTACGATGCAAATGGATTGGCACAGAAAACAACCGATGCCAAAGGAAATGTCACATGGTCTACCTATGGTCCGCGTGGTGAAACATTAACCACCACCAATCCCAAAGGCAAGCGAATCACCATGACCTATGACATCTATAAACGACTAGAAAAGACCGAAATACCAAAAGATCTGAAGAAAAATGAATATATTACCCAGTTAGCCCCCATATATGACCAAAATGGTAACGTCATTCAAGAAACATCCGCAACCGGAGCGGAAACCTTTTATGAATATGACGCTATGGATCGGGTGATTGAAACCAAACTCCCTTCTGACACCGATACCAAAGTACCCCGTGTGAAGAAGAGTGAGTATAACAACGTTGGGAAACTGATCAAAGAGACCGAGCCAAACGGAAGTTTGACCAAGAATGACGATCAGGACTATATCACGACGTATGAATACGATGATTTTGATCAACTGATCGCCACGACAAACTCGCTAGGCCATAAAATAACCTACGAATATGATGACGTCGGAAACCAGATCAAAACCACTATGCCAGAGGGAATCGCCTCTACAGCAGATGATAAAGATCATACCATCCGGAAAGAGTATGACAAAAACCACCGAGTGGTTCGTGAAATCGATGCGAAAGACCAATACACCCATACGACCTACGATGCCGACGGATTAGTCACTCGTATCAAGGATAAAGATGGGAACAACCTTTATAAATACTATGACCGACGAGGACTACTCAAAGAAGAACGAGTCCCTCATAACGGAAAAGAACTTATCACCAAATACGATTACGACGGTGCCGGGAACCTCCTAAAAGTAGAAACCCCCCGTGGCGTAGCTACTCCGACTAAAGGAGACTTCGTCCAAGAGAAAGTATACGACGAACTAAACCGCGTAACCGAGATCATCTATCCACATGACGGTAAGCAATTAGAACGTCCGAAGATGACCTATCAATACGATGAACTAGGCAACGTAACCGAAGTAACAACCCCAGGCTCCTACGGACAGGTCGATCGCATTAAGACCAAGATGACCTATTATGATACCGGCTGGCTCCGAAGCATCGAAGATCCATTTGGAGTGAAGACCGAGTATCAATACGACGATCTAGGGAAGCAAACCGAAAGAGATATAACAAGTGCTGACGGCAAGCTCAAGCGCGAGATGGGCTGGGCTTATCAACCAGACGGGAAAGTCAAACAACTCTATGACTCAGGGCTGAAATTAAGTAACCTACCGGCACCTTTTTATAAGAAGATGCTTCAATATACGTACGATGCCAACGGAAACCTAGTCGAAACCAGGGACCTAAGTACCAATGCAAATGTAGACAAGTATAAGATGAAGTACAACCATGTGAACCAAGTGATCTCCATTGAAGAATGGAAAAAAGAGAAGGTCACGAAAAAATTTGACTACACCTACGACCGAAACGGAAACCTATTTAACCTCGTCTATCCGGGACAAACCTCGTACTACTATTACGATGCAGTGAACCAAGTCTCGTCGATGATGAGCCAGACCGGAGAAAACGAAGCCCAGTGGACCGAGTACCAGCGTACCCCTTCTGGGAAACTGAAACAGGTAACCCTACCAAACGGTAACCAGACCACCTATAGCTACTACGAAGACCAGAAAACCAAAGAAATGCAAACCAAGAAGCAGGACGGAACCCTGCTACAAAGACATTTCCTCGAGTACAACGAAAACGGTCACCGTACGAAAGACATCACCACCCTCCGCGGCGCAGATAACCAGCAAATGGATACCACCTATCGCTATGAGTACGATGTACGGGATCGTCTCATCAAAGCGGAGAAAGAGGGGAAGCAGAAGTCTTTTGAGAAGTATATTCTAGACGCGAACAGCAACATCGTCGAAAAGAATAAAGACAATCAATTTACCCGCTTCTACTACGACCGCAACCGTCTCACCTCTGAGACCAAAGACGGAGTTACGTCTGACTATCAATACGACTCCATGGGGCGTGTCGAGAGTATCAAAGAAGGCGAGCAGGTCAGAGAACAATACGGCTATGATCCATTCGATAATGTTCGAGAACATATCAAGACCAATAAAGAAACCAAGGACCCAATCAAGACCCAGTTTGCCTACGACTCCCTAGACCGCACTATCGCGAAAGTAGAGCAGGCAGGAACGGACCAGTCTAAGAAGACCAACTTCGATTACCTTGGCACCACTGAGCAAGTGATTTCCGAAGAAGTAGCGGATCAGATCACAAGGTCCTACGTTTACTCCGCGTGGGGCGAACGGATGGCGATGACCAAAGCAGGAGAAAAGCCAGAAACATCGTATTATGGTACTAACACCGATGTGGATGTCGAACTCCTAACCGATGAGAAGGGAAATGTACGTGCGACGTATGGATATTCTCCATATGGAGAGAACGACGAATCCCTCTTCACCGGAGTAGACAAGCCAGATCCGAATAACCCAACTAAAGAGATGTACAACTCTTTCCGTTACAGCGGAAAACGTTGGGACCCGAATACGAAGTCCTATGACCTCGGCTTCCGTAACTACTCCCCAGAGCAAGGACGATTCCTGACGCAGGACTCGTATACCGATGCAGGGAAGTTTAAAGAACTCGTCATGGACCCAAGAAATGCGAACCAGTATGGATTTGCCGCAGGGAATCCAGTTAGTAGTACCGATTTAGATGGTCATATTGAGATCATGATTGAAAACGATGATTTCCCATTGGAGACCTATATCGCTGCAACTGGATCTCATTATTGTCCTTTGAAGTATTGTAGTGATGGGAAATTCAAAAAAGCCACCCCAGACAGAATAAAGAAGGCAAAGGCCCATGTTAACGCATTAGTAAAACGAAATAAGGCAGCGGATAAGGCAGCAGCGGAGCGCAAGAGGAAGAAATCACATCCAACTCCATCGAAGCCAAAATCGCAAGCACCACCAAAGCCGAAACCGCCATCGGCTTGGAAAGCGATCGCACATAATATATTAGATGTGGCAGGTACCTTTGATCCAACGGGTGCAATCGACGCTGCTCATGCGGGATGGTATCTATTCGAAGGCGACTATGAAAATGCCTTCTATACGGGCATGGGCGTATTCCCCGGAGGCGATGCATTTAAAATCGCCAAGAATACTAAAAATGTAAGCAGTACCACTAAAAGGGCCATAGAGGCATCGTGCAAATGCTTCGTAGCCGGAACCCGAATCGAGACAGAAGATGGCGGAAAGCCGATCGAAGAAATCGACATAGGTGACAAAGTCCTCGCCAAGAACGAAGAAACCGGCGAAATCGCCTACAAAGAAGTCGAATGGCTCTTCCAGCGGGAGATAGACGAAATCTACGAAGTCCACATAGGCGGCGAAGTCATCCAGACCACCGACGAACACCCCTTCTGGGTAGTCGGCGAAGGCTGGGTAAGGGCTAAGGACCTCCGCAAAGGCGACCTCTTCGAGACCGATAAAGGCAAGAAGTTAGCGGTTGATAAAATAGTCAAGAAGAAACAGAAAGCAACCGTCTATAACTTCAAGGTGAAGGACTTCCATACGTATTATGTTTCGAATTTGAAGGTTTTGACGCATAATAAATGTTATAGAGATACTTTCTTTGAAGCATATCCAGAATTGAAGGGTAAGGTTGTTGTTCATCATGCTGTTGAACAACAGGCTATGAGAAGATATCCAGGTAAATATACTAACGATGAAATGCACTCTTTAGATAATTTAAGAGGGATTCCTAAGGAAATTAACAGTAGCCTTCATCTCTCAACTATTCGTAAAGAGTGGAATCAATTTTACAAAGCTAATCCCAATGCTACAAAGGGACAACTTTCTGATAAGGCTCGAGATGTTGATGATAAGTACGGTCATCTTTTTAATCCCCCAATTAGGTAGGTGTAGCATTATATGAAACTTTATTGTTTAATGCCAGAAGTTGCTGGAGGAGTAGGAGAAAATACTATATTTTCCTCAGAAACATTTCCTAATGGTCAGCGAAAAGTTAGTCATTTGCATTATGCATTTGATGGATGGCTTGGAGATGCTCTTTTAGAAACTTGTCCATGTTTTATTGTGACCACTAGTCTAGCTTCTCTCATAGAAAGCTCTAACCTTTCTGGATATCAATTTAAAAAAGTGGAGGTAAGTATGTCTGAGTTTTTTCAGGAGATGCATCCAGAACGAATTCTTCCGGAATTTGTCGAGTTGGTTCCAGCAGGAAAAATAAGTGTGACTAATGGCCTAGTCACTGATTGGACAGGGGAAGATTTCTGCACAGATGAAATTGCAAACCTGGTAGTGAGTGAACGAGCTCTGTCTACTCTAAAAAAACATCGCCTCAACCACTGTGATATTGAACAATTGGCTTGGAAAGAAAAATAGTTAGCAGGATTAGTTAATAACGGTCTCTTTGGTATGAAGGGGCCGTTAATATTTGTAACGAGCTTTAATCATATAGTTTTTCTGTATGCTAATATTGTTGCAGTTATTTATGTTTAGAAAATTATTTTTTAGGTGGGGATTACATGAAGTGGGGAGATGTTCAATTACTTGTATCGTATTCTCAAGTAAACGTTTTTAATACGGATTTACAGGACCCGTTTAATGATTGGACAGATACACATGTGCAGCAAGGATTTTCTTGGAGAGAAGGTAGTGTGTCATTTGGTGCGTTGTCTGACTGGGAAAGTAAGATTAGTGTGGGACTGGGAGATGAAATATACACGAATGAGCAAGCTATTCGATCCATCGTTGTACCATTCCATGTGGAGGATAACGGTATAACAGTAACAAGTATTCTATCAGAAGAGTTTATTTTTGACATTCCGCAAGGGAGTTATGAACTATTGTTCCATGCAATTCCATTAGAATCTCAAGAGAAAGATTTATTTAAGGTAAGATATGAGATAACATTTGTCAGTTGCGCTACACCAAGCCCTCGCATTTTAAAATATGATAGTGAATTACTGCCACCTAAGAATCTATGTATGAAGGCTGAACCAGCAGTTTAAATTAAACCAGTACCCCAATTGTTGGACACGAAAAATCCAACAGTTGGAGGTGCTTTTTCTATGACATGGTCAACTATGATACTTTGCCGGGAACCTCCTAAAAGTAGAAACCCCTCGTGGCGTAACTACTCCGACCAAGGGAGAAGATGAAGTGAGACTTATAACGAGCATGGTCATAAGGTGAAGAGAGTTGATATGATAGGAAAGCCTCATAGAGGAATCCCAACACCTCATACACATATTTTTGGAGGTACTGACATTTCTCCAAAAGGAGCTTTCCAAAGTAAGAAGAGGTCCGATCGCGAAGCTACTCCAGGGGAATATCCTAAAGGTTGGTAATGAGTCTTCACGTGGGTTGTTTGAGACTTGTATGTTAGACCATGTAGAGAATAACGAGTTTTAGCGGTTCTCGGTTACAAAACCGCTGATTAATATTTCCGGAGGAGGATAGGTAAGAGGGGATTAGGATTCTAATAATTTCCTTTGTCTAAGTGAAGATGAAAAAAACTCTGTTTGAACTTGATGTTGATTTAATTCCGGAATTTCAGGAGTGGAAAAAACTAAATCGTGAATCATTTGATCTATATGATTTAGCAGGAGCACTGCTGGATATTGAAAAAATACTGTTAGCAGGTAGAGTGTTATTTCCAGAATTTCAGGAAGTAGATGATATGGTTTTCTTAGACCGTCCAGAGTTAAGAGAGCATATTGACCATTGGAAAAAAGGAAGATCTAATCTGCAAGTAGAAGCAATGTTGAATCATAGGCATATACACGAGTCTTATGTCGAAGGTCCAGAAGCTTGGGACGATCAGTGGTTAGAGCTAGGAAAATTATTGAAAATGTGTTACGAGTCTTCCTTGTCTAGATTATATCCAGATAGAGAGTTTATTGTGGATTTAAGCGAAGATAGTGGTCCAGGAGACTATGTACTTACTTTTTATCAGCCTGAAACAAAAACAGAGGCTTTAGAAAAGTAATGTTTTTCATAAGGTTTTTTCTTGTAACCAGTGTGCTTCGAGCAACCCCTTCACCCCCGAAGGGGTTCTTTTTCATCCACGCCTTCTTTTCCACCCAATAGGGTAGCCTAACGATAAAATGTATAATATACTTATTTTTATATAGTTGATTACAATTGAGGTGTCATAGATGCTAGCGATCGAAGCTAAGAAGCTAACAAAAGAATTCCAAGTCTACCAGAGCCGAAAAGGTTTATCTGGGGCGTTTCGTGATTTGTTGAATCGGGAGTATCGTACGATTCGGGCGGTAAATGAGATTGATTTGTCGATCGAGCCGGGGGAGATGGTTGGATATATCGGGGAAAATGGTGCAGGTAAGTCAACTACGATTAAGATGTTAACGGGGATCTTGCAACCAACCTCAGGCATGTTAAAAGTAAATGGTTACGACCCTCACCGCGAACGAGAGAAGTTTGTCCGTACGATCGGGGTCGTATTTGGCCAACGGAGTCAATTGTGGTGGGATTTAGCGGTACAGGAATCGTTTCAATTACTCCAAAAGGTGTATCGTATTCCTCATGAGAAGTACGAGCCGCATTTAAAGAGGATGATTGATGTATTAAACATCCAAGAATTGCTGGATCAGCCTGTACGAAAGTTAAGTCTAGGCCAACGGATGAGGTGTGAATTGGCAACGTCTTTAATTCATCAGCCTTCTCTCTTGTTCCTAGATGAGCCGACGATTGGGCTAGATGTGCTCGTAAAAGAAGATATCCGCCAGTTTCTACGAGATATTAATCAAGAATTAAACACAACCGTTCTACTTACAACGCATGATCTTGGCGATATTGAAGCGCTCTGCTCGCGAGTGGTGATGCTAGATAAAGGAAATATCATCTATGACGGAGATATGAATCGATTAAAACGTGAATGGGGAGATGGGAAACGGATTTTACTGGAGACGGAGAGGGAGTATGAGTTGTCCGAGTTACTGGCGACTACAGAAGGCCTTCCGGTTGAGTGGGAAAAGAAAGCGACCCATACATACGAGATAAAAGTTCCTGGTGATCAGGTGCAAGTGCCTGAGGTGCTTGGCAGAGTCCTTGAGCGCGGGATTGCGATTCAAGAGATGCAGTTGGAAGAGGCGACTGCGGAGGAGATTGTACGCAAGATTTATCAGGAGGGGATGACGCTTGATTAGGATGTATGCAGAGATCATCCGAATCCGATTTCTGATGATGTTAGCGTACCGTGTTAACTATTACAGCGGTATTTTAATTTATAGCTTAAATATAGGAGCTTATTATTTCTTGTGGACGGCTATTTACGGCGGGCAAGGGAGTATAAATGGCTTCACAGCCTTGCAGATGGCTACGTATATCGCGATTTCGTGGATGTCACGAGCGTTTTATTTTAATAACGTCGATCGTGAGATTGCTACTGAGATCCGAGACGGTACCGTAGCGATTCAATTTATCAGGCCGTATAACTATCTGATGGTAAAGGTGTTCCAATCGTTTGGAGAGGGGATCTTCCGTCTGGTTTTATTTAGTGTTCCGGGGATGTTTTTGGTGTCGCTTATCTTCCCGATCGAACTACCGGGCTTTGGCTGGATTTGGTTAAAGTTTGCGCTTAGCTTATTTTTAGGCTTTGTGATTAATGTCCAAATTAACATCTTGGTAGGAATTCTCGCCTTCTTTGTCTTAAACAATCAAGGAATGCTATGGGCGAAGCGGATGATTGTGGATTTGCTTTCGGGTTTAACGATCCCGATTGCCTTTTTCCCCATCTGGGCGCAGTGGGTGCTAAAAGCACTACCGTTTCAAGCGATTAGTTATCTCCCCAGTGTGGTGATCGTGAAAGACTTGAGCGGATCCGCATTTTGGGGAGCGGTTGGGATTCAAGTCATGTGGTGCTTGCTCTTATTAATTCCGATTCAGATGATCTGGAACAAAGCGAGACATACTCTCGTTGTACAGGGTGGTTGATTATGGTTCAATTTCAGCTTTTATGGGAGTATTTTAAGCAATATATGAAAGCAAGATTGGAATATCGCTGGGACTTTATATCGCAGTTTTTTACCGATTTGATGTCTCAAGCGATTAACCTTGTCTTTATATTAGTCGTATTTGGACATACGCAGCATTTAGGCGGCTGGAGCCGTTACGAGGTTATTTTTATCTATGGTTACTTCTTAATCCCGTGGGCAGTCTTTACCTCGTTCTTCAACCTATGGGGATTTAATGATAAATACATCATTCGTGGGGAGTTAGATCGGGTTTTAACGAGACCTGTCCATAGTTTAGTTCAAGTCATTATGGAGTCCATGGCACCTGAATCATTGATGGGTGTGCTGACGGGAGGCATTGTGATGGGCTGGGCGGTTTGGAACTTGCCGCTCGATTGGGCTTGGTATGATCCGCTTCTCTTTATCATGTTTGTGTTAGGCGGAGTGGCCGTATATGCGGGTATCTATGTAGCGTTGACCAGTATCAGCCTCTATTCGGACTCGAAATCCGATATCCAACCGATAGTGTATAACATCGGAACCTATGGACGCTATCCAGTTAATATTTACTCGAAAATCATCCAGTTTGTGTTGACATGGATCTTGCCCTTTGCCTTTGTTGGGTTTTATCCTGCGAGTTATCTGTTAGGCAATGGTGACTGGAAGGTGTACGCGATGTTAACGCCAGTTGTGGGAGCCGTTTTCTTCTCAATTGGACTTTATAGTTGGAATCGTGGAATAGAGAATTACAAAGGTGCTGGTAGCTAAGCACCTTCTTTTTTATTTGATGATTTCTCCTGTGTGCTATTCCGCCCAGGATTGATTTCTAAGTTTGTCCCAAATTTTTCGGTGATCTCATCTACAAAACCATTCATGTCCTCGACCATTGCTTGTGAGGCTAAGCCAACATTTAAGGTTCCGCTTAATGTTTCTACATGTAATTCCTGTACTTTATAGGTGATATGTTCAATGGCGATCGGCTTGATTTGATTTACCTGTTCTTGCAAGAGACAGTTATCACGTCTTAGCGAATGCACTTCTTGCTCTAGCCGTTGAATTCGTGTGTACATTTCTTCCCAAGTCAATTTTCCCAACTCCTGCTTTCTGCTATTCACTTCTCTTAACAGTTATATGCGCTTGTCTTGCTACAACATGCAGAGAATTTTAGTTTTTAGTCAAGCTTTATTTGAATAGTAGTAACAAGAGAGAATAGGGGGGATCATCCTTGAAGACAGAAGATTTTTCCCGCTGGCAGCAATTAGCCAAACAGTTTTTAGGGGACGAATTTTTTCAAGATATCGTGGGTTCCCAAGGATCAAAGGCAAGTTCATCATACCCAGCAGTTGATGTGTACCAAGGAAAAAATGAGGTAATTGTACTCGTAAACCTACCTGGAGTGGAAGAATTCCGTGCGGTGGATATCAAGGTAGAAGGGGATCAATTAACGATCAGTGGAAATGTGGCGGAATCATATGGAGACCATGAAGTCATTATTTCAGAGCGGAAACAAGGTCCGTTTTCGAAGACGGTTTCATTGGGGGCGCCCGTTGCGAGGAAATATAAACATGCTCGTTATCGTAGAGGTGTCCTAGAACTGCGTTATCCGAAATTGTAGAATGAAGTAAAGGTGTGTCATCGCCCACTCTCCTTTCATATGATAAAGAAGCTCATGGAGGGAGGGAGCGATCGGCATGCCAACTATTAATAACATATTTAATATTAAAATAAACAGTGTATCCAGTGCTGCCTCCGTCAACTTTGGCAATACCATCAATATTGGCGCAGAAAGTAATAGTAAATCGCTTGGCGGCTCCTCCCCAGTAGGTGATTTTACTCGGAATTTTGACTGTGAAAATAACGTCTATATTGATCCTGATATTATTGATCAGGCGTAGGAGGTGAATGGATGGTACATGTAGAGATTCGATACCTTGATATCAAAGCTGTTTCGAATGCTGGATCGGTGAATATAGGTACGACACTAAATATCATGGATAAATCTGCAATACCGTCTGTTCCGCAAGTTCCAGTTCCTCCTAATGGAGACCAAATTGCACCTGTGGTTCCACCTGGGGATATCGTTCCTCCAGGAGATATAGCTCCTCCAGGAGATGTAGCTCCTCCAGGAGATATAGCTCCTCCTAGAGATGTAGCTCCACCAATGGTCCGAAAGAATGAAGAAAGATAGCCATGCTTTGGTAGAGGGCTATTTTTTTGATACAATGAAATCAAATCAACTACGACATAGGAGTGAAGAACATGCTTCATGGACAAGCCCCAGACTTTACGTTACCTGCTTCAAATGGTGACTCTGTTACATTATCACAATTTCGCGGCAAAAATGTGATTCTCTATTTTTATCCAAAGGATATGACGCCTGGTTGTACGACCCAAGCGTGTGATTTTCGTGATACCCATTCTTCATTTGAAGAAGCGAATACGGTGATTTTAGGGATTAGCCGGGACTCTGTAGCAAGGCATACGAAGTTTATTGAAAAATATGATCTTCCTTTCCTTCTATTAAGTGATGAAGATGGAAAAGTATGTGGTATGTACGGGGTTTATAAGGAGAAAAATATGTTTGGCAAAAAAGCGATGGGAATTGAGCGATCTACCTTCGTCATAAATGAAGAAGGTATCATCGTGAAAGAAGAACGGAAAGTAAAAGTGAAGGATCATGTGGAGCAAGCACTTGAATTTATCAAGCAGAATCTGGAATCTAACTAAGGAGTGAACTCTTTGAACGCCAACACTTCCTACGATTGGCCTAATTACTACGATTGGACTTCAAATGGTCTTGATCATGATACGACGTATTATACCGAACTGGCCAAGGTTTCAGGAGGCCCTGTTTTGGAGTTGGGATGTGGAACAGGCCGGGTGACAGTGGCGATTGCCAGAGAAGGATTGCCGATTACAGGACTTGATAATTCGATTGAGATGTTACATCGTGCGGAGCAAAAGGCACAGTCCCTCGGGGTATCTTCCCATGTACAGTTTATGGAGAAAGATATGCAGGACTTTGAATTGCCGGATTCCCGATTCCCGTTAGTCATCATCCCGTACCGCTCCTTTATGCATGTAACCCATGTGGAGGGTCAAATCAAAACCTTAGAAAATATATATCGTCATCTAACAGATGATGGAGTTCTTGCTTTTAATGTTTTTGTGCCTTTCATGGATCAGTTTGTAGGGATGGATGGGAAAAAGCAGTTTCGAGGTACCTTTCCCGTTCCAGGGACAGAAGATGAGATCGAACTGTATGATTTTACAGAAATCGAGCCTTTTTATCAGCTTGCCCAAATTACGCGATATATGGAGCGATTTGATCAGTCAGGCAAGTCACTCGAGCGAATTCGTACGATGTTAGAGATTCGGTATTCATTTCCTACTGAGTTGTTCCATTTGCTAAAATCTTGTGGATTTCAAGTTGTCCAAACATATGGCACGTTTTATCGCAGTCCCTTCTCGCATCAAAGTGAAGAGCTGATTATCGAAGCACGTAAGGCATAAATGTATCGTGAAGGAGGGGAGAGCCAGATGAAACCAAAGCCAAAACGGGTTCCAACGAAGAAAATTCTAAGCACATTAGGATTTATGTATCCAGATGCGCACTGTGAATTAGACTATCGCAACCCGTTTGAGCTATTGATCGCAACGATATTATCTGCTCAGTCTACAGACCGTCAGGTAAATATCGTGACCAAGTCGCTATTTGAGAAATATCCAACCCCATTTGATATAGCGAATTTGACTGCAGAGGAATTAGCAGAAGAGATCAGGATGCTGGGATTATTTCGTAATAAGAGTAAAAACATCTTGCAAACATGTCAGATTCTAGTGGGGAAGTATCAGGGAGAAGTTCCAAATAATCGAGCTAAATTAGAAGAGTTACCTGGTGTGGGTCGTAAAACGGCAAACGTGGTATTGAGTAACGCATTTGGTGTACCTGCTCTGGCAGTAGACACGCACGTACAACGAGTTGCCAATCGGCTAGCACTGGCAGATAGTGAAAATGTGTTAGAGACGGAGCGGCAATTAATGCGCAGGGTTCCACGAGCCGAATGGACTGATACCCATCACCGCATTATCTGGCATGGAAGAAGGATATGCAGTGCCCGTAATCCAAAATGTACCTCTTGTCAGTTGCTTGAATTTTGCTGGTATGGGAAAAATAGCATCAAGTAGCGTTGACAATTTAGCGAAATGAAAATAGACTAATTATAGATATTCTAAAGTAAGAATCATTTCATTGGCAGACATAGCGAGGTGGGGGAAATGGACAAGAACCGCCTGACAGGTGCTATTGAAACCTTAAAAGAGAGCGGTGTTCGCATGACCCCTCAACGACATGCGATCTTACAATACTTGCTTTCTTCTATGGAGCACCCGACAGCAGACGAGATTTATAAAGCTCTAGAAGCAAACTTTCCGAATATGAGCGTTGCTACGGTGTATAATAATCTTCGTGTTTTTAAGGATGCTGGTTTAATTCGTGAACTTACGTATGGGGATGCATCTAGCCGGTTTGATGCAAACGTGGAAGATCATTATCATGTCATCTGCCAAACTTGTGGTAAGATTACAGACTTTGATTATGCTCCTATTGATTTAGAACATCGGGCTGCTGAAGGAACAGGTTATACAGTGGACTCACATCGTTTAGAGTTTTACGGTACATGTCCAGCGTGTCAACATTATAAAAAAATTCAATAGGAACAAGCTCTTTTCATGCAGGCTATACTAAGCAAACATGTGAGAAGCTTGTTCCTTCTTTTATATCTGCATTTGGAGATGGCATCTTGCGGTTAAGGCAACGTGAGTCCCGGTGGACAGCCATCCATTTTTCATGTTGGTTTCGTAATCTGGATCGGAACATGATTCCTCTATGCGAATCATTTGGCTCTTTACTAATAGGATGCTATCAGTTGATACCCTTACGTCCACAGAAGGAAGAGGAGTAAACACCTTCTCATCATCTCCTTGATGCTCTCTTACTGCGATGACTGGACAATCCTCTGTTCCGAAAAGTTCAAAGATCGATCCTTCCAGATGCTCTTCTATTGTAGAACATCGGCAGGTTAAAGGCTCTGTGGAGATGAGATATCTTAGGTGCTCTCCTAATTTTTTTGGTGTGGCTTTTTTAATAAAGCGATCCAGTACCGCTTTTTGAATCCTAGAGGGAATGACTTTTTCAAGTGTGGTGGTTTTAGTGGATGCAGTTTGCTGTAATTCTCGTTCTAACTGTTGCAGGGATTCAGGTGTCTGTAAACAGACAGTCGAATGGATGTGGTGGTTGAGTGGATGAAATCCACTGGTGGAATCTAAATACGAAATACTAGAACCTGATAGCAAAGGGTAGAAATGTCCGACCAAACGCTCTATATAATAGGAATAAGGCAGGCAAGATGAAAATTGATCTTCTACAGAAATAGGAAGTAAGTAGGAGAGGGAATGAACAAGTTGTAGGATATTTCCGTGGCTGTATGTTAAAGCCCGAATTCGTTCCTTTTCAAATAAATAAATCATGGTCGCAGGATCCTGTTGTTGAATAGATGGATAGGGTAGTTGGTATGCATCGTTTGAAATGGTTTGTCCTAATTGAACCATGGTATCAAAAGTCACAGCTCCAACATGATATGAACGCCCTGTTAGTAAGGCTACATGCTTCATATGGGGAAGTAGATGTTGGATTTCTTCTAGCATACCCGGATTTTCTATGAGAATAGAAGTAATATTGGCATGTTGAATCAATGCATAAACTTGCTCCTTGGATCGTAACGGATCGATTGGAACAGAGATGCCTCCTAGGGATAAAATTGCTAAGTCGCATATGATGGCTCTTGGATTCGATCTTGCATAGATGGCAACTTTATCCCCGGCTTGAATCCCTAATTTCTGTAATCCGTAGGCTACATCATGGATTTGATACCAAAGTTGTTGATATGTATAAACACGCTCCTTCTCATTTTTGCGCCATACTAATGCTGGCTTTTCCGAGTGGTGCTTTACAATCCTTGATAATAATTCAATGATGTTATGAGGTTTCACTGGGTTCTCCCTCCTGCAAAATGGAAGTCCAACATTGGAGTCAAATATGGAATGGTACCTATACTATAGTTTCGGATAAGTCAGAATATGAATGGATCATAGATAAAGTGAGTTTGAGGAAATGCAAATAAAAGGATCTTCTATTTTCGCTTATAAGGGAGCAGAAAAATAGAAGATCCTTTTATCAACTACTGATTTTTAGGGGAAGCATTTGGTGCATCTTTTGGATCTAGAGAAAGAATTGCACGACAGTGGCTACACTCATCCCGCTTGCCGAGCAATTTTGTTTGCTTTTTACACTCTGGACACTCTACTGACACGGATTGGAGGGATAACATCCCAATCCAAAAATAGATTCCGACACTGGCACAGACCGTTAGTAATCCGAGTATAAAGAAAACGACCATCCAGCTAGGAATGATAAAGCCTATGTACATAACCCCTACACCAAGAAAAACGAGCAATAACGCGAATGTGCGTATTTTATTTAGCTTACCGGATAAGAGCATCTCTATGATTACCTCCTATAGAGCCTATCTTTCATTAGTGCCTATATTGTATCATTTTCAAGACAGAGAAAAAACGAAAAAAGTTATTGACTCTTATTTTATGGCATGCTATATTATTACATGTCGCCGCGATACGGTGGCACAAACAAAAAAAGCAAGTGTTCCTTGAAAACTAAAGAGTGAATGAACCAAGACCTGTTAATTACTTTAAATTGAGCTTAGCTCAAACTTTCAATGGAGAGTTTGATCCTGGCTCAGGACGAACGCTGGCGGCGTGCCTAATACATGCAAGTCGAGCGAGGAGCTTTTAGCTCCTAGCGGCGAACGGGTGAGTAACACGTGGGCAACCTGCCCGTAAGACTGGGATAACTTCGGGAAACCGGAGCTAATACTGGATAATCTTGATCTTCGCATGAAGGACAAGTAAAAGATTTATCACTTACGGATGGGCCCGCGGTGCATTAGCTTGTTGGTAGGGTAATGGCCTACCAAGGCGACGATGCATAGCCGACCTGAGAGGGTG
>NZ_FPJZ01000016.1:0-10674 GCF_900119485.1 Thermoactinomyces sp. DSM 45891
TTTGTTTGGTCTCTAGGACGGTTTCCCGTCCGATCTGTCGCTTCACTTTCTCTTCGTATCCAAGACCACAACCAAGCATCGTTTCTCGGAGCATCTTAGAGACCTTCATCCCATCTCGATGACTTCTCCAATAATCTCGAAAGAAGCGATCTGTTTTCAAAATGGTATCCCGTGTCTTGGAGAAGCAAAGACCAACGGCTAAACATCCATTTGCGACGTAGAAAGGAATCCCAGACTTAACCGCAAAGCCAGCCATGAGGGGAAGCCACCACATGAGGTTTCCATATAAGAACGAGCTTACTTGCTGAAAGTGGTTATCTGTTTTAGAATAAAAGGGAATCTTTTTTCTTTTCATTTTGGATCAACTCCTAAATGAGGTGCCCCAGTTGGACTGCCATCCTGCTAGGGCATTTGTTTTTTTTGTTTTGCATACTCTTTAGCAACCCAATCCAACTCTTCGAATTCGATCAAATCATACGGTAAGGGGGGTAAAATCGATTCTAGCTGGTGTTGTTTCTCTTCTTCTACTCGTCGTCTTTCTTTTTCCAATCGATTTCTTTCTTCCTCTTCTAAGCGTTCCAACTGCAGTTCTCTTTCTCTCTTCTTTGCTTCCTTTCTTTGTTCACGCTCCCGTTTTGCCCTCTTGGTGTAGTCGGTCTCCATGGTGATGAGATCGTAAGCAGGTTCGAAAAGGCATTTAATCCAATCATCATTGGGCTCTCTTGTAGTAAACCAACTCATTTTTTATCACCTTTCTTCTTTCCGCTAATAATCTTTGTTGCGATGATTTTGGAATTATGTCCTGTTGCAATGTTGATTTGATTACCAGTGCCCTTCTTTGCCGCCTCTTTCAATGCTTCCCCTAACTTATCCCACATCATAAATTCCTCCTGCTCACTCACTGTTTAAGCACCTTTGGATTTTGGTTTACTCAAGAAACTGATCGACTCTGCGATAATATCGAGACTAAACTTCTTCTCTCCATTGGAATCCGCAAACGATCCAGCACTCACACGACCCTCAATCGAAATTAACGAACCCTTCAAAAGATTGCGACATTTATCTGCCTCACGACCCCATACCGTCACCGGGATAAAATCAGTGGTCATTTGCTTGGTCTTCTTATCGAAATAACCTTCCACTGCTAGACGTAAGAACATGTATGACTTTCCATTGCTTGTTTTGTTTACTTTTGGATCTACTGCCACACGACCGACTAAGCTTACTTTGTTCATTTTGAATTCCTCCTAGTTTTGAGTGGGTACTACTTTTTCAATCATAAAGGCGAGTTCGCTTTGTAATTCGTCATCTGTCAAGTAGTGAGAGAGCCTTGTGATGTGGTTGTCTAACATTTCGCAAACTTCATCTCGTGAATGATCGTGATAGCATCTGACACAACGTTTTAGCATCTCAGTAACTTCAACTTTCAAACCTTTCCTTAAGCATCTGAGACAATACAATGTGTGATGGTGTTTCATCATAAAGCATTACTCATAAGGACTTGGGCTTGCTGTTTCAATTCTTTCAGGAATTGTCGTTCTTCTTTCATCTGTGCGGCTTTGCCATCTTCCCACATGCCTTGTAGAAATCCCTGAGAGTGGGTCTCGATCTGGAATTGGAGAACTTCTAAGCGGTAGTCGATTTTGGATAGAACTGGATTCATGAAGTTCACTCCTTATGGTTTATTGGGCTTGCTGGTCTATCCATTGTTCAAGCTTGTGTTTCGGAACGACTTTTCTTTTACCGATGTGAAGGACTGGGAAGTTAGGGTTACGGAGTAATTCATAAGTCATGGAACGGCTAATTCCGAGGATTTTTGCTACCTCTTTTGCATTGTAGGTTTTGATTGATTCTCGTTGAGTTTCTTGTTTTTGTTGTATTGGTTGTTGTTTTAGATCGAGTACTTTTGCATTGAGTTCAGCTACTTCCTGAAAAAGTTGATTCATGTGGTTTGTTGTATTCAATGTTCCATGCACCTCGCTTCTGTCTTATTAATTACATTATATAATCATCATTATGATAAGTCAATAAATAACTTAACACAATGGTGATTATATTTTTTTATTCGTTGTGAAGGTTCGTGTATACTAGTAGTAGCAATAGTATAAGGAGATTGAGGTGGAAAATTTGCTTGGAAAACGTTTGAAGGAAGCACGACTAAACGCAGATATGCTACAGAGAGAAGTAGCTGAAAAAATCGGAATCGGTCATGCAGCCATTTCACAATATGAAAAAGGAAATCGAAATCCTGATCCAGAGACGCTATCTAAGATAGCTAATCTATATGGAGTATCAGTTGATTGGCTTTTAGATAGACCCTCAGATCAAGTTTCCCAAAATGAAGAAAAACTTAGTGTAGTCGATCTAGAAAAAATTGTTGAGATGATTAATGATGGAAAGGCGCACTATGGAGGAAGACGTTTAACAAAAGAGGATAGCCGATTTATCACTGATTTTATTCAGTTCGCTATTCAAAGGAAGAAACATGATGAGGAAAACGATTAATATAATCTCCTCAACTTTATTTGGAAGCAGTAATGACCGATTTCCTTAACAATATCAATTGGAAAATCCTCAACTTCAATTAGATGATTTATAACTATCTCCAAATCTATTTTTTGATTATCACGTAGTTCCAATATTTCTGAGACATTAAATGTGATCATCTATTTTCGTCCTTTCTATGATTTCTCAATAAGGGATAGAATCTAATTACATTATGCTTTCTATCGTATTCGTTTGGAATAACCTCAATAGTTTGAAATAAATAACCCCATTCACACTAATTGGTTTGAGCGGAGGACACATCATGAGATACCACTATGGAATAACCATTCGCGAGGGTAGAGAAAGCTTAAAAATGACTCAGTCACAGTTAGCTTCACTATGGCCACAAACTGGTGATCGAATAGGAGTAAGCGTAAACTATGTATCTGACATAGAGCGTGGTATAAAAAATATCACCGATGTAAAAACTCTTCGATGTTTATGTGGGATACTACATATCCCCCCATGGAAGATGGGTTTATCAGATTACGACCCATTTAATCCACAGCAAATAACCCATAGTGGATATAATCACTACGGTATAATAAAAGTTACTGATTCACCTATTGATCGTATCTTAGACTATAAGAACTGTCTGCTTGAAGCAAAGGGAGAGTGCTTTATATCGGGTACCTCAATGATTCACATAGCCGAGGATTCCAGTGATATTTTAAAAGAAAAACTGTATATAGGTAATGTACATTTGTTACTTTTAGATCCTGATTGGATTGAAACAAACTATTCCATTCTCACTTTTATGAGTGACGAGGAAGATAGGCAAAGCTTTCATTATGAAATAAGAAATTCTATCCGCAAACTTAATCAACTCCGAAAATCCTTGCCGCAAGACATAGCACCACGTTTAAAAATAAAGACTTACAGCACAATTTTTCCATATATCATGACAGGATTTGATAATGGAGACACAGGAAAATTGGTTGTTGAAATTCTTGACTATGTACCAGAAAAAAGATGCCCTCGTTTTACATTGAATAAAAATAATGATCGAAACTCGCTATTTGAACAAGTAAAGGATAAATTTCTTTCAATGTGGCACAACGAATTTATTGTTAAGGAGATCTAACAATATGAACAAAGATCTATATTTCAAGTATCAATGGAGATATAAAAAAGAAGATTTAAAATTTTGCCCTCGGTGTGGTCATCATTTTTCACTTGAAGACCTCCATATCTCTAATCAACCTCAGCTACTTTGTCATAATTGTGAATTTGTTTTCTACATAGACCCTAAACTCGTAGTCGTTGCCGTCGTTTTGAATAAAGAGGAGAATAAGGTCTTACTTCTTCAACGGAACGAGGAGCCAGGGAAGGGATTGTGGGCATTTCCAGGTGGACACGTAGAGCGTGGACATGATTTATTTGAAACAATACAGAGTGAGGTAAGAGAAGAAACGGGACTTTCTGTAGCTGTGAAGGGAATAATTGATACCGACTCTATAGCTAGTGATGGGGTTGTGCAGTTGACATATAGAGCGATTGCACACCATGAAGAAATTATCATTAATATGGAAAGTCAACAGGGTCGTTTTTTTGCCCTTGATCAAATTCCATGGGACGCTCTTGCTTTTCCATCGACCAAAAAGATTTTACAGCTAATAGCCAAAGAATAGTTCAAACAAGATTGCAAACCATTTGCAAACGTGCCATGCAAACTTGTACAATACCTTGCATAATAAAACAATAAAATTCCTAGCTTTTTATGGACTTGACAGAAATATAATACACTATAGAAATAGCCATGATATTACTAAGAATGTGATATGATGAACATGTTAAATTATGAGAAGGGACAAATCACAATGAAAGATACACAACTTCGTTCCCTGCGGCAAAAAGAATTGCTATATACAAACATTCTTTTTGTCGTTTATGCTGTAATCGTATTCGGACTTATTTTTAGTCGAGCTTCTACCCCTTTCGTTTATGCGGTATTGGCAATCATTTTCGCCATCTCACCGCTTAGTATGGTATTGTTTCGCAAGTCAAATATTCTCTATCTCATGTTTCCAGGAATGAATGAACTTCTCCATTATGAGAAGGAGAAACTAGGAGATCAATGGTTACGGTATCAATTATCAAACGTATATTTGCAAGTGGCAGTCTCACTGTTTTTTGTGATCCAAGTTATTATTCGTCCCGCTCATCCATTTGTTAATGGCTTACCTTTATGGTATTTCCTTGTGGTTCCGGCTGTTTTGTGGACATTAGGAAATCTAAATGTCCGAAGCCAAGCTCGTAGGATTGATCAGTCTGATTATGAGCAGCTAAAGGTTTATACAGGTGATCGCGTTTTATTTACTTCTATTTTTTCGATTGTGGCACTGGTGATAACGGGTGTGGTATTTGTAGCTTATAAAATATTAGAGAAGTCTTGGTCGCATATTGGTCCGTTTTAGATTGATATAAAACCCCCTGATCCGTTGTATAATGGATCAGGGGGTTTTATGCTTACTTTGCTTCTGCTAGGTTTTCCTTTAACTGTGTTTTACTATGTTTTAAAATGCGACTCGTTACTTCATAGGCGGAGGTGAAGGATAGTTCGGAGAGTTGACCTTCTCCTTGACACCAATCCCCAGCAAACGATGCATTTGGTAGACTATAAAATTTTACTGGCATGAGTCGTTGGTCGTTGATACATTTGATTTCTTGTACGGTTGCTTTTTTGGATAGGCGTTTGGCTACTAAGAGATCACGCCAACCAGCATAGTGCTTGTCGTATACGGCTTCAATGGCGGCCACTTTTTCATCGGCCTTCCCCTCAGCTATCTCTTTCTCATTTAGATAGGCAATCGCTTGTAGAAGTTGCCCACCTTCTGGAACACAGGTGTGATCATAATGAGAAATATCAGTGATAAAAACACGTTCCTGCTTATGATAGATGTAAGTATATGGGCTTGGAATCCGTTTGCTTAAACCGAGGTCATATACCACCACTTGGGTCGGTTTATACTGATTGTACTCGTCAAATAAAGATGCATATTTGGTTTCAGCAAACAAAGTAGCCAGATCTTTAGGTGGGATACAGAATACAATTTGATCAGCGACATACTCGGAGCCTTCTTTGCCGAATAGCTTCGTGACTCGATTCTCCTCCATTTCTAGCTTGGAAATCTTTTCTTTGGTGATAATCTCCCCACCATTTGATTCAATGATGTTCGCAAATCCTTCTACGATTGACTGCCAGCCACCACCAATATAGGCAACGGCACGGTTGGTAGAGAATAGACGCTTATAATACTGGAAGAAGAGTGGTGATGGAATCTTTTCGGATTCATTGGTAAAAAAGTTAGATGATGCTACTGTGAGTAATAAATCTCTAATTTGGGCGGGTTGGCTCTCTAAGTATTCCCCGATCAGGACTCCCTCTTCTCCCCGTTCAATGGAAGAAAGAGTTTTTGCGATTTCATAAGCAAAACGAACCTTATTGTTGGCATCTAGTATTTTCGTTTTATACAAGCCCTCCAACGTGGCAGGCATAGGTGTAGTAAAAGAACCTAAATCATAATAAGCTTTGGAAGGTGTAAAGTCTTTCCAATCCACTTGAAGGTGAATTTCGCTTTCAAATTTGCGTAAGATGGATCGATCCCGTGCGTATATAGCATGGGCTCCAAAGTTAAAGTTAAACCCTTTCATGGGAATCGTGATGGCACGACCGCCAAGCTTAGGTGCTTTTTCTAGTAGGGTAACTTGATAACCGTGATGTGCGAGTCGCGCAGCTGCAGACAGGCCAGCTAGACCTCCTCCAACTACTATTACTTTCTCCGGCACAACAAACACTCTCCTCTATTAAAAGCGATTACACTTTTTGTTTTCATTTGAAGATATATACAAAATTCATTTTCATCATCTTCTATTGTAACAATTTGTGAGACGATGAGGTAGTGTTCATGATATGTTCGAAAATTTCGCTTTATTTTAGAACAATAGGCTACATGATATAGTAAATATCACGAAACTACATAATGAACTAAATAGAGAAAGGATGATTTGGATGAATCTGTCTTCTGCGGGGGAACCGAAAGTAATCGCCCTCTATCTACCTCAATTTCATCGTGTTATAGAAAATGATATGTGGTGGGGAGAAGGTTTTACCGAGTGGACGAATACCCGCAAAGCAACCCCGTTATTTCCCGGGCATTATCAACCGAGGGAACCACTAAATGATTTTTACTACGATTTAACAGATCCAGATGCGAGAAAATGGCAAGCAGATATTGCGAAGGAACATGGGGTATTTGGTTTTTGCTATTATCATTATTGGTTTAAAGGAAAAATGTTACTAGAGACCCCGCTAAATGAAGTGCTACGTTTAGGAGAACCAGATTTTCCTTTCTGTCTTTCGTGGGCAAATGAAACGTGGAGTCGTAGGTGGAATGGAGCAGATCAAGATATATTAATGGCTCAAGAGTATGGGGATGAGGAGGACTGGAAAGAGCATTTTGATTATCTAGTACAAGCCTTTAAAGACCCCAGATATATTTGTATCGATCATAAACCCCTCTTTACTATTTATCGTGCCGGCGATATCCCACGTTATCGTGAGATGTTATCCTATTGGACTGAATTGGCGAAGCAACACGGATTTGAGGGGATTTACTTCGTAGAGACGGTATCGGGAAGGCCACCGTTTAAGGAGTTGGATGGCTTTGATGCTACTTTCGAGTTTGAGCCTACTTATACGTTGGCATGGGATCGAGCGAATCGAAATGAGATCATTAGACAAGCTCCATCCTATCAAAACCCTAAAAAATCCTTCCACTTGTACGATTATGATGGTATGTGGGATCGGATTTTAAAACGTAATCCGGACAGAGGAGAGAAAAAAACGATTTTAGGTGCCTTTGTGGATTGGGACAATTCTGCGAGGGTGGGGGAGCGTGCTTCCGCATTCACGATTTCAGATAGTACACCTAAAAAGTTTGGGAACCATATGGCTAGGCAATTGGAGAGAGCGAAACAAATCGGAAGTCCCTTTGTTTTTGTAAATGCGTGGAATGAGTGGGCAGAGGGTACTTATCTTGAACCAGATAAGAAGTATGGGCACGGGTATTTGGAGGAGTTAAAGCGAGCAGTCGGACAAGCCAGTGGAAAGAAAAAACAGCCTAGATAACTTACTCTAGGCTGAGCGATGGAACGGAGATGGAAGAAGAGTCCGTAAGGGTTTTTTCTACCTTCTTATATTTTCGATACATTGCGATCCGCCAAGGTAGCAACATCCCGAATGCGAGGATAAAGAAAATGCCAGCTGTTTGAGGGATGCTAATGTGTTGTTCAATGTAATTGTGTAGTGAAAGTCGGATCACTAGTAAAGTAACGATAATCACTAAAAATGCTTTCGATCGCTTCAGATAGATTTCATTGTTTTGAATTTGAAAGTTGGACGTGAGGATGAGTGGAATCGCTAGAAAGATGAAACCACATATAAAAGCAATGAGCGCCCAGCTCCATGGAATTCTGGTAAATGGAAATAAAAACATAGCAAATCCAGTGCTCATCCCAAGAGGGGGGATAAGGATTTTCTTTGCTGATGTAGGTTTTTTCGTAGCACGAATTCTGATGATCATTACAGTACATGCCATTACAACTAGAGCAATGGTTGTCATGATATGTACATTAAAAGGAATGAACTGTTCCATGACCGAAGCCCTCCTTCATTACAGGAAAACGCTAACACAAAAATTTTTGAAAGTAAACCGCTTGACTATAGCATATAGTTAAATCATAATGGCTATACCTATATTGTAAGTGTTAAATTGACATCTTAAACCTATTTTACATATAAATAATGAAATGCGATGAAGAAGAAGAGTACCCAAGGAAGGATTGTGCAGAGAGTTGATGGCCGGTGAAAATCAACCAATTCCCTTGGTGAATGGACTTCTGAGCAGTACTGTGAACAGGTAACCTCATTAGCAGATAACCGGCGGAATCCGTTACGATTCATGAGAGCACGATGTTTGTTTAGTTATGCATTGTGAACTAGGGTGGTACCGCGAGAAAAGCTCGTCCCTTTGAGGACGGGCTTTTTGTGTTGATTTAGAAAAGGAGATGATTGAGTTGAAGTGTGTATTTAGTGGCGTGAAACCGACAGGGATTATCACATTAGGGAACTATCTAGGTGCAATTAAGCGATTTGTTGATGTTCAAGACGAAGCGGAGGAAAATTTCTATTCTGTGGTAGATCTTCATGCACTCACAGTCGCACAGGATCCCAAAGAAATGTACGAGAACACATTAAATATAGCGGCTGTTTATCTAGCGGTAGGATTAGATCCTCGCAAAGCCACTCTTTTTGTCCAATCTCATGTACCTGCTCATGCTGAAGCTTCATGGATGCTAACTTGCTTATCCCGAATGGGTGAACTGAACCGGATGACACAGTTTAAAGATAAGGGAAGGGGGTCTGATAGCGCAGGAGTTGGTTTATTTACGTATCCAGTCCTAATGGCTGCAGATGTTTTACTCTACCAGACGACTCATGTACCTGTTGGAGAGGACCAAAAACAACATCTTGAATTAACTCGTGACCTAGCTGAGCGATTTAACCGTGATTACGGAGAAATATTTGTTATGCCGGAACCATTGATCGCAGAAGTAGGAGCTCGTATTATGGGGCTACAAAATCCAGAGAAAAAGATGTCTAAGAGCGATGATAGTGACGCTAACTACATCACCTTGATGGATACGCCTAAAGAGATCGAGAAGAAAATCAAGCGGGCGGTAACAGACTCCGAAAATGCGATTTATTTTGATGAAGAGAATAAACCAGGGGTAAGCAATCTGCTTTCGATTCAAAGTGTGCTTACAGGCGAGGATATGGATCGCATTGTCCAATCTTACGAAGGTTTGGGATACGGGGCATTAAAGAAAAATCTCATTGAACTTACAGTGGATCACTTAACGCCAATTCAGCAACGCTACCAAGAAATTCGCCAATCAGAGGAGTTATCGAATATCTTACGTCATGGAGCCGAACATGCAGAAGCAGTAGCGGGTGGGACGTTAAGAAAAATGAAAAATGCTCTCGGTTTAGTCCGTTTGTAGGATAATACATCGAAACAGCCACATGTTTAAATACGTGTGGCTGTCTGTTTTAACAAATTTCCTTCTTATTAAAATAAGACGATTTGTTTTCGCCAGTTTTGATGTTCTTCTTCGGATAGGAAGGTTCGTTTGGGAATAATGACTGCACAGTTTTTCTGCGTATTACGATTATATTTGGCCTACGCGCAATCGCAAAAGATGTCTCTCCATGTGGATGAGTCATTTTTTTATATACATAGAGAAGCCTACCCATCATAAATAATCCAAACAAACATACCTATAGTAAGAATATTTATTTAAGGAGGTATACCATGTCCCAAGCAAATATACCTAATATTTCACCGAATATAAGCATTACAAGAGAAGATGCAGTGAATCTTCTATTATCATCGATTGCATTAGAAGAGTTAGGCTTAAGTCATATCATTAACGCCGAGGGTGAAAAGCTACAATACGTTCTCGGAACGCTCCCTGGAGTCTCAACATCCTTTCAACCCACGATTAGCGATTTACTTACGATCAATAATAGCGTTCGCGACACGATTAATGTAATCGGGAAGAAAGAATGGATCCTAAATGAGAAGCTAGAAAATGTGTTAAACACAGATGTTACAAGAGGTCCCACGGGATCGGCAGGTGCCACAGGGCCCACAGGTCCATCTGGAGGACCCCCCGGACCAGCAGGCGCTACTGGGCCTCAAGGGCCAGCAGGGCCCACGGGGGCGATTGGAGCCACAGGAGGCACAGGACCTCAAGGGCCGACGGGACCTCAAGGGCCGACGGGAACTTTTGTTACAGGTGATTTCTTATTTGTAGTTCAAGGAAACTCAGGCGCGGACGGAACAGTTCTACTTAGCTTTGGAGATACACTCAACTTTATATCTGATACGTTAGAAATCACGGTAACGCCTGGTTCTGCCATCGTAAAACTAGAAGTACCTACCGGCGCTAACGGAGCTACGGGAGCTACCGGGCCTCAAGGACCGACGGGTGCGGATGGTGCAGACGGCGCTACAGGACCTCAAGGAGATACCGGGCCTCAAGGACCGACGGGCGCGGATG
>NZ_FPJZ01000016.1:10881-63760 GCF_900119485.1 Thermoactinomyces sp. DSM 45891
GCGGATGGTGCAGACGGCGCTACAGGACCTCAAGGAGATACCGGGCCTCAAGGACCGACGGGCGCGGATGGTGTAGACGGCACTACAGGACCTCAAGGTGCTACCGGGCCTCAAGGTGCTACCGGGCCTCAAGGTGCTACCGGGCCTCAAGGACCGACGGGTGCGGATGGTGCAGACGGTACTACGGGACCCCAGGGAGACACGGGACCTCAAGGTGCTACAGGACCTACTGGTGCCACAGGGGCTGGACCTCAAGGACCTACAGGACCTACTGGTGCCACAGGGGCTGGACCTCAAGGACCTACGGGACCTACGGGAGCTAATTTGATGGCTAATAATGCAAGATTCGCTCCTAGTGGGACAGTTTCTACTGGATCGCTCGGACCGGTTGCTCTTGCTCCAGTATTTAATAACAGTAATGGAAGTATCAGTCTAAGTGGTAATAATATCGTCTTATCTCCGAATAGCGTTTATTATGCTTCTGTAGATCTTCGAGGAACTTATACTCCATCAACAGATGGTTTAACAGTTGTAGAATTGCTCGCAAATATGAATGGTGGCGGAGGAACTGTTATGACAGATCAATATTCTTCCGCGGGGATGACAGGAGTTCAAAATCCAAATGTCTGGACTGTAAATGCATCAGGATTAATACAGACTACTCCTGCAAGCACACAACTTTCACTTTCTCTTCAGATTTCACCTCAATCTGGCGGATCTGCGGCATTTACTGTAAATAGAAGTAATGTAAGCATTATACAAATCGCATAGTATATCCCAAATATCATTTTTTTGGTAAAGTAAAAAGAAATTACCCTTTGTATTTTGGTTGATGGTACACCCCATCCTCCTACTACAAAAGGGCGATTTCTTTTTACTTTACCCATTTACAGGCTTTTATTCATAAAGATAACCTGCTCGAAGCAAAGTCCGAAAGGACGGGATTCAATGAAATCGTATGAAAACACCACAACACCCATTCATTCGGAGGAAACAAGCAATGGGCGCGATGAACGACTTGCAGATCATTTGATGTAAAACACCCTTTATTTCATAAACAAACGATTTGAATGTACAAAAAAAGCCTTCCCACAGTTTAGAGGGTCGGCCGGTTGCTTCCACTACGCTTGAAGCTTTTTCGCTAGACGGGACTTCTTACGAGCCGCTGCGTTTTTGTGTAATAGACCTTTGGTTACTGCTTTATCCAAAGAACGGCTAGCCTCTTGTAAGGCTTGAACAGCTAGGTCTTTGTTGGAAGCATCAACTGCGGTGATATACTTTTTCACAGAAGTACGAACAGCGGATTTTTGAGCCGCATTGCGTTCGCGACGTACCTCGTTGGTTTTAGCGCGTTTAATAGCAGATTTAATGTTAGCCAATGAATTCACCTCCAGAGAAAACGTTACGCATCTCATTACGTGCAACATGCAACATTTTAACATGCGTATTGGTAAAAAGCAACCAATACAGAGAATTAGAAGATCCATCCTGGGTCAAAATACCATAGAGAAGAAAAGGATGAAAGTAGGTATATTATGAACCAAGAACATCAAATTCAGCTACCCCCGTATTCGATTCGGACGGATCTAGCTCGTGAGGCGCATGAAATGGCAGTTCAAAAGCATCACGAAAAAGGACAAATTCAGATATCGGGTGTTCGAATCGAAGAGACAAAAGATCAAGGAATTACGACTAGCTGGATTTGGGTTGACAATCAAGCTGGCGCACAAGAACTGGGGAAAATGCCCGGAACCTATCTTACGATTGAAGTGCCTGCCCTACGAGGTAAAGATTCTGTTCTCCAACAGAGAGTAGCAAAACACTTTGCTAAGGAATTTTCTCGTTTCCTTCACGAAGTTGGAATTGGCTCAGATGCTTCTTGTTTGTTAGTAGGATTAGGTAATCGAAATGTAACAGCGGATGCACTAGGACCTTTAGTAGTCGAACATTCTATGATTACGAGACATTTATTTCTATTAGCTCCTGAACAAGTAGCGGAAGGATATCGTTCAGTCGGAGGAATCGCACCCGGGGTACTCGGCACGACAGGGATGGAGACGAGCGAAATTATCAATGGAATCGTGCAACATGCTAAGCCCGATTTCGTTATCGTGTTTGACTCTCTAGCGGCACGCGCCTTAAATCGTGTAAATACAACGATTCAAGTGGCGGATACAGGTATTCATCCTGGATCAGGAGTAGGAAATAATCGCAAGGCAATAAACAAAGAGACCCTAGGAATTCCTGTTATTGCAATCGGAATTCCTACGGTGGTGGACGCTGTTACGATCGCTCATGATACGATTGATTATGTATTATCCCATGTAAGTCGTGAGATGCAGGGGGTCAAAAATAACCCACTTGATCCTTACAATCGTCCAACTGTTCGTGATCTACAATCGCATGAGGTTCCGTTAGAGACACGTAATCGCATGATGGGCATGATTGGGAAGTTAAGCCCAGAGGACAAGCGAGGATTGATTAAAGAGGTATTGCAGCCATTGGGACAAAACTTAATTGTAACGCCGAAAGAAGTGGATGAATTTATTGGCGATATGGCGAAGCTGGTTGCACTTGGTGTTAACTGTGCCCTGCATCCAGCTGTAAACAATGAGAATGCTTCGATGCATATGCATTAGGATTTCATTAGAAGCAAAGTGCTGTCTCCTAAGCTCATTGCCCCTATTCCATTCTCATATATTGATCTTTCGGCAATGGTATAAAAAATGAGCGATTTTCTAAAATAGAGGGTCGCTCATTTTTTATGACAACTATTTACAACCATACAACGATTGCAAATAAGAAACCGCAAACTTATGAGCTGATTCTGCAGGGAATAGGTAACATTCTCCTTTACCAATGAGGCTATTTACACAATCAGGCTCCTCTTTCCATTTCTCCCCCATAGCTACAAACGGCTCCGCATCTACTTCTATATGTGAAAACGACTTCCAGACTCTTACACCATCTTCAATCATAGCGCATGCGTACGTGGTTATAGGAATATTGCACTCATACTCCGCACGATGCCAGAAGGTAGTTGTCTCTAGGGCAGAGCCTAGATGAAGAACATATCCCTTTTTCCCTAATAAGCGATCTAAGGGTGAATCGGGTCCAAAACCGATATTAATCGTGTGATGAGCGAGGATCTCAGCGGCATCTTTTCCCCAGGCGGCAAATGACCACACAGGATGTTTACTTCGAAGCACTCCAGGAAGAGTGCGAAATAATTCAGGAACGACCCCCATCCCCATAGTAGGTGTATGAGATGGATCATAGGGGGGCATGTGTTCTCGAATGGATTCCCACCAATCCTCCGGCGCTGGTGGGGCAACCCAATGGGCAGGGTCAGAATTACCAGGGGTTTGTGTAGGCATGAGAATCGTCCCTTGATCCGTTACGATTTCCATTAGTGCGCGACATACTACTTCCGCACCTCCACATACCCAACCTAGTTTTGATAAAGAGGAGTGGACAATCAGTGTCATTCCTTTGTATACCCCGAGGTTGTGGAGATCCTCTTTCAATGAGGTGAGAGTGATCATAGGTCCTTGTAGTGGTTCCATCACGTTATGCTCCTTTTCAGATAAATTAATAATATGGCAATACCCTAATTCTAGTTAAAGAAACATTTGAGTCTCATATTCTAGTTCTATCAACTTCTACTCTCTCATAAGGTGTAAGAGAAACCACAACTGTGGGAGGAATAGAGTTGAAAAAATGGAATTTTGCTAGTTTCACTTCGGTAAATATGTCTGGACAACGTGTCCGTCGAAACTTTGTGATTTTAATGTTGTGCACAGCAGTCATCTTTATGATCGCGGGGGGCTTTGCTGTTTTACAGGCGAAAGTTACGACCCACACAACAGACGGGAACCCTCTTACCTCCCATGTATCAAATCAAACTCTCATCTCTTTATTAGGAGGAAATATTCCTTACTTAAATGAGAGTGTCCAAACGCCTAGCAGAGATAGTTTGATCTCTAGACTCGCTTTGGAACTAATGATGAGCATTGATATAAAAGATCCACGTACCTTTCTCGGTCATGAATTGCCTAGTTTTGCGCTGTTTGATACAGAGATTTATCTAGCGAGTGAGGATGTAACCTTTGATTCCATTCCAATCGATACACCTCCTGATGCGAAGATTGAAGACCAGATCGCGAAGGCCATTGAAAAGGCGGTCCAGAGCGGTGAGTTACCGGATGATCCGAAGAAATTGGTGGGGGCGGGTCCTGGTACTAAGAAAGTATTTATTTATCATTCCCATTTTTCAGAGTCGTTTCTACCAGAGATAGGGAGTACGAATCCTAACTCGGCCAGTCATATGAGCAAAAATATCACAATGGTGGGAAAAAGACTGCAGCAGGAATTAGCCAAGATGAATATCGGTTCGATTGCATCCAATAAACCCTATCCCTATACCACCGCTTATGCGATGTCGAAGCAGACAGTGATAGCTGCGATGAAACAAGAAAAAGAGTTGGAGTATTTTATCGATATTCACAGAGATTCACAGAGAAGAGATCATACTACTAAGACTTACAATGGAAAGACATATGCTAGATTTGCTTTTGTAGTAGGGAAAGCTAGTAAAAACTATGCTCAGAACCTAAAACTAGCAGAGTATCTGCATAAAGAGATGAATCGACTTTACCCGGGGCTATCAAGAGGTGTGTTCCAAAAGCCGAAGACAAGAGGGACGAATGGCGAGTACAATCAATCACTCTCTCCTAATTCGATGCTTGTCGAAGTTGGTGGAATTGATAATAATTTTGAAGAAACGTATCGAGCGGTTGATGTTTTGGCAAAAGTGTTAGGTGAGAGGATTGTGGACGCTACCCCTGCAAAAGGAACCGTCCCCTCCACCAAGGAGAAGAAGTGAGGTGTCTTCTATGCGCTGGATGATTCAATCAGTCAGCTTACTGGTAATGTTAATCTTAGGTATTTTCCTTGGGATTGATTCTGCAGAGAAGAACATGCAGAAGATGCAGGGAACAGAAGGTGCTCCCCGGGCAGTTCAGGTTACCCCTACAGATGGGAAAGTACAAATTCAGGTACTAGGGAAAGATGTGATTCTAAACAAAAATGATTCTTTGTTTGAGGATCCTTCTTCACCTTCAGAATCTTCGACCCCGACCCCGGCTGAATCAGAGAAACCGAAAGCACAGTCGTCTTCCCTTCCACAACCCAATACAGATGCCGAGGTAAGTGGTGGCAGTAGCCTAGCTCAGTTTGGCAATGAACTAGGTGGAGGATTAAAGACGACGACTCGTAAGGTGCTAGATTTCATGTTTGGTTGGACAAGTAATGGGTCGAATCTATCTGAACCTCATATACAGGGCTCAGATTCCGGTACAACTCCTCCATAAGGGGGGTTGTATTTTTTATGTTTTCTTTCACCTAGCAAAAGCCAATCCCCCTCTGTTATAATAAGAAAATGCAATTCGTGCGCCTAAGTAAGCAGGAGGTAACGGGATGGATAGAAAAGAACGTCAGCAACACACCCGTAACTTTTCCATTATTGCTCATATTGACCACGGAAAGTCGACTTTAGCAGATCGCATTCTCGACTTTACTGGGGCTTTGAGTGAACGGGAAAAACAAAATCAATTCCTAGATAAAATGGATTTGGAACGTGAACGTGGAATTACGATTAAATTACAATCAGTTCGGCTTCCCTATAAAGCAAAAGACGGAAACGAATATATCTTGAACCTAATTGATACACCTGGACATGTAGACTTTTCCTATGAAGTATCGCGTAGTTTGCAGGCATGTGAGGGAGCATTACTTGTGGTTGATGCGGCCCAAGGTGTAGAAGCACAAACCCTCGCTAATGTATACTTAGCTTTGGAAAACGAGCTAGAGATCGTTCCGGTTATTAATAAGATTGACCTGCCCGCCGCCGATCCAGAGCGTGTGAAGCAAGAGGTAGAAGATGTAATCGGTTTGGATGCGAGTGATGCCGTTTTAGCATCTGCAAAAGCAGGCATCGGGATCGAAGAGATTTTAGAACAGATCGTAGAAAAAGTACCACCACCAGAAGGGGACCCAGATGCTCCTCTACAAGCACTCATTTTTGATTCCTTCTATGATGCATATAAAGGTGTCATTGTCTACATGCGTGTCGTGAATGGCTCGGTACGTAAAGGCATGAAGATTAAAATGATGGCGACAGAAGCTGTGTTTGAGGTGACGGAGGTAGGAGCATACACTCCTCATCCAGTAGCATTAGATGAGCTTTCGGTGGGAGATGTTGGATTTATTGTAGCCAACATTAAAAATGTGAAGGATACTCGAGTGGGGGATACCATTACAGATGCAAGTCGTCCAGCCATTGAGCCACTACCAGGTTATCGGAAGACGAATCCGATGGTATTCTGTGGATTGTATCCAGTTGAATCCAATGAATATGAGGACCTCCGTGAGGCATTGGAGAAATTAGAGCTAAATGATGCGTCACTTGCGTATGAGCCTGAGACTTCCAATGCACTTGGTTTTGGCTTCCGTTGCGGGTTCTTGGGACTCCTTCACATGGAAATCATCCAAGAGCGCATCGAGCGTGAATTTAACATTAACTTGATTACAACGGCGCCAAGTGTTGTGTATCGAGTTCATCATACAGATGGGACGACAATCGACATTGAAAACCCATCTTTATTCCCGCCTCAACAAAAACTAGATCGTGTCGAAGAGCCTTATGTCAAAGCAACGGTACTTGTTCCCAATGACTATGTTGGAACGATCATGGAGCTCTGTCAGAATAAGCGTGGTAACTATATGGATATGAGCTATCTGGATGCGAATCGGGTACAGATTGTGTATGAATTACCACTTGCTGAGATCGTGTATGACTTCTTTGATCAATTGAAGTCGAGTACCAAAGGTTATGCTTCGTTTGATTATGAGATGATTGGCTATAAAGAATCTAGCCTAGTGAAGATGGATATCTTGCTAAACGGAGAATCAGTGGATGCTTTATCCTTTATCGTTCACCGTGATCGTGCATACCATCGTGGACGGATTTTAGTAGAGAAGTTACGTAAACTCATCCCACGTCAAATGTTCGAAGTGCCAATTCAAGCCACGATTGGACAAAAAGTAGTCGCGCGTGAGACGATTAGTGCCATTCGCAAAAATGTATTGGCAAAATGTTACGGTGGAGATATCAGTCGGAAGCGGAAATTGCTAGATAAGCAAAAAGAAGGAAAAAAGAGGATGAAAGCAGTTGGTTCCGTAGAGGTTCCACAAGAAGCATTCATGGCTGTCCTTCAAGTAGATGACGATAAATAGATAAACATGCCGTGATGTGGAGTTTTCTAACCACACACGGTTTTTTCTATGGAGGTAATCAAATGGCTCCAAAAGCAATTTATTTGCACATACCATTCTGTACTCATAAATGTTTCTACTGTGATTTTACTGCATATGTAGTCGAAGGACAGCCAGTAGAAGAGTACTTGACTGCGATCGATCGCGAGATGGCGGTCACGGTGAACCAAGTTCCTCCTGAAGAGATTGATGCGATCTTTATCGGTGGCGGGACACCAACTGTGCTAACTCCATCCCAGATGAAACGGTTTTTAACAAGTATTCGTCAACATTTCCCTAATTGGTCTCCACATATTGAGTATACGATAGAAGCCAATCCAGGTACGACAACCCCAGAACTTCTTGATGTAATGAGAGAGGGTGGGATCAATCGGATTAGCTTTGGTGCTCAAACCTTTCGTGAGGAACTATTAAAAGATATAGGCCGCATTCATGGGGTGTCTGATATAGAGCGAAGTGTGCGGCAGGCGAGAGAGGCTGGATTCGAGAATCTCTCCCTGGATTTAATGTTTGGATTACCTAAACAGACTGTACAGGATGTCCAAGATACATTAGAACGAGCCGTAGCACTTCAACCTGAGCACTTTTCTGCATATAGTTTAAAAGTGGAGGAAGGTACACTCTTTCATCACCTATATGAACGCAAAGAACTGCCTCTACCTAATGAAGATGATGAAGCGCAAATGTATCTTCTGACCCGGCTGTATTTGGATCAGAATGGTTATGGTCAATATGAAGTAAGTAATTTTGCCAAGCCGGGTAAAGCGAGTCGGCATAACAAAACATATTGGTATAACGAGGAGTACTATGGGCTGGGAACGGGTGCTCATGGTTATATGAATGGTGTGCGATTTGCCAATATCAAAGGGGTAAAGGAATATAATGTCCGTTTGCAAAAAGGTGAGCGTCCTGTAGCAGAGTCTTATCAAGTCGATCGCAATGAAGATATCGAGAATTTCATGATTCTAGGACTTCGTCTTATGGAAGGGGTAAGCAAAGATACATTTCGTGAGCGTTACCATCTTGATATGGAAAAGGTATTTGGTCATGTATTTGAGCCTTGGATTGAGAAAGGTTTATTACAGTGGCAAGGGGATCGACTTGTTTTAACTGAGCAGGGATTGATGTTTGGCAATGATGTTTTTGCGTCATTTTTAGAAAATGCTCGAATTGATTAGGTTTGTTCGTTGACATTTATTTAGACATTTTGGTAAGTTAAATGTAGTATTTTAGCACTCAACTAACTAGAGTGCTAACGAGGGGGGAGGCAGATGTTAACAGAGCGGCAAAAGCGTATTCTCTGGGCGATTTGTGAAGATTATATTGAGTCAGCGGAGCCTGTTGGTTCTCGTTCTGTATCGAAGAAGGATGACGTAGGTTTTAGTGCAGCAACAATTCGGAATGAGATGGCTGATTTAGAAGAGATGGGTTTTTTAGAGCAACCGCATACATCTGCCGGTCGGATTCCTTCACAGCAAGGATACCGATTCTATGTGGATCATCTTCTCACCCCTCAGATCTGGGGCGATGAGGAGATCCATGCGATCCATAATCTCTTTCAAAAAGATACTACCCATATTGAGCAAGCAATTGAGCATACTTCTGAACTGTTGTCTCAACTAACCAACTATACATCTGTTGTCATTGGTCCTAAGCTTCAAGACCATCGGTTGAGACATTTACAGATGATCCCTCTTACAGAACACAGTGCAGTATTTATTATCGTAACTGATCTAGGCCATGTGAACCAACAACGGGTCTTGCTCCCAGAAGGTATGTCTATTTCTGTGATGGAGCGCTTAGTGAATTTACTAAACAAACGACTACAGGGAATCTCTTTGTCTAAGTTACGTCTTGTAGTAGAGCGGGATCTCACAGATGAGTTAACTCGCTATGTAGCTGAGTATGGTAACATGATCTTCCTACTTGACCAGATGTTAGCTCCCCAGCAAGAAAATCGTATTTATACGAGTGGTACTACCAAGATGTTAGACCAACCTGAGTTTCGAGATTTACACAAAATGAAATCGTTGTTAGACTTGCTAGATGGGAAAAATCAATCGATTATTCAGTTGCTAAATTCCTCACCTTCAAGTGGTGTACAAGTGAAAATAGGGAATGAAACTTCGATTGAGGGAGCGAATCATATTAGTTTGATTATCGCTTCGTTTACCCTCGATTCAGAGTCCATTGGTGCGATCGGAGTTTTAGGACCTACTCGTATGGAATATGCCAAAGTAATTGGCCTGATGGATATCATCTCAAAAGATATTTCCAAGCGTCTCACAGAATTCTATGAAAAATAATCCTTTTTTCGTATAATCAAAGGTGTTCATGAATAGGGAAGGAAGTAAGCCAACGTGCCTGACAACAAAGAGCATGTAAGAATCGAGTCTGGTGAGAATCGCCAATTACAAGCACTACAATCAAACGCAGCGGCTGTAAAGGCAGTGGCTTCAGCAGTGGAGTCTACAATTGGTCCTAAAGGTTTGGATACGATGCTAGTCAATGAGGCTGGGGAAGTGATCATCACCAATGATGGGGTTACGATTTTAGATCGCATGGAAGTGAGTCACCCAGCGGCGAAGATGATCGTTAATGTAGCCAAAGCACAGCAGGCTGAGGTAGGAGATGGAACCACAACGGCTACTCTCCTAGCCACAGCAATTGTGGATGAAGGTGTGAAACAGGTAGCGCGTGGTGTGCCAGTAGTCAAGGTGATTGCAGGTATTCAGCGCGCGGTTCGATACGCCTTACATAAAATGAAAGAAAAAGCTCGTCCTATCAGGGAGCTAGAGGACGATTGGTTACAGCGAATCGCATTTACAGCGAGCCGTGAAAATGAGGATATTACAGTGGCTGTCATGGAAGCGGTTCATCTAGTAGGACGTGATAAGCTACTGGAAAACAGTTTTAGACTTTCGCAAGCTGTGGTAGCTCATCCGAGGGCAACAAGTGCTGTATTCTCGGGAATTCTTCTAAACAAAACGAGAGCAAATCTCCAGATGCCAAGATATTTAGAAAATGCTCAAGTTCTTGTGCTCGCTGATTCACTTGAACCAGAATGGGTAGATGATGAGTCACTCAGTACGGAAGCTGGCTTTAACAAACAAGAGTATCTTCGCAAGCAATTTCTTGCTGCTCTTGAATCTTTGATGGGGCTAGGTGTAAAGTTAATTATTACCTCTAGAGGATTAGATTCACTAGCTGAGGATATTTTGACCGATTCTGGAATAATGGTTATTCAAAGAGTGGTACCAGATGAGCTTCAAAAAGTAGCTGAACATACAAATGCTAAGATATTAAAGCGCAATGCCCTCTATAAGCCTATAGAAGAAATTAAGTCCTATCTAGGTCTTGCTGAAGAAGTAGAAGATAACGATGTATTAGAGAGAGTTCGAATCAGTGGCGGTAAAGGAAAGCCATTTGCCACCATTTTGGTTAGTGCTGCTACGGATGAAGTAGTAGAAGAACGGGAGCGAATTACGAAAGATGCCGCTTCTGCTGTGCAAGCCGCTGTTCGAGGGGGCTATCTACCTGGTGGTGGAGCACTCGAACTCTCCCTCGCAAGAGACGTAGAAAAGTTCCGCGAAACCGTACAGGGAATGGAACGATTTGGTGTGGGCGTTGTCTCAGAGGCATTGCTAAGACCGATGACACAGGTAGTTGCCAATGCTGGATTTAACCCATTAGAAAAAATTGAAATGGTAAAGGCATTGCAACTCAAGAGAGAATCGGATTCTCTAGGTATTGACTGCGATCGTGGTGTCGTGGTAGATATGGTCGAGATGGGAGTAGTTGACCCATTATTAATTAAGTTTCATGCATTAGGAACGGCTGGTGAAGTAGCTACAGCCATATTACGAATTCATTCGATTGTTCGGATGAAGAATTATTAGAAGAGGAGGGGGACTATGTCAAAAGAGTATTTAGACCCTTCGCAGGCAGAAAACACAACACATGAAGATGTAACCCAAGAGGATGTAGCCGAAGAATCTTCTTCCGCTCAAGAGCAGGTGCTGACTCCTGAAGAATTGCTACTAGACCAATTAGAGCAATCTCAGGTTCAATTGAAGGAGTTACATCAAAAAGTAGAAGAGCATCAGCAAAACTATCTTCGTGCTCTTGCTGATTTAGAAAATTATCGCCGTCGTGCTCGTAAGGAGAAGGAAGATATACTCAAGTATGCAAGCGTTCCCTTAGTTGAGTCACTCCTACCCGTACTTGATAATTTCGAGCGAGCATTAGATGCTGCAGATGGAAATCAAGATGTAAAAGTATTACAAGAAGGAATTGAAATGGTGTATCGTCAATTCCTACAGGCTTTGTCCAAGTCAGGACTTACTCTCATCGAAGCTGTAGGCAAACCATTTAATCCACATGAACACAATGCTGTAATGCAAGTAGAGATGGATGAGGTAGAGCCAGGGACGATTGTAGAAGAGTTACAGTCAGGCTATAAATTTTCAGATCGGATCATTCGTCCTTCCATGGTGAAAGTTTCCCAATAATGAAGGATTGAATGTAAAATAGGAGGTTAATTACATGGCTAAAATTATCGGTATTGACTTAGGAACAACTAACTCTTGTGTATCATTTATGGATGGGAATGAACCTGTTGTCATTCCAAATGAAGAGGGGGGCCGTACAACTCCTTCGATTGTGGGCTTTTCGAAAACTGGAGAACGTTTAGTTGGGGATGCTGCAAAACGTCAAGCTATTACCAATCCAGATAACACCATTATGTCGATTAAACGTTATATTGGAACGGATCATAAAACGACGGTAGACGGCAAAGATTACACTCCACAAGAAATCTCAGCTATGATTCTTCAAAAATTAAAAGCAGATGCAGAGGCGTATCTAGGTGAATCCGTGACACAAGCAGTTATCACCGTGCCTGCATATTTTAATGATAGTCAACGTCAAGCGACTAAAGATGCAGGTAAAATTGCGGGTCTTGAAGTACTTCGCATCATCAACGAGCCTACGGCTGCTGCGTTAGCATACGGCTTTGAGAAAAACGAAGACCAAACCATTCTTGTATTTGACCTAGGTGGCGGTACCTTTGACGTATCGATCTTATCTTTAGGCGATGGTGTGTTTGAAGTTCTTTCCACAAGTGGAGATAACAAGCTAGGTGGGGACGACTTTGACCAAGTGGTAATCGATTATCTAAAAGAGCAATTCAAAAAAGATAATGGTATTGACCTTTCTCATAACAGCATGGCGATGCAACGTCTGAAAGATGAAGCTGAAAAAGCGAAGAAAGCACTTTCGGGTGTTTTAACAACTACGATTTCTCTTCCATTCTTGACAATGGATGCAAACGGAGCTCCACTTCACTTAGAAGTTACGCTTACTCGTGCGAAGTTTGAGGAACTTAGCTCTGCATTGGTAGAACGTACGATGGTGCCCACTCGCCGTGCACTACAAGATGCGAACCTAACGGCAAATGATATTGATAAAGTAATCCTCGTAGGTGGTTCTACTCGGATTCCAGCTGTACAAGAAGCGATTAAAAAGCTAATCAACAAAGATCCATCTAAAGGTGTAAACCCTGATGAAGTAGTAGCGATGGGTGCAGCGATTCAAGGTGGCGTACTATCTGAAGATGTGACGGGAGTCGTTCTTCTCGATGTAACCCCTCTTTCACTCGGGATTGAAACCTTAGGTGGCGTATTTACAAAGCTGATTGATCGTAACACGACGATTCCAACAGAGAAGTCCCAAGTGTTCTCTACCGCTGCTGATAATCAAACTTCTGTAGACATCCATGTCTTACAAGGTGAGCGTCAAATGGCGGGTGATAACAAAACACTAGGTCGTTTCCAATTGACAGGTATTCCACCAGCACCACGTGGCCTTCCACAAATTGAAGTAACCTTTAAAATCGATGCAAACGGGATTGTAAACGTTGGCGCGAGTGATAAAGCAACAGGTAAATCTCAAAATATCACGATTCAATCCTCGTCCGGATTATCAGATGAAGAGATCGAACGCATGGTACAAGATGCAGAACTTCATGCTGATGAAGATAAAAAGCGAAAAGAACAAGTGGAAACCCTCAATAAAGCAGATCAGTTGATCTTTACAGCTGAGAAAACTGTAAAAGAAATCGGTGACAAAGTGGAAGCTTCTCTAGTGGAAGAAGTAGAGAAAGCGAAAGAAGAGTTAAAAGCAGTCTTGAGCAGTGAAGATCAAGATATGGAGAAAGTCGAAGCCGCAACGACCGTGTTAGAAGAAAAAGTGCAAGCTCTATCGATCAAGCTTTACGAACAACAAGCTCAAGAGGCACAAGCTGCGCAAGCAGAGCAAGAAGATGGTAAGAAAGAAGAGCCAAAGAAAAACGTTGTTGACGCTGAGTACGAAGAAATCTAGAACGGAATTCAAGGTGGGAGAGGTGACTTGGTGAGCAATCGTAACTTCTATGAAGTACTTGGAGTAGAAAAAGGTGCTTCAGATGATGATATTCGCAAGGCTTATCGGAAACTTGCTCGTAAGTACCATCCTGACGTAAATAAAGAACCAGACGCTGAAATAAAGTTTAAAGAAGTAAAAGATGCGTATGAAGTGCTGGGGGATGCTCAGAAACGTTCTAACTACGATCAATTTGGTACGGCGGAGCCAGGCGGATTTGCTGGTGGAGGAGCAGGGTTCAATCAAGACTTTGGATTTGGTGATATCTTTGATATGTTTTTTGGTGGGGGAAGAAGGGCAAACCCTAACGCCCCTCGCCAAGGAGCAGATCAAGAAGTACGAATCCAAATTGAATTTAAAGATGCTGTGTTTGGAAAAAGTGTGGATGTGCTCATTACAGTTCCCGACAATTGTGATGCTTGTCGTGGAACGGGTGCAAAAGAGGGTAGTGAGCCAGAAGTTTGTACATCTTGTCACGGTAGCGGACAACAAGAAGTGGTTCAAAACACCCCATTTGGTCGTGTTGTAAACCGTCGAGTTTGCCAAAACTGTCAAGGAACGGGTAAAATCATTCGCGAGAAATGTGAACCATGTGCGGGTGCAGGTCGAGTTAAGAAAAAGCGAAAAATCCCTGTTAACATTCCTGCAGGGGTGAATGATGGCGATCAATTACGGGCAGTAGGTGAAGGAGAACCAGGAATTAACGGTGGCCCTTCTGGTGACCTATATGTCACGATTTTTGTGAAGAAACATGATTTCTTTACACGTGAAGGATATGATCTCACCTGTGAAGTGCCGATTAGCTTTGCACAAGCGGCATTGGGAGATGAAATCGTAGTTCCAACCTTAGATGGTCGTGCTAAATTGAAGATTCCTGCTGGGACGCAAACGGGTACTGAATTCCGGATGCGTGCAAAAGGAGTACCGCATCATACCGGAGTTCAAGGTGATCTTCGTGTGATGGTGAAGCTTATTACCCCAACAAAGTTAACAGACGATCAAAAAGTAGCGCTACGTGAATTTAACCGCCTTTGTGGTGAGTATATCCACGAGCAGAACGATAACTTTTTTGATAAAATGAAAAAAGCATTTAAAAACGATTAAAGGAGAAGCGGGCGATGTTGCCCGTTTTTCTGTATCTAGGGGGACCTAGCTTGAAATGGACGGAAGTGTGTGTACATACGAATCATGAAGCGGTAGAAGCAATTAGTAATTTGTTAATTGAGTTAGGTGCAGATGGTGTATCGATCGAAGATTCTGAGGTGTTAACACGGAACTGGACGAATCAATATGGAGAGATTATCGATTTAAATCCAGATGATTATCCAGCAGAAGGTGTACGTATAAAGACGTATTTACCTGAGATGGAGTCAGGTGATGAGTTTATCTGTCAAGTAAAAACTGGATTACAAAATATAAAAGAGCTTGGTCTGGATGTAGGATTAGCCGAAGTCACAGGTAGGGAAGTAGATGAAGAAGAATGGGCAAATGAATGGAAGCAGTATTACAAGCCCATTCGAGTAACGGAGAAACTTACTATTAAGCCATTTTGGGAAGAATATACCCCAACTAGTGAAACGGAACAAATAATTGAGCTAGACCCTGGCATGGCATTTGGGACTGGAACGCATCCAACTACAACATTATCGATGAAACTAATGGAAAAATATCTGCATCCAAACTGTACGGTAGTCGATGTGGGATGTGGAAGTGGAATTTTAAGTATTGCAGCTGCCAAATTAGGGGCAAAGCAAGCTATAGCATTAGATCTTGATCCGATCGCAGTGAAGAGTGCCAGTGAGAATGTAGAGTTAAATGGTGTTCAAGAGATCGTTCATGTGAAAGAAGGAGATTTACTAAAGGGGATGGGTGAACGCACGAATATAGTAGTAGCCAATATCTTAGCTGAAATCATCGTATTGTTTACACATGATTTACCTCGTGTGCTAGTACCAGGTGGTATCTTTATTGGATCTGGTATTATTGAAGAGAAAGCGGACCTGGTTATCCAGTCGCTTAAGACCAACGGCCTTCAGGTATTGGAAACGGTTCACCAAGACGGTTGGGTAGCGATTGCGGCGAAAAAATGGTAAACTGGTAGGAGTTTTGTATGCAAAGATACTTTATCGATCCAGCACAGATCGTGGATCAAACCATTCATATTATAGGTGATGATGTTCATCACATAAAAACCGTGATGCGCTCTAAACCAGGAACTACAATCCTCGTAGCAGATGGAACAGGGGTCGAATACATCGCGGAAATAGAGAACTACGACCCGGATCGTGTATGTTGTCGTGTGGTAGAAACGAGAAATGCGCATGGAGAATCACATACTCGTGTAACTATTGCTCAATCGATGCCCAAAGGGGATAAGTTTGAGTTGATTTTGCAAAAAGGTACAGAGCTTGGAGCTAGTCGCTTTCTTCCCTTTCATTCAGAACGAACTGTGGTAAAGATTGAACAGAAGAAGGTAGCAAAAAAATGGGACCGTTGGCAAAAAATCTCCAAAGAAGCAGCAGAACAAGCGCATCGTGGACAAGTTCCCACTGTGGAGACACCAATTTTGTGGAAGCAACTATTGCAACACATTGAGTCATTTTCTGGTACGGTTTGGATTGCTTATGAAAAAGGTGGAAAACCCTTGACAGAAGCCATCTCTGAGACTCATGAGGATCAGATCATGGTGATAATTGGTCCAGAAGGTGGCTTCTCTGAGAAAGAAATAATGGAAGCAAAGCAGGCAGGGGCGATTCCCCTTTCTTTAGGAAATCGTATTTTACGTACAGAAACAGCTTCTCTAATGGTACTTTCCTGTATCTTTTTTGCTCGTCATGAACTTTAGGAGGTGAAACAAATGAGTCGTGTTGCCTTTCATACATTAGGATGTAAGGTGAATTCCTATGAAACAGAGGCTATGTGGCAATTGTTTCAACAAGCAGGATATCAAAAAGTAGACTTTGAACAAGAGGCGGATGTTTACCTGATTAATACCTGTACCGTAACTAACACAGGTGACAAAAAGAGTCGACAGATTATTCGGCGCGCTGTTCGTCAAAACCCAGATGCTGTAATCGCTGTAACCGGTTGCTACGCCCAAACTTCTCCCGCAGAAGTAGCTGCCATCCCAGGTGTAGACATCGTTGTAGGAACACAAGGGCGTGATCAACTGGTGGGCTATGTCGATCAGTTCCGTCAAGAGCGACTGCCGATTAACGCTGTAGGAAATATTATGAAGCAACGTGAGTATGAGGAATTAGAGGTTCCAACTTTTTCTGATCGTACTCGTGCTTCCTTGAAGATTCAAGAGGGGTGTAACAACTTCTGTACCTTCTGTATTATTCCTTGGGCCAAGGGACTCTCACGTAGCCGGAAGTCAGTAAATGTACTCTCCCAAGCACAGCAGTTGGTGGAGGCGGGTTATAAAGAGATTGTGTTAACAGGTATTCATACAGGTGGTTACGGTGATGATTTTGAAGACTATAAACTGGCCGATCTACTATGGGATTTGGATCGGATCGAGGGGCTCAAGCGAATTAGGATCAGCTCGATCGAAGCGAGCCAAGTAAACGAAAGAGTAATTGAAGTCTTAAACGCCTCTGAGAAAATGTGTCGTCACTTGCACATACCTCTGCAAGCTGGTGACAACGAAGTGTTAAAGCGTATGCGCCGTAAATATACCGTAGAAGAATATCGTGAAACGATTCGCCAGTTACATGAGGCAATGCCAAACTTGGCGATTACTACCGATGTGATTGTTGGTTTCCCTGGCGAAACCGATGAACAATTTGAAAACGGACTCCGCTTTGTAGAGGAATTAGGGATGTATCAACTTCACGTTTTCCCATATTCTAAACGAACAGGGACTCCAGCCGCACGTATGACTGATCAAGTACCTGAGAATGTTAAAAATGAACGAGTTCGTAAATTTATCGAGCTTTCCAAACGTCTCCAGCTACAATATTCCAAGCAGTTCGTAGGAGAAGTACTCGAAGTAATTCCGGAGCGTCCATATAAAGAGGATCCCAGAAGTGGATTATATATGGGGTATGCCGACAATTATCTCCAAGTTGCCTTTCCTGCCACTGAAGAGATGGTAGGAAAAGTTTGTAAAGTGAAGATTGACCGGGCTGAATCTGACTACGTCTTTGGCTCTTTTGTCCGCATCATCGATGAAGTCCCACGCCCAGCCGTTTTATCGAACTAAGGGGGTTCTCCCACATCTTCGTATTCTGGGAAGCGAGGCAATACCATGCAAGAAATCTCTGCTGGTGGTGTAGTGTATCGAGTGAATCAAGAGGGTTATCAAATCCTCTTGATTCACGATCTCTACGGGAAAATGACTCTACCTAAAGGGAAGAAAGAAGGCCTAGAGACTGAGGAAGAGAATGCCTTGCGAGAAGTATTGGAAGAAACCAACATCAAAGGGCGGATCATCCAAAAACTACATACCATTCACTATACCTACGTGCATCCTTCACATGGAGAAGTGAAGAAAACAGTACATTATTACCTAATCGAAGCAATCGAAGGAGAAATTGAACCACAGCTTGAAGAAATTCAGCATGTGGGATGGTACTCTGTGGAAGAAGCCTACTTGACTCAAAAAGAAAAAGGTTACCCAAACAATTACATTATCTTTGATAAAGCTTATGATGCTTTACAACTGAACAAAGGAGTCTAACGAAATGGCACAAAAAAACATCGCGCGTATGATCGATCACACTTTATTAAAACCAGATGCAACGAAGGATCAAATTCTTCAGCTCTGTAAAGAAGCCAGAGAACATGTTTTTGCTTCGGTTTGTATTAATCCATATTGGATTAGCCTAGCAGCAAAAGAACTCTCAGGAAGCGAAGTAAAAGTATGTACTGTAGTCGGATTTCCATTAGGTGCATCTACTAGTGAGGCCAAAGCATTTGAAGCCAAAGATGCCATCGCCAAAGGTGCTGAAGAGATCGACATGGTTATGAACATCGGAGCATTAAAATCTGGAGATCTCGAAACCGTTGAAGAGGACATCCGTGCTGTTGTAGAAGCAGCGAACGGCGTTCTCGTAAAAGTGATCTTAGAAACAGGCCTTCTCAGTGACGAAGAAATCGTACAAGGCTCCAAAGCTTCTAAAGCGGCTGGTGCTCACTTCGTCAAAACCTCAACCGGCTTTGGTTACGGCGGTGCCACCGTTGAAGCTGTCCGTCTCATGCGCGAAACAGTCGGCCCTGAACTAGGCGTAAAAGCATCCGGCGGAGTTCGCGATCTTGCTGGGGCTGAAGCCATCATCGCAGCCGGCGCCAACCGAATCGGAGCCAGCGCCAGCATTGCCATCGTAACTGGCGGCACAGGTGCCGGAGCGTACTAAAACAACTGGCAAGCAAAAAAAGAAAGCCTTCATAAGCTTTCTAGACAAATAAAATGAGTCTGGTGGCGTTTAGGGGATCCTAAGCGCTCTTTGTGTATTTTCTGCGTGAAATGGCTCTGAGCTGTGGTCAGATTCATTTGTCACCAGCCACCTGTAAAGACTTCCTGATTTATTCTTAATCTGTTGAAGATAGCTGGTTCCAACTCACCGCCCCCAACTTCTCCACGCCAAAATTCGCCTCTCTGGAATCAACCATTCCACCAACCTAGCAAACTGACCCGCAAATGGCAACACCAGCGCTGAACATAACACATTAAATATCGTTTGCACATGTGCTACTTGTGTCGCAAGGTTTTCCGATAAAGTAGGAACCCACTGCTGCATCCAAGGAATCAGCGGAGCAAATGCAATCACCCCACCTATATTTAAAATCAGATGAGCAACCGCAACCCTACGTGCATATGTATTCGTTTGAATCGCCGCAATCAGGCCCGTTACACACGTTCCAACATTGCTTCCAAGTACAATCGCCATGGCAAAGGACAAATCAATTGCTCCAGTCGCATAAAAGCCCATAGCAAAAGCGGTAGTAGCACTACTACTGTGGATGAGAGCTGTAATAATCGCCCCCACTATAACGCCTGTTAAGAGCGGATTTCCACCTAATGACATCAATTGATCCAAGTAACCCAATTCCTTTAACGGCATTGCAATTGCCTGCATCATCTCGACTCCCCAAAAGATCCCAGCAAATCCGGTTGCCACCCAGCCCAGTTGCCTTACTGTATACCAAGGGAGTAAAATCATAATAACCCCAATCATTAAGAGGGGGATAAAGAAATCCTCTATTTTTAATGCTAAAATTTGCGTAGTTACCGTTGTACCAATGTTGGTTCCTAAGATAATCCCAATCGAATGTGTAAAAGACAAGATTCCAGCATTTACAAACCCAATGGTTAAAACCGTTACCGCAGTACTGCTTTGTAACAGAGCAGTTGTAATCGTTCCCGTCCAGAAACCTCTCCAAGGGGTCTTGGTGAAGCGTAGAATCCAATCTTGTAGCTTATTCTCAGCAAGACGTTCCAAGCCACCGCGCATAAGGTGCATTCCGTATAAGAAGATGGCAAGTCCTAGACAAAGTGGGAAAATGATCTCATGCCACATACCTGTTCACCTCTTCCACCATGTATATGGACAAGAGTGCAATTCCATGACAGAATGATGAGGTAAGCAAGATTCACAAAGCGTTCCAGACATTTATAAATCTTTGCCGTTATAATAAATGTAACCAAAAAAATAGCCTCCAGATTGGAAGCAGAGATGATACATATTATCTTCTTCGTTTACGTGAAGAGGAGCTGAGTGAATCTAATTCGGTATAGTTGGTGCGGTATGGCTCTGACCAACCGGGGAGTGCTCGTGGACGTTCTTCCTTGATACGGCGTTTCTTTGGTGCTGGTTCAGGCGCACCGAAGATGGCACAGGGCTCATCTAGGGAATCGAAATCCGGCTCAACTAAGCGAGATTTCTTTGCTGGTGCAGGCTCATCTGACTGTCTACCGTAGGAAGGATGGAATTCATCAAATCCATTAAAACCCCCAAACTCGGCAAAACTACCGAACTCACCAAAGCCGTTATAGTTATGGTCATGCTCTGTTTTTTGTTTAGAAGACTTTGGAGCTGGAGAGGTCATATTTTGTTTACTGCTTTCGAATTGTACTATCTCTTCTTGAACAATTTTGCGGATCAGTCTACGAAGTTGAGATTCATTTAAGGCATTTTTTTTCATCATTATCCCACCTTTGAAGAAAATCGTGATAGCAGTATATGCCAAATTAAGGGAATGGTGTATGGTTTGATTGGAAAGGAGGGCTGAGAAATGCCAACAAGTTCAGAGTGTATTTTTTGTAAAATTGTAACAGGCGAAATACCGTGTCAGAAAGTGTATGAGGATGAACATGTCATTGCATTTCATGATCTATATCCTGTTGCACCGAGTCATGTACTTGTCATTCCCAAAAAACATGTTTCCACCCTTATGGACTTTTCCGAGGAAGATACAGAGCAACTGGGAAGAATTTTGCAAGGCGCTCGGCAGGTCGCTAAAAAATTAGGACTTGACGAAGAAGGCTTTCGTGTGGTTAATAATATGGGGGAGTATGGTGGTCAAACTGTATACCATGTTCATTTTCATGTCTTAGGCGGTCGTCATTTGACATGGCCTCCGGGCTAACGGAAGTCCTTTTGACATGTCTTTGCTTTATACGGTATAATGGAGTTTGACTATATCTGTCCCAACGGAGCCAAGAGTGGCTAGGGAATGTCATTTTAAGCATCTGACTCATCCCAACGTTGGCTATTTATCTTATGCAGGTGTCGTGGATGTTGCCATCCTTCTATGGATTGGTCCGCTACTTGCGTGTATTTGTGGGTCCTCTTACCCGAGCAGCTGACCCGTGGAGGGAGGGAAAATCATGGTCGAAACAAAAGTTCGTAAAAACGAATCCTTGGATACAGCTCTTCGCCGGTTTAAACGTTCCTGCGCGAAGGACGGTGTGCTCTCTGAAGTACGTAAACGTGAGCGTTATGACAAACCAAGTATTAAGCGCAAGAAAAAAGCTGAGGCTGCGCGTAGAAATAAGCGTAAATAAATAGCGAGGTGACTCCGAGTGAGTCTTGCACAGCAGCTAACACAGGATATGAAAACTGCCCTTAAATCGGGAGATAAAGAGCGCTTGTCTGTTATTCGGATGGTTCTAGCTTCAATTAAGAAGTCTGAAATAGATAATCGTGGTCCATTGAACGATGAAGGAACGTTAGAAGTAGTTTTGCGCGAAGTAAAACAACGCCAAGACTCAATAAGCGAATATGAAAAGGCAGATCGTCAAGATCTGGCTGATAAAGAACGCTTTGAACTGGGAGTTTTGCATGCCTATCTTCCTAAACAGTTAAGTGAAGAAGAAGTACGGGCAATCGTACTAGAAACCATCCAAGCTGTGGGTGCTTCGAGCAAGGCTGATATGGGGAAAGCGATGGGGGCTATTCTACCGAAAGTGAAAGGGAAAACTGACGGTAAACTAGTGAGCAAACTCGTCCAAGAAGCTCTAAGTTAAGAAAAAGCGGGATGATCTGTGGTAAGATCATCCCGCTTTTTCTTTTTTTGCATGCTAACTTGCTAAATTGAAGGTTTTAACAATTGGTTAAGCAGGGAACAAAGATAAGGGAAAGTGGAAGGGGGGAGGATTCGTTTGTGGCGAAGCTCATGGATAATGAAGATAAGCATTCTTTTTCTGATTGCCATGATTCCGAATCAAGTCTTGGCAGCAGGTAGCATGGATAGTGGAGTGGCAGGAGATATTTCATGGCTTCTATGGATACTAGTGAGCATAGGGTTATTGGGACTAGTATTGGAAGTGATGATACCAGGTCACCTCATCTCAGGTTTAGTAAGTATTTTTTCATTTGCTACCTATTTTTGGCTACGACTTGGGCAAAATGAAACAGACTGGCTTATCGTAGGTGCGTTTGTAGTGGGATTTGTCTTATTATTTATTGAAATTTTTGTACCTGGATTTGGTATCTTTGGTGCTCTAGGGATTGTTGGTATTTTTTATGCTATTATTGTGTCCGCTCCGTCTATAGTTGAGGGAGTCATTGCATTATGTTTAGGATTGATTATTACTTCCATAGCTTTGTGGATTCTTTATCGATTCTTTGGATTAAGAACCAAATGGGGCAACCTAGTCCTAACAAGTACACAAGACAGAGAAACTGGCTTTAACGCTAGCAAAGATCGTCGTCATTTGATGGGGAAACGCGGAGTTACGGTTACACCACTCCGGACATCGGGTTGGGTTCTGTTTGAACATGGTCGCGAAGATGTTGTAAGTGATGGAGAGATGATTCCGAATCATACAGTGGTAGAAGTGACCTTGGTTGAAGGCAGTCGCGTAGTAGTCTCTAGAGTTCGGGAGAACGAAAGTTTGGAACAGTAAGATAAATTAGAGGAGTGAATGATAGATGGATATGGCTCAAATTATGCCAGTCATTATAGGAGTTTTAATCGTAATTGGTATTCTATTGTTTCTTAATATGGTCCCTGTTATGTTATGGATTAGTGCGTGGGCCTCGGGAGCTTATATCGGGCTTGTCAAATTGGTAGCAATGCGTTTACGTCGAATCACACCGAGTCGAGTTGTAAATCCATACATTAAAGCTAGAAAAGCAGGCTTAGATGTAACGATTGATCAACTCGAGACCCATTTGCTTGCAGGAGGTAATGTAGACCGAGTCGTGGATGCGTTAATTGCTGCAGAACGTGCCAATATTAATCTCGAATTTGTGAAAGCGGTTGCGATTGACCTTGCTGGCCGTGATGTATTAGAAGCTGTGCAGATGAGTGTAAATCCAAAAGTAATCACGACTCCGATTGTGTCGGCGGTAGCAAAAGACGGAATTGAAGTAAAAGTAGTTGCCAGAGTGACCGTTCGTGCTAATATTGATCGTCTGGTAGGTGGTGCTGGTGAAGAGACTATTTTGGCACGTGTAGGGGAGGGAATTGTTACAACAAACGGTGGTGCTGAAAGCCATAAAGACATCTTAAAACATCCTGATTTGATCTCTGAAACGGTTCTGAGAAAAGGCTTAGATGCTGGTACGGCTTTTGAAATTCTATCGATTGACATCGCTGAGATTGATATCGGGAAAAACATCGGTGCACAGCTTCAAACGGACCAAGCGGAAGCAGATAAACAAATTGCCCAAGCGAAGGCAGAAGAACGCCGTGCGATGGCTGTCGCGACAGAGCAAGAAAACCGTGCTCGTGTAGAAGAAATGCGTGCAAATGTGGTTCAAGCAGAAGCTGAGGTTCCGTTAGCATTGGCAGACGCCCTTCGAAATGGAAAGCTAGGCTATATGGATTACCTGCAAATGCAAAATATTGAAGCGGATACCAAGATGCGTAAAAATATTAGCGGTTCCGATTCAATCGAAAATGAATAACCTCCACTACAGAACAGGAGGAAACAGCAATGGGTAGTATCGCTATTATTATTGCGGTTTTCGTAGGTCTATTTAAATTATCTGATTATATCCTCAGGGTAAATAATAAGAAACCTGTTTTTACACCTGCGATTAACCGACTGGAGGATTTGATGGACTTTATGGATGACGATGAGGACTCACCTAAAAAGAAGAAGAAGCGCCCCAAGTCATCATCCAAGCAAGTAAAAGTCCAAGAAGCGAAAGAGCAATTAGAACCAGCGTTTCCAAGAGCTTCTCAGCAGTACCGCCCTAATTTCGGTAGTTTGAGTCAAGGGATACAGAGACAGCGAGAAAAAGTCTCTGTTAAACCAATATTTTCACCAAAAGAAGTACAAAAAGCGTTTGTGTATAGGGAAATATTAGGAGCTCCAAGGGCCCTAGAACCGTATAGATCAAGACGTTATCCGCGTTAACTGCTTAGGTCTCCTAAGCAGTTTTTTATGCTTATTTTGCTTGGTAACATATGTGCATACTATGATTCAGCAAAAGCTCCATACTATCGATAAGGAGGTGATAGTTATGGACCAGTTTTCTAATAGTTCAAAGCGTTTACTAGTTCCAGGAGCATCATCCGTGCTTAACCAGTTCAAAGAAGAAATCGCAGCTGAGTTAGGTGTAACCTTAGGTTCAGAAACATCAGCACGTTCTAACGGATCGGTAGGCGGAGAAATCACAAAGCGCTTGATTGCTCAATCAGCGCAACAAATGAACTAAGTCATTCGGACAGCTATTTACGGTCAGAGGTAGATAGCTGTTTTACTTTGTTCATAAATAGGCATCTTTAGTCATATGGTACAACAAGGAGATGGAGGGGCGTCTTATGAAGAAAAAATGGAATGGTCACATGCGAGACTGGGCTTCAAAATGGCTAGACCTACCACCCGATGTAGCAAACGAAGTCCCTCGAATCGAATGGATCGGAAACGACCGATTACGTGTAGAAAATTATAAGAAAATTGAGGAATTAACAGAGAAATCAATCTCCCTTTCCACTAAATTGGGGTTTCTCGATATACAAGGTTCACGCATCGTAGTAAAAGTAATTGACTCAGAAGTAGTGATTGTTGAAGGCGAAATTAAGGATGTCCGATATAGAAAGTAAGGAATAAGGGGCGAGAGCATTGTTGGGAGTAAAAATGCCAAATCAGATTGAGGGAGAAATAACAATAGAGTGTCGAGGGGCAATGCTTACCCCTTTTTTAAATGATGTGGTACAAGCAGGAATTGTCCTGAAACAGATCGAGTGGAAACGAGATGAACTCGTTCAGATCACAATGCTCGTTCCAGATTTCAAGCGGGTTATTTCTCTCCTACGACAGCACGGATGTAAGATGAAAATTGTAAAAAAATCAGGATTACCATTTCTAGTAGCAAAAGCAATGCGTAGGAAGTTTTTTGCAATAGGAACTATTATATTTATTTCTTTGCTGTATATGATGAGCTCATTGGTCTGGAAAATAGATATACTAGGAAATGAGAAGATACCGACACAACTAATTCAAAATTTATTACAAAAAGAAGGGGTTTATCCGGGGCAATGGAAGGGGAAAATTCCTTCTCAAGAGGAGTTAAAACAGAATCTTCTAGATCAACTTCCTCAGGCGACATGGATTGGGATTCAAATGCAAGGAACTCGTGTCGTGGTGACAGTGGTAGAGAAAAAAGGGGTCGATCAAGCGACAGAGCCGACGAAGGTGGGGCCTGTTAATTTGGTCGCAAAGAAAGATGCTTTTGTTGTAGATCTGGCAGTAGAAAAAGGGAATCCATTGGTGAAAGTAAATGACACTGTTCAAAGGGGGCAGGTTCTAGTTTCTGGTAAATATGGAGACCCTACCATTCAAGAAGGTGGCCAAATCGTTGGGGCCAAAGGAACCGTTATGGGTGAAGTGTGGTATGAGTCTAATATCGTGGTTCCAATGCAAATGGAGTATAAGAAATTTACTGGCAATCGGCGAACGAAAACGGTTCCTATGATTGGAACTTGGCAAATTCGTAACCCTTTTAGCGAGGACCATCCATATCAGACGTTTGAAATCGTTTCAAATGAGAGCTTTTTACAGATTGGAAAGTGGCGTTTTCCAATTGGTTGGATTAAAGAAGAATACATGGAGACAGAACTTGAAAAAAGGGTCTTATCACCTGCTCAAGCGGTTGAGGCAGGAATGAGCCAAGCGAAAGCCGAAATCCTAAACGTTATCGGAAAAGACGGTCGAATTATCAGCCAAAAAATTTTGCAACAGTCTATAAAGAGTGGTAGAGTTTATTTAAAAATTAACTTTGATGTAGTGGAAAACATTGCGGTTTCGAAGCCGCTCCTTCAAGGAGAATAAAAACATTGAATCTCGAAGAACATACTAAAAAAATTCAGCTTTCAAATCCAGAAGAAGCATTAAGCTTGTTCGGCCCCCAAGACCATTATCTAAAGCAAATTGAAGGCAGTACAAGAGCCAAAATTTTTACTCGAAGTTCTGACATCACAATTACCGGGTCACAAGAAGACTTAGAGGTAGTCGGTCATTTATTTCGTGTCCTGTTAACATTAATTCGCCAAGGCTTTCAATTAACAGAGCGAGATATTGTGTATGCAACTCGTCTGGCACAGCAGGGCACAGTAGATGAATTATTGGAGCTATATGGAGAAGAGATTGGTGTCTCTCATAAAAATCAAAAAGTGCGTGTAAAGACATTAGGACAGCGTCACTATGTAAGTGCGATGAAGAAACATGATATCGTTTTTGGTATCGGTCCTGCTGGGACAGGAAAAACCTTTCTGGCAGTCGTTATGGCCGTTACAGCATTAAAAAATCACCATGTGAAGAAGATTGTCTTAACTAGGCCTGCTGTTGAGGCCGGGGAAAGCCTTGGCTTTTTGCCAGGGGATTTACAGGAAAAGGTGGACCCGTATCTACGTCCGTTATATGATGCATTGTATTTTATGTTAGGAAATGAACAAGTAACAAAGATGATGGAACGTGGTTTGATTGAAGTAGCTCCTCTCGCTTACATGCGTGGGAGAACGTTGGAAGATTCATTTATCATCTTAGATGAGGCCCAAAACACGACTCCAGAGCAAATGAAGATGTTTTTAACCCGGCTGGGGTTTGGCTCGAAGATGGTCGTAACAGGGGATGCCACGCAAGTTGATTTACCAAAAGGAAAAAAATCTGGATTACGAGAATCCGAACGCATCTTGAAGAAGATACCAGACCTAAAATTTGTCTACCTTGGTCAAGAAGATGTCGTCCGCCATTCATTGGTGCAGAAGGTAATTGAAGCGTATGAGCAAGACGAGATGGATATCTAGTGTTCAATGACTTGACAAGGAGCCGATCTAGGATGAAAGGTAAAGAAATAGAACCATCTTTGTGGCTCGAGCGCTTACGAGAGACAGAGTTTTGGAAGACAAGCAAAAAAGTAACCATTCTTTTATACGCGATCTTTGGGATCGCGTTCTATTTGTTGCTTATTGGAAATGTACTCCCGATGCAGTATGAATTAAAAGAAGGAAGCATTAGCCCGAATACGATTACCGCCCCTGCAACTATTATCGACGAAGTTGCCACGCAAAAGGCGAAAGAACGGGCGAAGCAAGGGGTTTCTCCAGTATTTACCAAAGATGATAAGGTAACAAATGATCAACTCGATCAGATCGAACGTTTTTTTAGTGAAGCAAAATCTACCTTATCTGAGAAATCGTTAAACGAAACAGAGAAAAAGAATAGAATCAAAGAAGTAATGGGGGGAAAGGAAGAAAAACTTAGCGAAGAGTTCTTTGGGAAATTAGTTCGTACCCCTGTCGATGATTTAACAGAGATCCGAGTGGGTACACGGGAAATTGTCGCGGAAATTATGGGGGATGGTGTTAAGGAGACAGAATTAGCAGAGAAGACGCGGGCTGTGGATCAAAAATTTTCTACCCTTTCTCCAAACTCCCGTTATTTAGTTCAAAGGCTAGCTAAATTTTATATCATTCCAAATGAATTTTCCGACGCTCCTAAGACAAAAGCTCTGCAAGAGGCGGCGATGAATAATGCTGATCTTGTTAAAATTGAGCAGGGACAAAATATAGTTACCAAAGGTCAAAAAATAACAGCTGATCAATATGAGAAGCTAACGAAGTTTAAGCTTCTTCGTTCGACGAATCTTTGGGGCTCTTATATAGGACTAGCTCTGTTACTAATCATAGTGCTTATCTTTTTCTATCTCTATATTCAACGATTTCATCCTTCTGTGGCACATGATAATTTTAAAATCATCATGTTCTTTCTTGTACTCACGATTTGTATGACGGGCATGAAACTCGTTGCAATTGGACAAAATTTGGATGAATGGAGCACTTTAGGTTACTTAAGTCCGGCCGCACTAGGCGGGATGCTAGTAACGTTATTACTAAACGTGGAGCTAGGCTTTTTATGTATCGTGTACCTCAGTATTGTTACTAGTATGTTTTTTAGTGGTGAAGGTCATCAACTATTTGATTTCCGCTTCGGTTTAGTTGCACTCATGGGTGGGGTGGTGAGTGCTTTTGCTCTATCAGGGGTCAAACGACGAAGTTCTGTGCTATATGCAGGAATCTATGGGTCGATTGCCTCTGTTGTTACGATCATGGCTTTATTTTTCATCTTTCCAGCGGAAGGATGGAGTACCATTTGGAGATCTCTCTCTTTGGGCTTGGCAGGAGGTATTTTCTGCTCTATTTTAACGATTGGATTCTTACCTGGTTTCGAATCTCTCTTCGGGATTTTGTCCCCTCTCCGCTTATTAGAACTGAGTAATCCAAATCATCCATTGCTAAAGAAACTACTCTACGATGCCCCTGGCACCTATCATCATAGTGTTATTGTAGGGAATTTAGCAGAGGCGGGAGCAGAGGCGATCGGGGCAAATGGGCTTTTAGCTCGGGTAGGTGCTTATTACCATGATTTAGGGAAAACCAAACGGCCTCAATTTTTTATTGAAAATCAGATTGGGAAAGAAAATCCTCATGATAAAATTTCGCCTAACTTGAGTAAGACGATCATTATCTCGCATACGCGTGATGGGGTTGAGATGCTAAAGAAATATCGAATCCCTGAGCCGATTCAAGATATTGCAGCCCAGCATCATGGTACAACCCTGATCAAATATTTTTATTTCAGGGCGCTCGAAGCAACGGACGGGATGAATGTGCTTGAGGAAGATTATCGTTATCCGGGTCCTAAACCTCAGTTTAAAGAGGCTGCGATTGTGGGGATTGCAGACTGTGTGGAAGCGGCCGTTCGGTCAGTAGCTAAACCAACACCATCACGGATTGAAGGGGTCATCAAAAAAATTATTCAACAAAGACTGGAAGATGGCCAATTTGACGAATGTGACTTGACGATTAAGGAATTAGACCTTATTGCTCAGGCGATGTGTGCCACTCTGCAGGGAATCTTTCATAATCGAATCGAATATCCAGAGAGTCCAACTCTAACTGGTAAAGGAGCGAAGCAACATTGAGTGTAGTCATCGATCTTACAGTTGAAATCGAAGTAACCAAGGAGCAACAGGAAGCGATCAATATCATTGATTCTTGTCTACAACAAGCAGCCACAGTGGAAGAAATACCAGATGTTCAAGTATCCATTACCATTACCAATAACCAAGAAATTCAGGAGATCAATGCGGAGCATAGAGGGATAGATCGCCCTACGGACGTTTTATCATTCCCGCTCTATGAAGCGGATGAAGAATGGATGCTCGAAGAAGGAGAAGAAGCAGTTGCCATAGGGGATGTCGTGATTTCACTTGATCGTGCGATTGAACAGGCAAATGATTATGGTCACTCTTTATCGAGAGAAATGGGCTTTCTAGCTGTGCATGGCTTTCTACACTTACTGGGATACGACCATGAAACGCCAGAGCAGGAGAAGGAAATGTTTCGTAGCCAAGAACTCATCTTAGACAAAGTGGGTTTAAGGAGGTAACCTCTCATCTTATGAAATGGGTGACCAAGGTATTAAATAGCTTTCGCTACGCATTGGAAGGACTTCGTTATACTGTAGTCACACAGCGCAATATGCGAATTCATTTTGTAGTAGCGCTCGCGGTACTAGTCGTTAGTCTGTATCTTCCGTTAAGTAAATTCGAAGTGCTGGTACTGTTCGTCTCGATTGTGCTAGTATTATTTGCTGAGCTATTAAATACGGTGATTGAAGTGATTGTGGATATGGTGACCGAAGAGTACCATCCACTAGCCAAAATAGCGAAGGATGTAGCCGCAGGAGCTGTTTTGTTGACAGCTGGACTTGCTGTAATCGTCGGAATTAGTGTATTTTATCCTTATCTCAATATGTTGTTTCATCAAGTGTATAGTACTCAAAAGGCTCTTTATCCTGCAAACATTGGTTTAGCGGCACTTATTGCATTTGATTTCTTTTTGACTCTGATGGTGAAGGCATGGGTTCATCGTATGAGAAAGCCAGAATTGGAGCCTAGCATGACTACTTCATTGTCGGTTTGTGTAGCAACGTTAATTGTGGCGGTCATCGGCAACTTAACGATTACACTGATGGTTTTGTGTTTGATTCTTCTATTTTTAGGGACAAGGGCCAGGGTGCAAAAACCTACACCCATTTTCTTTGGAGCGGTTCTAGGACTGGTTGTGGCGCTCATGGGTGTCCAACTGTTATAAGTGAATATAAGGAAGGTAATAAGATGAAAAAGTTAATAGAATTAGCGATTGAAGCAAGGCAAAATGCGTATGTACCGTATTCAAAATTTCCAGTTGGAGCGGCCCTTCTAGCTGCGGATGGTACTATATTTAAAGGGTGTAATGTTGAAAATGCTTCCTTTGGCCTAACAAACTGTGCAGAACGAACTGCGATTTTTAAAGCGGTTTCAGAGGGAGTTCATGGTTTTGAAGGAATTGCAATTGTAGCAGATACAAAGGGACCTGTGTCACCGTGTGGAGCTTGTCGTCAGGTGTTATCCGAGCACTGTGCCCCTGAAATGAAAGTATGGCTGACAAACTTACATGGAGAAGTACAAGAAACAACGGTCGGGGAGCTACTGCCGGGTGCTTTTGTTAAGGGGGATTTGCACGTTGAGTAAAAAAATACATAAATCTGGTTTTGTTGCCTTAATTGGACGTCCCAATGTAGGCAAATCTACTTTAATGAATTACTTGATTGGTCAAAAAGTTGCGATTATGTCAGATAAACCTCAGACAACTCGTAACCAAATACGTGGCGTTTTAACCAATGAAGAAGGCCAAATTGTATTTTTGGATACGCCAGGAATTCATAAACCACAATCTCGTTTAGGGGAGTGGCTCGTGAAGACCGCGCAGAATACACTTGCTGAAGTGGATTTGGTTTTGTTTTTAGTGGATGCAGGAGAAGGTTTAGGTGCAGGCGATCGCTATATCATGGAGAATCTAAAGGGCGTACGGACACCAGTATTTCTCGTAGTGAATAAGATAGATCAAGTTCATCCAGATAAACTTTTTCCCATCATCGATGAGTATAGGAAAATCCATAATTTCACAGAGATTGTCCCTATTTCAGCTTTGAAGGGGAACAATACCAATACATTGACAAGTGTGATCTTTGAGCATCTACAGGAGGGACCAGCCTACTATCCATCGGATCAAGTGACAGATCACCCAGAGAGGTTTATAGTTGGGGAGCTGGTCCGTGAAAAAGTATTAGAGCTGACAAAAGAAGAGATTCCTCATTCTGTTGCAGTGGTTGTTGAGGAAATGAGCATCCGTGAAAATCAGCAGACGATCTATATTCGAGCTGAGATCTATACGGAACGTACTTCGCAAAAAGGGATTTTGATCGGTAAACAAGGTGCGTTGTTAAAAGAAGTAGGAAAACGGGCACGTGCGGAAATTGAACCCCTACTCGGATATAAAGTCTTTCTTGATTTATGGGTGAAGGTAAAAAAAGACTGGAGAAATGCAGATTTCTATATACGGCAATTTGGTTATCGGGATGAAGATTATTCATAATAAAACTTGCCAATTTTTCCATCTCATATGAATCCCCTTCTTCGGTCATCTTAAGAATGTACAGGTACATCAAGCAGAAAGGACGATGCTAGATGCGTAATTTCTCGTGGCATTGCTTCTCTACGACTGGCGATATCGAAGCCTATTTACTTTATAAAGAGTGTGAGGCGTTGGCTGGTGGATGTGACCAGAGACTGGTTGAGGATGAAGAAGAAGAAGGGTAGAAAGGGCTAGCCAATGTTAGTAAAGATTGAGGGAATTGTCATTAGGGCACGTTCATTTGGTGAGAGTAATCAAGTGGTTCAAGTTTACTCAGAGAACCTGGGAAAGCTTTCTTTTGTTGCACGGGGTGCCAAGAAAACAAGAAGTCGGTTTGGTGCGTTGACACAACCTTTTACGATTGCCGACTTTGTCTGTTTTTCAAGTGGAAACGGTCTTCCGACATTAAACCAAGCAGACCTTGTCCATTCCCATCAAGCAATTAGGCAAGATCTACTACGAACTTCATATGGAGCATACTGGTTAGACTTAGTTGACCATCTCTTTGAGGAGAAGGAACCGAACCCGGGTTTATATCGCTTTTTAAAAACAGCTTTCAATTGGTTAGAACAAGAAAAGGACCCAGATATACTTACACGTATGGTTGAATGTAAAATGATGGCTGCTGGTGGCTATCGACCTATCTTACATGCGTGTGCTCACTGTGGCTCTGAGGAACGCCGTCCTGTTACTTTTAGCATTTATCAGGGCGGTTTTCTATGTGATGCATGTAAACACATTGATTCTCACTCTCTTCCTTTATCTGATACAACTATTCGCATTCTTCCTGTTCTGGTGAATCTTCCGATCGATCGACTGGGGGAAATCACGATAAAAGAAGAGACGAAGCAACAGTTGGAGAGAGTGATCAGATCGTTTTTGATGGAGCATGTAGGAGTTCGGCTCAAGTCATGGGATATTTTGGAACAGATGCGGAAAGTATGGATGGATTCGGGTGAGGGTTCTACTACTTAAGCGAAGTTCACATACTAAATAAGACCAGAAATTTAAGTCCTAAGTACCTAAGCATCTAAGATCTAAGTACCGTAAGACCAGCTTGTATTTGTATTAGGGCTCGGACAATGCTGTGGGATCGGTACTGAGCGGGTACAGACTCTCCGGCCTCGATTAAGCAACAGTCCTGTCTAAACGACACCGATTAAGAAACTTTCTGGTCGTCCTTGACACTCCAGATTATTTCCACTACATTTAAAGGTACAATCGAATGACCGTGCTACGAAGGAAAAGAGTACCTAGGAAGAGTTGCCAAAGCGAATCAGGGATAGTGAAAGCCTGGTCAATCAACCTAGCGAAGGGCAGTCTGGAGCACGAAGCGGAATGAAGGCGGATAGTAACAACATCGTTGCTATCAATTAGGGTGGAACCGCGGGAGTAAGCCTCTCGTCCCTATGACGAAGATCTTGATGATCTTCGTTGTAGGGATGAGAGGCTTTTTTGCTTGTCCGCGAATTTTATGGAGGTGACCATGCTAATGAATTTTCAAGCAATCGTGAAGACACTGCAAGACTTCTGGTCTGCTAAGGGATGCATTTTCAGTAATTCGTATGACGTGGAGAAAGGCGCGGGGACACTAAATCCGATGACTTTTCTACGTACACTAGGGCCTGAGCCTTGGAATGTGGCGTATGTAGAGCCTTCCCGCCGCCCAAGTGACGGTCGTTACGGAGAGAATCCCAATCGTCTATACCAACACCATCAATTTCAAGTCATCATGAAGCCAGCTCCAAACGATATTCAAGAGATCTATCTGAAGAGCTTACAAGCACTCGGAATCGATCCATTGCAACATGATATTCGATTTGTTGAGGATAATTGGGAAAATCCTACATTTGGTGCTGCGGGACTTGGCTGGGAAGTATGGCTAGATGGTATGGAGATTACGCAGTTTACGTATTTTCAACAAGTAGGCGGAATCGAGACCAATCCTGTCTCGGTAGAGCTAACATACGGACTGGAGCGTCTGGCTCTTTATATTCAAGAGAAAGAAAACGTATACGAGTTGGAGTATACAGATGGAGTTTTGTATGGGGACATCTTTAAGCATCCTGAATATGAACACTCTAAGTATACATTTGAGATATCGGATGCAGACTTGTTGTTCCATTTGTTCGATAGCTATGAAAAAGAGGCTCATCGCATCTTGGAAGAAAATCTTGTCTTCCCCGCATATGATTACATCTTAAAGTGCTCTCACACATTTAACTTGTTAGATGCTCGAGGTGTAATTAGTGTCACGGAGAGAGCGGGATATATTGGTCGGGTGAGAAATATGGCTCGTCGTTGTGCGAAGGCCTTCATCGAAGAGCGTGAGAAGCTTGAATTTCCGTTGTTAAAGAATTCTGGGGGTGAGCAAAGTGAGTAAACAGGATTTCTTACTCGAAGTGGGCGTAGAAGAAATGCCGGCCCGCTATGTTTCTGAGTTGATCAGGCAATTGGAACAAAATACGCAGGAGTGGTTTAAGAAATATCGAATTTCATTTGAGCAAGTAACTTCTTTTTCTACTCCGCGACGTTTGGCTGTTCTGGTCAGCGGGGTAGCGGATCGACAAGCAGATCTTCATGAAGAGGTAAAAGGTCCGCCAGCTCGCATTGCGAAAACACCAGAAGGTGAGTGGAGTAAAGCAGCAGAAGGGTTTGCACGTAAAAATGGAGTTTCAGTAGATCAGTTGGAGCTTCGAGAACTAAAGGGTGAGAGCTATTTATTTGCTGATGTTCATCAACCGGGTGGCGAATCATTTGATATCGTGTCCTCAGCTTTTCATGAGGCATTACAAGCTTTTCAGCCACCTAAGACGATGCGCTGGGATCAATATCGCTTTGTCCGTCCTGTCCGTTGGCTCGTTGCATTATTAGGTACTTGCATTGTACCTATCTCATGGGCTGGTGTAAGTGCGGGGAATCTCACTCGTGGACATCGGTTCCTAGGTGAAGAAGTAGCGATTTCGGAGCCTGCCTCGTATGAAGATGTTCTTCGTGGGCAATATGTGATTGTAAATGCAGAGGAACGCAAACAAGCGATTGTCCAACAGATCCGTTATCTGGAAGAGGAAAATGACTGGATTATTCCGATTCACGAGGGGTTATTGGAAGAAGTTACGAATTTAGTGGAGTATCCTACAGCGTTATCCGGTATGTTTGATGAATCATTTTTACAAGTGCCCGATCCTGTGCTAATCATTACGATGCGGGAACATCAGCGCTATTTCCCTGTGCAAGACTTAGAAGGGAAGCTTCTCCCATTTTTTATTACCATTCGTAATGGTGATCATCAGCATCTTGCTCTAGTAGCGAAAGGAAATGAGAAGGTATTATCCGCACGTTTAGCAGACGCTCGTTTCTTCTATGAAGAAGATTTAAAAACAGATTTGTCTACATTTCAAGGGAAACTAGAGCAGATTGTTTTCTTTGAAGGACTTGGTACTATGGCTGATCGAGTGCGCCGAATTCAATGTATCGCGCAGCAGATTGGCAGACTATTACAGCTAGACGAGAAAATGCTACAAGATTTAGATCGTGCCGCCTCTCTTTGTAAATTTGACTTAGCTACACAAATGGTAGGCGAGTTACCCGAGTTAGAAGGTTTTATGGGTAACGTTTATGCACAAGCAGCAGGAGAGACTCCAGGGGTTGCTATCGTAATCGATGCTCATCACAAGCCTCGTTTCGCAGGGGACGAGATGCCTGCTACGCTTCTTGGCACGATTCTCTCAGTAGCAGATAAGATGGATACACTATGTGCAACGTTCGGTATCGGTATTCAACCAACTGGTTCCCAAGATCCATATGGCTTGCGTCGTCGAGCAACAGGATTAATCCAGTTATTCCTAAGTGAACATTTACGTGGTGTAGAGATGATTGAAGTCATTCAGATCGTAGAGCAAACACTACGTCTGCATAACCTGGTTAAACTATCGCCAGAGCAATTCTCCAATGAACTCTATCCGTTTTTGATCCTTCGCTTCCGAAACATCTTACAGGATGCTAACTTACGCTATGATGTGGTGGAAGCAATTGCAGAGTCTGGATTTTCTCGTCCTGCACTTGCTGTGGACAGAGCTCATGTTTTACAAGCAAAGTTAGATCGGGAGGAATTCAAGCTAGAAGTAGAAGGCTTTACTCGGGTGGCTAATTTAGCGGCGAAAGCAGATGATGCACATGTTCAACCCGATTTGTTTGTTGAAACATCGGAAAAACAACTTGCAAAATCACTTGAACTTGCCAATGAAGCGTACCGCTCAGCTTATGAATCGGAAAATGCTTTAGGCATGTATGATGCCATCGCCAGTTTAACTCCTGAGATCCATCACTTTTTTGACCATGTGATGGTTATGGTAGAGGAGGAGCAGATTCGAAAAAATAGGCTCGCGCTGCTCAGAGAAATTACTAACACGACGCGTACTTTTGCGGCATTTGAACAAATCGTGTTTCCTTCTTAGAAAATGAAAAGCTTTCAAGAGGTGTTTGCATCATCTTGAAAGCTTTTCTTATGTTGTAGAAACCTATATGTATTCCTTTGTGGCATACAATTTTCTATTAATGTTTAGTAATTTTCAAAATAAAATTACTTTTAACGAAATTAAATCATTAATTTGCGGTCAAGTCGATATGATTCTGAGAGGAATAAGATATTTTTAATGACCAATATTCGAAAATATCAGATGATATAGGCATTAAACGTAGAAAAACGATGATATAAAAAAGAATCGTTCTATATTATGAGTTGTAAAACCAATAGCGATACTAGTAAACAGTATAAAATAGTATATTGTTTTTTTGTTTGGTTTGTATTATTCTTTACTAAAGCTAAATAGTCTTGCTACTATTCTTAGTTTAAAATACATTTAATATATTCAGGATATTCTATCATTAAGGACTTTAAATATATTAAGTGTATAAAAAAGTTTTTCAACTTTATAGCGAAAGAGGAGGACTAGACATGTCAGTGAAAAAAGGTGTGTCGATTGCTACTGCTTCTATGCTGACTTTAAGTGTAGCAAGCGTAAGTGTCTGGGCGGCTAATGATGCTCCAGTAAAAAATGTTCTTGATCAACAAGAAGCATTACAAAAAATATCGAAAGATACAGGCTCTCAATTTTCGGTAGCTTGGGATTCAGAGACCAAGGCCCCTTCTTTTGTTAGAGGTAAAATTTCGAATAAAAAGTTAAAAACCAAAGAGGATGCCTTAGCTATATTGGAAGAGAATAAAGGGCTATACCAGATCAAACAAGCAACGTCTGATCTAATATTAGACAAGCAAGGTTCAGATCAGTTTGGTAGCTTTTATAAGTTTCAGCAAGTGTATAAAGGAATTCCTGTATTTGGACATCAGTTAGTGGTTCATGGGGATCAAAAACAAATAAGCAATTCTGTAAGTGGTACATTTGATGCTCAAGTATTCTCAAAAGAGATTAACACCGAAGCGAAGTTGACTGAAGCGGAAGCGACTAAGAAGGCTAAGCTAGCCAATGGATTAGCTGAAGTCAAAATGTTTGATATTCAAAAAGCTAATCTATACATCTATGGAGTTAGTACAGGAAAACATATACTTGTTTATCGTGTTACCTTATCTACACTAGAAAAGAGCGAACTATTCTATTCTGATATATTTGTCGATGCTCAGACAGGTGCGATTGTGGATCAGATTGATAAGGTTCACCATGCAGCGGCTGTAGGGAAAGGCAAGGGTGTTCTAAATGATAACAAATCTATAAACACAGATTCATACTCAGGTGGATACTATCTACGCGATATCACGAAGCCTATGTACTCCCAAAATGGTGGAGCGATTGAGACATATACAGCAAAAAATCAGATGGTGTCACCAGGCACACTTCTTACGGATTCAGATAATATATGGGTAGACCCAGCGGCTGTTGATGCCCATGTGTATGCTGGAAAGGTATACGATTACTACTATACAAAGTTGGGTCGAAACTCTTTTGATGGTGAAGGTGGAACGTTGAAGTCTACCGTTCACTATAGAGAAAATTATGGTAATGCAGGTTGGACAGGGACACAGATGGTCTATGGAGATGGGGATGGCAGTGATAAATACGCATACCTATCAGGAGCATTAGATGTAGTTGCCCATGAAATAACGCATGGTGTTACAGAACGAACAGCTGATCTGGTATACGAAGGACAGTCGGGTGCTCTAAACGAATCATGGTCAGATGTATTTGGAAATTTAATTGAAAATAAATCAGATCCAGAGTGGCTCTGTGGTGAGGATATCTATACACCTAACATACCAGGGGATGCATTGCGCTCCATGTCAGATCCCAATAAATATGGGGATCCTGATCATATGAGGGATTATGTGAACACAACTGAAGATCATGGTGGTGTTCACACAAACTCAGGGATTCCGAACAAAGCATTCTATAATTTCGTCACGACTTCTGGTGTGACTCGTGATAATGCAGCAAAAGTATGGTATCGCGCTCTTTCGCAATACTTAACTTCTAATTCAAAGTTTATCGATGCGCGCAATGCAACCATTCAATCAGCAACTGACCTTTTTGGAACAGGGTCGAAGGAAGTAAGTGCTGTGACAAATGCTTGGAGTAACGTTGGAGTAGGTGGTAACTCTCCTGATAATCCAGATCAACCAAGTGGCGATCCATACGAATCAAACGACACTCGTGCTACTGCATATAAGATCAGTTCTGGTACTACCTACAACGGCAAAATTACCTCTAGAACTGATGAGGATTGGTTCCGGCTTACAAAATCAACCTCCGGAATCATTTCGGTAAGGTTGACGAACTTACCAGAGGATTACGATCTCTATCTTTATGACTCTTCTGGAAACCTACTGACGTATTCCGAAGAGGGTGGTAAAACGAGTGAGTCGATCTCTTACCGAGGTTCTGCTAGAGCGACTTACTATATAAAAGTAGTTGGTTATGATGGGAAGAACAGTTCAACTGCCTATGCACTAAAGGCTACCTATTAAAGGGAATTGTGCCTTATTCTTAGAGTAAGTAGGACATGATTCATATCCAAAAAGACTCCTTGCTTCTCCAGTTCGCTGGTGTGGAAGCAAGGAGTCTTTTTTCAGCCTCGTTTTAATGCGTGTAGCGCATCCATCATATTTCGTAGATGTGGTTCAGATTGGGCTATAGCAATAGAGATTGGAGTTTCTGGACTTACCGTTTCAGCAAAGGTTAATAATTCTCCATAAGCAGAAGTTGGGAAGGAGATGTGTGTGGTTTCTTTGGTATCTCCCCAACTCATAGCATAAGAAAGCTGGATAAAGGCCACATGCGGTTGAATTTTCTCATAGAATTCAATCCAGTTTGGGGGAGCATAAAGGATTTCTTTCTCTGTAGCCCCAGCAAACATACTTCTTGAACGGTGCATGTAAGTTAGTAGATGTGAGGTGATTCGGGCATTAGCCGTATCGAAACACAACTTTACGCCTGTTTTTTCTACTATTTTTAGGAGATGATTAGGTGTGCGAAGTGCTGGATAAAGCTCAGAATGTCCTGGTTCAAAATACCCCTCATCCCCCATGGGTGCATTTTCTAGAAGGAGTCCAATTTGATGTTGGTCCGCATATTTCTTTAACTGCGTTAATTGGTCAATAATCCGCTGTACATACTCGGTTTTATAATCCTGTAACGCATAAAAATCAGTTGGACGGGCGTCTAAATATTCAAAAATGGTTCCTAGGGCTACTTTGGTTCCATGAACGATGAAAGACGTAGGAGAAGAGGTAGTAGCGTGTATAATGTTAAACCACTCTAACCATGCCGATAGAGAGAATTCTGTGTCTCCTAAAGTTAGGTTTTTAGGAGCACGATAAGCAATTGGCTTAATTCGAGCCAGTTGCAACAGGCTTTGGAATTCCTGAGTGGTACATATCTCATTGGGAAGTTGAAGCATCATTTGGTCAAAACCAAATTGTATACTACGACGCAACCCAGATAAATCTAGTTCAGTATTGATTGCAAGGGGATTTGATAATAACATGTTGTCTGCCTCCAAATATCGTTAACTCACCTTCACATTGTATAAAAAACGTTGTCAGTTGGCTAGGATACATACAAAATATAAGTTTTCGTTTTTTATTTGTAGAGCTTCTATCTTTGAACTCTTATTGGAAAATGAAAACATATAGTATATACTTTATAAGGTAATTACTATAAAAGTATAACACATTTCGATAAGTCTTTACCCGCTGGAGGTGCACCAACATCGAGCTGACGAAGCGCCAGGAGAAAATACTGGAAATCGTAAAAAGTGAAGGTCCCATTACAGGTGAACAAATTGCGGACCAGCTACATCTGACTCGTGCCACATTACGCCCGGATTTAGCTATTTTAACAATGTCTGGATTTTTAGATGCGAGACCACGTGTTGGTTATTTTTATTCTGGCAAGACTGCCAACCAATTAATGGGAGAACACATTCGTAATCTATATGTTAAAGACTACAAGTCTGTGCCAGTGGTCGTAACAGAGGCAACTTCTGTTTACGATGCGATTTGCACGATGTTTTTAGAGGATGTAGGTACGATTTTTGTGATTAAAAAAGAAGGTTATCTGATCGGTGTAATATCACGTAAAGACTTATTACAAACTTCTATGGGTAAACAAGATCTAAGCTCGATTCCTGTAGGAGTCGTGATGTCAAGAATGCCGAATCTGATCACTTGTACATCAGAAGATACACTTCACTATGCTGCACAACAAATGATGAGACATCAAGTTGATTCACTTCCCGTTGTTCGTCCTTTTCAAGGAGATACTAGGCACTTTGAAGTGATTGGACGTATTAGTAAAACGACTTTAGCGAAGGCATTTGTCGAACTCGGGCAGCACATTTCTGTATAGAGGAGGAACCATCATACTACTATCTAATCATGCCGTGGTTTATGTAATTTCAGACTCTGTTGGTGAGACAGCTGAGTTTGTAGTGAGGGCTGCGGTCAGCCAGTTTGAATACACACATCTAGAGATCCGTCGTGTTCCCTATGTGATGGATCGAGAGACGATATTGGAGACAGTGCAGGCTGCTAAAGAAGAGAAAGCATTAATTGCTTTTACTTTAGTTTTACCCGAAATGCAACATTTCCTTACGGAAGAAGCCATCAAAGCGGAAGTTCCCTATGTAGATATTATGGGGCCAATGATGGATGGACTCTCTAAGCTGATTCAGAGTGAACCGAAACGAAAGCCCGGACTCATTCACAAATTAGATGAGGAATATTTCCGTAAAGTAGAAGCGATCGAGTTTGCTGTGAAATATGATGATGGTCGGGATCCTCGTGGTTTACTGCGAGCCGATGTTGTATTAATCGGCGTATCCCGTACTTCCAAAACCCCATTATCAATGTATTTGGCTCACAAACGACTCAAAGTGGCCAATGTACCACTTGTTCCTGAAGTGGAGCCACCAGATGAATTATATTTGATTCCATCAGAGCGCTGTATCGGTTTAATTATTGATCCAAGTCAATTAAATAATATACGAAAAGAACGTCTAAAAGCCTTAGGTCTTACATCAGGAGCGAATTATGCGAGTGAGACTCGTATTTTAGAAGAGTTAGATTATGCGGAAAGGATTATTCGTAGAGTAGGTTGTCCACGTATTGACGTGACGAATAAAGCAGTAGAAGAGACTGCCAATATTATTCTAGATATGAAAAAGGGAGGCTACACTAGATGAGTCGGAAATGGGTGTATTTATTTCATGAAGGATCAGCTAAGCAGAAATCTTTACTTGGTGGAAAGGGAGCGAACTTAGCAGAAATGACGAACGTGGGGCTCCCCGTTCCTCACGGTTTTACGATTACGACAGAGGCATGTAACCAGTATTATCAGGATGGAAAGGTAATTAGCGATGAGATTATCGAGCAAATGAAGGAATCCCTAAAAGGATTGGAAGAGAATACGGGAAAGCAGTTTGGAAATCCTGACAACCCGCTCTTGGTTTCCGTTCGCTCAGGGGCAGTATTTTCTATGCCGGGGATGATGGACACGGTACTTAATCTCGGTTTGAATGATGAAACAGTGGCAGGATTGGCAAAGCTAACAAATAATCCAAGATTTGCATACGATTCATACCGTCGTTTTATCCAGATGTTTGGGGATGTAGTGATGGGCGTGGAACATTATCATTTTGAAAAAATCATCCAAGCAAAGAAGGCGCAATGTGGTGTAAAAAGTGATCCTGAGCTAACGGCCGAAGATTGGCAGGATGTCATTATGAAGTTTAAAGCAGTTATCTTTCAACAAACCCAAATGGCGTTTTCAGAATCTCCTATAGAGCAATTGCTTCAAGCGGTTACGGCCGTGTTTCGTTCGTGGCATAATCATCGCGCTAAGATTTATCGTAATATCCATAAGATTCCGGATCATCTAGGTACAGCAGTAAATGTGCAATTAATGGTATTTGGAAATATGGGAGATGATTGTGGGACAGGGGTAGCTTTTACTCGAAACCCTTCTACTGGAGAAAATTACTTATACGGTGAATTTTTACTTAATGCTCAAGGGGAGGATGTAGTTGCGGGAGTGCGTACACCCGAACCGATTGCTCAGTTAGCAGAGAAAATGCCTGGTGTTTTTGAGCAGTTCCAGCAAATTGCGCAGAAGTTAGAACTTCATTATCTAGATATGCAAGATATTGAGTTTACTGTAGAGAGGGGAACTCTTTATATACTTCAGACCCGAAACGGAAAGCGTACAGCAGATGCAGCGGTGAAAATTGCGGTAGATATGGTAGGAGAATCTTTAATAAATAAAGAAGAAGCCATATTGCGGATTGATCCAGATCAACTGGATCAACTTCTTCACCCACGATTAGATCCAGGTGCAGAGTTAGAAGTGGTTACAAAAGGTCTACCTGCTTCACCAGGAGCAGCTTCAGGTGAAATCGTCTTTCATGCTGACGATGCAGAAAAATTAGCTAGTAAAGGCAAGGCAGTTATTTTAGTACGACCAGAAACGACGCCAGAAGATATCCATGGTATTTTAGCCGCCAAAGGTATTTTGACCAGTCGGGGTGGGATGACTTCTCATGCAGCTGTAGTTGCACGCGGTATGGGGAAAGCATGCATCTGTGGTTGTGAACAGTTGAAAATTGATCTGCGTTCCAAAGAAGTAAAAGTCGGGGGTCATGTTTTCCATGAAGGCGATTTGATCACGATTGATGGAAGCACAGGCCGTGTCATTCAAGGAAAAGTCCCACTCATTGATCCCGTTCTATCTCCTGAATTTACAGAACTGCTTAGCTGGGCGGACGAGATTCGAAGGATGAAAGTACGGGCCAATGCAGATAATCCAGAAGACTCACGTAAAGCGAGGGAGTTTGGTGCAGAAGGAATCGGCTTATGTCGTACGGAGCATATGTTTATGGAGCTAAACCGAATTCCGATTGTACAGAAAATGATCTTAGCAGAGACTGATGATGAACGGAATGAAGCATTAGCTTCATTGCTTCCTATGCAGAGGGAGGATTTTGTGGGTATTTTGGAAGCAATGGATGGCATGCCGGTTAACATCCGTTTACTTGATCCGCCGCTTCATGAATTTCTGCCTAATTTAGAAGAGTTAATGGTCGAGTTAACTAAATTACAAATGACGCCTGATGCGGATAGGCTAGAGATGATTCGCAAAGAAGCATTGATTCGTAAAGTACGATCACTCCAAGAGTTTAACCCCATGCTGGGGCATCGAGGTTGCCGTCTTGGACTAATCTATCCCGAGATCTATGCGATGCAAACACAAGCTATCTTTGAGGCGGCAGTCCATTGTTTGCAGAGAAGTATTCCAGTGGAAATTGAAATTATGATCCCACTAGTAGGGCATGTCAAGGAATTAACCGAGATGAGACGTCTTGTTGAACAAATCGGTTCGGAGATCGAAAAATCAACTGGGCTGAAGATCCCATACACAGTAGGAACGATGATTGAAGTGCCTCGTGCGGCACTCACGGCGGATCAAATAGCGGAAGAAGCCGATTTTTTCTCCTTTGGAACCAATGATTTAACCCAAACCACATTCGGATTTAGCCGTGATGATGCTGAAGGGAAGTTCCTGCACGCATATGTAGATAATAAAATACTTCCGGAAAATCCATTTGTTTCAATTGATCTCGATGGTGTCGGGAAATTAATTGAGATGGGTGTCTCCCTAGGAAGAGGAAAAAAATCCGATTTAAAAACGGGAATCTGTGGAGAGCATGGTGGCGAAAAGCGATCGATCGAATTTTGTCACAAAATTGGGCTGGATTATGTAAGTTGCTCCCCGTTCCGTGTACCGTTAGCCCGATTGAGTGCGGCACAAGCAGTTATTAAGCAAGAAAATAGGTGAAAAACAGCCCATAAAAAATTTCGTGATAGATACCCGGTTGACCTCGGGTATTTTTTTATTACAATGATTCTAAGATATAGTGTAAAGCTTTTTCTAATATTGAGGATTGGAGCATTTTCTTTTCATGTCATTTTATATATAATTGGAAGAATGTAGAGTTCTCATTTATGGGAAGGAGAAGGCTTATTTTTTGTAGAATTAAGGTGATATATCTCCTTTATCACGGTAAGTATGACGAAATTCTTCTTGAAGAAAATATTACCATGTGAAATAGACACATATGATGAAGGACTTTTTTGCTGAATGGCGAATAAGTACCAGATGTGTATAGAGGACATATTTCACTACAAAGTCTGCCAGTAGAAAGTAGTGGTGGGGATGGGGCACAGAATTTCAGATGAAGTTATCAATCAAGTCCGCAGACACTTCGACATCGTAGATGTAGTGGGAAAATATGTTCAGTTAAAGAAAAGTGGGCGTAATTATTTTGGATTATGTCCTTTTCACTCGGAGAAGACCCCTTCTTTCTCGGTAGCTGCTGATAAACAAATTTATTATTGTTTTGGCTGTGGTGCAGGTGGAGACTCGATCAAGTTTATCATGGATGTAGAGCAATTATCTTTTTTGGAAACTGTAGAACGACTCGCTGAAGAAGCAGGGATTTCTCTGCCTAATGAAGTAAGAGAACTTACACCTGAAGAAGTGGAACGGACTACGTTGTACAAAATTCTTGATCTATCTGCCAAGCTGTATCATCATGTATTGATGAACACCCCTCAAGGAAATGATGGAAAGGCTTATCTAGCACGAAGGAGAGTTAATCCAGAGACTGCACAAGAATTTCAACTGGGATTTGCACCTAGGTCTTATGACTTTTTATTATCCTTTCTTACTAAGCGTGGTTATGCAACTTCCTTAATTGAAAAGGCTGGTCTCATTAAAAAGAATGAATCTCAAGGAATCTACCGAGATCGCTTTTACGGCCGACTCATGTTTCCGATTCACGATTCCAAGGGACGTGTGATCGCATTTGGTGCGAGAAGTTTCGAGGAGAATGAGCAAGCCAAATACTTAAACAGTCCGGAGACTGGAATGTTTCATAAACGAAAACAACTGTATAATCTTCATCGTGCAAAGTCTTCAATCCGTAAAGAACAAAATATCGTTCTTGCGGAAGGTTATATGGATGTCATCATGATGTGGCAGGAAGGTGTTCATACAGGGGTTGCTACACTTGGGACCGCGCTCAGCGAAGACCAAGTAAAGGTAATCAAGCAACATACGAAGAGTGTTATAATTTGCTATGATTCTGACAATGCTGGCCGAAATGCTGCCTTGAAAGCGCTGGAGTTGATGAAGCCGCATGAATTGATGGCAAAAGTAGTAGCACTTCCAATTGGCTTTGATCCAGATGATTACATTCGTCGATTTGGGGGAAATTCTTTTCAGAAGGAAATGATCTCAGGTGCTCTTTCATCTACTTCCTTTCAACTAGAACTGGCGAAAAAGGATTTCAGGCTTCAAGATGAGGTGGAACGCCTCGCGTATATTCGGAAAGCGGTGGAGTTGATTTCTGATTTGCCTATCGCCATTGAACAGGATCACTACTTGAGAAAACTGGCTGAAGAATTTCAAATCTCAATGGAAGCTTTGAAAGAGGAACAGAGGCATATCAGATTTCGAAAGAAAAAGCAAGCCTGGGGGGATAAAGAGGCAGGGAAGTGGAATAATGGGTACAAAGAAGATGGAAAAAGGGTACTTAGAAAGTTACGTTCCTATCATCCGATCGAACGCGCGGAGATGCACCTACTCGCACATATGATGCGGGATCGCTCTGCTTGTGATTGGGTACAGGATCATTTAGGAGCGGATTTTCAGACTGAGGTCCATACAGCACTAGTAGCGCACTTGTATTCGTATTATGCAGAAGGTCACCCAGCAGATCTAGGGCAGTTTTTGCACAGTCTTAATGAACCTTCCTTTATTCATAAAGCGACAGAAATTGCAATGATGGATGTCCCTGACGAAGTGTCAGAAGAAGCTCTAAAGGATTATATAAACCAAGTAAAGCAAGTTCCATTGGAACGTGAATGGAATAAAAACCAAAAGCTTGTGAAGCAAATCGAACGTGCTGGAGAGCCTATGAAAGCCGCCCAGTTGGGACTAGAGTTAATTGAACAGCTGAGACAAAAGAAAAAAATGCGGTAATCATGCGATCCAGGAAGGAGGAAACCTACTTTGGCGAAAGAACAAAATGTCGATACGGAATTAGAATTTACTCTTGAACAATTAAAGAGCCAGCTTACAGAGTTAGGAAAAAAACAAGGCTTTTTAAGCTATAAGACCATTATGGAAAAATTATCGAGTTACGAACAAGATTCGCAACAGGTAGATGAATTCTTTGAAACACTAAATGAGCAAGGGATTGATGTAATTAACGAGGGTCAAGACGATGAAGATCCCTTTAAATTTAATGCTTCAAATAATACAGAGGATCCATATGTCGATGATCTAAGTGTCCCACCAGGGGTTAAGATTAATGATCCTGTCCGCATGTACTTAAAAGAGATTGGTCGAGTTCCTCTACTATCTGCTGAAGAGGAAGTAAAGCTTGCCACTCGTATCGAAGAGGGCGATGAAGAGGCAAAACGCCGTCTCGCAGAAGCGAACTTACGTTTAGTTGTGAGTATTGCGAAAAGATATGTTGGACGTGGGATGCTCTTTCTTGATTTAATCCAAGAAGGAAATATGGGACTTATTAAAGCAGTTGAGAAATTTGACTACCGGAAGGGATTCAAATTTAGTACTTACGCAACATGGTGGATCCGCCAAGCAATTACACGTGCTATTGCAGATCAAGCACGTACGATTCGAATCCCTGTGCATATGGTTGAGACTATTAACAAGTTGATACGTGTCAATCGTCAGTTGCTTCAAGAACTGGGTCGAGAGCCTTCCCCGGAAGAAATTGCAAACGAGATGGGACTTACTCCTGAGAAAGTCCGTGAGATTCAAAAGATTGCTCAAGAGCCAGTATCACTCGAAACACCGATTGGGGAAGAAGATGACTCACACTTAGGCGACTTTATCCCTGATGATGATGCACAAGCACCAGCAGAGGCAGCAGCCTATGAGTTACTAAAAGAACAGCTAAAAGATGTATTAGATACTCTTTCTGAGAGAGAAGAGAATGTACTTCGACTTCGATTTGGTCTTGACGATGGAAGAACTCGCACACTAGAAGAGGTTGGTAAGGTTTTTGGTGTTACTCGTGAACGAATTCGTCAGATTGAAGCAAAGGCATTACGCAAGCTTCGCCACCCAAGTAGAAGCAAGCGTTTGAAGGATTTCCTAGAATAAAGATTCCGTCTCTTTTCGTGGATTTCAGGTAAATAGCGCCCTTCGGGGTGCTTTTTGTTTGGATTGATCTAATTTTATCTTTTTTCATTCCCCAATGCAAATCGGAATCAAGACCAAAATAAGAAGATATGCTAATAATATTGAAAATTATTGAAGTAAACAAACTTATCTGGCTATAATGGACTTGAAAGCGCATACATTCCGTTGGTGGAGGGGACAGCATGAACTATGACTTAACAGCAGAGCAACTTATGATCCGTAATATGATGCGGGACTTTGCGGATGGTGAAGTAGCTCCAGAAGCAGACGAGCGAGATCGCAACAAGGAGTTCCCGCTCGAGATTATGAAAAAGCTAGGAAAGTTGGGGATGATGGGGCTTCCATTTGAAGAAGAGTATGGCGGTGCAGGTGCAGATACTATCTCGTTTGCTATCGCAGTTGAGGAGCTAAGTCGTGTATGTGCTTCTACAGGTATTACTTATTCGGCCCATATCTCTTTAGGTGGTGCTCCATTGTCGCTATTTGGGACCAAGGAACAAAAAAGGGAGTTCCTCGTACCAATTTGTGAAGGAGCCTCCTTAGGAGCATTTGGATTAACAGAGCCAGGTGCAGGTTCCGATGCAGGTGGAACGATTACAAAAGGGATTCGTACAGAAAATGGTTGGACTATTACAGGCTCAAAGTGCTTTATTACCAATGCAAGTTATGCGAAGTTTGTATCCCTTACTGCTAAAACAGAGACGACGGGGTCCTCGAAAGAAATTACAGCGTTTATCGTACCTACAGACGCACCTGGATTTGAAGTGATCAGCAACTACCATAAGATGGGGTTGCATAGTTCCAATACAACCGAGTTGGTTTTAGATCGTGTAGAGATAGCGGAGGACGCTGTGCTTGGAAAAATAGGAGAAGGTTTTAAACAATTCTTGGTGACGTTAGATGGAGGCAGAATTGGCATTGGTGCTATGGCAGTTGGTATTGCTCAGGGAGCGTATGAACTGGCACTCAAATATGCAAAAGAGCGTATGCAGTTTGGAAGATCGCTTTCGAAGTTCCAAGTGATTCAACACAAGTTGGCAGATATGGCGATGGAAATTGAGTTAGCGCGGACATATGTATATAAAGCGGCGTGGCTGAAGGATCAAAACAGAAAGTATACGACAGAGGCTTCTATATGTAAATTATATGCGTCAGAGATGGCGATGCGAGTCTGCTCCCAGGCTGTTCAGATTCACGGTGGATGGGGTTATATGCACGATTATAAAGTAGAGAGAATGTTCCGAGACTGCAAATTAGCTGAGATTGGAGAAGGAACGTCGGAAATACAACGTAACATTATCTCAAGGGAAATTGGTTGTTAGAGGGGGTTGCTTTTTTATCCCCATTTATCGAGCGATCGTTCGATAAACTAATTGTAGACAGTCTTGATAAAAAAATAATCTGTTATCATTCTTGCGATATCGCTTCCTGTATAATAAATGGAAGACGATATCATTTTTTTGATTTTATGAAAAGAGGAGTAGCTAATTGAATACCCCCCCCATCCTAAAAGATTTTCCTCATTCGTTTGAGACAGAACGATTGATCATACGTGCTCCATTACCGGGTGATGGTTCTGAAATCTGTGAAGCTATGATGGAGACTTTAGATATACTACAACTTTGGATGCCTTGGGCACAGCAAAATCCGACAGAAGAGGCAGTAGAAGCAAGCGTGAGAAAAGCACACTGTGAATTTCTGGAAAGAACGGATTTTCGCTTTCACCTTTATGAAAAAGATACAAAGATTTTTGTGGGTAGTAGCGGATTACATCAGGTCAATTGGCAGATTCCCAAATTTGAAATTGGATATTGGTGTAGAAAAAGTTTTATGGGAAAAGGATACATAACGGAATCAGTAAGAGGTTTAACAGTATTTGCTTTTCAAGTTTTTCATGCCAATCGAATTGAGATTCGTTGTGAAGAGCGCAATATGAAAAGTCGAAAAGTAGCGGAGAGACTTAACTATCAGTTAGAAGGCGTTTTACGGGATGCTAGCATGGATATGCAGGGAAATCTGACAAATAAGTGTATATACAGTATGATTGCGGATGATTTTCGTAAGCTTTCATTGCGCAAAAGCGATTGAGCGGCAATGTAAACGCTTGCATAAATAGTTTTCTACAATGTAAACTGAAAGAGTAGTTGTAAATTTCCGATTAAAGGAGAGATTCAGATGACATCTAATGTACATAAAGACCATCTACCTATTATCGATGTTGATTATTTGGAGATTTACGCTGGAAATGCAAAGCAGACAGCCTACTTTTTCTGTCAGACTTTTGGGTTTCGCTTAGTGGCTTATAGAGGGCTTGAGACAGGAAGCCGTGACAAAGTATCGTACCTATTAGAGCAAGGAAATATACGTTTGCTGATAAGTGGAGCATACCTTCCTGAGCATGAGATCACGAAGTTTGTGAATCTACATGGTGATGGAGTGAAAGATATCGCATTTTCTGTGGAAGATGCTGAGCTTGCTTTTGAAGAAGCGATCAAACGGGGAGCACTTGCAATCCAGTCCCCCACGATTGAAGAAGACGATTTTGGGGTTGTGAAGCGTGCTATCATTGGAACCTATGGTGATGCGGTTCATTCATTAGTTGAACGGAAACAGTATAAGGGGGTGTTTGCACCAGGTTTTGTCGAAGCACCAATGCAGATCCCTAGCAATCCTGCTGATTTAGTGGCTCTGGACCATGTAGTTGGAAATGTGGAAAGTATGGAAGAGTGGGTTTCTTATTACGAGCAAGTGCTCGGATTTAAACAAATGATTCATTTTGATGATGATGACATCAGCACGGAATACTCAGCACTGATGTCGAAAGTGATGACCAGCGGAACAGGTCGTATTAAGTTTCCGATTAATGAACCTGCTAACGGGAAACGCAAATCCCAAATCCAGGAATATTTAGATTTTTATCGCGGGGCAGGGGTACAACATATTGCGCTCATTACCAATGATATTGTGAATACGGTTGAAGCATTGCGCAAAAATGGCGTAGAGTTTCTCGATACACCGGGTTCCTATTACGATGAATTAACGGAGCGAGTCGGAAAAATAGATGAGCCATTGGATGAATTACGGCGTCTCAGTATCTTAGTAGACCGAGATGATGAGGGCTATTTATTACAAATCTTCACGAAACCTCTAGTCGATCGCCCAACATTATTCTTTGAAATTATTCAACGTAAGGGTGCTCGTGGTTTTGGGGAAGGGAACTTTAAAGCACTATTTGAAGCGATTGAACGTGAACAAGAGCGTCGTGGAAATTTGTAAGGTGTTTTCGGAAACAGACTCTAGACAGGTAGGGTCTGTTTTTTTGTATAAAATATATAATAGTGGGTCACGCTAAGCAGAAATATGCCAAAGTTTGAGGTGCCCATCTTGATGAAATTCACAAATCAGAAGATATTTTCTGTTAGTATATCAGCGATTCTAGTTATTTTTGCGATAAGTAGTACGTTTCTAAAGTTGAACCCAAGCACTACGGAGTCAAAAGAGAATCGAGCTATAGTGGATCGCCCACATTACCAAATTGATGCTACCTATGATGATCAAAATCAAGTAGTGAAAGGGAAAATGAGGGTTGATCTACCAGAGTCACGAACCGATCCTCAGAAAGAGGTTTATTTTCACTTGTATCCGAATGTCTTTCAAAATTGGAAGTACAACAAAGAATCGAAACCTCAAAAACCTGGTTTCATTAAGATACAAAATGTAAAAGTAGATGGCAGTGCGGTAAAGCAAGAGATACAAAATGAGATCATGAAAGTCGCCTTGCCTCAGGAGTTAGGGAACGGGAAGTCTGCACGGATTGAGATGGATTACACCTTACAGTTACCCAAAGGTGGAACAAGGCTTAACACCTTTAAGCATACAGCCTTCCTTGCACAATGGTACCCGATGCTTTCTGTGAAAGATAAAGAAGGGTGGCATAATGAACCTTATACTTCAATCGGCGATCCTTTTTATACGAACATGTCCGATTTTGACGTTACATTCCATGTTCCGGAGGGATATCAAGTCATTTCTACTGCCAAGGACCCGATCACCACGAAGGGCGGAGAGATAAAGCTGACGCAACATCAAGTCCGTGATTTTGCCGCTGTTATCACAAAGGATTATCAAGTGGTTCAAGGGAAATCAGGCAATATTCAAGTGAATCTGTGGTACTTAGCGGGTATGGACGATGTGAAAGAGGAGCTACATAAAGCGGCAGTCGATGGAATGAAATTTTTTGGTGAGCGATTTGGTTCATATCCCTATGAGGAAATCGACGTGGTTCTCGGCGAAACGGGTTATGGGATTGCAGGGATGGAGTATCCGGGATTAGTTACTTCTGTGCCAAAAGCTCCGAGTCTAAAAGGAGAAGTACCTGCTGTAAACGTGGTGGCACATGAATTGGCACACCAGTGGTGGTACGGCGTGGTGGGGAGTAATCAGGCAAAAGAGCCGTGGCTAGACGAGGGGCTAACTAGCTTCTCTGAATTTCTTTATATGAAAAAGCAAAAAGGCGAAAATGGAGAAGAATGGTTGAAAAAAGTGGTGACACGCACGGATCAGATTCACGATTCCCTGCACGTTCATAGTGCCCAGAGGCTATATGATTATTCTGATGAGGTCTATGGATTAATGGTTTATCTTCGTCCAACGGCGATGATGTTTGATCTGGTGAAGCAGATTGGCGAAGACAAAGTGATGAAAATTATGAGCACGTATTATCAGAAGTTCCAATATCGGACAGCTACAACGAAAGATTTCATCCGGATTGCAAGTGAGGTGTCAGGAAAGGATTTAACATCCTTCTTTGATCAGTGGTTATACTTTAAAGAAGATGACTCAAAATCCAAAAAGTCTGCTTCATGATGTGAAGTGAACCCAAAAAGTTAGACATGAAGATTTAAGCAGCCTGTAGGGTATGTGTTCGGTATTGAACCGGACTCATGCCCTTTAGTTTTATC
>NZ_FPJZ01000021.1 GCF_900119485.1 Thermoactinomyces sp. DSM 45891
TTTCCTCTACTAGCAATTGATAGAAATCTTTCGGCGAACGGCTGATCCAGTACGGAACGATGACTAATTTCCCACCATAGAGCAAGGCACCCCAGATTTCCCATACGGAAAAGTCAAACGCACATGAGTGGAACAGCGTCCATACATCATTCTCATCAAACTGGTACCAATGTTCGGTTGCTTTCATCAAGCGAATCACATTGTGATGCTCCACCATTACGCCTTTCGGATTTCCCGTAGATCCCGAAGTATAGATCACATAAGCGAGATGATCTGGGCTTACATCGACAATCGGCTGAGCAATACTCTCTTTCCTGATCTCTACTTGATCTCGATCGAGACAAACAGCTTGAATCTCCTCTGGAAGCCAGCTCGATTCTAGTAAACTCTCTTGCGTTACGACGAACTGAATACGAGCATCCACTAAAATATACTGAAGTCGTTGCTCCGGATAGGCTGGATCCAGTGGCACATATGCCCCGCCAGCTTTCAAAATCCCGAGTATCCCTACCATCATCGCTAGAGAACGCTCCACACAGAGACCGACTAGAGACTCTGGACCAACTCCTTGTTTCTGAAGATAATGAGCTAGCTGGTTTGCTCTGGCGTTTAACTCACGGTATGTAAGCTGTTCCTTTTCATAGACAACGGCAATCGCATCCGGATGTAACATAACTTGTTGCTCAAACAACTCATGAATCGTTATCTGAGGCGGAAAATCAAACTTAGGTTGATTAAACTCTACTAAGCTTTTTCTTTTCTCTTCTTCTGAGAGAATTTCGATCTCTGAAACCTTTTGATATGGATTTTCAACCGCACTCTCCAATAAAGCCAACATCGTATGGAAAAAGCGCGAAATCTCTTCTTTCGAAAACAATTCATTCCGGTAATCAATATGTACAAACATAGAATCTGTATCAGTCAAATTTTCAATATGTACTGCAAAATCTTGCACTTCTTCCCGATTGGGAATCCAAGTAGAGTCCCCGCTCCCATCACGGTCTCGATAATCGATCGTAGCTCCAAATAGCCGAACATTACGATTGTTCTCTTGATTCATCTGTTTTAATAACAAATCAAATGGGTATTTTTGATGCCGTAATGCTTGATATTGTTTACGAGACACTCTCACCATAAAGGAAAGCACTTCTTCTAAAGAATCTATATCCATTCTCAGGGGAACTGTACTCACCATCATCCCCATTAATTCCCTCTCCACTCTGCCCGTCCGATTGCTATAAGCCATTCCGAGGACCACATCCAGCGACGAAGTCCATCGATATATCGATAATGAAAGCGCTGAAACAAAAAGAGTATAGATACTCAATCCATGTTCCTTAGAAAATCTCTTTAATCTTGCCTTTAGATGATCTGATAACGGAAATGTCTCCCGTGATGCTCTAGTGCTAACTTGATAAACGTTATAGGGTTTCAATCCCGTTACAGGAGGGAGCGTTCGAAACTCTTCCATCCAAAAACTCTGATCTTTTTCAAATCGACCGCTGTTCAAGTACGTCTGTTCATTAGTCAGAAACTGAAGATACGATTTCTTAGAAAGGTCTTCCTCGCCTTGAAGATCGTAATAGTACTTCGCAACCTGATTACTCCAAAGCTGGATTGATAGTCCGTCCATCATAATGTGGTGAACATTTCCAAACACTGCACATTCTTTATCGCTAAGACTTACTAAAGTGAAATGGCATAAATCCGTATCAAATAACGGAAATATCTCCCGTGTCTTTTCCTCAATCCATCTGTCTAATGCATCTGAGCTTTTCTCGTCCCGAAAGTCAACAAAGTCAAATTCTCGATCTTGATGCTGGGCTATGTATTGGTCAGGCACCTGATGTTCATTTTCCTTCAATCTAATACGAAGGCTATCATTTTCACGAATCACACGATTTACTACCTGATTTAATATCAGATAATCCATTTTTTTGTGAATTTTAAATAGAAATCTTAAATTGCAGATACCTCTGTTTTCATAGAGAACTTCTGTATACCAAACTCTCTTCTGCGGATGACTTAAAGGATAGTAAGTCATACCAACCATAGAAATTCCCCCCTTCGAAATATTGCACACACGTATTAATAAGCCACATATAAAGCATTGTATCTCATTTTTTCATTAATGCTTCATAAAATTCATCATTTAATAAAATGTTCATACTTTATATGAAATTATTTCATATAATAATATATGTATTTACAATTCATAAATGATTATACATTTATTAATATAATTTTATCAAGTTAATTTTAAGTTTATTTTGTATTTAATTTATTAAACAAATATTCCTATATATAGTCATTAGTGTATATTGAGAATAAAACATTTTTCCATCTCTTATATTTAAATTATATACATATTATCTTCTATACAAAAGGAGTTCATTTATGAGAATAATCCACTCAACAAGCCTATGGAAAAACACGATTTTGGTAAAAACTGGAGATACGAATCATGACATTCCCACCGACTCATTAACCATTTAATCTTACTAACAAGAGGATCAGTGCATTTCGTGCTAATCCTCTTGTTTTGTACTACCCCAAACAGTGGTAAATGGTCTACTCATTCCTCTCTATTCTTCACACGTACATAAATCCTAGTTACCTTCCCATTATAGACTCCAGTCAATACAGCCTTTCCCTTTTCATGTGCGGAGATTACTCCCTTTTCAATCGTTGCCACTCGCTTACTAGATATCTTCCAAGTGACGTCCTGCGTTACGTCTTGGGTTGTGCCATCCCGGTAGATCGCCTGTACGGTAATGTCCTTCTTTTCTCCTGACTTGAGTGTAACTCCATCGTTACTGGGCACCAATTTTTTAGGAGCTTCTATCTTAACTGAGACAGATACTGTCTTCCCTCCATAAGAGGCTTTTACTCGCACCTTTCCTGAGGAAATCGCCCTCACGTATCCTTGGGAAAGACTAATCTTTTTTTCGCTACTTGCTCGCCAATTCGCTACATAAGCTATGTCTTCCTTGGTTCCGTCTTCATAGGTTGCTATCACGGCTAGTTGGATTGCTTCTCCTGGCTTCAAGGTGACTTTCTTTTGATCCACCTGTAGCCGTTTGACAGCCTTCGGTTGCTCCGTTCCAGTGAAAAATTGCAGGCGCTTTTCTAAGCCATACGGAGCAAAGTCTGCTTTGATACTCAATTCATTAAAAGTGGGGATCCCTAGAGTGAGCATGATACTATCTTCAGCTCGGAAGTAATCTGGCTTGGCGTCACAACCCACACTACACTCCCCATTTACGTATTTCTCTATGTCACTTTTGTCTTTGCGACAGTTTGTGCAGTTCACATAGCTATATCCTTCATCTCCGTACATGTATTCATCACAGAGGTTTCCAAACGAATGGCCTAGTTCATGAATAGCCATCCTTGCCGTCCATTGACCATCATAAACAACGGTATAGGTGGAATAGCTGTTTGTCTTAAAACCAGTAACACTATAGTCCCGCATACCTGAGCCACCATAGTGATCTGTATTGTGGATGACGATGATCTCATCATATCCATAACCAGAGTGAGCAGCAGTAGAGACTACTTTGGTATCATTACATACTAATAACCGAGCGATATTCTGTGCTCCCTCTAGACAACCAAGGGGGGCGGATTCATTGATTGTGTGGATAGTAACTTTATCAAGATAGGAGGAAAATGGCTCTGTCGTTTGAATCGCTTGCTTGATATTGCTAACTTGTTGTTCAAACTCACCCATGTTGCTCTCATCATAGCCACTGGGTAACAAGAGCATCTCAAACTTTCCATTATTTTTCGGGGGTCTCACTTTTTTCTTATGTGAATCAACTTGTATGCTTTTAGGGATCGTGGACTGAGCCGTTTCCTTGACTTCTGAGCCTTTGACCTCGACTGTGATAGCTTCATGGAAATACGGTAGGATCAACGTAACTTCTGGCTCCTTGATAGGCACTTGATGAGGAGCATGATCGTTCGTTTTTTGATCCGGCATAATGGGAGGAACCGTTCTAACGATCGGAAATTGGAAAGGAACTTGATAGAGGATCTTTCCTATTTTGTCTTTGATTATAAGAGTCTCCGTTTGAGTTTGAGGATCAAGCTCACTTTGTTGTGGAGAAGCCATCCCTCTCTCCGCCTCCCCTTCTTCGATACTCAGTTGATTGATTCTGGTCTTCTCCCCTTCTTTTTGTAAGTCAACGACAAGGTACTGTCCATTTTCTTCTTTTGTTGTCTTATTAGCTGATACATCGTGAGGCACTCCTGATGCCATCAGGATAGCGGTCAACATCCACACGATAGACGATAATAACCATTTCTTCATCTCGTAATCCCCTTTTATTATCTAATTATTACAATAAATACTCTCGTTTTTATTTTCGGTAGATAGATACGAAATCCTTGTACATCGGATGAATATTAGCGAGACGACCCATACGAATGGATACAACCTTCCCTTTATTCTAATTATGTAAAAAGAAATGCCCTTTCCTTAAGAGGAGAGGACATCTCTTTTGCTTCCATTTATTTATTTCGCTAGCTCGACAGTTGGTTCGCCTGCCTCCACTAGTGCTTTAGTCCCACGTAAGAAGAAACCTTGAATGAAAATCAATGTTCCGGTACCAATAAGCAACCACTCAATGGGTATCTTATCTGCAATCGGACCGAAGATTAACATTCCGAGGGGCATCATAGAGGTAGAAATCATCCCTAAAACACCAAAAACTCTTCCCATATAGTCCGGGTCTACTTTTTCCTGTAGTAACACGGTAGAAGGGGTGTTAAACATCGGCATAGCAACTCCGATAATCACCATAAAAACGAGGTACAGCCAAAAATTCGGGATCACGCCGAGCGCAAACGTACACCCTCCCATAATAAGACTTGCAACTGTCATCGTATGAATCCGATTCTGGAATCCTCCCCACGCAGACATCACGAGTCCACCGAGTATCATCCCCACTGAAAAGGTAACCTCAACTGCAGTAAGTCTCCAAACATCATTTCCAAATGTACGCGAGACTTGCAGAGGGGTTAGAAACGCAACGGGAGCCGCTAATATAAAGAAAACACCGATAAAAATAAAAAATTTCTTTACGTATTCATGATTTCGTATGTAGGAAAATCCTAGCTTCATATCATTCAAATAGCTAGTCGTTTGCTCCTGCATCGCTTTCGCATGGGTCGGTACTTTGATAAAGAGTAGCATAATCCCTACTCCGATTATCGCTGTCACCACATCGATAAAGAAAATCGCTTCAATCGTAGCGAACGTGAGCAATGCACCGCCTACCATTGGAGAAACTAGCATAACCATTGCTTGAATGCTACTGTTAATCCCACTAATTCTTGTTAAGTGTTCACTCGGGACTAACTGCGGGAGAATGGCCCCAACCGTTGGCGTCTGTACGCCCGTTCCAAGAGCACGTACAGCAGAGACCACAAATAGTAACCAAAGTGACTTATAGCCCATGAGAAAGATAATTGCTAGAATCAAGGTCGCTACTGCGATAAGGGAGTCTGAAATCATAATTAACATCTTGCGGTTATACCGATCCGCCCACACACCCGCAAAGGGAGAAAGGAAAAAAGTAGGTACAAAGCCGCAAATGATCGAAATCGTCATCATGACACCAGACTGTGTTTGTAAGGTGATGTACCACATGATTGCATATTGCACTAACGAAGATCCGAAGAAAGAGATCGTCTGGCCACCTAAGAAAAAAGCAATATTTCGTTTCCAATTATGAAATTCGTCAACAGTATTCACAAATCCACATCCCATTCTCACTTACTTATGTATTTTATTTCACAAATAATATAGTACCAAAATAATGAATTCCAAACGAATCTGAGATAAACGCCAATGTATTAAAAAGATGATTGAGCGTTTACCTCAGTCCATCGATTCTCTCTAGTCATTATTACCCTATTTACCGTGGCTTAATGGTAATCACTTTCCCTAAATGTTTTCGCACTCCCTCTAAGATGGTATCAACCACTTGGCTATCAAATAGCACCTCTCCATCTACTTCTACTCGTTGAAAAGGAAACGGGATAGTTATAGGGGTAGGGGGAATATAACTTACTCCAAAGTATTGGCAAATCCCTTTTGCTGTTTCAACCGCGCACTCTTTTTGGAACAATGGGTCAATCATGCGCTTCGCTTCGATTAGACCTGGATCATCCATAAATCCAAATTCAATTAAAGTAGCTGGCATAACGGTTTTCTGTAATACATAGAAGTTCGCAGTCTTTACACCCCGATCCTTCTGAGGCGTCCCTTTAATCACTTGCGCATGAACGAGGCGAGCAAGTCGTTGTCCCTTAGTACTGCCAGGAAAGTGGTACGTCTCAATTCCACTTCCCCCGCCCGCATTATAGTGAACGGCAACATAAGCATCTGCACGATTCCGGTTGGCTACCGATACACGCTGGGCAAGTGGGGTATCGACATCTGTTGGTGCTACTAGAATGGTGCCAAATCCACATCTCTTTAACTCTACATTTAAAAAATTGACAACAGCACGGTTAAATTGGTTTTCATAGATTACACCGATTCCTGGTATATTAGGAGTTCTCTTCCCTGGAGTTGGAGTAGGGGATAACCCATGACCATCATCTAACGCAACCAAGTACGCCATGCTTGATCTCCACCTTTTCCTATGTTGGAATGAAGAAGCTTCTAATATATTATGCAACTAAGTAAAATAAGATTGGTTATTTATCTATTTATAGTAAATTTATATATATTAATAGATTATCACACTTTTAAGAAATAAAGATACATGATATTCATTACAACTAAGACCAGTATCTCAAATGATACTAGTCTTAGACAAGTCGTTCTTTTATATCAATCTACCTTCCGAAACCACAACATTTCCTTTTTTCACTACTGAATGCACGTGATTGATACCGAAATGATAGGGTAGATATGCCAGATTCGTGGCGTTATATAAAACGATATCTGCCTGCTTTCCTACTTCTAAACTACCGATCGTGTCTGCTTTCCCGACTGCATGTGCCGCGTTAATGGTCATGGCAGTTAGGACTTCCTCTGGTGTCATTCGTAAGTTTAAACATGAAAGTGTCATCACAAGTTGCAACGACTCTGTTGGAGAGCTACCTGGATTGTAGTCTGTAGAGAGTGCAACAGGAACACCACTTTCAATCATATCTCTAGCAGGAGCATGCTTTTGGAGGCGCAGATTAAAGGAAGTAGCGGGTAGACAAACCGCAATCGTACCCGCTTTTTTCAATGCCTCGATTCCTTGACAATCAGTGGCCAGTAGGTGCTCTGCTGAGATACACCCTAATTCTCCAGCCAACTCTGCCCCACCAATGGATTCAATCTCATCGGCATGAATCTTCAGCTTAAATCCAAGCTCTTTTGCTTTCAGGAGGATTTTGCGAGATTCTTCGACTGAGAAGACACCATGCTCACAAAAGATGTCGCAGAATTCTGCTAGATCCAATCTCTTTACTTCTGGAAGCATCTCTTCGATAACGAGATTTACATACTCCTCTGATCTGCCTTTGTATTCAACAGGAACAGCGTGTGCTCCCATAAATGTGGAGACGATATCAACTGGATGTAACTCGTGTAACTGCTTTGCTACACGAAGCTGTTTGCACTCGTCTTGAAGGGTAAGACCATAGCCACTTTTCGCTTCTACCGTAGTGGCTCCGAAAAGTAGCATCAGGTCCAAGCTTCGTTTTGCTTGTGAATAAAGCTCTTCTTCCGTTGCGTTTCGCGTTGCTTGAACCGTATTTAAAATGCCACCACCTTGAGCGAGTATTTCTAAGTAAGGAACTCCTTTTAGCTTTAAATCTAGTTCGTGTTCTCGCGATCCTCCGTGTACTAAGTGAGTATGAGGATCGATTAAGCCAGGGGTAACAAGACGTCCTTGTGCATCTAGATCTTTGGCAATAGGCAGTCCATGGATCGACTTACGAACTTCTTCCTCACTACCTACTGCCATGATTTTATCATCTTGAATGGCAATGGCACCGTGGTGAATAGTGAGAACTTCGGATTGCTCTATTCCTGCTCTTGGTTTCGGGGAGCCTTGCATAGTGATAAGGCAACCAATATTGTGGATAAGTAGGTCAATTTGTTTCATATAGGGCTCCTCTCAGTTTTTGTTGATGTACTAGATGAAGTAGCTTTAAATTCCTAGCATAGGAACGCGGACACCTTTTTTCTTAGCGGTTTCGATGGCTAAATCGTAACCAGCATCAGCGTGGCGGATAACCCCCATGCCTGGGTCTGTGTTTAGTACTCGAGACAGTTTCTCTTCTGCTTCCTTGGAACCATCTGCGACTACAACCATGCCGGAGTGCAAGGAGTAGCCCATGCCTACACCGCCGCCGTGATGGACGGAGACCCAGCTCGCGCCGGAAGAGGTATTGACCAGCGCATTTAGAATTGCCCAGTCTGCAACTACATCGCTTCCGTCTTTCATCGCTTCCGTCTCACGGTTTGGAGAAGCTACAGAACCGCAATCCAGATGATCTCTTCCGATGACAATCGGTGCTGATAACTCCCCATTTCGTACCATTTCATTTATCGCCAAACCCATCTTGACACGTTCACCGTAACCGAGCCAGCAAATTCGGGATGGGAGACCCTGGAATGCTACTTTTTCTCTAGCTAATGTAATCCAACGTCGTAGGTGTTCGTTTTCTGGGAATAGTCGTAGTGCAAGTTCATCTGTTTTATAGATATCCTCTGGATCACCTGATAATGCTACCCAACGAAACGGCCCTTTTCCTTCACAGAAAAGCGGGCGGATGTAGGCCGGAACGAATCCAGGAAAGGCGAAAGCATCTTTGATCCCTTCATCTAGGGCTACTTGACGAATGTTATTACCATAATCAAAGACAATGGAGCCCATTTTTTGTAGATCTAACATCGCCTGAACGTGAGTTGCCATAGACTGTTTGGATAGCTTTACATACTCATTCGGATTTTGTGTTCGTAATCTATCGGCTTCTGCCAATGAAAAACCAAATGGAACATATCCATTTAATGGATCATGTGCGGATGTTTGATCGGTTACGAAATCAGGAATAACACCTCTCGTGACAAACTCTGGAAAAATCTCTGCCGCGTTTCCAATGAGTCCAATAGAGAGCGGTCTCCCTTCTGATTGTGCATCTTTCGCTAATTGTAAAGCTTCATCTAGAGAGCCCACCATCACATCACAATATCGTGTGTCAATACGCCTCTGAATTCGGCTTGGGTCAATCTCGACTCCAATCACGACCCCCTCATTCATCGTAACAGCTAATGGCTGAGCTCCACCCATGCCACCTAATCCAGCGGTTAACGTAAGTGTCCCTTTTAAGGAGCCTCCTCGATGCTGGCGAGCCGCTTCCGCAAATGTTTCATACGTGCCTTGTAGGATTCCTTGTGTTCCAATGTAAATCCAGCTTCCTGCGGTCATCTGTCCATACATCATGAGGCCTTTTTGATCCAGCTCGTGAAAAGTCTCCCAGTTCGCATAGGCAGGTACTAGCATAGAATTAGAGATTAAGACGCGAGGAGCTATCGCATGCGTACGAAAAACCCCAACCGGCTTCCCTGACTGAACCAATAAGGTCTCGTCCGCTTCTAGCTCTGTAAGGCATTCGACGATTTTATCGAAACACTCCCAGTTGCGTGCCGCTTTCCCAATTCCACCGTATACCACTAGATCTTCTGGACGCTCTGCTACTTCTGGATCCAGATTGTTCATCAACATACGGATTACTGCTTCTTGTTGCCAACCTTTTGCCGTTAACTCGGTTCCTCTCGCTGCTCGAACAGTACGACTTATGGATTTGGTCATGATCAAATCTCTCCTTTGCTTTTTGGTATCAAAACCATCCTTAGAACAATTCACCCGTTATCTTTTCTACTTCACCTAACCAATCACCCTCTAGCAAGTAACTAGCTACAAGTTCAATTTCACCACTTAGAGAACGATCCTCTGTCACCCTTGGTACGTGGCTTCGAATATGTTCATATAACTTTCGCGTAGCTGGAGCCAATTGATCTGCTCCCACAAAATCGGCCGCCTCCGCCGCACAGATACATTCGATTGCTAAGACCTTGGCTACGTGGTTAATGATCTGGGTAACTTGACGAGCTGCTGTGGTCCCCATGGAAACATGATCTTCTTGATTTGCGGAAGAAGGAATCGAATCGACACTCGCTGGATGGGCCAATACTTTATTTTCTGATACAAGGGAAGCGCTTACATACTGTAGAATCATCATGCCGGATGCTAGCCCTGGGTGATGACTCAAAAATGCAGGCAGACCACCTGATAATGCTGGATTGACAAGACGTTCTGTCCGTCGTTCTGATATATTGGCCAGTTCACTCATACCGATCTTTAAGAAGTCCATCGCAAAGGCAATCGGCTGTCCATGAAAGTTTCCACCCGATATAACTTGACCATCTTCCATAAACAACAATGGATTATCTGTTGCCGCATTACACTCAATCTGAATCTTTTCACGTGTATACGCAACCACCTGACGAACAGCCCCGTGTACTTGAGGTAGGCATCGTAGGGAGTACGCATCCTGAACACGAATCTCACCTTGAGAAGTAGTCAACTGGCTACCTTGTAAGATGGTACGGAAGTTTTGGGCCACAGAAGCTTGTTCTGGATAGGGCCGAACCTGTTGGATTCCTTCGGCAAAGGCATCCGGAATCCCCCGCAAACACTCTAAAGTCATAGAAGCAATCACGTCTGCTATCTTAGCCAAACGATCTGCTTGGGAAACGGCAAGCACACCAAGGGAAGTCATGATTTGCGTCCCATTGATTAAGGCAAGCCCTTCCTTCGCTGCTAGTGTAATCGGTTTCAATCCTGCTTGCTCAAGTGCGTCTACTCCAGAAAGCTTCTTTCCTTGATAGATTGCCTCTCCCTCGCCCATTAGCACTAAAGCCAGATGGGACAACGGTGCTAGGTCACCACTTGCCCCGAGTGATCCTTGTTCAGGAATAACCGGATGTACTCCTTGATTCAAACAATCAATTAAAAGTTGTAATGTTTCGATGCGGATGCCAGAGTATCCTTTGGAAAGCGCATTTGCTCTCAAAAGCATAATCGTACGCACAACTGGTTCTGGCAGTGGATTACCTACTGCACATGCATGACTACGGATTAGATTGATCTGTAACCTTGTCGCATCTACCGGCGAAATCGACACATCGCTAAACAGGCCAAATCCAGTGGTCACCCCATAGACTACTTTGTCATCTTTCACTAGCTGATCTACCATATCTCTACAAGCTACTACTCGATCCTTAGCTTCTTTCGATAAAGATACACGAACTTCCCGTTTCGCAACCTGCTCTATCACTTGAGGAGTCATACTATTACCGTCCATGCATATGGTGTTCAGTTGGGATACTTGATTCGAATGATCCAACAAACCTCAGCTCCTTTTTACACTCTACCAAACTAAAGGGGCTGGACAGAAGTGTCATTCACTTCTGCCCAGCCCCTTTGTGAAGGAGGGGATATGCGATTGTAAGGACTTTTCATACATCATCGCAATCACTCTCTTTGAGTTTTATTTGCTAACCATTTTAATTTTCTATACAATAGCCATTTTCACATGTAAGTATGTTTTTTGTCAATATTTTTGATGCTTATAACCTAATCAATCCTAGGGCAATGTATCTGACCATTGCCCTTTTCCCTTAAAACCCTAACCAGCCTGCTAAATATTCTTTTATCGCGATCCTTTTCTCCTCTGCCTCAGAAGAACTACTTCCCTTCACCCCTACATAGCACTTCATCTTCGGCTCCGTTCCGGATGGACGGATCGCAAACCAAGATCCATCTTCGAGAAGATATTTTAAAACATCTGCTTTAGGAAATCCTTCTATCCCTTGTAAATAGTCTTGAATGCTACAAACCTTGATGTTCGCTACATGTGAAGGTGGATTACTTCGAGTACGAACCATTATCTCTTTGAGTTGTTTACTTCCTTCAAGCCCTTCTAATGTAACCGAGATCTGTGTCTCTTGAAAGTATCCAAATTTCTTATAAATCAAATCTAAGACTTGATAAATAGGCATTCCTTGTTTTTGATAGTAAGCCCCTAACTCAGCCAGTAATAAGCACGCTTGCGTGGCATCTTTATCCCGGCAAAAGTCTCCTATGAGATAACCATAGCTTTCTTCATAACCAAATAGAAACGTATACTCTCCTGTTTGTTTCCATTTCTGAATAAACTCCCCGATATACCGAAAACCGGTAAGTGTATTTTGCGTCATTATTCCAAAGTAGGAAGCGATGGATTCTCCGAGATCAGAGGATACAATCGACTTAACCAATGCTCCATTAGAAGGCAATTCTCCCCGGTCTACTCGCTGAGACAAGAGATAGAAGAGTAATAATGCTCCGATCTGATTTCCAGTAAGGTGAGAAAACCGATTGTTTTCGTCACGAATCGCAATCCCAATTCGATCGGCATCTGGATCAGTTACAAGGACAAGATCTGCTTGTTGTTGATTAGCGTACGCAATAGCTAACTCAAAGGATGTTGGGTCCTCTGGATTGGGAGATTTCACTGTCGAAAAATTAGGATCTGGGTCAGCCTGCTCTGGCACGACAAACACATTCTCAAATCCTTTCAGACTTAAAACGGATTCAATAGGAGGTCGCCCCGTTCCATGAAGCGGGGAATATACGATACGAAAATGCTTATTTTGTTCATTATCTTGGAAGGCCAGCGACGCCACATTTTCATAGTATGCTTGATCGACTTCAGACCCTAACCAAACGAGAGTTCCATCCTTTTCTGCTTCCGTAAGGTCTGCCACAGGAATCATAAACGCATCCGATATTTGACTAATATTGTCCAATATTTCACTCGTTATCAAAGGAGAAATTTGCGCACCGTCTGCTCCGTACACTTTGATTCCATTATAATTGGGAGGATTATGGCTTGCTGTCACCATAATACCCGCAGCCGCCTCATAATAACGAACAGCAAACGAAAGCTCTGGCGATGGACAGATCTGTCCAAATAAATATACCTTTACTCCGTGATGAAGAAGTACCTTAGCCACTTCCCTAGAAAACTCTACAGAACCATGCCTCGTATCATAACCAATTGCCACGCCTTGATCTGCTAGATTCTCATGATGCAACCACTCTCCAAGTCCTTGAGCCAACTTACGAACGGTATAGATATTCATTCGATTCGTCCCGGCACCTATGATGCCACGAATCCCCGCCGTGCCAAACGATAGCGATTGCGAAAAACGCTCCTGAATTTCAACATCATGCTTCTGGATTTGCCGTAACTCTTCTTTCAGCACTGAGTCCAAACCATCAAAGTGGAGCCAATGATGGTACAGGTCAAGGTAGTTCATATGATCATCCCTTTACAACTTCATTCTCATTTTTTCTCTGTTCATAAAAATGTGTATTAGTTGCCTGTATGTAGGGCAATACCCATAGGAGTCCGATACCAAAGGTACAGATCGAGAGTATAATCCACCCTAAGAAACTTAATTGGAGTAAGAAAAACTGCCATTTATATCCTGTCATCATTTGAATGCTTTTGCTAATCGCTTGATTGACACTATATTCTGGATGATCTTGCATAATATACGGAGTCATCGCGTAGGCAATCGACCTAATAATTCCTGGAATGATGAGTAGTAAGCACCATAAAAACACGTACACCGTAATCAACACATTATAAAGAACACTCTTACCAAATTTAGATAGATTGGTAAAGAACTCAAAAGCATCTGTTTCTGTAGCACTATTTCTACGGATTAGATGTAGGAAAAAACCAGCCAAGCCTAACATAATCGCACCTGGGATCAATAAATACCAGAGGAAGGAAAATACACCAAACGAACTAGGCTGAAATATACTCATATAGTCAACAGTATAAGTCGGATCAAAGTAATCTTCTGGACGAACCATCATTTCAATCCAACTAGGTAACGCTGATAAAATCGTAGCAAGCGCCACCACAATAATTGATTTCTGCCAGTTTCCTTGTAGGCTTTGTCTGGCTTGTTGTTTTAACTCTTTGAAGCCCATTATCATCCATCCCTCCTAATACAATCAATCTATTTATAGGTAATAATTTATTTACAAATTTAGGAATATATGATAAAAATAAAAACTTCCTTGTTCAGGAAGTCCTTGATATGCGCTCTTTAACCTCCGCCGGCTTATCTGCTGGCACAGCCCAAAATACGATACTTATTAAAATGGTTACCACAATTAATTGAATTGTATTTGTCACAAATAGAGTGACCGCTTCCCCTTGTAAGGCCAAAAAAACACTATAAACCTCCACCAATACTGTCCCTACAAAGAGAAAAGAAAGAGGCTTTAAATCTACTTGATGAGCTGTTTTCCCTTTAATTGCCTGTAAAACCTGCGGGATCCAGCTTATGGCTATAAGAGTGCCTCCTACTACTTGGCAAATCACCAAAAAAAGCAACCCGATCCACTCCTCTCCCACACTCCTCATTACTTTATGAGAGAGATTTCGCTTTTATCCTTTAAAATTCCCCCAAATCCTCAATTTCCTCTAGTCCTGCATATTGCAAATGAATCACTTCTTTCAAGTCCGTATTCCATATTTCAGCTAAAAACTGAATCGCTTCTTCCACTCTGCGATACATAGTTCGTTCACTACGATAATCAAGAATCCATCCCTCAAATATGCGTTCTACTCGTACATATTGCTCTCTATCATGAGTTAACACTCGAACTGGTTCTCCCACTTGTAATTGAGTGATAAATCTTTGAATTTCTTGTTCTTTATTCATCATCAACCCTCCTTCTTATAGAAAATAGTCTGAATCCCGCGAACCAGTAACACATCTATTTCATACTATATAAAAGAGATTAATAGGGGCTTGAAAGGAGAACGGACCATGAAAAAACCTCTCTGGATCTTTGCTCATATCCCCAAAACAGGCGGCATTACGATGCGAGGTATTATTGATAGCAATGTTCCTTCTAACGAAATCTATCGATATCCCTTGCACCAGAATCAAGAAAAAATGATTCGTAGTCTCACTTCCAAACAAAAAGCAAATTTTAGATGGGTATATGGACATTGCCGTTACGGAGTGCATCAACATTTTCATAGGCCTTATCGTTATATAACCATGCTTCGCGATCCTGTAAGCCGGGTCATTTCTACCTATTATTTTATTTGCTCCATGCCAAGCAATGGTCTGCATAATAAAGTAAAAAAGATGAGCATAGAAGAGTTCGTTACTAGTCCAGACCCTCGGATCTCAGCTCCTCTTCATAATCACCAAACTAGATTCCTATCTGGACAAAATGACCCTGACCTTATATTAGCTATGGACAACCTACGAGATCACTTTACCTTCGTGGGTATTACCGAGATGTATCCACAATCCGTGTTTTTATTAAATCAATTACAGGGATGGAAACAATCACACTATTCGAAAGAAAACGTAACCAAAAAGCGTCCAAAAAGGCCTGACATCAGTGAAGAACTCACAAACCATATTCGCAGTATGAATGAATTAGATTATCACCTATATGAAACATGTAAACAACATCTACTGCAAAAAATAAAATCACTTTCCCCTGCTGAAAAGAAAAATCTACGAAATTTCATCAAAAAGCAAGATTAAGAAAAAGATAAAAAAGCCAAACCCTCCATTTGTGAGGTGTTTGGCTTGGCTTCATTGTTACCGAGAAAATGGGTAAGATGAGCCATCTAAGTCCATCGAAGCGAGAGGATCTTGCGTTGCAGCATGTTCTTGCCCTTCTTCTCTCTCCTCTTCAATGCCAAACTCATCCATTACACGCTGACACAAATGTAATTCATTTTCCACCATTCTGCTCTGTGTTTTAGCGTTGTGCAATAGATTTTGGTATTGGAGAATAGCTTCTTCAATTAAATCTAGTTCTGCCTTGCTAAGATTAAGAGTTACTTTCATAAAATACGTTCGCTCCTTTATATCAATTCATCTCTCATCATTCTAATCTCAGTAATCCAACAAAACAAGCGATTTATATACAACTACTTAATAGTTCCCTGCACATTATACAACAACACATTAAATATATAATAGATTCATATTATATACCTAAGAATTCAACGAATACTAGTATTTTTAGACTTACCTTTTGAATCTTTTTTCGTTTCCTTCTTACTGTTGCCTGGTACAGGATTTTTCTTTTGATCTTTCTTGTCTAGCGCTTTTTGTTTCTCGTAGTCGTATAGGAAATCCATCACCTTTTGAAAGATACGAATCGCCCGTGGATCATCGGAATCTGGCTCCTGTCGTAGCAATACAGCTACCGAATAAAGGGGTGTCTGATACGGTCCAAAGCCCACCATCCATTTGTCATACAGCTTAGAATCGCCAATTTGGGCCGTTCCGGTCTTGCCAGCTAATGCCCATTTTGCTTTTCGTACAGATGCAGCAGTTCCCTCTGTCACAACCGCTCTCATCATCTGCCTGACTGCCTGCAAACTACTCGCTTTTAGTTGCTTGGTTGAAGGGAGATATGTATTAGGAAAGGTAGCAACCGCTTTCCCAGATTGATCCCGTACCTCAGTAACTAAACGAGGACGAATCGCTCTTCCTTTGTGGAAAAGAGCCGTAACCATATTGGCCGCTTGGATCGGGGTAATCTTGGTATCCTGTTGACCAATACTCGTGTAAACAGCAGCTGCCTTTTCCGTCTTTGATGTTCGTGAATCGTATATTTTTCCAGTGCGTTCTTGTTCGATTTGCTCAAAGTCTGCATCAAATGAAGTTTGCCCTTGCCACGTAATCGTTCTCCCGAGACCAAAATTTTCTGCGTAAGATTGAAGCTTACTCCCGCCTAACTTTTCTCCAAATCGTCCAAGGGTGACATTACAAGAATCCGCAAATTGACTGGTAAATGACTGCTTTCCATGTGTTTTATCACTTGCATCTCTCAAATGATACGGCTCCAATATTCCAGAACAGGTAACCTGCGTGTTGGGCTTGACCATTCCTTCCTCTAAGGCCGCCGTTGCTGTAATGATTTTAAAGATAGAACCAGGATTCGCCTCAAGCCATGCCCTGTTTTCCCACGGAGAATCTCCTGTCTTCGTCTTCACGCCGTTCGTAGGGATACTCCCTAACGCTACCAAGTCCCCCGTAGAAATATCCTGAACGACTACAGCTCCATCTTCTACCTTCTCATCGGCTAAATATTTCTCGACTTTTGCTTGTATTTCATAATCAATCGTGCTCTGAATCGTGTACTGACCTTGTTCAGAAGCTAATTGTTCTTTCCAGCGTAAAGCACTACCTGTTAAAGCCCTTCCTTGTCCGTCCTTTACATAGGTTTTGATGTTTTCCTTCTCACTGTGTAAGAAAACTTCAAAGGAAGATTCCAACCCGCTTAATCCCACTCTTGATTGAGGTGAAAAAGTTCCATCTTCCACTTGCTTCGCATACCGATTTTCTAGCAAATGTCTGCTTCGTCCAATCCTTCCGACAATAGAACTTCCCACATAATTAGAGCTATACCGTTGATCTGTAAGAACGGCCTGCAATCCAGGAATCTGTAGATCATTAATCTGTTTAGCACGCTCTGGAGTAATTTGAATCATCTTTTGTTCGAACCGAGCGAGAAGCGCAGGCTGTTTGATCCCCTCTAGATAAGGCTGTAAAGATTGTAGTGGAACATCTAACAAACGACTTAACTGTTGAAAAGAATCTTGACGTAGATCCCATTGTTGTTTACTCTGCGGGAAAACAAGCAGTTGATACTCATCCTTCCCTACAAGTGGGACTCCCCTTCGATCCAAGATCACGCCTCTGCCGCTATCCAACAAAATTTCACGTGATTGTGTTTGTTCCGCAAGCGCGATGAGATCCACTTTTCCATTGGAAAAAGCACGCGTCGAAACAACTTGAATCTGATAAAGCCTAGCAATGATGAGTGAAAACAAGAGTACAAATAAAATGGGAATCCACTTTGTTCGTTTAGTCAAACATCTCCCCTCCTCATTCTTATTACCATCTTGGACAAAAATTTTGAAGGTTATACGAAATCTGGTAGGGGAGGAATAGTTAGTAGAAAAAAGGAAACGGAGGTAATATCCATTTCCTTCTAAAAAAATAGCTTGTCTACTTGGTAAATGAAGGGCTTAACTTACCTTTGTAAGGTTCATGCTCGACAAACACAGTAACATCCTTACCATCCTTGTCTTTACCCTTTCTCTTATACGTAAATTTGTTGTTATTTAGTTCTGTAATCTCCAGAACAGCGCCGTATTTCTTATCACCAAGGGAGACATGGGCTCTGACCTTGTTATCGTGTAAAACATCAAAGTAACCTAAATCATTGCGGCTTTGGCCCGTCTCAAGATTAAAAAACTCATATTTGCTCGACTGGCTATCGAATTTAGCTAGACTGATAAACATCGCATTGTACTGGGTGACATCGTTACCCGCTTCATCAAGAACTTTTGTTCCGTTCCAAAGGGTACTACCTAATATTTTATCTCCGTCCACATCTTTCTCGATATCTCCTGTAGTCTTGTTCCATTGCTTGTCTGGATCGGTAAAAGAGAGCTCTTTTTCTTTATACGGAATATGATCAACGAAAACTTCTACATCGTTCCCTTTCGCATCTTTCCCCATTCTCTTGTACGTAAAGATATTTTTATCCAACTTCGTTAGATCTACAACCGCTTGATAATTTTTTGACTCTGAAATTAAAATTCTTTTCTGTCCATCATTTGTAACAAAGAATGTTCCCATGTCGTCACGACTCTTTCCTGTCTTCGCATCGAAAAATTCATATCTTCCTGATGTGGCTTCATATTTAGCAAGTCCAATAAAATTGGCATTCTCTTTTGTTAGGTCGTTCTGATCTTTGTCGTACACTTTTGTACCTTGCCAGTTTGAACTACCTAAGATATTGGCCATTTCCTGCCCTTTAGATGGTTCATTTTTTTGAACAACCTGTTCCTTATTTTGTTTTCCCTGATCTGATGTGCTAGAACTAGCAGCACCACATCCTGTCGCTACTAAGGAAAATCCAACTAGTACCGTTACGATTATCTTTTTCATATTGTAAGTCTCCTCTTTTCATGATGATCCATTCATTCTGATGGGCTAGTTCATATAGTAGTACATAAATATAAAATCCATCTAAAGTACTTCTTAAAAAAAATTAATAAAACCCGTCATATTGCGACGAGTTCTACACATTAAAGCGATATCCTGCTCCCCACACCGTTTCCAAGAACTTTGGTTCCGAAGCATCCTGTTCAATTTTCTCACGTAGTTTTCGAATATGGACAGTCACTGTAGAGACGTCAGCAGCAGAATCCAATCCCCACACCCGTTGATAGATCTGCTCTTTGTTTAATACTTGATTTGGATTCATCACGAAAAACACGATTAAATCAAATTCTTTTGTCGTAAATGGCACTTCCTCCTCGTTCAGATACACTTTTCGAGCGGATCGATCGATCGTGATCCCATGAACAAAAATCGTATTGGAATGAGTATCTTTCCCAGATAAGCGATCATAACGCATGATATGTGCCTTCACCCTAGCTACCAGTTCACTCGGGCTAAATGGCTTGGTAATATAATCATCCGCACCTAATCCAAATCCACGAATTTTATCAATATCTTCCTTTTTAGCAGATACAAGCAAAATAGGAACATCTGTGACAGAGCGCAATTTTTTACATATCTCAAATCCATTTAATCCCGGAAGCATGATGTCTAAGATAATCAAATCATAACCCCCGCCCCTTGCTCTCCTAAGACCTGCATCACCAGTGTGTTCCATATCAACACGAAAATCGTTTATCTCTAAATAATCTCTTTGTAACTCAGCTATGCTAATATCATCCTCAATCAATAATATCTCTTTCACCTGTTGTCACCTTTCCTTAATGAAAAACATATACTTGTTCCTTTTCCAACCTCACTCGTAGCCCAGATTTCTCCGCCATGCTCCACGATAATTTGCTTGGCAATGGCCAGACCTAAACCACTTCCCCCTGTCTGTGAATTTCTCGATTGTTCCGCCCGATAAAAACGTTCAAAAATAAATGGTAGGGCCACCGATTCTATTCCTTTTCCATTGTCCGTTATCTGTACCATTAGATCTTCTATCCGCTCATGTAACGAAATAGAAATGATTTTCTCATCCTTATCCATGTATTTCACACAATTATTGATTACATTTGCTAAAACTCTTTTTAATTTCTCTCGATCGGCTCTCACATAGATAGGGTGATATAAAAGATGAAGCTCCATGCGTATACCCTGATCCAGATAAAGTTTCTCTACATAGTCTTCCAGATATGTATTTAACTCAACCATCTCAAAGTGAAAAGGCTCCTTTTTCAGATCCAACTTCGAAAACAGAAATAGTTCATCTATCAATGAATCCATATCCTTTGCCTTTACATACACCGTTGATACATACTTCTCCATCTTCTCGGGTGTATTTGCTACACCGTCTTTGATCCCTTCCATATAACCAATAATGGAAGTCATCGGAGTCTTTAGATCATGTGAAATGTTAGATAGAAGCTCTTTTCGATTTTCCTCATACTGAATTTGAATATTAACAGACTTCTTTAACCTACTCCTCATTTCCTCAAATGCTCCGTTTAATTGCCCGATTTCATCTTGTGAGGTAGACTTAATAGCGAAATCTAAGTCTCCAGACGCTATCTTTTCGGCAGCCTTTTTTAGATGATCAAGGGGTTTAATGATACTTCTGGAAACAAAATAATTCACGATACCAATAATCATGATAAATAAAATGAGCAATAGACCTGATAAAATGGGGAAGAATTCGCGAATTAGTTCAGTATAGGAGCTTGCCTTTCTCAATACAAAAATACTACCTTCCTTTTTGTCTGGAAAATAGAAATCAAACTTCACATATGTAAAGAAAGTATTATTCATTTTAATGGTGTCTCGCGTATTAATATTTGTTTTTTCAAACCTTGGAAGGGATTGATCCAACACCTGCCTATCAAGGCTGGGAGAGGCATACTCAATTTTCATCCCTTTTCTAACCACGATCTGAATATCCTCTTGTTCAAAACTCCTAATTTCATTCTCATTCAAAAGCTGTTTCGCATTATTTTTAGCCAGGAGCTTTAAGTCAAGAAAAATACTCTCCTCTTCTGTGGTCAGAGGTTTTTGTACATATGTTTTTTTATAAAGAGATTCAATCGATTTTGCATCACCTGTTATAGCAAAGATGATTAAAAAACCAGCAGTCAATAGTAGGATGATCGAAAAAAAGATCACTCCGACGTAGGACAGAAGGAACCTCATTTTAATAGACATGTCATTCACTCACTCTTATTTATTAAAATTTCAATTGAATCATTTGTAATATGGTCATCATAACATATTTCTAATCAAAATTATGACACAGCAAAAACAACTACGGCCATTACCCATAGTTGTTTTCCCACTCATCTTCGATACTTGGCTTTTCGATCCGCTTTTAGGTGGTCTTGATAATTCACGGTAAAATCATGGTACCCTGTGCCATCTTCTTTTAACACATAATAAAGATAGTCATGCTTTTCAGGGGAAAGTGCCGCTCGATAGGCATTTGCCCCTGGGCTTCCGATCGGGGCTGGGGGAAATCCTTGAATTTGGTATGTATTATAGGGAGAGGAATATTTGTAATCTGCTTTCATCACCTGTGTCAATTTTTTACCCGTGTCGATTTGAATCGCATAGACAACACTCGCATCCACCTGAAGCCTCATACGCTTAGCAAGTCGGTTTTCAATCACTCCAGCAATCTTAGGCAATTCATCTTTCTGTTGACCTTCTCGCTCTAGTACTGAAGCAAACGTCACTAGCTCATGTAAGGGCTTTCCTATTTGTTCAGACGGGGTCGTGATCACATTTAGTTCCTTCATCTCCTTTTCAAACCTACTAAGCATCGTGTCTACAATCTTTTTTGGGGAATCTTCCTCGTGAAATTGATAGGTGCTCGGAAATAAGTAGCCCTCTAATTTATACTTAATCTCAGGTTTCGCTGGAATTTGTTTTTCAAAGGCAAATTTCCCATTGGTACGATTTACTTCCTTTAAAAATTCTTCCTTATTCGTACCTATCTGTTTATGCAAGGTTTCGGCAATTTCAATCGCTGTAGAACCCTCGATAATCGTTACTTTTGTTGTGTTTTCTCTTCCAGTAGTGAGAGTCGTGAGGATTTTATCTATGTTTTCCTCTTTTCCAATGGCATACGATCCGGCCATGATATTCGTTTTCCCTTTCCATTTTGCATAGTAGCGAAAAAAGCGATCGTCACGAATGATTTTTTGTTTCTCTAAAATACTGCCCACGGTCTTTACTGAGCTTTTGGGAGGGATCTCAACCTCGATCTCCTTTGTTCGGGTGGGAGATTGAAGGGTATAGTCAACGTAGAAATACCCTACTAGTGCAAATCCGATAATCAATAGAAGTGTATAAACAGTGTTCGGTAGCCATTTCATTAGGTACTCCCTTTCCGACCTTGTTTCAAATTAATATCATCTAATATTAGCATAATTTAATTAGACTAATACTAGAGATTGATAGGATAGTTTGACATGTTTGTTATGAATTTTCATCGATTTTATACCAGGACATTTTGTATATAAACATTATAAACAAAATGGGTGGTGTTTTAGACAGAAGTACTTCATACATGTATAAACATAATAAAAAAGAACCTCCTGCTGTTCATTTCTATATCTAACAGCAGGAGGTTCAACTCATTTATGAAATAACGAGTACTATGGATGTTTTTTCGCGTTTTCTTTCGCTTTCTCGATGAACTTTCGATGCTCTGCATCGGTTTCGCTGAAGTAGTGTTCGTTTGAGCCGTCATTTTTAGCCACGTAGAAGAAGTACTTAGACTTCTCTGGGTTTAGTACAGCCATTAGTGCTTTTTCTCCCGGGCTAGCGATGGGCCCTACGGGGAGTCCTTTGTTTTCGTAGATGTTATACGGGCTATCGATCGTTAAGTCTTTATTCATGAGTCGTTCCTTTTTCTCACCTTGTAATGCCCATGCATATACGATAGCTGCATCGATCTGTAATCTCCACTCGCGTTTCGTATCAGTCAGTCGATTTTCAATGACACCTGCGATCATCGGGTATTCTTTATCCACCGCACCTTCTTTCACTACGAGAGATGCTTTTGTCACCCAGTCATCTAAAGATAGCTTCTTCTCTTGCAACTTGTTTTTGTAATCCAGTTTTTCTAATTCCTTTTCGAATTGGTTTAGCATTTGATCGACAACTTGTTGTGCGGTTACTCCCTTTTTAAATTGATACTTCGCAGGCATGAGATACCCTTCTAATTTATAAACACGCCCTGGCTTAGTCGGGATCTCCTTTTCGATATTGGTTCTCGGCTCTTGCCGATTCACCTCTTTAAAGAAATCTTCCTTTTTAATATTTAGCTTACTACTTAAGCGGAGAGCAATTTTTTCTACATCAAATCCATTTGGAACCTCGATCGTAACAAGATCTTGCTTTCCTGCCGATATCTTATTAATAATTTTATCTATGTCGTCCGATGGTTGAATAATATACGTCCCTGCAATGAGATTCGTTTTACTTCGGAAAAACACATAGTACCGAAAAAAACGATCATCTCGAATCAGGTTTTTTTGTTTCAATATTTGACCAATTTGCTTCAACGACGTATCCTCAGGAACCTCGATTACAGTCTCTTTGTCACGCTTCGGACTTTGCAATGTATAATCAATATAGAAATAGCCTACTGTTGCAAATCCAATTACTAATAAAATAGTATAAATAACTCCTTTAACCCACCTCATCAAATTCTCCTCTCGATAGGGCCTGTTCGGTATTTTTCTATATTAACACATTATCACCGTAAAAAAACGGGGATTTCAAAAAGCCCACTCCTGAGCTCGTGGTTCAGGAGTGGGCTTTTACATTTCTTTAGAGTAGCTTCTGGAAATATTGATCATCTATATAATTTGCAACATGCTCCCATTCTGCCACATCATGAATCTCCGTCAATTGATCTTGATCTAATCGAAAGAGATATACATCATCTGTGGGATCGTGTTGCCGATGTAAGATGTAATAGGTTTGATCTTCATGTTCAAATTGATGAAGGCGTCGATAGTGCTCGACCTCCATCTCGGAACGTTGAAAAGGATATCCATATTTTTCCCCATGAAATGATTGAAACATAAGGCTTAGTCTTCATCCTCTGGAAGAGCTTCCATTAGTGCATTAAAAACTTCTTCTACTTCGTCCCACTCTTCATCTGTCTCTAGAGCTTGTAGTTCAAAGCCGTCTTCTGATTCTAAATAACGAAACGGAAACACATCCTGTACTTCATCATCGTCTGATTCGCTTACAGGAACGAGAAATACATATTTGCGGCCTGTTTCTGGATTTTCATGCTCTAAGATTTTCTCACATAGTAACTCTTCGCCATCTTCTGTAATGATGGGAATAAAATCCTCATTATCTCCTAATACAATCGGTTGTTCTTGATCTGACATGTGTGTTACCTCCTGTGTGCATCTAAGTATCCTTGAAGGATCCATGATGCCGCTAGTTGATCTACGACTTTCTTTCGCTTTTTCCTGCTTACATCTGCAGATATAAGCGTTTTTTCTACTGCTGAAGTGGAAAGACGCTCATCCCACAATCTTACAGGTAGCGAGGTGTGATTTGCAACTTCCTCTGCAATTACTTGAACTGCTTCTCCTCGTGGGCCAATAGAACCATTCATATTCCGCGGTAATCCCACGACAATTTCGGTTACTTCATATTCCTTGATCAGCTGATCTAACCGCTCAAGCCAAGGAATCGAATGTTTCCGGTCAATTACTTCTACTCCTTGGGCAGTCCAACCAAGTAAATCACTTACAGCCACGCCAATCCGGCGCTCTCCTAAATCCAGACAGAGAACTCGGGGCTGACCATTACTCCCAAACAAATTCATGCCGTGATTCCTCTCTAGCTGTTCGGCTCAAGATAAGCGATGACCAATTCCTCAATCAGCTCATCTCGTTCTACTTTTCGAATGATGGTACGTGCATTATTATAACGCGGGATATAGGCGGGATCTCCTGAGATAAGATAACCCACGATCTGATGAGTCGGATTATAGCCTTTATCTTTTAAGGCATCATAAACGAATAACAGTACATCGCGTGCGGAAACTTCAGCATCATCTCCACGAAACTGAAACTTTTGGGTTTCATCCATAGATTCGTTCCTCTCCTCTCCCAGATGACCAACTTTTATACCTTTCTTCTCAAACAAAAAATGTCCTCTTTTTAGTGCTGATTTGCTATCCATTCGTGAACAAAGGATATAGCTTTTTGCACGTTTGTAGGATTTTTACCACCTGCTTGTGCTAAATCAGGGCGACCGCCGCCACCACCCCCACAAATGGTAGCCACTTCCTTCACTAGTTTACCCGCATGGAAGCCTTCTTGAACATATTTTGGCGAAACAGAAGCTACAAAATTCACCTTATCCCCACTTACCGAACCTAAAACGATGATTCCTTCTGCTACCTTTTGACGAAGATCATCTACCATCTTCCGAAGGCTGTCCATATCTTTTGCTTCCACCTGAGCTGATAAGACAGAAACCCCTCCTACTTCTATAAGCTGATTTTGTAGATCTGCTGCGGCTGCTTGGCTTAGTTTCGCCCGTAGGGATTCATTTTCGCGAGCCACTTCACGGATATTCTCCTGTAATTGTTCTACACGATCTAACACTTGTTCTGGCTTCGCTTTAATTGCTTCTGCTACTTGGCGAAGCAAGCCCGCTTGTTGCTCAAGATACTGATAAGCCCTACGTCCTGTAGCCGCTTCAATCCGGCGAGTACCCGAACCAATGCCGCTCTCACTCAAGATCTTAAAGAGGCCGATCTCACCCGTCTGCTTTACATGAGTCCCTCCACACAACTCTAGGCTGTAATCCCCCACTTGAACCACTCGAACCTCAGAACCATATTTCTCACCGAATAACGCCATTGCTCCCATTTCTTTGGCTTCATTGATGCCTTTAATGGAGATATCCACTGAAAGATTATTCCATACCTGCTCATTTACCAGACGCTCTACTTCATGGATCTCGTCGGCGGTCATCGATCCAATGTGACTGAAGTCAAAACGCAAGCGATCTGGAGTAACAAGTGATCCAGCTTGGTTTACATGCTCACCTAGAACTTGCTTTAGGGCTTTATGGAGTAAGTGGGTAGCGGTATGGTTTTTCACCGTTTCATTCCGTAACTCTTGAGAAATCTGAGCTGTTATTTGCTCCCCGCTACGAATGATCCCTTTTTCCACTACAACCTGATGGACATGCTCACCACGAGGCCCTTTTTGTACGCCTTCTACGCGTAACTTGGCATCGTTTGTAAAGATCACTCCCTGATCCGCTGCTTGCCCACCACTCTCTGCATAGAAAGGAGTTTCTTTTAAAATCACCAGTGCCTGACTACCAGCACCTAACAAATCAACTAATTCATCTTCGAAAATGATCGCTTGAACCTGTGTTTGGGCTTCAAAAGAAGTATATCCCACAAAGGTAGTTTCTACTTCTAAATCTGCGAGAGCTCCACCTTGAACCTGCATACTGCCTACATCTTGGCGCGCGGCACGAGCTCGTTCCCGTTGTGTTTCCATCTCATGTTCAAAACCATCACGATCTACCCCGAGTCCATGTTCACGAGCGAAGTCTTCCGTTAGATCGACTGGGAATCCATAGGTATCATACAATTTAAATGCTTCAGGCCCATTGATCTGATCGCGATTGTCTGCCTTTGCCTGTCCAACCAACTCTTCTAAAATCGCAAGTCCATCCGATAATGTTTCGAGGAAACGTTCTTCTTCATTCCGAATCACTTTTTCAATGAACTCTCGCTTCGATACTGGTTCTGGGTAGAAGTCTGACATAATGGAAGCAACTGTTTCCGTTAACTCATATAGGAAAGGACGTTCCATCCCTAATTTGCGCCCATAACGAACCGCACGACGCAATAAACGACGAAGAATGTAGCCTCGACCCTCGTTAGAAGGAAGAACACCATCCGATACAGCAAATACAATCGTACGAACATGATCAGCGATTACCTTTAATGCAATATCCGTTTGTGGATCTTTTCTATACTGCACCCCTACCTTCGCGCAAGTTGCTTCAATGATCGGCATAAACAAATCGGTATCGTAGTTGGTCGGGACACCCTGCACAATCGATGCCATACGCTCCAAGCCCATCCCTGTATCAATATTCTTCTTTGGTAGCGGAGTATAGGTTCCATCAGGATTATGATTGAACTGCGAAAATACGAGGTTCCACACTTCTAGATAGCGATCATTTTCTCCACCCGGATAGTTTTCTGGATCATTTGGATCGGCAAGATGTGCTCCACGATCATAGAAAATTTCCGTATTCGGACCCGATGGACCTTCCCCGATATCCCAAAAATTTTCTTTCAACTTCACGATGCGCTCTAAGGGAATACCAACTTCAGTATGCCAGATTTGCAGCGCCTCTTCATCGTCTGGATGTATCGTTACAGAGAGTTTTTCTGGATCAAAACCCATCCACTTCGGACTCGTCAAAAACTCCCATGCCCACTTAATCGCCTCTTCTTTGAAATAATCACCGATCGAAAAATTCCCTAGCATTTCGAAAAAGGTATGATGACGTGGGGTATATCCTACATTTTCAATATCATTGGTACGAATCGATTTTTGGGAATTCGTGATACGAGGATTTTCAGGTGTAAGGCGACCATCGAAGTACTGCTTTAACGTCGCTACTCCTGAGTTAATCCATAGTAGACTTGGATCATCTACCGGTACAAGTGATGCACTAGGCTCGATTTGATGACCCTTCTCCACAAAAAAATCAAGGAACTTACGGCGAATCTCGGTTGCTCTCATATGTACGACTCCTCCTTATTATGTGAACACAAAAAAAGCCTTTCCATCCCATCTTAGGGACGAGAAGACTACTCCCGCGGTACCACCCTAGTTGCCACCCTCTTACGAAATCTAAAGTGGCCCCTCGTATGTAGATAACGGCACATTGCCGGCAGGGATTAGCTGCATTCAAGAACTGGCTACCTCGTGACTCGATCCGAGAAAGCCTCTCAGCAACTGGCTCTCTTCTCTGACGGTTTAGACACAAGCTTGGTTCTGTCAACATGTTCATGTAATTTGGTTAGACAATTTATGAGTATTATACACAAATGAAAAATGAAATAAAAGGGCTTCGTGAAAATCTCTAGAAAGCTGGCTTGGTACAAGGTAAGCATTTTGAGCAACTTTATTTATGCCAAAGAAAACCTTCTTCGTATGAAACCATTCGTATCAAGAATGAAGACAATAAAGTAATTGGGCAACTGATTGTTCCATATCTGAATTACAATCAATATCCAAAACACACATATCATCATCCGTAGCGGGTTCAAATCCAATTCGAATTCGCTCCAAATGAAAGGTGGATCGAATTTTAAAAAGAGTGGTTAACAATTTACGATACTCATACTCATTCATGTAGAATTCATTTTCCTCTACATGAATGAGTACCTCGCCTTTAATTCCATCGAACGAGAACAAAACTAAGGTATTTATCATTGTCACACCTAGAGTGAATTCACTCAAAAAAATGGTACCACTACCCTTCGGTCGTAGAATCCTTTCAATACTATCCAACTCAGCGTAATCAATGGACTTTCCTGTTTGATTATCGTGAAAATTAGATGATTTAACAGAGCTAGTAGAAATTTTAAAAACATCACAAACTAGCTGATCAAGTAATTCTCTAGGAAAATCAACGAGAATGATTTCGACATATTCCAAAGAAGTAACCTCCTTACTGATCAATTGACCTTAATTCTTTACTTCTCCTTCTGTTGCAGATACGTCGTCGACTAGCATACCCGTGTGGATACTAAATCGGTCTCCATTATCAATGTGAGTTTCTGATTAACCCTCAAGTGAACAGCAAACTGATCACCGATTGATCACGCACTACATAGCATTAGATCGAATTAGATAACACTATATAGCATAGTTATCCAGAAACAGGAAAATATAATGAATTATCCAGTCTATTCTTATAATAATCACAAGCCTACACACATAGCGAAACCCCGCTTATACCAAGGGATTCTGGCGTAAGCGGGGTCTCTATAATTTGGCGTGCCCTGAAGGATTCGAACCCTCGACCTTCTGATCCGTAGTCAGAGTGCTTTCTTCATAGTATCACTAATTACAATCGCTGAACCCTTTGATACATATAAGGTTTGGCGATTGTAGTTAATTGGAATCCGCTTAAAAACAGGCAAATGATCACGGATTGATCACGCACTTAATGACATTAGATGACCTCAACTTCCGTTTACATATGCCACATAGATTATATTTATCTCAACTCATCATCCAAAGGGACATATACTTCATCTAAGAGTTTTTTCCATTGGCGCTTCAATTTGGGCCCGTAGTTCCATTGGTTCGCATCCGGATGTATGGCTTTATACTTATGAAACTCCGTACTCTCAATGACTTTTCTGATATGGGGAATTTCGTCTGACCCCATATCATATTGCTTTGCGGATAATAGAAGTGCTTCTTTATCGACAAACCAAGCATTGGCAAATACTTCTATCTCTTGATTCTGTGCTCGTGTGAAGAAGTCACGTTTGACAGCTAAAACATCTTCTCTTTGATTGATTTCTTTGGTATCTATTGCATGTAATATCTCTCGATATACTTCCTTCACCTTTTCGGATTTCTTCAATTTCAGAAATGCTTCTTCAATCGTGTTACGGATATCTTGATTATCCACGGAGTATGTCTTCAATAATAGATCAATATAGGTGGAGTCAATATCATAGACTTTACTCGAATTTTCTCCATAAAATTCAATATCTGAAAAATCAGCTTCCGCTTCTTGATCACCTTCCTCTACTAAGGACCCCTTCACTGTATGGTAAATCCCCACATACGTTTCTAGCGTCTTCAATTGCTCTCGAAGTACATCTGATTTCTCTATCTCATTGTTGTACTCATCATATGTGACTAACGCTTCGTATGCATTGTTTAATTCTTGAAAAGCTTTCATAAACAGAATTCTGTTTTCTAAAGGAGCGTGCTCTGTCATATTCGTTGGATGGGGGACTAATTGGATTAAGCTTTGCTGTGCCTTATCGAAGCGATGTTTCGATTCCTGATAAGTCGGATAAACCAGCTTCGTTTCCTCTTGTGTCTGTGAATATAATTTCGTTGCATCTTTCACCTGTTGTTCGGCTGTTGACGGTTTACGAAATGTTACGATCAAGCCCTTTGCCTTATTGGGATACGTCCGATTGGTTCGTGAGAAAGCTTGAATCAGATTCGCATACTCTAAATGTCGATCTACAAATAACGTTTGAACGGTGGGTGCATCAAATCCAGTTAATAAGCGTTCGACGACAATCACAAGATCCAGATGATTCCCAAACTGTTGGAACTCTCCTTTTTTACGTGCTAACCGATTATTGATATCGTTATTATAACGCTTCATATCTTTTATCGACCAAGCTGTCTGATAATAGTCGTTATACTCTTTCATAACTTCTGCCATTTCCTCTTCGATCTGCTTGGCGTTCTCTTTATTTTCCTCTAAGGAATACGTAATGGCAATGCGTGGGAAGTCAGGGTCATCCATGATACGTCCTTTTCGAATCGACTGCTTGCTCAACCAATCTGGATCCTTCTTCATCTCTTGAATTGCTTGATAGTAGCGTTTCGCCATCGCAATGGAACTCGTCGTAAGAATCGCAGACTTTTGTGGACGACCATTCTGGAAATCAAATTTCACATAAGCATTATCCGGTCGGAAAATCTTCTGAATGACTTTTTGAATATGATCGTCCCTTTCGAAAACAGCGGATGGAATTTCGCTTTCCCTTTCCATATCGTCCATTTGATCGATTCGTTGATGTAGTTCCTCATCACTCAAATGGTCATATTTCTTATCTGGACGTAGCTTATTAAAAATATAAGTATGTACAGTTGCAGAATCAGTCGTATCTTCGTGCTCTACTTGAAACCCTAGAACAGCACCATCCTCTAATGCATTCTTAATCGTATAAGTGTGTAGGACTTCTCCATATTGATCATGAGTGGTACGAGCCAGTTTTCCTTTCTTCGCTTTCTTATTTACTTCAAATATCGGAGTACCTGTAAAGCCAAACCATGTAGATTTCGGGAAGAATTCTTTGATCCCTTCCATTCCCTCTGCGCTTACTGCTCGATGACATTCATCTACAATAAAAATAATATGCTGTCCAAGCAGTTTCTGAAAACGCTGCGTGCCTTTTCGCTTTTCCTGTTTTAAGACATCTTGTAATTTATGACGTGTCGTAATAATCACCGTATTCAAATTGGTATCAGACAACAAAGAGCGTCTCAACTCGCGCGCGTTCTCTGTTGCAACAATCAAACTGTTCGACTTCGCATGCCCCGATGAAAGACCGGTGTTAAACTCAGAAGCAAATTTCGTAAATTCCGAAGTCGTCTGATTATCCAAGTCTGTTCGGTCTACGAGCATAATCGTACGTTCGACACCGCCTTTACGAGCAAGTAGCTTCGATGAAACAAAACTAGTTAGTGTTTTTCCTGAACCAGTTGCATGCCAGATATATCCCGATTTATGCTTACAGGCATTGGCAAAAATGGCTTTAATCGCATGAATTTGATAGGGTTGTAACACCATTAAGGTCCTCTTATCTTGATCTTCACTTACAATGGTATAGCGAGCAATCAAGTAATGGGCATCGGGAATCGATAAAGTTTGTTTCGCAAATTCATAAAGGTTTTCTACTCTGCGATTATCTTTTGTTCGCCAAGTAAAGATCAAATTTTTATGCATGTCCTTAGGCAAGGCATTCGCAAAATACCGAGTGGTTTGCTCATTGGAAATCACAAATAATTGAAGGGTCGAAAAGATATTATTCCGAAAGACTCCTTCTTCTGCATATTTCTTGATCTGATGAAAAGCTTGGAATACACCATCTTTGGCATTGACCTTCTTCAACTCGATTTGATAAATAGGCAACCCATTGATTAAGAGGGTTACATCAAATCGGCGATTCCGACCCTCTACGCTCACTTTTTGCTTGGCAATCTGATGAACCACTTCATAGGTAGAGGTTCCCCCGTTTATCGCATGATTGGAGTACAACTCTAAGGACAGAGAGCCAAGTGATACGTCTTCTCGTTCAATCGTGATACGAGCAATGCCATTTTCCCCTTTGAGCCATTTAGCCGCATCAAAGGGGGTCTGTGTTTTTGATAGGAGTTCCACTTTAATCATGTCAAACTCTTTATCCGTAATTGGATGATCCCCCAATTCAGCTAAGTTGTTTTGAGTGATGATCTTACGCAAGTTCTTCCATAAATCGGCTTCGGATTTTAAATCGGGACGATATGTCCATTGGTGTTGACCCTCACCCAATAGTTCGATCAGACGACGCTCCACTTCGGCTTCCGTTTGATATGCGATCTTTTTCATATTGGCTCTCTCCTCTGCTAATTAAACAAACATCTTTTGTAGGAAGGCTTTTTTGGTTTGCTGGAGAATCTCGAGTTCACGTTGATGGATGGTGATTCTGTCATCTAGCTGTTTGAAGAAGATGCCGATTTGGATTTGTTCTTCTCTTTTCGGGAAGACCAGATTAACTTTTTTTAAATCTGAATTATGCAAGTGAACAATTGATTTCCCTTGAGCCAGTTTGCTTAATTCCTTCTGTTGTCTACCACTCGAAATAGTTAGAGCTAAAAATACTGGATCGATTTCCTTACTAGGTCGTACAATATTTAAATCCCCACCCAAAATGATCCCCCGTTTACACACAGCAGATGCTCTTGCAATATCCTCTGCACTTTCTCCAGAAGATGGAACGATCACTTCGTTTCCTTCACTTATTACGGAATTTTCTTTTTTAAGAGCAAATGTATCGATAGATTCAATGACAGTCTCATATTGTTTATATAACCGCCCATATAAAATGATTGGATTTCCCTCGTCAATCACATCACTTTTTGAATATCCATTACCTTTGGAGAAATTCGCTAAATCTCCTAACTTCCGCTCTTCCCACTCTCCAGTAAAACCAGCAAATCGAACTTCCGGCACAGACTCTCCCTCTTTCGGGAACAATTTTTGCAAGAAACCCTGTTTTGTTTGTTGGAGTGTGTTTATCTCTTGCTGATGGAAGGTGATGATATCGTCTAGCTGTCTGAAGAAGGTACCTATTTGGATTTGTTCCTGTATCTTCGGTACAACCACATTAATCGACTTAAATTTGTTCAATGAAAGAACTCTTTGCCCTGTTCCCTCAGCTTGTGCTACAACTTGTCTTTTTATGGTTGAATTGAGCATATACAGAAAAAAATCGCTATTTCCATTAGATATTTTAAATACAGGGTAGAAGTAACTTATAATTCCCTTATCAACCAGATCATTCCGATTAAATTTGAATACACCATTGTCACTTCGTGATCTAAATGTAAAATAACCCCTTGGTAATACGAAATATCCTATATTGCTCTCAGTTGTTATTTGTCTGTCTGCAAAATAATCTTCTTGGTACGTTATTCCATACTTTTGAGATGAAGTTAGCACAGGATATTGGTTCTGAATCGAGGTTTTCTCAACGTAGTCTTGAACAAAATTCCGTAACTTCCGCTCTTCCCACTCCGCACTAAACTCAGCAAATCGAATCTCCGGTATACTACTACTTGGCATGGTTAAACACCTCTAATGCACCCTTGATCCATTTTTCATTTTCTTCCTCGTATTGTAGGGATGAAATCATGTCGTAGAGACTCGCGTCTAACTTGGCTTTCTCTTTGCGAATGTCTTGGATTTGTGCACCAATGGTTGCCATGTCGATCGGTGCCTCTTCTTCAAAGGTATCCACATAGCGAGGGATATTTAGGTTAAAATCATTTTCCTCCATTTCATCAAAACTAGCGAGATAGGCATATTTCTCTACAGATTTCCGATTCTTATAAGAATCAATGATTTTGTCAATGTTTTCTTGAGAGAGTTTATTTTGATTCTTTCCTTTGACGAACTCTTTACTTGCATCAATAAAGAGAACATCACGAGAGGTACGACCTTTCTTCAATACAATGACCGTTGTGGGAATGGCGGTTCCATAGAATAAATTGGCTGGGATACCAATAACTGCATAAATACTTCCATCCATTACTAATTTCTGACGGATCGCCCTCTCTGCTGCTCCACGGAAGAGAACACCATGTGGTAAGACAATCGCCATGGTTCCCGAATCCTTCAAATGATAGAATCCATGTAACAAAAAAGCAAAGTCTGCCTTTGATTTCGGTGCTAACTTTCCGTATCGACTAAAGCGCGGATCATCTAAGAAGGTCTGAAGAGATGCCCACTTTGCCGAATAAGGAGGATTCATCAGGACAGAATCAAATTGATAGGGCTCATCCGTAGGCCAGTCTTGGTTTAAGGTATCCGCATTGCGTAAGTGCATATCTTCTTTGCTGACCCCATGCAGAATCAAGTTCATCTTCGCAAGATTAAAAGTCGTGGCATTTAACTCTTGCCCATGATACTTCACACTATTGGGGCGATTGAGATATTTCCTGACATTTAGCATCAATGAACCTGATCCCATGGTTGGATCGTAGACACCAAATATTTGTTTGTTCTCTTGACCGATTGCGACGATACGAGCCATCATATCGGATACTTCATGTGGGGTGTAAAACTCCCCTGCTTTCTTACCCGCTTCAGAAGCAAATTGACCAATTAAGAATTCATACGCATCTCCAATGACATCGCCATTATGTCCCATGACATCGATATCATCCAGTTTCTTCAGTACTTCGGTAATGGTAATGTTACGCTGTTGCTCATCGGCTCCTAGTTTTTTTGATTGTAAATCCACATCATCAAACAGCCCATTAAAGTGCGCGTATTGGATAGATAAATGATTAAACGCTTCTTTCAGCGATTTCAATTGAAATATGTTTTTATTTGCCTGTTCGACTAATTCACTGAACAAATATTTTGGCTCTATCTCATAATCCAATATATCGATCAGCGTTTCTTTTACATTCTGTTTCTGATCTTCGTCAGCTAATGCTTTCTTGTACAAGTCCGTTTGTTTTTTTGATATGTTGTATTCTGTTAGTGATTCACCTGATAATTCCACTACTTTTCGTAACAACTTGTCCGATAAAAACTTGTAGAAAATCAATCCTAGGAGGTAGTTCTTGTACTCCGATGCATCCATTTTGCTTCGTAAGTTGTCTGCAGCACTATACAACTTTATGTTTAATTTAGACATGTGGTCTTCCCCCGTATCTATTCTTTTTCCATTCGATTCAAACATTCTAAATAGAATTTCTTTTCTAGTTCCACTTGCTTCTTCGCTAAGGCTTGTCGCTTGCGAAAGAGGAAATATGTGTTACCAATGATTTGTTGCTCCTTGATACTCGGTAGCCGAATTTCCAACTCTTTGAGAATGGCGGGAGTTAACTTAGGTACAGTACTTCCTTGCATAAAAACAGCCATTTGTTTTCTCATGTAACCCGATTCATTCAACGCATAACAGAGATAATTACGATCTAACTGATCATCATGGGTAATAAGGAGTTTCGCAAAATTTTGGTTGATGATCTTCCCCTGATTTACCTCACTCACTATCCCTGCTTTGGAACTAACAAAGCTGAAAACAACATCTCCTACACAACTCAAATAGCTATCATCCTGATGGGAATTAGAACTTGCATGGGATTCGAGAAAGAAACCATCCAGATCATTTCTTAAATCCTCAAACGAATAAGCCATCAGACTTAGATCATCTTTCTCATTTCCTCTAGAAAGATTTCTTCCGATTTTAACTGTTACAACATCATCAAGTTTCATATTCTATCCTTCCAAAAAAGTAATTCTTAGAAATTACTTTATGTAGATCACATTTAGATCATATCACCCTAAAAATATCCCGTCAATCGTTTATATGTAATTTTTAAGAATTACGTTCTTGGAGAATTCATTTGCAAGCATATCTGCAAACATCTGTACATTTTCGACATACCCTGTTTCTCCTTTTACAGAATATAAATCGTGGGCTAATTGTGCCAGCTCTTCAGGATGCTGATAATAATAGTCATCCTGTGTATAAAGGACTGCCGCCGGACAATTCCATCTATTCTGTGGATCAAATAGAAATTCGTTTGCTTGTACGATACATCCAAGATAAACGTCACCTTGTTGATAGAATTCCTTTTGTCTAAGGTATAGATGAATTAAGGGATCGGTTCGACGATCTTTTCTCACCAATCCGGAGGCCACACCTTATCAAGCCATCGCCATTGATGTTTCTTTTTATGAAAATAATCACGAGTTTCATAGATGTTAAAAGGAATCATAATCTTTCTCCTCCTGCTTATATATCCTTTTGACAAAACAATCACCTCCATACCGAAGCCCAGAAGCGATTTTACAACTTTCTTTTCAATAGAAGTACTTGATACTATGTTTTTATTTCTTCTACTTGTACTTCTGTACATAAAATGGATAGCCAAGGTCTATCAAGTTCTACCGTATAGATATCTAGATGTATTATATCAGGCCTATTACACTGGGATAATAGAGGTGATTTTTCATTCAAAATGAATTTCACAATAGTAAACCAGCTTCCTATATGAGCTTCTTTTACTTCCTTCCTAGGAACATCCAAAAATTGTTCAACCATATTAAAATCTGCCTTTAAACAGTTTTTAAATATGATCTTCAGAAACAATTTTTCTCCGTCTCGTTCAGTCCAAAAGTAATTAACATCCATTGATAAATCAAGCAAGTTTTTTTCCCATCGAATATTCTCAATAAAACTATCAGTAAAATCGTACTCTTCCATAATCTCTTTTGTATCTCTAGAAAATATCATTTAAAAAACCTCTTCTACTCTGATTTTAAATCTATGCACTATCCTAAAAATAGAGGCGAATAATGCACAGATTCAGCGAACTATCCGCCAAAATAAAAATGCGTAAGGTCTCTTAGCTCTTGCCTAGTTGCACTACTAGGAAACACTCCATGTTCATCAAGATATCCGCCACCCTTGTTTTGAACCCTAAAGTAAGACCTTCCATTTTCTGGTGTTTGATGAATGCGCATTTTGGTTCCCGTCTGGGGATCAACAAGAATATCTGCTGGACCACTCTTCTTTCCACCTGACTCAACAAGGATTCCACCCTTTTGATTTCAAATCCTCTATCAGTTTTGAAGGACTCGAATTTCTAGCTATATCCTTATAGTTCTGTTTAGCAAAGCCCCCACCTCTAGAGAACATATTGATCAATTCACCAATATCCTGCCCCAGATTCTTCGCACCGCCGCCTCCACCTACAGTTGCAGATACACCAACTAGCATGGAGAAGAAGCCGTTAAAAATCTAGATTCGCATCAAGTATGGAGACAATGAAGTAATTGGGCAATCGATTGTTCCATATCTGAATTACAATCGATATCCAAGATACGCATATCCTCATCTGTAGCTGGTTCGAATCCAATTCGGATCTGTTCCAAATGAAATGTGGATTGAATTTTAAACAGATAGATCAGGAGTTTACGATAGTCGGTCTCATTTTTATAGAACTCCTCTTCTTCTACATGTATAAAAATATCACCATGCTCCTCATCAAATGAGAATAAAACCAGAACATTTTTCATTGTCACACCCAAATTCAACTCGTTCAACAAGACTGTACCACTACCTTTAGGTCGTAGAACTCTTTCGATACTATCCAAATCAACGTAATCGATAGATTTTCCAGCTTGATTATCGTAGAAATTAGATGACTTCACAAAATCTGATGATATTTTAAAAACATCATATACTAGCGGATCAAGATGTTTCCTAGGAAAATCAACCAAAATTATTTCGATATATTCCATGGAACCCTCCCCCTTACTGATCAATAAAGCCCTTAAAGGTACCATCCAAATTTAACCTGATCCCTCGTCCATCTGGTAATTGTTTTTCTAAGAAAGAGGTCCCTCTATTGTTTGTAACACTTGTAAAAGAACCTGGTACATCCAGAATTTCATTCAAGTGATTTAAAGCCTGATTATTTATTTCATTAGATCCACCTTTTACTTTCCTCAAAATATCTCGGTTGCGTCCAGATCATAGATACTTGGATGCAAGACCTGCTTCTGTTTCCTCGATGAGACGGTTTTTATCGTACTTGTAGGTAGAGAGTACACCGTCTTTTGTTTTTTGTACAAGATTGATATTCGCATCAAGAGTGTATTCCTCTGTGGAGGATTGGGTTCCCGATTTATCATAGTAGTATGAGGCACTAATATCTCACCGCTTATATTGCATCTGGACCGAAATCACCATCTGTAAAAAGACAATGATACACGGTTACATCATCCGTTCTCAGTTGTTTAATTATTTCTCGTAATTGAGTTAAGCTCATCATCCATACTGGGCGCACTTAAAAAAAGTAACAGGGATGTCGAATGACTTGCCTGTTACTTTTAGAACAAACTTTCTAAGTGTCAAGTGCGGCTACATTTCACTCACTTTATATTCAATCAGCCGAATACCACGTGAGTTAATCGCTGGAACTAGCTTTGATAGATACCAACTGATATCTGTGATTCTATCAATCAGTATTTTTCGATTCTTGTTGACCATGAAGGAACAGTTTCCATCCGGCCAAATCAAGAAATCCCCTCCAACATCCGTGTCTTCCCATGTTATAGTGATACCAATCACCTCGTTCTGATCTATCTTTCTTTGAACCAACTCTTGTAACTGGTCAAGACTCATCTTTTCACGCTGCCAATCGTAATCATCAATATCCCCAACTGGTAAATAAAAGACTTTGCCGAATTCATCATGGTATTTCCAACCATTTGACATTAGACTTTGAAATAATACCATCTTTGTACTGTCTCTATACACCAATTGGAAATCGATAGACGACTCTACTGACATAGCTCTTCCCCCTTAATCAAGCCATCCATGGTATGGAATGCCCTTTTTGTTCATGTAATCTTTAAATACTTTAGGAATAGGTACATTTGAATACAGCTCATACGTTGCACCATTTTCCTTGGCAATTTGCAATCTTGAACCCATATCAGACTTAAATTTTCCAATCTCGGCTGGGTTGTCAACTCTACTTTCAAAATAAGAACCTGACTTAGCTTCCCACCATTTATTTCCTACTCCACCATCAAACTCTCTTCCTCCCTTCTTAAAACTCCCACTCCCACCTAAATTATCAGTGAGAAAGTCTTCGAAATCCTTATCATAGAGACCTTTAGCACTAGGTCTGGAGCCTCCACCTCTAGAGAACATATTGATCAATTCACTAATATCTTGCCCCAGGTTCTTCGCTCCACCACCTGCAACTCCTGTGCCCCGGCAGATACACCAACTAACATGGAGAAGATATCACCTGCCACGGCTCCTACGTGATAAGCGACTCCTTTTTCCTCGTTAGGGTCACTTAAATCTGCAAGTCCCAGAGTGAAGATATTACTGTTGATTCGATCTCTGGCTCCGTTAATAAACTGCGAAACCGATTTGGTGGCAGATTGGGTTGCTTTCTTGACATTGTTTACAATTTTCTTGACGGC
>NZ_FPJZ01000042.1 GCF_900119485.1 Thermoactinomyces sp. DSM 45891
TTGGTGGCAGATTGGGTTGCTTTCTTGACATTGTTTACAATTTTCTTGACGGCGGGCTTGACCACTTTTTTGACTACATTCTTCACCTTGTTCACGATCTTTTTAACCGTCTTCTTCACCTTGTGATAGGCCTTCTTGACGGTATTATAGACCTTCTTTGCTACCTTTTTAACCTTGTTGTAAACTTTTTTGACTCCACTTTTGACTTTATTGTAGACCTTCTTGACTCCACTTTTTACTGTATTATAGGCTTGTTTCACTCCAGAAGCTACGGTGTTATATACTTCTTTGGCTCCGGAAACAACGGCGTTTCCGACTGACTTGGCTTTGTCCCATAATTTGCCCCAGAAATGACCGTCTGGGTCACTATTGGAGATCGGGTTTCCTCCAGCATAACCATACAAGTTGTTGTTTCCTACATCCATCATAAGAGCTAGATGGGCTCCTGCTCCGTTATAAGAGTCACTTGTTAGGAACCGTCCTTCTCCCGGACGATAATCACGGATCCGAGATCGTACGACTTCGTATTCGGGTCCCAGCGCTTGCCTTCATACCGGAAGGGATTATACATGTCCTGATCGGGCTTGGTTGCGTCAATCTTATCGACACCCGTGAACATATCTTTGTCGTCTTCACCGTAAGGAGTGTCTTCCCGCCAAATTATCTGGAAACAGTCGTTGAATTCTTTGATGGATCATTGAAACACGGCACGGGCCATGGAATACCGGTAAGTACCAGGAACTCTATAAAAATCGCCTCCAGACCGAGGCCGAAGGCGATTTAGTTCCACTCCTAATAATTATCCTCAAACAAACAATTAAAAATGGTCGCATTTTCTTCCTTGAGTTCCAAGGAAATGTCTGGTACGACGATATTAAGACATTCCTCTGGTATCTGTTTCACATCAAATTGTTGAAGAAAATCTTTTATCCCCTCACCTACTCTTTGGGTAAATTCATCCAGAGAATGTGCGGACTCTGTCAATTTATTCCCTTCATCTGCATGCTCATACTTCCAATAATGAATAACTGAATAGGGAGCTATTGCAGAAATTCGAATCATAACAGCATTCAATACCTTATGCTCAGCTAGATAATTAGCGAAATTACGCCCTCCAATTGATAACTTTACACCTATATCTGAAGGATAGACAAACAAAGAAAAACATGTGGCGTAATTAAAATCAGTCAAATTATCAATGCCGATATCCTTGATTGCATTAATTAATTTGTTTTCCCAATATTTACGATCAACATACGAGAGATAATATTGAAAATCTCTATTAGAATATAACCTTTCAGTAAAGCTCACTATATTCTCACACACAATTCTTCACCTACCCTTTATTCAACTGGATATCCATGTATTACACCTTTTCCTTGGTGGACCTTCACTCTAGTCTCTCCATTAGATCCAACAGGGTATCCGAAATCATGGATTTTCACACTGCCATCTGCTCCCTCTGGCCAAGCTGATTTACCAGATTTATAGTTTGGATGTCCAGGAACATGTTTCCCTTGCTGTCCAGCCGATACTTGAGGCGCACCCTCAACACCTGCGCTTACATTTCCTTGGGATGGAAGTTTACTTCCAGGAGTCCATCCTGATCCTCTACCTCTAGAGAACATATTGATCAGAGACGAAATATCCTGACCAAGATTAACTGCTCCACCACGTGTAGCGCCAACACCCCAAGATGCTGCTACAAATCCTGGAGCGGCTCCTGCACATGCAGTCGATCCATCGGCTACAATGACTCCGCCTCCTCCACCTACAAGTTGCAGATACACCAACTAGCATGGAGAAGAAGCCGTCCAGCACCAATCACAGCTACACTTACACTACCTACCGTTGTGACTGCTCCTACCATCATCGTCAGGACATCTCCAGCAATTGCCCCTAGATGGTACGCAATCCCTTTTTCCTCATAAGGATCTTCGGGATTAAAAATCCCTAGTGTCACATTACTTGTCGTCCGATCACTAGCACCTCGAATAAACTGTGAAACTGACTTGGTGGCAGACTGAGTCGTTTGACGGTGTTGATGACTGCTTAAGACATACCTTAATCTAATCTAATCACCTTGGTATTCGAAGAACGGTCATGAAATAACTTATCCCAAAATGGAGAATGGAGTCTTGTATAATCATATTTTTCATTCAGTAGTTGTTCATTGCCAAATAAGATGCATCTTGCCTTTGTTGGTTCCCAATCCCAAAACTCCTCTGGAGATTCTTCCATTTCTATATCGCTACCACAAGATATTTCCCTCAATGTGCCTAATAGTGCATCAACTACTTCTGTATAAAATACAGGGTGATTACTTAGCAAACATTGTGGATGATACCAAAAAATTTGATGTTGACGCTTACTATTAACCCCATATGATAACGTTCGAATTAAATCTATTACGGCATCTACATTATTACCGAATCCATTAATATATGGCATTTTCTGAATAAGCTCTACATAAAATTCGTCTTCCGATCTTATTCTATCTCCATCAAGAAAGTAGAATTGATTAGATAACGCCAATTTAACAGCATCGTCTAATTCCTCTTTTATATCTTTGCTTTTTTTAGTAATCAACACCAAATTTTGATTCTTTAAATCTGGAGAACCTAATAGATCTACCAATGAATTTATTTTCATCATCAACCGCTCCTTCACCTTTATTTTGCAGGGATCTCGTTATAGAAACCCCTGCACTCTTCTTACCAATCTGATGGGTTTAACTTGGTAAAAGTTTTGTAATGATCTGGTGTATAGTAATAAAGTTTTTGTTCAAGATCGTAGATAATTCTCTCTGATCCTCTTGTACCATCTGTCAACAAATTGCCAACATCAGCTTCCTTATATACCCCTTCAGGTAGCATCCCTTTATTATTGGACCATTTAGTACCACCTTTCATCCCAGCCTTCCCGCTCCTCGAATAGTTGGCTGGCAAAGAACCTGTTGTTTTCAAACTGCTGACTACAGATCTAATATCGTCATAAGACTTCGTTCCCTTCCCGGGAATAGTAGGAGACCCTTTTCCTCCACCTCTAGAGAACATATTGATCAAATCCGAAATATCTTGACCAAGGTTCTTCGCTCCACCACCTGCAACTCCTGTACCCCAAGCGGCTGCTACGGCACCAGGAGCGGCTGCGGCACATGCGGTCGTTCCACAGGCTACGACGACTCCGCCGCC
>NZ_FPJZ01000015.1 GCF_900119485.1 Thermoactinomyces sp. DSM 45891
CCTCTCCTCCACTCCGATCAAGGCTGGCATTATCAAATGAAGAAGTACCAACATTCCTTGAAACAAAGAGAAATTACACAGAGCATGTCCCGTAAGGGAAATTGCTTGGATAATGCCGTCATAGAAAACTTTTTTGGTTTGCTCAAAAGTGAGTTGCTTTATCTTCACACATTTGTGAGTATGGATCATTTCAAACAGGAGCTAGAGGATTATATTCACTATTACAACCACAAACGATTGAAGATAAAACTAAAGGGCATGAGTCCGGTTCAATACCGAACACATACCCTACAGGCTGCTTAAATCTTCATGTCTAACTTTTTGGGTTCACTTCAGAATATTCAGCACAGCCCTATCATTACGTCTATATAACGACCAAAAAAGGCAATCTCTTATGAGATCACCTTATGAAACTTGTACTCCATCTCTCCACCTAGCGCTTCTCGAGTGTCGCCTGTCTTTCTAAAGTCATGGGTATAAATCTCTTCAAATGGACCAAAATCAGTTTGCTTATAAAATTCAAAACATGGGAATCCATCATGCTTCCCTGTCACTTCAACTGTGCCATCCTCTTTCACATGCACTGTTAATAGATAATCCACAGTAGGAATATCTTGCAATGGATTTCCCGCACTGGCTGTCATCTGAAAATGAACGCCATCTTCTTCCCATTTCGTATGAATACACTTAATGTTTTCCATACTCGCTCTGTCTTTTTTATAGCTAATCGAGCCATCTAGATGAATAAATTTTTCTACTGAAACTCCTGTGCTCTCAATCGAAAAGATCTCTCGCTTCTGAAAGTCCACTACCACCTCTTGCTCCACTCTTGAACGAAATGTATTTCCTGCATGAGGTGTAAACTCTCGTCCATCCCCTAAACGTTGAACCATATTCCCCGTATCGCCATCTGGTTGAGGTTCTGTCCAAAACACTGGAGCAAATACACTCGCTCTAATTTTTACAATGTTAGCCATATCAAAAGCCCCCATTTAATTTATTATCGTTTCTTGCATTCATATATAGTCAACTTGATTGACCATATATGAAATAGTACACTTATTATCACATATAGTCAACCCAGTAGACTAATTTGATCAGGAGGCTTTGAAATGAATGATTTAGATCTTATGTCCTTATTATCCACATCTTTTCATACTTTAGTTGATAAATTACACGAGAGACTGACAGAGCTAGGGTTTCATGATATCCGCCCTGTACATGGATATATCTTCAAATATATCGCATTGCATGAGGGAGCCACAGGAATTGAACTAGCCGACCATCTAGGAATTACGAAACAAGCAGTGAGTAAAATAGTTGATTATCTAGAGGAAAATGATTATGTCCTGCGAAAGCCTCATCCAACTGACAAACGAGGAAAAATCATTGTGCTAACCGAACGTGGCCAATTAGCTATAGAAACGAAAGAAAAAATTCTTAATGAGATCGAGCAACATTTAATCGAAAACTTGGGTGCTAAGCGAATGCAGATGATGAAAGATGATCTAGAAAACGTAATTCGTAAAACATAACAAAAGAACTTCTCCCCTCAAAAAATAAGGAAGAAGTTCTCTGCTCTTTGTTCTACTTTTGATGACGGTCTGCGTAAACTCCCATTGCATCACGCATAAACATAGCCAATCCTTCACCAAATCGATCGATGCTTTTAGTAAATCGCTGATCCGATACATACATCTCTCCTAAAGATCGAAATGCTTCTGGCGTATAATCACCAAAGCTTTGTAGCATATCATACCATTTGGCAATAGCGGATTGTGCTTTTTCCGAATCGGGGCTCACATGCCGAATACTCGCTAAATGAAGATAGAGATCATTCATTTCTTTTTGTATCTCGGGTCCCATCTGAGCGACTTTCTGATTCGACCGATTCACTGCTTCATCGCCCCAACGTTCCCGTGCTTCTTGTTCATACGGATTCGAACGAAAATCAAATCCCTCAAACCTTTCTTCTGTCATCATTTGAATCTCTCCTTTGTTATGTTGAATCGTCTTCTCCACAGTTTGAATCAATTTATCTAGACGGTTCCGTTTCTCTACTAATGTCTGGTGATGCATTTGTAAAGCTTCCTGCCGATCAAATGTGGGACTATAAACGATTTCCTTGATGGTTTGTAAGGAGAAACCTAACTCCTTAAAAAATAAAATTTGTTGGAGCAGCTCTAAGTTTTCATTAGAATATAGGCGATAACCTGATTCTGTAGTCTCATCTGGGATAAGCAATCCAATCTCATCATAATGATGGAGCGTGCGAACGCTTACTCCCACTAGGTCAGCTACTTCTTTCACTTTCATGAATCGTGCTCCTTTCTATTTCCAACTATAAGGTATTACGTTACGAGAGAGTCAACACGTATTCGATTGGAAATAATACATGACAATGGAAAAGAAAAGGGGGGACGAAGATGAATCGTAGGTGGATATTGGGGATTATGATATGTATCTTAGCTGGAGTACTCATTTGGTCTGGAATTCACCCTGTTAAACAATCACTCTGGTTTTTTGAGGCTGGACCCGCTGTACTCCTCATTCTCGTCTTAGTCTTTACGTACCGTCGTTTTCCGCTTACTACTTTGACTTACACCATCACATTTATTTCGTGCATTATTATGATGATCGGCGCTCACTATACGTATGCAGAAGTCCCTTTATTGAAAAAAACAACGGAAACATTTCATTTCTCAAGAAACCATTTTGATCGCTTTGGACATTTTTTCTTTGGGATGATCGTTGCCGCTTTTATTAGAGAAATCGCGATACGAACCATTAAGATTCAAAAAGAAAAACTACTTCCTATCTGGGTTCTCTGTATCACATTAGCTCTCGGTGCGGCATATGAGCTATTAGAGTTTCTCGTCGGGTCTTTGTTTACTGAAGATGTACAGGAATTTCTGGGGTATCAAGGGGATATATTTGATTCTCATTGGGATATGGTAATGGCTCTTTTCGGAGGCATCTCTTTGTTATGGCTCGGTAAATGGCAGGACCGACAAATTGCGTCGGTCACGGGTAAAATGGATGGAAAAGGTGGCTAGGCATTTCGGGTACCAATCCTTCTTTTTCTGCTCTTCCTAGTAATACTTCTATGGCCTGATATCCTTCTAAACCTAGATTGGCACTGAATTCATTTACATATAAGTTGATATGAGCCTGAGCAACCTCTATATCCATCTCCTGTGCTAACTGGAGGATATACTCTTGTGAAGCTTCTGGGTGCTCCCAAGCATATTGAACCGATTGCCGAATGGTAGAAGTGATCCCTCTAATGTCTAAATCACGACGTGCAAGAATAGCTCCTAACGGGATCGGAAGCCCTGTATCCTCTTCCCACCACTCACCTAGATCTTTTACTAATTGCAAACCAAAGGTCGGATACGTAAAACGGGCCTCATGAATGACCAAGCCCGCATCAACCAGCCCATCCCGCACAGCAGGCATGATCTCATGAAAAGGCATAACCACAATCTCGCCCACCCCACCTGGAACATGTCCAGCAATCCATAAGCGAAACAGTAAATATGCCGTCGATCTCTTGCTTGGAACCGCTACTCGCGTACCTGATAATGAGCTACTTCCTACCTCTTTATGCTGACTATTTACCAGCACCAAAGGACCGCAACCTCTGCCTAACGCTCCACCACACGGCAACAAGGTATACTCCGGCCGAATCCATGGCAAAGCCGCACAAGAGATTTTTAATAGATCATATGTAGTGGATTCAGACGCCCAAGTGTTCGTTTTATCAATATCAGCATACGTAACATCCAGCTCAGGAGCTCCTGCAATCAAACCATGCACCCAAGCATGGAAGATAAATGTATCATTTGGACAAGGAGAAAATACTATTTTCATCAACTATAGCACCTCTTTACATTTTGCAAATACTTCTTCTAACCGTAATAAGGCATCTTCTAATTTCCACGAATCACGATCACGGGGACCTACTAGGTTGGAGATCGTACGAATCTCACATACAGGGATGTTCATCTTCTGAGCCGCTGTAGCAATCCCAAATCCCTCCATCGCTTCCGCTCGTGCCTCTGGATAGTTTGCTATCAACCGTTTTGCAGTCTCTTTCGTACCGGTTGTCGTATTCATAGTCAGAATCGGACCGATCGACACGGGAGCTCCAGCCTGAATGAGAGTTTGATAAATCCGTTTCGTCATCTTCTCATCTACTTCAATCGACCCCGAACCAAACCCTAATTCATCGATAGAGATAAATCCATTCAGTGACTCTGCTCCTAAATCTCCTGATCGTATTTGGCTAGCGACAACAATATGCCCCACATCAGCTCGTCCCACAAATCCACCTGCCACTCCAGCGATGATCACAAGATCATATGGGTATTGATTCTTTACCAATTCAAGTGTCGTTTGAACGGCTGATGTCACAGGACCCACTCCACCCGCAATCACTGTCACTCTCTCATTTTCTTGACCAACCCCACGCAGAACAGCCTCTCGTTCTAACTCTACGGCAGTTACAATCAAAACTCGTGATATATCCATCCGGGCGATCTCCTTTACTTCCTATTCCCTCTACCATACCATAAAAAAGACCTCATTTTTTGCACGGACCCACGTCGAAAAGCCCCCAGCTATGTGATAGGTGAGGGCAAGCTGAATTAAACGTTTATTGATCCATCAAAAACGATATATTCGGTTGTGACCCTGTGCTAGTTCAGTTGGTCTTTCAACCTCTACTTCTTCTCGCCGGTTTACTTCTATTTCTCTTGTTTTTTTCCAAAACGCGCTAAATCCATCAATGTTTACAATCGATTCCGTAATGTTATGTTTATTTCGGAAATCATGAACAGCTCGTTGACAAAGAGGCACAGTATAATCATCAATAATAACGTAGCCACCAACAGACACCTTATGGTATAGATTTACTAAAGCATCTGTTGTAGACGAATACATATCACCGTCCAACCTAGCTATCGCAATTTTTTCAATCGGCGCTACTGGTAATGTATCTTTAAACCAACCTTTTAAAAAGCTTACTTGACCATCTAATAAATCGTATTTTCTAAAATTCTCTATTACCTCTTCCACCGAAACTCTTAAAAAATCTACTTCATGAAGTGTTACACCCGCATCAACCGGATACTGAGGATCAGGAGCAGGTAATCCTTCAAACGAATCAGCAACCCAGACCTTTCTATCTGTAATTCCATGAGCTTTCAAAAATCCTCTCATAAAAATACAAGAGCCACCTCGCCAAACCCCTGTTTCGATAAAATCGCCCTCAATATTTTCGTTTATCACGGCATTCATACATTGATGCAGATTATTCATTCTCTCTCTACCTATCATACTATGAGCAATAGGAGGCCAGTCTTGACCCCTTTGTCTATTTTCCTTTGTAGGAGAAAAAAGAGCATTATTCGGATCCAGGAATTGTACATATTTTTGTTCATGCTCAATATAGATCTCAAAAAGAATAGACTTTTTTAACATCTCCAGATATAATTCCCTGCTTGTTTGCTCTTTACTAACAGACATACCTACAAAACCCCTCTCACATCATAATAACTAATAAATATGCGAGAAATTTACTGATAGTACTGCACAAAATTATATAAGGATAAACCTAAGCCATTCCCGTTGATGCAAGACGAGGGAACCAATCCTCCCAACATGCTTGGTAATCAGGATGGAGATTGGTGAAGTGTTGATAATGACGAATATAAGCTGCTAGGTAAGCAAAAGAAGACGAATGTGGCCCTATGAACAAAGGAGCTCTCGTACATACCATCCAATCAATTAACGCTTGTTGCTCAAGGTACAACTCATTAAACTCTTTTTTAAATTCTAAGTTTCTTTCAAAAATATCCTTCTTATTTATAGCCACTATGCAAGGATTTATTTCCTTTAATCGGGTTATTAGAGCCTCATACTCATTAGCCTTTGATCCAGAAGCTACATAGATAGCTGATATGTTTTGGGTATCCGAGAAAAACTTGATTACACTATCAAATTGACTTTCTCGAATGGATGATAGCCTATCTTCTCCTATATCCGAAAAACTTAATAAATCCCTCTCGATTCGCAATTGGGCAGCAGTCCATAGAGGGTAAATAGACATTGAATCCATGACAAAATTGGATAACTTTATGAGCTCCTTAGACCAGGGAAAAACATTTCCAAATAGGAAACCTAAATCTTTTGTTTCTTCTGGAGTAGATGTGCGCATAGGCATTCGATTACAGGTGAGTAATAAATCCGAATCAAGCTTATGAACTTCCTCTACACGTCTTACTTGTATTTTTTTCTCTTCCAGTATTCCCGTTAAACCATCTACATCTAAAAATGAGTCAATCTTAATTGGTTGAAAGTGAGGTTTACTGGTTAAATCCACCGTAGTCCGTGTTTGAACATCACTTAAAACAAGGCATACTTCCATCCCTTGTCCTCGATAGAATAATGCTTCCCCCACTGCCCTAAAAATGGCCATCAGTTGGTTACACAGTCCTTCGTTTCCTTGAATTGAATATTGAATATACAACACGAATGAACCACCTCTACCATAGTCAACTACAAACTTGTTATGTAATCTTTATTCCAATTTAGGCGGGCCTATTCCACAGTTAAAACCCCCTACTATGAATATAGGGGGTTTTTGGCCAATCTTGATCCATTTCTCCAGAGGAGAATTAGATCTCTAACTCACCCAATCTCACTAGATCAACGACAGCCTGAGAGCGACCTTTTACATTGAGCTTTTGCATGACGTTACTGATGCATAACCTTTGCAAACTACTGCCCTAAAGAGACTAGACCTTACTGGTTTGGTCCCCAACCATCACGCTCACCCTTGATGGTCATATGACCTCTGCAACCTCGCTCCGATTCACAGCTAAGACCAAATTGATAGGTACCATTTAGCTCTCTCGTAATCACTTTTGGCTCTCTGCCCACTTCACCTTCCTCAATTTTATTACCGTTTTTATCTGCAATGAAGTACTTAAGCTTGTTTCTGAAACCAAATCCATCACTACTTACCTTCACTGTATAGTTATCTTTTCGGAGAAAAACATTTTCCGTATGCTCTTTTTGACCTTGCCCAATCTCGATCCATTTATCCCATTGCTCAGTCGGAGTTAGCGTAAGAGCACCCTTACATCCACGATCCTCTACACAACGAAGCCCTAATGTATATCGTCCACGATCCTTGAACTCCTTAGAAACGGTAGTGGAGGTACCTCTCTCAATCTTCCCTTCTGCCACTTTTACTCCATTACTTTCAATGAAGTATTCGATATCTGAGCGGAAGGAGTCATTTTTTACTTTTAAATCATATTCCCCGCCTCTAATAAAAACCTGTTCCGTATGCTCTTTTTCATTTATCGCAATTTCTGTTCCAATCGGGTCAGCAGCCGATACCATGCTACCCATAGAGGATACTGCCAATGCAAATGCAAATGTTACTGAAAGCTTTTTCAACATATCATTCACTCTCCACATATAAATTTACACTAGTTAAGATTCTATAAAAATTCAGAACATCCTTCTTTTGTGGAGAAAATATGTTTTTTTTGTTGTTTTAAGTCGATACACGGTTTTTCAAAGCTATAAACCATATCTACCTCTAAGTTTGGATGAAGTAGAACTACATCCACCAATACCTTAAATGCATGTAGTAAGCTCTGACTCCGTTCCTCTATAGCGTAAAACGCTTGTTGGACGGTATTAATTTTCTTGATTTTCTGGTTTTCCTGTTGAAGTAATCTTATTTGTTTTTGTATATGGTGGGCGTTTCGATCCAACTCGAGTCTTTTCTCTTCAAACTCATTCTTCGTGATGAATTGATCCAAATATAGGTCGAGTAACTGCTGGATTTTGGTCTGCACAGATTTGAAGGACTTTTCGGCTTCTCCTCTCCTTTTTTCATAATCCTTGGATGGATCGTGTACGAAATGCAACTCAAGAAATCGCCCCTTTTCGATCAATTGATCCCTTATAAAGTTTTTCATTTCTTCATATGTGATGGGTTTATGATTGATACAACCAGTTGATCCGATCCTTCTATATCTTGAACATTTTAAGTATCGATAATAATGCTTTTCTCCGGTACTAAGAACCTTATGAGATTGGAGAATGACCATGCTGGAACCACACACCCCGCATTTCAAAATACTACGTAGGTCATTCCACGGAGTAAACTTCTTCTTATCCTTATTCGTGTGATTGGGATTTGCCTGCATCCATTCTTCTCGTGTAATAATCGCTGGATGGTGGTCGCGAAACCATATCCACTGTTCAGGGGAATTTCGAATCTGCTTTTTACGCCCACCCATTTTAACAGTCGTATACTGATTTAAAATAAAATCTCCACAATAGATCGGATTGCCGATCAATCTCTGAATAGACGTCATCTGCCATAGATTACGCTGTTTCGATGGGATGCCCAGACCGTTTAGCTCCTTGGTAATCCTCTTAAATCCCCAGCCTTGGTTATACCAACGAAATATCATTCTTACAACTATTTCCTCTTCTTCTAAAATCTGCAATTTGCCATCTATACGAACAAATCCATACGGAATTCTTCCAATGTGCTCGCCTCTGCGAACTTTTGCTGCTAAAGCGGCGGATACTCCAGCCGATAATGTTCTACTATATTGAGCCGAAAAAAGTGACCATAATTCAAATGCCATATCATTTTTACCAGCTTTATGCGAGTCATATCCTTCTTCTACAGAGATAATCCTAACGTTATGAGCAATAAATACCTCTCTAATTTCAAGAGAATCTTTAAGATCCCGGGCCAAACGGCTAATCGATTTAAAAATCACCATGTCAATTTCTTTCTTCTTCGCTTGCTCTAAGATTTGCTGAATCGCAGGACGCTCTAAGAAAAGAGTCCCGCTAATCCCATGGTCTTTATAAATACACTCCTCATTCCATTCAAAACCATGTCTCTCTAACCAGTTACGGCAAATGTCAATCTGGTTTTCAACCGATGATATTTGCTCATCTTTATCTGTAGACACACGAATATACACAGCAATCTTCTTACTCACTGTCTCTTGTCACCCTCTTTTGGGTCGTGTACTCCCTTCATCATAGATTCATATGTGGAGTTCACCCGTTGATTCGATTTATCTGGTGAAAAGGTGGGAGAAAAGGCTTCTTGAAATGCTTGAAGAATATTTTTAGTACCATATGTTTCATTGCCTAACTTCAATCGAAACTTCTTCAAGTTCATCACCCCTGTATTTCAAGTTATGCAGAAGGTACAGGGATACAAGCCTATTTTTAGTAACAATGATTACATTTGTCAGATGACGGGTACCCTTTCGGTATGGTACATTTTACGTAAATACAGGCGATCATGATTATAGGGGTTGTAATAATGGATAAGAATACAGGTTGGGGGATGCTTCTCCCTGGTTTTATACTATTAGGTTTGGGGATCGGAATGGCACTGGGGAATACAGGAGCGGGAGTTCTTATTGGAGTGGGTGTTGGTTTCATCTCTTCGGCCATTATCCAAGGCATGAGATCAAAATAAGAGCATCAGTATATAATAAAAGCCAAGCTTGAACGACGCTCACGCTTGGCTTTTATTAATACCTATAAAAAGAAAAAGTAAATAATCGCTGCCAGCACAATTCGATAGATGGCAAAAGGCACGAGCTTAATCTTATTAATCAACTTTAAGAAAAAGCGAATCGAAATTAAAGCGAAGATAAATGCACTAATAAAGTTATTCAAGTATATACAATCAAGGTTTATCTTCTTTTCCTGTGCAAAGATTGCAAACCCTCTCTCCATATCCACTCCTATATCCCATTTTTGCCAATCCCGTATCTTTTTTCTCCAGATTATAGTGTGAGAACCGTATGACAGGTAAATCTTCCCACGTACAACTTGTTTTAAAGATTATGATTCTACCTATGACTTAATTTTATTTATATACTACTATATAAATAAAATTACAGACTGTAGACAAAACCCTTCTGAAAAACACCATCAGAAGGGTTTTGTCTACAGTCTGTATTATTGTTTTGCGTTTCTACCTACTCCATAGAAAATATTTTTGTATAATTTATACTTAATAGTAGAATTTTAATAAAAAACATAATATAATTATTCTATATATTATATAGGAGGATTAATCTATGATAAAGAAAATATTTTCTACAATAATGTTTAGTGTTTTTTGTTTGTTATTAGTACCAGTCTCATCATTTGCATCTTCATCTAGTTTTAGCTATGAAGCTCCTGCGGGGGGGTATGATGGAACTAAAGCTTGTCAGACTAGTTATACAGACCTTGTCTTTTATATTACACACAAAAATGGTTTATCAACTAGAGCACATTTACAAAAACTATCTGGTGGAAAATGGGTTACAATAAATACTACACTCATGCAGGGTCGTAAAAACTACAAATTGGTTGCTAAATATGCAGGATCAAGTCTATATCGAATTCTTGTCAAAGCTGATATTAATGGTGGAACAGCAATAGGAACTGTTAAATGCGTTGGGGAACGTTCTGCCGTCAGCGGACTATGATGTTGAATGTCTAGACAACTGTCTAACCTAGCAATACTTGATTTTCCAGTCGTACTGACTGTCCAATGTAAGTGGGCGGCCTTTTCGTTTTTTCCTATTACATATATCCATGACTAGTTGGTATCCAGTTGGCTTTTAAGAGTATTCATTGCTTAGCAAAACTCGATATATGCCTACACGAGTCCACTTTTATCAGCAACTATCATAAATCTACCTTTGTTTTTCCACTTCCTCTCTAGAAAGCTTCCATCCAAGTATGCACAATCAAAGTTTATCTTCTTTTCTTGTTGTAGAGATTACAAAAAACTCTACAAATCCACACCATATACTTGTGTATTACTAGAATGGGAATCAGTTCGGAAAAGTAACTAAAGTAACTTTAGAGCAATCATCAGCGTGGGTCCGGCTCATTGCTTCAACGATTCCGCAAAGTGTAAAAGCAAAGAACATTACAACTCTGATGCAAGAGGAAAGCCAAGCTTGGAACTTACATTCGAGCTTGGCTTTTATTTATGAACATAAAACAGTCTAAAACATTCCAACCTCTACAAACAGAAGAAGTAAATAATTGCTGCCAGCACAATACGATACATCCCAAAAGGAGCCAACTTAATCTTATTAATTAACTTTAAGAAAAAGCGTATCGAGATTAAGGCGAAGATAAAGGCACTAATAAACCCGACAATAAAAAACGGCAGGGCATCTATGGTAAAGGAACTCCAGCCCTTAACGAGGGAAAGTGCACTCGCACCAAACATCACAGGAACCGCCATAATAAAAGTAAAGTCGGCAGCCGCGCGATGCCCTAGTCCCATCAGTACTCCTCCTGACATCGTTGATCCTGAGCGAGAGAAACCAGGCCATAACGCGATGCACTGAAATAATCCAATTCCAATTGCATGCTTGTATGTAATTTGATCTACTGTTTTCACTTTCGCTCTACTTGGACGAAACCAATCGGCAACTATCATCAGAAGTCCACCCGCTGCTAGACCAATTACGACTCTTTTAGCCGAAAATAAGTCATCAATATAATCTTTAAATAAGAAACCTAACACTGCTGCTGGCATCATTCCCACAATCACGTGCTTTAGATTGAGCTTCTGCCCCTGCTCTGCTACTGAAAGATCTTTCTTCAAGCCGAGCAAGTTCATAAATCTCTCTTTAAACACGATGACAACTGCTAAAATAGAGCCTAGCTGAATCACTACTTTAAACGAGGTAGCCACTTCTTTAGAAAATAACTTATCTGAGTGAAGAAACATATCATCGACAAGAATCATGTGCCCTGTGGATGATACAGGTGCAAACTCCGTTAACCCTTCTACGATCCCTAGTACAAACGCTACAAAGATTTCCCACAAATTCAAGCTCACCTTTCTAATCAAGAAATGATAGAATCATATACTCCCTATGTAAGACAACCAATAAGACTATATTGATACATATTCCACGCTATGTCACCTAAAAGTTGTGAAAGATAGGTGTCTCTACTCCAAAAGTTGCCTGAGAAAATGTGGAAAAGAGATTCTTGTAGGATGTCTATTTCGATGCCAGGTTACAGAGTATGGGTTTGATCCACTACTCCCTCACCTGTGCAAACGCTTTTCTTACATCCTCTTCTGCTTTCTTTACAATTTGGATGCGCTCTTCTAAAAACTCATCAAAGGGAAAGCCACCTGTCCCGAATTTCACATTGGTATCTTGCTTACGAATATACCTCGTGACAAGCCCTTGATGTACGTATCGGTAAATTCTCATGTACTTGTATATTTCCATCAGAAGATTCAATTCTTCTCGATTGGTGCCATTCGTTTTATACTCTTTTATGAATTTTTCTCTTAAGGACGGTAATGCCTTTGCTTGCATGATTTTGAGCCTTTCGATCGGCTCCAGATACATCATCAATTCATCCGTAGTATCTAGATAACGGGCATCTGCACTTCCAACTCCAATATCCAAAAGAATGATATTAGCCAGATGAACCCCACTCGGAGCATTTAACATCTTCCCTTGTATTTCAATAGGGAAAAAATACTCCCGAAAATACTTGATAAAGAATACCGGATCGACAGCTTGATGAACGTTTTTGTTCTCATCAATAAGCTTTTTCACACAATCTCGGATCATCGTTAAACTTTTACCATAATCCACATGCTCGTTTGCTGTTTGTAGCTGGAGCAGATGATCGACAGCTGGCATGAGTGCTTCATCAGAACGTTGATGTTGGCGAATAAATCCGATCTCACTCTCATGGCCCGTAAAGGTCCGCATCGCTTCTTCTGAATTATGAGTCGCATACGAACAGTAGGTATCCCTTGGCACCACTCCTGTTGTAGGCGATAACAAACAGAGTGAATCATAGATAGGACTTAGTTTTTCCATCGGAATCCCAGCACGTAAACAGCTAACTAAATATATTCCTAAATCCCCCATACTTCGAATCCGAACCTCAAATGGGGAGTAAAAAGCAACTGTTTGAATGGTGTAGAAGTCGGGAAGGAAGTGATTCCCTTTCGCTACCTGTTCGAAATCGTCATTCATATTATGCTTCGGTAACATCTCCACTACATAATGACTAAACTCCCCTAAAGGGAACAGAGGATCTATTTCAATCGATAAATTCGCTCCACTCATTGGGGCAACCTCCTTATATAACCTTTTACTACTAGATGTTATGTAAGAGAATCCTATTTTATGGCAACATTTCTGCAATGGGTACACATGACGTTGGAGATGTGGTTGCGTACGGTTTTCTCACTGATGAAGAGCTGCCCAGCTATTTCTTTGGTAGTTTTATCTTGTACGAGCAGTTCGAAAACTTCCCTCTCCCGATTCGTCAACAAGGGTTTGCCTTTTTGATTAGTCAATTGGTTGCCACCCTTCCTTGTTCGAGCACTAACAACACGAGGGTCAGGGATTCAGTCAAAGTATAGTATGAACGAGCTTACGATTGAGTGAAGCACGGATGAAAAAATAGGCGGGTGATTCTGACTACCCTCAAATGCAAGCCATTTCATCTATGCATTGCCATCGTATGCAGAAGACTTGGGTGAAGTGAAAAGAGAATGTAAAAAACAAACCCAATCAAGAGTTTGCTTGTTCTAATTAGAAGTAATCAATCATATAACTATGTGTTTCGGGTATGAAACTCTCAAGCACTTCAATCCCCTCAGTAGGGCCTTGAATCAATCCTAGCCTAAGCATCTCCTGTGGGCGTTTATATCCAAACAGAATCGCTGATAACGTGTTAATAGATAATCGAATACAGTCTGCTTCCTCGTCACATGAGTCTTTTACATGTATCCCTTTATCTCCCATCACAAATGTACGTTCATTCCACGGTGCGAAAGGGTCTGTAATCCGTAACTTCACTTCTTTCCCTTGTGCGTCATCCCACCGAAACGGACAGTAAGCCAGAAACTGCTCCACATCTACAATCCGAACCATCCCATATGGTTTTATCTCAGTAGGAACACAAGGATCTTTTAGTAAGTATAGGAGTGGATCTCTCGAATGGGTATGAATCTCAATCTCCTTCACCATGGAATCATGTTGACAAATGAAGTTCCATAATCCTCTCCTAGCTTCCTCTGTTAATACCACTAATTCCTCCACTACTAGCTTCCCATTTTCCATACCATAAAGGATGTATCCTTGTGGCATCTTCTTTTCATCATAATAGAGCGCAATCGTACCCTCATCATACACCTTAAGCCATTGGTCCGTATTCCGGACAAGCTTCCCTGAAAACTGCAGTGCATACTGATGATATACTTGTTCAATCTCCACAAAATGCTCTTCTTTCGTGAAACGTCGAATCGTTCCTTTAGCCGGAGCAAGTGGCTTAAGATCATGGTTCGTCAACTTAATCGTCAACAGATTACAGAGAAGCTCCCATCCATATCGACGGTAGAAATCTACTTGGAAAGGATGAAGGACCGAGACAGTCATCCCTTTTTCTTTCATTTCTTTCAGACTATGAATCAGCATATCCCGTACATAACCTTGGCGACGGTATTCAGGATAAGTCGCTACCCCTGCAATTCCACCCATCTCTATTACTTGCTGGTGATATGTAATATGAAAGGAGATGAGATGTGCCTTCGCAACGATTTCTTTCGTATGCTCATCTTGAATGGCATAGATAGAATGATATTTTCGGTACTGCTCCATTCTCTCTTCCATTTCGTCATCTGCAACTTTATATTGAAAGGCGTATTCTGCTACTTTTATAGCATCTCGATATCTAGCTTCGGTAACTTCAAACACTTTGTTTGACATAGGAGCCTCCTGTGATATGTATATTATTTCATTTCATTTTAATCATCATATCGCATTCTGTCTCTATACCCTTTTTCTAATAGAATGAATCCTATATACTAAAGATATTCTTTCAAATATACATTACAAAAACATAAGACTTTACTTTCATACTAGAAAGGGCGATCTTCACATGAAAACCATTAATCGTGAAACTTGGAAACGCGCAAAGCATTTTGATTATTTCCGCAAACTAGATATGCCACATTTCTGTACGACGGCAAATGTGGACATTACCCGTTTTCGGGTGTGGTGTAAGGAGAATCGATTTCCCTTCTTTTTAACCATCACGTATTTAGCTAGTCGAGTAGCGAATGAAATTCCGGAGTTTCGTTATCGCATTCGTGGGGAGGAAGTTGTTGAACACGAAGTGGCGCACCCATCTTATACAATCATGACCGATGAAGGGGTATACGACTATTTAACCGCCCCACATCATCCAGATCTAGCTACCTTCATTCAAGTAGCTCATGAGTTAACAGTGGAGGCCAAGAAACAAGTTCGTCTTGTAGATGGAGTCGATCGAGATGACGTACTATACTTCACCAGCATGCCTTGGGTCTCATTCACCAGTTTCATGCACCCGATTTCCTTATCCCCTGTTGATAGCATTCCACGAATCGCTTGGGGCAAATACTTTGAAGAAAATGGACTCGTCAAAATGCCTCTATCTGTCCACGCTCACCACTCTCTCATGGACGGCGAACATGTCGGGCGATACTACTTACTATTTCAAGAGTACTTAGATAACATGGACTCCTATGCTACGAAAAGCACCTATCTCAATAGCTAGTCGAGTAGCTTATAAAAAATGGAATGCAGTTTTGATAGAGGATAACGACTAACCGAATAGACTAGGGACTATGTATCTGACCACGGCGATGTTTGTGGAGCTTAGTTGAGCTGTAAACAGATACATAGCCACAGTCTATATCCAATATCTAGCTAATCAACATCTAGACCCTTTTATCAACTAGCTACAGCTCTATCTTCATAATCTCCTCCGACGTAATCGACAACGACTCCAATCCATCCGCGGTCACCACATACGTGTTCTCAATCCCAATCACGCCTTGCTCCGGAAAAGTAAATTTCGGTTCGATGGCAATAACCATTCCCTCTTCCAATGGCTGACTAAATCCCTTCGCTAAAATCGGTAACTCATCTAACTCAATCCCCACTCCATGCCCTAGAAACTTAGCCTGATCCGCACCATAACCCATAAAATAGTTAGATAGTCCAGCATCCTTGGCCATCTCTAACGAAGTTGCATATAAATCTTGCCAAGCCACACCCGGCTTACCCTGTTCTTCTACTCTTCGTAAAATCGAACGTGCTACCTCATACGCCTCAAGAATCGGCTCTGACAACTCTCCTATGACCGCTATACGAGTTTGATCCACCATATATCCCTCTACAATCATGCTCACATCAATCAAAATAGGCTCATTGGCCTTTATTTTACGAAAACTAGCTCCCTGTGGCGACGCCGTACTTACTCCGAGCCCCCCTGCTGGCCCATCGAAATAAGTGGGGGTAGCGGCAGAGTTCCCCGAAGCAACCATACCTAGAGCTAGTTCCTGATTAAAACCTCTCATACGCCATAAATTGATATTTCCTTGTAAACGAAACTCATACTCAATCCGCGCAACTAACTCTAACTCCGACATACCTACCCGTAACCCAGAAGAGACTTTCATTAATGTATCATCTACGATTCGTGCTGCCTGTTTAATTTGATCTAACTCATATGCAGACTTCACGCTACGAATATGCCGAAGCGCAAATGAGACATCCACCATCTCTGACTCGCTAAATAATTTTTGATAAAAATGAGCTGTTGCATACGGTAAAACATCCAGTTCGAAACCAATTTTATGTATCGCCCCATATCGCTTCGTTAACACAGTCCCTAGCTCTCTCAATCTACCCAACGGCTGAACTTCTACATGTGCTTCAAACTCAGCCCGAGCAACACTCTTCTTCACATACAGAACAGGCTCCCCTTCCCTAGGTATATAAGAAAGAGCATTTTGCATCGTTCCCGTAAAATAATACAAATCCACATTTTGTACCAATAACACACCATCTATTCCGTGCTCCTGAAGATAATTCTGCAAACGATGAATACGCTGTTCAATTTCTGACTTTGGTACAAGCGGAAGTGTGTGCATATTTCATTCTCCTTTATAAATAAAATCATCAATGCCTCAGGCTTACCTCAATATGCGTAATCAACAAACATATTCCTTCAACTCTTTGTATATTTCTCTCCCATTCATCAAACCCTACTTATAACCATGTCATAAGAGCGGAGTGTATCACACATGTTAACCACTATCTTCATCATCATTGGACTCATTCTCATTTTATCAACCTTAATACGCATAGCACAGAAGAAACGAGCGACTTTATCAACTATTCCAAAGCCTCATATTCCTGAAGGGACGAAGCCCGTCATAACGATCATCATCGATTCCTTAATGGACGCACCTTTGCAGGATGCCATTCACGTAGATAAAGCTCCGGCACTCCAGTTTTTAATGAAAAACGGTACTTACTATCCGCGAATTGTCTCATCTTTCCCCACTATGTCTGTAGTCATTGATAGTACACTCCTAACTGGGTCCATGCCCAGCGAACACGGAATATATGGACTCTGTTATTATGATGAACACACAAAACAATTTTGGAATTTCGGAACCGGGGCAAAAGAGTCAATTACGTTTGGCATAAAACGCGTTTTAACAGCAAGTATGATGATGTTTAATCAACGACTGCTGAGCAAAGAGGTACAAACCATCCATGAAGAAATCCCGTACGATACCGCTTCAATCAATGCCGTTGTTTATAGAGGAAAGACAGAACACCAAATTCACTCTCCTTTTTTCACCTGGATACTTGGGCTTCTTCCTAGAAAAATCCGAACCATGGCTCCTACCATTTTTTCATTTGGTTCGATGTATCCCATCTCGTCTCTCAGTGAACCCGGTGGAACAATCGCTCGATTTGGAATGAATGATCGATTTACAGCCATGGAAATGCAGTCCTTAATCCAAACCGGACGTGTCCCGATCTACTCAGTCCTTTATTTTCCGGGAAATGACGATCAAGTCCATCAAAACGGTATTGCCACGATTAAAGGGATTGAAAAAGCGGACTTAGAATTACAGGCGATCTTAAATACGTTTCCTACGTGGGAGGAAGCCATCTCCCGTTATACCTGGATTGTCCTTGGTGATAGCGGCCAAACGAATACCTTGCCTAGTTCTCAAAGAGCCTATATTCATCTAGACACTACACTTTCACATTATCAAATCAAGCCTCCCAATCTAGATAAACCCCGTGAGAGTGACCAGATCGTTCTTGCAGTAAATGAACGTATGGCCTATGTACATATCATTGATCCTTCCCTTTCCCGATTAGACATCGCAACAACCTTGCAATCTAACCCAGACCTTGATTTGATCGTTTGGAAAGAAGAGAATACGTATCAAGTCATAAGCGGAACTCTCCCAGGAAAACTCCAGTTCGAAAAAGAAGGGCCCTATCTAGATGAATACGGACAATCCTGGCAAATAAGAGGGGATCTTTCTCTTCTTGATATCACATTATCAGAAGATCAGACCACCCTTCAATACAATGCGTATCCTGATCCATTTTATCGATTAGTAAGTGCCCTACATGTCTCTGAAAATGTGATCATTGTGACCGCTACAACGGGCTGTGAAATCGTCTATGGAAGCTCCCCCACTCACAAAGGGGCCTCCCACGGCTCACTTCATCATCTAGACTCACTCGTGCCCATGATCGTAGTCGGCACAACCGAAGCACCCCGCCACAAACGAATCGTAGACCTAAAGGAATGGATGATCCGTCTTACGAAAACGAATTGATCTTTTTATTTTTGCCAAGATCCTAACGCTTTCTTGGCAATTTCTCTCTACCCATATCTATATCTTCCGAATTAACCTCCTATTTTCATCTGATTCCTGCATGAGACAAGCAAGAAAAAACATAGAAATCTGCAAGGACCCTTGAAAATGGAAAGGAGAAACAAATGAAAAACCAAATCCTCCACCAACAAACCTTTTTCCATCTCTCATCTATTCATTTGGAGAACACGTACCCCTTACTAGATAACGAGATCATTGCCTGGATAGACTTAAAGCAAGACCCACATTATTCATTCATCCCACCTGATCAAGTATCCTTGTACATAGAATCATCCATCGCTTGTGGGCGAAATGCCGCACAACCATATCTACATATCCAATCTTACTCCGGTTGGATTAATCTCTTACTTAAACATCACATCAAAGTCCGTTTCCTCTCAGAACCAAAGCATGATCGCTGGATAAGAGCTCTCTATATCCCCAAATTAAAAACCATCCAAATATATCGTTCCTCTATCGAACAACTCCGTTCCTTTTTCCTTGCTATGGATTACCCTGTCTATGAAGAAGATCTCATCGTTTTACATCTAGCCCATGAATTTTACCATTATCTAGAAGAGAACGACAAAGCTAGAACCGATCTCCAAGTACCTAAGGTTATCGTCAAACGATGGGGACCTTTCATATGGAAGGAAACTGTTTCCAGAACAAGAGAGATCGCTGCACATACCTTTACACAAACAATATTCGGAATTCCTTGGTCCCCTTTCCATCTAGATATCTTTTTACAAGAACACCATAAAGGTACCAGTAAACACGATTTACGCCTTCTTTTTCATAGATGGAGACAAGAGCATAGTGAAACCATAGAATAAAAACCACATTTCTTTTTGGTTTTTTTTAGCCAATTTTGGTATACTGACATGTAAGTAACTAACTTATAAAAGAGAAGTGCGCGGATCTATGATTCCATTTGTACAAACAAAATCCTTGAAAACCATCATATAAAAGTGGGAGGTGAGCTTTTATGAATCGCTGTATTTGTCCTAAATTTGAAGCTGCCATTGAAGTCCTTGCTAAAAAATGGACAGGCCTCATTATCCGTGTCCTAATGGAAAAAACATGTCGTTTCCGCGATATTCGTGAGCAAATCCCCCAGATGAGCGAAAGAATGCTCGCAGAGAGACTAAAAGAACTGGAATCAAATGGAATATTAGTTCGGAATGTATATCCAGAAACACCTGTACGTGTCGAATATGAACTTACCAATAAAGGACGTTCGATAGAACCCATTCTTGATGAGATTCAGCACTGGGCTGAACGTCATCTTTGAATAATATCTTGATCTACGGGAAACCTAACTTTGGGCAATCTCTATGTGGAGGCGTAAACGATGTCAGCTCCTTATTTATGTCCTAAGTGCGGTACCAACCGAAGTCGTTTTAATGTGATCGAACAGATTCCTCAATCCGTTCGACTCGATATGCATACGGGTGAGATCATTGAATATATCTCACAGTCAGATCCCATACAAGTCCAATATCATGGGGATCGATATCGAGTTCAATGTGGAGTATGCGGTCTTATCGAAACGGAAGAAATGTTCCTCCGATTCGCAGAAAGCCACCCATTATCCACATAAAAAACACCCCTATCGATACACTTTTTCTTGTTGAAATTGTGTCGGTAGGGGTGTTTTGTTTTGGTAAAATCAAGATTAGCCTAAAAATCAGCACTACTTTTCTATATAATAGAACTGTGAAACATCAGACAGACATATGATGGGAATAAAAGAGGGATATATGATGAAAGCTTTCAAAGACTCAATCTTACACTTAATCACGGAAACATCCACAAATCTACCACCGGACGTTCGCCGTGCAATCCAATCCGCAACCAATCGTGAAGATGCAGGCACCCGCTCTGCTCTTGCGCTCGGAACCATCACAGATAACATTCGCACAGCAGAAGAAAATGTTTCTCCTATCTGTCAAGATACAGGCATGCCAACCTTTATCTTGTACGTGCCCGTAGGAGCAAACCAAATGAAGATGACTCAGGCGATTCACGAAGCTATCACCATCGCCACCAAACAAGGGAAACTACGTCCTAACTCAGTCGATTCTCTAACGGGAGAAAACACAGGCGATAACCTCGGTAGAGGTACTCCTGTTATTCATTTTCATCAATGGGAAAGAGATGAAATCGATGCCCGGCTTATTCTCAAAGGAGGCGGCTGTGAAAATAAAAACATTCAATACAGTCTACCTTGTGAACTAGAAGGACTCGGTCGTGCAGGACGAGACCTCGACGGCATCCGAAAATGTATTCTTCATGCTGTTTATCAAGCACAAGGGCAAGGATGTAGTGCTGGTTTTATCGGCGTTGGTATCGGAGGAGATCGCACAACTGGTTATGAATTAGCGAAGGAGCAACTTTTCCGTTCTGTTGATGATCAAAATCCAAACGATTCTTTAGCAGAATTAGAAGCTTACATCGTAGAAAAAGCAAATACACTCGGTATTGGGACGATGGGATTCGGAGGCAATACAACGCTTCTCGGTTGCAAAATCGGATCTATGAATCGTCTTCCAGCTAGTTTCTTTGTTTCGGTTGCTTATAACTGTTGGGCGTTTCGCCGTCAAGGTGCCCTTATTCATCCAGAAACAGGAGAAATCATAAATTGGATCTATAAAGATACTTCTCCACAAAGCACGGAAAAAGTTACTATAGACCAAGAAGAAAGGGAAGCCGCTCCAACAAATAATCGCGAAGTCGTTCTCACTACACCGATTACAGAAGAGCAAATTCGGAATCTAAAGGTAGGTGATGTCATCATTATAAATGGCCTTATTCATACAGGCCGTGATGCGCTACATAAACATCTAATGGATCACGATTCACCAGCTAACCTTACTGACGGCGTAATCTACCACTGTGGGCCTGTCATGCTAAAGGATGACAAAGGAACGTGGCATGTCAAAGCAGCCGGTCCGACAACTAGTATTCGTGAGGAGCCGTACCAAGCAGATATTATCAAGAAATTTGGCATTCGTGCGGTGATCGGGAAAGGCGGCATGGGGCCTAAAACATTGGCGGGTCTAAGAGAACATGGAGCTGTATATCTAAATGCCATTGGTGGAGCTGCCCAGTATTATGCACAGAGTGTAAAACAAGTGGATGGCGTAGACTTTCTAGAGTTTGGCATTCCAGAAGCTATGTGGCATTTACAAGTAGAAGGGTTTGCCGCGATTGTAACGATGGATTCGCACGGCAACAGTCTACATGCGGATGTGGACAAAACTTCACTGGAAAAATTATCCTTATTTAAGGATCCAGTGTTTAAATAAAAAAGGTTTGTGGAAAAGACAGGAGAAGTAGAACGCTCCCCTTTTCTCACATCACAGCGTTCGAAAGGTACTATCGTTTCATTAGGCCTTTTTTGTAATTCATCTAAAATCTTTTATGGGAGGTACCTATTTATGAAGTTCTTAAAAAAGTTGTCGATTTTGCTTGTAACAGGTTTAACGGCTTTCACCTTGACTGCGCAAAACATTTCCTTTGCGGATGCCGTAGCAGGTGAAACGGTGGTCACATTTGGTCAAGACCTATCTGCCGCTGATAAACAAACTCTTATGACCGAGATGAAAGTGGATGATAAAGTCAAGCAAGTATCAGTTACAAACCAAGAAGAACACACCTACCTTGGTAAGTACCTTAGTAAGGCTGTGATAGGGAATCGTGCCCTTTCTTCCGCTAAAATTACATTGACCGATTCCGGTAAAGGGATCGCGGTGAAAACCAATAATATCACCAATATCTCCCCTGCTATGTACGCAAACGCTGCTATTACGGCGGGTGTAAAAGATGCTGATATCTACGTAACAGCTCCTTTCAAAGTATCTGGTACTGCTGCACTTACAGGGATTATTAAAGCCTTTGAAAAAGCAACCGGTCAGAAGATCGATGAAAATAAAAAACAAGTGGCGAACGAAGAAATGGTTCGCACACAGGATATAGCCGAAAAAACAGGAATTACGGGTGACAAAGCAGCTCAGTTTATCAACAAGGTTAAAGAAGAAATAGCAACCCAAAGTCCGAAAACGGTGGAAGAATACAAGAATATCATTGTCAATATATCCAACCAATTTAACATCAATCTCGATCAAGCAACCATTGATAACTTGGTGCAATTCTCGCAAAACTTCAGTAGCTTAAACATTGACTGGGGCGCGATTAGCGGTCAGCTAGATAAATTACGTGGGGACATCTCGAAGGTGTTAAGTTCAGATGAAGCTAAAGGATTTCTCGATTCGATTCTAGAATGGATCGCTAGTATCTTCCGAGCCATCGCAGACTTCTTTAGTTCCATCTTTAAGTAGTGTCACAGCTCACTAGCCTTACACGATGAGGCTAGTTTTTTTTCACAAAAAACACTTACCACAAACTAGCTGATTTGATTTACAATGAATGTAATAAATAGCCCTGTGGTAGATGAAGGTAATGGAGGGCAGGCCTATGCAGAAAATCGTAAAACAATCCTTTTCTTGGTTCTTTTCCATTTTGCTCGGAATCGTAGTCGCTCTCATCCTCAGCATTTATGTAGTGCAACCAACAAAAGTGCTAGGAAAATCGATGGAACCAACGCTACACGAACAAGAACAAATTATTATCTCGAAACTACCTAACACATTTAACTATCACCCTGATTATGGTGAAATCGTAATCATCGATAGCCGGGTAACACAGAAGCGCTCTTTTAAAGATGATCTGTACGATAATGGATTGGTACGTTTAATTACAGGAAACCACAGTGACAATATTTGGATTAAGCGAGTAATCGGAAAGCCTGGAGATGTCATAGATATTAAAGACAACCAGCTATATCGAAATGGTGAAAAACTGAACGAGACGTATATCAAGGAAGCGATGAATTCTACTAATCCTGTAGAAGTACAACTCCCTTACACCATACCAAAAGACTCTGTCTTTGTATTAGGTGATAACCGCAATCATAGCCGAGATAGCCGCAGTATAGGAGCTGTCCCCATCGATCATGTCTTGGGTGTAGCATTGTTTACCAAATAGCCAGCAAAAAATAAACCAGCAATCTTTTCTCGTGTGAGAAGGTTGCTGGTTTTATTTTGGTTTACTTAATAAATTATTCAGCATAATTATAATGCTTTCCTAACCCGGTATGGGATCATTACTAAGGAAGAATATCTGTATCTGGCGGATAGTGGTGGAATACCATGCCCACATCTCCTAACATCTTTTCAACATGAACAACCCAATTCCTGAGTGAACTGGGTTGTTCATGTTTCCTGTTTATGTATCAGTCGTTAGGTGGGTCGCTGATAGAAACTCTTCTGATCGTTTCGATTTGATGCAACATTAGTGTTCTACCTCCCTTCAACAAATGAACAGAAATCTCTTGAAATTCTTCTGTTATTTCTTGATAATCGGCCAATTTCCATCTCTTACAAATATCGCTCATATTCAGTAAAATGTCAAACAGCAGGGTCTCGAACTTATATTCTTTTGCTATGGTTCGTGCTTCTTCTAGATGTTTGTAGGCATCCATATCCTTATTTAGCATTACTAGGCTTTGGCTCAGAGATACAAGGGCTTTCACTAGTCGTTGAACGTCTTTATATTCACGGGCCAACTTGACAGCCTTGACTAGTGTAGATTGGCCCAACTTCAATTTACCACATTCACAGTAAACAATGCCTAGATGCGTATGTGTCTTGATTGCTAAATGCTTTCTTTTTATCCTTCCTTCTAACTTTAATGCTGACTGGTAACATAATTCAGCATTTACCATTAATCCCTTTTGGGCGTAGCTCTCACCTAATGATGACCAGAGATCAAAGGCATGATCGTACAGTCCATCTACACGTGCAAGGAATAAACCTTCTTGCACATAATGAATGGCTTCATCATACCTCCCTAATTTGTTTAACAACTCAATTCGAATAAGTAACAGGTTTAACCATGCATCACTACTTCGTATACTGGTACTCCCTTTCTCGCAAACCGATTCAACTAACAGTAGAGCTTCGACGTCTCTGTTTAACCTTTCCAGGATAATAGCTTTATTAATCCACAAGTTATACTGGATGTGATGGCGTTTACCATCGGGATTAAATGCTTCTATCCCATTGTTTACATAAGATAACGCTTCATCCAAATTGTTTCGGCGTAAACAAACCCTAGCCATCCCATTAAGGCAAGCTGATTTCAAATTTTCTTCGTCTGCGTTTCTCATAGATGAGCTGATGAGTTGAACAGCCGTTCCATACTGTTCTAGTGCAGAACTCCATTTTCTCTTTTTCTCATAAAATTTACCCTTAAGATAACACGGGAACGGAACGAGCGAATATTCTTCTAAAACCCCATCAAGTTTGCTGTACTCTTCCATTTGTCTTAGTTCTTCCATCCCTTGATCTAAATCTGTTAAATCAATATCATATTCTATAGCCATCAACTGGAGAAGTGTATCTGCTTTGTCAATAACTGGTTGAGTTGTATAGTGGACTAAAAGCTCATCAATACTCAAACCATAATAACTACATAGCTTCTCTAAATAGCTTTTATTTGTCTTACACACACCTTTCTCTATCTTGCTAATGGTTGAATTAGCCAAACCAATCTCATCTGACAACTCCAACTGGCTCAGTTTCCTAACTCTCCTTTCATTTTTAAACATTTCACCTAACTCTGCAGTAACAAAAATCGAATTGGTATTCTTCCCCATTTATCAATCATCCTTAAGAAAATTTTTTCAAGAAATTTTTTCAGCCAAAAATCTATTATAGTAGCCGTTTTCCATCAAACAAGAACTTAACTAAGTAATTTTAGAAAGTAAATATAAATATTCCGCTAAATTGGCGGAAAAGTTATTTCGAAATGAAATAGGAATTAAATATTTTAAATTTTTGATATAAATAACGTATCCTAGTACACTAAGTTTGTGCAGTAATAACTGTGAAAACTTGATAAAGAGGGGGAAAAACATGCTACGGTTTCATATCAAAGCCAAGTCTTTAGAAGCCTTAAAATGCTCTAAATTAGCTTTAAAGCAAGTGTTTGACCTAGAAGCACGTCGGACAATCCAACTATCTGATGAAACTACGGAAGCAGTCTATATTGCCAGTCGTAGAAAAACAGAGCAGACGCTTGTTATCACTACTGACACGAAAGTGAAGATTTATCTACCAAACATCACATGGAAACCATTCAAAATGGACGACAACAACACTATTTTTTATGGACATGGATATGATATTTTTTCCGATTAGACCTGTTTCTCTCTCACTTATCTAATTTCGACATTTATTTACTTGTCACCTGTTCTCAGACTTTACCCTCTCTATCATTTTTTCTTAGGAGGAGACACGACCAATGTACAGACTGTTTGTAGGCGATCCGCCTTTAGAAGCACGTATCTAGTTGCTTGATGTATTTGATCTATCCTGACGGTATTTTCATTGGTTGTTTCATTATGTAAATACGAGGGATGTAGAAGATTTTAGATAGCTCGTCCTTCGTATTTTTTATTCACTTAAAAAGGAGTTGGCTATCTTGAAAAGAAATTTGGTAAAGATGAAAAAATATATTTTAACGTTGACAGTTTCTGTTTCTGTTTTAGTTACTGGTCTAGGTACAAGCTTGCAAGCTTTTGCATCAGAAACCAATGCCCCTATTGTCCAGAATGTAAAAACAAACCCAGAGGTACTCCAGGACGGAGTAACACAAAATGGTATAAGAGGTTACCTTGTCAAGTTGGCGGCGGAAGCTGTAGCATTTGCTATTCGACATGGCGGGAGTGTAGTTGGAGAGTTGGTTAAGTTTTTAGACGGTCCAGCGGCGAAGGCTTTCAAAAAGCATAGCGGTACAATTGCTGACAAAATTGATGATTTAGCCAATATCCCTGACGTGACTGCGGAAATTATTAAGACAAGGTTGTACCAATTCTTAAAAGGTCCAATGAATATGAATTCCGGCACAGCAATGCAAATCGCAGATGCTATAAAGTGGGCTATCAATTTCTTTTTATTCTAGTCTAGTAAGAGGTGAAGTAGTTGAACGAATATGAACGTCGACTAAAAGAACTGGAAGATGCCAAAGAAAAGTACGTCCAAGAGCCTGAAAGTGAATTAGAGCTTTTAAAAGAAGAAGTGGCTCAATTACGAGAAATGGTTGAATTCTTATCCTTCTCGAAAGTAACAAATGAGAAATACGCTTTTTGGGATTGGTGTGTCCAACATAACATTTTTGGAGATACGCGAACACGTTTGGGAATAGTCAAATCCGTTCTAACGAACAGACTTACAGGTCAAGAGACTTTAAAGAAAAACATTCCCGGAGTGTCTATGGATATTCTATACAGTCCCTCCCCTCCTTCCTATCAAGAAGCAAAGAAATTGCTCATGGAAGCAATTGACACACAAAATGAAGAAACGATTGAAGAGCTATTTCGAGCTTTGCATAATCAAGGTATATTCCAAGATCTGACCGCCTTGTACCCGCATAAGCTTTAAGCGATTGTCAGGCTTGAATACGATAGATGATGAGTTCTCTAAATATGTAGAAAAAACCCTTCCAGGCAGCACCAAATAGCCAGCAAAAAATAAACCAGCAATCTTTTCTCGTATGAGAAGGTTGCTGGTTTACTTTTAGCTATAAACAAATCCGAGTACTTCACCCTTCAATACTTCTTTACCATCTTGGTTCATACACACATACGTAGTAGAAACTTGATATCGTTGCTCCTGCTTCTCAATTCGATGCATCGTTACCTCACATCGAATCGTGTCCCCTGTAAAAACAGGTCTGACAAATTTCATCGTAAAATCGCGCGCCACCACATTAAAATCTCCACCGATTTTAGTCGGCAGGGTGGCCGTCAAGAAGCCATGAACGACTACCTTGCCGTACTCATCAGGCACCGTATGATGATCTCCCTCATCCCCCGAGATAGCACTAAATTGTTGAACATCTTCTAACGTAAATGTCCGTTCATAACAAAAAACAGTTCCAGCCTCTATGCCCTCAATGATCAATAGTCTCCCTCCTACATGCTTCACCAAAACAAGAAAGCTAGGAAGCACCCCCCTAGCTAGAAAATGGTCACTTGTTATGCAGTTATCTGTTCATCATTAGCACTCTGTTGGTGGATCTGCAAACAAATACATCGCGAATTCCCCTTTCATCTTTCTTCTAGTACCCGATTTCGACATATATAGACAATATTCCTTCTAATATAGATAGAAAATATTTATTAAACGATTATTTTGTATAATCGAAGTCTGGTGGCTCTGCTATTCGATACATATTCTCTTCCTCCTTAACACCTTATTATCCTCATCAAGCACTACTATTCGACATTAACTGACAATGTTCCTTCAGGGTGTATAAAAATATTTACTAATTAACTAAATCACATCCAATTTTGGATATAAAAATGATCAAGTAGGTCTTACATGTCGTTTTATATATTTTTTTATTAATTGATATTTCCAGCATATTATCATGTGTTTTTTTATTCAAAGATGATTCAAATAAATAGAAAAAACCCTTTGTTTATCACGTTTTTCGCTAATCAATCAACAAGTGTATCCATTTATTATTTTCTATGATGAACAAATAAAATAATTGCAGGAACATATAAATTATAAAATTTTTATTGCATTTATTAAATAAATACTATTATACTGTAGTTGCAATCAACCCTCCTTTAGGTCGGTTGCATAAATTTAAATTAAGGGGATGTTATAATGTCACGCCAAGATGCAAAGAAAACGATTCAAATGTATGACCCAGCAGGTCAAAAGAATGTTGAAATTTCGAGAGTGGAATTAGAGCGTGTTAGCGGCGGAAATGGTGCAAACGAAGAAATCACCACACTTATCACAACAATGGTTTGTAAAGCTATTGAAGTTACAGTAAATGATGGCTGTGGGATGAAAAGCTCTCTAGCAACCCCATGCAAAAGATGCTAATAAGCTCTATCGGTAAAACCAAAAGTGATATCAATATCAGATCCATGAGGAGGAATTATAATGTCTCGTAATTATTTCAAAGAAGAAATTAAATATTTTGCAGTAGGACAGAGAGATGTGGAAGTTTCACGAGAGGAATTAGAACGTGTTAGTGGCGGAAATGGCTCAACTGATGATTTTACAAGTTTAGTATGTGATTGGGCTCGAGCTACAATCAATGAAAATTGCGGAATGAAAAGTTCTCTCGCAACTCCATGCAAAAGATGCTAGTAAGCCCTATTTAACTACTGGAATACACTACAACGCGATAGCATAATGAATTTTTCATATGCTATCGCGTTTCTACTAAACTCACACATCTGCGAGGAATTATGATGAATACAAACTTTCGGACACAATTATATAGGTCGCTTACTTTAAAAGAACGATTCGATCACCTACCGAATCTCGGACAAAAAAAGGTGGATTCGATTGATGCAGAAAAAGTGATTCATGATTGGCAAAATGTATCATTCTTAGACGAAAAGACATTAGCAAATAGATTATCTGCTACCGATTTGGAGATGCAAAGGTTTAAAAGCGCACTATATGAAATGAGTAGTGATCATTGGATCAATGAAATGAAAACCTTGCATCATTCGAAATTCCCGTGGATGGATTGGTTGGAGGAGGCGCTTCAATTAAATCGAGTTACACCGATTCCAGAGGATATTGAAAAGGGACTTCAATTCACAGTTCGCCCGTTTGTACTATGGGCAAAGAAAAGATTAACTGATTATTTCGGGCAAATTTCAGAAGTCGATCCATACATACAAATTCATACGGTCTTAGATTCAATCTTAGGTAATTTGGTAGATGGGCTAAACATAATAGCTGGAAGAACCTTCGTCTTAGAACTACACATTGAGCGAGAGATGGGGCAGTTAGAAGGAGATACCCCGGAAGCACGCTTTCAGTCATTCATACAGAAAAAAATAATGAATCCCGATCATCTTGAATTTATATACAGTGAGTACCCAACCCTTGCTCGTCTTCTCATGATCCGAACCCATCACTTTATGGAAGCGATCACAGAGGCGATTACAAGATATCTCAACGACCGAAAACAAATTCTACAAGAATTTAACATACAAGATAAACCTCTCACCGCGATTTCAGCAGGAATGGGAGATTCACACCAAAGGTGTAGAACGGTAATGCACTTTCAGTTTGAATCGGAGCAGGTGATTTATAAACCAAAAAATCTCACCGTATCGAATCATTTCCACCAGGTACTGGATTGGTTAAACGGATGTGGTTTCACTCCTCCGTTATCGAGTTATAAAGTTCTAAATAAGAACCACTATGCGTGGGAAGAGGTTGTCACTCAAAAAGGTTGCTCCTCTACAGAAGAAGTTCAACGCTTTTATACTCGATTCGGCGGTTTATTAGCAGTTGTCTATTCACTGTACGGCATCGACTTCCATTATGAAAATATGATTGCAAATGGAGAGAATCCGATATTAATCGACTTGGAGACCCTCTTTCATAACTCTTCCTCTCCAAACGTGGCAGAGGAAATGCTTGCACAAGTAAAAGCAAATGATAGATTGGCAAATTCAGTGCTGAAGACTGCCCTACTTCCTCTATTCCATTTTAGTGATAAGGATGGAAAAGGGATTGATGTTAGTGGCTTAGGAGGAAGAGAACAAGAATACCCCACTCCTATTTTGCAAGTAGAAGAATACGGAACAGATCAGATGCGCTATGTTCGAAAAAATGCCATTTTACGATTAAGTGGGAATTTGCCACGCTTACATGATCAGTTAATCGATATCAAGCCTTATGTTGAATATATAGTGAGTGGCTTTAAACAAGCCTGTCAATTCATACAGGAACATCAAGTCAAACTACTTAGTGATGAGGGACCGATTGCCTCCTTTAAGCAAGATCAAGTTCGAATCGTGTTACGTAATACACAGTTTTATGCCGACTTCCTGCTAGAAACCCAGCACCCTGATTATCTGGAAGACTCCTTAGAACGTGAAAAGTTATTAGATCGACTTTGGTTTACTCAAATGCATGATGAAGCCATTCCTTACGAGATTGAAGATTTATTAGAAGGAGATATTCCTCTATTTACGGCGATGATTGATGATACAGATCTTTATAGCAGTACAGGTAAAATCATCCCTAACTTCTTCAAAGAATCTAGCTATCAGAGGGTGATAAGACGAATAAAGAGCTTAACCCCTGATGAGATAGAGAGGCAAGCAAGTTACATTACCGCCTCCATTCTAGGTGGGATTGAATCCAAAACTCACCTGCAAATCAAACAATATGATTTTACTCCTGATCCTATAAAACATACGGATTTACCTGTCCAATCCTTTGTCGAAGAAGCGGAGAAAATCGGATCCTATCTTTCAAAAAGGGCAATTTATGGAGATAAAAATGATGTAACCTGGATAGGTTTAGCACCAACTGCCAACAATTTGTGGACGATCGCCCCTATGGATTTTGGTTTATACAATGGGGTTTGTGGAATGGCGTTGTTCTACAGCTACTTAGATCAAATATGTAAAAATCGTGAGTTTGGCAACTTAGCAAAGGCAGCCTTGCAGACTGCATGTAACGCGGGGCCACTTATACAAGATGCGAATGCTTTTGTTGGACAATCATCGATTCTCTATACTCTCTCTCATATGACAGCTCTCTATGGAGAAAAAGAAGAATGGATGTCTTCTATGAAAGAGTTGCTTCCAAACATAGAGCAAAAGATAGAGCAAGATCAACATTTTGATCTCATCTACGGTGGCGCGGGGATTATTCATGTGCTATTAAATATAGCTGAGCAATTTAATTGGGAACACCCTTTGCTCATCGCTCAAAAGGTTGGAAATCACTTAATCAAACATGCGATTCAAACTGATAATGGGGTTGCATGGCATACTGGCAAAGATAAGGCTTTACTTGGTGGCTTCTCTCATGGAACGAGTGGAATTGCTTGGTCACTTCTTCGACTTGCCAATGTTTCGGGTCATGATAAATATCACGAATGGGGCTTAAAGGCCCTCCAGTATGATCGTTCCTTATATGATGAGTCGACGAAAAATTGGCGGGATATTCGCCATGAAAAAGGATCATCTTCCCCAGTACAATGGTGCCACGGTGCACCGGGAGTTGGTTTAGGTCGTGTTCTCTGCCTCCCTTATCTGCAAGAAGACCCATATATAATCGATGAAATATCTACTTCTGTAGAAACAACAAGTAAAGAAGGAATCGGCTTTTCTCACTCTCTGTGCCACGGTGACTTAGGGAATGCTGACCTACTATTGATGGCGGGTATATCGCTTAAACGCGAAGACTGGATTCAATCTGCTCAGTCAATTGGGCACAATGTCATTCAAACCAAGAAAAAGCATGGCAAGTATCTCACAGGTGTCTCCCATTTCTTAGAAACACCCAGTTTATTTTTAGGGCTATCCGGAATTGGATATCAATTACTGAGATTAGCATATCCAGATCAAGTTCCGTCAGTAGTATCTCTGCAACCTCCATTTATGAAGTGAAGTAAAAAGATAATGTAGAGTAGGCATCTGAGTTCCATGTATGCCTACTCTACTTGTTATAAAGCTAATCTGAAAAGAAAACCTTTTAGCATCTGGTGAAAGGAGGAGAGATCATGTCAAAACGTGTGAAATTTATCGAACAGATGGAGCATAGTGAATGTGGTTTGGCTTCGATGGCTATGCTCTTAAATTACCACGGTCATGAGATTACTTTAACAGAAATGCGAGAGCGCTATGGCGTATCAAAAAGAGGAAGTTCCCTTGCCGATTTGTTAGATATAGGGGATGACTTTCATCTAAAATGCAATGTCTATAAAGGTAGCTTAGAAGACCTATCTTCCTCATTACCAGTCATTCTTCATTGGAAAGGTCAACACTATGTAGTATTAGAACGTCTAGGTAAGAGAAACGCCACAATTATAGATCCTGATAATGGACGTCATAAGATCCCACTATCGGAAGTAGAACAGCATTATTCTGGCTATATTTTTGCAGCGGAACCGAGTGGAAAATTTGAAACAAGGCATCAGAAGTCAAAATGGAGCTTTTTTCTCCGTTTTATACAAGATCAATCGAAGTTAATAACAAGCCTCATTGTGTTTTCGTTCTTATTACAAGGACTAGGCTTTTTGATCCCTCAATTAACACAATGGATCACAGATCAAGTCATTATCCCTAGTAACAAGGAATATCTCACTGTATTGGGAATCGGGGTTCTAGGCTTATTCTTATTCCATCAGATCTTCTCCTATTTACGGAGTTTCTTCATCGTGAAATTGCAAACAAACATGGACTATGCGCTAATGTCCACCTTTATTAGCCGATTGTTTCACCTTCCGTTTCCGTTTTTTGAAAGTAGAAAAAGTGGCGAACTCGTTTTTCGGGCAAATTCAAATGTACACATAAGACAAATCTTGTCTAGTAAAGTGATTTCGCTCGTGATTGACAGCATTTTAGTTGTTTCGTATGCTTGTCTACTCCTATATCAAGAGTGGCGTCTCGGACTTATTATTATTTCATTAAGCTCTCTATTATTTGTCGTTCTCAGCTTGAGTACACGGCTGACACGAAAGTTAACTGACCAACAAATTTCCGCCAATACCAAAACACAAGCCTATCTAACAGAAAATATTTTTGGCATTTGTGATGTAAAGGTATTAGGTGCGGAAGAAAAAGTATTTCATGTGTGGCAGGGCTTATTTAAAGACCAGCTAGAAACAAATAAAAAATATGGTCTGTTGTCAGCTGTATTTGACACCATTAGTGGTGGGATTCAGTTTATCACACCACTATTTATCCTCTGGATAGGGGCTGGCTTTGTACTAGAGGGAAATCTTACACTCGGGCAACTCCTAGGAATCAGTGCCTTATCAACAGCCTTTATGATTCCATTTACCTCTCTTGGTTCAACTTATTCGCAGTTTCTTGTTCTAGGCTCCTATATTCGCCGTCTACGGGATGTCATGGAAAGCACACCAGAAGGAAGTGGTGGAAGAAAGGATTTCCAATTACTCGGAGGGGTTGAGCTGAAAAATGTATCCTTTCGCTATAGTTACTTCGGTGAAAATGTGCTTTCATCAATCAATCTTACGATTCGTCCGGGTGAAAAAATCGCGATTGTGGGTGAATCAGGCTCAGGTAAAAGTACATTAGCAAAAGTTTTATTAGGGTTGTACAATCCCCAAGAAGGTAATATCCTTTTTGATGGCACACCCCTACAAGAAATGAACTTACAAACCTTACGCCGACAAATAGGGGTGGTCTTACAAGAAACTCGTTTGTTCCATGGAACCATTCAAGAAAATATCTCGCTATTAGATGATGAGGTGCCTATGGAGCAGATTATCCATGCAACGAAAAGGGCAGATATATATCCAGATATTGTAGAGCAGATGATGGGCTTTCACACTATGGTTTCAGAGGGGGGCGGAAATTTTTCGGGTGGACAAAGACAACGTTTGCTACTCGCTCGCGCCTTAGTTCACCAGCCTAAGATGCTCGTTCTCGATGAAGCTACATCCGCTCTCGATACCATACGCGAATCAAATATCCAGCACAGCTTATCGAAACTCAAATGCACCCAGGTCATTATCGCTCACCGTTTAAGCACTGTACGAAATTGTGATCGAATCGTCGTCATGCACAAGGGACAAATCACCGAAATGGGTACGCATGAGGAACTACTAAAGAATCAAGGAGTTTATTATCAACTTTGTAGAAATCAAGGAAACATTCAAACTGAACTAACATAAAAAGCAGACCTTACACTAAAAATGTATCTTCATTCTTATAGTGGTAAATAGTTCTGTCAACAAAGAGAATGGCTAGAGCACGAATCTTGACCAATATAGGTTGATGAATGTAATGCTGTTAATCTAACTGAATATCGATGAATATCCTTTACCGTTACCCACAATACTTTTTCTTTTTCTATATCAACTGAAATCTCAAAACCCATAGGCACAACGGATACATAATCAGGACCAATAAGGGTGGTTGACATACCAAAAAGCATATTGTATAGATAAGTCGTATTGTAAGACCCTTCGTCACTCCAGAAAACCCAAGCAGAATCCTCCTGAGTATGAAGGTTAGTAAATGTACTTTGCATAGCTGCAGTTAATTCATTAGTTATCTGATCTGTAGGAAAATCTACTCTCAGAAAATCCTTTAATATGCCCATTACCCGATCTACCATATAATCTACTTGAATCGTTTCACTAACAATCGTTCGATCTATTTGTCCTAGAAGGGTTCCATTACGATTTGCAATTTGCAGTCCTTTATTTAAGTCAAATCCATTCGTTCGAGGATCGATAGCTGCATCATATGCTGTAGCTTGTTCTATTGCATTATCTATATCACTTTGATCTACAGCATATATAAAATTATATTTATTGTTACTATCTTTGTTTGAAACAATCAAAGTACTCATCTATACCATCTCCATATTTAAAAACATTATAAAATCGCCTTTAAGTAAACAGTACCGAGCTTAATTCTCACTGTCTACTTAAAGGTCTGTTTTTAGGGAAGACCCCTCTAACTTCAAGTGTTAGCTAAGTCGGTAGTGGAAGTAAATTTGCAACCTACTTAGCAATTATCGCAGATATCACCTGAAAAAAATGCTGCATTTACAGCTTGTAATCTCACACTATATGTATGGGAATCATGGATCGTTATAAATAATACCTTTTCCTTTTCAATATCTACCGAAATTTCAAACCCCATAGGACATACATATACTGCAGGCCCTGACACTGTATGAACTTCGACTGCAAATAGAATATTGTATAAATAAGTTGTATTAGAAGCCTGTTCGTCACTCCAAAAAATCCAAGCAGAGTCCTCTTGAGTATTTAAGTTAGCAAACGTATTTTGCATCGCTGCAGTTAATTGGTTTTTTAAATCTCCTTCTGGAAAGGGGGCATTTAAAAAATCCGATAGTTGGTTCATGATTTGATCTGCCATAGTTGCAATTTCAAGGTACTTTGTTTCATAAACCTGAGTATCTAACTGACCTAAAAGTGTTAAATCATTATCAGGGTCATTTGCAATCGCTATCGCTTTTTGTAAGTCGAAATGAAAAGTGTTAGGGTCAATGGCACTATCAAATAACGATGCCATTTGTAGACATTGATCTATATATTCAGGATCCACTGCATAAACCGAACTATAATTATAAGCACCATCTCCGTTGTTGCTAACTACTTTATAAACTAACCTTCTTATCTGATTTTTCCTAGGAAAAGATGATCTATTTGGCACAATTATCAATCTTCCTTTCATACTAAGCTAAAACTCCTTCTTAACAAGTATTCAATGATAACAAAGTCTATACCAAATTAATAATGAAGATTGGCCTCTGGATTCAAGGTGATTCAACCATCTTCTTGAGCTTGGTATTTTTGTCTTTTTGTAGTCATAATATCAATGTATATGTAGAATTTAGAGGCGATCATGATGGACAACGGTTCTTATGGATTATTGGATAATTACACATTTGACCTCGGAGAAATCGTGTGTTGGAGAAAAAGGAGGAAGCTACGTATGAGTGAAAATATCAGCAAAGGTTTCATTTTACAACCAAAATGCTGGATAGGTATTAATCAATATGTGGAGGATGGAGTTGTCTTACCAACAAATTCATCGGAAATGAGAAGCTATTTAAACGTATCAAATACCGCTACACTTCCAGAGATTTTTGAGCACATCTATCCAGTTTATACCTCAATCAAAAATCATACTATTAACTACAAGGACGGCACTTTTCCAAGTATGATGCAGTGTTTATCTGATTTATCTGATTATGCAACAAAAGCACCATGTATTTATGAAGAATGTGCAGAACATTTTAACTTTGTAAGAAGAAATTCAAAAGAACTATTTGTTCTGAAAAAAAGAATGCAAGAGTTGTACAATCAAGCAAACGAATACTCTGATAATGTAGATGCAACCTATTATTTACTTTCTAAATTTATTACTAATTTAGAGCAGGATCAACTCAGTATAAATAATTTAAAAACGATTTTATCAAATTATCTACAAGATAATGAATTACAGAAATTGACTGATAGATTAAATCAAACATTGAGTAATGCCAAAACTCAATCGGATGCCGTAAGCGAATGCCGGCAACAAATTGACACATTCAAGCAACAATTTCAAATGCATCCAGCAGATATACGAAGGGAATTAGACTATATCGATTTAATTAAAAAAGCGCAAAATCAAATCGAAGATTTATCTAGCACACTAGAGGATGTATTACCCGAACTTTCAATTATTAAAGGCACATGGGAAACCATATCGATTGGTCTGGAAAAAATGGCTAAAAAAGAGCAGGTTATACTACTAACTAATCAAATTGTTTTTTTAAGAAATAAATTACTAGTAGATGCTAGCTTATGGAAGGATATCGCAGACAAAATCGCCTTCAATGAAATGCAAGTTGGAGACAATACAAATCTAGTACCTGTAACTGAAGTAATAACGGATAATTGACAACAACCTGGCTTTTAGTTTTTTCTTTTCATGAGATAAGAACTCTAGTTAATTGACTCATTTTTATCACAAATGTAGTAGGCAAAGAATAATATAATTTTGATTTTGCAGAATAAAAGAACAGAATCATCTTCGGGGACGAAGTGGCTCTTAACTCAACAACATGGTGACTTTAAATTTCTATTGAAGGCACGCATCGTTCTGAGATTTCAGAAGCACATCTTAAAGAAGGAGTGAATTTTTTATGACCGTTTATTTTGAATATAACACGGAAGGCCCCTTTGAAGCTGCTGATGGCGTAAAAACAAAGATTGACAGGTTCCAACATGCTGGTGGTCAATATATAGTGATAAATTCCGGTGTAATTGTTAATGATCCTGCTCACCGTCCTCCTCCGACTCAATCGATTAACATGGCTTTAGAGGCTACCTTTATTGATGATCCTTCCATGAATCAAAGTTATGTAGCATTGAAAACTTATGGTTCATTGAGTGCTGCAGCTTGGCAGTTTCCCATTAACGAGTCTGCGGCTGCTTTCGCATGGGCATCTGAATATCGGATCCAAGTTAAGTCGGATAATTCAAACTTAGCGACAATATTTAATACTTTCCCTAAGGCTGAAATTGATCAAACATCTGTAACAGATAATATTGGATATAATGCTGGTGGTACTTTCCAAGATGGTCTTCCTTCTATAAATGCGGGGGTAAGCTGGGGAACAAATATTACCTATAATCAGAAGTTTTATAAGACAGAATTAGTTAGTCATGGTGTAGACAATGCATTGTGGAAAGTCAGCTTAGATGGGTATCGACAACCTAATGGTGATGGACCGTACAGTAGGACCGACGATGAGTTATTTTGGAAAAATTCAATTACCACTTCTGGCTCAGCATATGACAATATGTGGAAGATAAGCGAAATTGGAGGCTTACCAGCCTATTTATTTTCTCCTGATATGTTAGCTGTTATCATCGCGGATAAAACAACAGACCAATATCCTATTACCGTTGTGTACGAAAAATATATTGATTCATATTATCTGGACAGAACGTTTATCGCTGGCGTGTATAAATATCATGCACAACTCACTCAAAATGTTGGGGTAGTTCAGTATAAACAAAAATTTAATGTTGATTGGAAAAACTCTAGATTAGTGCCTATCGATTAAGAAAGAAAATGGAATAGGAATATCTTTTCTGATCCTCTACAGATGGGATAAACTTATTATCTACAGTGAGCTTATCCCCATCTGTAGTTTTTTTATTGACATATTTCAGTCATTATTTAAATATAACATAACGAAGGGGGTATAAAGATGACAATAGCAAGTGGGTTTCGACTAAGTGCAGTACATAAAAGTGGATCGATTCCTCCTGACTCTCCGCGTCTGGTCATGGATCAGATTAACGCACTGTCTAATCATTCATACGCTTATCAGGGGCTACTATTCAGTAAAGCAGTTATTGAATACTTAGAGTTAGTAAAGCAAGCTGATGGCGGTGGATATTTGGCAATTTTTAATCAGTACGAGGCTGCAGAAAACGCACCTAACTTTCCTGGACACGGTCAAGCTTGGCCTTTTGGTCAAGGCTTTGATGATGATAAAGAAATCGTTGTGGAGTCGCTAGTCCAAAAAATGGTTGACTATGTTGAAATGTTCGCTCGTCGGGACGCTGGTTTTTATTTTTCTGATGATGATCGTGCTGTCATAAAGAGTGCTGTAACCTCAGCATTTACTGATATAGGTAACCCTGAAGGACGAGAAGATCCCTGGTTATTATATGGACATATAACAGAATCTTTCGTCAGTTATTCGTATGCTATGTCTATATTAAAGCAAGGTCCAAATACGGGCCCATACCTTTATGCTTTTCCCATAGCCTTTGAAATTCAAGTATATAAAGATCTAACACAGCTTTTAGGTTGGACTATTAACAAAAAAGCTAAGTATCATGTCAGAATGGACGGAATGACATATCGGGAACGATTAGACACAAGTCGGCACAATGAGGCCTTTTCACAGTATATAAAGGCACATTTATAAGGTGATGAGATTATGACAAGTTATTTTGACTTTCCAACATTAGGTCCTAATGGTTCCGATAATGTAAAAACATGGATTGATACATTTCAGCATTCTGGAGGTCAATATGAACCTTTAACAGGGATTATTGCGAATGATCATGCTCCAAATGCTTCGGGAACTCTTCACATGTCTTTAGAGGCTATCTTTATCGAAGATCATCGCAAGAATCAATCTTATCTAGCATTAAAAACTGGTGGTTCCATGGAGGCTCTAGCTTGGCAAGCAGAAATAAATGATAACACAGCTTTTTTAGCATGGGCATCTGAATACCATACACAGATTTTCACAGGGCAAGACGTAACGATATTTAGAGCTTATCCCCAAGTTAGAACCGAGGAAGTGATTGTAACAGATAATATTGGATATACCCTTAGAGAAGGTTTCCAAGATGGATTTCCTAATATCAACCAAAGTAAAAACTGGAATACGAGTATTTCCTACGACCAAAAGTTTTATCGAACAGAAATGAATCATCATGATACAACTAATGTGGGATGGGTGGTCAGTTTAAATAAATACGGTCACTCTTATGATCGTACTGAATTTGATAGAGATCGTTCGAGTGGGGCCTTTGGAAATCAACTATTTATGAAAGAAACAACAACACTATCTGGTACAGCTTATGAAAATCTAGATAAAAAGGACGAAATTAGAGGCTTACCAGCTAACCTATTTTCCCCTCACATGATGAGCATTATCATTTCAGATAAAGCAAAACCGTATTATGACGTAACCGTGAAATACTTGAAATATGTTGATATGTATGAACTGGTAAGAACCTCGATCGGCGTAGGCTATAAATATACCGGACGAAACTTCAAAAACATCGGCGTAGTTCAGTATAATCAAACATTTAAAGTCGATTGGAAAAATCACAAGTTGATTCCACAAGAACAAAACCTACATCTCGGGCACGAAAGAAAAGGAAATTCTGTTCAGATCATTTGATGTGCTCTGATGGATTGGAACATCAAGTTTAGCATGCTTATAGAGATAGTATCCTTTTGAAAGGGGATGCATTATGAATAGTCATTGCAATATGGGTTTTCATACTAGGAGTCGCCCTGCACATTTCATGGTCGTTCATGTCCCTGAAGACCAGGATTCCAAATTTCAATCCACCTCATTAGTTCAAGATCCTAAGCTCAATTCACAAATTCTTGATTTAATAAAGTATTTCGAGCCTGCTATAGAAACCATTACATCTGGTCCTTATCAGAAAGGATCTCGACTCAATGTAGCTAAAGTGATCACCTTAGCTAACGCGTTAGATGATGGTGGCTATGATTACCATCGATCTGTTAGCAAGAGTATAGCTGATTTGGAAATATCGGAGCATATGGATGAAGTCACACACGAATTATCCTCCCTTGCAATAGGAGATGTGATTCCAGACCTAGAGACAAAAGTTATAGAAGCAATGAAAAAAGTAGTCAGTGATCTGGATACACAGCTATTCAAAGAGCAAGGGAAAGATTGGACCGTTATTACAGATTTGACTCAACCTACTCTCACAACCATTCCCATTACCTATGGTAAAATTTCTTATACCTATCAGCAGGTTTTTGGTTATGAATCGGATCTGTTTATTCGGCTCTTGTTACTTTCGTCTCAAGTCACTATTACTAATTTAAAAGTAAATCCATTATTTTTAACGCCTTCTAATATTGCATCTATTGACAGTACAACCAGTGTCTTTAAAGTGTATCAAATAAAAAAACAATCTTAGAAAGTCTAACACTTTATTTAATTCACTTTTTCCCATTACTTGAAATCATTTTTGATTTTAATAGAATAGTAGGGGGCCAGCCGAGCCCCCTACCTAATTGACATTTCATCTATAAAACATATTTTTAAGATGCTTAAACATGAATGTCTGGAAATGCTGGAATATGGATTTCTGGTGTGGCTTCAAAATACTTGTATACCTTAATAATTCTGGTCTCATTCTCAACTGTTGCGATGTCATCAGTTGTGAGAAATAATACCTTTCCATTTGTCTTAGAAACTTTCACTTTAGAGGATAAGAACATGATTCGAATAAGCTTTAGAGCACCCGGTCCGGATCCTATAGATGATTCATAACCAAAAGCCTGTTGATAAGTGTAAGAAATTTCATGCTCTGCATGACGTGTAATAATTGCCCAGTTTTTGTCTGATCCCTGCTCTTTTGATATGTTTGTATAAGTATCGGTAACAAATTTTTTCAGTGCTTCTAAAGTAGTTTTCGCTGTATCTGCAAGAACATCAGATATTAAGTCAATTAGACCTGGTAATATTTGATCGATATGATCTCCAATTTTCAGATCTGACGTGGTTTTCTTACTTGTATGGACATAATCCATGTCTCCATCTGGTAATGCTTGAGCTAACTGTTGAGCTTTGGTTATATCAAGTTCAGTCCCTCCTGCAAATTCATCGTTTCCTGGAATGATTTTTACAGCGGGATTGAAATACTTTGTTAACTTAAGAAGCTCAAGAGCAGCTTGAGGATCTTTAACCGAAGCAATAGATTGAAACTCAGAGTCTTTATCCTCATCAATATGAATTAAACCAAGATGTGCAGGACGATCCTTCGTAAAAAATCCGCCCTTACTAGTATCAATAATAGCCATCGCTTACTCCCCCTGTTCATATAATTTTTTCTTAACCCTATATTTTATTCATTATGAATAGAATTGTGTATAAGATCTGTTTTTTTAAAAAAAATGTACGAATGTGAGGGAGAGATAGAGGTGCACTTTTCAACAAAACTCTATTGATCAATAGATAAAAAATAAAACCTTGAAAAAATTCAAGGTCGAAGTCTTCCATTTTCTACATCATACATCAGATGCTTTAAACATGAATGTTTGGAAATACCGGAAGATGAATATCTGGAGTGGCTTCAAATAACTTATATACCTTTATAATTTTGGTTTCATTCTCAGTGGTTGCTATGTCATCAGTGTTAAGAAATAATACCTTTCCACTCGTCTTAGAAATTTTCACTTTAGAGGATAAGAACATGATTCGAACGAGCTTTAGAGCACCCGATCCTTCCCCTAAAGTTGATTGATAACCAAAAGCCTGTTGATAAGTATAAGAAATTTCATGATCTGCCTGACGTGTAATAATCGCCCAGTTTTTTTCTGGTCCCTGCTCTTTTGATATGTCTGTATAAGTATCGGTAACAAATTTTTTCAATGCTTCCAGACCAGCTTTTGCTGTATCTACAAGGATATCTGATACACAATTAATTAAGTCCGGTAATATTCGATCGATATGATTTCCAATCCTTACGTTTGTTGTTGTTTTCTTAATACTATTAATATAATCCATTTCTCCATCTGGTAATGCATGAGCTAACTGTTGAGCTTTAACAAGATCAAGTTCAGTGCCCCCTGCAAATTCATCGGTTCCTGGAATGATTTTTACAGCGGGATCGAAATACTTCGTTAACTTAAGAAGCTCAAGAGCAGCTTGAGGGTCTTTAACTGAAGTAATAGATTGAAATTCAGAATCTTTATCCTCATCAATATGAATGAAACCAAGATGTGCGGGACGATCCTTCGTAAAAAATCCGCCTTTACTAGTATCCACAATAGCCAAGCCTTACTCCCCCTATTCAACTATTCAATAATTGTATTAACTCTATATTTTATTCATCATGAGTAGAATTTGACAGGGCCGTGTCGTAATCAATGAAAATAAAGCAGACCCTTCAGCGATTGGACAGATGAAAAAAGCCGCTTTGCCTGATGACATGGTCATCAGGCAAAGCGGCTTTTGGCTGTTTGTCATTATTCATTTGTTGTACCAGAACTTGTATTATTCACCTGCATCCACGTTATGGTACACTTGTTGGACATCTTCTAGATCTTCCAGTGCCTCAATCAGCTTATCAAATTTAACTTGGGCTTCTTCTGATAAGGTGATCTCATTTTGCGCCAGCATGGTTAGCTCCGCAACAGTAAAGTCGGTAATACCTACATTTTTACATGCTTCTTGTACTAGATGAAATTGATCCGGCTCCGCATATACAATCACAGATCCTTCTTCCTCTAGGATATCACGGACTTCTATATCTGCTTCCATTAATAGCTCTAGCACTTCGTCTGCTGTCTTTCCTTCTATTCCAAAGACTGCTGTAGCATCGAATAGATAGGATACAGAACCATTTACACCTAAGTTCCCATCAGCCTTGTTAAATTTTGCTCGAACATCAGCGGCTGTCCTGTTTACATTATTGGTAAGTGTATCTACGATCACCATAGACCCATTTGGCCCGAAGCCCTCATATCGAAGCTCCACGTAATTTTCTTCAGCTCCACCTTTTGCCTTTTCGAGTGCGCGGTCAATGATTGCCTTTGGCACATTATATGTCTTCGCTCGCTCGAGCACGACTTTTAACGCACGATTCGCTTGTGGATCAGGTTCACCCTGCCGGGCAGCTACATATATCTCACGACCAAATTTGGCATATACACGACTGGTATTCGCATCTTTGGATGCTTTTTTCTCTTTTATGTTGTTCCATTTACGACCCATTTTGTACCTCTCTCCTACATTGAATCTAGTAACTCCCCTATTATACAACATTTTTCATAGCTTTGATTAAATGGCTGCCCATACGGGGATACAAGTTAAGGTAGGTCAGATGAATAATTAGTTATCTTTTCTTTGCTTCATATAGTAAAATAGCACCATACAAATCTAGATTCGTTCTGCCATTTGAAGGAGGCAATACACTTGAGCAAGAGAGCACGTAGTCTATTCGCAATCGGAATGATGATACTCGTATTAACAGGTTGTAGTACCAATACAAAACTAGATCCAGAAAATAGCTGGTGGGATCGCTATTTTGTTGTCCCGCTGTCTGATCTTCTCGATCTATTACATAACCTAATTGGATCATACGGGCTTGCCATCTTAGCCCTTACCCTGATCATCCGCTTCGCGATCCTGCCTATCGCATGGAAACAGCAAAAAAGCATGATGGGCATGCAAAAGATCCAGCCCGAGCTAACACAGTTACGAGAAAAACATAAAAAAGATCCCCAGAAGATGCAACAAGAGATGATGCGTCTTTACCGCGAAAACAATGTAAATCCAGCAATGGGCTGTCTTCCTTTGCTTTTACAAATGCCAGTCTTTTTCGCATTGTATCAGTCCATTATCAAAAACCCTCACCTCTCTGGTGCAGATTTCCTATATTTGAAGCTAGGGGCGGCAGATCCCTATCATATTCTTCCAATCCTTGCGGCTGCGGCGACATTTCTACAAATGCATATCTCTACCCAACAAGCGAGCGCTTCTGCTGTAGATAACCCGCAAGCACAGATGATGCAAACGCAAATGAAAATGATGAAGTGGATTTTCCCAGTCTTTACCCTCATCGCAACGATGAATTTCCCATCTGCGGCAGGTCTGTACTGGTTCTTCTCCAGTAGCTTCTCGGTTGTACAAACCATCTGGTTTAATAACTATAAAAAGAAATTAGAACTGGCAGAACAAAAGTAAGCAGGAAAAGCAAAGACACGATCCGCGGATCGTGTCTTTTTGATTGCCATTTGTTTTGATTAAAAGTCCAACCACTTTTTAAACATATGCTTTGTTGCGGCACGGTTCATCGTTGCAATCGCTTTGGTTAGTGGAATTCCTTTCGGACAGGCACGTACGCAGTTTTGCGAGTTACCGCACTCTTGAAGTCCTCCATCGGAGATCAGGGCTTCCATCCGCTCCTGTGCACGCATGGCCCCTGTTGGATGGGAGTTCATCAAGGCAACTTGTCCCACAGCAAAAGGCCCGACAAACGATGATTTGCCACTGACGTTTGGACATGCTTCCATACATACTCCACATGTCATACACTTCGATAGCTCATAACGCCATTGTTGCTCTTCTTCGGATTGACGAGGACCCGGGCCTAGGTCATGGCTCCCATCGATTGGAATCCAAGCTTTTACTTTTTTCAAAGCATCAAACATGCGACCACGGTCAATGATCAGGTCGCGTAATACCGGGAATGTGTTCATCGGTTCGATGCGAATCGGTTGCTCTAAGTTATCAATCAATGCCGTACAAGACTGACGCGGACGGCCATTAATAATCATCGAACAAGCTCCGCATACTTCTTCTAAACAGTTCGATTCCCAGTTAATCGGGGTCGTTTTCTTGCCCTCCGCATTGACTGGATTCCGCTGGATTTCCATAAAGGCAGAGATGACGTTCATATTCTTACGATACGGAACCACAAACTCTTCCTTATAAGGGTTTTCGTCTGGTCCATCTTGACGGGTTACAACTAAGCGAATGGTCTTTTGCTCACTCATTTGCTTCCGCCCCCTTCTTTTGCCACGTCATAACGGCGTGGGCGAGGCTTAATTAGAGAGGTATCAACGTCTTCATACTCTAGAACAGGGCCATTAGAAGACCATTTGGCCTTCGTTGTCTTAAGGAAGTTCTCATCGTCACGATCTGGGAACTCAGGCTTATAATGTGCTCCACGACTTTCGTTCCGGTTCAAAGCACCCAAGGTAATCACACGTGCCAGCTCAAGCATGTTCCACAACTGACGAGTAAACGGTGCCGCTTGGTTGTTATTTCGAAGCGTATCCACCATGTTTAGATTTTGATAACGTGCCATAAGCTCTTGGATTTTCTCATCCGTTTTTTGTAGCTTATCATTATAGCGAACAACGGTCACGTTATCAGTCATCCACTCACCCAGCTCTTTATGAATCTGGTATGGGTTTTCAGTACCTTCCATTTTAAACATCGCATCATACTTGTCCACTTGCTCTTTCTGAGCCGCTTCAAATACAGTAGAGCTAATGTCATCAGAAGACTTTTTCAAGCCGCGCACATATTCAAGGGCTTTAGGACCTGTCACCAAACCACCGTAGATCGCAGACAGTAAAGAGTTCGCGCCTAAGCGGTTCGCACCGTGATACTGGTACTCACACTCACCTGCCGCAAAGAGACCTGGAATGTTTGTCATTTGGTTATAGTCAACCCATAAACCACCCATCGAATAGTGAACGGCTGGGAAGATCTTCATTGGAACTTTGCGTGGATCTTCACCCATGAACTTCTCATAGATCTCGATAATTCCGCCAAGCTTAACATCTAATTCATGAGGATCTTTGTGAGAGAGGTCAAGGAATACAACGTTTTCTCCGCCTACTCCAAGCTTATCATCTACACAAACTTTGAAGATCGCACGGGTCGCGATATCCCGTGGAACGAGATTTCCATATGCTGGATACATTTCTTCTAAGAAATACCACGGTTTTCCGTCTTTATCGTAGGTCCAAACACGGCCGCCTTCACCACGAGCAGATTCTGACATCAAGCGAAGCTTATCATCCCCTGGAATCGCAGTCGGGTGAACCTGAATAAACTCACCATTTGCATAGTAAGCACCTTGTTGATACAAAGCAGAAGCAGCGGTACCCGTATTAATCACCGAGTTTGTCGATTTTCCAAAGATAATCCCTGGACCACCTGTCGCCATAATCACCGCATCAGCAGCGAAAGATTGAATCTCTCCTGTACGTAGGTCTTGTGCTGTAATCCCGCGACATACACCTTCATCATCGATGATTGCAGTTAGAAACTCCCAATGCTCGAATTTCTCAACACGGCCTTCTGCTTCATAACGACGAACCTGCTCATCTAATGCGTATAGGAGCTGTTGACCCGTCGTTGCCCCTGCAAATGCAGTGCGATGATGCTTGGTACCACCAAAACGACGGAAATCCAAAAGACCTTCTGGCGTACGGTTAAACGGAACACCCATACGATCCATCATATAAATAATTCCAGGCGCTGCATCACACATTGCTTTAACAGGTGGCTGATTCGCCAAGAAGTCCCCACCATAAATACTGTCATCAAAGTGCTCCCAAGGAGAATCCCCTTCTCCTTTGGTATTCACAGCACCGTTGATTCCACCCTGTGCACACACAGAATGAGAGCGCTTAACAGGAACAATAGAAAAAATTTGGACTCTAGCTCCTGTTTCCGATGCTTTCATGGCAGCTGCGAGACCTGCAAGTCCGCCACCGACAATGATAATTTTTTCATTCATTTTGGACTAGCTCCCTTCTACTTCAGTGCCAAATGTTGGAGGAAATCAGCTTTCGAAAAAGCCACCAAAGCAGAGATTCCTAAATATGAAACCACTACAAATAAGAAAGTACAGATTGCAAATGAAACTCTTTGTGCACGTTGTCCAACAGTGACTCCCCAAGTAATCAGGAATGTCCACATACCGTTACAAAAATGGAAAACAGCCGACACTACAGCAATGATATACAGAACAAACGTAACATCATTTGCGATCAATTGAGCAAAATCACGAGTTAGCTCAACTGCTGTAGAATCATTTAACGCTACTTGAAGACGAGTTTCCCATACATGCCAGGTCACGAACACTAATGTGATCACACCTGTAATCCGTTGTAGGACAAACATCCAGTTACGGAACGTCCCGAAGCGCTCCAGATTGTTTTTCGCCTGAAAAGCAATATACAATCCATAAACACCATGATACAGAAGTGGCAAGAAGATAAAGAAAACTTCTAGCACGGGTAGAAACGGAATACCCCATAACCATTCAACTTGCTTGATAAATTCTTGTGGACCTTTTGTCGCAAGATAATTTGTGTACAAATGCTCAAGCAAAAAAAATCCGACCGGTATTACGCCAAGCAAGGAATGTAACCGACGGTTAAAAAAACTGCGCTGACTACTCACTTTTGCGCCTCCCATCCATAATGGTTCGCAGTGAAAATTATTTTATTGTAAAGCCATTGACTCAACGCTATTAATTTTACTCCCAAGTTGCTAGAGCGTCAAGAAACGACTCGATTCGCCAACTCTACAACCTTCCTTTTACATCTCTTTCATTCTAGACTATAATGTCGTTGGGTACACATGACAGGAGTTGAAGGAATGATGATAAAGCCATTAGGTGTATTAATCTTAATCGCCGTCGCACTTCTCCTTTGGGGTCCAAAAAAATTGCCTGAACTAGGTAAGGCCGCAGGAGAAACGATTAAAAACTTTCGTCGCTCCCTAAATGGAAACGACAAAGATGACAACGAATCAAATAAGACCCATTCATAGAGATAGAGAAAAAAGCGATCGTTCTGCTGATCAGGCAGAACGATCGCTTTTTTGTTTTCGATTCATCCATTTTGTTGTGAGCCAAATGGTGAGGAAACTTATACCAGTGGGAATCCCTCCGAAGAATAAGAAAACGCCCCATTTTGCCGAATCCATGTATAGAGGCATAGGGATAAGGAAGGAGATCAAAAGGCTTAGATATCTCCATTTGAAAAAAAAGCGCGTACATACAAAACTAATCAGCAATGCAATAAATAGAAGAGTCAACCAAAATCCGACAATCACATACGCCAAACTTTCCATTTATCACAACCTCCTCTACAGGAACAGCCCGATTAAGGAATGTTTATACGTTCACTTTCATTTTATGCTCCGCATCTTGTTGTACCATCTTCGCTACTGTCATACCACTGATCGCAGCCATCGGAGCACCACCAGTTGGATGTGTTGAGCCTCCTGTGTAATACAACCCTTGAAAACGACTCTCTTTCATCGAAGGACGCAGAAACGCTTTACGTCCATGTAATACAGGTCCATACAAGGAACCTTGCCACGCACCTGACATCGCCTCTATCTCCTTTGGGCCGTATAACTGCTGAACTTCAATCGAATCTTCTAGTCCCTCCAGCCCCCATGTGCCTTCCAGTTGATAGATTAGCTCATCCCGATATTGATAATATCGTTCAAACCAGCTTTCATCTCGTTGATTCCCTCTATTAGCAGGAACATGAACCATGATAGATAGGTTACTTCCTGTGCCCTGCTTGGCCCGCTCTGGCTCCGTATAGCTAGAATTGCAGATAGAGATCATAGGAGAATAGGACCATTTCTTTTGCTCAAAAACATCAATGTACTCACGTCCAGAATCAACGGGGAAAAAGCGATTATGATGGTGAAGATGAGGCCATTTTCGATCCGTACCTAGTAACATCAAAAAGCTAGATACTGTAGGTTCAGCCCGCTCCGTTTTCCGATGCTTCTCTGGGTAAAGAGACTCCTGCATCGTTCGTACATCTACATTTGAAATGATAAAGTCGGCAGATATATCATCGCCGTTTTCCAATCGAACCCCCCGAACTTGTCCATTTTCAATTCGCACTTCCTCGACCCCAGACTGCGTACATATAGCTACCCCTGAATCCTCTGCCAAACGAGCAAATGCCTCAATCAATCGATAGTTTCCACCCTCTACATAGTGGACTCCTTGAACCATCTCCAAATACGCAGTAAACGCCATCGTTGCCGGAACCTGATAGGGAGATGAACCGATTTGAGTAGCATGGCGATTCATCATCGCTAGAAGGCGTGAATCCTCAAAGTAGCGTTTATGAAAGGCATCCATCGTTTGAAAGGCATGAACGCTAAATAAAGCCTTCGTCATACTCGGATTGAGAAAATCCTTCCACTCCATAGAAGAATGATCTAATAGAATCTCCTCTACCACTTCATACATTCTCTTCGTTTCATGCAAGTACGCAACCAGACTTTGCCTATCTTCTGGGCATAACTCCCCCATCTGATGAGCCATGTACTCTGGATCTGCCGTGAGATCGATATACTTACTATCTAGAAAAAAGTTTCGACTATTAATCATAAGCGGCTGGAAACGGAGCTCTGGATCGAGTGTACATTGCGCCTCGCGATATACCTGCTCGAAAACCCACGGCATCGTAATCATAGAGGGGCCAAAGTCAAACTGATACTCGCCCATGCGAACATCCTGCAGTTTCCCACCTAATTGCTCATTCCGTTCGAGGAGCGTGATTTCGAATCCTTGTGCAGAGAGAATACTAGCCGATACAAGCCCTGCAATTCCTCCACCAATCACCACACCCTTTTTCATAAGATCATACTTCCCTTCCTCATTTCACCGTAAAATGGTCGTCTCGAATAATGTAAAAACACTCCATCTTTTCATCCACGGATTAAACTGTGTTGTCTGACATGAAATAACTTCCTGACGGAGATGATCTAATCGAGTTTGTAATGCTTCTTGAGCGATTCGTGTGGCAATTTTCCTTTTTCGACACTCCTCGTCCAGCACTAAGGCATCTGTAATACGAATATATACAGAGGGTTTTCGGTTTCCATCATAGGTATAATAAAATAGAACCGGAACCACTTGTAGATCATACATCCGCTCCACAATCGATCCAAGTCCACTCATCAGTTGAATCGGCCTAATCTCTTGATGTTGCATTTCTCCTTGAGGAAACAACCATAATGCTCGATTAGCCGCCTCTGATAAAAGTTGTACAGAATACCGGAGCGATCGTTGAATCTCGACTGTCGAATCTGGATTCACAGAAAATCCGCCTAACTTATGAAAGAAGCGGAACTCCTTTTTTAACCCTTTTGGGGCCATCATCGCATACATATCTTTCTTTAAAATGTCTCCATTTAACTGTAGTACCAGCAAAGGATCCCACCAGTTACTATGATTTGCGATAAAAAGAGTAGGTCGTCCTTCCGCCATTCTTCCACGATCATCCAGATAGATTTGCTCGAAAGATCGGCGTAACAACCAACGATTATACATGTGATAAGCCTTAGTAAAGCTTCTGCTCTTATCTGCTAAAATCAAGTCCGCGCCTCCACTCTAAGAAGATCATACTCTCGTAGCAGACTTACGATTGTTGCTATTCCTATCCCTAGTTTATACCGAAATGTCCTATCTATAAACAAAATTCCTAATCTTTAAAAATAACATGTATTTACTTATAGGATATGTTTTTTATCTATGGATTTCCTTCTCTAATTATGCCATATAAAATTATAAAGTTGTTTTTCATAAATGAACTTAATTCGAATCAAAATCTCAAAAACCCACCCATTTTATTTGTATATTTGGTAAGCTTATATCATCTAATATCTATTCCTTCAAAAGGAGTGACACGATGAATCGGCAACTTTTCCCACCCACACTCAAAATAATAGGTGTTGTTAGTACCTTGTTCCTGCTAACAGCATGTACTCCCACAAAAACGGAAAACTCATCCCCTCCTATAAAAAACGAAACAGCACCATCATTTTCATCTGACCCTATTACTTCCTCGTTGACCGATAAGCTGGTCATAAATGCTAAGCAAGGTAGAATCCTTGAACCTTTTCAAGCTAAACTAGGAGCTAGTAAACAAGAAATCGAATCCGCTCTAGGAAAACCTCAAGCAGATTCTTCCGAAAAAAACTACAGTTATGATCTCAAAAACCATCAGGTCTTCTTCACATTTCAACAAGATACGGTCTCTTCGATCCTGTATCGTTGGAACCAAGGGTCGTCTTCTATATCCTATCAAGATGTTATCGAGAAACTCGGGGAAACCAGTCATATCGTAAAAGATAGAGATACGATCCAGTTAACATACACTATCAAATCTTCCACAATCACCTTTGTTTTTCCTATGCATCAAAACCAAAATGAACAAAAACTTACACAGTACTCGATTCATTCCACTTCTTAGTGTTATAATTTATTTAAGATTCAAATAACAATTCAAATCTTAAGGGGAACAAAATGAAGAAACTATTTACCTATAGCATAATCCTGACTGCTGCCTTAGCCGTAACTGGATGCTCTTCAGACAAAACAGCAAGTGTACAGGCTAATCAATCCGAGAAAAAAGAAGATGCATCCCAGCCTAACGCAGAAGTACCTGCCTTCGATGACAACAGCCTTCTTGCCGTAAAAAAGCTTGCCGAGTCTGGCAAAGGATTTAATAGCGGCGAATTTGGGATCGGCTCTTCCATCGAAGATGTCCAAAAAAAATGGGGCAAGCCCAGCGCCAGCCCCAACTCTTCTAGCAAAGAAACCACCTATACATATAACAACAAATCCACAGAGTTCAAAGTCACAGGAGGTCAGATCACAACCATTAGCTATTATGGCTCCGATTTAATCCAATTTACTTCCAAAGACATACTCAGCAAACTCGGCGAACCCACCCATACGCAAGAATCCGAGGCAAAAACGATTCTCATCTATGAAGCAGGTGGCGGCTACAAAGCTATCTTCATATGCCAGAACAATGGGTCCGATGAGTATAAGTTGCAAGCCATTGATGTGATGAAGTAAAGAGATTAGGTGAACTGCACATCTAATAGTTGGATATGAAATAAAATCTAACTATTAGATGTGCTTTTATTTGCAGATGTGTTAATTAGGTATCCTTATGAAACAGACTATCCTCCTCACAGTAGCAGGTGTTGAGTATAATTCTTATTGTTGATATATACAAAAACGTGCTACATTAAAAATATATAACAGATGAGGATGGATATTGTAACATGAATAAAATTTTGAAAACAGCAATCCTTTCTATTACTTTGTTCAGCTTGGTCTTACCAACAGCAAAAGCAAAAGGTGATTACTACCCTTCTATGACCGCTTTATATGCAGATAATAAAGAAGGGGTCCATTACACCCGGGAGTGGAAACAGCAAGAAGCAAAATATTCTACTGGCTCATCTTTAGTTGCAGATAGTAATATTTTCGTCGCCGCTCTACACGGGGGATCAATTGAAATGGGAACAACCGAATTAGCATTAGCAACTTCTGGCGAAATTGATGGCTTTAATGCAGACAAAGGAACTCTTTCTAACCAAACCAAGCATGATTTCTTTAACTTTAACGGAATGAATCCGCCTGGACAAAATGGCAATCTCCATGTGACTGCATCCAACTATGATGACAAAGACGCATTGAGACTGGTTGAGCAAAATAAAGTGGGCGTTGCGTTTCATGGTTGTACAGATGCACAACCTACTGGTGGCTATAATGGATACAAGGCGATTCTCATCGGTGGACTAGACACAGATCTTAAAATATTAATGGAAAAACGCCTTAAACAAGCAGGGTTTAACGCTTATATTACCAATCAGGAACTATATGATGGGGATATGCCCCAAAACCTCATCAATAAAACAAGCCGGAAAGCAGGGCTTCAATTTGAAATGACAACCAGTATGCGAGCAAGCCTATTTGGTACAAACACACGAGAAAAAAGAAGAACCACTACCAACTCCGATTTTTGGCATCTCACAAATACGATTCGTGAAGCCCTGCTCGAATATGAAAAGGGTTTAAACTAACATTTGCTAAATTTATTATTCAGGAGAGGTCGAATAAACAGCCTCTACTTTTTTCAGTAATTTTCCAGAATCATCATATGGAATGGTTACGGTACTCTTCAGGTACTGTAATCATGTATTGATAATATCTCATTAGTTTTGTCCTCACGTTCGTTAATGATTTAAGAGGGCGACCTCATATGAGATCGCCCTAATCGTTACTTGAAAGCACCTTCAAAATCAATTTGAAACTTGTCCAACCAGAATTGGACACCATCAATGCCATCAAATTCATCGGCTAATTCATTTAGTAGGGGAAGATGATCTATTTTCCCCCTCAATGCTCTTTCATAGATCGATCTAGCCACTCCATATATTCGCGAATCTCTTCGCTTATACTTTCTGAAACTCGTACTGTAACTGTATCATACAAATTCCCAGTAAAAACATAGAATAGGAATTGATTAGATTCAATCTGATCCCGAACAGCAAATACTCCCCAACCAACTTTAAGTAAAGCGCTCTCGCAAACCTGATGATATCGCACTCTATCAAATAGTATGTTCATTTTTCTCAATATCAACCTTGTTACTATACGACTGTATTCTTCTGGAACTATGAGAGAATATTGATAACATCCCATCCGTTTATCTTTTCTTTTATGTAGTGGCGACCTCATAAGAGATCGCCCTAATCGTTACCTGAAAGCATCTTCAAAATCAATTTGGAACTCGGACAACCAATACTTCACACTTTCAGTACCGTTAAAGTCATCTGTCAACTCATCCATCAGGGGCTTCAAATCATCAGTACTTTCTCCACAACGCTCTTTTAACGCCCTGTCCAACCATTCTAGACATTCACGAATCTCTTCATGTTTGCCTTCAGAAACTCGAACAACTAGACAATCTGAAATTTCGCCTGTAACCACAAAAAACAAAAACTGATTGAAATCATACTGATCTCGAGTTGTATAAATCCCCATCTCCCACCAAACTTCATGGAATTGTTCTCTATCGAATGGTAATCCCATTTCCCTTAGAACCAGCCTAACCGCTTGTTGACTATAATCCAATGGAACCTCAATTGAATATTGATAGTATTGCATTCGTTCATCTCCTCACAATTAGTGGAATGTTTTCCCAGAAGAGATTTCATCGCATCTCTCTATCATACTTAACAGATACCCCTCAAGGATTATCTGTGAAAGATCTTACTCTAAGAAATCCTCGAAATCCCTTTGGAATTTGTTTGTCCAATGTTGAATAGAGTTATGTCCACCTGAAAGCTCATCGCGTAACGGCTTATCAACCAGCCTTTGTCCACAACGTACTCTCACCATTTGATCTAACCACTCTAAATATTGACGAATTTCTTCATTTCTACTTTCTGAAACTCGGACTGTAAGAGATTCTAGCAAGTCTTCACCAGCAACATAAAATAAAAATTGATTTGGGTCATGCCGATCTCGAGCAGTAAACACTCCACCTTTCCACAGGACTTCCTTGTAGCGCTTTCTGTTAAAGGGTAAACCCATCTTTCGTAATACCAATAATATTGACTGATTTCTATACGAATCTGGGATCGTAACAAAGTATTGATAATATCTCATCAATTTACTCTCACTTTTCTTGTATTTTTACTTAAGTGGGGCGATCTCACTCGAGATCGCCTTGGATGTAACACCATACTATCATCTGGAGCAATAACAGGATGTTAATACACTAGTTTCCCTTTTTTCTTCTTTCTTTTTCTTTCTCCATTTCATCTTTGCGTATTACGTCCATACTTGTTAAACCTAAATGACTTTCATTAGAGTAGATAGTGACCTCAATTCCCTTATGTTTCTTTAGGAACTGAGTTAGAACATTACTGCAACTTACACATGGCTTTCTTTCTGTAAAAAGGTCCATCTTGCCCTTCACATCTAGGTTTGGATTCTTAGCTTTTGCTTCAGAAATTTTCTTATCGAGATGCTCAAAAAGAATCGCCTCTGAATCAGTACTTCGATCCCATGACCCATCACCATCTATCTTACTATTACCATCTACCCACAAAGTCTTGAAATTCCTCTGAACAGAAGAGAAATGCTTTTCGTTAACCCAATCTGCACCAGTAAATATTGTATCCTTTAGCTTACTCGCACCAAATGCTCTTAAGAAATCTTCCGATGTGTTAAGACCCTCTAAATCCACTTTGGCAAACGCTATATTCCCTTTGGTACGAAACTGATTGGGCAAATCCAACCTTCCATTGACACCCGTCTGAGTGAGTTTCTTAAACAAATCATCATCCATACCTGGCTTCACCTTATCTCTCAGAAACTCCATATCCTCTGGAAGTGCGTTGGATAACACATTCTCAAAAGTAGCCTTTATAATCTTACAAGTCTTATCGTCAGAAGTCGAACCCTCGTTTACAGATCGTTTCACTCTGCTCTGAAGGTTTAATTCATCCTTGAGGCATCGTTTTAGGTCCTGAGCATACTTCTCCATCGCCTGCTTCCGTGCTGAAAGGCTTTTTTGCGGAGCTTTGGCGGTGATTTTGTATTTGTTAACGGTCGTTTTTTGACCTTTCTTTACCTTACGGTTACCACCTGACTCTACTCGCTTCTTACTCCCCTTGGAACGATTGCTAGAATACTTGCTTTTGTTGCTAGACGACTTGCGATTGACAGTATGTTTCTTGGTTTTTTTAGATTTTTTTCCTTTGTGGTAGCGACTTTGTTTCTGTTTTTTAGATTTATCTTTCTTTTTATTGGATGGTTTATTAGATTTGCCTTTACTTTTTTTGGAAATTTTCGAATAGGCACTCCTGACTGACTTACTCACATCATCCATTAAACTACCTATTTTACTCCTCAAACCGGCCAACCCAGCTGCTACATCTTTATCACTAGGTTTTTTCTTCTTATTCGAGTTTGTTGATTTGTTATTACCATTCTTACTACCAGTTCCTTTGCCACCAGTTCCTTTATTACCACCTTTCCCACCAGTCCGACCAAGAAGTCTTCCAAGTCCGCCCATATGCCCATCTGGATCAATAAACTTCAACGGATTATTGGTAACATACACATATACATTTTGTGTTTGTGGATCGTCTTCATCGCCTGGATCTGGATCAACTGACAAGAAGACACCTTCTTCTGGTTGATAGTATCTTGCTATGAGATAGTAGAGTCCTGTCTCGTTATCATAACGATATCCTGCATAACGATATGGGTTCTCGTCTGCAAGCTCACCCTTTTTCTCTACAATGTTGCCCCAGGCATCATAGATGTAATTCGCCACCTCGTTCTGCTTATCGTCTGTGATGGAAACAACATCACCATGATCATTATAGTGATAGTAATAGGTTTCGCCAGTGGCTTTAGTCATACTAAGCCGTTGTCCGCCTTCACCATAGGTATAATGGCGAGTTAGCTGGTTATTTCCATCGGTTTCATAAAGAATATTGATACTTTCTCCATCATAGAAAAAGTTTGTCACTTTGCCATTTACAGTAGAGCGAATTCGGCGGTCGTCTTCATCGTACTCATAGGTTGCTATCACTTTATCTGACGACTTCTCTTTAATCTCGGTTAAGTTGTCACCTGCATCCCATGTGTAGTGAAACTTGCCATCTTCCAAACGGTTGCCATTTTTATCATAGCTATAGGCTGAATCTCCTACTTTGACTAGCTGATTTCCTTTATTGTAAGTATACGGAGTGATAGAGATGACTTTGCCATCCGTATCTTTTACTTCTTTTTTCGTCCGATTTCCAAGTGAATCATAGGTGTAGGAGATTATATGATTCGTGACTGGATCGGTTTCAGAAGTAAGTTGATCCCATTCATCATAGGTAAACTTAAGCTCCTTGTTCTGGACCAAGTCTTTGATTTTCGTGGCATTGCCATTGCCATCGTATTCGTATGAGTACTTAGCAAGTGGAGTGCCGTCACCCTTACCAACGGATACTTCGGTTACTCGATTGTTATCATCGTAGGTTGCGTACGTACCGACTTTATTGGCATAGACAGCTGTACGGACATTTCCTTTTTCATCATAGTCAAAACGATATGTTTTATCTGTGTCGTCCTTTACCTCTGTGTTTTGCTCTGACTCATTGTAGGTATAGTTGACCGTTGCTTGATCTTTACCATGAGTGAACTTAGAGCTGGTTAGTTCATCATTGGTGTTATAGGTCCAAGACTGTGTTCCTTCGCCTTGTTTTATTTCTGTTAAACGTTCAGCAGCATCAAACTGAAGTTGTTTCGCTTGTTTAAGTTTTAAGTTCTCGATTTTTGTTTCGTTTCCATTGGTATCATAATACGTTCGATAGCGCTCTGTTCCATCGTAGTGCGTTCCCACATAGCTACCATCTTCGGAAGCGATGGTTTCAACCTTCTTGCCATTTGGTTGTGTGATGGTGGTAACATCACCTTCACCATCGTGTTCATATTCGGTTGTATTACCAAGCTCATCTGTATACGCAACCAATTGGTCGTCTTTATAGGTATAACGAACTTGATTGTGAACAGTCTTTCCATCAGCACTAGTAGCTTTCTTCTCTACCACGTTTCCGTTCTCATCGTGGGTGAAGTGAACTTTTAATTTATCTCCAGGTAGTGTGATGGTTTTGAGTTGGTTTGAATCATCATAGGTATAGTCCGTTTTATTCTTTTTCGCATCCGTAATGGATTTTTCATTCCCATATTCATCATGTTGAACGGAACTCGAATTTCCTACTGGGTCTGTGACTTGAGTAACATAGTTGCCTGATGCATCATAGGCATACTTCTCAATCGTGCTTCCTTCTTTGAGACGGATGTTATCAAACCAAGCTGTACCTGTGTTATTCCCACGGAATAAGACATAAACATGCACTGCTTTTAAAGGCTTGTCTGGTTTGATCGTTACGGCGCTACGTTGCCAATCATGAGTTCCTAATGCGAACTTTGCTTGATCAGTTTTTAGACTGGTCTTTCCGTCTCCTTCATCTTGTACCGCATCAATGTAAAGCGAATAATCCTTATTAGGTGCTTTGTCAATATTGTTTACCACGCCCATCGCTTTACTGAGGCCTGTTACCGTAATGTGTTTAGCAGTGCTTTGGTTGAGAGAAATCGTCTGTAGATATTGAACTGCTCCAGCAGTTGTATCACCACGGGTCATTTTAATGGATTGACTGCCATCAAAGGACTGTGTATTATCAATCGTCCCTGAGCCTACAGCCTCGTTCCAAAATCCCTTTCCTTCCTCAAAGCTACTATTTTCTATCGGGTTGTAGTCAGTGGATACGTCGCCTTCTTCTAGCTGTACTTGATCGAACCAAGCCGTGCCAGAACCTTTAGGATTCCGATGATCTACTTCGAGATAGATGCGAATCTTTTCTGAATCTGCACCTGTTTTAAAAGTAAGTTGTCGACGAGTCCAACCTTGGGTTCCACTTACTTGGCTATAGCGATTATCAACCCAAGTTACCACGTCTCCAGTCGATTTACTTTGCTGGACATTAAGAAAAGCTCCGGCTTCCTTTAAGTCTTGGGATTTAATCATAGCACTTATAGTGTAGGTCGTATTAGGTGCCACATAGAGATCTTGAATTGCTCCTACATACCCTAGATCCGCGTTTACTGCCTTTGTCGTTACCTTGATGGACTGATTTCCGCTATATTTGACTGTTGAATCAACAGTTGCAGAACCATCAGCACGCACTTTTTCTACTTTCCAATCTGATGCCATATCTGACGTGGTTCGTTCTAGGTCAGGGTTTATAATCAAATTTTCCCCGACACCCATTGCATCAGTTGCGGCAATGATATTTCCTTTTTCATCAACCGTTTGGGCTGAGCTTACCTTGTCTGGGTCAATCTCAGATATTTCATTGCCCTTTTCGTCGTGTACATATTTATACGAATTTCCATCGGCATCTTTGTATTCAACCAAATCATTATTTTGATTGTATTTAAATGTTTCGGATCCCGTTGCATCTTCCGCTTTAGTCATATTGCCGTTGGAATCATATTGGTAGGATTCCGTCGGCTTTGTACAGCCATTTTTACTAGCTTCAGGATCACATTTTTTGATTAGGTTATTATGATCAAAGGTATACGTTGTAACCCGGTTAAGCCCTTTAGGATCTTCGACTTCTTTGACGGGATTGCCTGAATCATTGTAATAGTGATCGGTGACATTGCCATCTGCATTCATGACAGTTGTCTTTTTCTCATCAGACACATATTTGATAGTAGTGAGGGTATCCTCTGGATCGATCACTTCAACCAATTGATTTTGATCGCTGTATTCATACCATGTCTCACGACCATCTGCCTCAATAATAGATCCTAATTGATCACCTTTTGTATAATATCCATATTTTGTCGTGGTATTGGTCTCATCTGTTATCTCAATGAGACGATCTGTTTCATAGTTATACTTATAGGTCCATGCGCGATTGTCAGGCCCTGTAATCTTGGTAATCCGATCTTTCGTGTAAGTCAGACTAAAGGTTCTCTTACTCGGATCGGTGATAGTAGTTAGCTGCTTCTGATCATTGTAGGTGAGAATAAGCTTATTTTTATTTGCATCCTCGATCTCAATCAACTGACCCGCTGAATTAAAATGGTAGATTGTCTGATCTTTATCTGTTAATGTCCAACCAGCTTCTTTAGTACCCTTAAGCGTGAGATGGACACCAAGTGGGCTTGTATAAACACCATCGGATTTCTTCTGATAGTAATGGATACCACCATCCATATCATGCTGGAGGACATTCCCCTTCTTATCCTCTTCAAGGCGAGTCGCATAGTTGAATGTCCAACCCTTACCAAATGGACCTGCTTCTTTGGATCGGCTGTTGTAAGTTCGGTCAATGGACATCGCTGGTTCGCGGCCACTTAACTCCAAGTCCGTCTCACTTAGAATCATATTCCCTGTTACCGCATTTACATCGCCACCCGGAATTTCTCCAAAAGTCCAATACTCTTCGGTTCCTAAGTCATCTGCCCTTGGTGAAATCGTTGGCATAAATGGTTCAGACTCAGGTGTCTCAGAGTTCTCAACTACCGCACTAATTCGGAACCAATAATTCTTCTTATCTTGGTAGGTACCACCTGAATTTTTGTAGACTGGTGAAGGGTCGAGAGCCAACTCAGTTCCTTTACCATCTGTATGCAATTCATAGCGGCCTTCTTTGATTTCACTCTCAGTCGGCCAGATCCCTTTGTTATGAGTGGACCAATAGGTGGAATTACCCACATCATACTTCTGATAATCTTTTCCATTGAAAATCCATACAAAGTATTTTGTTGCATTTGGTATAGGTTCCCATCTAAGATCTACAAATCCGTTATCGCTTCCTACCCAGTTCGAATAGGCAACTCCAGTTGGAGTCTTAATCTTTCGAGGGTGGTACGTAACAGATAGATATGGTTTATTGGCACTTTCTGAAGAGGAAATCTTCTTCCAAAATTCTTTTCCATTTCCATTGATGTGAAATTTGAACCCATGGTTAGCTGCAATTCCAGTTGCCCACTCTTGTACTGTACTTTTCACATCAAATGAAACTTTTTGTCCTCTAGCTACTTTTTGCATCCCAATATTTCGAGATGTAATTTCTTTGCTTTCTTGAACCTTCCAGGTAAGTCCAGACTCTGACCAATCCCCACTTACTGCATCCAACCATAGCCCATTCGCTTTCGGAGCATTGTAGTAAGCATGGGCAACATGCACATTTAAACTAGCAGAATCAATAACCATACCCTTTAAATTATTCACATCTTGCTTGAGATACGCATAGTTGGTTCCTGTATTGTCGTCATAGTACCCTACTTTAAGCTCTTTATCGGACCCATAATTAGTAGTTGGATATCGATTCGTCACATACGTATCGCCAGCAGTATCTATATTCGTAGACGGATCGATATAAACAGGGTATTTACGTGCTGAATCTTTTAACCACGCATCATCTGCTTGAATCGAAAGAATTGTCTTTCCGTCCACTTTATTAATCACATACTCGACTTTATCCGACTGTGCAGGCTCGTCTGATTGTGGATCAACATTGGAATCATACATATAGGGCTTGCTTAGTACAAATACCTCTTTGCCTTCCTTGTTGGTAAAGAGAATCTTACCATCTTCACTTTTCTTACTATTTAAATTGGAGTTAATTTGAAATTTGAAAGTGTGAAGTCCAGAATATCGATCTAATACGATATCCTCTTTGACTTTGGAGTTAAAGACTTCATTTCGTAAGTGAACGGAGGGAAGTACGTGGGGATAGGTAACTTTGTTTTTCTCTACCTTTGCCTCTACTTCTTTCGGTCCAGCTCGTGTCTCTTTTCCTTCAGCACCCTGTCCTTCCTTCTTCTCTGCTTCAGCAGGTGCATGATTTTTCTTCACCTCATCCTTGTTTTTATCTGATGGGTCTCCCTGTGCACCTAGAAAAGTGTATTCCAGAGAATCTTGACCCGATTGAACGGTAGCGTATTTACCACCTTTCATATTCGGATCAAACTTGACATCAATGAAAGTGTTTTTTGGTTTTAGTACAGACCCTGATTGAATAATATCAGTGGAAATCTCTTCCCATTTTGATCCAACTTTATTATGAATCGGTTCAAAATAGATTTCCTTAGTAAATGTACCATTTCCATTATCCATTACTTTCGAATCATCTGTACGATCTTTTACTAGCTCTTTTGGTTCTATCACCTTAGAGTTTTGTGAGTTGGCTTCTGCCGAACTTGGACCAATCGGCCACATCGTAACCATCAATGCCATCACAACTGTAAGGAACAACCAACGGCGTAAGGAAATATACTTTTCCTCATAAAAAATATTCATGTTGTCTCCCTCTCTTATAAATATTTGTAAATTAGATAAATCAATCTATACTATCTATACTTACATGTAATATACTAGTTTATATTATGTTTAAATCAATAGTTTTTTAAAATTTTTTATTTAATTTATTTTTTTATATCAATTTAGGAGGAGACATATGTCACGAATTTTAAAACTAAGCCTCGTCATTCCCTTGCTCCTACCCTTAGTTGCCTGCGGAAACGACTTAGATACTGCTGAAAAAACAGGCTTGGATTATGTAATTGAGGTACACACTAATTCTAAACGTGATACAGTTCGCTTATCTCAACTAACCGGAAGAAATAAATCAAAAGAAGGAATCGCTCATATTAAGCCATTCCTTAAACCGACAGGAACTGTCTGGGTAGGCTCTAAACCCACATCAGATAAAAATAAACGTGCTGTTTATACCTATTTTTCTACTAAAATGACGGAAGAAACATTAATAAAAGGAGTTTATGTAGAACAACGAGGGGATAAATGGATCTATTCAGGTGATATCGAGTTAGAAGAGTTCCCTAAGATTGAATTTGATAAAGCAAAGGAACAGAAACAACTGCAAAAATTAAAAGTATCCGAGTGGAAGCAAATAGACATCAAGTAACGAATAGAAAGACCCACATTCTTATCTAGAATGGGGTTCAAATTATAATAAACAAGTAAATGAGAAAAGGAATAGGGGCATATGTGTCTGTTCTCAGCGATGTTAGTGAGCCTACTTAGCGTAGGCGTTCGAAGCTAGGGCGTTTTTGTGGCAAATGTTTGAGCGCTTGCGAGTTTTTGCCACTTGCCCGAAGTGCAGAAGGACGAAGCGGACATTTCTACATCTTCGCAGGCTCATTATTTGAGCTGTGAACAGATACATTGCCCCGAGCTATTTCCATTAACTCGCCAATCCGTAGCCCTACCCTCATTTACCTTCTAATCAATCACATACATTTATCTATAGTATAAGCCCACATCCTATCAGAATGTGGGCTTCACCTATTAATAGATTAACTATTCTTCGCCTTACTTCTACTATAAATATCAAACCACACCGCAAACACCAAAATCGAACCCTTCACAATCAATTGCCAGAACGAATCGATATTCAAGATACTCATCCCATTGTCAAGACTCGCCATAACAAGAGCCCCGATCATCGCTCCGGGGATCGTGCCCACTCCGCCCATAAGGCTGGTTCCGCCAATGACACATGCAGCGATGGCATCCAGTTCATACATGGTACCAGCACCCACGGTGGCGGCATTCACCCGTGCGGTTAGAATCAAGCCCGCTACTGCAGCAAGTGTGTTACATAATACGAAAATCAGCATGATTTTTCGCTTCACATTAATACCCGATAAGACAGCCGCTTCTGAGTTCCCACCGATCGCGTATACTTGACGACCAAATACGGTTTTCTTTGCGATAAAGGTAAATACAATCGCTAAGAATACGACCACCATAAAAGGAATCGGTATTCCTTGATATGCATTCATCACCGAAACGACGACGAAAATTAAGGCGCTGATTCCGAGCCAAATTAGTCCGGTCATCCACACTGGAGCGACGGAAAAGCCAAACTTCACTCTAGATTGACGTTGACGAAGTAAGAAAATCCCTGTTAACACAATCGCCACTCCAGCAACGATGTATCCCATAAATGGAAGAATAAATCCTTGTCCGAGCGCTTTAAAACTCTCTTTTAAAGGGGCAATGGTTTCACTCTTCGTAATCCCTTGAAGCGCACCACGAAAGATCATCATCCCGCCTAACGTGACGATAAACGCCGGGACAGCCCGATATGCCACCCACCAACCTTGGATAAGACCAATCATTGCCCCGAGTAAAATCGTCACAATCACGACGGGAACCGTGTCCCAGCCGTACCAAACGTGCAGGATTCCCGCAATTCCACCTGTTAATCCCACCAGAGAACCAACAGATAAGTCAACTTGTCCTGCTACTAGTACAAGCACCATTCCAATTGCTAGAATGGAGGTAACCGACATCTGAACAAATAGATTGGAAAAGTTACGAGCTGTCAAGAAGCTATCATCCATAAAAGAAAAAAAAGTCCAAATCGCGATAATGGCTATGATCATAGAATAGGCACGCACATCTAAGCGAAACAAATTTTTATTAAATTTAGCTGAACCTGTTTTTGTTGTCATATCTGGTCCCCTCCTGTCGCCGCAGTCATAATTCGCTCTTGAGTTGCCTCTTCTGCTTTCCATTCAGCGGTAATCGAGCCATCTGCCATAACGAAAATGCGATGACTCATCCCTAACACTTCTGGCAACTCGGAGGAGATCATCAGAATCGAAACTCCCTCGCGTACCAGCTCATTCATAATTTGATAGATTTCATACTTCGCCCCAACATCCACTCCACGGGTTGGTTCGTCTAAAATGAGCACTTTTGGCCTCGTCATCATCCACTTACCCAACACAACTTTTTGTTGATTCCCGCCACTTAATGTACCCACCACAGTCTCCAGAGAAGGCGCCTTCACTCCTAGCTTTTGAAAATAGGACATCGCGTGAGAGACTTCTTTACTAGCATCGATCCCGGTCCAACTCGATACCTGCTCAAGGCTTGGAAGCGTAATATTATCTTGAATACTTCTTTCCAATACGAGGCCTGTCCGTTTACGATCTTCCGTTACTAACGCAATCCCGTGGGAAATAGCGTGTTCTGGTTGTTTGATCGTAACGGGTTTACCCTCTATTTTCACGGTACCTGACAAATGACCGTTCAATGCTCCAAATAAGCTCATCGCTAGCTCCGTACGTCCAGAGCCCATTAATCCAGCGATTCCTACAATCTCACCTTTTCGTAATTGGAAGGAAACATCGCGAATGATCTTCTTGTTCGGATCTTTTCGGTCCGTTACGTTGTAGTTCGCAAGCTCTAGCACTACATCACCAGAAGTCGACTCTTCACGAGGAAAACGGTCTTTTAACTCTCGACCTACCATGAGAGAAATCACTTGATCCTCATTTACCTCATCAATCGATTTCGTCGCAATCGTTTTCCCATCTCGCAAAATCGTAACTGAATCCGAAATGGAGAAGACTTCGTTTAGCTTGTGAGAGATGTAGATACAAGAGACTCCACGTTCCCGAAACTTCCCCAGGATATCAAGTAAAATCCCAACTTCTTTTTCCGTTAATGCCGCTGTTGGTTCATCTAAAATCAAGATTTTCGCATTTTTCGAGAGCGCTTTCGCAATCTCCACAAGCTGTTGTTGACCAATTCCCAACGTCCCCGTTACCGTTTCGGGATGAATACTGGACAATCCTACTTGCTCCAACCAATAAGCCGTCTCTTGATGTTGGCGATGAACATCAATGACACCGAACTTCGTATGCTCTTTACCTAGAAATAAATTCTCTGTCACAGACATCTCTTTCACTAATGCCAGTTCTTGATAAATAATTGCCACTCCCGCTTTTTCAGCATCTTTAATCGAACGAAACGTTTGCTCTATACCCTCAATCTCAATAGAACCCTTATACGAACCATGTGGGTATACACCACTGAGCACCTTCATCAAAGTCGATTTCCCAGCGCCATTTTCCCCACAAAGTGCATGAATTTCGCCTTTTCTCACTTGAAATGTCACAAAATCCAGTGCCTTTACTCCTGGAAACTCCTTCGTAATCTGTTTCATCTCTAAGGCGATCGTCATCTTATTTCCTCCCCCCTCGATAGAAAATGTGGAACATCTCTGCTCCACACATTCATGAAATACATCATTTTTATACATTCACCAGATACCATCTTAAACTCTAGATTCCAAATTCCAGGTTATGTATCCACATAACATTACTTCTTAGAAATATCTTCTTTCTTATGGAACCCATCCGCCACAACCGTTGCATCAATATTTTCCTTCGTCACTACAATTGGATCTAGCAAAATAGAAGGAATATCTTTCTTACCATTGTTCACGGTTTTATCTGTTGCTACCTTCTCACCTTTTGCCAATGAAACAGCTAACTCTGCTGCTTTTTCAGCAATCAACTTGATTGGCTTATAAACAGTCATCGTTTGTGTCCCTTCTACGATCCGTTTAATCCCGGCCAACTCTGCATCTTGACCCGATACAGGAACCTTACTTGCCAATTTTTGCGCAGATAGTGCTTGAATTGCTCCACCGGCAGTGCCATCGTTAGCCGCTACGACTGCATCAATTTTATTCTGATTAGCTGTCAAAGCATTTTCCATATTAGAAAGCGCATTTGCTGGGTCCCATTCTTTCGTCCATTGATCATAGACAATCTTGATATCACCTTTATCAACCAATGGCTGTAAGACTTTCATTTGCCCTTTTTTGAATAGGTGGGCGTTATTATCCGTATCTGCACCTTCGATTAAAGCGTAATTTCCTTTAGGAGCCTTCTCCACAATCGCTCTTGCCTGCATTTCTCCAACACGTTCGTTATCAAAGGAAAGATACAAGTCCACATCAGAGTTTTTGATTAGACGATCATATGAGAGTACTTTTACGCCCTCTTTATGGGCTTTTTCCACGATTGCCGCGGCTACTTCCGCATTATGTGGAACAACCACAAGCACGTCTACCCCTTGGCTAATTAGGTTCTCAGCTTGAGAAATCTGCTTCGCATCATCACCATTTGCCGCTTGTACCTTTACTTCGGCTCCTAATCCCTTCGCCTTGGATACAAAAATATCTCGGTCTTTTTTCCAGCGCTCTTCTTCCAATGTATCTAATGAAAAACCAATCACAGTCTTTCCATCATCTTTTTTCAACTTGCCACCTTGATCAGCGGCTGGTGCTCCCGTACTACATGCTGTAACAGAAAGAGCAAATGCACTTAATAAGCATAATGCTTGGATTTTTTTAAACATCTAGATCTTTCCTCCTTTAACTTCATAATTTGACTGTATCACGATAGAAAGCGTTTACATCACGAAACATTCTTCACTTTTTTGTTATTAGTAGCATTTTTATTTAAATTGTTTTCATTTTGTCTCGATATTGTGAAGGAGAGAGTCCACATGTTTTCTTAAATACCCGGCTAAAATAATTCGGATCGTGATAGCCTACTTCATAAGCAATCTCCTTAAAGCTAAGGCCGCCTTGGCGGATATATTCTTTTGCACGGGAAATGCGGCATTGGGTCATATAGTCCACATAACTAATTCCAAATACCTCTTTAAAACACTTACTCAAATAAAACGGACTCAACTGAACAAACTTCGCTAACTGCTCCAGGGAAAGATCTTCCATAAAATGTTCCTCTATATATTTCTTTACTTGGTCAAAAGCATCAAATTGAGCATTTTGTTGAAACCGTTGGTATGCAACATCTAGCTCCTCTATCTTCACTCTTGCTTCTTGCCATAATTCCATATAGGACTGCCCACGCAAAAGAATAGTAGCAGGTACTTCTTTTACACCCATTTCATCTAGCAAATGAATTAATAGAAGAAAATGGCCATATAAGCGTTGTTTTGCTTCTTCCAAAGTAGTTTGTCTCTGTTCGCTCACAGATAAAAAACCAAAGATGATCTCCTTTGTATCCTGCCATCTTTCATTACGTATCGCTTCAATTAATTTTCGTTCAACCCGTAATCGTTTATGATCTTTACCTTGTTCTTGAGACAGATCATCATAGAACCGAATGCGGTATCCTTGCCCCATTCCTAGATCCGAACAAGCTATTAATGCCTCTTGATATGAGAAACGCAAGTCGTCAAGAACGGCCTTCGCACGCCCAACCCCCAACCCTATATGAAGCTTAGTATCACGACAGTCGAGTCGACGAATTTGTTCCATCATCTTACCTATCAGGCGCCGCTCTTCTCCCTTTCTGTGGAAACATAACAGGGGTAGGATATGGCCTGAAACACTCCCCACCATCATGTCATCACGACCACGAAGTTCTGCTTGCATTTCACACATAAAATCCTTAAGAGATCGATCCTGCTGACCCCAGTCTTCTCTCCACTGTATACTCACCACGATAACCGAAGCAGGAGGTTGAACCGCTATCCCCATAAAATTCGACATCTCTTCCAAATCGATCGCCGGCACTTGATCAAAGAGCAATCGTGAGACATACTCCGATTCAAGAATGGGTAAAACTTTTTGGATTCGATGATCAGTCTCCTCCTTTGATGCTATGCGATGAGATCGCTCTTGAACGATCTCATCGCATAGCTTCCGAATCGTCTCTACAATCGCTTGTACCTTACTCGGCTTCAGCAAATAATCTTTTACTCCTAGACGAATCGCCTGCTGGGCAAAGGTGAACGTATCATACGACGATACGATCACTACTTTAATCGTAGAAAACTTTTCTCGAATTCTCTCAATCGCTTCCAAACCATTAAACCCTGGCATCTGGATATCCATCAGCAATAAATCCGGCTTTAGCTCTCCTGTCTTCTCAATCGCTTCACGACCATTTCCAACTGTCGCAACTACTTCCACTTGATCTAGATGAGTGGTCAATATTTTCTCCAACGCTACCCGTTCAATCTCTTCATCATCTACGATCAAAATCCGAATCATCCAGTTTCCCTCTCTCTCCTAGCGTAGCAGGTATGAGAATCGTAATCGATGTACCCTTCCCTACCTCACTCTGTATTTGCAAGAGATCCTCTCTGTGATAGTACAAGCTAAGCCTTCGAATCACATTAGACAAGCCTACACTTCCTGTTTGCCCCTGTGCAGTGTACATTCCTTTCATAATTTGTCGTACCTGATCTTGCGACATTCCTACTCCATCATCCGCCACTTCCAACTGCACACCATGCTCTGCAGCCCGTACCCCAATCGAAATCCTTCCCCCTTCTTCCCTTGATTCAATTCCATGAATGAATGCATTTTCCACCAAGGGTTGTAAGAGAAAACTAGGTACTGGCACATGTAAACATGCAGGATCTATCTTCTCTTCGCCTTTTAAGCGATCCGTAAATCGTGCTTGTAGGATCGTCATATAATTACGGATCATCTCAATTTCTTCTGCTAACGTTACTTCTACATCTGCTTTTGCTAATTGGTAACGCATCAACTCTGCAACGGTTGTAATAAGATCACTTGTCTCAACCGATCCTTCTAGGTATGCTTTTTTTGCCAGTGTATTTAACGTATTAAATAAAAAATGGGGCTTCATCTGATTTTGTAAATTCCGCCATTCCATCTCTTTTAGTAAGTATTGATACTCCTTGACCTCTTGCTCTAACTTCCCTTTCGCCTCTAATTCCTCAAACGATCTTTTCACACTCACTCGCATCTGATCGAAGGTTTGCGCGAGAAAGGCCGTTTCATCATTGGACTCCACTTTAATTGGCTGATCATAAACACCCGCAGAAATGAACCTAGCACCCTTTGTTAACAAGGCGATAGAACGGGTGATGCCTCTTGAAAACCAATAGGCACAGCCGATCAATATAGCCATGATGCTCAGAAATCCTTCCCATCCTACTATTTGCAATTCCTTTGATGATTGGATCATTTGCGCATACAGTCGTTCATGAATCGTAAGCTCATGATCTACCAATGAAAGAGTTGTCTCTGTGATAAAGGACCTCTCTTGCTCCGCTTTTCGATAAAATTGGGTAGCATCATCAGACCGTTCCTGTTGATACGCTTGGATGGACAAATCAGTACTTTCTATAAAACTATCAATCAGATGAGTATAATCACTCACACCTGCTGTATTCTCATCATTTTGCAGAAGTTTGACTTTACTTTGAGCTTGCCTTAGTAAGTTTCGAGCCAATATATAATGCTCCTTCGACTGCTCCGATGTCTCATGAAGAAGATCATTCGTTCGAATTAGCAACTGCTCAGATTGAACAGAAACTTGTTGGAAGATCAGATATCGTTCTAACACCTGATTATACTGTTGTAAAAATAGCTGATGAAAGTACTGAAACATCAACCAGAATAAACCGAAAACAAGTAACAAACAGCTAGCTGATAATAAAATTTTTCCCTTAATGCTCTTCATTACGGAACCGACTCCCTGTTGATGTTTCTAAAGTCGAATCTGTATAAATATGGCTTGGTAATGGTAATTGCTCTCCTCGAATCCAAGAAAGAAGGTGCATTATGCTTTCTTCGCCCATCTTTCGAGGATTATCTACTACCACAGCCTGTACTTGCCCTTGTGCAAATACATCCGTTAATTGCGCAACATCTTGAAACGTATATATCTGAATCTTGCCTAATCCCACACGCTGCTTGATCACACGAATGACCGCTTCTAACTCCTCTCCCTTCGACACGACAATCGCATCGAGATTGGAAGTTCGATTTAATAATTCATGGATCTGACTCATCGTTTGCATCGTCCCATTTTTCTCAGAAGAGTCATAAATTTGTTTTACAACTTGCATACTTTTCTGGCTTGCTAAACTTTGCTCCACACCTCTTATCCTTAGCATTGCCACCATCTGATCAGTCGACTGGCCAATAATACCAACAGTTGGACTCGATTTTTTTTCTAAATCAACCCGCACTTTTTCACCGAGAATCCTCCCCGCCGCTACATGATCCGATCCCACATACATCTTACGAAGTGAGCTCGGTACATCTGTGCCAATTAAAATAACTGGAATTCCGCCCTCTGTTGCTTGGTTAACCGCCTGTATAAAAGTAGGATCGTCCATACCCACCGTAATAATGCCATCTACTTTAGCTGAAGTAACCTTCTGTATATCTCGTGCCATCTCTAACGCATTTCCTTTATATCCTCCATGCACCTCCACCATGATTCCTTGCTTTTTTGCTACTTCTTGGACTCCCGACTCCACCTCTTTAAAGTACAAATCACGTATAGCCGGAGAGATTAAAGCAATTCTGAACGTTTCTTTTACAGATGATGCTGGTTTATGGATCTGCTGAAGAGTTTGATATGTATGAGTAAGCTGATAGATTGGTAGGTAGATTAATAACAAACAAGCTAGACTAATTGCACCTATTAACACATTTCTTTTTCTCATATTTCCTCCGCCTAAAAAAATCAATTAACTACAGAATACATGATTTATCAACAAACAAATGATTTTTTATTTTTTACGGGTCTAAAACATTTTTTAACAAAATATATAGTATATTGTGTTTCTAAAAACACAAATGAAAACGGATAGGGAGATGGTCTGATTTATGAAAAAGACATGGTTATACAGTATGATTGGAGCCTTACTTTTTACGATGACATTTGGACTTTCCACAGCTGATGCATCCTCAAGCAAGCAAGATCGACTCATTGTAAATCTAACGGCGGATACAAGTGTAGGACCATATCAAATTGTGGATACGGATGGACAAATGTATACGTATGCCGACAGACAAAGTTATGAAGTAGCAGAGCAACAGTTTACAGCAAAATGGGCTATCGCATCTAAGAAAGTAGTAGGTATACTCGCTTCCGACTATGCAACTGAGTCTTATCAACACAACTCCTTTAAAGGATGGAGCTATACAACTCCTGTTGGCTACTCTACCAATTTCAATAACAGTAAATACAATGATGAAATTTCATCCATCAAAACTGCGCGTAAAAGCTCTGGAACGAAGGTCTGTTACCATAAAAATGGCGGGGAGCCTTGTAAAACATTTGGTCCAGGACTAGACATCTCCTATGTAGGAAATGGTTGGAATGATCAAATCTCATATGTAATTGTATATCGTTAAATCAATCGAGTAGGAGGGGGTGATTAACCCCCGACCTCTCACACCACCTAGCATGCGGTTCCGCACTAGGCGGTTCACTTAAGTCTGACGAATCCAGTCATATCTTGCCTTTATACTCTTTAGTCCGAGACCTCGCCAATAGGCGAGATCAAGAGTCCTATGGAGGATCGGGCTACAAGCAATGCGCCAGTATTTCTTACGAGTATTGCCCCATTCATAGGCTTTTTCTTTAGGAATTCCTAAAGAAATAAGCCTTTTAATTTTTGTCTTGGGTTTCTTCCATTGCTTCCAAAGGCACATTCTTAGCCTTCTACGAAGCCATTCGTCCATTTGTTGAAATGAAGTTGGG
>NZ_FPJZ01000014.1 GCF_900119485.1 Thermoactinomyces sp. DSM 45891
GGCCCGGTAGCCCCTGCTGGTCCGGGTGGCCCTCCTGATGGCCCTGTTGGCCCAGTGGCACCTGCCGACCCGGTAGGTCCCCTTGTCACGTCTGTGTTTAACACATTTTCTAACTTCTCATTTAGAATCCATTCTTTCTTCCCGATTACATTAATCGTGTCGCGAACGCTATTATTGATCGTAAGTAAATCGCTAATGGAAGGTTGAAAGGATGTTGAGACTCCAGGGAGAGTCCCGAGAACGTATTGTAGCTTTTCTCCTTCTGCATTAATAATATGACTTAAGCCTAATTCTTCTAAGGCAATCGATGATAATAGAAGATTCACTGCATCTTCTCTCGTAATGCTTATATTAGGTGAAATATTAGGGATATTCGCTTGAGACATGTTATACCTCCTTGATACAATATTCTTATTATAGGTATGCTGATTCTTACTGTAGGTATGCATAATTTTTGCTACGTGTAACAGTATAATTATTCAATTATCTTTAGAAGTGGTATGTAGCTGGTCTATAAGTATTCCACTCATAACGAAAAGTAAAAATTGGTATGAATAGAAAGATAAGAAGTTTTTAAGATTGTACGCATTTCTTGATTTGAACGATAAATACATGGAAATAATAGGAGGTAGATTAGCATAGAGATATAAAACAATGGGGGTGGTAGAGTGAGAGGATTAACAGCGATCAAGACCTTTATGGAAGTGGTTTTTAATGTGTGGATTGGAAATGAGAGAGGCGGCATCTAGATATGGAAACATCAAAAATATGAGGACGATTCTATTTTCAACATAGAGTCGTCCCTTTCTTCTATTAAATAGTCTGTTAAACAACGTTTAAAAATGAATAAAACTGGATTCACTCTAGTTATTTTTTCCAGTTTATTCATCATTCATTCCATACTCTAATAACCAACAATCTTCATGTATACCTTCATGTAGTTCATGATTTGGTAGAAAAGATAGTTTTTTAAAACCACATTTCTCGTAACAACGAATTGCTCTTTTATTACGAGTTTGTGGATCCATTATGATGGCTTTTGCCCCTATCTCTCGAACCAGATAACCAACCATGCAGGAAACCAAACGGGTTCCTACACCTTTGTTCCAATAATCCGTTTCACCAATAAATTGATCCATCCCCCACACGTTCGGTTCTTTCGAATAGCCTGTCTTTTGCTTGTCGTGGTCGGTTAGAGGATAGAATTGGATATAGCCAATCGGCTTGTTATCATATTCTACGATGCAATTTCTACTTGATTCATCGTGATTCAGGTATTGTTTCCGTACTTGCTCAGGAGACTGTGGCTGATCTCTCCCTTCATAAAAATAAAGCACATCCGGATTTGTGAGCCATTTTGAGAGAATGGCTACATCATCTTCGCTAACAAGTCGTATGGTAAGGGGGCCTGATTTTATCATTTTCTCCTCCTGCTACCCTAGCATTTTTTATCTGTATTTTTTAGTGAGTCAAGTATCTTTTTATATCTCTTTTCCAATGCCTCTTTTTCTTCTTCCTTTAAAGAAAGGGATAATCGGCTTATTACTTCGGTAAGATCGTATTGCAGTTGTTTCTCCCCGCCACTCAAGGAAGAGACACGTTGCCATATGTGGTCTCCGGAGAAGGATAGTGCGAATCTTCATGACCTAACATGCGCAGCAAAGTCGTTTTCCCTGCTCCATTACGCCCCACGATGCCGATCTTCTCGCCATATTTAATCTGGAGCTTATCAATTGAAAAGAGCAAACGGTTCCCGAACCATTTTGTAACATGGTTCATCCCTAAAATGAACATAAAAAATCCCCCTCCAAATAACGCCAGAGAGGGTTGAAAGGATGACAATGAATACTAGCAACAACCTTACTCTAACGTGTTTATTTGTTGTATACGTACTGATTGTTGTTTGTTCATTGGTCACGTACCATCCTTTCGATTAGTTAGAATGATTATACAATAGGGAAGGGGAAAAAGAAAAGGTAGTGTGGGAGATGATGGGGAAATGATGATAGAGGAAGAGCATCTAGAGCAAGCAAAACAATGGATTCTACAGAAAACGAAGTCTAACGGCACAATTCCATCGTTTACTCCGTTATTAGGGGCCACTTCCTCTTCTTTATATAAAGTAACAATGGATGATGATGTATTGTATGTTCTTCGTCTATATACGAATCGAGAATGGAATAATCAAGTACCTGACCTTGCCTTACACGAAGCGAGTTCATTAGAAGGAATAAAGGGGAGCATGTTGCAAACACCTCAACTAATAGCTATAGATGAAAAGGGCAAACACACAAGATACCCTGCTGTACTGATGAGCAAAGTTCCGGGTATCCCTCAACTATTTCCGATGGATCAAGAGGCCTTGACTCAACTAGCAGAAACGTTGCTTGCTATCCACTCGATGGAGGTGGATTTACAGTGGATATACTCTTCTTATTACGAGATCGAAACACTTCAAGCACCAAAGTGGTCGTATCAGGTGGAGTTATGGGAGAAGGCGATAGAGTACACGAAAAAGGTTCAAGCAGATCATGTGAAACAAGATGTTACCTTTATTCATCGTGACTATCATCCGATGAACGTATTATGGGAAGGAAGAAAAATCACTGGCGTTGTAGATTGGGTAAATGCTTGCATAGGTCCGCGAGGGGTAGATGTAGGTCACTGCCGATTAAACCTTGCACTCTTGTATGGAGTAGAAAAAGCGGATCAGTTCTTACTCGAATATACGAATGTAGCAGGGGATTCCTTTCACTATCACCCATACTGGGATTTGCGGATGCTTTTTGAATTCCTTCCAGGACCACCTACTGTTTATCAAGGTTGGTTAGATGTTGGTGTTACAGGGTTGACGGAGCGACTAATGAAACAACGTTTTGAAGCATATTTGCTAAGTGTCTGGGAGAGAATGTGATAGCAATCTATTCACCTTTTTTCTCCGTAGACTCTCGATGACGAATAATCATACAATCCATCCGATTCCTTCTTGCACATCTATCAAACATTTGGCAGAGTTAAAATGAATAAGAGAAATACGAAATAAACACACCAGATAAATGGGGAATCAACATGGTAGAGTTTAAGGAGATTACATCCCGAACGATTTTAACGCTTGCCAATGGTTCGATGGATGGAAGTCGATTTACATTTACTCTAAACCCATATGTAGGCTGTGTATTTGGCTGTAAGTATTGCTATGTACGAGAGATGCCAGCAGCGAAGTATCGAGAGGCTGAATGGGGAGAGTATGTTGATATTAAGACGAATGCAGCACAGTTGCTAGAAAAAGAGATTCAGAAAGCGAGAAAAAAGGGGACATCGGTATCGATCTTTATGAGTACAGCGACTGATCCCTATCAAGGGGTGGAAGCGAAAACAGGGTTAACGCGTTCTCTTCTCGAAGCGATGCTTTCTCAGAAGAATGAGATCGATTACTTGATGATTCATACGAGGTCACCACTGGCGAAGCGGGATATCGATCTCTTCTTGGAGTTTGAGCAGAAAATCATCGTGAGTATGACAATTGAAACGGATCTGGAGAAGGTTAGAAAGGTATTTACGCCGAGCGCTCCGCCTATTCCTGCGAGGCTAGCGACACTGCGAGAGATTACGGAAGCTGGGGTCCCAACGAGAGCTTCGATTTCGCCCATGCTCCCCTTAAGTAAACATATAGCGAGGACGTTACGAGGTGTTACAAACCACGTGGCGCTAGATGATTTCTTTATGGGAGATGGAAGCCGTGGTAGGCGAACCGAGCGAATGAATATAAAGAAGCTTTATGAACAGCTAAACTTGTTGCAGTGGTTTGAGCGGGGAGCATATAAGAAAGTATTGGTTCTTTTAAAGGAAGAGTTTGGAGAGGTAGATGTATTTAATGAGATATAATGAAGAAGCTAATTCGAGTGAGATAGGTCTATCGAATTAGCTTCTTCGAATCTACCACCCTTTTCTGATTGGAATAAATATTCATACATATAAATATTAATTAAAATATAATAATATCTTTTATCAAAAAATACAATTTAGTCTATTGTGCATATTATAATTGTTATGTATACTTTAATTCGTCAGTAAGAAATATTCCTGAGGAGGAGAGATATGTTATCTCTGCAAGCAACAGACTCCATGCTAAATGGACTGAAAAGTATTGATATTCACGCAAGCACTGTAGATGAATTAGTAAAGCATGGGATTACTCATATTTTGGACAAAGGAGATCGGGTCTCAACGAGAGCCGGAGATGCTTTGCAAGCGTATGACGTGAATTATCTCTTGCTAGACTCCAGAGATCGGGTGCATACAGCTCGCCCTCAAGCAATCACATACTTTGCCAGAGAGTTATGTGCATACTTCCAAGGGAGTCTGAAAGTGGATAGCGGATTATCTAAAGCTTCAAAATTTTGGAACCATTTAGCGGATCCAAACGGAAATATTAATTCGAATTATGGTTACTATGTGTTTTACCAGCCTGTTCCAGATGTGAAAATTAGTAGCCAGTATGATTGGGTTATCAAACGTCTTTGTGATAACCGAGATTCTAGACGGGCTATTATCAATATAAATCAAGGAATGCACAAGACCGCAACAAAAGATTTTCCTTGTACAGTAGCGATTAATTATTTCATCAGAGAGGGTTTTTTGTGTTCAAAAGTATTCTCTCGTAGTACAGATGTGATTACTGGATTGCCATATGATATGGGCTTCTTTTCGTTTCTAACAGAGCTTGTCTATCAAGATTTAGTAGATAGAGGCATACAAGATTTGAAGCTAGGCTATACCATGATGGCTAGTAACTTCACTCAAATCTATGATCGACATGCAGAGAAAGCGCTTGATATTTCCGATAGCTTCGTGCATCAAGAATCGGTTATGATGCCGAAAATTACAAATGCAAGTGAAGTATTGGAAGATATCTATAACGGTACTGCAAATAGTGAAGTGATGAAATGGGTTTATGAAAACGCTACGTAAGCAGATGGGAGAGAAGCAATGAGAATCTTACTAACTTCAACCAATGAGGCGAAACAAAAAGCACTACAAAATATAGTCGACCGATTTTATGATCAGGCTACTATTGAAACGATTTCAGTTGATTCAGGCGTGTCTAAAACACCAACCAATGATCAAGAAGCAATCCAAGGATGTTGGAATCGAATTGATCGAGCAAAAGAGGTCAAGGGAGATTACGATGCCTATGTCTCGTTTGAAGGATTGATTTCCAATCATAAATTTGGGATGTTCTTATACGGATGGTGCTTGTTTGTTGATAGTACGAAAGACGAATACGGTTTGGGGGCTAGTTCTCAAGTAATGGTTCCTCGATTTATCAGTAGCAAAATCTCGGCTGATGTTGAATTTAGCGATGTGGTAAAAGCAGATTACCCCTCGCCACATCTTTCTAGGATGTCAGTGGTAGGAAGTAACGGTTTGTTTACGAATTTATGCTATACACGAGTTCAAGAGTTTGAGGATGCGGCTTTATGTGCGCTGGGATATCTTCATAATCCCGCCAATGTGGGGGATCAACGCTCTGTACCCCAAAAATAAACAGGCTAGGATGATCGGGACATGGATCTAGTCATCAAAAATACTCATTTTCTGGACCGTACTTTCCAGATTCGCTTTGGTTCCATCGTGGTAGAGCAGCAAAAGATAAAGCGGATTTTCTACAGTGAGTCGGAAGTGGATACCTTTTTAGCAGAGAGTGGCTTTTTAGGTAGGGTTGTTGATGGTGTGAATCTCGTATGTATTCCTGGATTGACAAATGCTCATCTGCATCCGAGTAAAGATTTATATCGAGGTCTTTTTTTAGGACAATCACTTCCTACGATTCTTTCTTTGATCCATCAGCAAAACGGTCAAGAGTCGGACGAGGACCAGTATTGGGCCTCTTTATATAGTTATAAGCGAATGATTCAAATGGGTGTGACCACAGCAGGCGTCTTTACTAGTCGATACCAACCTGACTTAAAAGCGGCAGAGGCATCCGGAATTCGTTGTTTTATAACGTATGCCGTCAATGAGAAGTGGAACGGTAATGGTGTATCGCCCCAAGTGATTTCGGATGAACAAGCATTTGAACGAGTGGAGAGCTTCTTAGCTAGTGATAGAAGTGACCGTATTTCATTGTCGATCGGGACTTCTTCTGAGTTAACTTCGTCCCCACGATTTATGAAGGAACTCTACGAAGTGGCTAAGCAAAATGAAGTATTGTTTTCGCTACATGTAAGTGAAGGTGAAACACAATCGAACAAATGTAAAGAAGTACATGGATTACACAGTGTTGAATTTCTAAACAGTCTCAATATATTGACTGAAAACACTTTGTTGATTCATGCTTCTTTTCTAACTCCAAAAGAAGTGGAGTTAGTAGCAAATTTACCTGTGAAGCTAGTAAGTTGTCCGTTAGCGAATGCTTTTGCCCAGTCCGGATTATTCGAATTACTTAAATTAAACGACGGAAAAGGTAGTATCGGACTGGGAACGGATGCGGGGATGATTAATCCACAAAATAATTTAATGGCAGATGCACTATTTTCCTATTTTTCACAGCGTGTGATGAGTAGGGAAAGGCAAGTAGAATTCGAGAGCATTTTTAAATTGATCACGATTGAGGGTGCTAAGGCTCTTGGTTTAGACCAGGTGGGGGTGATCGAAGAAGGCTGGAAAGCAGACTTAGCGGTATTCTCCGTTCCTGACCATGCCCCGATTGATGAATATAATCCATTGCTTCTGATCTCAGAGGTCCTCATGACCTCGTTAGCGAGATATGTGGTGATCGGCGGTGAACTGGTCATTGACGATTATAAGTTTAAGCCGATGGATGAAGAGTTATTAAATCAGAAATTTTACAGTATTAAATCAAGACTGGCGGCACCGCTAATGGAGCATTTGCAGGAGTTTGAGTCTGGTGAGTGAGTAGTTGTGACAGTAATAGGATGGCAGTAATACTTTCATTACTTTCATGCAGGTCTAAATCAAGTATTACATGAGTAAGGGAGTCGAGTACATTGAGTCAAGAGAAAAGAAGAATCATGATAGTCGAGCCAAACTGTTCAGGTGGTATTGAGCTATTAAAGAGTGCGAGAAGAATGGGTGCACAGGTTCATGTGGTTACGCATGAAGACTTGTACCAGCAAAACTATTCCGCTGAGTTAAAGGAAATGATTGACTACACATTGTTTACGAACTTCTGTGTTGAAGCAGAAGCGATTGCAGATATGGTTGCGTATGGCAAAAAAGTAGGGATTGAGGGAGTTGTAGCAGGCTTTGAGTTCGTGTCTGATATGACGGTGAAGGTAGCGAGTGAATTAGGTCTGCCTACTCATGACCCGCTAAAATGTGAGGCGCTTCGAAGAAAAGATTTGATGCATCAATACTTTGTAGAGAATCAAGTTGCTTGCGCGAAATCGATTATTGTTCAAAAGTGGGATGAGTGTATTGCGGCAGCGATTGAAATCGGCTATCCAGTCGTTATTAAGCCGTCGTCTAATGCAGGATCATGCAGTGTTTTTAAAGTGAACAGCGAAGAAGAGCTAAAGAAAGCATTTGAAGTGATTCGTGAGAATAATGTGGAGTTTCCGCATGGTATGACTTTGGATGATCATATTTTGATCCAAGAGTTCTTATCCGGACCTGAGGTAAGTGTGGAAGTAGTTGTTTTTAACGGTGACGTTAGCGTATTGGCCATCACAGATAAAACGACTACTACAGGAAATTACTTTGCCGAGATAGGCCACACTCTACCGTCTAAGTTATATCCTCGTGAGCAGAAGCTGGTGATAGATATGACGAAGCTGGCTGTTCATTCTCTCGGATTGAAAAACGGGATTGGTCATGTCGAGTTGAAGCTGACGACGGATGGTGTGAAAATTATTGAAGTAGGGGCGAGAATGCCGGGCGATAAGATCCCGAATCTCTTATTACACGCTTGTGGGATTGATGAGGGGATTGTTTACATTCAAGCTTCGATGGGGCAATTTCCTGATGTGACGCCGATGAATCATCAGTTTGCGGCGATCCAGTTTATCACGAGCGATCGAGCAGGTGTTATCGAATCGATTGGTCGATTGGAAGGGATCCAGAATGTTTCCTCGAACGGGGAAGAGGGGATCGTGGATGTCGAGATCTATGTGGAAGAAGGACAAAAAATCGGGGTTCCGATTAATAATATTGACCGAATTGGCCATATCATTGCGGTTTCCAATAGCTATGAAAGAGCATCTATTTTATGTTCGGAAGCATTAGAAAAAATTGAATTGCAAATCGTGGAGTAATGATATTTCGTTTAGTTGAGCTGATGACGAGGAGCGGAAGAGATGGTTCAAGAGAAGCGGAAAATGATGATCATCGAACCAAATTGCTCAGGTGGTATTGAGCTATTGAAGAGTGCGAGGCGAATGGGTGTTGAGATACATGCGGTGACGCATGAAGATTTATATCAACATAGCTATTCAGATGCGGTAAAGGAAATGATTGACTATACACTGTTTACGAATTTCTGTGTTGAAAAAGAAGCGATTTCAGATATCGTAGCATATGGAGAAAAAGTGGGGATTGAAGGGGTTGTAGCGGGTTTCGAGTTTGTAACCGATCTCACGGTGAGAGTGGCAAGCGAATTAAATCTACCTACTCATGATGTGTGGAAGTGTGAGGCGCTGAGAAGAAAAGATTTAATGCATCAGTATTTTGCAGAACAGCAGGTTTCCTGTGCCAGAACGATTGTAGTTCGAACATGGGATGAGTGTAGCGCGGCGGCGCTTGAAATAGGCTATCCTGTTGTGATTAAACCATCATCCAACGCAGGGTCATGTAGTGTTTTCAAAGTGAACAGTGTACAAGAGCTAAGGAGAGCTTTTGAAGTCATCAGTCAGAATAATGTAGAGTTTCCGCATGGTATGCCCCTCGATGACCACATCTTGATCCAAGAGTATCTATCAGGACAGGAAGTAAGTGTAGAAGTGGCGATTTATAATGGAGAGATGAGTGTTCTCGCGATTACGGATAAGATGACGACTTCGGGTAATCATTTTGCCGAAATCGGCCATACACTTCCTTCTCATTTAGATTCTCTGGAACAGAAGAAAATCACAGATATGACGAAATTGGCTGTTCGCTCTCTCGGATTAAATAATGGAATTGCTCATGTTGAAGTAAAGCTAACTTCGGATAGCGTGAAGATTATTGAAGTAGGGGCAAGGATGCCAGGTGGGAAAATTCCTTGCCTTCTACTACATGCTTGCGGAATTGATGAAGGGATTGTCTATATTCAAACCTCTTTGGGACTCAATCCGGATGTTGCCCCCCGAAACGATCAATTTGCGGCCGTCCGTTTTATTACCAGCGACAAAGAGGGGATTATTAAATCGATTGGCTTTGAGAAAATCCAGAAAGTTTCTTCAGATGGACAGGAAGGGATTGTGGATATCGAGATATATGCTAAAGAAGGGCAAAAGATTGGCATCCCGATTAACAATATTGACCGAATCGGTCACATTATTTCCGTTTCCAATCATTATGAAAAGGCATCTGCTCTATGTTCGGAAGCATTAGAAAAAATGGAATTGCAAATTGCTGAGTAGAGGTGGACATCGATGAGGATCGCATTTACTCGATCAGTAGATATCGGACAGGCACAACCTTTTTTACGAAATATTAGCACGTATGTTCAGGATAAAGAACATCAGATCAAGCTTTTCTATACAGATGGTGAATGCAATCAAGATTTGTTTCCTGGGGAGATGGAAAAGGTTCCAGCTGATGTCTCCTGTGAAACACTCGTTGGAAAAATCATGGATTGGAAAGCGGATTTCGTGATATCGATCTCTCTTCCAGATGATAATAGCTTACGCGATGCATGTGTGAAGGAGATCTTGATGGAAAAGCATCAGATTCCGATGATTATGCACTCGATGGAAGCAACTTCGATTATGTGCAATAAGTGGGAGACAAAGGGCTTCTTACGTAATCTAGGATATGCCGTTACGGATGGGTTCTTAATTCAGGGCGATTTGCTTAACGACCGGGGCATTCGCTACCATTCTTATCGCGATTTCATTTTTAATAAAGTACAGAAAATGGGCTTTCCTATTATTGTTAAACCACTGTGGGATTCGATGTCTTGTGGGATTCAGATTATGGATACGATGGAGGAACTGCGAGATTATGTAACCACGAATCCTCCAATGGCTGATGTGTTAGTGGAGCAGTTTATTGAAGGAGAGTTATTTGGGATCGAAGTACTCGGATGTGATGGCAATTATCGTTGCCAACCGTTAGTAAGGAAGTGTTCAAACTCAGTTCGCAATCTATTTCCATTTGACCATCTCCGATTTGCTCCCTTTATCAATGAGTCGTATCCGATTCAAGAATTAGAGGAAATGGTTTTAAATATTGCCTCTAAATTAGAGGTAAGTGGTTCAATCGATGTAGAATTAATATATAAGGGCGGTATTTTTTACATCATCGAGATTAATCCTCGGATCTCAGGAATGACGAATCTGTCATCCGCTGTTTCTGGGCATAATGCGTTTCAATGCCTCCTTGAAATGGCAGAGGGTGAATGGGTGAATCAGTATCGTCTACCGAAGAAAGACCGATTTGTAGCTGAGTTTCCATTGGAAAATATGACGTCTACCATTGCTGAGCAGATGCGGGGCCGTAATGATGTGGTTCATGTAAGTTTTAATCGTTACCATGACGGTAGAACACAGTATAAGATGATGCTTAGCGCAGTAGATGCAGAAGATTGTTTCTCGAAATTGATGGGTTTAAATGAAGGAAATAAGATCGTTCCAAATCATATTATCGAGGAATTACGAAGCAGTATGACGTAATAAGAATATATGGGACTATGAATCCAATCTAGTCCCAACTATTCATTCATGGAGCGAATTGAGGTGTAGCATGAAGAATCTCTTCAGAAATAATTTGCAACTATTTTTATTAGCAGATTTAATTTGTCAATTTGGCGCAGGGATTACACTTGGAACCTTAAACTGGCTTGTGCTCGATCATATGGGAAAGAATGAGCTGGTTAGTTATGTGTTTGGTGTAAACGTCGTCTGTGGTTTGTTGATATCATTCTTTTCTGGATTGATAGTCGACCGTTTTGATAAGAAGGCAGTTGTAATCTGGTCAAATGTTTTTCGAATTGCGTTGACACTGATTACGCTTTTGTTATTTTTATTTACAGGTTTCCACTATAGTTATGTCTTCTTATTAGCGATCAGCAACGGAATCGGATGGAACATCTACTTCCCCGCTACGAAGGCACTCCTACAAAGCATTACGGCAAAAGGTGGTAATGTTTTAAAAGGAAATTCAGGTGCGGAAATCGCGATGCAAGTAGGGATGTTCTCAGCAGGTGCGGTTGGAGGATTACTCTATAAAAACCTAGGATTTAATACGATCTTGATCATCAATATCGTGATGTTTGTGATCGCGAGTTTATTAGTAAAATTGATCTCGGTTGAGACGACTCCAGCTAAAACGGGGTTAAAACTGGCTCACTTAAAAGAAGACTTTATTGATGGATTCAAGTATTTCCGTCATCGTTCCGCGATCTTCTTGCTCGGTATCACGATGTTTATCCCATTTGTGGCGGCAGGCCTGATCAATGTGTCGCTCCCGGGTTATGTAAGTACATTTTTGAATGAGGATTCTGTCACGTTCGGGCTGATTACCATGTGTTACGGAATTGGTGCCTGTATATCGGGTTTGATTATCATGAATCTTTCTTCTAAGATCTCACGAAAAGGGTTAGTGCTCGCTGGATTCATCATCGCGATCCTCTGCGGGGGACTCATGTTTGTAAACCACAGTGTGGCAATTGCTTGCTTTAATAACATGATGTTTGGATTCTGCGGTTCGGGGATTCGAATCATTATGTATTCGGAAGTGATGGAAAAACTACCGTCTGAGTACATAGGAAGAGCGATGTCAATCTGGAATGTGATTGGAATGGCCCTACAAATCGGCTGTACGTATATAGTAGGGAAATCGATGGATGCATGGGGTGCGCAGTACGGATTCTTGATTTTATCAAGTGTGATGATGCTAGGCTTTATCATCTATGGACTCTCTTATCGTATGGGCAAGAAGAGTAGCAGTAGTAGCACAATGGCTGGATAGGGGGATACAGATATGATTGCAAAGCTCAAGGATGAAAGCCCACCTTTAATTTGTTGCTTTTGTGGTGCTAGAACAGGTAACGATCCCATTTGGATGAAACAAGCAGAGGTAGCAGGAAGAAAGCTATCTGAGGCTGGCTTCGGTATTGTGTATGGGGGTGGCACTGTTGGCATGATGGGGAGATTGGCAGATGAGGTAGCAGTTAGCGGTGGTAGAGTTGTCGGGGTTTTGCCTGAGTTTCTCAAACATCAGGAGGCGGAAGGCGAAGCACGGGCCTCTACGATCTTCACCCAAAGCATGCATGAGCGGAAAAATACGATGTATCAATTAGCATCTGGTTTTTTGGCTATGCCGGGTGGAATTGGTACCTTTGATGAACTGTGTGAAACGATTGCATGGTTAAAGATTGGCATACATGACGCCCCTCTCTATATATGGAATATCCATCATTTTTTTGATCCGTTTATCCAGTTGATTGATAATTTGAAGCATCACGGCTTTTTGAACGATGATGATATGACCAAAGTAAAGATTGTCGATGACATTGATACGATTGTTTCTTCATTAAAAGAAGCGATTTCCATTCATAAATAGTAAATTTCCTTGACTTAGTGGAGGTACAACGATGGTAACGAATCAAAATATAGTGATTATGAACCGCTGGAGTGATGATTACGGAAACTATGCAATTCTTCTTGATCATCATCAGAATAACGTTTCCTACATCGTAAATGCGGGTGGTGCGGTGTATCTAAAGAATCACCCAGAGATTCCTAACTATGCACAAGTGGTTAACGATTTGAAAGATGTAGAAGAAGTAAGTGCGGCAATGGATCATATCATAAGCCGTTTTGGCAAGATCGATGTTCTCATCGCATTATCGGAAAATGATATTTTAGTTGCGGGACAAATGAGAGATCGTTATTCGATTCAAGGGATGGGTTTACAAGATACCTTGCGATTTATTGATAAAGTTGAGATGAAAAAGAGTTTTGCGGGTACGAAGGTTGCGGTTCCTCGCTATTTAGAGGATTTGACGGAAAAGAGTTTGCTTGATTTTGTATCAGAGACTGGATTTCCTGTTGTTCTAAAGCCGAGAACAGGGGCAGCTAGTGCAGGAGTAAAGATTATCCCTGATCGGGAACGGCTTATGGCTACGATGAAAGAGATTGATATTCATACCTATGAGTGTGAGGAATATATCGAAGGTCCCATTTTTCATATGGATGGTATTATGAAAAATGGAGAGCTTGTCTTTGTAAGGACGTCTCGCTATCTAAACACATGCTATGAATATACACAAGGAAAACCAGTTGGTTCCATCATCATTTCCGATGAGCAGAGATCGAAGAAATTTGCTGACTTTACGGAAGAGGTGATGAAGACCCTTCGGCTGGACAACGGTGTGTTTCATCTAGAGGCTATTCTACGAGATGGGAATGAGCCTGTATTCCTAGAGTTAGGTGCACGTCAAGGGGGCGGGGAAGTCGTGCCTCTTATGAGGCTTCTATATGATGTGGACTTAGTGAGGGCCCTTTTCCAATCCCAACTGGGAGAAGAAATTGAAGTAGCTCCTAGGAAGACGCCTTTCGTATCTGGATTCTTGTTATTTCCTGAGCCCAAAGAGGTTCCTTGTAAAGTGGTGAAGGTATCTACAGTAGAGAACTTATCTACACTCTCCTATGAATATATTCCTGAAGTAGATTCGATTCTGGACGGTAAAGGCGGGTACTATTTTAACGCTGGTAAATTTGCCTTTATTGGTCGTGAAGAAGACATCGAATCGGATCTTCTGAGAGCCATGAACGAATATGAAATCGTAACGGAGCCAATCTCATAATAAGGAAGACACCGCTTTGCTTCGGTTAGTTTTGGCTAATCATTTTGAAGTGGGTGTCTTTTCTTTTTATATGGAAAATAAAAAAACTGAATGAATGACCACTCATTTTTGTGTTACAATGAAACCAATTAGTAATGGTAAGATTATATATAGTTTCCTTAAATGAAATGTTTCGAAAGGAGCGAGCTAGCAATGTCTACGTTACAAATTTTCAATATCATTGCACTTATTGCAGTAGCTAGTTATGCATTTTACTTGTTTGGTTATGTGGTTTATCAACGCTATCAGTACATTCGATTGGGTAAGCCAATTGAATTCGAATTGAACTTTGGAGAACGCTTCCGTGAGATTTTAATTAATGTATTTGGGCAAAAGAAGCTTTTTAAAGATATGAAAAGCGGGATTATGCACACCGTTATGTTTTATGGGTTTATTATTATCCAGTTTGGAGCGATTGATCTTTTTTGGAAGGGCTTACAACCGGGTGGTCATCTACCTCTTGGTCCTGTTTATGGAGTTTTCACTTTCTTGCAAGAAATCACAACGTTCCTCGTGCTTATCGCTACGATCTATGCGTTTCATCGTAGATATGTGGAGAAACTTGCACGTCTGAAGCGTAATTTTAAATCAGGTCTGGTTATCATCTTCTTAACTTCGTTGATGTTTTCAATCCTGATGGGTGGCGCTTTTGAACAAATCGCTCTCCAGCATCCATCTAGTTGGGCCACACCGATTTCATCTATGTTGGCTGTGCCTTTTTCGGGGCTGTCTGAAGGTGTAGCAGAGGCGGTATTTTATGTTTTTTGGTGGATGCATGCACTTGTACTCTTTACTTTCATGGTATATGTACCACAATCCAAGCACTTCCACTTGTTAATGGGACCTGTAAACGTCTTTATGAAACGTCAGCAACCCCCAGGTAAACTCTCATTAATTAATTTTGAAGATGAGACGGTAGAAGAGTATGGAGTGGGGAAGGTTACCGATTTTAACCAAAAACAATTGATCGACTTATATGCGTGTGTGGAATGTGGTCGTTGTACCAATATGTGTCCTGCTTCTGGGACAGGTAAGATGTTATCGCCGATGCAGTTGATTGTGAAGCTACGGGATCATTTAACGGAACAAGGAGCGGCGATTACACAAAAAGCGCCTTGGGTACCACAAGTTGCCTTTTCGAATGCGAATCAAGCAGCGTTGGAGGTAGCAGTCGGAGAGAGTGGTCCTGCGATGATCGGAGATGTCATTACGGAGCAAGAAATTTGGGCTTGTACCACGTGTCGTAACTGTGAAGATCAATGTCCGGTTATGAATGAGCATGTAGATAAAATTATCGATATGCGCCGCCACCTCGTGATGACACAAGGGAAGATGAGTGCAGAAGCAGGTCGTGCGTTCTCCAATATCGAGAAGCAAGGAAATCCATGGGGAATTAGCAAAAAAGACCGTGATAAGTGGGTGACCGATGCAGAAGTGCCTGTGCCCACAGTAAAAGAAGAGAAGGAATTCGAATATCTTTTCTTTGTAGGTTCTATGGGTGCTTATGATATGAGGAGCCAAAAAATCTCACGAACTCTAGTGAAACTCCTTACCCAAGCGGGTGTGAAATTCGCGATTCTCGGAAACAAGGAGAAAAACTCTGGTGACACACCTCGTCGTATGGGGAATGAGTTCTTGTACCAGCAACTGGCGGAAGATAATATCAAACAGTTCCAAAAGAACAACGTTAAGAAGATCATTACTATTGATCCACATGCTTACAACGCTTTTAAAAATGAATACCCAGACCTTGGTTTGGAAGCGGAAGTGTATCATCATTCCGAAGTGCTAGCAGATCTCATCTCGGATGGACGTCTCGTTCCAAGTAAGACATTGACCGAACGTATCACCTATCATGATTCTTGCTATCTCGGACGCTATAACGATATCTACTCCGCCCCGCGCTTCATCCTAAGTAAGATTCCAGGGATTGACTTGGTAGAGATGAAACGTAGCTTTGAAGATGCGATGTGCTGTGGTGCCGGTGGTGGCATGATGTGGATGGAAGAGCATGAAGGAACACGTGTCAACGTTGCGCGTACCGAACAAGCACTTGAAACAAAGCCGACAATGATTGGTAGTGCTTGTCCATACTGCTTAACCATGTTGTCAGATGGAACGAAAGCAAAAGAAGTAGAGGAGTCGGTGCAAACACTTGATGTCGCTGAGATACTTGCTCTCTCTATTGAATTTACGATTGATCAAGAAGAGCAGGCCTCCTAATAAGACTATAGACCATTGATAAATCTGCACACGTTAGGGGTGAATACCAATGCATGTACGCAAAATCTCCGATAAAGGTCAAATCGTGATTCCGAGTGAGATCCGTCGAAAGTTAGAGATGAATGAGGGGGATCAGATCGCGTTTATCGAGACGAAAAAAGGTAATCTTTTGTTGGTAAATGTGAATAAGATTATGATTGATGAGGTTCAGGAGCTTTGATATTTAGTTAGACACAAATGGTTTAGCTTGTTGGAGCAATCCCGGGGCATGTATCTATCCACAGCTCAAATAGTAAGCCTGCATATGCACAGTTGCGATTTGTTGTCGATAAGGTAATTACAAGCACTTTCTATCATCAAGTCTTTGTAGGTAAGGATAAAGCCAACTGGTAAAAAATGATTGCTTATTACTTCATCTCATTGTAGAATTTAACGTGAATTCTGAATACGAGGAGAAGGATGATATCAGATGGAGATGAATGGAATAGGAACAACTCTTGTTCAGATGTCTAGCTTTCTCTGGTTGTTAGGGATTTTAATAGTAGTATCCGCTGGTGTTTATTTCCTAGCGAGAAACGTAAAAAAATAACAATGTTTACAAATCAATTTTAGGAGAGGGGAGATTGAGGATTGATTTAATCCTTATCCCTCCTCTTTTTTTCTTTTCTAGTTATCCAAAAGTGAAGAAGCCTGTTATCAAGTTATCAAGGCTTGTACTAACTTACATAAAAATATTTTTCTACAGGTGTGTCAGTCATGTATAAACCAACGAATAAAATAATGTCTTCACTCGAAGGTAACTCTATATACCTGCCCCTATACTAGTTTAGTGCCTTCACTTCTGTTAGCGTATGGCTACTAAGAAGAAGGACAAATATAAATGTAACTATTACGATTAAATATTGAAAAAACTCCAATTTTGTTATATAATATTAGAATAGGTAATTTTATATTTAGCATGTAAATCGCAGATAGACGAAAGGGGTGGCATATGCTGCCCTTTTTCGTTGGGTTATGGGGGAGATATTCCATCTATGAGAAACAACACGAATAGAAAAAGATTATCGAAATTCTTACTTATTATGATGGTTGTCTTTTTAAGCTTTGGTTACATAGGAAATGGTGTCGCATATGCTGTGGATTTCAACATCGATAATACTCCCATAAATGGAGGATTCAATCAAGACATTGCTCAAACATCAACCGCAACGGAAAAAGGATGGCTAGAGTCTGCAGGAGATTGGATTAGTGACAAGTGGGACGGTTTCACAGATTGGTGTAGTGAAACGTGGGATGATATAAACAATCTATTGGACGATCTAGGTGCTAAGATTCAGGATATCATGGACACTGCATGGAAGTGGGCATTAGCAATCGGATCTGCAGCTACATTAGCATGGGCATTTTTGAAGAAGCAGATTCCTGCACTACAAGCCGTTGAATGGGCATTCTCTTTTATCAAAGGTGCATTACGAGGATTGGCTGACATTGTGATCGGGGTCTTTGACTTAGTGGTTGGAGCCTTGGGACTACTTGCCTATATCGTTTTCAATCCGATTGAGTCAGGAAAGAAGCTTGGACATTGGATTACGCATCCGGGCGAAGTCTGGAACAACATATCGAATATGGTAGGCGGAGTCTGGAATGAGATAACTGAATCGTGGGATCGAATGGTTGTGAACGGTGATGCGAATTCTCGTTCAGAGTGGTTAGGTTATGCGACGACACAAATTGTCGGTATATTCGTTGGGACAAAAGGCTTAGATAAAGCAGGCAAGGCAGGCTCTGTTGTTTCAAAGGCAGGCGGCATCTCTAGTAGATTTCCTCTAGCAAGTAAAGCTTTTGATGCAATCTCTGATTCATTCAAAGGATTCGGTGACAAAGTAAAGTCATTCGGCGATAATCTATTCGGTAATGCCAAGAGAATACTTGCTACCACTACAGCAGGTGCGATGTTACTTACAGGGATTACGTTTGTGTGGCCGAAGATTGAACCGTACATAATGAAGTTCTCGGATTGTGTGGCCATACAACAGCAGGATACAAGGCATTATTTTGCTTCGATGCAGTTGGCTGGGAAGATTGATTGTCCGAGTGGAAATAGTTCACAGGCTCTTGATGAAACAATCCTTCCTAAGGATATAGATTATGAGGAATTGTTAGCAAAAGGAAAACTATTTGCTAGTAAGACGGAATTTCCTACAGGTATTGATGATAAGGTTACAATAATTGATCAACAGTTGATTTGGAAAGGTGATATTCCTACCTTTACTGATAGTAATTATCGAACAGTAGTAACGAATGAAGAGATTACTTTGTATCGTGTTTATGGTAATAAGGAAGGTGAACGAGGGGCTTTAAAAGTTGGTTCATTTGCTACGACCTCACCAGCCAAAAGCCGTGTGCAAGTACAAAGGGACAGTGCTCTATTACCTGAGTGGGGAAATACGATGGAAAAAGAGGTTACAATTACAATTCCTAAAGGTACTACCATTAATATAGGGAAAGTAGCACCTCAGACAGCAAAAGATACGGGAATTGAATATCCTGGAGGCGGAGATCAGATATTATTACCATATCCGGCGAAAGAAGAGTGGTTTGGAGCAACTCGAGATGTTCCAATTAAATGAGGAGGTAGGGTGTATGTCAACAGAATTAAATTTAGAGAAGGTAGTAGTAGAAATTAGAGATTGGTTTGAAGAAAATGAAGCGACATGGCTTATGCTACCTACTGGTTGGGATGGTCGTCCATATGACAACATTCATCGTTTGCAGTTTCTCGCACATCGTCCTAGTAAGCTCCTACTTGAATTAGATCAACATGGCCTTTTTATTTTTACAGACTTAAAAGGATTTCAGCGAACTGACACTAAAAGTGAAACGGTCTTGAGATTCTTTGACTTTTCTCAGTGTATTGTTGTGGGGGACACTTACCATAAGGTATACAAAGAAGGATCTGTACAATTTCTCGCCCCAAAACGTTAGTGAGGGAATTAAAATGGATACGGTAGTAAAAGACATTGAGCAATGGTTTCAAGAACAGTTATGTGCAGGTCTCATTTTACCTACTGGCTGGAATGGAAGACCTTATGATAATGTATATCGTCTTACTTTTGTTGCAGGCCGTCCTCGGTGGCTTATGATCGAACTAGACGATAATAGTCTTTTCGTAATCACAGATTTAAAGGAGTGTAAGCCGTCTGAATCAGAATTGACTCTTTCAGGCTTTACTCAGTTTGTTCGGCATAATCCGGGCGGTGATACTTTTGATCCGAGTATGGAGGTTTTTACAGAGGGATCAATTCAATTAGATAAAAGGCTATTTTATTTAAGTGTGGACTTGTAATATTGCTAACTTATAATAAGTGGCTATTTTAGGTCTGAATGTTCTGTATATATTAATGTCGTCAACTATAGAGAAGTGCTTGAGCTATATGGACTGTATGGAACTGTATATGGATGAATGGATAGGATTAACAGTAATTAAATTAACTAGAAAATAATCAAGAATCGGGGAGATGTAAGACGTGGGAAAATATAAATCTAGAACAGTGTTAAAGTCTGAACAATACAAGACGATCGCACTAATGATCTACAAGGATGTAAACGGTCTGACAAACGATCAAATAGCGCATGAGGTGGGGATAAATCCATCTACTATTTATGAGTGGAAGAAAAGGGAATAGCTGAATTGTTAGCAGAGCTGGATAGGGTATAAGCCTAGACAAAGTATAAGAGGGATAGAGGCTGTCTAGGTTTCTGTCCTTTAATTTTGTATATAGATTGTCCATAAATAACGTAACAAAAGAATAATTTTGTAACTATAAATAAAAATAGTTGAACAAAAAAATAAGAGGGGGTACACAGGGGGGGCTACCCCTAAAAATGCTGTAGAGGAGCCTGTTAATAATATCTATGTCAAAAAATACTTTAAACTGAGCTGAACAAAAAAAGCCACCTGTTAAGGTAGCTAGAGCTTTCTATGATGGTTCTGGTTCAATTCGTTGTGTAACATCCTTGGTCAGAGATGAAACAGAGACGGAATTAAAACTAATATCAAATATGCCCCACATAAACAGGGTAGAAATAGCAACTAGAGAGGAAATACCCATGAGAATTTTAAACGACGATTTCATCATAATAGTAGTCCCCTTTCAAGCTTGTAGTTGATTGCAAACAGTAAAACTGACTAGTGCAATAGTAGAATTTTTGCTGATCTACGTCTTTCCAGTAGTTAGCAAGACGGGACCATGCTTGTATTTCCAATTCTGTGTAGTTATAGCGGTGAGCAAGTGTTTGTGCATTTTCATAAAATTGAACAGCATTAATAGGATCGCTTTGATTAAGACTGACATCACCTGATAAGATTAGTGCTGAGAACAGCATGGGTGCATCGTTTAGACTGAATGACATTTCTCTGGCTGTCCTAGAGTATGGTTCTGCTTTATTCCACAATTGTTGCTGAGAATAAAGAATACCAAGCTTCAAGTGTGCAGAGGCCATTGATTTGGATTCAACTAGATCAGATGGAAACTCAATAGCTAACAGAAGTCCTTTCTCTGCTTCTTGGAATTTGCCCATAGAAGTTAATGCACTTGCGATACATAACCAAAACTCTAATATCATGTTGAACGAACCATTTGATTCTGCTAGCTCTAGTCCCTGCTCTGCATAATGCAAGGCTTCTTCAAATTCGCCAGCTTTGCGAGTGTAATGTGACCTTAACCAGTAGTACTTCAATCGTACATTGGTATCTGTAACTTTATGAAGAGATGAACTAATCTCATCTAATAAAGTCAGAATACCTTCAGTTCGATTTAACTTATGCAAGAAAACTATTTTATTCAAATATAAACGAAAAATCAAATATTGTCTATTGCTTCCTTTCGTGAATGATTGTATTCCTGTTTCAGTGAAATGCAGTGCTTGATCCAATTTGTTATGATGATGCATACAAAAGGCTAGTTCATTAAGAGAAGCAGATTCGATGTTACTTTTATCAGGTTCGGTTTGATCTGATAATAGCTCTAGGACATGAAAGAATGATTTTTCAGCACATTCCCATTTACCCATTTCTTTTAAACATTGTCCTCTTTGAAAATGGAGTAAAGGAGCAGAAGGATGTGAATCAGTAATATCAATATGCTCCATAGTTTTTATTGACTTATCATAGAGGCCTAATTTCAGAAATGATTCTGCTGACTTCAGTTGAAAGTTAAGTTGTGCTGTTATATCCCTTTCTTGCTCAAGCATGTCAGAAAGTTCTTCCATGGTGGATATGCCTATTTTTTCGAGTAGATAAATAATCATATCTGTTGTGTGTTGGTCTGTCCCTCGCTCGATGTTAGATATAGTTGTTGTTGATATTTTCCCATCGTCCCAGTCCTTCAACCGGAGTTTTCTAGCTTCTCGGACTTTGCGAATCAACATTCCGATCTCTTTTCGATTCTCTTCAATAAATGTTGAATCTATCTCGCATGTCTTCAATTGAACAACTCTCCTTTCAGTAAAAAATAAACGAAATTGAAATCATTTCATAGTGTTTTAATTATTATTATATTTAAATTCTTTGATTGTTATAAATAATCCTGCTGACTCTTTATGGTTTATGTATATTTTGCTAAGTAGAATGTGAACCAGAGAAAAATTTTATTTTGACATGTAAACCTATTTTTATTTTGAATTTTAACTAGACAAATTGAATTTCCAAATTTCTAAAATCATAGACAAAACAATTGTTTTTTAAGTATCATTCAGCTATACAGAAATTTAGGTATAGATATTCCGGGGTATTTATCAAAATACTCAATAGATTGTCACAACCACAAGAATATAAAAGCATACATTTTATTACTGATAATCTACTGTAACGAAAGGTAGGAGAATTTACAATGGTAGAAATCCAAGTGACAGGCCCTAAAGAAGAGGTTCAATCGGTTGTGTCAGAGTTGTACCGTAGCCCTAGTTTAGAGGTACTAAAAGAAGAGTCTGGATGCAAAATTGAAGATGCAAATGTGCGTAATAGTGTGAAGTGCTTTGTTAACTATTTGCCAGACAAGCGGACAAGCTTAGTTCAGATTATTAAGACGGATGAACAGAAGGTTGACTTTAAAATGTTTGACATGGTTGAAGCAGTCGAATTTAAAGGGATAAAAGTGTATCGGGGAAGAGAAGTCGACATTTTCAGTCTCATACAAGAAGAAAAGGAAGGCTTTTTACTCTGGATGAAGCTTAAAAAAATCTTTGACAAACAAACTTAAAGCCCACAGGAGAAAGGGGTGATGTCAAATGTAGATAAGTGGTAGAAAATCTATTACACCTAGTAAGTGGTCGCTCTGGTCATTGCTTCACATGATCTTTAACTAAATACGGTGGATGTAGAGAAGAGTAGGCTCATCCTTTGTATTTTGGTTTTGGTGTAAAAGGGCGAGACTGATTTTTTAGTAGAAATCTATAAACCTAATGAATGAAATTTGAAATGTACAAATAGATAATCTATAAATTGGTTTCTCCCTAACATTCAAAAGGTAATCAAGTTTATCTATTAGAATATATGAAGGAGAGATTGGAAATGAGAGGTAAATTTTTTGGTTTGCTGTTATCGTGTACAGTGGCATTTTCTAGTATGTCGTTTGTGGCATTTGCAGAGGAAGAGAATTCTATCCAGAAAAAGATTATGGAAGCCAATCAAGATATGCAGGAAACTATCAAAAATATGCCACTAGATGAGCAAGAAGCGGCAAGAAAAGAGTGGGAACGTTCGCAGAAAGATTATGAGGAATTCCTTCGTAAAGATGTAAAAGTTGATCCAGTAAAAGTAGCGGAAGCGTTGCGGTCAAAATTCAATGATCCGAACATCACGGTGGAAGATGCAAAGAATCTAGTAGGTGCGTTAGGATTTCCTCCAAGCCACCATACAAGAGGAGATGTTTTTGTCACATGGGATAACAAGACTTCTGGTTTTAGACATGGGCATGCAGGGATTGGCTCACATAGTTCGAGTCTCACTGTAGAGTCTTTTCCAGAAGGTGGAGTGCAGTATAGAGCCCGTAGTACATGGCCAAATAACACAAGAAAATGGGCGGCCTATTTGGTTGATGGTGCAAAGAGTGATGAGTACCAATCAGCCGCTAGTTTTTCAGAAAATAGTGTTGGAAAGCCATATAGTAGAGATTTCTTTAATAAACGGAGAACAGACAGATATTACTGTTCATCAATTGTTTGGAGAGCATGGGTGAATCAAGGTTACGATTTAGATTCCAATGGTGGTGGAGCGGTTTTACCGTCTGATATTGATAGGAGCAAGAAAGCAATCGCCTATTATACAAAAGGTTTTTAATGAATAAGTCGGTGGAAATTCCACCGACATCTTTTTTGAAAGTGAGTGAGTAGATAGATGGGAAGCAATTATCGAATCTTCAAGTTACTATTATTGACTATGGTGGTCATTTCAATTTCAATTGGTTGTCAACCAGATGAATTAAAAGGGGAGTACGGGGTTATCTTTACGGACTGTGGTTCAAAAGAGAGTGAATTTGTCAGCTTTGATGAATCGGGCAAGAAGGTGTCGAAAATTCCTATTTCAGCAAGGTGTAGTATTAAAGTGCAATATCATCCATCTGGAGGATATACGTTGCCTGCCTACAGTGATAAGAAAATTACCCACATCTCCAAAGAGGGAAAAGTGGAGATGGAGAATGTTCAGGCTCATGTTGCATTTATTAAAGAAACACCTGAATTGACTGTAATAGGTTACAATAACGATACCAAAAAAAATACGTTAGAAATCCGAGAAGCAGGGGGGAAAAAATTACTTGAATGGAAGGGAGTTTTAAGTGATGCTCAGATGGATGAAAAGTATATTTATGTCCAATCGAACAATATAAAATCAGGGGGGGCTTTTGAGCCTGTAGTCCTAGTAATTGATCGGAAAAGTAAAGAAGTAATCAAGGAAATTAAATTAGAAGAAAAATATGAGGTGGCTTTGTCAACCGAACTGATAAATCACAAATTGATTATCCCCTCGTGTTATGGGTGTAATGATCAATCGGTTGCTTCGATAGATGTAAATACATGGAAAGTGGAGAAACATCCGATTCCCTTTGCTACACCACAGATTTTAGCAAAACATAAGGATCATTTATTTGTGGTTAATCCTCAGGGAGAGTTGGCAGAACTAGATCATCAAATGAAAGTGATCAAACATAAGAAAATTAGTTCTGACAATATTGTAAGTATGCGAGCCTTTCCAGATGGCCTTTATCTTCTCAGACAGGATCACAATCAAAAGGTGACAAAATCAAGTGGTTCGATTGAAATTTACGATCTGGATAGCTGGGTTCTGAAGAAAAAAATTACATTGCCAGATCACGAAATGGTTGCATCAGATTTGATTCGATTGAAAAATTAAGCTAGTGATAGTAAGCGGGGGCTGTTATAGTCCCTATTTTTCCGCTTATAAACAGAATGTATATTCTAAATAATGATTCTGAGGTGATAGGTATGCAAGGGGTAATCAGCTTCAGGAGGCTATGGTATGTGAGAAAACTATAGTTGTTATATATACAGGTAGATACAGTAGGATATATAGGATCGTTAGAGGGTACTATGATACTCTCTTTTTTTCGTTTGAGTACTTTTCAGATGATCGCAACCCGATAATGAAACAAACTTAATCCCATATGGTACAGGTATAGAAGATTCTCCTAATTTTCATCAGGAGCTGTGCAACAAATTAGATGAATTGTCGACTACAAAACCTACAAAATATATTTGTTGGTCAGTGCCTAGAGGACACGGAAAGTCGGCTTACCTGAGTAACATCTTTCCTGTTCATCAGGTTATGTATAGACAACGTAAGTACATCCTTATTATTTCTGAGACAGTGGCTATTTCTCAGCGGTTTCTAGAGTTTATATAAACGAATCTAAAACATTGACCAGGTCACACCTCTCTATATCATATTTGTATATCACACAGAGAAATATCCCTAACTCGCATTACAATATGCAGGAGACAGGAAGAAAGAAAATAGTGTAATATAAGTATAATAAACAGTCTAAATGCTACTAATTTATTTTCCAACTCTTTCTCTAATCCTTATTAGACCGAAATGAAATACTATTGTAAATAAAAATTTAATCCTGTATCCTTAACTTGTAAGCGTTTGCATATTTGTTGCAATCCAAAAATGAACGAACGCTCGATCAAGAGAAACCATTGGGAATTCATCTGGAGGTGTATGTTTGTGAGAGAAGCAGTAATCTTAGGTGGAGCTCGTACTCCATTTGGTAAATTTGGTGGGGCATTAAAAGATCAAACGGCTGCTCAGTTAGGCGGAGTGGCGATTCAAGGTGCGCTTCAGCGTTCGGGAGTAGCGGCTGACCAAGTAGAAGAACTGATTATGGGAATGGTGCTACAAGCAGGTGCTGGGCAGATTCCATCCCGTCAAGCGGCTCGTTATGCAGATCTTCCTTGGGAAGTGCGTACTGAGACGATTAATAAAGTATGTGCTTCGGGGATGAGAAGTGTAACGTTATCCGATCAAATTATTCGCGTAGGTGATGCGGAGATAATGGTGGCAGGTGGCATGGAGAGTATGAGTAATGCTCCGTATTTGCTTCCACAGGGTCGGTTTGGGATGCGTATGGGAAATAGCCAAGCTGTAGATTCCATGGTACATGATGGCTTGTGGTGTGCTTTCCATGATGTTCATATGATTGTACACGGTAGCGCCATTGCGAAGAAGTATGAAGTGAGTCGCGAAGAGCAAGATGAATGGGCGGTTCGAAGCCATCAGCTAGCCGCGGCGGCAATAGATGCAGGTAAATTTGCGGATGAGATTGTGCCTGTTCATGTGAAGTCTCGCAAGCAAACGATGGTGGTCGATCAGGACGAGGCGGTTCGTCGTGATACCAGTATCGATGCATTAGCCAAGTTAAAGCCAGCTTATGTGACAGACGGTACGATTACAGCGGGAAATGCACCTGGTGTAAATGATGGTGCGGCAGTAATGGTGCTGGCATCTCGCGAGAAGGCAAAAGAGTTAGGTGTGGAGCCAGTGGCAACATTATTAGGACATGCGGCGATTGGTCTAGAGGCACCTTATTTTCCGATTACCCCAGCCTATGCTGTTCAGAAATTATTGAAGAAACATAATCTCACGATTGATCAGATTGATTTATTTGAAATGAATGAAGCGTTTTCAGTAGTCGCGCTTGCGAATGCTAAAATCCTTGGTGTAAACCCTGACAAAATAAATGTAAATGGTGGAGCAGTCGCCCTTGGTCATCCGATTGGGGCAAGTGGCACTCGCATTATCCTTACCTTAATTGAGGAGCTAAAACGTCGTGGTGGTGGTCTGGGAGTAGCGGCGATTTGTAGCGGTGCGGCGCAGGGAGATGCTGTATTGATTCGAGTAGGTTAAGTGAAGGAGGGGTTTTTATGTCGATAAAATATGTGACAGTCATTGGAGCAGGCCAGATGGGAAGCGGAATTGCTCAGGTATTTGCTCAATCTGGTTTTGAAGTGACTCTATTAGATCAGCAGGAAGCATTTGTACAAAAAGGATTGTCTTCGATCGAAAAGAACCTAGCGCGTCAAGTGGAGAAGGGGCGTAGTTCTCAAGAAGAAATGGATTCTATTTTGAGCCGAATTACAGGTGTGACTGAACTGAAAGTAGCTGCTACGAAGGCTGATTTAGTGGTGGAGGCTATTGTGGAACAAATGGAAGCAAAGGTTTCGTTATTCCAGCAATTAGACGGAATTTGCCCGGCACATACTGTTCTTGCATCCAATACTTCCTCTCTCCCTATCACCGAAATTGCCGCAATGACGAAACGCCCAGAGAAAGTGATTGGCATGCATTTTATGAACCCGGTACCAGTGATGAAACTAGTAGAAATCATTCGCGGGCTTGCGACGGATCAAGCAACCTATGATTTGGTTGAGCAGTTATCAAGGGAGCTAGGTAAGCATCCAGTAGAGGTAAATGATTTTCCGGGCTTTGTATCGAATCGAATCCTGATGCCGATGATTAATGAAGCTATTTATACCGTTTATGAAGGAGTGGCGACACCAGAAGCGGTGGATGATGTGATGAAGTTGGGAATGAATCATCCGATGGGACCGCTCACGCTGGCTGATTTCATTGGACTTGATACCTGTTTATATATTATGGAAACCTTGCATGAAGGATTTGGAGATTCCAAGTATCGTCCATGTCCCCTTCTACGAAAATATGTGAAAGCTGGATGGCTAGGAAGAAAAAGTGGACGTGGTTTTTACGTATATAAGTAGGATAGCTGGGAGTGGGTTGGATGCGTTTTTCGTTTACGGAAGAACAGATTTTATTACAGCAAATGGTACGCGATTTTGCTCAGAAAGAAATTGCGCCCGAAGTGGAACGGATGGAGACAGAGGACCGCTTTCCACGTGAAGTGATTCGGAAGATGGGGGAACTCGGCTTAATGGGGATCCCGATTGCGGAGGAGTGGGGTGGATCTGGGGCAGACTTTATCTCTTATATCCTAGCGATCGAAGAGATTTCGAAAGTGAGTCCAACGATAGGGGTCATCCTATCTGTGCACACCTCAGTAGGAACACTCCCTCTTTTGAGATATGGAACGGAACAGCAGAAGCAACGTTATATCCCTAAGTTAGCCAGTGGAGAGTATATCGGCGCATTTGGTTTAACAGAACCTCAATCGGGATCCGATGCCAGTCAGCTTCGCACGACAGCTAAGCGTGTGGGAGAGGAGTACATCTTAACAGGCAACAAAATGTTTATTACCAATGCAGAAGCGGCTGATTTGTATACCGTTTTTGCCGTGACTGATCCGGATAAAGGGAGTTACGGAATCTCTTCTTTCCTTGTGCATAAGGATACCCCAGGATTCTCGATTGGGAAAAAAGAGAAGAAAATGGGGCTTCACGGTTCCAATACATGTGAGCTGATATTGGAAGAAGCACGGGTTCCAGCAGATCATCTGATCGGTCGTGAAGGACAAGGATATGAAATCGCCTTAGCGAATCTAGCAAGTGGTCGTGTCGGAATCGCGGCGCAGGGATTAGGTATTGCACAAGGCGCTTATGCGGCGGCAAATGCCTATGCGAAAGAGAGAAAACAGTTCGGGAAACCACTTAATGCGATACAAGCTATTCAATTTAAATTAGCTGATATGGCGACTCAGATAGAGGCCTCACGCTTGTTAGTCTACCGTGCGGCGGAACTAGTCTCGCAGAAATTACCTTGTAAAAAAGAAGCGTCCATGGCGAAGATGTTTGCGACAGATGCCGCAATGAAAGTTACGACAGAGGCGATTCAGGTTTTTGGTGGATATGGTTATTCCCGTGAGTATCCAGTTGAACGTTTCTTCCGAGATGCGAAGGTTACACAAATCTATGAGGGAACAAATGAGATTCAGCGGATTGTGATTGGGAATGAGATTGTGAAGTAGATTTGAGAAGCTGTGGTCCCTTAAAACGATAAAACCTAACAAAAAGGGTGAAGACAACATGCAATTCCGTCTATCAGAAGAACATGAAATGATGCGCCAAATGGTACGCGATTTCGCTGAAAAAGAAGTAAAACCAAGTGCCGCAGAACGCGACGAGCATGAGATTTTTGATCGTTCGATCTTTGATAAGATGAGTAAATTGGGCATGGCAGGAATCCCGTGGGGAGAGGAATACGGCGGTGCTGGTTCGGACTATCTTAGCTATGTAATCGCAGTGGAAGAGCTATCCCGTGTATGTGGATCTACAGGGGTTACGTTATCGGCACACATCTCACTGGCTAGCTATCCCATTTTCACATTTGGAACGGAAGAGCAGAAGCAGAAGTATCTCAGGCCACTTGCTGAGGGAACGAAGTTAGGCGCCTACGGCTTAACAGAACCAGGCTCAGGCTCAGATGCTGCCGCGATGCGTACGACGGCCGTCAGGGACGGAGACGATTACATTTTAAATGGAAGTAAGATTTTTATTACCAATGGTGGAGATGCAGAGATCTATGTCGTCTTTGCCGTTACCGATGCTTCGCTCAAACATAAGGGGATTACTGCATTTATCGTTGAAAAGGGAACTCCAGGCTTTTCAATCGGGAAGAAGGAGAAGAAACTGGGGATTCGGGCATCTGCTACAACGGAAATTATTTTCGAAGATTGCCGTATTTCGAGTAGTCAGCGCCTAGGAGCTGAGGGAGAAGGCTTTAAGGTGGCGATGAAGACGCTAGATGGCGGACGAAATGGGATTGCGGCTCAAGCAGTGGGGATTGCTCAAGGGGCATATGAGGAAGCACTCTCTTATGCGAAGGAGCGCAAACAGTTTGGTAAGCCACTTATCGCATTGCAAGCTATCCAATTCAAACTAGCTGATATGGCAACCAAGATCGAAGCTTCTCGTCTGCTTACGTATCAAGCGGCATGGCTAGAAGCGAAGGGACTTCCATATGGCAAAGCATCTGCGATGGCGAAGTTATTCGCAGGAGATACAGCGATGGAAGTGACGACCGAAGCGGTTCAGGTTTTTGGTGGGTATGGTTATACACGCGAGTATCCAGTGGAGCGTATGATGCGGGATGCGAAGATTACTCAGATTTATGAAGGAACCAACGAGATTCAGCGTGTTGTCATCGCGAAATATATTTCGAATGAATAAGAGTGATATCGGATGAAGGACTGGATCCAGGGGATTAAAAATCGGGAAAGAAGGGCGATTGCACGAGTGATCACCTTCTTAGAAAATAATCATTCGGACGCAGAGTTTTTAATACAAGAATTAGAACGACTAGAAAAAAAAGCATATGTCATTGGGATTACGGGTCCTCCTGGAGCTGGAAAGAGCACATTGATTGACTGTTTAATCACGACACTCCGAGCGAAGGGACTACGTGTGGGAGTTATTGTAGTAGATCCAACAAGCCCCTTTACGGGAGGAGCGATCCTCGGTGACCGTGTACGAATGGTTCGTCATGCGTTGGATGAGGGCGTATTTATTCGTAGCATGGGTAGTCGGGGTAGTCTCGGAGGTCTTTCGCGTGCTACCAAAGATGCGGTTCGTGTGCTAGATGCGGCGGGCTTTGATGTGATCATCGTAGAGACTGTGGGTGTGGGGCAATCGGAGCTAGAAATCATGCATCTAGTGGATAGTGTGGCTTTGGTTGTTCATCCGCATAGTGGTGATGTGGTGCAGGTGTTTAAAGCAGGTGTGATGGAGATCGCTGATCTGTATGTGGTGAATAAAGCGGACATCTCCGGGGCGGTGAAGATGGTTGCTGAGATTGAACAGTATGTACATGTAACACATGATCACAGCGAGTGGAGCCCGACGGTATCCCAGACGATTCCGATACAAGGAAAGGGGATCGTTGAATTATGGGAGCAGTTTCAGCATCATCGAGTCTTTTTACAAGAAAGTGGTGAAGGGATTCGTCGCCGTAAGGAGCAAACGGTCCGTGAGATAAAAGAGAGAATTGATGCTGAGTTTCAGGCCTATCTTCAGCAATGTACCCAGGAACCTGCATTCCAAGAGCAGATGAATGAGGTTTGGCATGGCAAGAAGTTGCCCCACCAATTTGCTCGTGAATGGGTCAAGAGTCATCTGATTAGACAGGATCGGGAGGGGATGTAGTGACTAAGAAGCAGGAAGTGATTCCCTCTATGATTAAAAACCAGAGACTTGTACAAGAGCGACGGCAACAGATTGTAGAAGGGGCAGTTAGGCTATTTATCGAGAAGGGATTCCATAAAACAACCACCCGCGAGATCGCTCGTGAGTGTGGTTTGTCGATTGGGACGATGTATGAATACATTCAGTCCAAAGAGGATGTTCTCTATCTCGTTTGTCACTATATTCATTCCTTATTACTAGAAAAACTCCATTCCATTTCCTCACATCATCTAACAGCTAAGGAAATGCTAGAATCGAGCCTCGCCCAATATTTTCAAATCATGGATGAACTACGTCCCTATGTAGTACTAATCTATCAAGAAACGAAATCTCTTCCCCGTGAGCAGATGAAGCTAGTGCTAGCGAGAGAGGAAGAGATCACGCTTTTTTTTGAAAAAATGTTAGTACAAGGGATCAAAGATGGCTCATTCCAGATCCCTGTCTCTTCTGTTCGACTAACGGCACACAATATTGTCGTACTAGGGCAGATGTGGGCCTTTCGCTATTGGGCACTAAGAAAAATGTACACACTCGAAGAATATACAGAAAAGCAAGTTTCCCTATTAATGATAGAGATACCAAACAAGGGGTGAGACGATGATGGAAACAGAAATTGTACGTCCCAAGCATGCTGTTCGGTTTTTAACAGCTGCCAGTTTGTTTGATGGTCATGATGCTTCGATTAATTTAATGCGTCGTTTGCTTCAAGATTCAGGGGTGGAAGTCATTCATCTGGGTCATAATCGTTCGGTAGAGGAGATTGTCAGAGCGGCGATTCAAGAAGATGTGCAGGGGATTGCGATTTCGTCCTATCAAGGCGGACATATCGAGTTTTTTAAATACATGATTGACTTATTAAGAGAAGAAAATGCCAATATCAAAGTGTTTGGTGGTGGTGGTGGTGTCATCATCCCACGTGAGATCGAGGAACTGGAAGCGTATGGAGTGACGAAAATCTTCTCTCCACAAGATGGTCGGGTCCTAGGGCTACAGGGGATGATTAATTTTATGGTCCGTAAGACTGATTATCCGACTGTCCAAAAGCCGAATGGGTCAAAGGAATCTCTCGTGCAAGGTGACTTCCAAGCAGTAGCTAAAGCGATTTCATATGTAGAGCAGACTTTTGAGCAACGGAATGTGCTAGATGAATCGGCGGCGACACTATCGAAAAGCTGGTTAGCCGACTTGCCATCCACTGCAAAGCGCATTCCCGTTATCGGGATCACAGGTACAGGTGGAGCAGGGAAAAGCTCATTAACCGATGAGTTGGTACGTCGTTTTCTCGAGGATTTTCCGGATAAGAAAGTGGCGATTCTCTCGATTGACCCATCGAAACAGAAGACAGGTGGCGCACTACTCGGCGATCGGATCCGCATGAACGCGGTTCATCATCCACGCGTTTATATGCGCAGTTTGGCAACACGTAAAACTCGTACTGAGCTAAGTGGAGCAATTCAAGAAGCGATTCAAGTCGTGAAGAGCGCGGGTTATGACCTAATCATCGTGGAGACAAGCGGAATCGGGCAAGGAAATGCCGATATTGTCCCAATCAGTGATTTATCCATCTATGTGATGACGGCAGAGTTTGGCTCTCCATCTCAACTAGAGAAGATTGAGATGCTAGATTATGCAGATCTCATTGCAATTAATAAGTTTGATCGTCGAGGTTCATTAGATGCATTACGTGATGTGAAGAAGCAATATCGACGTAATCATAACCTCTTTCATTCACCAGAAGAAGCGATTCCCGTCTACGGTACAATGGCCTCTCGTTATAATGATCCCGGAACCAATCTATTCTATAAAAAGATGGTTGAATCGATCGGTGTGAAGTGTGAAGTAGACTGGGTCTCAACGATCGATATACCTATTGGTACCAGTCAGTTAGAATATATTATCCCACCAGAGAGAATCCACTATCTTCGGGATTTAGCTCAGACCGTTCGCAAGTACTATGAAGATGTTGAGGAACAAGCAAAAATAGCAACCGAACTCTATCAGCTATATGGAGCTCGAAATCTACTTGCTACCCAATCGATTGAGAGAGAAGTTGTGCAGGGAATCGAGCAGGTCACCCAGAAAAAGGAGCTAGAGTTGCTACCGCATCATAAAAAAATGCTAGATGAGTGGGAACAGCTCCAGTCGATGTATCGTCAAGACTTTCTAGAATCCAAAGTGAGGGATCGCGTAATCCGCACTCCTTTATACAACGAAACCTTATCGGGTAGCAAAATTCCGAAGGTCGCTCTGCCGCGTTTTAAGGATTGGGGGGAACGGTTGCGTTGGTTGTTAAGAGAAAACGTACCTGGCCAGTTCCCATATACGGCGGGGGTATTTCCGCTGAAGAGGGCAGACGAAGATCCGAAGCGTCAGTTTGCTGGAGAAGGGTCTCCTGGACGTACCAATCGCCGTTTCCATTATCTATCCAAAAATGACACGGCCAAACGCCTCTCGACCGCTTTTGATAGTGTGACGCTGTACGGCGAAGATCCAGCAGAGCGCCCAGACATCTATGGAAAAGTAGGAGAATCAGGTGTTAGTATCTGTACCTTAGATAACATGGCGGAGCTATTTTCCGGATTTGACCTCTGTGCTCCGAACACTAGTGTATCGATGACGATTAATGGTCCTGCACCGATTATCCTAGCTATGTACCTAAATGCGGCGATCGATCAGCAGGTTCACTTGTTTACAGAGCGCGAAGGTAGAGAGCCAAGCGAAGAAGAACGGAATCAAATCCGCGCATTTACTCTGCGTACGGTAAGGGGAACCGTGCAAGCAGATATCTTAAAAGAAGATCAAGGTCAAAACACGTGTATCTTCTCAACCGAATTTGCACTCAAAATGATGGGGGACATGCAAGAGTTTTTCATCCAAAACCAAGTGCGTAACTACTATTCGGTTAGTATTAGCGGTTACCACATTGCCGAAGCAGGGGCCAATCCCATCTCACAGCTCGCTTTCACCCTGGCTAATGCATTTACCTATGTTGAGTACTATAAGAGTCGTGGGATGAATGTAGATGATTTTGCTCATAATCTTTCTTTCTTCTTTAGCAATGGACTTGACGCAGAGTATACCGTTATCGGCCGTGTGGCTCGCCGGATCTGGGCGATTACGATGAAACGTCTCTACGGTGCAAACGAACGTAGCCAGAAGCTAAAGTATCATATCCAGACCTCTGGACGCTCACTTCATGCCCAAGAAATCGACTTTAACGACATTCGTACCACTTTGCAAGCATTGATGGCGATCTATGATCAATGCAACTCCCTTCATACCAATGCGTATGATGAAGCGATCACCACGCCTACAGAAGAGTCAGTTCGTCGTGCTATGGCGATTCAGATGATCATTACTAAAGAACTCGGATTAGCCAAAAACGAAAATCCATTGCAAGGTGCCTTTATCATCGATGAACTAACAGATTTAGTGGAAGAAGCCGTATTGCAGGAGTTTGAACGAATTAGCGATCGCGGTGGGGTACTTGGTGCGATGGAAACGCAGTATCAACGTAGCAAAATCCAAGAGGAATCGATGTATTATGAGATGAAAAAGCACTCCGGGGAACTCCCTATCATCGGCGTGAATACATTTGAAAACCCTCATCCACCTGAAGAGACAGAGATTGAATTATCCCGTGCAGATGCTAGTGAAAAAGAATTACAAGTCGCTCACGTACAAGAGTTCCAGAAGCGTTATGCTTCTGAAGCCGAAATCGCCCTGCAACGTCTTAAAGAGGTTGCCAGACACAATGGAAATCTCTTCGCGGAACTTATGAACACCGTTCAAGTTGCATCCCTCGGGCAAATTACTTCTGTTCTCTACGAAGTGGGTGGCCAGTATCGTCGTAATATGTAAAAAAATAAATCTTTCCACGTCATCTATACCTCTACACGTTGACTTCAACCGTTTTTTGGATAAAATAATGACGAGAAGGTAGACGTGTAGTTGTATCGTGTACCTACATTGGAAGGATGTGTCCAGATTGAGCGACAACCTCACTCTTGAGCAAATTAGAGAAATAGCTATGGTCGATTTATCATACATAGCTTTAGAACAGAATAATGGTCAACCGATGCTCTATCGTGAATTGATCGAATACGCCTCGAAGGTGAAAGGTTATACCGAAGAAGAGGTAACCCAATACATTGCTCAATTCTACACCGATTTAAACGTAGATGGGCGCTTTGTATGCGTAGGTCGTAGCTTATGGGGCCTACGTGAATGGTATCCAACCGATCAAGCGACTGATTCTGCGATCGCAAGTAACATTTTGGACGATGATGACTTTGGTGATGACCTATACGAAGATGAAAGTGATGACTTCGCTCCAGAGCCAATTGAAGAAGATCCATTGTACACCGTTGGTGCTGAAGATGCAGATGAGCCAGACGACGATACAGCGGATGGCTTTACCGAGGAAGACATTGATGGAGAAGAGGACGAGGACGATGATGAATTAGATCTCGAGGATGAAGACGAGCTCTAAGAATTTTTCCTTGGTACCAAAGGGAATGAGAAAACCGACAAGCCTGTTTTCATGGGGGAATGTCGGTTTTTCTGTTAAAAAAATAAAATGATATTCTTCACTAATGAGTTTATTGACAGCTGTAGTAAACTTAGTTAGAATATTTTTTGGGCTCATTAAAAATGGGTACACAATTATTGACGAAATCAATCGAGCGCCTCTATTTATTTAGGGGCGCTTTTTCTGTTTTTCTGGAAGAATGTTTTTTAAAAAGGGAATGCTTTCTTATATAGGAGGAAAATGGAGATGAAAACGAAATTTGTGTTTGTAACAGGTGGAGTCGTTTCTTCGTTAGGAAAAGGGATTACCGCTTCTGCCTTAGGGCGGTTGCTAAAAAACCGTGGCCTAAAGGTAACGATTCAAAAGTTTGATCCATACTTAAATATCGATCCAGGTACGATGTCTCCTTATCAACATGGTGAAGTATTTGTAACAGATGATGGTGCGGAGACAGACCTAGATTTGGGGCACTATGAGCGTTTTATTGACATCAACTTAAGCCAAAACAGCAATGTGACAACAGGTAAAATTTATCAGTCTGTTATTAAGAAAGAACGTCGTGGTGATTATCTAGGAGGAACCGTACAAGTCATTCCGCACATCACCAATGAAATCAAAGATCGTGTATTTCGTGCGGCTCGTGAAACCCAGCCGGATGTCGTGATTACGGAGATCGGGGGAACCGTTGGCGATATCGAGAGTCTTCCTTTCTTAGAAGCTATTCGTCAGATTAAAAGCGATGTAGGTCGTGAGCATGTGATGTACATTCACTGTACGCTGGTTCCGATGCTACGTGCGAGTGGAGAACTGAAAACGAAGCCAACCCAGCATAGTGTAAAAGAACTGCGCAGTATTGGGATTCAACCAAACATCATCGTAACGCGTACCGAATATCCATTAACCGAATCTATGAAGCGTAAAATCGCTCTCTTTTGCGATATCGATCGTGAAGCAGTCATTGAAGCTCGTGATGCGGAAACATTATATGAAATCCCTCTCATGATGCAAGAAGAGGGATTGGATGAGATCGTTGTCAAGCATTTTGGTCTTGATGTACCAGAAGCAGACATGAAAGACTGGACTGCCTTGGTACAAAAAGTGAAAAACTTGAAACGCCGAACCAAAATCGCGATCGTAGGAAAATATGTTTCCTTACAAGATGCGTATATGAGTGTCGCTGAATCATTGCGCCATGCGGGCTTTGAAAATGATGCTGAGATTGAGATCAAATGGGTGAACTCGGAAGATGTAACAGATGAAAACGTGACAGAGTTCTTAGAAGAGGTAGATGGAATCCTCGTTCCAGGTGGCTTTGGTGATCGTGGAATCGAAGGGAAAATTATCGCCACTCGCTTTGCCCGTGAGCAAAAAATTCCATTCCTCGGAATCTGCTTAGGTATGCAGATGATGTGTGTAGAAGGTGCGCGGTATGTGGCAGGCCTTCCATCTGCGGATAGCTCTGAGTTTGATCCGAATACTCCATATCCAGTGATCGACTTACTGCCAGAACAAAAAGAAGTAGAAGATCTTGGCGGTACATTACGTCTAGGCCTATACCCTTGTAAAGTAAGCACAGGCACACTGGCTCATAAAGCATATGGAGAAGATCTCGTCTATGAGCGTCATCGCCATCGTTACGAGTTTAACAACGAATTCCGTGAACAGATGGAGCAAGCCGGATATGTATTCTCCGGAACCTCTCCAGACGGTCGTCTTGTAGAGATTGTAGAGTATAAGGACCACCCATGGTTCCTATCCGCTCAGTTCCACCCAGAGTTCACCTCCCGTCCCAACCGCCCCCAACCCCTATTCCGCGACTTCGTAGCTGCGACATTGCATGTGAAAAAGTCGAGTGGAGTAGAGGTATAATACAAAAAAAGCCACTTCTAAGTAGAGTTCTAGAAGTGGCTTTTTTCTAGTGTCTATTTTGGGATACGGGGTTCTAGACCATATGTCAAATATGATGGTTTCCTAACGGATAAAATATTGAAAATAGTCCTATTATGGCGTATTATGTGTAAGTAGTATAATAATTTATAGAATGATAGTACTTTATTAACATTGAAAAAGGCGGATGTAGTATATCTACACTGCCTTTTTTAACGATTAAACGATTCATTGTAATAACGCATAATGAAACAAAGGAGTTTACATCAGTGAAAAGGAAGAATTATTTTTTGATTTTATGTGTCATGGGAATGATGTTATGTTTCACAGGGAATGGAGTGGCCGTAGCAGCTGGCTTTATCGATCAAACTCCTATAGATAGTAGATTTGATAAAGAGATGGCTAATGACTCAGTCAAGGAAAAAGGATTTTTGGACAAGGTAGGTGATTGGGCTTCAAAAAGATGGAATTCCTTTACAGACTGGTGTGCTGAAAAATGGAAAAAAATTACTGAGTTCATATCAGGCATTCTTGATAAGTTAGGTAAGGCAATTAATAGTATGCGTATAGCAATCTTTGCATTGGTCTTATCAGCAGCTACTGCAACGGTAGTATGGTGGAATAAAAATACTCGCTCCGTTAGTAATAGACCTAGGAATACAGGACAAGTAAATCCTGAGAGACCTTATGGAGAACTAGCAGATAGAAAAACAACTGACCAACAGATGGCAATTATGTCTCAGCTTGCGTATGAAGATGGTCTTACAACTACAGACGTGCAAGATAGATTGGGAGCAGATTGGCAATTAGGTCCGAAGATGGATACTCCAAACAGCATGCAGGGGGTAATGTTTTACAATGAAAAAACTAAAGAAGTAATCATAGCCTATCGAGGAACACAGGAGGGTAAAGATCTCTTTACAGATCTAGTCTTAGTATATAGTTATATTAATCCTCAGACAGGTCCGGCTATTAAGTTTGCAGAGCAAGTTATGAATGACCCACAGTTTGCTGGATATAAAATATCTGCTACTGGTCATTCATTAGGTGGGAACTTAGCTAATAAGGTAGCAATGAAATACTTTATTCCAACTGTTACTTTTAACGCTCCTGGAGATTATATTGAAGCAACTCCCGGAGGGAGAAGATATGGTTTCCATCCTCTACCTGGGGATACCATTCCTAATCCGAAATCTAGTGATAGTGATGAAAGGAAAGCAGTACTTAATCATGCTAAAGGGATGTATAAGGGAGTCTCTCGGAATTACGTATATGAGGATGATACTGTGGGGAATCTTGGGACGAAGCCGGGTGAAACACTGATTATTAGAAATAATATTGTATCCCCACCGAAACCATCTCTTTCTGGAATGGTACCAAGTTTGTCAGATCATGGAATTGGTAAGTTTACAGGGTATTCTTATGAGAAAACTAAGCCTGAAATGCCTAAAAGGACGGAGTTTCCGAGTGTTGAAAACAAGCTAAAGACCATGATGCCTGAGATAGAAAGGGTTGAGATTGAAACTGCAGTAACTTCTATGTATGAAAAAAATAATGGGAATATAGTTCCGAGATAATAATTGTCTAAGGATGTGACAAGTGTGGGAATCAGATGGGTAACCTTTCTATTGATGATCGTGATGTTGCTGACAGGGTGTAGTACGATGTCTGGAGATAAGTCTAAGATGACATCGAATGAAGAGCAGCAAATAAAAGAATCTGCGATCCAATATATCCAGAGGACTTATGGTAAAGAATTTGTGATTGATAAAATATCCAAAGGTCGGGTTTTGGGGGATTATAGTATTAATGGGACAGTTAAAGATGGTAAGAACACTTCTATTTATGTAGGTGTAGGTGTTGATTCCCCAGACGGCGATGGTTTTAAAGACTCATATGTTAATCGCCTATTCACAAATGAAATAGAGCCATCTATTAAGGAATTAGCCTCTAAGACATTCGATTTGAGATGGATAAGGGACGGATTCTTCTATGGGTATAAGGAGGGTGTGAAAAGGAAATATACCTTAGATATTCCTTCTGCTCTTGATGTTTTAAAAAGAGGGGATAAGGACATATGTTTGCGATTATCTCTTGATATTTACAAGCAAGATGAGCGGACTACTGCATCGATTTCGAATCTCTTACAGGAGATAAAGAAAATGAATTTTCATGATATCGGTGTAGTGGTGTATGTCTATGATAATACCCTGAAATCGGCATCCAAAGACGAAGACTCCGGCAAGCATCTCCTAGAAAGATACAATATTTTTAATGATAATGTACAAACGATGGATATAAACAGTCTTGAATCATATAAAACTGTGATCAAGAAATAAGGATATCGATGGGTAATGGTATTGTTTTTTTACGATTATATAGTCAATGAGATAAGAAAGCTTCATATACCCGATCGTTATAATAGGAACAGTGAGAATAAAAGCAAATCCGCCCGCACCTAGGGGGACTTCAGGAAAAATAAACATCGTATAATAAATGAAGTAGGTAATAAATGCTACTATCCCTTTCCTTAATGCAGCCGAACTACTTAGTGTGTTCATGAAAAAACTCCTTTTCTATGATTAATAATAAAAAACACCCTTCTCGAGAGAGAGGTGTTATGAATAGAGTATCATTATATATACATTCAACAATATTCGAACAGTAGATTTTAGAGATATGAAGCTTGCTTTTCATTTGCCGAGGTGAGGTTTCTTGGCTCCGTCTGTAAAATCCCACCAAAAGACGTCTTTATAGAAGTTCGCTACTTCTGCGTTTTCGACGATGACACCTGCCTCTCGATTGTTTTCCGGACTGTTTCGTGACCAGTTAATGCTAGATACAAGCACTTTTTGATCGGCGATGATGCCTTTGTTATGAATCTTATCTACCTGTATGGCTGATTGATTAAAGAGTTTGGCTTCCATGTCGAGCTTTTCGCGTGATGCAATTTCGTTGATGTATCGGATCGTATATTGATTATCCCGAGGATCTGAAGCATCGAGGAAGGAAGCATCTAGTACCACGCGTACCTTTACACCGCGCCTCGCCGCATTGATCATTTCTTCCAGATAGATATTCGGGGTTGATTCAGGGGAGCCTGTTTTGGTATCGCCCCAGTGCTTATGAATATAGAGTTGTTCCACAAATAGTTCTGATTTCGCATTTCGCATCATCCCAAGAACCGCTTTTTCCTGTAGCATCGTTGAGTCTGGGGCAAATATAGGGGTTACGGTAAAGGCACCGGTTATATTTTTGGCAGGGAAAGGGGCTGGATAATTGCCAGTTGGATTACTCTTGTCAGGCACGAAGCCTGCTGAAGGTTCTCCGTATTTGGTACCAGGCGTATAAGGAAAACTATCGCGGAAGGATGGATTCCAATCTGATTCAAAAACTTTTTTTACATAAGAAGCAAAGCCTGGGTTTTGAATGATGATTCCCCAGCCCCGGTTCCCATACGAGTTGGTAGTGGGGACACCTGTGCTTTTCCAGTTCTCGCTTTGCATCAATACACGAGCCCCATCCACGATGGCATACTTGGCATGATTAAATCGGTATCGTTTATATCGTTCATTTGCCGTATCGCTAATAATAAATCGTACCTGCCCGCCTGCATTTGTGATTTGTTGAGCTACGTATTTCGATTGATCCAGGAGGCCGCCTACAGGTTGTCCTTCTAAGAAGAGGCGTACTTTCACACCGCGTGCTAGGGCTTTTTTTATCGGTTCTAACAAATAGGTGTTTTGAAACTCGTAGACATTTAAGTCAATCGTTTTTTTAGCGCTATTCAGATATTTTTCTAACGTGCTAAAACTGCTATCAGGAGAGGTATAAGGGGTTACAGTTCCCTTAAACGTAAAGCTGGCTAAATCAAACCGTGATTGTCCTGCCTGATAGACACGGAGTTGATTGAAATCAGCACGCGTATTGGTATCTTCCCAGATACCGCTAGACTCTGTCCGATCCCGAACAGTCATGACTCCAGATGGTTTCGTGGGAATCGCCTCTCCCGACCAGCCAGTTCCTTTATAGGACGAGTTACCATAAACAACTGCATCCACAACAGTATTCCCATTTTTCAGGAGGACTTCTCCGCCGTTATTGGCGAGAGATCCGATGCTTGAACTCATCTGTGGAGTGTCTGGGCTACTATCTGCCCCGTATTCAAAGTCGGGTGTGATCGTTACGAATTCTTGCAGAAACTTACTTGCATTTTTTGTGACATACAACGTTTGATTTGGCGAAACAGAGGTACCACTCGGAAACGACATACTATTTTTCCCACTAGTGAGCCGCCAACCCGCGATATTTACCGAAGCACGAGTTGGATTCGTTACCGCGATGTACTCTTCTGGCTCACTCGGAAGATTGGTGTCTACATATACCTCCGTGATTAACAAATGATCTGGAGCAGCTTGGACAGCAGACGAACTAGGAAATACGACACTTACAATCATAGCAACAGATGCAAACAGAATTGATAACTTTTTCATAGATAGTTCCCTTCTATGATGGAATTAGATTACTAAATTATCATATAGTTTATGTATTAATGTGTAAATATTATTTACTATCTGTTAAGTTAAAATAATGTAAATATATAATGATCCGTTAACTGGTAAAGCTTGCTGATAAACGATCACTATAGAGGATGAAAATAAAAAGAGAATGAATTTATTCTGTTTTGTGAATAGATTCATTCTCTAGATATGCTGATCTATATATCAATTAAATCCCCCAAATCGTTCTCGTTAGAACTACAAAATCGAGCTACGACTTCTTAAATAAGGAACGATTTTTAAATAAAATGGCACAAAGACAATGGATACCAAAATCCCTTTTATGATATTAAAAGGCGTAATGATATTGAGGATAAAGGTAGTTTTCGCCGTAGGATCGGTAATGGCCGCATAAAGTGGCAGGAAGACAAAGAAGTTAGCGATCCCCATAAAGAGTGTCATCATTAGGGTAGCAGTGATAAAGCCATATACAAAGCCCTTCCAGCCCTGAAATTTACGATAGATGACAGAGATGACAGAGACAAAGATGCTTCCGGCTAGGAAGTTAGCTGTGACTCCAATAATCTCCCCTCCTGTAAACATTAGGTGGAAAGCATTCTTGATAAATTCGATAACGATGCCTGCTAAAGGACCGAAGAGGATAGCACCTACCAGAGCAGGAAGCTCACTGAAATCTACCTTGAGAAAGAGTGGTAGGGTAGGAAGAGGAAAACTAATGTTTTCAATTAAAAATGAGATCACACCTAATAGTGCGAGTAAAACCATCTTGGTTACTTTACTTTTCTGTTGCATCAGAACAACACTCCTCTAATGATTTGTGAATTCTGATGACAACCGCACGAATCATGGCAATAAAAAACCGAAGCAAAAAGGAGTAAGATCTCCTTGCTTCGGGGTTGTTTGTACGCCAAAGACGAACTACAGGATTTTCGGTAAAAGTTATACTCAAAAAAGCCCGTAGATACTCTGTTTTTTCAACAGTCGTACGAGTTATCATCCTTCTCCCATCCAGACTATACTGTCGGCCCCGGAGTTTCACCGAGTCAACCGCTATAAGCGGGTCACGGGCTGAGGTAGTGCAGACTACCATCACCGTCGGTCGGGAATTTCACCCTGCCCCGAAGGATCCATGAAACATATTCACTTTTCCATACTATATAAATATAAAATGTTACAAGGGATAGGTCAACTTACTTATATTTAAAATCATAATAAAAAACTGGAACCCCACACATTGACATATCGATAAATCGTGATATGATTAAATCATGGAGCCAATCGAGATTTTTAAAGCACTAGCAAATGAATCAAGGTTACAAATCTTACACTGGTTGAAGGAGCCTGATCGTCATTTTACACCCCATGAAGGAGTGGATATGAATATAACAGGGGTATGTGTTAGTCAGATAACAGATAAATTGAAAATGACACAATCGACTGCTTCCCAATATCTCACGATTCTATTAAGAGCGGGCTTGATCAAGGCATCCCGTATAGGAAAATATACGTACTATAAAAGAGATGAGGGCACCTTTGAAAAAATTGCCGATTTGTTGAAAGTCGAAATATAATCATGAAACTGTATGATGATACCAAGGTCCCGTTTTATAGTCGTTGTAAAAATAGACATCGCGATATGTAGATGTTTATTTTTACAACGAAACAAATCTACATATCGCGATTTGTTTTTTTATGAAGATAATAAATAAGGGAGTGGATGATAATGTCCAACATTTGGAAAGTTTATATGTTAGCTTTAGCTAGTTTTTTAGTAGGTACCTCGGAGTACGTGATTTCAGGCACTTTGGACAAGATTTCCCATACATTAGGAGTCACAATCGGTTCTGCGGGCCAGTTGATTACAATCTTTTCCCTTGTGTATGCGATTTTTACGCCTATTTTGATGGCAGTAACAGCCAGTATGGATAGAAGAAAATTAATGATGTATGCCCTCAGTTTGTTTGTGATAGGGAATATGGTGGCATTTGTACTACCTGGATATGCATGGTTTATTTCAGCTAGGATCATTATGGCAATGGGAGAAGGTGTAGTGGTGGTAAATGCACTAACCATCGCAGCTAAAATCGCACCGGAAGGAAAAAGAGGTGGCGCGATTGCTACTGTAGTAATGGGGTTCACCGCTTCTCTCATTATCGGTGTTCCCATTGGAAGAGTAGTGGCAGAAGCATTTGGCTGGAAGTCTATATTTGGTGGGATTGCCTTATTGGGATTACTTGTTATGTTGGTTTTATATTTGATTCTTCCGCAAATCCAAGGGGATAAGCCGGTGCCTTTATGGAAACAACTTGCTCTTTTTAAAAATCCCAAAATCGCAATGGGCTTATCGATTACCTTTTTCTGGCTAGGTGGATATTCGATTGTCTTTACGTATCTATCGCCATACCTCATTACCATTTCTGGGATTAGCGAGAGTATGATGAGTGGCATTCTACTTATGTTTGGTATCGCAAGTTTGGTAGGATCAAAATTCGGAGGATTTAGCACTGATCGCTGGGGAGTGTCTGCTACATTGATCAGTAGTATGACGCTGCATATTATCATGTTAGTTTTGCTATCCGTTGTAACCGGCTCGTATATGGGAGTACTCATTATTCTTATGTTATGGTCGTTCGCTGCATGGACTACAGGTCCAACTCAACAGTATAATCTAGCTACTCTAGAACCAGAAGTATCGGGTGTATTGCTTGGTATTAATCAGTCTATGATGCAATTAGCAATGGCTGTAGGTGCAGGGATTGGAGGCATTTTCGTAGAGAAGGTATCTCTGTCTTCTGTTACTTGGATCGGAGCGTTTGGAGTTGCGATCGCCATGGTTGCGGCTTTCATCTTGATGAGTAAACAGAAATCATCGAATATAAGAGGGATAGTCAGTGATAGGGATTTACTAGATTAGTTATATTGAACAGAAAAGACAGCTCTGTCTATCATTAGGATTGAGAGACAGAGCTTTTTATATTGTCATTATAGATCCAGCACTTGACATAGCTAAAGTCCTTATTCCTCACGTGTTGCTTGATATGCAGATAATGCAGTATAGATTGTCTCAAGCGTAGGTGCTTGCATTTGCTCTGGTTTCACATGCAACAAATATCCGTGAAAGTGATCTGTCTCAATCGGTTGTCCCTTTTCAATATCGCGGGACATCGACGATTTCATACTCTCGTGCAAATGGAGAGACCTCTTCATAACTTGTTGATAAACCTCGTCAAAATGAAGTTGTGGTTCTTGAGATTGAGCGATCTGGATTACTTCCTGTGCAAGTCGCCGATAAGTCCGTTCCCCAGTGGGAGTATCCCAGATTGTACCGATGCTACTGCGAGTAAGCGATGTCATGCCGCTCATGGTGGAGATAAACACATATTTCTTCCACACATCTAGCCCGATCTGAGAGCTTTGAGTTATGTTACATGTCACACCTGCAAACAACTGCGCCATCTGATCCATTCGCCCGCTTGCTTGCCCGGACCATTCTCCGTATACCAGATCATGAAAAGGGCTGTATTGTTCAATATACCCCTCTGCATTTACCGTAGATTCGATCACACAGAGTCCGCCTAATATCTTTTCTTTTCCATAACGCTCCTGTAGAAGAGGGAAATGAGCAAAACCATTTAATAGAGGAAGGATAGTCGTGTTGGATGATACATAAGGATCTAAAGAAGATAATACATCCGTTAAGTGGTATGCCTTTACCGATAAAATAATGAGATCAAAGGGCTCTGCTGATTGTCCGTATGTAATCGTCGGTACGGCTAATTTAGCATCACCGTGAACGCTTTTTATGATCAAGCCTTCATTGTTCAACTGTTCTTGCCGCTTTCGACGAACGAGAAACGTAACATCTGCCCCTTTTTCAAATAATCTTCCCCCGAAATAGCCACCTACTGCTCCTGCTCCAACTACGAGTACCCGCATATTTCCTTCCTCCTTAAGCATTTCTCTCTATAGTAACACTTCTCCTTAAAATGATGAGAAAAAAGAAAGTCGCTAAAAAGAAGGAAAAGATCCTGTTAAAACGAAATTAAGTACACGTAGGTAATGGACTACTAGGAAAAATGGAGGGCAGTTAATGGAATGCAAAAAAGTACTCGTTGTGGATGACCAATACGGAATCCGAATCTTAGTCAAAGAAGTCTTTTCCAAATATCCATTACAGGTACTTCAAGCAGCCAATGGAATGCAGGCACTTGAAATTGTGCAAAGCGAGCGTCCGGATTTAATATTATTGGATATGAAAATGCCGGGTATGGATGGGTTAGAGATTTTACGCCGACTAAAAAAGATGGATGAAACACTAAAGGTCATTATGATGACCGCCTATGGAGAGCTGGATATGGTCGAAAAGGCTACCCATCTAGGAGCGTTGGCTCATTTTACAAAACCATTTGATATTCAAGATCTATGTAACGAAGTGATTCGTCAACTCGCATCATGAATGAAAGTCAGGAGGAATCGACGTGGAAGTGAAAATTCGATTACGTATGAGCCAAGCGGATGCTCATTATGGTGGAGATTTAGTGGACGGTGCAAGAATGTTAGCTCTGTTTGGAGATGTAGCTACGGAGCTGCTGATCCGAAATGATGGCGATGAAGGCTTGTTTGTGGCTTATGATGAAGTGGTTTTTACGGGCCCAGTTTATGCTGGCGACTACATAGAGGCAGTAGGAATGATTACGAAAGTAGGAAATACATCTAGGAAAATGAGCTTTGAAGCATATAAAGTGATTGAAGCAAGTCGCGATCCGGAGTATCCCTATAAAGCTTTTGTATTAGAAGAGCCAAAACTGGTTACCAAAGCATCTGGCACCTGTGTGGTACCTCCTAGGTAAAACAAGGGCCTTTTTTTGCATTGAGAAAAAGATAAAACAATTCAAATATCGTAGGAGAGTATATTTATGCAAAAGTTGATTATTACAGTTGCTTTAGTAGGTGCAGAGGTTCGGAAGGAGGATACGCCTCATCTACCGATTACCCCAGATGAAATAGCGGAGCAAGCACGAGAAGTGTATGAAGCAGGCGCCTCCATCGTTCATATTCACGCAAGGGATTTAGAGGGTAATTCGACACAAGATAGGGAAGTATACAGAGAGATCATCGCAAAGATTAGAGAGAGATGTCCGATTATCATTCAAGTGTCTACAGGGGGAGCGGTAGGCATGACAGATGATGAACGGATCCAGCCAGTAAGTCTGAAGCCAGAGATGGCTACTCTAACAACCGGAACAGTTAACTTTGGCGAAGAAGTGTTTATGAACTCAGCAACACAGATCCGCCGTTTTGCGTTAGAGATGAAGGAAAATGGGATTCGTCCAGAGTTTGAAATTTTTGATACAGGAATGATTGAAAACGCTTACAAGTTAGTTCGAGACGGCTATGTTCGCGGGCACCTACATTATGACTTTGTGATGGGAGTTCCCGGGGCAATGCCAGCAACACCTGAACAGTTGCTATTTGTGAGTAAACAGATTCCAGAAGGAGCGACGTGGACCGTTGCTGGAGTGGGTCGTGCCCAGTTGCCAATGTCTACCATGGCTATTTTATTAGGTGGGCATGTTCGCGTTGGTTTAGAAGATAATATATATTATAGAAAAGGTGAATTGGCGACAAATCGACAATTGGTGGAGAGAGTGGTGCGGATTTCCCGGGAAATAGGTCGGGAAATTGCGACTCCTGACGAGGCGAGGAAGATCTTGCAAATTTCATGATCCCTCTCGCAGAAGATGGGCTCTTCTGCTAAGATAAATTTGTTGAAGTTAATTGAGGGGGTTGTACATATGGCATTAGTGTCTATGAATGCATTTTTACCACGAGCCAAAAAAGAAGGGTTTGCGGTAGGTCAGTTTAATATCAACAACCTAGAATATGTTCAAGCCATTGTAGCGGCAGGGAAAGAGTTGAATTCTCCCCTGATTTTTGGTGCTAGCGAAGGTGCGATTCGCTATATGGGCTTAAAGAATGTAGTAGCATTATCGAAGATCGCGGCAGAAGAATCTGGTTTGCCGATTGCGCTTCATTTGGACCATGGAAGTAGCTTTGAAGTGGTCATGCAATGTATTCGTGAAGGGTTTTCTTCTGTTATGTTTGATGGTTCCCACTATCCGCTAGACGAAAATATCCGTTTGACCCAAAAGGTTGTGGAAGCGGCTCATGCTGTCGGAGTATCAGTAGAGGGTGAGCTCGGAACCATCGGAGGTGTAGAAGATGATCTAGACGTAGCGGATGAAGATGCAACTCTAGCGAATGCGAAAGATGCGATCCGTTTCTGGCAAGAGACACGTGTGGATGCGATGGCTATTGCCGTAGGAACTGCACACGGGATTTATAAAGGTGAACCTAAGATTCGTTTTGATATTATCGAAGAGGTAGCAAATGCAATTGATGCACCCATCGTTCTCCATGGTGGCTCGGGTGTACCGGATGAAGCGATCCGTCAATCGATCCAGCGTGGTGTAGGTAAAATCAACGTCAATACAGAAAACCAAGTAACTAGTACGAAGTTGGTACGCGAGCTTCTTACAAGTAATCACGAAATGATTGACCCACGCAAATACTTAGGTCCAGCGCGTGACGCCATTAAAGAGACAGTGAAAGATAAAATTCGTCTCTTTGGTAGTGAAGGAAAAGCATAAGTCTTGCCTAGTGTCCGAGGTTATGCATAGTTTAAGGGCAATCGGGTACAATGGCAGTAGTTGAACAAGGTAAGAGTAGATAGATAGGTGCGAAAGGGTGCCTTATCTATCTACCTTTTCTTTCTTACATAAAGGAGTGGGAAGTATATGAAGTTCTTTTTAGATACAGCAGTTGTAGAAGAAATTCGTGAAGTTCATTCATTAGGATTACTATCAGGTGTGACAACCAATCCAAGTTTAATTGCTAGTTCTGGTCGTGTGTTCGAAGAGGTACTTGCTGAAATTACTAGTTTTGTAAAGGGTCCAGTGAGTGGAGAAGTGATGTCTCCTAACCATGAAGGCATGATCGAAGAGGGAGAGCGCCTTGCTAAAATTGCTCCTAACTTAAATGTAAAACTCCCGATGACCTTAGAAGGGTTAAAGGCAGTTCGTCACTTTGCTAATAAAGGCATTCAGACAAATGTTACTTTGATTTTCTCTGCTAACCAAGCTTTGATGGCAGCACGAGCAGGGGCGACTTTTGTTAGCCCGTTTTTAGGGCGCTTGGATGATATTAGCTATGACGGTGTGGAGCTCATCCAACAAATTCGTGATATCTTTGACATCCACGGCCTTGATACACAAATTATTGCCGCGAGTGTTCGCCATCCGATCCATGTGACCCAAGCTGCACTAGCCGGGGCTGACATCGCGACCCTTCCATACAAAATCCTTACTCAAATGGTGAATCACCCACTTACCACTCAAGGGATTGCTAAGTTTGAAGCAGACTGGAAAAATGCGAAGTCGAAATAAGCAAGTATGAGTTATCTATGAGAGGGGCCCCTTGCTAAGTAGGGGTCCTTCTTTTTTGTAGCACTGCTAGCTTCATTACTCTAGTCTGTACTTCCATCTTTTTACACCATGTGTTACATTTACGCCAAATATAATACACTAATTAAAAGATATGCTATGCTAATTACATAAATAGTCATGAACGAATAAAGGAGATGGATAGAATGGAACGAAGTTTAACAATGGAGCTTGTACGTGTCACAGAAGCCGCGGCCATTGCGTCCGGCCGTTGGATCGGATCGGGTAAGAAGGACGAGGCAGATGCAGCCGCTACTTCCGCTATGAGACAGGTATTTGATACCATTCCTATGCGTGGAACCGTTGTAATAGGAGAAGGGGAAATGGATGAAGCGCCTATGCTTTATATTGGAGAGCGTCTCGGGCTTGGCTATCTACCTGAAGTGGATGTAGCTGTTGATCCATTAGAGGGAACGAATATCGTTGCCAATGGCTTGTGGAATGCGCTCGCAGTGGTTGCGTTGGCTCCCAAAGGTGGTTTGTTGCATGCTCCTGATATGTATATGGATAAGATAGCAGTGGGCCCAAAAGCGGTTGGACAAGTTGATATAGATGCTCCCGTCATTGATAATTTAAAGGCGGTCGCCAGGGCTAATGGCAAAGATATGGAAGACCTAGTAGCTGTATTACTGGATCGTCCTCGTCATGCTAAGATAATCGAAGAGATTCGCCAAGCGGGTGCAAGAATCAAATTAATACCTGACGGAGATGTAGCCGCCGCTCTAAACACGGGCTTCTATGATACAGGGGTTGATATATTATTCGGTTCGGGAGGTGCGCCAGAGGGTGTGCTAGCCGCGGTAGGGTTAAAGTGCCTGGGTGGAGAAATGATAGGTAGACTTTTACCAGAGGATGACGAGCAGTTCGAGCGTTGTCTGCGAATGGGGATTGAAGATCCGAAGAAAGTGCTGCGCATGACTGATCTCGTTCGTACGGAAGATGCTATTTTTGCCGCAACAGGCGTGACAGATGGCGAGTTATTACGTGGAGTTCGCTACAAAGGGGATAAGGTTCAAACACATTCTCTTGTCATGCGGGCGAAAACAGGTACCATTCGTTTTATGGAAGGGACGCACAGATTAGAAAAGAAACCAAATTACGTGTTAGAATAGATGGACCTGTTCCCACACTGGAACAGGCCAAACGTTCGAGCCTGAAAAAAAGTGGTGATACATGCTTATGGATTATACATTAAGTGATTTAGAGAATCAGAAACTCACAGACTTGTATAAATTGGCAAAAGAATACCAGATTCCATACTATAGCCAACTCAAAAAGAGAGAATTGATTTTTTCGATTCTAAAAGCAAAAGCAGAAAAAGATGGATTGATGTTTATGGGCGGAGTGTTGGATGTTCTGCCAGAAGGATACGGCTTCTTACGCCCAATTAACTTCTTGCCTTCCTCCGAAGATATCTATATATCTGCTTCCCAGATTCGTCGCTTTGATCTCCGCCCTGGGGACTTAGTCTCCGGAAAAGTACGTGCTCCTAAAGAAAATGAACGTTTTTTTGGCTTACTACATGTGGAAGCTGTAAATGGGCAAGACCCCGAAGTAGCTGCTGAACGCCTTCATTTCCCTGCACTTACTCCGTTATATCCTCAAAATCGACTTCTATTGGAAACAACACCAGAAAGAATTTCGACTCGTACGATGGATTTGATCGCACCTGTAGGTCTTGGACAGCGTGGATTAATTGTCGCTCAACCAAAAGCTGGGAAAACGATGTTGTTGAAAGAGATAGCAAATAGCATCTCGGAAAATTACCCAGAGATTGAGTTATTTGTTCTGTTAATTGACGAGCGTCCGGAGGAAGTAACCGATATGCAGCGTTCCGTCAGAGGCGAAGTAGTAAGTTCTACCTTTGATGAGTTGCCAGAGAATCATATAAAAGTGGCAGAGCTTGTTTTAGAAAGGGCACAACGTTTAGTAGAATCGAAAAAAGATGTTGTGATTTTATTAGATAGTATTACAAGGCTCGCACGTGCTTATAATCTAGTAATCCCTCCGAGCGGGAGAACATTATCGGGTGGAATTGACCCTGCTGCTTTTCACCGTCCAAAACGCTTCTTCGGAGCGGCTCGAAATATTGAAGAAGGTGGAAGCTTAACGATCTTGGCGACGGCACTAGTTGATACGGGTTCTCGTATGGATGACGTGATCTATGAAGAATTTAAAGGTACGGGCAACTTAGAGTTACATTTGGATCGGAAATTAGCGGAACGCCGAATTTTCCCAGCGATTGATATTCGCCGTTCCGGAACGCGTCGTGAAGAGCTATTGATGGGTAAGCAGGAGCTGGAGAAAATCTGGTCCATGCGTAATACTCTTTCGGAGCACAATGATTATACAGAAGCTTTCATCCGTAAATTAAGAAAAACGAAATCCAACGAAGAGTTTTTAGCATCTTTAGATCAAGAGAAACCGAGAGCTTCCGGGCGTCCTACTACTGTTTCCTAATGTGCGTATTTCTTTTTTTGACATACAACACTCTCAAAGCACATAAGAATGTTTCGGGTACTTACCCTAACCAATCCTTGATCTGAGGTGTTGATGAAATGTCCCGCAAAAAAGCGCTTTTGGCTTCTTCATTGGCCATTTGTTCTGCATCTACTGCTTGGGCGATAGGCACCGATTCTCATTCAATACTCGGTGAGAACTTGGGAAAGACGGATGGCGATGGTGAGCCGTTGCAGATTACCATGCGGAATACAGCCAATGTCCTTCCTAAGCTGACGTATTACGCAGGTAGCCTTGCAGAACTCAAAAGTAAACCGATCTTGTACAGAGTGCAAAGAGGTGACACACTAAGCGAGATCGGTTCACTATTCCAAGTGCCACATCCAGAGATCGCGAATCAAAATGAAGTGCAGAATCCACGCTTATTGTCAGTTGGGCGTAATCTCACCATTCCGCTCAGGGTGAAGTTGGTCGCTGTTCGTTCTGGAGATACAATCGATTCCGTCGCCAGTACGTATCGAACGACTAAAGATGTACTTCTTCACCTAAACCCGTCGCTTGGAGAATCATCCGCTTTATCTGTCGACAGCTTACTTTTCGTTCCCAAGGATGAGTTGATTACTTTGCCTGAGGAAGAACAAGATACTCCCAAACAATCAACTCCACAAAAGCAAAAGATGAAAGTAAGCAAAACGACTCCTGCAAACAAAAAATCTGTGAAGCAGGTAGCTCCCCCGCGAGCAGGTAATGAGCGGTTTATCTGGCCTGTTAACGGTAGAGTGACGAGTAACTTTGGTTGGCGAAATGGACGTCAGCATAAAGGAGTGGACATCTGGAGTGAGCAGAAGTCAAAGGAACCCATTTTTGCTGCGGCGAGTGGAACGGTCGTAAAAGCAGGATATTCAGGCGCTTATGGAAACTTGATTGTGATCGACCATGGCGATGGTTGGGTCACGTACTATGCCCATTTGAGTCGAATATTGGTCGGAAAAGGAAGTACGGTTTCCCAAGGGGCACAAATAGGTTTTATGGGAATAACAGGTAATGCATCCGGCTATCACCTTCATTTTGAAGTACACAAAAACGGTTCTGTATTAAATCCATTGCAAGTATTACCTAAATAAGCCATAAGCCATCTTCACTTTGGAGAAGAGAAATGGACGTAGCCAGATCGATCCCTCATCTTGCAGTCCTCAAGCGTTCATGCTATAATACTTCAGTAGTTTTCAACTTCGAAAACGTTTAGGATCGGATTAAGGAAGAGGTGAACTCGATGAAAGCAGCTATTCATCCAGAATACAAAGCCGCTACTGTAAGTTGTGCTTGCGGTAACACTTTTGAAACTGGGTCGACCAAAGCAGAATTGAAAGTGGATATTTGTTCCGCTTGTCATCCATTCTATACAGGTAAACAAAAAATGGTAAACGCAGGTGGACGTGTCGATCGTTTCAAAAAGAAATATAACATTGGTTAATATGATAAATTTGTTGGGGTTTCCCATGGGCAAGCGAGCTATCACCCGCTTGCCTTTTCATATTCTTTAAGCGATACATTCATAGTATGGGAGGTACGGTCTTTGCAATTGATGCATAAAGAAGGTTGGATTGAGGTTATCTGTGGTGGGATGTTTTCAGGGAAAAGTGAAGAGTTAATCCGACGCATCCGAAGAGCGAGGATTGCCAAGCAGGAAGTTCAGGCTTTTAAACCAGCAATCGACGATCGCTATCATGCAGAGTCGATCGCGTCACACAATGGTCTTATGGCTGAAGCGAAAGCCATTCGAGATCCATACGAAATTGTATCAGCGGTTAAAAGTACAACAAATGTTGTAGCGATTGATGAAGTGCAATTCTTCTCGGAAGAGATCGTAGAAGTATGCCAAACGTTAGCAGATCGTGGCGTGCGAGTTATCTGTGCAGGGCTGGATCAAGATTTCCGCGGACAAGCTTTCGGACCTACTCCTCATCTACTTGCTATTGCTGAATACGCGACGAAGCTACAAGCTATCTGTGTACAATGTGGTCAGCCAGCAGCGAGGACTCAACGTCTGATTGATGGGAAACCTGCTGGTAAAGATGAGCCAATTATTTTAGTTGGCGCCGATGAGCAGTACGAGGCTCGTTGCAGGCATTGTCACGAAGTGCCTAAGGAAAGAGAAAGAGTATAGATTGATCTATCATATACATAGAGCCCACGTTGGGCTTTTTCTTTTTTCTGGAAATTTATACCAAACTATGTTTTCATAATAGTAGATGAATGGGGGCGGTATAAATGAGATGGGTAAGCTTGATTCTGTGTAGTTTGCTGATGACTGGATGTACAGGCTGGGAGTTATTCGGGCAGTCTGATCATGTATCGACTGATCGCGCAACGAAACAAGCTCGTGAGTTAGTAGGAAAAGCACAGCAAGCAGTTCAGAACTATGCGGGATGGCAGGCAAAGTTACATATCGAAAATGCAGATAAGAAAGAACATCTAGAGGTGGCTTGTGTAAAGGAAGATGTAAGTATTCGGTATATAAATGATGTTCCCACACAGCAATATGAGATGGTGTTTGTGAAAGAAAAAGCACCTTATCTGTTTGTGAGGGCAGGTGGGAAGTGGAGCAAGGAGACCGTTGGATCGGATGCTGTCTCGGCAAACTTTCAGATGTTATGCGAATTGGCAAACCCTACTTATGTACTACAAGGGCTTGCAAAAGACCATAAAAACAAGTTTCAGCTTACTCAGCAAGGGGACTATTGGATCATCGAAGTGAAAGTAAGCGATCAAGATACGGAAGTATTTCAAAACTATTTAGGCAAACGAAGTCGTGATAAGTTGGAAACGGCTAATCACCAAGAGACGATCTCATACCGATTGTTTTTAAATAAGGGAAGTCATCAAGTACAGAAGGTCGAACGGAGAGAAGAAACGAAGGACTCACTAGGGAAGACGAGCATATTCTTCTACCATACAGATGAAATTGTGGAAGCGAAAGGGGTTCGACTTTCCACAGAAGCCCTCCAAGCTCCCTTATCTGGTGATAAGTAGCGCTTGGAGGAGAATTCTTATTTCACTCCATCATATGCCGATAGAACATGCTCCTATGACAAAAAGGACGAGCACAGTCTGTGAATATTTTTGGATAGATGATGGGCCGAGCCGTACTTGCTTTATGTCGATTGGATCATCTACGGGAAAAAATAACCTAAGGCTCCCACCATGATGTTATAGGAGGCATGAATGACCATAGTGTAGGTAGTAGAACAACGTTTGCGGAAATACCCCATACCAAAACCCAGAACCAGAACCACAATCGTGCCAATGCTCAGGCCGTAGTTAGAATGAGTCAGGGCAAAAAGGATACTGGTTAGGATGATCCCGAAACGAGGTTGCAAGGCTCCACGGAACACTAATTCTTCCCCTAAAGCGGCTGCGAGACCGATGGAGATAATGCCGATCACGCTGTTGAATAGTGGAGCCATAAGCGCTTCGTTTACCTTTAGTACTTCTTGTTCATCAGATAGACCAAGCTGAGTAAAAACAATGGTGAGTCCTGACTGTAGAACGACAAACACAATTGCTACGGCAATCGCACCTAAAAGTTGCTTGAAGGTAAGGCGGTAGAGTCCGAGGCGTTCTCTGGTTTGTTTCCAATTTCTTCTGGTCAGATAACCTACACCCATGATTGCAAAGACAGCACATAAGATGTTTTGGGCCCAAAGGCTGGAAAGGGAAGAGACTAATGTAATCGTTTCTTGTTGTACATCTGCCAGACTTGTGGGCATGATTAAGGATTGAAAGAGTGTAGTAGGAATAAAGATGCTAGTTAGCAAAGCAAAAGTATGTACATGCGAATTTGGATTAATGGGAATCAGTCTGGCCAATCCTTTTCTTACAGCAGGAATGAGGAAAGAAAGTCCTAAGGCAGAGAAAAGTATTACCGCAATGGTATATATGTTTTTAGTAGTAGCAAGTAATGCTATGAGGATCACGAGAAGATACATACATCCATAGAGAGCTTGTATGACGTGAGAGACGCCATTCCAACTGCTGGTTCCCTTCACTTGTATCGTGTAATCCACTTTGTTTACGAGATATGCAAGTAAAATCAGAAGTGAAAATGATGCGATTAAGAAAATGATCTCTGTATAGTCGTTCATGAATATGCTCCTTTTTTTAAAGAATATATCTAGATGGTACCATATTCGATGAGGAATCTTTCTCATTTCTCATCAGTTGTGTTAGAATAAATCTTATGCTATTAATTCCGATATATTGTTAAGTTTGTCTACCGAATAAGGAGTGAGCCCCATTGCTGGATCGTCTGGAAGCGATTCATCGCCGCTATGAAGAGCTAAGTCAATTACTCTGTACACCAGAAGTAATTAGTGACTCTAATAAATTGCGTACCTATTCAAAAGAGCAATCCTCGATTGAAGAGCAAAATCAAGCTTATTTAGAATATAAACAAGTACTTGAACAATACCAAGACGCAAAAGCGATGCTAGAAGATAAATTAGATGACGAGATGCGTGAACTAGTCAAGATGGAACTGGACGAGCTAGCACCTCGTAAAAAAGAGTTAGAAGAACAAATTAAAGTTCTCCTATTGCCGAAAGATCCGAATGATGATAAGAACGTAATCGTTGAGGTTCGTGGTGCGGCTGGAGGAGATGAAGCTGCGTTATTTGCTTCTGATCTTTATCGTATGTATACTCGGTTTGCAGAACGTCAAGGCTGGAAAGTAGAAATATTGGAACTGAGTGCAACCGGTTTGGGTGGTACGAAAGAGGTAGTCTTCTCCATTCAAGGAAATGGTGCCTACTCCCGCTTGAAATTTGAGAGTGGTGCGCACCGTGTCCAGCGTGTTCCTTCTACTGAGTCAGGCGGCCGAATTCATACCTCCACAGCTACAGTGGCAGTATTGCCAGAAGCTGAGGAAGTAGAGATCGAGGTTCATGAAAAGGATTTGCGGATTGATACCTTCTGTTCGAGTGGACCGGGTGGACAAAGTGTAAACACAACGAAGTCGGCGGTTCGGATTACTCATATTCCAACAGGGATCGCCGTGTCTTGTCAGGATGAGAAATCGCAAATTAGTAATAAAGATAAAGCGATGCGTGTTCTTCGCGCTCGTTTATATGATATGAAGCAACAAGAAGAGCTAGCGAAACAAGCAAGTGCACGTAAAAGTGCGGTAGGGTCTGGAGATCGTAGTGAACGTATCCGTACCTACAATTTCCCGCAAAGCCGTGTAACCGATCATCGGATCGGCTTAACACTCCACCGTCTAGATGCGATTTTAGATGGGGATTTGCAGGAAGTAATAGATACCTTGATCGTGACTTATCAGCAAGAGATGTTACAATCTACCACAGAAGGTTAATGTGGATCAGGAGGAATCCCAATGCATACCGGTCAAACGATTCGGGAAGCATTTGCAGGGGCTTCCTCTTTTTTACGAGATAGAGGAAGCGATTCACCCGAATTTGAAGCTGAGTTGTTATTGCGCCGTTTGTTAGGACTGAATCGAACACAATTATTTATGAAGATGGCAGATGCTTTTCCGGCCGATGTAACATTGGAGTGGGATAAGTGGCTAGCTCGTAGAGCGGAAGGGGAACCGATCCAATACATCGTAGGGGATCAAGAGTTTTATGGACGTGTGTATGAAGTCAATTCGTCCGTCTTAATTCCAAGGCCTGAAACGGAGCTATTAGTCGAAGGTGTTCTTCAAGAAGGAAAGAGCCTTTTTGGTGATGAAGAAGTTTGGATAGCAGAAGTAGGGACTGGAAGTGGTTGCATCTCGATTAGTTTGGTGTTAGAGGCCCCTAATTGGACTGTGACGACCGTAGATCTCTCTTCGGAAGCCCTGGGTGTCGCTCGCCGAAATGCGGCCTCTTACGACGTTCTAGAGCGGGTGGAGTTTATGCAGGGGAATTTAGTGGAGCCACTTATTTCAAAAAAAGATCGGTTTCAGATTTTTGTCTCCAATCCACCTTATATTTCAAGTGATGAGATGTTAGGCTTAGAAAAGCAAGTTCGATCCTTTGAGCCACATTTAGCGTTACACGGTGGGAGTGATGGACTAGATCCCTATCGATTGCTCTGTGGTGACTTATGTTCGTGGCCTAATCTCAGGCTGGTTGCTTTTGAGATAGGTGCTAGTCAGGGGTCGGAGGTTGAAAGATTAGTTCAATCGATCCCAGGTATGTCCAAGACTGAAATTCGCCAGGATTATGCTGGTTTGGATCGTATGGTTTTTGGATGGCGCCATGTGTAACTGGTAAAATTTTTCATAAAAAACAGATTAAATCCCCCGTAACTTGTCCATACTGAAAGTAGGATGATGAGGGGGAAATCTTGATATGAAACGGACTTATACTTTTTTATTTATAGGATTGTTGCTCTTATCGGTGGGTTTTACAGGATTTGTGTTTGTTGAACAATTACGTGGAGAGAAAGTACTCCCACATTTATCAGATGAGAATGATAACAATAGTACTAACTCTAATGCTAATGCCCAAAATCGCATTCCTGCAGAAGCAATCCGCCTTCGTGTCATTGCAAATAGTGACTCTTCGACGGATCAGTGGATCAAGCGAAAAGTTCGGGATGAAATTGTTGAGGAGATGCAGCGCTGGGCTATGAAGCCAAAGCATATTGACGAAGCGCGTCAGTTGATTCAGTCGAAACTTTCTTCTTTTCAGCAAATCGCCCAAAAAACATTACGTACATATGGAATTCAGGATGCAGTGGATGTAACATTTGCAAAAGTACCCTTTCCTACCAAATTATATGGTGACCAAGTATACCCTGCTGGAGAGTATGAGGCGCTTCGTGTTACGATTGGGGAAGGTAAAGGCGAGAACTGGTGGTGTGTCTTATTCCCGCCGTTATGTTTTATTGACATGAGTAGTGGTGAGGCGATTCCAAAAGAAGTTTCCGATCCAACTGCTACATTGTCTGCTTCTATTGGATCAGATCATCAAGTTTATGAGCCAAATGTTGAGAAGAATACTTCACATAAGAAAAAAAATCCTGAAGTTAAATTTTATCTACTTGAACGTTTAAGTAGTCTGTGGAATGATTAATTAAGCAAAAATCCGGTTTGTTCCGGGTTTTTTTGTTCTAAAACGATTCATCCCTACATAGATGTTGAAACAATAGCAAAGAGATGGAGGAGGATGAATTTATGGTTATCGTTCGTCGTGCCAAACCGGAGGATCAAGGGGAAATTGAACGATTGCTTCGGGAAGCTAGCTTGGACGATGATGGGGTGGACAAGCATTTAGAACACTTTTTTGTGGTGGAAATTCCCCCGGCAGATGATGAAACCGCTCAGATGGTGGGGGCGGCAGGGATGGAAATCTATGAATCGTGTGCTTTATTGCGTTCATTAGTCGTAGCAAGAGCAAGTTGGAATGGAGAAGTGAGCTGGAAATTGATGCAGATCTTGCTGTCCTATGCAGAACATCTCGATCTGGAAGAAGTATACTTGTTTGCGAACGGTGCTTCTCCATGGCTACAGGAGATTGGTTTTGAAAGCGTTCCGTTTGACCAATTGCCAGATGAAATTCAAGAGTTACCACATGTAGATCAGCTAAAAGTTAAAGGTTCCCCGTTAGTATTCCGAAGGGAATCATGCCTGTATCATTAGATTTAAAGGAGAATGATGTGTGCAACAAGTGATCACCCATTGGTGGGAAGTTGATTCCACGGATACCATAGAGGGGTTAAAACGACAACCAGAAATCATTCGTGCAGCACAACTTCTTCGAGAGGGTGGATTGGTTGCCTTTCCGACAGAAACTGTCTATGGACTAGGTGCGGATGCGACTTCTCAGGTAGCCGTTGCACAAATCTTTGAAGCGAAGGGACGTCCATCGGACAATCCATTGATTATTCATTTAGGTTCCCCTGAACAAGTAGTGAAATGGGTGGAGAAGATTCCATCTGTAGCGAAAATCTGTATGGAACATTTTTGTCCAGGCCCTCTTACGCTGGTATTCCCCCATAATGGAAAAATCGCGGATAATGTAACGGCTGGCTTAGATACCGTGGCCGTACGATTCCCCTCGCATCCCGTGGCGGTGGCATTGTTACAAGTGGCCGATATCCCGGTGGCGGCGCCCAGTGCCAATCGATCGGGTAAGCCTAGCCCTACACAGGCCCAGCATGTTTGGCATGATTTGTCTGGCCGGTTCCACGTCTTGTTGGATGGTGGGAATGCAGGGGTAGGAATCGAGTCGACTGTGCTAGATGTAACAGGGGATGTGCCGATGTTACTACGTCCTGGTGGTGTGACGCTAGAGCAATTGCGAGATGTTTTAGGGGATGTAGAAGTAGATCCCAACTTGTACAGCGAGAAATCAAAGCCACGTTCTCCGGGGATGAAGTATCGGCACTATGCTCCATCAGGAGAGATGGTTCTCGTGCATGGGGAGCCTTTGAAAGTGGTCGGGCGTGTGAACCGTATGATAAAAGAGGATGTCCATCAAGGAAAAAGGGTAGGAGTATTAACAACCGAGGAACGAGAACATTACTTTAAACAGGCGAATCTCGTGGTCGCTTGTGGCTCTCGCTCTGACCCTGAGTCTGTAGCTAGAGGTTTGTATGATGCCCTCCGTACATTTGATCAAGAGAAGATCGATGTCATCTATGCAGAGACATTTCCCGAGCGCGGAATATTCACTTCTGTGATGAACCGGATGAGAAAAGCTGCTGAAGGACGAATGATCCGAGTTTAGCGGGAGCTAGGGTGGAGAGGGGAATTCTCATGTCTTTGCTTTTTGTATTTGATATTGATGGCACGTTAACAGAGTCAACTGATTTACACCAGCGTGTGTATCTGGAGTCGTTACGAGCATTTGGTTATCCAAAGATTAATCCTGATTTGGGCGCTTACAAGCACTTTACGGATTCTCATATTTTTTATGAGAATGGTCGGTACAATCAGGTGCAAGTAGTACCAGATGATCTAGTCCGATTTGAACGTCAATTTCATCAAATTTATGTAGAATATAGAAAACATAGTGAAATACAGGAAATTCCAGGTGCGGGTGATTTTCTACATCATTTATCCGTGGAAGGAATTCCATTTTGTTTTGCAACCGGCTCCCTCAGAAGTGCGGCTGAAGATAAGTTAGCTATTTTTTCTGGTATCGATTGTGTCCCTGTACTCTCCACCGCAACGGAAGGAGAGACGCGGGAGGAGATTGTAAGGAGCGCAATTGAAAAAGCGAAACATACATATCAGGTGGACCATTTTGAACGAATCATCTCCATTGGGGATGGTGTCTGGGATTATCAAACAGCTTGTCATTTAGATTTGCTATTTGTGGGTGTTGCTCAAGGAAAACAAAAAGAAAAATTGATACGTGTAGGTGCGGAACATATCATCCCCCATTTTCTAGGGATTCAAGCGAAAGAACTGGTCAAGTAGGCCGGTTCTTTTTTGTGTTGTCCAAGCATAGGTTACATCATAGATGGGACAAGGAGGGGGCTACTAATGTTAGAGTCCATACCAGATGTCGGTCAGATTCTTACACTTACGATTATAGCGATTGCCCTTGGGATGGATGCTCTCTCGATCGGAATCGGCTTGGGGGTGAAACATCCTTCCTTTGAAAAAATGGTGTTATTTTGTATCCTTGTTGCTTTTTTTCATATTGTGATGCCGTTATGTGGGATATATATAGGGGAATATTTAAGTGTATACATAAAAGAAATTGCCTCTTTAGTAGGGGGAGGCATGCTCTGTTTTCTAGGTGGAAACATGGTTATTCATAGCTTCCGGAATTCGGAAGAGGTATTGATCCGAAGTGGGACGATTATGGGGCTAACGATGATGTCGATGAGTGTAAGTCTGGATAGTCTTTCGGCAGGACTTAGTATGGGACTTTTTTCGGCGGATCGTCTGCTTGCTGTTATCCTATTTGGGTTATCAGGGGGCATTTTGACTGTCCTTGGACTGATGATCGGGAAGTCTATGGGAACCTGGATGGGTAGATATGGAGAAATCTTAGGTGGCGTCATTTTGTTTGTCCTAGGTGTAACATTTCTATGGGGTTGATCAACGAAGCTATTTTATATAGCGCATTAACAGGAGTATCTACGTTTATCGGTGCCGTTCTCGTTTGTTTTCTCCCTATTAACAAACGGGTTCTCGCTTTTTCACTTGGTTTATCAGTAGGTGTGATGCTTTGGATTACCTACGGGACTCTATTGCCAGTCTCGTTTCAATATGGAAATTGGACAGAAGCATTTTTAGGGATGGGATTAGCTGGACTTATCTTGGTGTTGATTCATCAAATGCCATTCGGTAAAGTAAGAGGACAAGAAGGAAATCAAGAATATGCAAAACTAGGAATGTATTTATTTGCCGCCATTGCATTGCACAATATTCCTGAGGGTGCATTGATTGGAATCGGATTTGGCACGATGAGAGAGATGGGGATGTCGATTAGCTTGGCTATGGTCATTCATAACATTCCAGAAGGGATGAGCATAGGCGCACCGTTGCTTGCGGCGAGGTGTTCTAAGAGACTAGTTGGGCTAATCGGACTACTAAGTGGTGCTGTTCTTCCGCTAGGTACGTGGCTGGGCGGATTTATTTATTCACCTAGGTGGATTGCGATTGCCCTGGTGTTTGCGGCGACTACCATGGTCTGGGTGGCGTGGGAAGTGCTACTTCGATCATGGAAGCTGTCTAAGAGAAACGCATTTATCGGAATCAGTTGTGGGATGATCTTAATGTATGTGATCCATCTTTTTCACTTTCAGGGATTACATGGCATGCACTAACAACGTAGAGATGAAACGGGGGATCAAGTTGGTTCATAAACGAATTTTGTTTGTCTGCACAGGAAACACCTGTAGAAGCCCGATGGCAGAAGCGTTACTTCGAAATATTAGCCAAGAGTTTCTTATCGACCTGGAGGTGAAATCGGCAGGTACACATGCCTATGATGGTATGGAAGCTTCAGAGTACTCCAGTATGGCATTGCAAGAAAAAGGAATCGACCACGATCACCGATCACAAGCGATCACACCCGAATTGATTCGTTGGTCAGACCTAATTCTGACGATGACAGCAGGTCATCAAGCGATCTTGGAACAAATATTTCCCGAAGCGAAAGAGAAAATGTTTACCCTCAAAGGCTTAGCGTACGGTGCCCAAGACCCTGATCAGGATATCCCAGATCCTTATGGTGGTTCAGTAGAAATGTATCAAGAGACGAGAAATGAAATTGAACAAGCAATACGACAACTGTTGAGGAAGTGGAATTTCAATTCCGAAAATGAATAGAATAACTCCCTCCACCCCTTTATTTATGGGTATACTAAGGATGATATGATAAAGAGGTGGAGGTTTTTATATGCGTATTATTCTTGCATCCGATCATGGAGGCATTCGTTTGAAAGAAGAATTAAAAAGCCTGCTAGCGGATTTACATATGGAGTTTGAAGATATAGGGTGTGCGTCCGATCAGTCTGTCGACTATCCAGACTATGCCGAGCCGGTGGCCAAGCGCGTTGCCAAGGGTGAATTTGATCGTGGTATTTTGATTTGTGGTACAGGCATCGGGATGTCGATTGCAGCTAATAAAGTAAAAGGGATTCGTTGTGCTGTGGTAAGTGACGAATACTCCGCACGTATGAGTCGTGAACATAATAATGCGAATGTGTTAGCGTTAGGTGAACGCGTTGTAGGTGGAGACTTAGCAAAATCCATCGCACATGCTTGGTTGACCACTGAATTTGCAGGGGATCGTCATCTGCGTCGGGTAAATAAAATTACTGAACTCGAAAGAGTCGAGGAGTTATGACAGGTACGATTTATGAACAAACCAAGCAGGTAGTTCAGTCGCTCATCCAAGCGTTCAGTCTTCATGAGAAGCATCTGCTTGTCATCGGAGTAAGTACCAGCGAAGTGATTGGAAAGCAGATCGGAATGGGTGGGAGCGATCAAGTAGCGGCAGAGATTTTCTCAGCTCTGCGAGAATTGCAGGAGGAGCACGGATTTCAACTTGCTTTCCAGTGTTGCGAGCACTTAAATCGTGCCTTAGTAATGGAACGTTCCACTCAAGAACGATACCACTATCCTGAAGTATCCGTAATCCCTGTACCAAATGCAGGTGGCGCTATGGCTTCCTACGCCTTTCATCACTTTCAAGACTCTGTACTCGTTGAAACGATACAAGCCGACGCGGCTATCGATATCGGCGATACATTTATTGGCATGCATTTAAAACCGGTAGCGGTTCCCATAAGACCTGCCCAGCGCCATATTGGCGAAGCTCATGTTACCATGGCGATCACTCGTCCCAAATTGATTGGCGGAGCGCGAGCTACTTACGTATGAGAGATAGAAAATCAATGCTGTCAGATAAAAGTTCCTTTGTTAAAATAGAGTGAGTGGCTTTTGATCAGAAGGGGGAAACGCGCGGTGGAATACTTAAAAAATCAAGATCCAGAGTTAGTAGAGGCAATGCAGGCAGAGTTGCATCGCCAGCAACACAATATTGAGCTGATTGCTTCCGAAAACTTCGTTAGCCCTGCAGTTATGCAAGCAATGGGAAGTATCCTAACGAATAAATACGCGGAAGGGTATCCGGGCAAACGATATTATGGCGGTTGTGAGCATGTTGATGTCGTGGAAAACATAGCTCGCGATCGTGCGAAGAAATTGTTTGGTGCTGAGCATGCAAATGTTCAACCGCATTCAGGCGCCCAGGCTAATATGGCTGTTTATTATGCGATGTTAGAGTATGGCGATACCGTCCTAGGAATGAATCTGGCCCACGGAGGTCATCTCACCCACGGAAGTCCTGTTAACTTCTCAGGAAAGCTATATAACTTTGTTGCTTATGGAGTCGATGAGAATACCCACCGCATTAATTACGAGGAAGTGCGCCAAGTGGCGTTAGAGCATAAGCCAAAGTGCATTGTTGCTGGTGCGAGCGCGTACCCTCGTATCATTGATTTTGCTAAGATGCGAGAAATCGCGGATGAGGTTGGAGCTATCTTTATGGTGGATATGGCTCATATTGCAGGACTCGTAGCCACGGGACATCATCCTAACCCAGTTCCATACGCTGATTTCGTTACGACCACAACGCATAAAACGCTACGTGGACCACGCGGAGGTATGATTCTCTGTAAAGCGGAGTACGCACAGAAGATCGATAAAGCGATTTTCCCTGGTATCCAAGGCGGCCCTCTAATGCATGTGATCGCTGCGAAAGCAGTTGCTTTTGGAGAGGCACTATCCGAAGAGTTCCGTACTTACTCAGGTAATGTTGTCCGAAATGCCAACCGTTTAGCTGAAGGATTAAAAGCAGAGGGATTGAAGCTCGTTTCAGATGGAACCGATAATCATCTCGTGTTGATTGATGTTCGAACGGTTGGTTTGACCGGTAAGAAGGCCGAGCACTTGCTAGATGAAATCGGAATTACCACGAATAAAAACACGATTCCGAACGACCCAGAGAGTCCGTTTGTAACAAGCGGGGTTCGTATCGGTACAGCTGCCGTCACCTCTCGTGGAATGGATGAGCAGGCGATGGATGAGATTGCGAAGATCATGGGTCTTGCACTTAAGAATCCAGATGATGAGACGATTCAAAGTGAAGCTCGTCGCCGTGTGGCAGAGTTAACTGCGAAGTTTCCTCTTTATCCAGAATTTAGTGAGTAAGGGTAAGATGTATGATGAGGGAAGGCGAAAAACCACTATATTGGGTAGTGGTTTTTCGCACGAATATAGATGTAAAGATTTTGGTAAATAATGTAGCTATGATCGAGATAAAGGAGTTTTAAACATATGAGCAATGTCTACGTATTTGATCACCCTTTAATTCAGCACAAATTGAGCATCATTCGTGATAAAAGTACAGGAACCAAAGAATTCCGTGAGTTAGTCGAAGAAGTAGCGATGTTGATGGCTTATGAAATCACACGCGATCTGCCACTTCGGGAAGTAGAAATCGAGACCCCCGTCACCACAGCTACATGCCAAGTCCTAGAAGGGAAAAAGATTGGACTCGTTCCGATTCTTCGTGCAGGTCTAGGCATGGTAGATGGCGTACTTCGACTGATCCCAGCGGCAAAAGTGGGTCATATCGGACTTTATCGAGATCCAGAAACACTGAAAGCAATCAATTACTATGCAAAGATGCCATCCGACATCGGAGAGAGGGAGCTGATTGTCATTGACCCAATGCTAGCCACAGGTGCTTCTGCTGCTACGGCCATCCAACAAATCAAAAATATGGGTGCGAAACATATTAAATTTATGTGTCTAATCTCTTGCCCTGAAGGCATTGAGCACCTACAAGAGGAACATCCTGATGTAGATATCTATGCAGCTGCCGTCGATGAACGGTTAGATGAAAAGAGTTATATCATCCCCGGACTAGGTGATGCAGGAGATCGTCTATTCGGCACGAAATAATTCTTGAAACCTTTCATGCAAGCTTAATAATTTTTTCGTGTTTTTTGAATACGATAGTGAGAGTATGGATGCCAAGGAATCTGCGATTTAATAAAGGAGCCATTCCCAGAAACTTTTATATGATTGGCTGAAGAAAGCGTTGACAATCATCGGATGGTTCTATTAGTATAAGCATGGGAAACGCCTGAAATCACACTACCCACAGATTCCATATTACCTATAAAAATATGGGAGATGACTTGTGATGATAAAGAAAAGGAGCCCTTTGCATGCACTTGCATTGGTCGGTTCATTGGGTATGGAAGTGATTCTGACGACAGTAGGTGGGGCTTATCTTGGGAAGTATCTCGATACATACTTTCAAACCGAACCTACCCTACTTATCATTGGGGTGTTTATCGGGTTAACCGCTGGATTTGTAGCAGCGGGGTACACGTTACGAGCATTTATAAAGGATTGACCTCCACATGGAATCCACAACAAAACCCATTTACTACCGTGTAGTGGTGATCACACTTGTGCTATTCATCACACTCTTAACTTTTTGGCTCCTTACTCCTCACAAACCTTTACTAGCTGGCGTTGCCTTAGGCCTTTCTGTTAGTTTGTACAATTTTCTCCACCTCGCAAGAAGAGTGAGACTTGTAGGTGAGTCTATCGTTGAAACTGGAGCAGCACGCAAGAGCCTTGGAATGATCCAACGGGTTTTTATGGTAATTTTTTCTATATTGCTGGCTGTACGATTTCCAGAGCAGATTGATGGTAGAGGAATTATTCTAGGCGTACCAGCTTGTTATATTTTCTCTGTTTTTGTATATTTCTCACTACCAGCCAATCAAAAATAGTTGATCCGAAGAAGGGGGTGAAACAAACAAAATGGAGATAACCCCAAAAGTTACAGTAGCAGGTTTAACATTTGATTTAACCATTATTCTTGCTACACTACTTGCTTCAGTAGTCGTATATGGATTGGTCTACTTCGCAACACGTAAAGTGAGTATGGTTCCGCGTGGGCTACAAGCGGGAATGGAGATGGTGGTGGATCTAATCCGTGGTATCACCGAGATGACATACGATCGTAAGAGAGCAGAGAAGTTTGTGGCATTTTCCATTACATTGTTCCTGTTTGTCTTAGTAGCGAATCAGATCGGTGTTATTTTAATGATTGCTTCAGAAGTTCACAGCCCTATTCCAGCGTTAGGTATTACGGCAGATAAATTTCATGATGGGGCAGCACACGTAGCGTGGTTGAAATCACCTACTGCTGATATTGGCTTTGCTTTTACAATGGCGATTGCGATTGCTCTGTTTGCCAACTACATGGGGATTAAGACCAGTTTCTCTAACTGGATCAAGCCTTTTCGGAATCCCTTGCATATTGTTGAGGAGTTAGCAAAGCCGACCACTCATGCGATGCGTTTGTGGGCAAATATTTTTGCAGGTGAGATTTTGATTACGATTTTGCTTACGAAGTTTAATCCACTGGTTACCGCGTTGCCAGTAGGGGTTTGGATTGGTTTCTCTCTGTTTGTCGGGATGATCCAAGCTTATATCTTCACGGTATTGGCCAATGTATATATCGGTCAAAAAATCTCTGGTCATTAAAATGGGCTTATAAAACACAATTTCTTAGGAGGAATTATTTCAATGGAAAAAATGGAACTATTAGCTGCTGCGATTATGATCGGTCTAGCTGCATTTGGAGCTGCGATTGGTAACTCAAATCTGTTTTCAAAGTATATCGAAGGGGTTGCACGTCAACCTGAGACACGTAGCACCCTATTTGGACAAACCATGATTTTATTCGGTCTAATCGAGGCTCTTCCTATTATCGGAGTGGCTATGGGTATCTTGTTGTTATTCAACGTAATCGGCTAATTTGTCTATACAATTTGCAACATGCGGGGATGGTATTTTGCCCCGCTTTATTTCAATCTGGAAGGAGTGACTAGTCGTGGAATTTAGTGGTTTTGGAACTAGCTTAGTGCAATTGCTAATCTTTTTCGTCTTACTATTATTGGTCTACAAAAAGGCTCTTCCCCCATTGATGGCTACGTTGAATGAACGTACCAAGCATATCGAGAACCAGATTACGACTGCAGAAAAGCACCGTGCAGATGCGGAGAAGCTAGTCGCTGAACAAAAAGAGTTGTTGATTGCGACTCGTAATGAAGCGAAAGAAATGATCGATCGTGCCAAAACTCAAAAAGAGGTTGAAGCAGAGAAGATCATGAGTAAGGCGAAGTCTGAAGCAGAGCGAATGCTTGCAGATGCGAAGAAAGAAATCGAGCTAGAAAAAGTGAAAGCACTTGCTAGCTTGCGTGAGGAAGTGGGCGCATTAAGCGTTCAGTTGGCTGAGAAGTTGGTTGGCGAAAGCTTAGATCAAAAGAAACAAGCAAACCTTGTGAATGCTTATCTTGATCAGGTAGGGCGATTACAATGAGCTATGTAATCATTGCAAAACGCTATGCCAGTGCACTGTATCAAGCAGCCAACGAAAAGGATCTCGTAGACGAGGTAGATAGAGATCTTCAATTGATTAGTGAAGCACTAATGAAAACGCCTGAGTTTGTAACATTATTGCAATCTCCTAAAATAGCGCTTGAGGAAAAGAAAGAACTGATCTCAAGCGTTTTTAACCAAGTTCAACCTATCACGAAGAACTTCCTCCACGTACTTGTTGAGGCTCGTCGTGAAGAGGCTCTAGCTGAGATCTCGAAAGAGTTTACGAAGCTAGCGGACGATGCAAAAGGCGTACTAGAAGTGATCGTGACCTCTGCTTCTACCCTTGAAGATGCAGAACGTGATGGAGTAACAGATGCTTTTACGAAAATCTTAGGTAGACAAGTACGAATCGAAGAAAAAGTAGATCGAAGCCTCTTAGGTGGTTTGGTCGTACAAGTAGGAGACCGTCTATATGATGGTAGTGTGAAAAACAAGCTGGAACGCTTTCAAGTTACATTGAAAGAAGCCAGAGTCGGATAGATCAATACAAGCGAAGGATTGGGGTGACACTCAATGAGCATTAGACCAGAAGAAATTAGCTCCCTGATTAAGGATCGCATCGCACAATACAGCGCTGATGTAGAAGTGATCGATGTTGGTACCGTAATCCAAGTAGGGGACGGTATTGCTCGCGTACATGGCTTAACCAACGTAATGGCTGGTGAGCTTGTTGAATTTAGTAATGGTGTAATGGGTATGGTATTAAACTTGGAAGAGAGTCAAGTGGGTGTAGTAATACTAGGGCCATTCCAAGAGATCCGTGAAGGAGACCAAGTAAAACGTACAGGTCGCTTGATGGAAGTACCAGTAGGCAAAGCACTACTCGGACGTGTAGTAAACCCACTCGGTCAACCACTTGATGGCAAAGGTCCAATTGAAACAACGGAGTTCCGTCCGATTGAATCAAATGCTCCAGGTGTAATTGATCGTAAATCGGTTAACGAGCCGATGCAAACGGGAATCAAAGCGATTGATGCAATGGTACCAATCGGCCGTGGTCAGCGTGAGTTGATCATTGGAGACCGTCAAACAGGTAAAACCACGATTGCGATCGATGCAATCATTAACCAAAAAGATCAAGACATGGTTTGTGTATACGTAGCGATTGGACAAAAACAATCAACTGTTGCACACGTAGTAGAAAAACTACGTCGTCATGGCGCTCTTGACTACACCATCGTAGTCGTGGCAAGTGCGTCTGACCCAGCTCCACTCTTGTTCTTAGCTCCATATGCTGGAACAGCTATGGGTGAGTACTTCATGTACAACGGCGGACATGTTCTCTGTGTATATGATGACTTGTCTAAGCAAGCAGCGGCTTACCGTGAACTTTCTCTCTTGCTTCGTCGTCCTCCAGGTCGTGAGGCATATCCAGGGGATGTATTCTACTTACACTCTCGTCTACTAGAGCGTGCAGCGAAACTTTCGGATGAGCGTGGTGGCGGTTCCTTGACAGCTCTCCCATTCATTGAAACTCAAGCGGGAGATATCTCGGCTTACATTCCAACCAACGTAATTTCGATTACAGATGGTCAGATCTTCCTTGAGTCCCGTCTGTTCCACTCTGGAGTTCGTCCAGCGGTTGACACCGGTTTCTCCGTATCTCGTGTAGGTGGTTCAGCGCAAATTAAGGCGATGTCCAAAGTAGCAGGTACCTTGCGTCTCGACCTTTCTCAGTACAATGAGTTGGCAGCATTTGCTCAATTCGGTTCTGACCTCGACGATGCAACCCGTGCGAAATTGTCTCGTGGTGAGCGGACCATTGAAATCTTAAAACAACCTGAGCATCAACCAATGCCTGTCGAGAAGCAGGTGGTCTCTCTTTATGTAGTAACTCGTGGTTATGTGGATGATGTTCCAGTAGCGGATGTTCGTCGCTTCGAATCCGAGCTTCATGCTTTCATCGATGCAAACCATGCAGACCTATTTGCAAGCATTCGTGATCGCAAAAAATTAGAGGAAGATATCGAAGCAAACCTAAAAGCAACGATCGAATCTTTCAAAAAGACCTTTGCAGTAACGGTTTAATAAATTGAGAACCTTAACCTTCCTGAGAACTGTGGGGCTACCTAAGTAGTCCTACGGGGATCATGTGAGAAAGGATGGTGAACATACATGGCGGCTAGTATGCGGGATATTAAAGAAAGTATCCGATCCAAGAATAAGACCATGCAAATTACGAAAGCGATGAAAATGGTATCTGCTTCCAAATTGCGTCGCTCTCAAGAGCAAGCTACGGCAGCTCGTCCTTATGCAGAGAAAATGAAAGATGTAATTATGAGTATCGCATCTGGATCAAGTAACATCAATCATCCGATGATGGTATCGCGTCCAGTTAAGAAAACGGGTTATCTCGTCATTTCTTCCGATCGTGGTTTGGCTGGTGGATACAACAGTAATCTTCTTCGTTTGATGACTAATACGGTTAAAGAGCGCCACGCTTCAAATGATGATTATGTTGTATTTAGCATAGGTCGTAAGGCATTGGACTTTTTCAAAAAGCGTAACACCCCACTGATTAGCAGTATTGTTGGCTTATCAGATAGTCCTCAATTCTCCGATGTAAAAGCCATTGCAAGTCAAGCAGTGAACTTCTATGCGGAGGAGAAATTCGATGAGTTGTATATTGTGTACAATGAGTTTGTAAACCCAGTTGTGCAACGTCCTGTTGTCAAGCGCCTACTTCCTCTAGCAAGCGATGAACTCGAAGGGGTTTCAAACAAAACTCCTTATGAATTCGAACCATCAGAAGAAGAGGTTTTAGCGGATTTGTTACCGCGTTACGCTGAGACATTGATTTACAGTGCACTTCTTGATGCAAAAGCATCTGAGTTTGCAGCTCGTATGACTGCGATGACCAGCGCAACTGATAATGCAACTGCAATCATTGAACGTCTTACCTTGGAATTTAACCGTGCTCGTCAAGCGGCAATTACCCAGGAGATCGCAGAAATCGTGGGTGGCGTAGCAGCTTTATCTTAGGATTGATGGCACTTATACTATATTGATTATTTCCATCCTGTAATAGGGATTGAAGATAGATCGGTACAAAACGCTAAGGAGGGAATCATATGAACACTGGGCGTATCCTTCAGGTAATGGGACCTGTCGTCGACGTAAAATTTACAGCCGGCAACCTTCCTGAAATCAATAACGCATTGAAAGTAACTCGCGCCGATGGAAGTGAGCTTACGTTAGAAGTAGCCCTTCATCTTGGTGACAACTCGGCTCGTACTATTGCGATGGAATCCACCGATGGTCTTGTTCGTGATATGGAAGTAGTAGACACAGGAGCTGGTATCTCCGTACCAGTTGGCCGTGAAGTTTTAGGCCGGATTTTCAACGTATTGGGTGAACCGATCGATGAAGCGGGCGTAGTAGAATCTAAAGAAAAATACGAAATTCACCGTCCAGCACCTAGTTACGACCAACAATCTACACAACAAGAGATGCTTGAAACAGGTATTAAAGTTGTAGACTTATTAGCTCCATACGCAAAAGGTGGTAAAATCGGCCTTTTCGGTGGTGCAGGTGTAGGTAAAACCGTATTGATCCAGGAGCTTATCAACAATATTGCTCAAGAGCACGGTGGTTTGTCTGTATTTGCTGGAGTTGGAGAGCGTACCCGTGAGGGAAATGACCTCTATCATGAAATGAAAGACTCTGGTGTAATAAGTAAAACCGCAATGGTATTTGGTCAAATGAACGAGCCACCAGGCGCACGTATGCGTGTTGCTTTGACTGGTTTAACGATGGCTGAGTATTTCCGTGACTCTGAAGGACAAGACGTATTGTTCTTCGTAGATAACATCTTCCGTTTTACTCAAGCAGGTTCTGAAGTATCTGCGCTTCTCGGTCGTATGCCATCTGCGGTAGGTTACCAACCAACCCTTGCGACTGAAATGGGTCAATTGCAAGAGCGTATTACATCCACGAAAACAGGTTCTGTAACCTCGATTCAAGCGATCTACGTTCCTGCGGATGACTATACCGACCCAGCTCCAGCAACTGCATTCTCTCATTTGGATGCAACCACTAACTTGGAACGTCGTTTAACTCAAAAGGGGATTTACCCAGCGGTAGACCCATTGGCATCTACTTCTCGTATTTTGACTCCTGCAATCGTAGGGGATGAGCATTATCGCGTTGCTCGTGGCGTACAGCAACTCCTGCAACGTTATAATGAATTACAAGATATCATCGCCATCCTCGGCTTTGATGAGTTGTCTGACGAAGATAAATTGCTCGTTCTACGGGCTCGTAAGATCGAGAAATTCCTTGCTCAAAACTTACATGTAGCGGAACAATTTACAGGTCAACCAGGTGTATATGTGCCTGTTAAAGAAACAGTACGTAGCTTCGGTGAAGTTCTAGATGGTAAGCATGATACCATGCCAGAAGAAGCTTTCTACATGGTCGGAAATATCGACGATGCAATCGAGAAGGCGAAGAAACTTGGTTGGAAACCTGGAGCTTAATAGATCCTGATTGAAACCGATTAGGGAGGTGAAGACCTGCTTTCCATTTTCTAAGATGGAAGTGGATTGCAGAGATGTTTATGAGTAAAATTCATCTCGACATTGTAACTCCGGAGAAAAAAGTGTACTCGGAAGACGTAGACATGATCATCACTCGTGCGGCGGACGGAGATATTGGGATTATGCCCAAACATGCTCCGCTCGTTTCTCCTCTTCAGGCTACTATCGTTCGTATTAAGAATGATGGACAGGAAGAAGAGATTGCAGTGAGTGGCGGATTCTTGGAAGTACGTCCCGATCAAGTGACCATCTTAGCTGAATCAGCTGAGACAGCGAGCGAGATCGATAAAAACCGTGCACTACAAGCCAAAGAACGTGCTGAAAGACGGATTCACTCTGCTGAAGGGGATCTCATCCGCGCAGAAGCCGCTTTGATACGTTCAATGAATCGACTTCGGATTGCGAAATAACGATAACAGATTTGCAACAAAACAGCCCCTACTCTTTGTGAAATCAAAGAGTAGGGGCTGTTTTTGCTCTGTAAGCTCAAGTAGATTTTTGGATTCTGTTGGGGTATACTGTACAATATTATTGATGGAATGCTCACTTTTTTGGTTTTTTTTACCTAATTTCTTTCCTTAAACCAATTTTCTTTTGTGAGGTGAAAATAAATGGATTCAACAAAAGAAGATCCATCTATAACAAGTGGTTGGAAGCGAGATCGTGTTCAGCCATCTCTGTCAGAGGTGTATCGTTCGATGCCAGTTCCCAAAAACGGATCATGGTTTCGAAAGATGTTAGCTTTTATAGGGCCAGGTTATCTAGTAGCAGTAGGATATATGGACCCTGGGAACTGGGCGACTGATTTGGCAGGTGGTTCTTTATTTCACTACGATCTCCTATTTGTAATCTTGATTTCAAATGTAATGGCTATGTTGCTTCAATCATTGGCTGGGAAGTTAGGAATTGTAACAGGGCGTGATTTAGCACAAGCTTGCCGAGATGATTATAGTAAGCCCGTTTCATTTGTTCTCTGGGTATTTGCCGAGATTGCAATTGCGGCATGTGATTTAGCGGAGTTAGTTGGGACAGCCATTGCGTTAAATCTTTTGTTTGGGGTTCCTCTGATCTACGGCGTGCTTTTAACGGCTCTAGATGTCATTGTTATTCTTATGTTGCAAAATAAAGGGTTTCGTTACATTGAAGCATTAGTTATTTCATTGATCTTAATCATTGGTGGATGCTTTGCTATTGAATTGTTTCTATCTCAGCCGGTTATTTCGGATGTATTAAAAGGCTTTATTCCAAAGAAGGAGATCGTGACAAATCCTGAGATGTTATACATCGCGATTGGCATTCTAGGGGCAACGGTAATGCCACATAATTTATATTTACACTCTTCCATAGTCCAGACTCGGGAGTATGGAAACACAGTGAAAGAGAAGAAGGAAGCCATTCAATTTTCAACTATTGATTCTACCGTCGCGCTATTTTTCGCGCTATTTATTAATGCATCCATCTTAATCCTGTCTGCGGCCACGTTTTTTAGCTCTGGAAAGGTAGTAGATGATATTGATCAAGCGTATCAGCTATTAAGTCCACTATTGGGATCGTCGGTGGCAAGTATTTTATTTGGGGTGGCTTTATTGGCTTCAGGGCAAAACTCAACTCTTACGGGTACACTAGCAGGACAGATCATTATGGAAGGCTTCTTGAATATTCGCCTAAAGCCATGGCTCAGGAGATTAATTACTCGTATCATTGCCATTATCCCTGCGGTTATCGTCATAGCGCTATATGGAGAAAAGGGAACGATGGAGCTTCTCATAGTTAGTCAGGTAATCTTGTCTTTCCAGCTATCATTTGCAGTATTTCCGCTTGTATTTTTTACGAGTGATGAGAAGAAGATGGGATCATTTGTGAATTCCACAGTTACGAAAGTGATTGCATACTTTGTTGCTGTGGTTATAGCGGTTCTAAACGTGTATCTGTTGGTCCAGACATTTATTGACTGATAAGAGAGATCATCTTTTTGATCGGCTGATTGAGCATGCTAAAATCTGTGGATAAGCTGTGGATAATTAGAAGGGGTTTGTGGATAAAATAAAAGTGAAAAATAGTTGTTGACTCCTTTTGTAGAGCATGATATATTATTACATGTCGCCGCGATACGGTGGCATAAACAAAAAAGCAAGTGTTCCTTGAAAACTAAAGAGTGAATGAACCAAGACCTGTTTAATTACTTTAAATTGAGCTTAGCTCAAACTCTTTGGAGAGTTTGATCCTGGCTCAGGACGAACGCTGGCGGCGTGCCTAATACATGCAAGTCGAGCGAGGAGCTTTTAGCTCCTAGCGGCGAACGGGTGAGTAACACGTGGGCAACCTGCCCGTAAGACTGGGATAACTTCGGGAAACCGGAGCTAATACTGGATAATCTTGATCTTCGCATGAAGGACAAGTAAAAGATTTATCACTTAC
>NZ_FPJZ01000009.1 GCF_900119485.1 Thermoactinomyces sp. DSM 45891
TAAACCTTTCGGTCTAGGTTACCATGTGAGCATGGCTTGCCATGCAGATCTCCCCGGGTAAGGACGCAGTCTTTCCCTCCATCCATCTGCCTCATTTACTCTCATCCGCCTTCGGTAGCAAGGACTTTGTCTTGTTCGGCAGACTCATCCAGCGAATGCTAGCCTTATATGAGATTCGTGTTCCTCAGACCGGAGGTTTGCCGCCGACTTCCTTCAGATTCCACCTCACGGTGGACACCCTTGTCTTAAGCTATGGCTACTGCTACCTTCACCATTCGGGACTTTCACCCTATAGACTGCGCCCATGCCGGGCGCACCAAAAGAGGACAATCGTTGATTAACGATTGTCCTCTTTTCGTTTAACATGCTGGAAGTATCCTCTGCTCCTTTAAAAGCTCGTACAAGAACAACCGCCCTTTTTGTGTCCATCTCATCAATGTATTCCCTTGTTCGTAGGTCACGTAATCTACATATCCCTTATCCGCATATCTATCGTACAAATGCCACTTGTTGCCTTGTCTATATTGGATTCCATGTAAGTGTAACAATCGATTAAACTCGATAGCAGACATACCGAAATCCTTCGCAATCGTCGTAACTGTCAAAAGCTCCTTCGATCTAAGGACTTTATCGTGAAATTCCACCTTCGGAGCTTGTTCGGTTAACTTGTCTTCTAACAACATACGCTCTTTTTCCAAGTCAGCAGCAAGTCGCAAAGCTTCGTGCAATGTGGAAGGAACATAGAAACCACCACTTTTGATGAACTGTTCCATACGGTCAAATTCTCCAATGTAACGTTCTTTCATGACCGCTGCCTTTTCTCCTCTATAGCCCATCACAAGGAACATAAGTCCGTTTTTCGTAAGTGTATATCTCTGATACACTTTCCCCCTATCGTTCATATAATCTGACTCCACAAAGTTGTGGAGTGAAAATTCCTCACTACAATCTAATTCTCGAATGTCACGTAAAACTGAATCATGTCGTTTTTCAAACACTTCGGCCACCATTAAAGAATCCGTCACTACCTTCTCGTTCTCGATAAATACTAGTTGGCTGTTGGTGTTGTTGTTTTCCATTGAAAATCATCCTCTTCTGTTTTGGTTTGTGCCTAACGTAATATAATTCTCTAAGCGCACAGGCCTGCCAAAAGAGGACATAGAAAGTGAAATTTATTTTTGCATCTATTTTTTCATCTATACCTATGTAACAACGGCACATAATTTAAAATATACACATGTGAACTTGCATGTGTAATTACTTGTTGCTCTTTTTATATTTAGTCTTTTTATTACTTGCTCTTTTTACAGCACCTACAGGAGATACTATGCGTAGTACTCGCAGGAGAGATTACCGTTAGTATCTCCTGGGAAGATAAACGGATGGATCGGGTATGATCTTCTCTCCATCTGGACTAACTAAATACCCGTCATCGCTAACTCTTGGAACCCAACTCGGATAATATAGCTTGTACCTCTTCATTCCCTCGTAATACTGAACAGTTTTTAATAGTAACCCGTTCGCTTCCAATATATCAGAAAGATGCTTAATACGGTTCCTCGCCATACATAAATCCTCGATTATCTTTTCGTAGCTTACGAAACATGCCCCATACCTCTCGTTAGGCTCTCCGTTTTCCCTATAGGCTTGTCCATTTACATACGATAGAATATAGAAATAGAATGCCACTACATCCCGAATCTCTGGAAGCCGACCTACCTTCTTTGCCCCTGTTGCGAGCTTGGCTTTCGTATTAGCTTCGTTAGATTCTCGGAAGATGCGAGGAAAGACTAGACGGATTACCTCTCGCTTGTAAATCTCATAGTTTTCATTCGCCATAGTTTCGGCTTTGTCGTTCGGATGAATGGTTCTACCTTCCATATAAATTAGTCCCTCCTACGTTTTAGTTCCTTCACTTCTATTAGCGCAAAACTCACAGAGAAGAGGACAAAAATGTTACCAGTCAGTCTACAATCTACAGTTCCTTTACGTGTTGTTCACCGCTCAATTTTGAGCAGTGAGAATATCCTTCGAACCTTACTCGACTCACATTCTCCAACTTTGGGGAGTCACGTAACAAAAATTGATTCATTCAAATTCTGACTATCAATTCAATCTCCGCAAAACTTTGGGGATTAAACAGCTATTACTAAGCCCAACTTTGGGCTCCGTCTATCACGATTAAATATTGAAAAAACTCCAATTTTGTTATATAATATTAGAATAGGTAATTTTATATTTAGCATGTAAATCGCAGATAGTATCGATACGAAGGGGGTGGCTTATGCTACCCTTTTTCGTTGGGTTATGGGAGAGATATCGCATCTATGACAAACAGAAAAAGATTATCGAAATTCTTACTTATTATGATGGTTACCTTTATTGCTTTACTCGGATTTGGATTTGTAGGACAAGGAGTTACATATGCAGAATTCATAGACAACACACCAATCAATGGTACATTCAACGAGAATATCGCAAACACATCTAATGTTAAAGAAGAAGGTTGGTGGGAGGATACCAAAGACTGGGTCAGTGAGACATGGGACGATGTGACTGATTGGTGTAGTGAGACATGGGATGACGTAAATAATATATTAGACGATTTAGGTGCTAAAATCGAAGACATCATGGATACTGCATGGAAATGGGGATTAGCAGTCGGATCTGCGCTTACAGTTGCATGGGCATTGTTGAAGAAGCAGATTCCAGCACTTCAAGTCGTTGAATGGGCATTCTCTTTTATCAAAGGTATCTTGCGAGGACTGGCCGACATCGTGATCGGAGTCTTTGACTTAGTGGTAGGAGCCTTGGGGCTCATTGGATATATCATCCTAAATCCGATTGAGTCAGGGAAAAAGCTCTGGCATTGGATTACGCATCCGGGAGAAGTTTGGAACAACATATCGAATATGGTAGGCGGAGTATGGAATGAGATAACTGAATCGTGGGATCGAATGGTTGTGAACGGTGATGCGAATTCTCGTTCAGAGTGGTTAGGATATGCGACGACACAAATTGTCGGTATATTCGTTGGAACAAAAGGTTTAGAAAAAGCAGGTAAGGCAGGTTCTGTTGTTTCGAAGGCAGGCGGCATCTCTAGTAGATTTCCTCTAGCAAGTAAAGCTTTTGATGCAATCTCTGATTCATTCAAAGGATTCGGTGACAAAGTAAAGTCATTCGGCGATAATCTATTCGGTAATGCCAAGAGAATACTTGCTACCACTACAGCAGGTGCGATGTTACTTACAGGGATTACGTTTGTGTGGCCGAAGATTGAACCGTACATAATGAAGTTCTCGGATTGTGTGGCCATACAACAGGTTCAGGATACAAGGCATTATTTTGCTTCGATGCAGTTGGCAGGGAAGATTGATTGTCCGAGTATTTCCTCGGATAGATTAATTCCCGGAACACCCGGTAGGGTCACAGGAGGAAATTCTACTAAATTAGGTAAGAATTTGCTAGAAGATATGGATCTTCCACGTTCATCTTCTCGAAAAGGATACCAAGCACAGCATATTATTCCTTCAGAAATGAGGAATCATCCAGTAATCCAGAAGGTTGGTATGGACTTTGATGATGCTTCTAATGGAATATTTTTACCAGTACCAAATGATAAAGTTCATTCGTTGGCAACACATAGAGGTTATCATTCTAGCTATAATCAAGCCGTTGAAAATGAACTGAATAAACTAGATGTCAATCAAAGTACAAGGGATCTAGAAAAACAGGTACATGATTTACAACAAAGATTAAAATACTTGCAGAAAAATGGATTGCCGCTATACCCTAGTAAAGGCGGGTCACTAGACCTTTGGGATAGATGGCTAAATAAATGATGAAGTCGTAGTATGAAGGATTTTATAGTTTCGGGTATAATGATGTAGTATGTTTTTTGAAAGGATGACAGATATGGATAGTCATGAGCTAGAGCGATTGAGTTCTCTGATTCATCATGAGGATCTTGAATATATCAAAGATCAAATCAACAAGATGAAAGATTCAGTACCCCTTCATCTTATTGCAGGAAACTATAACTGGGATAACGGTGTAGAGATACCCACAGCCATTATCAATAATGACCATTGTGATCTAGGTACAGCATTAATGATTTTCTTTGATGCTGACGGTTATCGGATGCTTGATCTAGACATTGATGATGTAGCGGAATCAACTAGTGCATGGAAGAAGTTTCTTGACTCTCTATACAAAGGGATTGTGAATGATGAATTTAATTACAAGAACATTTCATATGCTCCACCGTTGTCTAAGGTACAAGTATTTAAGCTTAGAAAAAAAAATCCGGACATACCCGATATGTTTCTACAGGGAAATTCGGGGATGAATTTAGAAATTCCAACACTATAGTTATGCCTAGGAGATGAGCCTTCCCTCTCGTCTCCTTTTCTTTTCTCCATTAAAAACAAAGAAGCCTAAACATTTCGTGATTGGGTATAAGATTCGTATATTAGTGAATCGAGAGGATAGAGATATTTAAATGAAATGGATAAAATGGACACTCGTAGGTATGTTGTTAAGTATTCCGATAATTATAGTGCTTGTATCACTCATTTCATTCGCATTATGGTATTATCCGAAATGGTTCGAACATAGCTCGGAGTTAGATGCAGGAGTGGTAACAGGGATCGTCAGTATTGTCGTTCTAGTCGGGACAATCGGGGTAACGGTTGCCGTTAATATGCAGACTCAACGTATGGCACTTAAGATGAATCAGGAGAATCAACAGTTACAGTTGAAGATTCAGGAGATGAATATGGAAGCCATGCGGTTTCAAGCAAGGGCAACTTTACGAGATGAGGTTTTAAAACAGCGGTTCCCTGCCTATCGAAAATTGTTAAAATCATTGAGTAATTTCGAGCCTGCTCTGGAGTCTATTAGTACCAATGTTCGTAACAATCTTCGTATAGACAGAAATATGGAGCTTTTAATCAAAAAAGATGCAGAGTGTATAAAGGTATTTAGTGATGTTATATCAGAAATAGAGAAAATTTACGTTAATAGTTGCTATGAATACTCACAGTATATTTCGAACAGAATTGATTATCTAATAGGAGATGCAAAGCAATTTAGACATCATTTTTTCAACATTGTTAAGGCAGATGAGGATGGTTACATAAACTTGGATAGGGACATCGAAACTAATCCACTGGATGGATTTTTTGCTAATATAAACATGCTAATTGTTAGGGCATCACATGATATAGCAGTCATAAAATACGAGATGAAATTAAAAGAAATTGAACAAGATATTGACTCTCTAAACCTGAAACATAAATGAACTTAACTTATAGCATTCAATGTTCCTCAATTTTGAGGAGTACAGAGTTCGCAAGGACTACCCGAGTTCAAAAATATATTACGTAACCTACACCCACTAGTCGCAGACGTACCAGAGGGGGGCTTTGGGGGTTGCGGAATTTTCCAGAGTTTCTTTTCCTCCTTCCTTTCTACAACTGAATAAATATTCTTATTAATGAATAAAAAATGTCACTTTTTCATCTAAAGTGACTTTCTTTGTGTGTTCTCAATCCCTTTATTATCAAGGACTTTAACGTTTAATAGTGAACTTAATTACCTTGCTTCATTTATGCATAGCCTGAAACCCTTGATCTACCGTTCCCCTCCCCCTTCCTTCTCCTACTGAATATGCGCATACCCTTCCTATATCTGTAAGTACATAACCGTATATCTACATATGTAACCCCCTGAGTTTGACGGGCCATCCTCGCCCAGGTGTTGGAGTGGATGACGGTCCACCCTATTCTCACAATTCGCCACCTTTCGAATACCAACGTAAACCCTTCTTCTCCCCTTCCCATCCTTCTCGCAGCTACATCCGAAACCATATGTTACCCCATCGTCTATAAACCCCCTAAACCCTATGCCTACCTATGGTATGACGACCTATACCGTCCTATATTATGGCTACTTATTTCTACTAATGTATGACCCTATTAATAGATAGAATACGAATCCCTTTAATTGTTTACGTCCTCTTTTCTCGTAGTCATGCGCTATACAAAATATGACCTTTAAATAATGGAATTCCTTACGGGAAACGTCCACATTTTATCGATACTATTTTTATTGACTACTTTAATTAAACTCGATATGATAAAAGAGTGATACGACAATCACTTACAAACCACTAGGGGGAACTACAACATGGATACAGAAATCAGAATTTTAATCAGAAATCTAGGTAAGTACAATGAAAATGAACTAGTAGGAGAATGGATCGACCTACCGTATACCGAAGATGAGTTACATAATCTCTTTACACGGATTGGGTTAGGGTACTTCGATGAAGATGGAGAATATCATCATGGTATATATGAGAATGGTGTTTGTTACGAAGAGTATGCGATTCATGATTACGAAGCACCATTTCAAATTCATGAATACGAATGTCTAAATGAGCTTAACAAGGTTGCTGAAAAGCTGGACGAGCTGGAAGAGGAAGAAAAAAAGGTAGCTATTACCCTTGAAAATGATATTGGTCTAACTTGGGATGATGCATTTAAGGACTTAAAGGATGGCAACTTTCGTTTGTGGCATGAAGATGATATGGGTGACATTGCATACGCATTCTATGAAGAAACAGGATCTATAGATGACGATCACCCTCTAATGATGTATGTAGACTGGGATAGTGTAGGGCGAGATATGAAGATCAATGGCACATTTATTCGAATGGAAAGTGGCTTGTGGTTGGAGTATTACAACTAGATCACACACATCAAGGGGGCGTATAGTGTTCGCCCTCTTCCTATAAATGGAGGATATAGAATGGACAACAACAACATATATGTAGTGTTGCATAAGGATTGCGAATACTATCATCCGGATTTTGGTATCGGTTATTCTTTTTGCGAAGATTCTCGAAAAATAAAGACGAATAATAGCTATTTTCATATTTTTTCACACTGTGCAGTGGCCGACTGTTTGAAAATACACCTAGAAAGATATGGATTGCCTTCTGACTTAAAGCAATGGATTATAGATGAAAACAACGAATGCCTTCTCTTTGATCGCCTAGAAAATAAGGAAGGCGAAGAAACGAACGAAACACATCGTGAAACTATGTACTATGCGAGATACAGTTTGGAACTTTCCCAGGTTAAAGGGTTTAGTTTAGATGATTACTATAGTTTGACTGGAACAGAACGGGTTTGATACCGTTCTTTTTTTTCGTCATAAACGTCCACAATTTATCGATACTATTTTTATTGACTACTTTAATTAAATTCGATATGATAAAAGAGTGATACGACATCACTAACACATCTTAGGAGGAAATACATTATGGAACACGAAGTGGTTTTAACTATTATGGAAACGGAAAAGTATATATTCCGGAATTTCAGTGATGATATTCCCCCACATACCCCACAAATCGATTGGACCTCTAAGAATGAAAAATGGAATGTAGTTATGCAAGAAAATGAACATTACGAAATGTGTGGTGTTGTTTTTCATAATAAATCAGGCAGAGAAGTCGAATACATTTTCTATCCCGACACAGGGGTTGTCCAATTCTATAACCATTCTTATTACCATTTTAAAGTCCCACATTACATTAAGGCAGAAATGAAACGGATGCATAAAGCTTTGTTAACTTTTATGAACCTGGAGAAAAACATATAATGATAAGTAAAAAAAGAACAGATATGATAACTAACATAACAGGAAACATGGATCACATACCGTTTGGAGTAAATACGTTTGAACATTTGGAGGAAGTCAACCAAAAGATTCATGATGTTATGCACTTTGACATCAATCAACTCCTAGCCTTACAGGTTTTGCTGAATCAGAATTTCAAATTTGACAAAGCCCTAGAATTAGTTAAGAAAAGAAGCTCATAGGCTTCTTTTTTTTAATCATAAACGTCCACAATTTATCGATACTATTTTTATTGACTACTTTAATTAAATTCGATATGATAAAAGAGTGATACGACAATCACTAACATATCTTAGGAGGAATTACATTATGGAAAAATCGTATGAACTAAACATAACTCCCGAAGTCATGGAGTTAAATATCAACCTGGTGTACCTACTCGCCATACATGCAATGGCAGACGTATGTTTCAAAAAAGGCGAACGACACCTGGTATTCGAAGCTGGAAAAGAGACGACTATTAAAAATCAAAAGGGCGATAGATTAGGTCATACATTTATCTGCTTTGATCTACCTGTAGCCCTATCGGTTATTACAGAATTTCACCATGATTGCTACGAAACCACTATATCAATCCAGGCAACAACTTAGGTCATATACACACATGTAGTAAAAGGGGTATGGATGTTCACACCTCCTTCTACAACGTCCACAATACAGCGATATTATCTCGAATTACCTAACCAATTACTCGATATGATTAAAACGTTGGATGGCACACAAATACATACCGATTGGAGCCCTATACAATGAACAGGAACAGGAACATGCACAAGCACATCATAGCCCCAGAGGTCGAAAGATTAAACATCGATGGATTGTACATCCAGATTATGCGAATGGCAGCAGAAGTTTTATGTTACAACGAGGGTGAACGATTTATAGCTTTTGAAGCAGGAAGGGACACAAAAATTACGGATATAGATAACGAAGAAAGGGGTAGGACGTTTATCAGCTTTAATCTACCTGTGACACTATGGGTTATTACAAAACCTCGTAGTGGCTATTTCGAAACTACTATAATGACACAAAAGGGGGATAGGCGAAAATACAAGGGACGGATTTAATTCCGTTCTTTTTTTTCGTTCCAAACGTCCACATTTTAGCGACACTATTTTTATTGACTACTTTAATTTAACTCTATATTATATAAATGTAAGGTGATTAAACATATTAACCAATCTAAGGAGGATTACACAATGAGCTTTAATAACAATGTAGTTAAAAATGTTTTCACTTCAGTATGTGAAATGAAAGAAGACCGAGGTTTAAAGGATGCCGAAAAAAGAGAATTAGAAGATGTTCTCGGAATCCTAGCAGAAATCGACCTTGAACTCGGTAGTGGTTCAGAAAAAGATTTATTCGATGTATTGGCTCGAAAAATAAAAGAATGCGAATCGAAACACAAAGAAGATCCCACCATATGAAAAATTATATTTGTAAGTAAGTAATACCAAGCCTACGGTTCGCCTGTGGGCTTTTTTTATATTCTTCATCAAGTAATAAGTCCACATTTTATCGATACTATTTTTATTGACTACTTTAATTTAACTCGATATGATAAAAGTGTAAGGAGATCAAATAACAACACTTCAAAAGGGGAACGACAACATGAGATTTGGAAATATGCACGTCCCTACTATCACACAAGCCTTTCATTCAAACAAAAAAATTGAAGAAATGGATCAAATTAAAGTATCATTTCAAGATTTAAAAAGAATACTTCGATGGGGAAATGGAAATATTGATAAAGTTAAGAACTTCCGACCTGTTCTAGAAACAGCAGTAATCTCAATAAAAGAACGAGATGAAACCTATATATTCGATCGTATTGGATCTAAAGACTACCAATATACATATCATACGGAACCATTTATACTCTACATTTTCCGTGCATCATGGGATGAAAAAAACAAAGTATACCGATTCAAAAAAGTCTATACTACTAAAGTTAGCGATATTGATTTCAAGGAAATTGAGAATTACGTTCTTCGAATCCATCATACCCTTATGGCTTACATGGAGATGCATTCTCGAAATCGAAAATATGTCCAAGCTGAACCGAAAGAAACACCGACACCTCAAAAGAAAAAAGGAAAACAACCAAAACGAAAAAATAAGGAATCTGTCGTGAAAATTGAACCTAAATCGTATGTCCTTCGTTCTCCTACAAAAAAGCCAAAAAAAAGAAAGATTAGACGTGTAGCTGAAATGTGGGGTGTACGTGGCCACTACCGAAAGTTGAAATCGGGGGAAATGAGATGGATTCGTCCCTATACAAAGGGAACGGGGAAAAAGCAAACTAAAACCTATGAACTATGAATCAGGCACACTATGCAATCTGGGCGATACAATTCGCCCTTCTCCATAATTCTATCGAAGGGGTTGGATCTCGCTTCACTTCGGATATGGAGCGACGATTACCGTAGCACCAATACACGAAATCCCGAAATTCATTCGTTGTTAATCCGTTTCTTGCAGCTAACATAGAAACCACTTCTCCCCATTTATTGGGATCTATATCATCCCTATTTCTGGCCCATTCAAAGGGGTTTATATCGGATTTCGACGTATTTAGCGAACTGTATAACGGAATCATATTACCTCTATATGTGCCACCATGTCCTGTTGATAAAGCGATAAAATGATCACCATGTATATCTTCTTTTTCACCTGTGAGAATACATCCATGTTTCATTAACAATCGCTCCTGTTCAGTCGACCAATCAAATCTGAGATATCTTTTCATAGTCCGATACTTCCGAGAATGTGTACGAACTTCATCTCGATTATTTGCGACCCATGCCTGATGGTTGGCTTTATTACAGACCTTGCAACGGTTATCAGCTCCCCCTAGCTTGTCCTTATGTTTATGGAAGTCTCTTAGTCTTTTCATAGTCTTACACGTTCCACAAAGCTTGGCAATGATCACTCCTCCTGGATAGATTTTTAAGTGTCGTGCCTTTCTAGCCATATATCCACTCCCCGACGCTTTTACTTCTTTAAGCGCACGGGAAGAAAGAATGAAGACATATTATTTAAAATAATTATTCATTAATTTAATAGATATCCAATGAACAAAGGTATTTTAAACTTGTTCTAAGGATTCTCTTTTTGTATAGGTAAACTTAGTTTTTTAGGATTAATTATCATCATCTCCTTTCCTGAATGACGGTCACTATCGATACCATAATAACGGCCATCTGAACCGATCACTTCAAGGATTCCTGATCCGACTTCCTTTGAATGTCTTCGCTTTACTTGGGCTAGAGTAAGAATAGGATCTCGGCTTTTCGCCACCTTGTCTGGTCTCCGATCCCCTTGTAAATCTTCATAGAGTATGGATGTTGCAAGCCTTTCTAATTGACGTGGATCAGGTCGTAATCCAGTATCATTAACGTACTCTTCGATAAGTTGATCAATTAATTGAATTCGTTCCGACCGATTTTCGATACGGTTGTACCCAAGCTTAGATGATTCTTGTTGAAATAATTCCTGGTGGTTGTTGCATGTAAATCGTCCCATATTCAACCTCTATTCTAGGTATCTCCATCTCTTGTATACCTTTGCTATTTTTTTTAGTGCAGTCTTTCGTGTTCGTGATAAAGTAGAATAATCAATATCTAGAAGTTCAGCAGCTTCTACAATTCCCCTATCATATACATATAGATGTCTGATAGCTTCCTTCTGTTTTGGTGTCAGCTTGGCAAGTTGGATGGCCTTCTGTAGATCGAGACAAATATCAATTGCTGCTGTTTCTCCCCTCTCATAAGCTCTTATTTTTATCTTTGGCAAGTCTGCTAGGAGTCTACTAACTCCTTTCGTAGTGTAAAATGAGTATGATTGCTCGTATTTTCGATGACCAGAGTCGATTATGTGACTCAAAGGACCATCTCCTTTTCATATAGAAATAGTATTAGTAAAGCGAGGTAATGATTATGGCAGGCATTAGTAATAAGACGTCCTTTCTTTCGATCTATCCAAACACAATTTACATAAACAAAAGCACTCGGGAATTAATGCATCTCTCTACGGAGGGAACATGTTATTTGCGGTTGGGGTATGATGTGGTGCGGAAAGTGATCGGGGTTATAGTAATGGAAGAAGAGTCAAACAATGAAACAACATTTAAATTGAATTTAAAGTCGGGTTATTGCCCATCAAAACGATATTTGGACAAGTTCGGCATTAATTATTCTAGTAAATATATGTTCATAGGCGAAGCAAACGGTTCTTATTCGTTCCAAGAAATTGATTGATCTTTCATTTCCATTTCTCGTATTATTTTACCTAATTGATAATAAAGGCTATTGGGATCTCCACTATTAGTGATCACATAGTCGGGTTCAAAATCATCTAGATAACTTTCTGTTTCGTGGTTGAGTACTCTCGTATCAGATATGATATCTCCCGCATGAACCATCCTCTCAAGCCGGATATCTAATGGACTATCAATCCGTATCATTATGGCTCCAAGTTGCTTTAGATACTTGTATTCATTAGGTTGACGCATGTCATCAAAGACAACCGAGTATTCATTTTGTAGATAGCTAGAGAGTGATGCATCTACCTGTTTAACCCAAACGTCGGGATCTCGGCTCCGCATAAGTTGCCCGAACCATTGATATCCCTCACGATCCTTCCCTTCGCCTGTAACTCCGAATATTTCATGATAGTATTTTTTTAATCGTGATCCGAATGACAATCGTTTTAGACCGTACTTCATTACAAGATAGCTAGAAGCTGTGGACTTCCCACTCCTCGCCTTTCCGTATATTGAAATTATTGGCATTTGAATCTCGTACACCTCCTTAGTTTATATAGCGCATAGGAGCAACAAAAAAGGACTTTAATATTTCTTATTTTTATATTTACATTCATGTAAAATAGTCAATAATAAGATATACTATTAAAATCAACTAGGATAAGGAGTAACTAAGATGGAATGGTACTCAAATGATTTTGCTCAAGATACAAAGTCTATTACACCCACAAAATTACTTTTTATTGATTTACAATCCACTCTTGATAAGTTGGAGCTATCTCAACGTCATTTGGAGCATGTAACCGGAATTTATATTAAGCCCATCCAAAATATCTGCAATAGGAAAGATCGGATTAGCCTAGATAACCTATCTATGATTCTTCAATATCTCGAAGAGCATCATAATATTAACTGGTTAGATGTGGTCAAATTCGTAGATGTGTCCACCATTCCACCCATTGATCCGAATCGGAAGCAAATTCGAAAACGTAAACCTGATGTCGAACCACTCATACCAAAAAAGAAACTTTCTATCGATTTAAAGTCAGTAGTTAATCAACTAGACATTTCAGACACAGAGATCAAGGCAGCCACTGGAATACCCCACCAAACACTAGAAATGTATCTAAATGAAACATCTGAAAATCGTTCACTTAAAAACATTTCTAAAATCCTACAATACCTAGATGAGAAATATACTATACCTTGGACAACGATTGTTCGCTTTGAAGACATCTAAGACAAAAAAGAGAATCAATTTACGATTCTCTTTAATGCCTAGGTTATTGGGTTGAATTGAATAGGGGTTATCCAACTAATTCTTCAATACTATGTGGAAATTCACTCTGTGTTAGTAATAAAGTAGCCCTCGCATACTCCTGAATTTCCTTCTGTGCATCATGTGCCAACCGTTGATTTATAAAGTGTGCTACGGCTTGGAGACTCGCTGTCCAATAGTATCGCACATACAGAGCATAAGCAGGTAGGAAGACACGGGCTTGCTCGACACATACACCGTCTTTCATGGCCTGTTCATACTTCTCTAAACTCTGGTCATAGTGTTCCGTAAGCTCCCTCGTCCATTTATCCCCTATCTCCAATGACAAGCACTCTCCGCTTCCCTGCTTCGAACTTTCAGGTACATTTCTCCATTGGTCAGAACCTATTACATAAAATTCGGGTTCCTCTGTAATGTAGCGCCTACTTGATTCATTCCATGCCCCAGTAAGTGGATCACGGAAATCCGAGCCCACAATATACTTCCAATGTTGTCGGGCCACTAGCAATGGACTATATACTTCGAATTGCAACATGGAATGACGAAATGGGCTCGTATGTAGATTTTTTGCAAGAAACCTAATTAATCGTTTATCTTTATCATCCATCTCATGACTAGCTTTGTCATACGACACCCGAGCTGAGTTGACTACCGTCAGATCGTTCCCCATAGTTGAAACAAGTCGTACATATCCCTTATCTAACACGTCTATTTTTTTATCCATGCCTATACCCCCGTATGACCGAAACCACCTGATCCTCGTTCTGTCTCATCTAGATCGGACACGAATCGAAAGGAAACGGATTCTACTTTGTTAAATATGGCCTGTGCTATCCGATCACCATGCCGGATACTAAATAGTTGATCTCCATGATTAATTAAGATCACACCGATCTCACCACGGTAATCCGCATCGACTGTTCCAGGAGAATTAAGAACAGTGATGCCGTGTTTCAAGGCTAGTCCGCTCCGTGGGCGGATCGACATTTCGATACCTCTCGGTATAGCCATAGACAATCCAGTCTTAATTAACTTCCGTTCTCCTGGTCTAATCTCTATTGGTTTATTTGGATCATCCAGATAAGCAGATATATCCATACCCGCCGCCATTTCAGTCTCATATTTCGGCACACTGGCGTCATGGTAACGAAGCTTTAACTTAACTTGATTATTCATTGTTTAATCATCCCATCTATAGTTCGTCAAAGCCATTGTCAAAGGCTTTAGCATATTGTCTTGATTTACCTTCGAAAAAGTCTTGTTTTCCATAGTTTGGATTTTCATAAATCGTTATCCATTTCAAGGGGTTTCGATCATAACCTTCGAATGGCTTTTCTAATCCTAACTGCTTGCTTCGTTTATTTGCGATGAATTTAATATAGTCTTCCAAGTCCTGTGGATCAATGTCATCAAACCGATCACCGATGACATACCTTGACCATTTTATTTCTAACTCGGCTGCTTCTCGAAAAGTCTCAGTTGCCCACCGACGATGCTCTTCCGTATTTAATTCGGGTCTTTCTGCCAGTAGTTCTTTATATATTTGGGCAAAAAGAGTGACATGAATCTGCTCATCCCGATTGATGTAATTAATCATGTCCGAGGTTGCTTTCATTTTGTTATTTCTAGCCATATTGTAGAAGAAAGCAAATCCCGAATAGAAATTTAAACCTTCTAATATCACGTCATATACGATTGCATTTCGAAATGTTTCTGAAGTTTTGTGTTGGGCGAACTCTTCGTATCCTTTCGCAATGAATTCGTTACGCTCTCGGAGAATTTCGTCATGCTTCCAATACTCAAAAATCTCTTCTTGCTCCTTCTTTGGAACTAACGAGGATAACACATATGAGTAAGACTGGTTATGAACGACTTCTTGAAAAGCAAGGATCGTCATCAAAGCAGATAGGGACGAATCCGTTAGATATTCAGCTACTTGATGACTAAAATCCGACTGGATAGAATCTAAAAAAGCGAGTAATCCAATAATCCTTTTAAATGCGAATTTCTCATCTTCGCTTAGTGTTTGCCATTGCTTTATGTCATGAGACATGTTGATTTCTTCGGGAATCCAGAAGTTTGCCAACATATTTTTATATGTCGGATATGCCCATGCATAGGCAACATCATCCCAATTTAATACGTTTGATGATTTACCATTTACAATCCCTGTGGATCGGTTTGGAGCAGTGATGTCATATAACTTTCGTTTTGTAATCTTTGTCATAACATCCACCTTTCTTTTATTTGTAGGGCTTATTGGATATTGGACGAAGAAATTTGAAGGGATAAATCGGAGAGTATGAAGATGAACGACATATTCAATTAAGAGAGGATTCCAATAGGCCCTACTCTTATACAAGCGCATAGCTATAAGAAAAGAGGACAAATATGTCCCCTCCTATGATGCACATGCATCACATTCTTCGATTTCAATAGATGTACTTCTAACGTAATACGTAGTCTTCAACCCACTCTTCCATGCTAATAAGTGAAGCTCTAGAAAGTCTTTTGCATGTATGTCATGTGTCACATATAGATTAAATGACTGTGCCTGATCAATATGCTTCTGACGAGCAGCATTTTGAAAGATCGACCACTTCTGGTCTATATGATAGGACGGTTTGTAATGCCACATCGTTTTAGGTGAGAGATCCGGAGCAGTCACAGGGATTTTATAGTCCTTCTTTTCCTCCACATATTGGGTTGAAAATATAGGATCGATAGAAGCCGTTGACCCTCCAATCAATGCTGTTGATCCATTTGGTGCTATTGCTAGTAGATACCCATTCCTGATACCATGATGTGCGATTTTCATCCGTAACTCTGCCCAGTTGAATCGATCAGAAAAATCATATCCTCTCTGTTTGAAATACTCCCCTGTCTCCCAACCACTACCTCTGAAGACAGGATATGAACCTTTTTCAGTGGCTAGGTTCATACTGGATTGGATGGTTAAGTATGCTATCTTTTCATAAAGCTCGTCCGCATACTCAACTGCTTCATCTGATTCCCATCGAATCCCCTTCAAAGCAAGTAAATGATGCCATCCGAATGTACCAAGTCCAATCGCTCTATACTTTTGATTAGTCATTACAGCCTGTGGAACTTCGATCCGCTTCTCATTGAGATCGATCACATTGTCCAGCATACGGACTTGAATCGGGATTAGTCGCTCAAGTACATCATCTGGTACAGCTCGTCCAAGGTTGATCGAAGAAAGATTGCAAACTACGAAGTCTCCTGATAGTTTTGTAACGTTAATTTTTTCGCCATCTGATACCTCTTCTATCACCTTTGTGCTAGACATATTTTGCATTATTTCCGTACAGAGGTTAGAAGAGTAGACCATTCCTTCGTGCTTATTCGGATTCATGCGATTTACTTCGTCTCGATAGAACATATACGGTGTGCCTGTTTCAAGCTGGCTTTTCATAATTCGTTTCATGATCTCAATAGCAGGTACTTTTACCATTGAGAGTTGATTGTTCTGAATACATGATTCGTACTTCTCTCGAAAGGAACCCCTACCCTTTGATTCATCGTAGAAATCCTCTAGAGAAAAACCCATCACTTTTCTAACTTCATGCGGACAGAACAGATACCAGTCCTCTCGCTTCTCTACCTTCTCCATAAAGAGATCCGGAAGACAAACACCAGTGAAAAGATCATGCGTACGTAATCTTTCATCACCGTTATTCAGCTTGGCATCTAGAAATGAAAGTATATCTTTATGCCATACATCAAGGTAGACCGCAACCGCTCCATTTCGCTGACCCAACTGATCTACGCTAACAGCCGTCTGATTATACAACTTCATCCATGGAATTACTCCCGATGATACACCTTTATATCCTCGAATATCGGAACCCCTTGCACGTACTTTTCCTAAATAAATGCCGATTCCACCCCCCCATTTAGAGAGAGTTGCGATGTCTGTATTGGTGTCATAAATACTCCGAAGGCTATCGTCTACTGTGTCAATGAAGCAAGATGACAATTGACCAGATGCCTTGCCTGAATTGGTTAATGTCGGAGTAGCTACAGTCATATACAGGTTAGAGATCGCCCAATAACACTCTTTGACTAGAGAAATTCTTTTCTCTGGCTTTTCATTAGACATAAGATTCATAGCAATGATCATGAATCTTTCTTGGGGAAGCTCGTAGATGGCTCCAGTAAATCCCTTAGCAAGATATCGATCCATAAGTGTCTGCAATCCAATGTAAGTAAAAAGCAAATCCTTGGATGGGTCAATGAATCCCCCTAGTTCCTTGATCTCTTCTTTCGTATAGACTTCGAGTAGCTTGGGAGAGAAAATTCCCTTTGTAGTAAGAGATCTGATGAAAGAATAAAAGTCTCCATACTTATCTTCGCTGTCGTAACAACGTGTCTGTGATACCTGTTTATACAAATTTCTTAATAAAATCTCTGATGCGATGTAAGTAAAATCAGGATGTTGGGAATTTCCGATCCCTACCCGATCGAGTGCTTCGTGTATCATTCGTTTAATGATCTGATCTGCTTTAATCTCATCTTTATTTGCAACATATTGCATCACATTAGTAATGTATTTTTGGGTTTTCACATGTGGAAAGCGCTTGGTAATAGTCTCTAAATATCTTCGTAATCGTACTTCATCATAGAGCAATTTTCTTTCCCCATCGTCTTTCGTGATAATAGTCATCCTAGTTCCTCCCGATTATTTTTTCTTTTAGTAAGTGTGTAAGGATAACTGCCACAGCATCCGAAGCATCATCACTTTCAAATTGATACGTATCTTTTAACTTCAATATCCGGCGGACAGACAACTCTACTTCCTGTTTAGATGCCCTTGAATTGCTAGTTAGAATAGACTTAATCGTCATAGGTGAATATTCCACAATTTCATAATTTCGTAGGATTAAGTCAGAACATCCAACAACCTTATATATCGCCTGCGTAGCTCCAGCAAAGCGGACAAATCCCCTTTCACGCGCTACAACGTCAAAGGGTCCTTCGTTTTTGATAAGTGCTTCTAACTGTTCGGTAATGTTATTTAACCGATCTCCATGTGAAAGCTTTGGATTTGTCTTCACTCGGAATGCTTGGGCTAATTTAGCCCTTCCTTGCTTTACTTCAACCACAGCCATCCCCGTAGAACTGAGTGAAAGGTCCAATCCTAAATACTTAGCTATTTGATCGAACCTCGTTAATAAATTCTAGGGCTTCGGTATACTGTCTTTTCTTCCATTCGGGGAGTTGGGATTTAGACACATTCGAAACCTGCTGAGTAATTTCAGTTAGCTCATCTTGGGAGAGCGATAAGGCACAGGCGGTTTTAAAGTTATTGAACATCCATTTATCGAGGTCTAACTTCGGTGGGATTCCTGCATCAATACAGTCCAATATATCTGCGAAGAAATCTAGTAGCCCTTTCCGATCCTCATCCGTAATCTTGATATGGAATACGCGAAGGTCAGGAGTTTTCTCATAATCCTCTTTTGTCATATTCCAAGCTTTTTTCGCTAGATTGCCGTAAACAATTAGATAATCATCCACTCCGTACATAATCGAGTAACAAATACATTGTTTGATGTGATCCTGACTCGGTTCTCTCATAGAGTAATGGCTTGTCCGTGCAGCAGTCGTCTGCTTTGTTTTGATCTCTAGCCCTACTCGTTTTCCAGTGTGATGCCAAAGGATACCGTCGGGCTGTCCAAGTATCGGGATCTGATGACCACGATGTTTTATCCACATGATCTTTCGAGCAAATCGTTCCCATGATGGATATAGTTTGCCATTCAAGTCAACAAACTCTGGTCTGTATGTTGGTTGCTCTTTGAACTCACTAATATAGTGTTTATTGATGTACAGAAGATCATCTTGAATGATGTCACCAAATGCAGTACCTGCTCTCTGCCAACGTTTTTGATGAGGTGCTATTTCTTGCTCGTCTCGTGGGGCTTTAGTTAGCTTCATATAAAGCTCTCGGGCATCACTAGACGAAGATGATGGTGTGAAATATCCAGTCCCTTTCGGTCCCCAATCTAATTTCTTTCTGTTAGTCGTCAAAATCTCGAGGTTCATTCGTAGGATGTCCGCATCAAGATCGTCATCCCATATTTCCTTGTAGGAGTGCCATTTGTCCATCATTGTTAGAAAATCATGCGCAAGTTCGCTTCCTGCTACTGGTTGTCTACAGCTATCTCGGAGCAAGCTTTCATCTACTAAATTTGTAAGTTTCATATTGTCCTCCTATATAGGCTTACAGCCCTATACTTATACAAGCGCATGGATAGACCGAATGAGGACAAAAAAAAATAACCGCCGAGATGCGGTTAAGTTATATCTAGTAAAATCATCTAACCTAGATGGCTAGAATGCAGAGCTTTTTTACAACTTTGACTAAATGACGGTTTATCAATCATTTGTTTAATAAAATTTCTGAAAGACTTTTCCACTAAACGTGCTACGGTTGGATCTGACTGATTCGAAAAAAAGACTATCTCAACCAGATTTTTTTCTCTGTCTTCTAGATACAATGCAAAGGTCAAAACAAAAGCTGTAGATCCGCCCTTGCCACCAATCCTAGCTATTCGATCAGTTAAAAGCCAATCTCGCTTTAATAAACTATAAAGACGATTTCTCTCTTTTTCACTAAACCCTTTTCCTCGATTAATATGGCTCATTAAATTTGCATAATCATTGGCAGATGCATGAGGAAGCTTATCTGACCAGCATTTTTGTAGTGACATTGAATTGTTCACACTTTTTATATCAAAAACAGTTTCATCACTATTAAGCAGTTTATGTATTCTCTCTGCTGTTTTCCTGTATTCCTCTATAGACATACTTTCTATCTGTAGCTGAATTGATTCTTTATCATTAAGAGAAGGATATTCTCTCTCTATGTATTGAGGGATTAGGAGTGCAGAAGGACTTAAGTAAAAGAGCGGGTCATGCGATGACAAATTAAACTCCGTTAACATCTGATTGATGTAAGGAATTCCCAACCGTTCTAATAGATACTCTGTATTTGCATTCGAACTAAATTGGATCATCCCTCTTACTACACTTTCTAGTGGTACTGATTTGTCAGTACCTACCAATTTATCAAGCCATTCTTGGTGCGCACCACCATCTGTAGTAGGGAAGTGGTACTTTTCCAATTCCACTAATGGAATCGATTCAGTAGGATTTATCATTTCTTGTTCGACTTGACGAGTGTAAGCGATAGTAACAATAACTTTCACTGTACTAGCCAATGACATGATTTTATCAGCATTGTGGGAAATGAAATTTTCTCCATTTTTTTTTACCACTAGAGAAAAGTTCTCTGGTTTTTCTTTAATTTGTTCGAGAATTTGATAGGAACTTCCTGATAAATACTTCAAGACCAAAACTCCAAATAATAGTAAGAACAAAATAATGAAAAGCCAATAAACTACATTCACTCTACCTTATCTCCTTCTGCCCCGCTCTTCTTTGATTTAACCATGTGATAGATGAATGCAAGAACACTGGATATTACGAAAGGTCCCCAAAGAAAGGAATAAGGGAAATATTTCGTTTTGCTTCCTCCTTCTATAATAAGAATAAGACAAAAAATGATCAAAAGTCCGGTTCCAAGCCAAATAAAAAATTTCAAATACATACTCCCCTCTCTCACTAAATTGTACATAACCATATTAGTCATTGACTAGGTGTTTTCCTGCCGAATTTCTGTTTAAATGAGAATATCAGTCGCACTACATTAATTTTTAGTGACTCTTTTAGAGAAAACACCTTTTTATATTCCTGATCTGTAAATATTAGAAACTCCATTGAAATCATAACCATAGAGAAACTGAGAAGCCCCATACCTACTAGAATGCCAAAATGAAAACTACAAAGTGCCAGTACAGCACATAGCTTTAGCCTTTTGTTCAGAATAATGAATGGAAAAGCTAACTTGATAAAGATACTCAGATAAGAGAACAGAACACTCAAATACATAAAATTCTCAACAAAATACGTAAGTGATGGTCTTGAAAAAGCATCAACTTGTGAAATGTAATAGAGAGCCGTTCCATTACTCCAAACCTCTCCCATAAGCTGATAGCAAGCAGATGTAAAATAAACAATACACATCTGAATAATGATAGCAACAACAAATATATTATGGATAATTATACTCCAAGAGGAATGTTTGAAAGGCTTTCCTCTCCTTTTGTACAATACGTTATCAACAGAAAAATATGTAGTGACGTTTACAAAGATCAAAAGAAACAAAACTATGTAGAGAAGATTATCACCACCATCAGCCATATAACTCAACCGTTGATAGAATGAATGATAAAATATAAAGTTGAGTATTGTGATAAACCTATTGCCATAGCCAATGATAAACAACATTGTGATTAAAATTGCTAAGTGATAAATAATATCAAACTGTAAAGGGGACTTGACTAGATCGTATAGAGAATAATTTGCATTAAATAATCCAATTCCTTCGTGACTAAACAAAAGATGTCTTTGAAAATAGTGAATAAAATAGTTGTACAACATGATAACTCCTAAAACGATCCGTAAAATTGAAGGTCCGATTAAAAATTTCTCTTTAGACATGTTTTCAACTACAGCTATGATCCATTGGTTGAATTTAGCCTTCATCAATTCTATCCCTTCCTCTCCTTAATTTGTTATCTGAATGGAAGAACCTTGTCTACTTTTTTCCACTCAAAAGTGTTTGACTCTGTTTTCTTTACATAGTTCTTGGTATTTCTCTCTGAAAAAGGTTGGGGTCTGGTTGCTTCAAGCTTCACCCTTATTTCTTCGGGGTCTGTTGTCAAATATAGAGCGTAGGATGATGCATACCGATATATAGCAGTTTTGGCTTCTGTTCGTGATTCCTCACTTTTATCTAAAAGGTTTTTCTTGAGACTTTCATCTTTTGTTTTTTCGATCACATCTGTAACTAAATCTGTATTACTACCACTATAAAATGATCCAGCTAATCCATCACTATAGCGGAGGATTCTGTTATAAGGTGTAAAAACACTCTTATCATTCATTTTGATTAAAGGTGTTGAGATATCAATCCAGTCCTCGAATTCTCCCGGTTTGGATGATTGCTTCTGCTTTATCTGAACATAGATTTTTTGATTATCTATCAAGGGATCTGGTGCGAATAAATGCCAATTTTGAGCAAATATTGTTTTAGTATAGAATGAAGTATATTTATTCACTTTTATAGATATAGGGTTACTAGGTCCTACATCCAACACAATTACAAAATAGTGGACAATTAAAAGGACAAATAAAAAAACTATTAGTGAGAATTTCCCATATAAACACTTAACTTTAACTTCCCTATTATCTTTCATCATTTGTTCCCTCCTCTTTTATATGTCTTAATCCCTACTTCTTTGAAAAGAAGTAGGGATTAAGCAACACCTATTACTTATTGAAAATAACTTCTGCATCCTTACTAGAGATATCTTTCTCTGCTGGTGAAACTCCATACAGGCTTCCATACATAGCTACCTCATCTGCTGCTCTACAAACTGCTTTCGCAGCATTTGTGCCCACAGCCCAAGCTGCTCTTACCCAATTAGGATTATAAGATTCTTGTTTCTCTGGTTGTTCTACCGCAATCTTTTGAGATTTAAAATCAAGATTACTTCCGGAATTGTCTGATGCATAAACCGATGCTCCTGCAGATAAAAATAGGGCTCCTGCAATTGCGATAGGTGCAAACTTTTTCATAGTAAAAACTCCTTTATATTTTTTATATTTTAAATCTACAATCAATATATGGTAGTTCGAATTAATTGTCAATATAATATATGTATTAAAAAAACAAATGTTATATTGTTCCAAATGTGTATTTTAATCATTTTTTTGATTTAATTAAAAAAATATATATTTAAATTCAAATACAAATCACCCAACTGATAAATATATGAGTATTTTTTCAATATAAAGCACTCGTTTAACTTTAAAATATAACAAAAAGACTCCAGAAAATTAGGAGCCCCATGTTCTTTTATTGATTTGAGTATATTTAGGCACGAAAGACAAAGGTCTTTCTTCACTATGAACGACAAGATTATGATATTTGATTCTAGGTATCTCCTTCTTATTTAATCGTCGTATTAGCTCTGCAAGAACCTCTACTGTTGCTTTTACATCGTTCATAGCCTGATGATGACCGTTTAATTCGATCCCAAGACGACCACACACATCCTCCAACGAAGAACTTTCATCTGGATTTTCTAGCTTTGCCATAGTTTTCGTACATAGGAAAATAGGTGATTGTACTCCAAACTTCTCTAAAAATGAAAAGTCAAACGATGCACTGTGAGCAACTATTGTTGATCCTGCCGAAAACATCCCGAACAGCACAACCGCTAGGTTTTCTGGGTACCCGTCTGTAAGGTCTTCTTCTCTGATATCTGTCATTTTCGTAATCTTCTCTGGTATGACTTGTCCCTCATGAAGTTTAATGCGGAGATGAAGCCTTCCCACTTCCTTCTCAAGGTTCGTTTGAATTGCAGCCAACTCGATAATCTGATCTGTGTTGTGATCTAAGCCCGTAGTTTCAATATCGACCACTGTAAATAATTCTTTTGCTTGTTTAGCCATCTAAACACTCCCCATGTATAGTCCTTTGGATTCTCCATATTTCAATTCGTAAGGCCGACCACTTTCGAAATCCCACTCATCTGATGAATACTCCATCATCCATCTCGGTTCGATTACGGTATCTGATTTTAATGGAACAGATAGCTTCACTGTATCCGACATTGCTTGAGTAATCAGATCCACATGGCTACGTGTTAAGTTGGTAAAAGGCATGGAAATCTTCACCTCATCATGAATTGAAGCATTGAGCTCCCAACCTTTTGCCTTACAAATATCGAAGATCTGAATCATATTCTTTTTTAGAACGTCGGCTCCTGAACCTTGGATGACAGCATTAAAACAAGCTCTCAACATATACTCCATTTCGTTTCTTTTCTCGGCAAGTGGTTCAATCATGATTTCAATCTCTTGCAATTTCCTTTCATCGTTAGAGGTTTTGACTTTCTTCTTCTGCAACCTCGATCGATCAATATATAGACTACGAAGTTTCCCTTCTTTTTTCCTTACTTGTTGTTCCAGTAACTTGAAGTTAGGAAATCTCCTTTTACGTCCAAATAAGGTTTCAGCATATCCATTCTGTCTCATGAACTCCCGTATATCCTGAACCATCGTTGTAAATGAAACGAATGTGTTATCAAACTTATCGTAAAACATTTCAGCTACATGCTGTGACACTCCCATACCACGAGCAAAACTATGCGCCTTCTGGTCATATGACTTAGCAAGCACACCCGTCTTCATCATCCTCCGTGGTTGGAAAGTTCCTGTTGGGTCGTAAGCCTTATCCACACAGTATTTTTCGTCCAAACCAAAAACCATCATTGCCATCGTAGTATATAAATCCCGATCATCTAAGAAGATCTGACGAAGAGAATTGTCATTGTATCGTTCGTACATGATGTGGGCCATAATCCTCGGCTCAATTTGTGAGAGGTCGGCTGAAACAAATACCCATCCATCCCGGGGCTTGAACATATTTCGAACACGTATCCCATCACCACGAGAAGGGATGTTTTGAAGGTTACTCCCCTTCGGAACTTTCTCGTTACTTAGCACTAGCTTCCTTACTATCTCGTGATAGTTTTGGTCATTAATCATATGCTGGACCTCCGATTTAGCAGATCAATGGGCCTCCCTCGATATCCTGATGAACTATACCGCCCCGTAGAAGTGCCACCAGACTTCCATTCCGTATGGAATCGCCCATCTGCATCGAATGCTGTAGGAATTTTACGCACATACGTGTTCAGCAATTTCTCGTATTCGCTTATAACTCGAAGGGGCTTTAAAGCTTCTTCATCTTTGTAGTACATATTTAAAATGTCAGTAGATGTAGATCGCTTCTTTCCCCTCTTGAATCTTGAAGTTCTGTCCTCGATTCCCACAAAGTCATAGATCAAGTAAGCAATATGACGGTTATTTGTGAGTTCGAAGGAATGGATGAAGTCAGGTGCATCCTGTTCCTCCATCCGAATCTCCGCAAGTTGCTCTTTATACTTATTTATCATTTCAATTGCATTACTGTACTTCTTCAAATGTTGTTTCTTATTTCGAATGCAATCAGTTATTACAGATTCATACCGAGCTATCTGATCTAATAACTTCTTCTTTCGATTTCTCTGCTTCTGTTGCCATGCTAGAATCTTCTCGCCGTTCACGCACATCGACATTTCATAGAGAAATTCATCATCAATTTTGTACGAAGTAAATAAATCTTTCTTTGCTACATCTAACTTAGATTGGAATTCCTCTTCAAGATCCGACAAACCATCCATATCTATTTCAAAACCGCATCGGGCCATGAATACATCCACCTCTGGCAAGTAGCTATCAATCTCCGAGTAACAGTCGATTAGCCTTACTGTTTGTTTCATGGTCTCAAACTGCCATTCGAACAAAGCCCATCCATATAGAACATCCCATATGCCATAGATGCCTACTATTTCTGTATTGAACGGTGCTGGAGAGCCCTTTCCGAATAGGTCATCAAAGGTATAGACTTCTTTCTCTCCAAGACCTAAAGAGTAACCGTAACGATCTTGATAGAACTGGTCTATATGCTTTCCGTATCTTTTAAGAAGTGGTTTCAAACCATAAGAAGGAAGATGCTCTGTCATTAAGTACATCCCATCAAGTGTGTCCCATTTACATCCACGGATGGTATATCCGTCATTCTGGGCAATGTGTAAATCATACCGTGCTGATCCCATATGAAAGGTCTTTCCATGTTTCGAGCTTTTTAAATATGGGGCTATAACTTCGATAACTCTCGATCTAGTAAGTTGCTTATCACCAGATCTAAAGGCATACTTACTTGATATATCGAGATCATTACGAAGATCAACATGACCATACGGCAAGTAGTAACCTTCCTGCAACAACGGAAGCCATATACCAAATCCGATCGAGAGATCCATATAGGAGTCAACACCTGAACCTTCAAAGTCTCCTGCTGTCATGCTTTCAACTCCAAGTGCCTTAAAGCGATCTTTCCAATCGCTCATTTGTAGTCGACATTCTTCCCGAATTCGACTTATGAAAATTGATAGCTGTCGGTCTTCCGTCAGAATATGAAAATTAGCAGGCTTGTTTTCAAGTACTTCACGGATTCGTTGGCTTCGATCCTGTTGGTTTTGTTCTTTCTGGATCTTCATTCCCATTGAAAGAACTTCACCCTTGCTCATCTTTCCGTTTGACAGACGGCCTATCTTACCTTTAAAGAAGGCTTCCTTTGCAAGCTGAAATATCTCTCGTTCCTTATCCGAAAGCTTCATAATACCTATACGATCAAAAGCATCTTCAATCGTTTCTTCTGATGCCTTTTTCTTCGCCCTTGCCAAACTAGCTCGTTTTCGTTTCTCTTCTTCTCGGTCAATATTCATATTCAAAGTCAGTTTTAGATTCATAGTTATCCTCCTAAAATATAAACCCCACACACTTTAGTAAGCGCATGGGGTACGAAAAAGAGGACTAGAAACCAAGAGTTTCATCAGGTGAACTATCAGATTCGACTTCTGGAGATCCGATTCCGATTCGAGAGACATCAAATCCAAACTTACGGAGGTCTTCGATTTGTTGCTCCGTGCTATTCACTCTAAGAACCTTATCGAAAAGATTATCATCAAACTCAAATCCTTTCGTTTCTTCAAAGTTCTTACGTTGCTGTGGTGTAAGTGCATCCTCATCGTCCTCTTCGGGATCATACAGAACAATGTCTAGCGAAACCTTTCCTTCACTGGACTTAGAAATAAAGAAGGGGTATCTATCTAACTTCTTTGCCTGCTTCTTCATCAAGGTCATAATTTCTTTTCCTTGGTTTGAAGTGAAATCTAAAACAATTGGCTGTTTGCCATCTAAATTGACAGCACCCAATAAATAGCGAGTTTTGGCTTTGACAGCATATGCTCGATCTCTAACCAATTTAACTTCACTATCAGATGCACCTGATCTCTTTAGGGATTCCGCTTCCTGATACAAAGAATCACAAGCTAAATCATAGAGGTCAATCTGACCAGCTTCTTTAGTACAGGGAGTTGTGTTGAACACATTGTACACATTGTGCGCTTTATACGAAGAAACACAGTTAGGGATTAGCCGGATTGCATAGCTTTTTCCGTTTGATAGAGATCCAAGAACTTTAGAGTAATCCACCTTTTCTGTAAGTGCATCCTTAACAGCATCGCTACCTTTTTTTAAAATGTAACTCAATCATATCCGCTCCTTTTATTTAAACTACTACTCTCCGAGAGAGACTCTTATCTAAGCGCATGAACACTTCTAAAAAGGACATCTTAATTATTAGGCTACTAATCTATCTTCATATTCCCGTTGAATAAAAGCTTGGACTTCAAGTTTGAACCGTTGAATAAACTTTTTGTTCGACTCTTCTTTAGTTCCAAACCTGATACACATATCCCGAGCAACAGTCACATTAGTTGGGTAGTCCGGATCGTATAACCGTTTGAGAATAAAAATACGTCTTGAACACTTACCAAATCTATTAATAAGGGCTTGTACTATTTCTTCACCAACTATCGTCTTTTCAACATCTTCATGAGAATCAGGTATGTACATCGTGACCTTTTGTCGCACCTTCATATCTGTTTCTTCTGTAACATCATCATATGAAAATTCATTTCTAGCCAAGGATGAGCGACGTTGATAGTATTCACTAGTTGCTTGACGGAAAGCTTTGCTAACTAAGGCAGAGAAATCATACCTACCATTGTATCGCTCTGCTGCTAGAAGTAATTTTTTCTTCAACCGACGCTCATATGCTGTTTCTCCATGCTCATCTCTTGTCCGATTAAAACATAATCCATGCTGGTAATAGAGTCTCATCATGTCCTTTCGGAACACTTCAAGGATATACCACATTGGAAGAGTAAAGTTTTCTTCACGTACCTGTTTTCCTTCTCTTTTAAGCCGTTTGATATCGCTCTGGGTAGCAAATGCTAATTTGTTAATTTCTGTTGTGGTTAGTGTAGTTAGATCTTTATAGTACAATGCATCTACTATGTTATTTATCATGTGTTACCCCTTCCAGATTTTCGGTCAGGAAACACACGAGATCCCTAAATATCTTATTTCCACACAATACTAAATACATTAAAAGAACATATGTTCTTATTGCTAATAGAACAGATTATGTGATAATGTTTAAGACATAGCAAATGGACACACAAAGAGAACATACGTTCTCCGCGTGGACAGTAAGAACACATTTGTTTAATATGTACCAGAGTAAAAAATATACAGACTATTATATATCTTTCTCCAAAAAGATATTGACAGTTCTATATTGTGTACGTGGTTTCAGAGGGACCCCGTATATTTCCAATTCTATAAACAATGTACTCTCCAAATTATATTGTTTATAAAGCGCAGACTCTCCAAAGTTGCGCAGACTTCTATGGTACATCTCTTGTGTACTCCACTAGTATTTTACTGGTGGAGTATTTGCAGTTTCATTAAACTAGTCGTATAAAATCATGTAAGATTTTGATTATAACACATTACTCTTTAAATGTAAATAGTTTTTAAGGATTAAACAACTTATTTTCATTTAAATTTTGTATATAATTATATATTTTCAGCATCACTCAACGTATATCGCCATAGATTATATTCCCTGTATGTACGGGCACTAAACCCAAACCTTGATGAATAACTCTATTTTCGATGATCTTACTTAGAATATGAAATTCCTTTATTTCATTTGCATCTTTATATTCTCTAGGTATTGATGCAACATTTACCTTCAAAAAAGGACATAGACTTTTAATAGCTTGCTCTCTCATCTCTCGTCCTGCATCATCATTATCTGCCATGATAATCACCTCTTCTAGTGGGCTTTTAGTGATTAAGTCAACCTGTTCTTTTGATAATCTACTTGTTCCTAGTGCGATTGCAGAATCATTGGTTACAGACATGATATACATAGCATCGATTTCTGCCTCAACTATCACGACTATCTTGGACTTCTTCTTGTGAACCCGATCCATCCCGTATAGGAGTTTTCGAATCGGGTATCCGTTCTTCTCGTAATAAAAGATCTTTGATCCACAGTGCCGATACTTCACAGATGCAAGTCGGCCATCAGGGAAATACCAGGGTATAACAATCCGATCTCTTTTGGGATCATATCGGATGTTCATCTCTATTTCTATTTCTTTCGAAATCCCCCGACCTCTAAGGTAGTCATTAGGTTGAGTAAATCGATCTAGGAACGTTTGTGGTATCCCGATTCTTTGTTTTTGAAACCGTATTCGGGAGAAATCGACCTTTAGACGGTCCTCTTCGGTGATTTCTCGGGCATACTCGCTAAGTAGATATGCTTCTGTTTCATACTCAGTTTCTTGACGCAGATAAGCTAGTAACTTAACAAAGTTCCCACTCTTATATTCTCCTGTACCACCTGAATCTCCCCACGATCCATTGCTAAGGCTTACAAAAAATGAAGGGCTAAAATCATACCGAAATGGGGAACAGGCAATAAGTTTTTTAGTAGTCCATCTTTCTCTATGCCAATAGTACCCAGAAAGTTCCCGTTCTATATCCACATCAACTCTAGAATGTCGTACCTTCACATATGCCATCTCTCCACCACCTAGAAATTATCCAGAAATTGATTGGCTACATTTTCTCCGGTAGGAACCTCTGTAATAATTCCGAGCCCTGGTAGATAAATGAGATCAACTTCCACACCCTCTCCACCGTTACGTCCCTTGCCAAGCTGGATGATGCCTTCTCCTTGCATAGCTAGTGTGTCTACACCGATTAATAAGGTACTGTCTTCGAGAAGTTGTTTTGTCTTTTTCACTTCGGATCGTCGAGGTGGTCGGATAGAACGAGTACCCGACTCGTCCATTTCTGCCGATGTTTCTTCGGCTTGAGTAATTGCATGTATTACGGTTCTCGTCCTTCCTGCCAAATGACGTAACTTCTTCGAAGTTTGTGCCGCTGCTCCCCCCGTTGTACCATCTCCGGGTAAATAATCTAAATAATAGAATGGATCAACGAGTACCACGTCTGCCTTCGTTGTAATAATATCGTGTTCTAAAGTTCGAATTCCTCGATCCATAAAATCCTCGTCATCAATCCCTCTAACTATGATTGTTCCTGAAATACTATTGTTGAGTTTTTCTAAAAATCCCTGTAAAGCTTGTTCATCATGTAGCGAACCTAGAAGAAGATCCTTATTTCGAAATCCAGCATGTAGCACTTGTCCATTGTAATTGGTAGAAAATACTCCTTGATCAGCAGATACAATAGAAAGGATACGCGCTAGGATCTCATATACGGTCATCTCCATGCCCCAAACTAAAACGGTGGCCCCCTGTTGAGCAGCCGATACTACTTCGGAAGTCGTAACCATCGATTTTCCTCGACCTGATCGTCCGAACCATACAATAAGTGAAGAAGATGCATAACCTCCGATCTCTTGATTAATGGTGTCGAACCTACTTTTCCAAACTCGGAAACTGTCGCCATCCTTACGCCGTTGGTATTCCTGTAGAAACTTATCAACGTCTCGTTTCAAGTTGGTTCCGACACTAGTACGATTACTATGTTCGTTAAGTAGGTGATCTGCTTCCTCCCTCAACCATTCAAGAAACTTGGTTCGTTCGGAATTCGATGAACTACTAAACTTCGGAGCTACTTCTTTTTGTAGCCACTCATGGGTTCGTACCCCGAGTGAGAACTCTTTGACTTGGCTGACTAGGTACTCGTATGTATCTGATGTCGGTTCGTACAACAAACCTGTTTCCTCTACTACGGTAAGATAGTCAGGTGTTTGCCCCTTATTTCTATCAGCATAATCTTGAATGAAACGTAAAGCTTCTCTTTCAGATGTCGTGCTGAAATGATGATCTCTAAGATTAAACCGCTTAATCGCTTGTGCATCTTGTAGATCTAATATCTTGGATAATAGCTTTTCTCCTGCTCGGCTCATTTGACCACCTCCTATCGACGGAATCCCCTCTTCGATTCACCACTGAATGCAATTTCTAGACACATATCACGGGTGCGATCCCATATTTGTTTAGAGTACATACTTCCTATGTCTTGAAGAGGGATGTTTGAGGTATAGACTGTCGGTTTGATCATTGTATTTCGATAGTTAATTATGCTATGAATATCCGAAGTAAAGGCTTCTGTTGAACTCCTAAGACCAATATCATCGAACACTAAGAGATCAACATTCTTCATTGACTCTACGTTTTCGTAGTATCTACCACTTGCCCTTTCTGCAATTTCTTTCGGTACGTTTGGTCTAGTAGCTTCGCTATATAACGTTTGTAATTCATTCATGCTCATGAAATAGACAGGCCGTCTCTTCGGTTTCAGTCCTCTCTTAATGCTACCAACATACTGATACTTGAGATATTCGTTTCCAATCGCAATTGCTGTTGTCGTCTTTCCTGTTCCAGTGATGTGTGAACACAGGTAGAGTGATTTGATTCGATCCTTTTCAGGTAAAGCAGTATCAAACATTTTCTTAAATGACTCAACATATTTTTCAATGACTGCATAAGCTTCGGGTTGCGATTCTTCTACAGGTGAATTTGCCAATGTCGTATGCATGTATTGACGTGGAATGTTAGCAGCAAAGAGTCTACCACCTTCTCCAGTAGCTCCATGGATCGTGATCCAATGAGGACAAAGCACATGACATTTCCCTTTAACACCTGCTATGGTGCAGAGTGTGGAAATAATACAGTTTTGTTCGTTTGTTTTGTTGCTGTCCATGTTATACCTCCTAGAACCAATCAGTTGCTTCTTCTATAGACATCGTTTGAGTAGTTAGTTCTTCGCTTTTATCTTGATGTGCTTTCAGTACTTTAGGAAGAATACTTTCACGTTTATAAGCAAACATGAACCAAAACGAGATGCCTGGGTATTGATGACTTGGGCTATGTTGACGTATGCATTCGTCAATAAAAGTCTTTGTTATTTCGGGACCATAAGTGTCAATCATTCTGCGAATATTCTTTGCTTCCATAGGGATGCTGTTACAAACATACGGAATGCCAAATCGCTCTTCGTGTTGATCTGATAGGTATTGACGGAAGGTCGTTGCATTCCATTTTTCGATAGCCTTCTCTCTCCAAGTAATAGTCGGTTTCTTTTTCATAGATCGTCTCCTTTAATAATCTCTTCTCTAAGCGCATGAGGTATCAAAAAGAGGACATAAAAAATCGCGATGTCTAATCTTTTTTTTGACATCGCAATCTTTTATCTAGTTATGTTTAGTTATTGTTACAAGTTAGTTATTGTTAGTGTAAGGCTGAACGGTGTCGGCTTGATCTGACACGGGTGTAATTAACACGGTTAAAAGATCTCTAGACTGGACACAGGCATGATGGTATAGATCGTATTGTCGAACTTCTGATTCTTGCCCCGACGCTTAACCCTTTTAATAATCGACTGCCCTTTCCACTGGAAGTTTTCTAACCTCTTCAATCGCTCTCCCACCGTTTGTCTGGATATTCCTAGCCGTTGAGCTAATAGTGACTGTGACGGATAGCAACGTCCTTCTTCGTCCATAAAGGCTGCAATTCCACAAAGGGTCTACCATAGTTCGGGACCGAGAGAGCTAACAAGTCCGTCATGGACCGCATCAACATACATTTTAAGAAAGATCCTTGGTTTTATTTTTGCTCTCCACCGACGAGTTCGAATTCCCGTTCGGTTTGGATAGATACATAATTTTTGTTCAAATATATCCCCTCCTAACATATAAAAGCGTATTAAGAAGGACTGACGAGACAATAATTGAGATAAATAAACGAAGATTGGCGGTACATATAATGTCTTCCGATTTCAAATTAAATTTATGCGCGGGAGTAGCTGCAATTTTATTCTTGGTCACTCTCATAATCTTTTCCAAATTTCTTAGTCGCAAAGGACTAGCTATAGGAATCCTATTGCCACTTTTGATTCTATTGGGCATGGCAACTCATACAGTCATTCTTATCCCCATCGCTATTCTTGGTCAGGCATTATTTTTGCTTCCTATTGTGATCGCAATGTGGAGGAATCTAAAAGAATAGTAAGAAAAATAAACCGACCCCTAAAAGGATCGGCTTTGGCTTTTTCGTAGCTGTTCAGTATGTTCCATTTGATTTTCGATCAGTTGCGAAATCCCCAATAATATTCCTCCACCCACTGCAGATCCTATCCACCACATCAGAGCTATGGACCACACGAATTTAGATTTTGTTGTGGGGCCCAATTCCGGGAGTACTAGACTTGGTGTCACTACTGATACATTTGCCAAAATAATGCCTGCGAGAAAGCCCACTATTAACACACCGAAACCGAACCGAAAAAGTAGTTTTTGAATATTAATCCGAGTATGCATATTATTTCTCCTTTAAATCATTAATCACATAATTTTATACCTAAGTATATATAATTTTCAATATTTAATTTGGTTAACAAAAAGAGTGCTATGACCATGACTGGTTCATAACACTTTTATCATAACTGTTTAAAACTTATCAAATTTCTTTATAGGTAGTGGTTGACTTGTATCTACTACCTCTGTGATCACTTTGTTTTCGTCATTGGAAACCCGAACAGTATCACGAGACATTATATATTTGCTTTCGTTCTTGTACCGATACATGGCCGTCATTGCAAACCACTTTAGTGGTATGTCATGCTTCTTTAGAAACTCATAAAGTTCTGGATCATCTTTCATTGTAATCTCTAGCTTGATATGAATTGGTTTATCATCTACAGACATCGTAACACCCCCGATACTATGTATAAAGACTATACAAATAGTATCCCTCGGAATTTGCACTTTGGCTATCACTTACTTTAACTGCATTTGGAACACCAATCAAGTGGCTTTTTAGTGGCTCATACAAAGCTTCTACCCCACCACCCGTAAAGATAACATAGTCAAAACTATCTAATGACTCCATTCCCTTCAAACTTCCCATGATCTGTTGCGCTAATATTTCGAAGGCTTTTCGTTTCACTTCATCTACCTGTGGCTTTTCGAATATTCTTCCCCCGTATCGGATACTATCACCAGAGAGAAGTGGTTGTTCAATCTCAAGGGGTTTGAGTTGATTTGTTAGACCCAATTCAAGCAGAATCCTTTTATAGGCGTCCACCATCGAGTAATTAAGAGTGAAATACCTTAATAATGTCATCCCATCAAGAACGGCCACATCAGTAGAGCCAAACCCGACATCAACGATAAGCTTTCTCCGAGAAGTTTCGATATCATGTCCGTTTTCTGTATATGACCCGTCATCATTCACCATCAGATTGAATAACGTTCCCAATGGTTGGAGGATTATCTCAACGTCAGAAATTTCAAATCGCCGAATTCCACCATTGACTACTACTCGGTGTGATCCCAACAATGCCTGCTGTATATACCGAGATACTTGTTCGTTCTTGTAATGATTAGCAGGGACACCCGTGGTCACTTTTATTTGGTCTCCATCATCTACTAATTGAGTGATAGCTAGAATAGAAGATAATTTGTAGAAGTGATTGGAGTAACGGTCAATATCCCGAGCTGTCGAAAATACCGATTCCATCGGGTCCCCTACTGTATAAAAAGAATCTCCGTAACCAAATATAAGATCTTCGGATTTTTTCGATCTTCGTCCAAAAACTTCTTCTCCTTTCAAACGTTCCCTCACTGCATTCAGATAACATATTCTACCGATAGAACTACGCCCTTTGACATAAGAATTGGCTACTTCAAATCCTAAAACTTTTGTCTGCTTTTGTTGATAGGCATATGAGATCATCTTCTCCATACTAATTATCTCCTTTTATATACTTTAATATAAAAAAGTATATTTATCTATATTAAAAACCCGATAGTGAAACAATATCGCGGATTTTTAAATATGTAAATAGGGTAAATTGTATATTTTTTTATACTTATTTATACAAAGTGTTCTTTAGCAAAAACCACCTTGAGATATAGGATTTACACCACTAGAAATCCCATAGAAAGCCCTACGTTCTTCCATCTCTCGTTCAATAAAGGAGTCCTCTAGTGCTTGATATTTGTCGGATATCATGCCCTTCAGAGTGCCAACTAGATTCGCTCCAAAGGTTGTACGGATCTCTTTACGCTTGAACTTAGCTACTGACTTACGAATTGCCTGAACCACTTCCTGTACATGAAGCTCATAGTGTTCTCCTACATTTCTTAGAGCACCTTTAATAGACTTCCATAGAGAGATAATTTCATCAGTCTGAAAGAAAGGTTTCAACTCATATACAACATCTTGTGGAACTCCACTTGCCAAGCAGTATTTTTCTTTTTCTGTTTCGTAAATACTATCATCTGACACTTTATGTTCAGGTATATTGCTAATAGCTTTATTTATATTAGATAGATTTGTTAATGATTTATTAAAAGATTCTTTAGCCTCGAAATTAGTAGGTTCGCCCAAGGTAGGACAAGGGGTTTCGCCAATCTCTCGACCTGCATCTTCGACCTGCACACGACCTGCATTTTCGACCTGCATAGGTTCTTCCTTCGATTCTAAAGATGATATGTATTCTAGGTTAAACTGGTATATATTCGTTCCCTTTCCTCCTGCATGCATCCGGCGAGTTTCGTGAACAATGATGATCCCTTTCTCTTTCAACCCTTTGATTCCTTTACGAAAAGCCCGCTCCTTCACTTTGACATGCTTGTCCTTCAACATCGTAGGAACTGTGGCCCAACAAACACCAGGTACTTTCGTAGAGTAGCGAGAGATGGTATATAGTACATCAATCTCACATGGTAGAAGATCCGTATATTTTACTACCGTATCAACATATAAGTCCTTTGATTTTACTGAATCAAATACTTGTAGACCCAACTTGTGAATGATATGTTCGTCTAATCTAGTTGTCTTTATTTGCATACGAAAAAACCTCCTGAATAGCCCATGTAATTACCTAAGCGCAGAAGGTCGTCAAAAAAAGACATTTATTTTAAGAAAGATTTCATAGTCAACTTATTAACATACCTAAATAGGCTGTTACTGTTGACAACTTTCTCATCTCATAAATATAATACGAGTATCAAACAGAAGAAACTTTGCTAAATTGATTCTACTGTTTGTGTGCTGAATGACCTTCTGTTCCTTAGAGTGCAATCCAAGGGCAGATATTCGAACGATTCTTGCCAAAGAAACGTTCAACGAAAAGCTTGGGATGCGCCACATTCCGAGCTTTTTCGATATGATCTGAATATATCACTCTCTCAATTTACTGGTCAATTACTATTTGCTGAGGTTTTCAGACTTTGATATAATCAAAAATGTAGCCTACTGGGCGGAATATTTCCTCCATACAAGTGATGTCGTACACATGCAGTAGGCTACACCACTACATATACAAAAAAACGGACCCCATGCGAATATGCACAGGGTCCTTTCGATTTCTATTCGATAATTTTATTTTTGTCCGAATCAGGTGTTGGAACTGGATTAGGATCACGAACAATTCCGACCGCACACAGAATACCAATCACTATGTTAATAGTATCCGTGTGTTTTTGAACGGCTACAGCATCGATTGCTCCGAGGTTTACTAAAAGCCCGATCACTAACGATCCTAACAACAACAGGGTTGTTTTATTTGTTAAACGACTCAAGATATCTTTGTATGACATATGCATTTTCACCTCCCCTCGTTACTAACCGTCCTACCAAAACATGGAGCGCCAAGTTTTAACTCCGACTATTCCATCTGCCGCTAACTTACGGGCTTTCTGATAAGCGATAACCTTAGCCCTCGTTTCCCTGCCGAAAATGCCATCTACTTTGGCTCCAATTTTGTGTTGCACTCGTTTTACATCATTTCCTCTCATCATTGGAGATCGTAGACGCATATTACGACTAAAGTTTGTGTCCATATAAGACGGTTGGCTTGAAGATGTTGAAGAAGTGGAAACAGTCGAAGAAGAACCGATTGATCGCACCCATGAATCCCAATTACGAAGGATATTTCGTGGACAATTCTTTTTTGTCCAGCGACTATGGGGTACGACATTGGACAATGGAATGCTCCACTTCTTCATGAGGTGACGAACAAGTTCTTTCGCATTCTCTTGAGCTTTCGAGAAGTTACCATCTGCATTTACGCAAATTTCGATGCTAATAGAAAAGCGATTTCCTGTTCCATTAGCACCATCGGTACATGCCCAAGCTATTTCGTTATCAGGGACACTTTGCCAGATCTCGTTTTCATCGACACTATAGTGCCAGCTAGCCGTTCTATCATTCCCTCGATATTGTAAATTCGCATGAGCTTTAGCATTGGCTCCACGTCTTGTGTTATCCGTTTCATGGATCGTAATGTATTTTGGAGTACGTTTGGTTTGGGGTCTATTTCGTCTGTTACTAGATGGGATGATTTTTTGTTGAATATTGATAGATATTTCCTCCTAGTTGAAAATTGGAATTGCCAGCTTGATCCCGATGATCGCTCCGAGGATTACGATTAAAGCCCCGACGATTCGGACAAGGTTAAAAACTAAGGACCACGTATTCTGGAGAAATGTCTCCTGACGTGGCCCGAATGCTTTTACTTCTGTTTTCACTTCATCTACTGTCTTTCTGATCTCATCCATACGTCTCTCGAGCTTGTTGACTCGAAGAACTGCATCGGAAGCTTCGCTACCTACTTCACTGATCTGATTCCTTAAACTTGATAAGTCTTTCCGAATCTTTTCGTGTTCTTTCTCTACATAATCGACACGACCTAGTAGAATCTCGTTGTCTATTGTGGCGATGAAATCACCCCCTCTACATAAGAAAAAGAGAGCCTTTTTAAGCTCTCTCCACCAATTCTATGTACCCAAGAAGGATCAAAGCTGTCTTCACTTCTTGTTGCAACCTTTCGGGTACATCATCTATTTTTTTGTAGCCCCTAATAATCAGAATTACGTACACTTCGACCACGTTCGGAATCACCCCACTAGATCACTCCTTTTTTGACAAGCGATTCGTATAGTTCTGCTATAGCTTGGAGTGCAATAACACTTTCCTTTGATTGATCTACCTTTCGAAGCTCGGATTTTTTGTCTAATGATTTCAAAAGAACAAGATCCGCATTCGTACCCTTTTCGATCTCTACCATTCCGTCTAGATCAATAGATTTGATTAAACAGAAATCCATATCAAATTTTCCTAGTGATCCGTTTGTCCATGAAACATGAAAAGACCCGTCTGGATCGGCTGACCATTCGGGCGATGAAATATTATCTATTCGATCGAATACAAGGCCACTGCCCTCAAAAATGAGGAGAGTATATGTCATATGCATCCTCCTATTTCTTGTACTTGATTTCTAGAGTTGCGGAGCCATTGAAAATCATATATGGAGAGCCATCCTTTTCAAATATCGCGATACCTTTTGCATCTCCATCTTTCAAGGACTCTCCCCACGAGGTAGGAAGTGTAACCCACTTGTCGTCTCCCCATTTAAATCCTGTCGGAGATGTTGAACTTGATAGATCAGGTTCTCCTTTCGGTGGACTAGAATAGTTGTGGGTTCGAAAAGTAGGAGTATTAGAAGAAGAGTTTCCGCCCTCGGATCGACGAGATACACGTAACCGAATAGAGGTAATTTCTTTGGAAGAGGAAAGAGTAGATCGGATAGATGCGTCATTGAAGAACCAGAGTCCCATGTGGTTTCCGTAGCCATACGAACCTTGATAAACATAGGAGTTGTCCGATCTCCATCCATACTTTGTACGCCATGATTTTGAAGATGTTGAAGAAAAGGTATCTGTATATTCCTTGACTGTCTGCGGTGGTGGAGTTGGAATTTCAGTACCACCTGCACTCCCACTTGACGGAGCATTTCGGATTTCACCACTGTTTCCTGTTCGAGTAAGAACTTTTCCAACTGGGATAGTCCCGTCTATGGAAACTGTAGCACCAAAAAAAGCTCCTACAGAACAATCGGGACGTTTTTCATCATCAGATTTGTTTGATCCAAGCGAGCCACCGATTGCATCTATGACCACAATTTGAGATGCATACCCTGCCAGAATTGCATACTCTTTAGCTCCCCAAAACTCACATTTATGCAAGAAAACCATAGAGTTGTCGTTCATATGAATTCCATAAATTGCTTCATAATCTGAATACGTTTTTAAGTATTTGAAATATACATACAAGCTTCTAGAAACAAGAACAGGTGTCTTAAATTCACCAGGCTTTCGGTTGACAGTAAGGTTAAATATGTTTACTTCTGATGTACAATTAAGTACTGTTAAAGTCCCCATCAATTCAAAAGATGGTGTAAAGTCCAAACGTATAACTCCTGGGCCAAAGAAGCCATATAGCGAAAGGTCTTCTGTTGTATTTGTTCCAGAAATTTTCAGTTCGACAAAACCTTCATTGTACTTCGGTAAAGCATCGATAACTGTCTGGATCGAACGAAATGGCTTCTCTGGTGTTCCGTTCCCTGTTTCGTCGCTTCCATCAGAGCAATGGATATGGATCGTTCTGTTCTTTTTACTAGCAGAAACTACAGAAGAACTAACGACTTCGCCTGCGATGATTTTTTTTACACCTAAGTCATCCGAATTCGCATCGATAACACGATTCCCTTCACCATTTAGCACAACAATTTTGTGGTCATTAGAAACCTGTATAGATCCCGAAATATTTTCTCCTGGTAACGTGAAAGATGAAGGAAGATCCCCTTCAATGTTTAATCCCTTCGCACTGAGATCAGCAAAATAATAATAATGATCACTATCATTGATTCCATCCCTCTGTCCTGCACCCGTTATCAAAAGACTTCCAGCATCAATCGGATATTGAACGGATTTGTTCTCGAATCTCTTGACCATGCCACCAATCCAACCGCCATCTACGCCGATCCAGTAATCCCCGACATCCGGAACTTGTAGGTCTAGGTCTACTAGATTCTCTCCCTTTTTCAGAAGAACAGATCGACTAGATATTATGGAATTCGTAGCCTCTGCATAAAGAGAAATAGTTCCTAACACATTATCTGAATCACTTATTAGTATCGTAGTGCCTAAATGAATCGGTTCACTCACCCGAAGATGTATACCGTACCCTTTGACATCATTGTGGAAATCACCAGTGTCTTCGGATCGGGGGGTACGTATTCGAAAGTGGGTCCCGATACGTCTCGCAGTTTCGATGATATTCTCTATTGCTTTATTTCGTAAGTTTTGTTGTAGTTCGGATATTTTCGAAGGGATGGATATAAATTGAGGGATATGTTCACCAAGAATACAGGAGTCTTGAGTCGGATCTGTATAGGATCGAATCAGTTCAATGATCCTCGAAGAAAGGTATATTTCGGGGATTATGGCTCGGTCTATGGTATCAAGTCCGTCACCGAGTCTAACAGATTTATGGGCATAACCTGCAACGTGTTCAAGTAGAATAACATCAACCTCATAACTATATAAAGGCTTCTTTCTTCGTTCTAGCTCTTTTAATGCTTGATCTTTCAATGCTCTAGGACTCGTGGCAGTGTCAGATTCAAATACTCCGAAGAGATGTTTCCCTGAATGACTCCAACGATCTCTTGCTTCGTTATCCCCAATCCAATCGATACCATTGTTGACGGGTTGGATTGTCATTCTCTTCCCATCTTTTTCGGGACCAAGTGCGATCAGGGCGGTCACAAGCTCGGACGAGTCTTCAATTCGTCTAAGACCTTGGATGTCTCTTTCGTACTCGAACCGCTTCCCTGTACGTTTTCCACGACGGTCAATGAAGTGTACGTATCGCTTATTAATTCGGTTATTCTTCATCTCAATCGTGAAGTAAAACTCTGCTGAAAACTTTTTCTTGAGTAAATGAAGACCTTGAAGGGCTGTCTCATAGTCTTTAAATTCAATAGTCTCGGCTCCTACAAATGACACTTCCCCCTTCTCCCATTGAGATCCATTGAGTATATAGTCAAGAGCTTGTGAAGCTGTGTATCCTGAAAGTATTCTCGGTCGGATTATATCAGTTAATAATTCACTAGTAGCTGCATTTTCACAATATACCTTTTTGATATACTTTCCTTCACTTTGGTTCTCTTCAACACGTTTTATTTTGAATAGAATGATGTTGTTGTCGAAATCTCTTCTGGCAATAAAGTTCTCGGCCACTAGAAATAGAGAGTTTGGATGAGTGGAATCGGTCTCAAACTCATATGTAGAAAGAACATCATACAGGTTTTCGCGATGACGGTCGTTCCAATATGAAAGGCTTGATTGTCCACCATCCCCGAGTGTAGCTACAATTCGTTCAGTTACGTCTAGTACATAGATCATCGCAATCCCCCTTTACAACGAAAAAAAGACCATATCAGAGATACCGTCCTCGATGATATATTTTCAGTTCACATTTATCTGCTGGTTGATATGCTAGATTATTAACAACGTCTCCTTCTAGAGAGAGATATTGTGATCCCATGTTCAGCTCACTCAACCACACGGTTCCGTTTTTATAGATACTTCCTACTTCACAATCAATAACCACTTCGTCCCCTGCTTCTATGATTTCTGGAACCGCTATGGTTGTAATGGGATTAATCTTCTTTAGGGTTAGTTGAGAACAATACATAGATGGAACAACTTGATAACTACTATGTTGTCCGAAGTGAATCGCAACTCCGGATACTGGTTCATTGTAATCGTCTATATCTGGATTCACCCATCGGAATTCTACACGAGAACTCGCAACCTCAAGACCGAAAAACTTACTCAACCGAATCAGTTGCGCTCTCCATACGGGACCTATTCGTTCGATGGTGATCTTCCCGTAGAAATCCGAGTACTGACCGTACTCTTCCGTTTGAGTTTGGGCAACCGTTTTCGTTCGACCACGGACTTTTTTCTTTACATATGTGGTCTTTTTCTTGTAGGACATGCTACCTACTGTGTTTGCAAAATAGTGACCGTCATCCCTCGTCCCTGCTCTAGCTTCAATCTTCGTGGATTCGCTTCCTACCCATGCATCCATCAGAGCTAGTTTTCCGACAACCCCTCCGTTCGTATCTAATAGATAGAACTCAATCCGTCCCATCTCCATTTGGGACACAGAATAGAAACCTACGATTGCTTCAAGTCGAAAATGTTTCGCGGAGGTTGTAGACATCTTTTGCAATGCAGGACCGTGCCACTCTGATCCCTTTCCATAATCCGAAGCCACGAAAGACCAGTCATCAGGGGTAATAACTCCCCCGACACTACCCTCGTCTATGTTAGTAAAGCTTGTCCATCCCGAGGTTGAAAGCATCTCATCATCAATCAACTTTTCCTCTGGTGGTATCGTTATCTGATCTAGTCCTTCTGGGTTGCCAATATGTATATACTGGTCTTTTGTAGCTAGAGAGAAATAAGTGGAATTCTCTTTGAAATTGGCTACTATGACAGGATAGGTTTTTTCTTTTCCTTCAACTTTCACTTCAACAGGAGACGAGGTAATCACTGGAGATTCAATGAGTGGGCCATAAGAATACGGATCAGGGCAGAGGAATCGTAATGTTGAAAAACCTGTAGTACCTACTGTTTGTAAATCGGTTGATCCTGTTAGATATGCAAAATACGTCTTTGTCGGTTCCACATCAAAAATAAGCTCCTGTTCTTCATCCGAACGTAGCCAAACACCTATCTCACGAAACTTCTCCATCATCTCCGTATCCGTCTTACCCGAGATAGTTATATCAACTTGAAATTCACGCATACCAATCTCTGTACCAAAAAAATAACCGCCAGCCCTAGAGGGGACATTGACGGTTTTCTCGGTAAGAGGTGGCAGTATAGATCTTGAGATGTTGGTCACAAGAATATGAAATTCAGAGCTATGTTTACCTGCAAATTTAAAACCTCGTATACCTATCAGTATTCCCCCCTACTCCTTGATTTTTGGCGAGCGAGTCGGTCTAGTTCTTCACTTATCTTTTTGATGTCAGCTTCCTCACGAACTACCATCGAACCGATCTGAATCACTACACTTCTGACTGATTCAATCGTTGGATTACGTGTTTCTTTGAACTGATCTGCTTTTTCATAACTAAACGTCTGTATCATCCGGAAGAGATTCGCCTGTTGTGCCTGCGTCAGAACCATCTCATTACGAAGCAATCTCACATCTACCTCATCAAATTTTGGCGCGGATGTAATCGAAAAGTTAGGTGATCCGCCTGAGTGGAACTTCGGTAGCTCGTGGACAGTACCACCACTATGTCGCTTGCTATCGGGACTTCCACCGACCCATGACCAGACAACCGATACGAACTTCGTTACTCGGCTTGTCAGATCCGCTAAAAATGACTTCCTATTTTCAACTTGGGCTGTTACAGGTTTGGTCTCGCCTTTTCGAATGTCAGAGATAATCTTTTGAAGAGTGTATCTTGGATCTGTTATATCAACGGGCTTCGTTGCCTGTTTTGATGCATTCATGTGCAAGGCATCAGCAGTTTGCTTCCCAGTACCACCGGGATCGACTGTTACACTTTTTGACGTGGGCTTCCCGAGAATACGGTTTAGATCTTCTGCTGAGACTCCTGCGGCCGCCAGTGCTTGCCTTAGATCTGCTTGACTTGCGATTAGATCCCGAACTTTTTGACGTGCCGCTTCCTGCTTTTCCAACTGAGTTTGAAGAAGGGAGATAGCTTCACGTTCTTTGTCATTGCGAACTCCATCAGCATCAGCAAGTCGAATTGTCTCACTCAAAAGAGATTGAGTTTTGCTGATTGCTTCATCAATCTGCCGAGTTCCTTCGCCACGTTGATATGATATACCGACTTCTGCCATCTCAAGAGCGATCATTTTATCGTACAGAGATTGAGCAGCAGTGACTTGTTTCCAAAGTTCGTCAGTTACATTCTTTTCGGCTTCACGTTTTTGGGCAGCTAGGGCTAGTCGATCATCCGCATTTCCTAATACTGCTTGTTGAGCAGCCAACTGTTCTTCAATTGCCGATATCTCTTCGGAATTTCCACGTTTTCGAGCTTCCGCCAATTCTGCTTCTTTTACTTTTATGGCATCCAGCGCTTCTGTTCTTCGTTGACGCCAGTAATCTGCTTGTTGATTTAACTCTTTCATCCTTGCGACAGACTCACCAAGATCTTTTGCAATGCTTGAGGACTTGGAATCCGCCTTGTCTTTTTGGATCATTAATTCTTGGCGAACTGCTTCCCTTTGTTCCGCATTATATTTCTTCATCTCATCCGTGGTCTTAGCCCATTGATTACCAAGAGACGAAACAGCCGTTTCAGTAGATGGGATCTTTGATAACAAGTCACTATTCAATTTGATAAGCTCATTAAACTCTTCATTAGTGAGTCCGGATTTCTTCCTTAGACCATCCATCTCTTCTTGCAAGGCTTTAATTACTTGCGAGTCGGTTTCAGCATTTAACTGTGCCTGTATGTCAAGGAATCGAAGCATCTCATCATTAGACAGCTTATTCTTTGTCCGAAGTGCATCGAAACGGTCGATCTGGGTCTTAGTTGAGTCTGCTACTTTCTGGAGAGATTCAGCACGGGTTAAATCTACCTTCGCCGCTTCTTCCATAGCATCGGAAGCTCCCCACACGGCTCCTGCAAGCGCTCCTAATCCTAGTAACAACCAACCCTGCGGACCCATTGCTAGTTGCATAGCTCTTACTCCAGTACCAACTAGTCGAAAGGCTGATGCTAAGGTTGTAAGTGCAACTGCTCCTGCGGCAACTTTCAAACCGAATTCAATCATGGCCGGATTCAATTCTCCAATCCAATTCAAGAGATCCGTTCCAGCACTCAAAAGCTTCCGGATTTCTGGAAGGAACTGAGTTCCTAATTTAATTCCGACAGCTTCCAAAGCCGATAGAAATTGATCCCATGCACCAACCGTCGTGTCCTTCACTGTCTTCGAGAAAGCGGCTGCTGCTCCATTTGCATTTTCGAGTCTATTCGAAAAGTCGTCGATTGCCTTCCCTCCAGCTTTCATAAGGGAAGTAATGGCTGTAGCTGACTCGGTACCGAAGATTGTTGCGATCTTATCGAGTTTTTGAGAATCGGTTAGATGCTTCATCCGATCATTAAGGTGATCTATAATCTCCGGTAAGGGTTTCATCTTCCCCTGTGCATCCGTAAACTGTAGCCCTAATTCTGCCATGACTTTTTTTACTTCTCGGGTTGGTGAAGCAAGACGGATCAAAGCCATTCGCATAGCTGTCCCTGCCATGCTCCCTTTGATTCCGTTGTTGCTGAGTAAGGCAATCGCGGCGGCGACATCTTCAAAATCCATCTTGACCGAACTAGCCACGGGACCCACATATTTCATTGCTTCGGCTAAATCCGGCAACTCTGTGTTTGCATCATTCATGGCCTGAACCAGAACATCGACTGCTTTTCCCGAATCCTTAGCTGTGAACCCAAAACCTGACATGATCGAAGTCAAGTAGTCAGCGGATGTGGCTAGATCAAGTTGCGAAGCTCCAGCAAGATTAAGTAAAGCAGGCATTGTTCCTATAATCTCGTTGGTCTTAAATCCAGCACTTGCAAGTAGGCTCATACCTTGTGCCGCCTGCGAAGCACTAAAACTTGTTGTAGCCCCTAGTCGTTGAGCTTCGGCAGTTAGTGAAGCAAATTCCTCTTCTGTTGCTCCAGAGATCGCCTTGACCCTAGCCATCTCTTGCTCAAATCGTGCAGCAACAACAACGGAAGCTCCGACAATACCTATGATTCCTGCACCAACAGCAAGCATTGATTCTTGTACCATATGCCCTGATTTTCGAACATTCATAGCATCACGAGACAGACCTGACATGTCTTGGCGAGCCTGTGCCATCCCCCGACGAAACTGGGAGTTTTCCAGAATCAGACGAGCCCGAACCGTACCAGCATTAAAACCACTCATTTGATCCCCTCCCTTTTCATCAGATCATTTCTCGAAGCTGTTCAAACCGATCACGGTCAAACTTCTGTTTTTCCTGCATTCCAGCTTCTGTGGATAAGCTGTGGACGAATTTCTTAAAGTCTTGTTCTTCCATCTGTTTAGAGTGAATTATTGTAAGTAAATTTAGTCGACTTCGAGCTTCCTTCTTCCGTTTCTGTTTCATCAGATCGAAAAGATCGACCATATAGTATTCTTCTTCGAGAACCTTTTGAGAAACACCAAGTTCGACTGAAAGGTTTATAAGCATTTGATCAATAGTTAAGCCCTCTACTCGTTCGAATCTTTCGGAATCGGTAGAAGGCTTTTGATGTTTTTTGCTGTTGAAACAAGGTTGTTCTTCTCAACCATCCTTCGGAAGTATTCAATAATCTCGTCTAGTCCAACATGATCCTCTAGATATGTCTTTTCAATACCTGTCAGCTTCGAAGTAACCTCGATAACTTCATCCATCCCAAACTCTAAGGCCGAGAGGAAATAGGTCACAAACTGATCGGGTGGTACTTGAACAAGTTTGATAATTATGTTGGGAAGAATGTCTACAACACCAAAAAGTTCACGCCACTTCTTCGGTGTGATCTTTTCGATTCGAACTCGCCTATCTCCGAGCTTCAATTCATTCTCTCGTTTGATCGAAAACATATAGATCCCCTCTCAAAGTTTGTGGGGTTCACTCCTCAAATTTGAGGAGTCAGATTATGCTCCATTCGACACACTGGAGTCGCCCATAATAAACAATAGACCTTCTGAGTCTGGATATGCTTGGAAGGTGATTTTTGCAATCCGTTCATTATCGTTATCATAGGTATATTCAATATCCGCGGTAGGTCCTGCCAGTGGGATCGTAATGTAGTCGTTCGGTGTCGTCCCAGGTGCGGTTGGTTTGATAATCAACTGGTCAGCAATTGACAACATATCGAAACCCGAATTCGCTTTTACGTTTAGTCGAAGTTTTCCATCCGACTGAGTGAAAGCTGAGTTCGGCATGACCTTTGAAATCTTCTCTAAGTCTTGAATAACAAAAGGAACCGTTACCGTGGCATTTCGTCCTTTCATAATCGTTTTCACTGGGGTTTCTCCATACTGATCGACTTTGATCTCTTGGATAGATGTGGACATCTGAAATTGAATTCCGCCCTTGGTAACGTCAAATACGGTAGTATTTGTCTTTCCGAACTCGACAATTGCAGGGCCAATCGACACGTTAATCGTTGTATTAGCCATTTTTAACCTCCCTTGAAATAGAAAAGGAGCCTATGGACGAACCACCATTCCGAAGTTCAAAGAGAAGATCGGACGGTTCGCTTCATCGGTTCCTAAAAAAATAGGAGAACTACTTTCTGACCGTATTACTACGACAGAAGAGTCTCCTATGGTCTGATTTGTTTTGTTTGATAGTACTTTATATAGTTGATAAGCTCTATCTTCTGTTTCTTTTAATGCATTTGGCTTCCCTCGAATCAACAACTGGAAACTTGGATATTGGACTCTTGTGTATTGGTCTTCGGGCATCCCTGAATGAATGGATACTACACAACATTCATCTTCACTAGTCGTCGGAAAGAGGAATGGATAGTACACGAAGTTCGCAAACGATTTAAGATATCTAATTAGATCTTGTATTCGAATTAACCATCCACTCCCTTCTCTAGTGCTTCTTGAAACCACTTTACATACTTAGGAGACTCACCCTGTAGTGGACGAGTTAAATATTTTCTTCCTACAACATAACCATCCGTTCCGGGAGATGCCTGAGACCGTGGACCAAGCCCAGTCATATACTCGTGCGTCCAGATTGCATAATCGAATCTCCCATAATTCGGAGATTGTTCTACAGCTTGATAGGACACTTCGCCTTGAATTCCATCTGCCGATTGCTTCACTTGTCGATCAGATGATTTTCTAAGAATTCCTTTGTCGATAGGTGCGATACTGGATGAGATTCGAACTAGATCGTCTACAGCATCGTTCATAGCATCAATCAGTTCTTCAAGTACTTGCTCGTCAATCTTTCTCATCTTTAACTGAAACTCATGATCGTCTACTTCCAACTTCATAGAAATACCTCCGTCAGTACGGGCTTACCTACATAGTCTCTTTTCACATTTACTCTTTTAGGAGCACGTTTGATAGTGATTCCTATCTCGTTGGTGTATTCGATCTCATCGTCATATCGAATATCTGCAAGTTTGTCGAGTAAAACCTTTAGGCTACTGACAACCACTTTTCCACCTGTATCCTCAACTACAAATGAACCTTCATCCGCCCGACACCTAATCGAAAATGGTTCAATAGGGATCGGATTACCCCACTCGTCCAGCTTTCCACTTGATCGGCTGACTTTAATGATCTGACGTAAAGGTATAATCGCCATTACATGACCACCACTTTTACATTACGTGAGCCTAGTTCGATTCCATTCGCTTCTCCGACAAGGCTTCTAACTTCTTGAGTAATGAAATCCTCTAGGGACAAGCCTGCTGCATTTCTCACGTTGTTTTCCTTAAAAGTAAAACTACCAACACCTGTAATAGCAAAGCCTGCGACTCCTTGATTTTGGAGCTTGTTCGTATCATTAAACACAGTGGCGAGAGTAGAAGCAAGTTCAAAGATGGCCGGATCTGGAATCTGATACCTCGGGTATTTTCGTGTGAGTGTTCGATGTGACACGTTTAGGATTCGTTGCTTTTTCTCTGGTTCTGCTTCGACCCAGTCAGTGTTGTCGATCACGTTCGTAGAGATGTACTGATCCGCTTCTTGAATTGTAGCCACTACAGTCTCACCTCTGTTTAATAGATTAAAAAAATCTTGCAATAAAATTGAAATACCCTTATGATTCTTATAATAAGTTAATCACCTAATAGGAATTGGACGTTTCTATTAGAATAAAAAACGAGTGTCTAGTAAATCTAGTGCTCGTTTTTTATATTTATAAAGTCCTACTTAGTGGAGCTTTTTCGTCGTGTCCGAGTAGCCGATGTCTCCCCCTCAGATTCTCTATCTACTCGGGTTACATGTGCCAAACTTGATAGTGCTTGAATCTCATCTTTATTCTTCGTAACATACCTACCTCTTGAAAAGTACCGAGGTTCATCTCCTACAAAAAACGTTAGTTCGGAATACATACTCTCAAACTCTGCCATAAAACTCTCCTTTCCAATAAAAAAGATGAGGTAACAAAAAGTTACCCCACCTCACTATTTCAATCCTACGATACGTGAATGAGCTTTCTCTTGGAAAAACTCTAGAGTATACTCTCCTACAAGCATTCCTGCAAGACGGTCCCCCACTTTGCCTAACAATTCATGCGCAAACTCACGGCCCTGTAGTGGTCTGATTTTGATCCGGTTGGCATCGAGTACCATAAGCTCATCCGGTGCAAGGTTGTTGTTCAAAACAATTTCAGCAGCACCGAAATCAGAAATCCAATGATCGACTACTTGACCACGAGTGTTCTCTTGACGAGTAAGACGAATCTTATCTCGGTCAAAGTTAGAGAGACCTGTTTTCTGTCTAGCACCGACCATGATTACATATCGACCGCCAGATTCCATACCACCAGATTCGTAGATCTTTCGGAACGACTCAGTTAACACGGAATCATAGGTAATAGTACCTGTACCAACTGTCGAACCGTCGACGATGTTAGTCTCAACAAACGAACGAATACCCCGCATAAGACGTTTCGTACCGTTCTCATATTTCAAGCCGTTGATAATCGCTTTCTCTAAATGTAGAGCCAACTCTAACAACTTCTTTTGCTTTTCGGACTCATACAGGTTGTCGATCCCATACTGATTGATCGCTAGTGTCGTACCCGTGATTTCTACGGTGTCATCGAAGATCTGTGTGATATTGGACACACGTTTTCTCGGCTTATAGCGAGCTTGACGTGCATCGCGGCCCTCGTCACCTTCCACGAACATGACTTCTATTTTTGAACCGTCTGTGATCGCAATAGCGGCTGTTCCTGCATAGCTACGAACGACTGAAATAGTCTTATTTGCTACGTCGACAGATGTAACAAGCATCAACTCTTGACCAACCTTGACTACGTGACCAGTACGAAAAGGTTCAACGTCTACTACAACAATCGAAGTATCTTCGGCTGTCCGCGCACCCATTACTGTAGATTCGTCTCCAAAAAGTTCGTCTTCAAACCAGTTATGCTCAACGTTTCCAATAGGGGAGGCGAATCCTACTAAATTTAGCATTGGTGTCTGATGAGGATTCAACAAAAGAAGCTCATCAACCACCGATTCTCTTTTACCGATCAGATCGGTAGAAAAAACTTTACCAAATGACATTTACATGATCATTCCTTTCAAATTTGGTCAAACAAAAAAGACCTCTATGGTCTCCACTATCTTCCTAACTCTCGTTTTAAGGTTGCATAAGCAACACGGTCTTCTAGGCGGCCTGAACTCCTTGCTGTTTCAAAGGCTGCCTTCAAAAGATCTTCATTCGTTTTTTTATCATGTTTGTCTAGCTCATGATTTGATGGTCCTCCGATCGGTTTTTGTTTTGGTTTCGAAGCCATGAGGAACGGCTTTTCTTCAACTAACTTACTAACGATTTCATCAATCCCTCGAATTTCATCTCCCTCTACACTTACAGAAGAAAGATCTGCTAAAAGATAGGCATCTGTAACAAACTCAATCCCTGCTTGATGGGCTTTCTCTCGGAAAGTCATTTGAACTCGCTGCTTTCGAGCCTGCTCCTGAATTGATTCAAGTTCTTTTTGCAGAGAAGAAACCACTTCATCTTTTTCACCTAGATTTTTCTTCAACCGATCTAGTTCGGTCATTTCCGCTTCTTCCTGCATCTTTCTTTCGTCAATAAGCTTTTCAAGTTGAGATTTGAGATCATTATAATCGGAATATTTTTCTTTAACTTTGTTTACTCTGTTACGAACAATCTCGTTGACTTCATCCTCCCTCAGAGTTTTAATTTTCTTCTCTGACTGTACGTCTGATTCCTGAATTTCGTTTTGATCCATATAAACAATTCTCCTTTTACCGTCAGTTGACGTTATGTCCTCATGTGTTAGATGCCCATGAGTAGGCAATAAAAAATCGCTAGAAATTCCAAGACTCTAGCGATTATAATTATCTGTGTTATGCATAAATAGTGACGTAACTAACCCATCATCCATAAGCGAGGAATACACTTTGAGCAAAAAAAATCGAGCTATCTTTCAAATCTCATCGATCTTTCTGTTGATTCCTACCATCATGATTACAGGTAATACATTATTGAAGGACTATCCTCCACACGACCGACCCGATTGGGTCTGGATATTATTCATCCTTCTCCTAGCAATTACAAGCTTGGTCTGCTTGGACACCTACTTAGTTGCAAGACGTGATCCTGTTGCCAAGAAGATGTCTTCTACAACCTTTAGTTTGCTTATGTCCTTTGGCTTCGCAGTAGCTACTTTCGTAATGCTCTATCAATGGCAGGTAGTCTATTCAAGTGGAAATTATTAAAAAAACTACTAGTGGAACGGCTCCCATCCTATTAAGGAAACAACATGATAAAAAGAGAAAGGAGGACTATTTTTATGAATATTCACATAAGAGGTTCGGATGCGCAAGACTTAGATGCCCTTTATCATACGGAAATCTCAGCAACAACTTTATATCATCAATCAGGATTTGATATGAAGGATGTTACAGCTCGGACATTGCAAGATCTAGAACAGTTACTCAAGGAAACTACGGTTCTTGTTGCTGAAAACGATGAAGGCAATGTCATGGGATATATCAGCTATTTTCAAAATGGACCTTATCTTCATCTTGAAGAAGTAGGGGTATCCACTCTTTATCAGAGAAAGGGGGTTGGTCAAACCCTTCTCTCCACTTACATTGAATCAGGTAATAAAAATGGTATTCTGGGGTACACACTTACGACATTTAAGAATGCATTTTGGTCGATTGAATTATATAAGAAATTAGGTTTTGAAGAGTTGGGGTATATGAATGATGATTTTGATACTGATGTATTGAAAGAAATCATCCAACGTGATATACAAGCAGGCTTAGATATGAATCAACGTGTATTGATGATCAAACTTAAAAAATAAACGAGTTAATAAAAGGTGATTATCACAGCATTCGTTCTCTTATTGAGCGGATGCTTTTATTCATCTATAATCGGATTCCGTTTCCCTGAATCAACTGCTATCACCCCTCGCTTACTCTGTTTCTCCGCAATTTGTCGTACACCTTCGGATAATCGTTCGATCTTCGAAAAGGTGGTAAAGTGATGAACACAGCGGGGATGGAAGATCTGATTAGATGCTTTCAAATCTTCATATGTGGGGTAATCTCCAGGAGCTTCGGGGGTTAATTTGATGATCCTTCCGATATGGAATCTACATGCATCTTTCGCAGGACCACCAGAAATAATGCCATAGTAAGCTTCTCTAGCCATAGCTTCATTGGTCTTTGCTATCCGATACATCTCGGAATACTTCGTCCTAGTCAGCATATCAACGTAGTCTTCGGGCTTCCATCGACGACCACCAGCATCTATGATTCCTGTTTTAACTGAGTCCGATAACTCTTTTCGTAATCGTTGTAAGATCATCCGACTCTGTGTATCTTGACCGTTGATGCCTCGTGCCATGTTATTTCTCATGACTTCTCCTGAAACTTTACGCATGGTGTTCCTGACTCGTTGTCTGACGTTCCTTGAGACTTCCAGTACGTCTGTAGAGGTATCTGAAACAAATAGATCAACCATACTCTTATTCGTTCTGTTAAAGGTAGCGACTCGCAATGCTTCCTTAAACGAACTAGAAGCTCCTAACTCAACTAATACAGATGCCACACCTTGTCGGGCTACTGCTGGTATGGTAGTAGAAACCCAATTTATAACAAACTGATCAAGATCATTTAGGATCTCTTCTATTTTTTTCATAGCCGCAATTAAACTGGATCGCTGAAAATCAATCAAATCGACACGATGCAGTTCCAGTTTTATATTCCAATAGGCCCTTTTATATACACCCATCAAACGTTCCACATCACGATCAAAGTTAGGTTCGGGAACTTGTCGTCCTTCAATCGTCAGATACTTTGCCATCTACCTCTGACCCCCTATCGTCTGTAACATGCGAGGTCTCTTCATTAAACACAGTCGATTGAACAGTGAGAGCTTCTTCCTCTTCGTCTTTAATCCTGGAGATTATTTCTTCTGCTGCGGAATCATCTATACTATCCAATTGCTTGATAGCTGAAAGAACATCAATAGTAGCCTTAGCACCTGTACGAATTTGCATGACCTCAGCCATCTCTTTCTCATCTTTCGGAAGCCCATCATTCCAACGTATTTTTGGCAGTGTTGCTTCGACCGACTGAAATCCGCCCATCTCGACATTCCCTCGATTAGCTAATTGCAAAGCATCTCGTAAGGCAGATCGGAAAGCATAATCTACATGGTCTCGTATCCGTTGCACCTTCGATAGAATCGGCATGAATCTAGCTTTGATACTAGATTGATCTGTATGACTTGTCCCTGTCCCCCCTGTATGGCTTACAGTTTGTCCAAAAAGCCACTGAGGTGTCTCAGCTACTTGATAGATCATTGAAAGAAGTAATTCAAGTTCTCGGAAAGCACCTTCAAGCTGACTATTCCACACCATGTAGGCTGGAGGTATCTCATCTTTCCTTACAGGTATATAGATGCCACCAGAAGACATTTCTTTTGAATCGGCTAGATCAGGACCATACATGTTCGGATCGGAATGCTTATATAGGATGTAGTCAATCTGGACAAGTCTATCGTTCACCCCTGCAACGAGATCTTCGATCATCTCAACAGTTCCACGACCTTCCCAGTTTTCATCAGTAGTTTGATGTGGAACATGGTAGATGAGGATATGGGGGATACTTGTCTCAACAAGATCTTCTTCTCTACCCGTTGGAATCTTCTCTTCAATCGTATAGGTAGTGATACCAATACCGTATTGAGTCGAATATCCTTCGGGTCCGTTCGAAGATAACCTGAACCGACTATACTCAATGAAACCGGGTATATGTCGTTCCACATTCAGGATCGGTATCTCTGTTTTCCCCTTCGAAATCCATTCGATATAGGCGATATTTACGGCTTTGAATCGCTTTCGGCTTCCTCTTGCCAATTCTGGAAAGACTGTACTTGGGTCTTGGGCTGAGATTATAGGCTCCATTTTGATCGAACTAGGAACGTAGGGAAGTTCGGAAACATCATCTCTATAGTCAAAATAAGCCTTGATAAAAGAATCACCACGATATCCAGAACCAGCAGTAATCTCTCGACCAAGTAAGTTTAGTCGGTTTCGTTCTACAATTGAATTCAATATCTCTTGCTCATTAGAATTGGAATCCTTACTAACTTCGTAGATCGGTGGATTACCAAACATGAGGTCGCTAGGTTTCGAAGTTAGAATACCGAGCATGTTACAGGCCATATACAACGTGTTTAATTGTTGCTTTTTCAAGTGGTTCTGATATATAGAAGAAGCTCGATCTAAAACTTCCCAGTGCTTTCCTTCGAACAGCTTTCGCATCCTCTTGTATTTGGCAAGCCGTTCGAGGTGGTCTTCCGGAGGGAACATCTTCCCGACTTCGAAAAGGCGACTTGAAGCGGATGTATGGTCAAATTCGTAATTCGGTTCGTCAAATAGTGGTATGTTTTATTCCCTCCTTCGCTCCTCAAATTTGAGGTATGTACTTTCAAATTCTCTTCTCAATACTATAGATGACTACTAGCCGTTTTTTTGTACTCACAACCAATATGGCTTTAAGACGACCTTCTTCCTCTCTCGTGCTACATTCTCCACAGCTAATTGCAGGGCATCAATGGAATCCACATAGTCCCCTTGAGGATACATTTCCATTTGTTCGATCAGAGTTCGGTGGTTGTCGTTGAGTACTAGAGTTCGATTCGAACAGTACGGCTCAAGTGATTCGATCCTTTGTTCCTTTGAAGACTTATGCGACTTAACATCTTGAATACGAGTAGAATACAAGCCTTCAACCCTAGACCTCTCCATCAATTGCCTATAGAATTCGTGCTGTGCATTGATTGTCTCAACCGAGATAACATGATGATTGAACTGCCGTATCTTCTGAATAATCGTCTCCATGAAGGCATGGGGTTGCTCCTTGGAACTGTATTCATCTAAGACAAATATGTAACCCGAAGATTCATGTCTTCCTACAGTAAGAAAGGCATTGTAACAGCCCCTTGAGCTTTTCCCCATAGCGATATCCCACGCTCCAGAGATAGTCATGTCATTCAGTCGATATTCTACACCTTCAAACATCACTACTCGCTCACCAAACTCGTTCGTTTTATATCGATAATAGGCAAACTGATCCGGTTTAAAAAACTGCTCATCCTCTGAAAAGGCTCTATTCCGATACTCCGAGTTGAAGGATCGAGTTCCCATGTTTGCCTTTGCATGCATCAAATCCCTATAGTCCCATCGCCATCCCCATGCGGTTTCGACCCCTGATTCTAGTTGCTTGTGATGCTGATTGTAGAATTCGTCTACTTCTTCCATTTCTTCCGACCGTTTATACACTTGAAGGTATTCGTCCCATAGATCAGGGAAGTCAGGTTCTCGTTTAATGGCATCATGAAATGACTTCTTGAAGTCCTTCCGCTTCAACGTGTGGGACAATAACCCAGTCGAAGTGACCATAGTTCCAACAAGAACGAATGCTGTAGACTTTGAACCAATAGGCATAACAACAGAGTTAAACCATTCAACTAGCTTCTCACGGGCTTCTTTCGTGCCTTCGTTATTGATGGAAGAAGGATCGTCGATCAATACTAGGGATGGACGGTGCGCACCATGCCTTTTACCACGAAGCTGTTTCCCTGCGGAAGATGCTTCTACCAAGCAATTAGTTGATGTAATAAAAGCTTCTTCGTTATCTTTTTCATTCTTCGTATTTGCCACGTTTAGTAACTCTCCAAAATCTTGACGTAGCTTCTCGTTGAACTTCAACTGCTTATTACTCCATGATACGAGTTTCTTCGAGAGAGAATCGGTTTCAGAAATGATGAGTATGTAGGGGCGCTTTCTGTAGACAATCTGATGTAGGGGGAAACAGTTCGTGAACATCCCCGACTTTGAATGTCCACGGGGTGCAGCAATAGCTAAACGAGCGGACGGATCAGTATGATCAACATAATCACAGAGGTCGAAAAACTCTCGATGGATAGGGGCTAATTCTTCAAGTGGTTGGTGTGAAGTACCGTCATCACTGTTTCGAATGATGTTATCTTCGTTAAGTGGGTTGTCCTGGTCTGATAGATATTCGTAAGCAAAGTAGGCTGTGTCGTACTCGGCTCGGTGAATCCGTGTAAGCCTTTCAAGCTCCTGTTTGTCATCCAACATCATGTCGACATGATGATCGGTAGCTTGTCCATTTTGGTAGATGTCACGTAGCTTTCTAAGTCGATCCGTAACGAGTTGAATTCGCTCTTCTCGCTCTTGTCTATTTAGCCACTCACCGTTTATATATGTCACTCAAATCCCCCCTCTCTACTTAGGTTCAGTCTTCTTTTCTTCTAACATCGAATCGAGTTCTTCTAATTCCTTCTGAATCGCTTCATTACTACGTTTTTCGCTACTTCCATGATCTTCTGTCACTTGCTTATCTGTCAGAAGAGCAAACCTTCTCATAAAGATATCGATACCTTTAATGGACGGCTGTGAACCCATGATAGTTCGTAATAATTGCTTGTATACAAGGGGGCGCATCGATGAAAGTATATCATCTGCTAAGAGGTTCTTATATTCGATAAAGGCTCGATTTTGTGTTCTCCACTTGTAGAGACCCATTCGGGTTATACCGACTTCTTCGGCTATCTCTTCATAGGTCTTCTTGTTTTCCGTTTCAAGTTCGTTTTCAACGAGAAGAATGGCTGCTCTCCGTTGTTGGGCGGTTAGTTTCGCTTCTAGTTGTTTTCTGTTCATTTTCGTCCTCCTTTCCGAGAGTTATGGTTGACGCTGGAATTCTCACTCGATACTATATACACAACAAATCGCAGTAGGAGTAGATTACATGGCTCGTGTTGAAGCATTTAAGACTAAAAAGGATCTTGAGAAAATGAAAAAAGAACTTGAGAAGGTTGATCCCAAGTTCCGTTTGCTATTCGTGTTTGGATTGAATTCAGCTCTGCGAATTTCAGATATAGTAGGATTAAAAGTCAAGGATGTTATGAAGAACGGACAGCCTAGAAAGAGAGTCAGTCTTCGAGAAGAAAAGACAGATAAAATTAAAGAATTCCCATTAAACAAAAGCATCATTCGTGAGCTAAAGTACTTCAAAAATGTAGATCCAGAAGAATATCTCTTCCCTTCTCAAAAAGGCGGACATTTCTGTACACGATATGCTTCTCGTACTATCAAGAAAGTGGCAAAGCAAATTGGAATCGAAGGAAACTTTGGAAGTCATAGTATGAGAAAGAGCTTCGGATATACGCAACTCAAGAATGGCACACCGTTAGCAATTATTATGCAGTTATTAAATCATTCATCAGAAAAAGATACCTTGAGGTATGTGGGTATCACACAAGAAGTTTTAGATGATGCATATTTAAAAGTCCAATTATAAGTAAGCAATAAAATAAAACTACCTGCCCGGGCGGCCGTTCCGGGAACTCTGGTAACTACCAAACTGGTAGCGCGTGGAGTACCTTTCCCACCTCAAGTAGTTTATAAAAATAAAAATAGGGATGTCCTTTCGAAAAGAAATCCCTGTTGAAGTATCTTTCAACATCCCTATTCTCTTTGAGACATGGTTTCGAGGGATTCGACGTGGTTTGATTCCCTCCCTCGTACTGAGGACGTACCACCTTCTCCGACTCTACTCACAACCACGCAAGCTATTCGGTCTCTCGGCCGTCTCGACGCCCCGTCCCGTATAGGGAACTATAGACTTACATTATACCCCATATAAAACAGATAAAACCACAAATATAAAATCCAAGTCTATGCTACCTTTTTCACTTCTTCTATAGCTCCTAACTGCTCCGCTAAAGCTCTTCCTAGATACCAAGCTACCTTTGAGGCTACACCGTTCCCTACGATCTTATATTGAGCCGACAAACTCAACTCTTCGGGTATTACATACCAGTCAGGAACCGATTGAATCCGAAGACACTCCCTAACGGTAAAACGTCGTGGGGATTGTGTAGGATGTATCGGTTGACCTACATTCTGATGTGCCGTAATCGTAACACTTCGATCATCCATAGGTGCTTGGCGATTAGCTGAATTAAACTTGTAGGAATCTCTCTTAGGAAAGTAATAGGATTTTTCATTATGGTTGGATGGAGGATCGGAAGGTTCGTCGGGATGGACGAATTTGGGGCCTTGTGCGGAGATCGTATTCGAAGGATTCTTCCAGTCCATCTTGAGGTTGTTGTTCTTGTATGAAGGGGAGTACTTACGACCATCGTATTGGTCGTGGTTCTGTATATCAATGGTCTGACAATTGTACTGGGTCGTAATAGAAGGGCTAGGCTTGTCCATTGAAGCTTTATGTTGGGCTTTTTTTACGTTGGATGGTTTAAGGAGGTTGTGGTTCAGAGGGGTTGGTTCGGGGGTTAAATCGAGGATGTCGTCTCCTTTGGTGCGGACTGTTTTCGCAGGGGAATCGATAGAAGTGTTATAACCTATATTGTAGTCCTTGGCATGTTTGTACACAGCCTTAGTAAGTGGATTAGGTAGGTTGTTCGGATCTGGGAGATCGCCTATCACATCTCGAAGAACTTGGGTTCGATAGTCTTTCGGATCAGGTTCGGGAAACTTGAAGGTGAATCCGAGATCCTTTCGAATTCCCACGATGAATACTCGCTCTCTCTTTTGGGCTACTCCATAATCCCAACTATTGATTAGCTCCCATGATACGTTGTAGCCAATGTCATCGAATTTCTCCATGAGGGCATCAAAAGTTCGGATGTGTTTCTTCGAAATAAGTCCTTTTACATTTTCGAAGATAAAGGCTTTCGGTTGTTTTCGTTGGATGATGTCTAGGTACGTGTAGACGAGCTTTCCACGATCTCCGTCTTCTCCTAGCCCCTTCCCTGCCATTGAGAAGTCTTGACATGGTGGGCCACCTGCAATGATGTCTGTATCGGGTATTTCATCAGGATCAATCTCCGTAATGTCTCCACATACGATATGATCTCCGAGGTTATGAGCATAGGATTGACTAGCTCGCTTGTCAAAGTCGTTAGCCCAGATAATAGAAAAGCCGGACTCTTTTAGTCCGACCGCCATAAGTCCGCCACCAGCGAATAACTCGGCTACTGTATAGCCGTTCTGTGGTAGCGTAGGGGTTACGTTATAGTTCATATAAGCCCTCTCTTCTATGTTGTTGTCGTTATATCCGTAACTCGGATGTAATTGGCATGATAGCTTTTGAAGTGGTGCAGCGGTGATTGTTAAGGCTGGTTCGTTCCAATCTTTTCGACGTAGACCGTTGGTATTGCCACCTGATGGGACTTTACCGTTCCAGTAGATGGACTGGTCTTCGTGTGATAGGTTCGTCCAGTTGCCACCTGGTGGGATTTTAAGGGCGAATGGACGTTCATCTTTTCGGATTCTGTGACCGTAATGATTATGTACTATTTGATCACCTTCTTCTTGAAACAAAAAAGAGCCCAGTAAGATTACGGTCTGAATGCCGTACTTACTGAACTCCGTATTTATCTACTCATACATATTAACTACTAATGCATGTAAATGTGTATGCGCTATGTAAACTTTTCATTGAATATAACGAGATGGTTTTTATCTCGTAATTACTTATCTCGTTATACGTAGTTCTCGTTAAATACTAGTTCTTGTTAGTGTAAGGTACAACGGTGTCGGGTCTACCTGACATAGCTCCACTTGACATAGCCATAAACATCGGTGAGATTAACTTGTACCTATTAGGAACCTGCTCACTGGTGCAAGTTCTCTTAGCAAGGTTTTCACATAAGTTTGCCCCTTTTGAAATTTGTTCCCTTTTGGAACCTGCTCACTTGTGGCCAGCCCTGGAACCGCAAACACTTCTCGTCCTTGCTCCATACTACATTCGGCTGTGATCAAAGATCCACTACGTTCTGCAGCTTCTACCACAACCGTCCCCAAACTTAACCCACTAATAATCCGGTTTCGTTGAGGGAATAGTCCCGGGTTTCCTCCTGTCCCTGGCGGTGATTCTGATATGACTAAACCTTTTTGGACTAACCTTTCATATAGACGAACATGATTTTTGGGATATACCACATCAATTCCTGTTCCAAGCACCGCGATCGTCTTTCCCCCAGACTCTAGGACCGCATGATGAGCATCCCCATCAATTCCTGTGGCCATTCCACTTACTACTGTTAAGCCAGCTTGTACAAACTGCTCAGCTAAGAGCTTTGTGATTTTTCGTCCATAAGGAGTCGGCTTCCGTGTCCCGACCATCGCAAAACAAGCCTCATTTAACAACTGACGATCACCCCGTAGATACAAAGCCCAAGGAGGTTGCGGAATCTCACGTAAGAGTTCAGGATAGTCAGCATCGTATATAGTCATAACCTCAATTCGTTTCATTTGCAGTTCTGCTATCACTCGCCTACTCCACTCTTGATTCCACGTTTGCTTAATCCGTTGATATGTAGCAGCCGGCACCCGCTGATCTTTTATCATGTCCAAATACAGTATCACATCTTGATCGGGCGTCCAACCCGCGCGAACTAGTTTATCAATCAGGTGCCATCCTGCTCCCGTAATTCGGTGTAGACCAATTAACCCACTAACTTCCCTCATTTTTACACATTCCCTTCATCCATTTCTAACAAAAAAAGAAGACCTAGCTTGCTTAGCAGGTCTTCTTAGAAAAGCAGATGTTATTTCTTTACGATGAAGTTATCTAAAATGCCTTTTTCTTCGAGAACCTTAACCAATGTTTCTCCGATTACTGCTGGTGTAGGAGCAACCCCCACACCACAAGCTTCTAAAGTAGCAATTTTTTCAGCAGCTGTTCCTTTTCCACCCGAGATAATCGCACCTGCATGACCCATGCGCTTTCCTTCTGGTGCGGTTTGTCCACCAATGAATCCAACTACTGGTTTCGTCATGTTCGCTTTAATCCACTCAGCAGCCTCTTCCTCAGCAGTTCCACCGATTTCACCAATCATAATCACTGCTTCGGTTTCTGGGTCCGCATTGAACTCCTTCAACACATCGATGAAATCCGTTCCATTGATCGGATCTCCACCAATTCCAACCGCTGTGGATTGTCCAATATTACGAGTGGTCAATTGGTGAACCGCCTCATAAGTCAAGGTACCAGAGCGGGATACTATTCCTACATTCCCTTTCAGATGAATGTAGCCTGGCATAATACCGATTTTGCACTCATCTGGCGTGATAACACCTGGACAGTTCGGACCGATTAGACGGGTTTTTTTCCCCTCCATGTAACGGCGAACCTTTACCATATCTAGTACTGGGATACCTTCTGTAATACATACTACCAAATCAAGACCTGCATCTACCGCTTCCATAATCGCATCTGCGGCAAATGGAGCTGCTACGTAAATCGCTGATGCAGTGGCACCTGTTGCTTTCACAGCCTCCTGTACTGTATTAAATACAGGGATGCCTTCTACCTCTGTTCCACCTTTACCAGGAGTTACACCACCTACGATGTTGGTTCCATACTCTATCGCTTGTTTGGTATGGAATAAGCCAGTTGCTCCTGTAATCCCTTGGGTAATTACCTTTGTATCTTTATTTACAAAAATACTCAACGGAAATCCACCTTTCCTCTGCTACTTATCTATTAGGCTTGTGCTACAAGTTGAACGATTTTTTGAGCTCCATCTGCCATGGAGTCAGCCGCAACGATCGGTAGACCTGAATCGTTCAAGATCTTCTTACCAAGATCAACGTTGGTACCCTCCAACCGAACAACAAGCGGAACACTCAAGTTTACTTGTTTCACCGCTTCTACAACACCCTCAGCAATGATGTCACACTTCATGATTCCACCAAAGATATTGATAAAGATTCCTTTTACTTTTTCATCGGAAAGAATGATCTTAAAAGCTTCGGTAACCTTTTCTGCTGTAGCACCGCCACCTACATCGAGGAAGTTGGCTGGATCGCCACTATAATGTTTGATAATATCCATCGTTGCCATCGCTAAACCTGCACCGTTTACCATGCAACCGATGTTTCCATCTAATGCAATGTAGCTCAAGTCAAATTTAGATGCTTCGATCTCTTTTGGATCTTCTTCGTTTAGATCACGAAGTTCTAGGATGTCTTTATGACGATACAATGCATTAGAATCAAAGTTTAATTTTGCATCTAATGCCATTACTCTACCATCGCTAGTTGTGACAAGAGGGTTGATTTCGGCAAGAGAGCAATCGTTTGAAACAAATGCTTCATATAGGCCAAGCATAAATTTCGCTGCTTGATTTACTTTATCTTTCGGGATATTAATGCTATATGCCAAGCGACGGGCTTGGAACGGTGACATCCCAACGGCAGGATCGATTACTTCTTTAAAAATCTTTTCTGGTGTTTTTTCGGCCACCTCTTCAATCTCCGTACCGCCTTCTTCAGAACCCATCATCACAACTGCATTACTAGAGCGATCAATCACCACACCGATATAATATTCTTTTTCGATCGGACAACCTTCTTCAATCAAGAGGCGTTTTACTTCTTTACCTTCTGGTCCTGTTTGATGAGTGACCAAAATTTTACCTAGCAGTTCATTCGCATAAGCACGAACTTCATCAAGACTGCGAGCTAGTTTAACGCCACCTGCTTTTCCACGTCCGCCTGCATGGATTTGTGCTTTCACAACCCAAAGTTCGCCGCCTAATTTTTCAGCAGCTTCTACTGCTTCGTCTGCATGAAAGGCAACATGGCCATTTGGGACAATGGCTCCATATTTTTTTAGTAATTGCTTACCTTGGTACTCATGTACATTCATACCTGATCCCCCAGTCTAATCATTACAGCCAAACTGTTTAGATAACTTATTTATGTATTTCTCAAATGAACCACAAACACATACATCGCTGGCTCTTTTGCCAGTATAGCTCATGCCGAAAGCATTGCCAAGAGAATCAGGGTATCAAGCTGACACCCTGAACCCTACAATTATTTCCTATCTCCAGAGCAATTGAACCACTGTAGCACCTATGAAAATGACGAAAAATAAACCACCTACAACTGAGGCGCTTATCATGAAATCATCAAAATCATAATCTTTATTTTCATCTTGATAGTGGCTTTGATGAACTTGGGAACCCATATTGCACTACCTCCTTTCGCTCCGTCAAGACCATTGATAAGTATATCATGGTTTGCTACCCTCGAAAATGGGGAATGGACCGATTGATAATCCCCATCACGATAATCTTAGTATAGGAGGTTCAGCTTGAATATACACTTTCAAACTCGCGAACAGTATTTATTTATCCATCGAAATGTAAAACATTTACTCCTTCTATGGGAAAAAGATCATCGAAAGCACCTCTATCTCGTTACAAAAGAAGAAGGAGAAAATCTAACCCTTCTCGATCCAGGAGAAACCTACCAAGAACATGTTTTTGATGAAGTACTACCTATTTTTTTTCAAGTATTACATACAGAAACCGGAACCTTAGCTACTCTACTAGGAGCCACCTTCCTCTACCAAGATCAATTAGTGGGTATGTACTACAACCCATATCATCCTTCTGAAGACCTATATTTCTTCTATATTCATGATCAACAGATCAACGAGATTCCAGATGAAGAATATGTTCAAGTAACACAAACATTCGCGCAAGAATTTCCTGATTATTGTAAATAAAGATAAAAAAAGGAGTGACAGTTTACGCTACAGTCACTCCTTTCAACACCACGCCAACTTCTCTTCCAACATTTGATACCGCTTATCATATATATCTGGACCAAATTGATGAATAGCTTGTATCTTATTTTTTTCACCCACCTGTTTTCGTAGCTCATCTGATTGTAGTAGCGGACGAATTACTTTTCGTAAGGCATTCGGATTTATACGTTTCGCTAGATAAGGCTCATTTAAAGTGGATAAAAAAATTTCTTGCAACCCTCCAGATGGGTAAGCAATGACTGGTTTTCCGTGCCCCATCCCCTCTAGAGCAGTTAGTCCAAAACCCTCCGGCAAAACACTTGGAACCACAACGAGATCCAGAGCAGAATAAACCCGAGCAATATCTTTCACAAATGGAATCCAATGGACTCGATTTTGCAATCGAACCTTCGCTATATATTCATAAATTTGCCGGAAATGTGCATTTCTATGGTTAATGGGTCTTGTAGCACGAAGAAGGAGATGGATGGAGGGGTCTTGCTTCATTAAGGGAACCATAGCTTGAACCACATGCCAGATGCCTTTTTGAACATTTACCTTGATTGCAATCGTCCCAACCACAATGCTTGAATGCGGAATCTGATATCTTCTTCTCAGTTGCCGGTTCATTTTTTCAGATCGTAGGGCATAGTCGTCAGATTCATTCCAACATGGATATAGGCAATGCATTTTACGATCAGGATACCCTCTTAAACGAAAAGGCTCTAGCACACTTTCCGAAATACCGATTATAAGTGGATTCATTCTTTGTACAAGTGCAAACCATTGTTCCTTATAAGTGGGGACATGTTCTTGTAAAAACCAAATGATAGGGATGTTCTCTTCTTTGGCAATAATTGCAGGAAGTAGATTAACTGAGGTATTCACTACTACGTAGTCGGGGCGTACTTGTTGCATCAAATGGCGAATTGCCTCATCTTCACCCTGAGAGCGAATATGATCAAGCTCCATTTGGAAGTCACCCTGTAAATCTTTTACACTCCACACTGCAGAGTACCTACAAAATAGGGTAGGGATGTTGAGTTTAGTTATTTGTCTGGAAAGTTCCCCACTTTGCGGAAGAACACATAGGCAATTGTGCTTCTCACCCATTTTTTTTATCAATTGAAGCATCGTTTTCTCGGCACCTGACATCGCTTTTTCCTGACATATATGAGAAAAATATAAAATTTTCTTCATGGGTAGCCACCTTTCTAAAGGGACTATTCAACCCGCATCATATGCATTTTTCCGACATTTGCATATATCACTCTTCACTTCACACATTGCTCCTCATTTCACTATCAATCCATTCTATGAAATCTCTAAAAAAATGTTCGTATAAAAGCCTATACCAAATCCATATTAAGTACATCAATCTACTAGTCTCACATTTTTCATTATGTTTCATATACTAACTGAAAATAAGCAGAGCTCTTGCAATATGTATTAGTCTGGGGGGAAGCAATTTGAAAGTCGTGATTCCTGTCATAAACCTGAGCATAGGTGGCGGATGTAAGGTATTAGCCCAGCTTGCCCATGGTCTCGTACAAGCTAACCATGAAGTGGAGATTGTCATCCCACATAATGCTCCCATTCATTATCCTCTTACCTGTAAAGTCACGAGAGTTCCAGAAATCAGCAGTAAATATATACCTAGTGGCGATATTATTCTGGCAAATTACTATAAAACATTTGAGGCAATTTATGAGGCTTGGCCACAACAATGCGTGAGATACACAATGGGATACGAACCCCACTATGTACCTGATAAAGAATATGCCATTTCTCTTTATCAAAAAAAGGTACCCACTATTACTATTTCTAGCTGGTTACAAAAGAACTTGTGGACAGATAACGCTCAAATAAGTACCGTTATTTCTCCAGGTCTCGATTTAGATATATACAAACCCCGTGAAAATTTCATTAGACCAAATGGAGTTCGGAAGATATTATATATCGCTAGAAATCCTGCAGCCCATATTAAGGGTTTTAATGACTTTATTGAAAGCATCGAAATCGTGAAAAGAAAGAGTAAAGTACCATTTAAAGTATTTTTTATTTGTCCCGAAAAAAACAAAATACCTAATCATATTCCACATAAATGTTTTCGCCCTGTGTCCGAACAGGCCATGGCCAATCTATATCAAAGGGCTCATTTATTCGTCTCTACATCATGGGTTGAAGGCTTCTCTCTCCCCCCCCTAGAAGCCATGGCATGTGGAACTCCCGTTGTGACAACAAATTCGGGAGGGGTAACCGATTTTTGTATCAAAAAGAAAACAGCCATCCTCGTGAAAAAACAAAACCCTCAATCGATTGCAAATGGGATTCTGACTTTATTACACAACCAAAAGCTAGCAAATCATCTCGCCTCTCATGGGATAGAAATGGCAAAACAATTTTCCCTAGAACAATTCACTCAGAGCATGATTCGTACTTTCCAAGAAATTATAGCCACTAGGAAGAAATAATTAATTTGAAAGATCAAGAGGTAAATCTGGATCCCTATTCCATTTTTTTATGAAATATTCACGATTCTCTTTTGATAACTTTCTAGCCAACTCATCCGAATTGTTCTGAATAAAACTTTTGCTCCCATAATGATGGACATAGGTATCTCCAGCGATTATACATTTATAACCCATTAGACGGACACGGTAGGTAAAATCAATATCTTCGTAATAGCCCATACCGTAGTTTTCATCAAAATCGCCCACAGTGTTCCAAATTTTTCGTGGAAAAACCAGACAAAATCCCGATAATCGATCTGATACTCTCCACTTTTTTTGATTTTGACGATTAAATTTTTTGCAAAAGATATGAATATCACGTGCTCGTTTCAAATCTGTTTGAAGGTATTGATCGGGTAACGTATTGTTGGACAAAGGAGCTGCTATGCCACATAAAGGGCGATCTTTCAATACACGTAGAATATTGCCTAACCATCTATGAGAAGGTAATGTGTCATTATTAATGGTTGCCAGATACTTGCCTGTGGCCATTCGAAACCCCTGGTTTAATGATGCTGAAAACCCATTTTTATAAGAATTTTCAATTTGTTTAACCCTAGGAAATTCTCTTGTCAATTTTTGCCCTGTTCCATCTGTCGAGGCATTATTCACAACAATCACTTCTACCGGGACACGCGTATGTCGAAAGAGTGATCGTAAACACATTTGGGTTACAGGCCATTGATTATGAACTGGAATCACGATACTAGTCAAATGTTTCGACATCTGTAAACCCCCTTCATCATCAAGTCAAACATGATCTCATCGAAACGTTTCCTTCCAAAGATCACTCAACGTTTCTTTTAGTGTATAAGTGGGCTTCCAACCAGTCATTTTCCTGATTTTTTCATAGCTTCCTATAAAACCATCCTGTCCTATAGGAGAGGGAGGCATGTGTTGAGTAATAACTTTAATCGGATATTGAATCACTTCTTCCCAAGTGGAAACTAGCTCTAAGACAGAGACCCCTTTTTGTGAACAAATGTGATAACAATCCCCAACACAGATCCTTGCCTTCTCAGAAAGCATATACAAAGCCTGTACAGCATCTCGAACATCAATGTAATCTCGAATCCCACCTAAACTACGTAAATGAATGGTCACAGGCAACTCTACAAATGGATACTGTTCTTTCAATTGTTGAGCAATCCATGGATTGATTCCTTCCTTGGCCCCAGGTCCGATGAGATTAAAAGGGCGAACACATATAATAGGCAAATCGTAGTTTCTAGCAAACCACTGCGCACTACTCATAACCAGATGCTTACTCCATCCGTATAAGCTAGCGGGATCCATAGTCGAATTTTCGGTTATCACCATCCCTTTTTGTTCTTGATATTCCATCGCTGTTCCGATCATTACAACACTGTCCAATGAATCTAGTTTCAATTTACGAAGCGAGTCTAGGAATAAGAGAGATGCATACACATTATCTTTCCAAACATCTGAGTGATCGAGATCGGCACGATTTTCTCCGGCTAAATGATAGATTTTTTTCCAAGAATGTTGGCAAAGAATGTTATCCATCTCTTTCGAATTAGTTAAATCAGCGACTTGATAATGAACCCGTGAATGTTGTACAACCTTCTCTCTCGAAATAGAGCGTCCAATTGCTACTATCTGCGTATGTTCTTCTTCCAAGTATCTTTGAATCAAATGCTGCGCCACAAATCCATTTGCTCCTGTAATGAAAATCCAATCATTCTGACTCATGATCATATTCCTCTGGGAGGATTTGAGCCTTAAACTGCTCAAACATTTGGTTTGCTTTTTCGTAGTCGTCTGGCTTTCCAATATCGATCCAAAATGAATCAGTGTGATGATGGGTTACCCTCTCTTTATGATCAAGCAATGTATGGATCAAATCAGGGATATCGAATTTTCCTTCTTTAGGAATATACTGAAGAGCATCTTGATGAATGATATATATACCCATACTTACTAATGAATGATTTGTTGGTTTTTCTACAATCTGAAGGACCCTTTCTCCCTTAACCGTTAATACTCCAAAATCTACTGGTACTTCAATCCCATGTGAAGCAATGGTTAACATCGATTTTTGATTGATATGTTGCTCATAAAAATCTCGGAAATGGAGGGTTGTTAGTACATCACAATTCATAACTAGCATAGATTCCTGTTCGCACGATACATCGCGAAGTGACCCTGCCGTCCCTAGTGGAACATCTTCCGTTAGGAAATCAATCTCTAATCCCCATTTCGAGCCATTTTCAAAATAACTTTGGATCATAGTAGCTAGATATCCACAAGTCATCGTTACGCGGTTAAACCCATAATATTTGCACTGCCTAACCAGTATATCTAATAAAGGAATTCCATCAATTGGGAGCAATCCTTTAGGAAGTACATGGGTATAAGGACGCATCCTCTCTCCTTTACCACCCGTCATAATAACAGCATGCATCGAATCCTCCTCCTGAAAATGTACTTTTTTTACACTACATATTGATCAGGACGATATCCCTCAGGGTTTGAGGAAATCCATTCGACTGTTTTTTCTAATCCCTCTCGTAGCGAGATTTGAGGTTCCCATCCCATAATGTGGAGCGCCTTCGATGAGTCTGAGCAGAGACGGTCCACCTCACTCTTAGGAGGTCTCAAACGTTCATCAGCTACTCGGATGGGGAGCTCTCTTCCGATAATTTGCTTAATATACGTGGCAAGATCCTCTATGCGAATCTCTTTTCCAGATCCTGCGTTCACGGTTGTACCAATAGCTTGTTCACTAGTAGCAGCATGAATAAACGCTCTTGCGGTATCTTTTACATAGGTAAAGTCTCTGGTTGCTTCTAAGTTCCCTAAGACAATCTCATCTCGATGGAGAGCTTGATTAATTATGGTTGGGATCACTGCTCTCATAGATTGGCGTGGTCCATACGCATTAAAAGGCCTTACTGTTACTACTGGTAAATCAAATGAACAATAGAAGCTTTCCACACATTTATCTGCACCAATTTTACTAGCCGAATAAGGAGATTGTCCTTGGAGTGGATGGGATTCAGGAATCGGGACCATTTTAGCTGAACCATATACCTCGCTTGTGGAGGTATGTACCATTCGTGGTATCCCATACTCACGAACCGCTTGCGCTACGTGCAACGTACCTAGAACATTGGTTTGAAATACATCTGTGGGGTTTTGATATGAATACGGAATGGCGATTAACGCGCCCAAGTGCATGACTATCTCTTGATTCCGCACAGCGCTTCGGACCGCGTCTTGATCTTTTAGATCCCCTGTGAAAAAACGGATTTGGCTTTGCATCTCCTGGGGAATCCGATCCAACCATCCTTTACTCCCACTGGAGTTATAATGAATAAAAGCTGTAACCTCTGCACCCAGCCCCACTAGTTCTTCTACCAAATGACTTCCAATAAATCCTCCTGCACCCGTTACCAGTACGTGCATTCCTTTCCATATCACCCCTATCCACTCCCTTCATAATCAGTTTTACATTCTATTCGGGTAAAATCGAGATGGACACAAATAAATTCCGATATACCTCAAACCGTAGACAAACCCTTCTGGCAAATAAATCAGAAGGGTTTGTCTACGATTATTTGAACTTATGTTTACTTTATAATCCGGACCTCTTTATTATTTTTTTTATTTTTATATCCTTCTTACGATTACTAGATATTAAAATTCCTAGACCCGAAAAAGTAAGTGCTTTGTGAAAGGTAAGGTTGAAGCTTGTCTTTTTTAAAAAGTCTTCAATTGCAGTTAAAACTCCGTTTTTCTCTCCATGTTCATATAAAGCATTATTTAAATGATTATTCAAACCACCCTCTACTAAATCCGAAATGCCTGGCCACATGCCCTTTGGTTCATACGGTTTTCGATAAGCTTCTGGAATGGTCTCTGGCATATAGTACATATCTCGCCTACCGTATGGCCATTCAGTATCATGAAAGAAAACGAGAGGGAATCTCTCTGTTTTTTTTGCTCGACGTTCAATCACACTTAACTCATTAAAAACAGTATACCAATTGTGATCGCCATCGATGAGTACTGCATCGTAATCGCCTATGTTAGGTAGCACGTTTAAGCTAGTTAAGCTCCTCAATTTCATATGACGATGATAATTCTTTTTAAGAGCATCCACATCAAACTTGGGATAAGGATCAATTATATAGGCTGTTCCATTCGTTTTTCGGCAGTAATCAAGAATTTTCACTTGTATTTATTCCCTCATCAGCGCCAATCTCCACAATCTTTTTCGCTTTTTCCATCCTGAGAATGGGTTTAATAATTTTCTCCCAAAACGGATGCATGGAAACACCCCCTATGCATCTTATTCAAACTATTATTTGGTGGATATCACTTCTTACCTATTTCAATATATAATCATAAAAAAAGAGAGCATAAGCCCTCTTCGGAGTGATCTACTTTATTATGCCTGCTCATCTTTATTAGGAGCAGAGTCTGTAGAAGCAGCACCACACGAACATTTACAAAATCCTGCAGACAATGAGACGAGTGCTAAAACGATCATAATGATTTCATTCGTAAGAGTCGCCTGTATAACTCCTAATATCTCATCTGTAAATAGGCCAACCACCGCTAGGAGAGCATAAACTACTCCAATCACTCGCGCACTCATTTTACTCGCTTCTTCTGACGAAGAGGAAGCCAGCCAAGCAATTCCTGTTACAACATATAATAAATTACCCCACAAGCTTGGGGCTACAGCCTCTGTGACCACCCCTGAATCAGGGAGAAAAAAACCCACAATCCCCCACACCAACAATAAAGCTCCAAAGCCAACTGCATATTGCTTCTTCATAAAACAGAACCCTCCATTCTTGGTTTAACAGACAGAATAAAGTGCTCTACAATGTATGAGCATAATGCCTTTTATATTCGTAAAGATGATTTCCATTTTAAGGATTCTAATATTTTCCTTATTTTTTTCTGTATTTTGCATATAGAATAGGTTATAGATTGCCGAAAGGAGCAAAGAGATTATGCGACGTATTCTTCCTATTGTAACATCGGTTCTAATCTTCTCTCTTGTTATCGTTGCTTGTACTTCAGCTGCTGATTCTGGAGGAAATAAAGCTCCGGCCACATCCACAGATGCAAGTCAGGTAGCACCTGTACCAACTGAATCTACCAGCTCTCTATCTACGAATTCGAGTGAACCAACCAAATCCGAGGCTAGCGGTAAAGAAGAAGGTAAAAACAATAGTACTGCTGAGGCAAATCAAAAAGAAAAAAACGTAAAGCCAACAAACAGTACGACAGAAAGTCCTACTACTTCTAAAACACCTACAACTCAAGAAAAAAGCAAAACACCTTCACCTGCTAAGCCACCAGCAAACAGTAGTAACCGTTCTCTCTCCTCTGTTGAGAACGAAGTTGTTCGATTAGTTAATATTGAGCGACAAAAGGCAGGTCTAAAGCCTTTAGTTGCGGACACCAAACTTTCTTCAGTAGCAAGAGCAAAATCGCAAGACATGATCGATTTACGTTATTTTAACCACCAGTCACCGAGGTACGGTTCTCCATTTGATATGATGCGTCAATTTGGAATTCGTTATCAGGCCGCTGGTGAAAACATTGCGTGCGGACAACCTACTCCAGCCGAAGTGATGAAGGGATGGATGAATAGCCCTGGTCACCGAGCTAACATTTTATCCAGGGATTTCACCAAGATAGGAGTCGGATCTGCAAAAGGCGGATCTTATGGTGTCTACTGGACCCAACAATTTATCAGATAGCATTAAATGATGAAACCAAAGCAGCCGTACTGGGGGTTATCTCCTAGTACGGCTGCTTTGGTTATTTATCTACATCTGGGTGTCGCTCAAGGTTCATAAAAGCCACCATATCTTATTCTCTACTTAGATCACACTCTGTCAGTGGAACAACTTTGGTGCGTTTCACCATTTTGTACCCCAACCAAACGATCAAGAATAGAGGTAACCCAATATAAGAAGCTGCTACTCCATACCAATCAATCTTATCTTCTAAAAAGGCTTGATAGTTCTGGCCAAAGATTACGATGGTACATAGGATAAACGCAAATAGAGAGCCAAAAGGAAAAAAGCGTGCCCGGTAAGGTAGTTCGCTCAAACTTCTTCCTTGTGCCTTAAATGCTTTGCGGAAACGGTAATGGCTAAACGCAATGCCAAACCAAGCAATAAAGCCTGATAATCCTGATGCATTTAACAGCCACGTGTATACGACACCATCTCCAAACAAAGAGGCAATGAAGGCTAACGCTCCGACAGCCGCTGTAGCAAATAAAGCAGCTACAGGTACTCCATATCGGTTTACTTTTGCTAGAAAACGAGGAGCTTTCCCCTCTTTTGCAAGGGTGTATAGCATACGGGTAGAGGCGTACATTCCAGAGTTTCCTGCTGATAAGACCGCTGTTAAGATAATCGCATTCATAGCTGAAGCAGCAAAAGCTAGCCCTGCATTTTTAAATACCAAAGTAAACGGACTAATCGCTACATTTTCAACTTCGTTACTTAATAAATTGGGATCTGTATGTGGAATGAGAACCCCAATAATGGCAATCGCTATCACATAGAATAATAGAATGCGCCAAAAAATACTTTTGACGGCACGTGGGATATTTTTCTCTGGTTCTTTACTTTCACCAGCTGCTACCCCGATTAACTCAGTCCCTTGGAAGCTAAACCCAGCAACCATAAAGACTCCGACAACAGCTAAAATCCCCCCATTAAAAGGAGCGTCTCCTGCAGTCAGATTGCTCCACCCCGCAGTATGGCCTTCTAAAATCCCAAAAATCATCGCTAAACCAAGTATGATGAATATAATAACAGTAGCCACTTTAATAAACGCAAACCAAAACTCTGATTCTCCAAATCCTTTCACAGACAAAAGATTAAGCCCAATGATTAGACATAGAAAAAGTCCACTCCAAAGTAATGAAGAACTCTCAGGAAACCAAAATTTCATAATTAAAGAGGCGGCTACTAGTTCAAATGCAAGCGTAATCGCCCAGTTATACCAATAGTTCCAGCCTAATGCAAATCCAAAGGCAGGATCTACATAACGAGCTCCATAGGTACTAAATGAACCTGAAACCGGTAGGTAAGAAGCCATCTCTCCCAGAGCTGTCATTAAGAAGTAAACCATGATGCCTACGATAGTATAAGCAAGCAGTGCCCCACCTGCGCCTGCATTTGCAATCGAAGCCCCACTAGCTATAAAAAGACCTGTTCCGATTGATCCCCCGATTGCGATCATGGATAGTTGGCGGGCATTTAGCCCTCTGCGTAATTGATTCTCATTGGTTGACATAAAAATAACCCTCTCCCTGCCATTCGTGTTTATCACGCGAATGCTGGTTTGGGCATAAAAATAACCGCCAACAAATCAGACGGTAGGATTTCTTCTACCCGCACCAACATTTCGCGAAGATAGCTCAACACAAACCATATGCGACATGGTTTGTGACAGTCCTGTCCCTATTCGATAACAGTCCCAGCAACACTACATGAGAGTATGTAGATTGCTTCGGCGGTTGTGCCTTTCCTAAGTAGTCCTTGATGTTTACTACGACGTAAGTATGTCGAAACTCTCCATCTCATACAAAGTACTCTTCAAAACCGCGACCTCTACCTCACCTTATTTGATGAGGGTTGAAATATATAATCCATTTAGGATACTTGAAGTAATTCTACATGAACACAAAAAAACCTGCAATAACTATTTCATGTAGACTTAATTTTGGATATATGTGGCATGCTACGTATAGGTATCTATAACATGAAATTAGGGGATCAAGATGGATAAATCACGGAGAAAGTCAAACAGACCTAGACGAAAAAAGCGGAAATTGATTTTCATAGCCCTATTAACCGTTGTCCTGTTAATAGCAGGTGGAATTACAGCTGTCATCGTACAAGGAAAAACATTTGACCTTGATCAATTAGGCAATATCCAAAATAATTCCGCTATCTATGACCTCGATGGAACCAAAGTAGCGGAACTAGGAAATTTCCAACGAGAAATTGTATCTTTAAACGATATAAAAAAAACAAACCCTCTGCTCCCACAAGCCTTTCTCAAAGTAGAAGATGTCCGATATTATCAGCACAGCGGCATTGATTACTATGCATTGGGACGAGCCGTCTATGCTAACCTTATCCAACGCGAAAAAGCCCAAGGAGCCAGCACGATTACAATGCAAGTAGCTGGAAATGTCATCCTCGAAGATCGCCGGAAAACCTACGCACGCAAGGTCAAAGAAATCGCAACAGCTTGGAACTTGGAACAAAAATATAGCAAAGATCAGATTTTAGAAGCGTATTTAAATTATATTTACTTCGGTAATAACGTCAGAGGAATCCAGATGGCTTCTAAAATCTATTTTGGAAAAGATGTAACAAAAGATCGTCTCACGATTCCAGAGATTGCTTTCTTAGCTGGTTTGCCCAAAGCTCCCGAAGCATACAATCCATATGCCTCCGAGAAGTCTGCGCAAAGGGCAATGGAACGACGAAAAATCGTATTAAATGAAATGGCTGAGAAAAATGAAATGAATGCGCTCATCACGGAAGAAGAAAAGCAAAAAGCCTTACGCCAGCCCCTCGGAACGGATGAAAAGTACCTCGTCCGCTATGGTAAAAAAGATCGCTATCAACCGTACAAACAATTTGTCCTGAAAGAATTGACAGAGCGATATGGCATCATTCCTTCAGATGTAGAAAGTCGAGGATTTCGAATATACACTGGGATTAACACTCGGGCTCAAGCAGAAACGGACCGTGTTCTCAAACAAGACTCCACATATAAAAAACGTGCCATTTTAGACGGAGGATCTGCCACAGTTGATCCTCGCACAGGCCTTATTGCTGCAATTGGAGGAGGTCGTCACTACGAAGGTCAAGGCTTTCGAATTAATGGACAACTTCCGATTCAACCCGGCTCAGCTATTAAGCCTTTAACCGTTTATGCACCTGCCATCGAAAAATCAGGGGGCGACATTAACGAATACACCATCATTCCAGATCGTGCTATCACCATTAATGGATACAGTCCTCGTAACTATGATCGCATCTTTAGGGGAGATGTACCGCTATCTGAAGTTGTAAAAAACTCCTTAAATGCTGCTACTGTTTGGTTGCTAGATAATAAAGTGGGGGTTGCAAATTCGTTTCAAACCGCTCAAAAACTGGGCCTTCCACTTGAAGAAGCCGACAAGAATATCGCCCCCCTTGCCTTAGGTGGGCTTACCAAAGGAATTAGTCCCCTACAACTTGCACAAGCATATACTGCTTTAGCTAACAATGGAGTCGCCATAAAAGCACATGCTGTAAGAGAAGTAAGAGTAACTGAAAATGGAGTAGAACAGAGCATTCGCCCTCAATCCGAGCCAGAAAAAAAGAGAGTCTTTACTCCCAAAACCGCCTACTACATGACCCGTCTCCTAGAGCAGGTAGTGGAGAGCGGAACAGGGCGCTCAGCAAAGCTTGCAGGCGGACGACCAACTGCTGGAAAAACAGGAACAACGAATAACAACATTGCCGCTTGGTTTGCAGGCTATACACCCCAATACGTCACCGTTGCAATGGTATACAACACTAGTAAAACACCCTTAGAAAATCGTGTAGACGATTTAACAGGCGGACATTACGCTACTACCATTTTCAAAGACGTCATGAACAAAGCATTATCAGGGGTTCCCATCGTAGAATTTACCAAACCATCCGGGGTCGAGGAACCAACTCCTCCTTATATATTTCAAGCTCCACAGCTTCAGGCAACATACAGCAAGGAATACCAAGCTATACAGGTAAATTGGAGCAGTCCATCTGACCAAGTTATCTATCAATTACAACGCTCTGAAGATGGAAGTAACTTTAGCACGATCTTCGAGGGAGCAGAAACCAGCTATACCGATCAGAGTATCCAAATACCCGGCTATAACTTCACGGGTGGTCAATCAAAAACCTACTATTACCGTGTCAACGCGATTGATTCACAGACCGGGGAACAACATACTTCATCCCCTGTAAAAGTAGAGATCAAAACGACCCAGATTAGACCACAACAACCAGATCAACGGCCGAAATCATTTCCACCTAGGCAGCCAGATCGATCCCCATCTAATCAAGATCGTCCTAACACACAGCCTAATCAAGAAAATCAGCAAAGCCCTTCTGATCGACCGTTTCCATAACACAAATAAAATGAGAAACTAGTTTAGACAAACTAGTTTCTCATTTTATTTACAAGAAGAGAGTATCTAAAAACTTACAAAACTTTACTAGCAGAAACCGCTTTCGTAAAAGTAACCAATTCCATAATCACACCACGGAAGCGTTGATCTGCTCCATCTGTCAACTGCCCATTTTCTGTTAAGTCAGCTGGGTCAATGACAACTTGTTGAGGCAACCCAAGCCCGAGTATCCCGCGAATAACCGTACGTACATTATTAAGCGCATTGATACCACCTTTTCCACCCCCGCCTGCTGCAGCAATCGAAACTGGCTTTTGACGAAAATAAGATGATCCAAGAAAATCAAGAGCATTTTTCAACGCCCCACTCATAGCACTGTGATATTCAGGAGTCAGAATCAAAAATGCCTCCGCTTGACTGGCATAATCACGCAACTTTTGGACATTTGGCAGCAAGTCTTCTCCTTCTGCCCCAGAATAAAGAGGAAGAATATCATGCCCTACGTCAAAAAAAGTAACATCTGCCCCTAGCTCACTGAGATATTTCGCACCAAGATTTGCTACCTTTCTTGTGTTCGATTCAACTCTAGCACTTCCACTTATCACCAAAATTCGCAACCGAGATACCTCCTGTGCATAAGATTATTTTTTGATACTATCATAGCATGATTCGGCTTCCGGCATGCAAGAAAAAGCAGTAGCCAGAAGCGTTCAATAGCTCGTATAAAGCGAGTTTGGCCGCACATCTCTAGTTTCTAACCTAGACACTAAGAGACCTGGCTCTATCTCCAACCGATCTATTTCCTGAAAGCCAAATTTCTTATAGAGTTTCATTGCTGGTATGTTATCTGCTCCAGTTTGGACAAGGAATTTTTCCATTCCAGTATAATGGGTAAATAGAAAACTGAGTAACTTTGCCCCAATTCCTTGACGAAAATGTTGAGGACTTACCACTAGCCGGTAAATATCCACTACATTGCCTTCTAACATGAAACTAATTACTCCAGCTAAATTCCCATCTACCCAATACCCAAAAAAAGTCTCTTTGCTGGATTGAATTTTATCTACTGTATCTAGTAGATAAGGAATCTTTGTAGACCCGATAATGTCTGCCTCTACCTGATAAGCTGGAATTTCGATATCCAATAGTTTTTGGGCCATTTCTGGATCTCGCATGTCTAATTTTTGAATCATTGATTTCCCTCCTCAAACGACTCTTTTTATTGATCATCTCCCTGTTTGATCAATTTGCAGTCATAATCTCTATTATCTTCAACCTGTAAAAAGAAAACTTTACAGGCCTCCTATCCAATCCTGACATCTTATCATGATCCATCCTTATATCCAATGACACTTGTCCTTTTTCTAAAACACTCAAGAAATGATCTACAAACTCACGATGTCGAACTTATATGAATTTTTAACTAAAATCCATGCTATTTCAACATATTACTACTCTCGCAATTTAGGTGTTTTATACTAAAAAGATTGAACGAGAACATAAAGGTAGTTATATTAGAGGTATGCATGCAGTTTGGAGCATTTTTAAAGGAATTAGCGTCTTAGTCTAACTCCCTTAACATAAAAGAACTTTTTTGTTCTTACTTAAAAAATGATATGATATTATGCGTAATTGACTATAACATATCCAAAAGATTATCCATCAACTATACATTGTTTTTTCTCTACATAACTGTATAGCTGGTGAAAAGGTGGATTTTGAATGAGTAAACCATTTAATGATGCATTTTTGAAAGCTTGTCGAAAAGAACAAACTCCGCATGTTCCAGTGTGGTATATGCGCCAAGCAGGTAGATACCAGCCTGAATACCGTGAGATTCGAAAGAAATATACTTTCTTCGAGATGAGTGAGATTCCAGAAGTTTGTGCAGAAGTAACACGTCTTCCTGTCGAACAGCTAGGAGTAGACGCAGCTATTTTATTTGCGGATATTATGACTCCTTTGCAACATATTGGCGTAAATGTCGAGATCCGCTCCGGCATCGGGCCTGTCATTGACAACCCGATCCGTTCTGAAAAAGATGTAGAACGGTTGACGGAAATTGATCCAGAGACACATGTGGCAACCACTTTGGAAGCCATTCGTATCTTAAATCAACAATTGTCGGTACCTTTGATCGGCTTTGCAGGTGCTCCTTTTACATTAGCAAGCTATATGATTGAAGGAGGCCCATCCAAAAATTATCATAAAACCAAAGCCTTTATGTATGCCGAGCCTGTTGCATGGAAAGCCTTGATGGAGAAGCTTGGTGCGATGACAATCTCCTACTTGAAAGCTCAAGTAAAAGCTGGTGCACATGCTATTCAGGTATTTGACTCATGGGTTGGTGCACTTAATGAACAAGATTATCAGCTATATGTGGCACCCATTATGCACAAAATCTTCAAAGCTCTAAAGGAAACGAGTGTACCAACCATCTACTTTGGAATTGGCACAGGGCACCTTCTTACCGAATGGAACAAACTCCCTGTGGATGTACTCGGACTAGACTGGCGCACATCGATTCAGCAAGCAAGGGCGAAGGGCATCGAAAAGGCCCTACAAGGAAATCTAGATCCTTCCTTGCTCCTCGGACCCTGGGAAGTCATTCAGGAACGGGCGAAGGCTATTTTGGATCAAGGAATGGAACAACCTGGTTATATCTTTAATCTAGGACACGGAATTTTCCCAGACGTGCCTGTGGAAAACCTACGAAAACTAACTGCTTTTATCCATGAATATACAAAGAGGTAATCGATTATGGCAAACACCACAATTGGATTATTAGTAATGGCTTATGGTACTCCTCGAAGTCCTGAGGAGATCGAACCCTATTACACGCATATCCGCCGCGGGCATACACCTCCGCCAGATCTTTTAGAGGATCTAACGCATCGCTATGAGATGATTGGTGGGGTTTCTCCCCTTGCCCGAATTACAGAAGAACAAGCATATGCCTTAGAAAAGTCTCTAAACGCAAGAAATAGTGAGAAAACATTTAAAGTATATCTCGGCTTAAAACATACCACTCCTTTTATCGAAGATGCTGTACAACAAATGCACGCAGATGGAATTAAAGAAGCGGTAAGTATCGTACTGGCACCACACTATTCTACCTTTAGTGTGAAATCTTACAATAAACGAGCCCAAGAAGAAGCAGTAAAACTAGGTGGACTTGCCATTTATTCTGTAGATGAGTGGCATACAGAGCCCAAGTTTATTTCCTATTGGGTTTCCCAGTTACAAAAAACATTCTCTTCTATTCCAACAGATCAGCAAAAGAAAACCATTGTCATTTTCTCGGCCCATAGTTTACCTGAGAAAATTCTTCAAGTCGGAGATCCCTATCCAGCTCAACTAGAGCAGACTGCTGAACTAATCGCCGAAGCATCCAACATTCCGCACTATGCTATCGGCTGGCAAAGTGCGGGCAACACACGTGATCCTTGGATTGGCCCTGATGTGCAGGATCTGACTAGAGAATTACATGACAAACATGGATATACTTCCTTCGTGTATTGTCCAGTTGGATTTGTATCGGATCACCTAGAAGTTTTATATGATAACGACTATGAGTGTAAAGTCGTAACGGACGAAATTGGAGCAAACTACTATCGTCCAGAGATGCCCAATACAGAACCTACATTCATCGATGGCTTAGCGGATGTCATAGAAAAGCGTTTATCCGTCGAGAAAGGGACTAACTATGAACTCAGCTCCCTCTAAAAATATCGTCATCGTAGGCGGTGGTATCACAGGACTTTCGACAGCGTTTTACCTACAGAACGAGCTCCGAGCAAAAGATCTTCCTTGGACGATTACTTTGCTAGAATCAAATCAACAACTTGGTGGTAAAATCCAGACTATTGTTCGAGATGGCTATATCATGGAGAGAGGACCTGATTCGTTTCTATCACGGAAGCCAAGTGCAACGCAGTTAGTTCGCGATGTAGGACTCGAAAGCGACCTAGTACGAAATGAAGTAGGACAAGCCTATATTCTTCGGCATGGCCAGCTCCTTCCCATTCCTGAAGGGGCAGTAATGGGGGTACCTACAGAAATAAAGCCGTTTGTTACTACAGCTCTCTTATCTCCCATCGGAAAAATGAGAGCCGCCGCTGACCTATTACTCCCTGCATCCAAGATACTAGAAGAGGAAGATCAGTCCGTAGGAACGTTTTTCCGACAACGTTTGGGAAATGAAGTTGTAGAAAACATCATCGAACCCCTTCTCTCTGGGGTCTATGCAGGCAATATTGATCAAATGAGTCTCATGACAACTTTTCCTCAATTTGCTCAGATGGGAAGAGAACATCGCAGTTTGATTCTCGGTATGAAATCCTCACGTCCAAAGAAGCAGGCACACCAGAAACCTGTAGGAATTTTTCAAACGTTAAAATCGGGACTCTCCTCTCTAGTAAATGCGTTGGAAGAACAGTTAACAGAAGTAACCGTAAAAAAGGGAATCTCTGTAGAAAAAATTGTGCGAGATCGAAATCAATATACATTGTCCCTTCAAAATGGTGAACGACTGACAGCGGATAGTGTCATCCTAACTACACCACATGGACTCACCCGCAAAATTTTAGGAAATCCTGACTTTTTAAAGCCTCTCCACGATCGACCCACCTCTGTGGCTACAGCTATTTTGGCATATCCACAAGAAGCAATCACATTGGATAAAGAGGGGACAGGGTTCTTAGTTCCACGCAGTGAAGAAGAATACTCGATCACCGCTTGCACATGGACGAATAAGAAGTGGCCTCATACTGCTCCACCAGGTAAAACCCTGCTACGTTGCTATGTAGGACGTGCAAACGAAGAAGAAATCGTCGATCTGGATGATTCAGAGATCGTGGATGCCGTTATTCAAGATATCAAAAAGTTATCTAACATTACAGGTGAACCAGAATTTAGTTATGTGACACGTTGGAGAAGAGCGATGCCACAGTTTGTGCCTGGACATAAAATGTGGTATTCCAATGTACAGAAGCAAATCCGTACTCAATATCCCGGCCTATTTCTCGCGGGCTCATCCTATGCTGGCTCAGGGATTCCTGATTGTATCGATCAAGGAAAAAATACCGTCACAGACGTAATCGATTACGTATCATCCATATCTTTATCCACTGCTTTGTGATAGCCATCACAAAGCAGTCAAGGCATAAGAAAAAGCATTTATATCTCTTTATCGAGATACAAATGCTTTTTGATTTTACAGCATAACCGAAGCATCACTTGACTCAAATATCTTTACTACTTCTCTTTCTCTCATCATCACTATATAGTTAACATAGAGACGCCACCAAGCTTGCCAGAGCTCATCTCCATATGGCTTGTACACAACTTTCAGACCTATGCTTTTTGCATCAAAATGATCGATCACTTGCCCATGATTTGGGTACTTCTCAATGTTAATCAATTCCTCGGCAATTCGCTGAGCCTCTTTTAGATTACCTTTATGCATCGAACGAGAAAGCCACTTAACTGCTAAACGTTTTGAATGTTCGATCGATTTTAAACAATAGTCGATCAAAGCTGCGTCTACGCCTTTCAAAAATGGATAGTACGCTGGATTTAATGCTTGGCCATTCGCATGTTCCTTTTTAATCATCTCGAGTCCATTCAGAAATGCTTGAGCAGGTCTGAATGCTAGTCCAAATGAAGTTGGGATCGTCACTTGTGGATCAATCGGACCCAATTCAGAGGTGTTACTCATGACAATTTCGTCGGCTGCCAAACTAACTAAAGTAGCCGCACTCTTCGCTGCTTGTGGAACGACAACTCGCAAATGCTTCGTTCGTGATAAAAGTGTATGAACAATAATCTCGGCTGCATTCGGATCTCCACCAGGGCTTTGGATAATAAAATCCACATCACTATCTTTATCGATGCTTGCAATAATCTCATTAAACGGTGCGATATCCTCTCGCAAAATCGCACTATCTGAGTGATTCAGGTTCGACATATATACAATGACTCTGCGCCCAGTTACTTTCTCAATCTCTTTAATAAAAGCTTGTCTGTCATACCGATCGCGATTCACCGCATGTGTGAGCGGTTGATTCGGTAAGAAGAGAGAGAGAGATGGGGGTACTTGTGGTTGATCCATTTTCATTACCCCTTTATTCAAAATTAGACTTGATACGGCCTACCGTGTAATCTCTCTTTAGAAGGCATATTCTCTATAGCCTCCATATGCTTTTCAAATTCCTGGAACGTTTTAAGGAAACTGTCGAATTCTTTTTCAGTACTACTTTTGGATACAAACTCCTGTTTCGCTTTTAGCAAAGTCTCAAATTGTCTTGCCTTGATGAGTGTTTCGATCATGAAACCTGACCTCCTTTGCTTACTCTTCATACTATATGCGAAAGCTTTCGAATAGAACTCCACTTTGTGCACATAGCGAACCCTAATTTACATTTTATCAAACATCTCTTTAAATTACATCATATTGCATTGAGAGTTTGATAGCATCCTTCTTTATTGTTGACTACGTGAGCGGAAATTAAACCGCTCCAGGTGTAACTATCGGTAATAAGGGAGACGGATTATCAGAAGTAAGCACAACAAGTGAATGGAGAGCACGGGTACATCCCACGTAAAGTAACTTTGCTGTCAGCGCATCGTCTGGATACTGCTCACTATCAACGTCAACCAAAATAACCGCATCGAATTCCATCCCTTTTACTAGGTAGATCGGTGCTACTGAGATTCCTCCCGCATATTGGCTTCGATCCGGGGTGATCAGATGATGTTTGACCCCATTAGTAAGTAAGTCGGTCGATAGCATGGATGCTGCTTTCTCGGTACGAGTCACGATGGCAATCGATTTCATTCCTTGAGAAGATCGCTTTTGAATCCATTTCTCTACAGATAGTGTACGATCTTGATTCCGTATCTGCTCCACTAAAACCGGCTCTCCGCTCCGGAATATGGGAGTCGCTGGAGTAAGACTTCCTTGGTAAGAGTGGATTACCTGATTGGCAAATTGGATAATCTCCGTTGTAGAACGATAACTTCTATCTAATTGAAAATAGGATACCTGTTCCTGAGGAAACAAATGTACAAACTCATTCCAGTCGTAAATTCCTTTATAGGCATAAATATTTTGTAACAAATCTCCCAGAATCGTAAACGAATTTCCTCTTACATGATCCTGTAATACAAACACTTGAAAGGGGGAAAAATCCTGGGCTTCATCGATGACCACATGGTCAAAGCGATCCTCCGTCTTAATCCCATAGAGGAAATTATAAATATACAACAATGGAGCTAAGTCTTCTGGATCAAAAAGGATCTTTTTCCGTTCAATGAAAAATGACTGAATCATCTTGGATTGCTGAGCCAAATCAACGTACATTTGGGTCACTTTCCGACGATCCCAGAGATTTTTATATTGGCGAAGCTTCTCCATTGCTTTCTTCTTCATCTCATTTCGCGGGTCTCGGTTTCGAATATCGCGGTGCTCCATCTCAATCCAGCGTTTTATTCTGACAAAAATTCTCTCTTGACGCTTACGCAATGGTTCATGGCGATACTCTACGTGAAACCAATGAGCAATTTCTGCAGCCGTCAATTTCTTCTCATCCCAGATGGCAAAACCAACTTGTGGTACAAACTCCCTTTCCAAAGTAGCTAATTGTTGCTGGAGATACTCCAAAAACACAAATGATCCCTTAAAACGCGCTAGAATCTCTTGCTGTTCACGTTCGAGATCAGTTGACTGTCCCGTTTCAAACCAACATTCCTCCCGAGCTGTTTGATTCCGCAGAGTCATGGGTTCGGGTAATAAATCGAGTACCCATTCGGTAAAAGTAGTCTGCTTCACACCACCAATTCCTAGTTCGGGAAGCACGTTAGAGATATAATCTAAAAACATCTTATTGGGAGCAAAGATCATGATGCGGTCTGCTCGAACTTGATTTTGATATTGATATAATAAATAAGCCAAACGATGGAGAGCCACCGTGGTTTTCCCTGAACCTGGGACTCCTTGAATAATGAGGGATTGATTCCGCTCAGACCGTATAATCTTATCTTGTTCCACTTGGATCGTCGAAACAATATCCCTTAGTCGATGATCTTTGTTCTCCCCTAAACGATAAAGAAGGAATTCATCTGTGACCTGTAAATTCTCCCCGCCTCGAACATAACTATCCACCACTCGTTTTAACGTTTGTTCTTCAACGGCCAAATTCCGCTTTAGATGGACAGTCCCTTCTATCTCACCATCAGGCGAAACATATCCAGCACGATCCCCTTGCCCCGTAAAAGAATAAAACATACTAGCCACAGGAGCTCGCCAATCAATAATAATTGGTTGATGACTATCAGGATCTTCTACACCCGCTTTTCCTAGATAGAGCGGGGTAAGTTGTTTTCCATCCTCTTCAAAATCGAGGCGACCAAAATAGGGGGACTTTTCCGATAACTGTAATCGATTAACTGTTTGCCTCCTTTGGTCATCCAGAAGCTGTTCCACCAAATCAGAGCCTTGATATCGAGGAATCAATTGAAGTTCTTGTAACTGTTGTTGAATGAAAGAAAGTATCTCTCGTAACTTTGCTTGCTCATGTTGATAGATTTCGTCCATGAAAAATATTCACCTCTCTTAATGAAAGAAAGATATTATATAATAATGAACTTGCCTTTCGCAAATATTTTTTACAAAATGATGTCTTATCACCACACTCACACCAAACAGCTATCATTCCTCAATCTATTTTCGTCTATAATGACGTATCATTTTTCCTACCTCTAGTACGACAAAAAAGTCGATCGTTTGCAAAATAGGATTCATAATGGGTTCACTAGCAATCTTCCCACCGACCCAATAACATCTTTTTAACGAAGCAGAAAGCTTACGTTGTATTCTATGGGAAACCATTTTATCGGGACTAATCAAATGTAACCCTTGGATGCGAAACTCTTCTCTTGGCTCAATTCGATAACGATCAATTACAAAACCACTATATACAAGAAAACTGTATAACTCGTTTATCTCTTGAATCTCCATCAGCGGTAAACTAGTACAACCTACTATATATCGATATGTAGTTCCATTTAGATAATCCCTGATTCCCTTCCATAACTTCTGGGTTACCTTACCATCTCGATAACCAGCGGCCACACAGCCACTCCCTATTTCCAATACTTGGGGTATATGCTCGGTAAAATGATGAAACTCAAATAATGATTGTGAATAAAGCCCTCCTAAATCGATGACTCTTTTACCAGGTAAAAGTCGATAAGTACCTACCACTTGATTGACCGTCTCGTCAAGTACTATAAGGTGATCGCTGTAAAGATCATAATCCTGTTCAGACAAGTTTTGTAGCTGTCGGAGCTGATAGACTTGTGCCTTCTCCTCTTTCGTCTTCGCCATGCGGGTCACCAATGAATGAGCATATCCGCTATCTATCGCTTCCATTTACGTCATCCCCTTATTTCAACATCCTTATCTACCTATCATATTACATTTTAATATATTAAATATTCATTTTTTTGAAACTTTTATAAAAAATCGCCCTAAGCAAATAAAAAATGAATGGGGTCCGCTTTCCATGACCCCATTCATTTTTTATTCTTCCCCTGTTATTAATATATAGGAACCCAACCTTCTTTTGTTTTGAAAATCCGAATCGCTACAACCTGACGATCCTCCATCAATGTAAAATAATGTCGATATCCCTCAGGCACAGATATAAGATCCCCCGGCTCTAATTCCACATCAAAAAAATAACCCTCTAGACTTTGAATGGCAAAAATTCCATGTCCACTCACAATAAAACGCACTTCATCATCACTATGATGGTGTTCAGCTAAGAAGCTCTGGAGCAATTGATCAAGATTCGGTGTCTCTGGAGAGAGGGAAATAACATCATTTGTGGTGTACCCTCGTCGAGCCGAAATAGCATCAATTTCACGTTGAAAAGTATGAAGAACCTCTGTTTTTTGCGCCTCAGTTAAACGGTAATTTTCCCGAAGGCTGGTAGATAGCTTCTCAATATCCCAATGCTCATAAATAACTCCTTGAGATTGTAGATAAGAACTGACCTGATCTTGAGCCGATACATACTCATCGGTATGATGAAATCGTATTTGTGCCATGAAAATCCTCTCCCCATTTAGCAGATAAATTTGGTTGCAGAAGACGCAGTTTAATATGATAGGAAAATAAAAACTCAAATGCTTCTAAATACTTCTTCGCTTCGAGCGGTGTAGCTCCCCACGTCGTAATCCCATGATTGCGAATCAATATTCCCTTTAACAGAGGATCCTGTAGAAGAAGATCTCCAAACTCCTTGGATAAAAGATCCAAATCAGCATGATTAGGGATAATCGGAATCGATATCTCCCCATCTTCCTCCCAAATCCCAAATGCTTTAATGAGCTCCTGCCCGCGAAACGTAATTCGTCCTTCTCGCCCATGCAATTCAGAGATCAGATTATTATCTAACGTGTGTACGTGCAGGCAACAGGATGCATTGGTTCTCTGATAGATCTCTGCATGAATGCCCACTTCGGCAGATGCTGTAAGATGCGTGTTTCCTAGTGATTTACCATCTTGATCTACTAGCAAAAAATCTTCTTCCGTACGCTTTCTCTTATCCTTACCGCTTGCAGTAATGAGAAACGTAAGTGGATCTTCACGGACTTTAATGGATAAGTTCCCGCTTGTACCTAGAAACCAATCACGTACTGCAAGTTCATCTTTGATATCCGCCAGTATGCGCCATTTTTCCGCCAACTCGATCATATGAGTTGAAACACCTCCTCTTGCTCTAAGGCAAAGCGAATATCGTGGAATGTCTCAAATGGATAGTATGGAATCTGTTGTTCCTCACACTTCTCAATTAGAAAATCCCTTGCAAATACTTGATCCGCCATCTTCGCAGCTTGTAAATCTGTTATTGAGTCTCCAATGACAATACGATGGATCTCCGTAGAATCAAACTGACGCAAGATCGTTACTTTGCAACATCCACAATCTTTTTGACATCGGTGATCGCAAGTATGAGGCCATATAATTTCAATGCGTTCACCTGTAAAATCACTGCGATTACAATAAATCTTCTCTGGCTGTACAAGCCCCTTCAGTGACGGATAAACAAAGAAATCGATCCCTCCGCTTACAATCCAAAGTGGGATTCTCATCTCTTCCGTCCAACTCACAAACTCCTTAAAGCCTTTACGAAACCTAATGTTTTTCAGGATATACGTGATAATTTCTTCTTTCTGCGAGCTGTGTAATAGTTGGAATAACTGAGCAACTCCATCACGAATCGAAATCCGTTGTCCTAAGATATCATCTTTTATCGCGATCCATTCTTTAGGAGCAAACTGCTTCATAATCGCAATAATATTATCGGATTCCGTTACAGTCCCATCAAAATCACAAAAAATAACAGGCTTTTTTTTCATCTACTCGCCTCCCCATAGAACAATCGCTTGATTTAACTCGAGATAGTTCTTCGTATCCGAAGCTACCTCAATCCATGTCTTCCCAGCAAGTGCTGTCTCAATCGCTTGTCGAAATGCTTTTCCACCTGCTATTGTCCCGCTCGGGTGACCGTGAACCCCGCCGCCCGCATTGATAACGCTATCAATCCCAAAGTCGTGAATCAGTCGCGGTACGATCCCGGGATGAATTCCTGCTGAGGGCACAGGAAAAGTTGGACGTAATGCAAGTCTATTCGTACAGAGAGAATGCGCAATTCGGAGTGTTTCTTCTTTTGCTAAAACGACACTACCATAAGGGGAAGGGAATAACGACAAATCAGCTCCAGCCACACGGAGCAATGTTCCGAGTGCTAATGAATGACTCACACCATAAAACGCTGATGATGTAAAGGCTCCAGAAAAAGCCGGATGTGCTAAGATTGGAACCGCTACTTCTGGATCTTCCGCTAACTCCTGTAAAACATCCAAACCATAGGTAAAAACATTAAGCAAGAGAGCACTAGCCCCGAGTTCTACTGCTTTGCGCGCACGATCCCGTAATTGAGAGCTCCGGCCTGTGATATTAACCGCATACAACGTTTTCTCTCCTGTGAGCGATTCTGTTTCACTTAATACGTTCACTGCTGTACGAACACGATCTTCCCATGGAGTTAGCGGGTTATCGAATAAGATTTCATCATCCTTAACAAGGTCAACCCCGCCTAAAGCTTGCGATCTCAACTGTTCCTGAAAATAATCAAGATCCCTCCCAATCACACTTTTAAAAATGCTCATTAAAAGTGGACGATCGATAACTCCTACCTTTTCCCGAACCCCTTGTATTCCGTATTTCGGCCCTGGATAGGACGAAAGTAGCTCATCAGAGAAATGAAGATCGACTAACTTTACCTCACCATCTAATGATAGCTTCCCAAACACCGTAGTAAGAATAGCTGGTAGATCATTAGAGAAATTAGCTGCCGGATACGCAATTTTTAATAGCCCTCTAGTACGCGTTCCCCCTAAATATTGATTTGCTGCTTGATCTTCATCTAGCTCTGTTACCTCCACTACTTCTCCTTTATGAAGTTTCAATTGCTCTTGAATCAAAAGAGGTAACTCTGTCCACGAACCAATCGTCAAACCCAGTGCAATCGACTCTGCTTTTTTCACCAAATCTTGTTTTTTATCATGAACCAAATAAGATGCAATCAATCGTGTCATTTGTAAAACCTCCTAGTGGCCTATATATAACAAATAAAGCCTCTCCCATAAGAGGAAGAGGCGCAAAAAGTCCGTCATCTTCCTCTTATCTCTCAGTCCATTTCTGAACTGCAAGAATTAGCACCGTTTTTATCGTTAGATAAGCCGGTTGCCGGGTTTCAAAGGGCTAGTCCCTCCACCTACTCTTGATAAGAGAAATATCTGTATTCAATTATTTAATTAATCTGATTATGACCGAATGCATTTGCAATGTCAATCTATTTCTCCTGATGATAACAACGAGCCATTCTCTCTGCCGCTTCGACCAATCTCTCTTCTTCGGTCAATAGGCCAACACGAATATATCCATCACCACTTTGGCCAAATCCAACGCCAGGAGCTACCGCAACATGCTCTTGTTCCAACAACAAGTCAGCAAATTCTTGCGATCCTAGTCCTTTTGGTGTAGGTAACCAACAGAAAAAAGAGCCTTTTGGTGCATGAATATTTTCCACACCAAGTTCCTGAATCCTTGATATAAAAGCATTTCGGCGGCGTTCATAAACTGCTACCAATTCATCTACGCATTCCTGAGAATGATTCAATGCTACTGCTGCCGCTTCTTGAACAGCCCCGAAAATGCTTACATAAAAATGATCCTGAATCAAATTAATCGACTCGATCACATGCTCATTTCCAACAGCAAATGCGATCCGCCATCCCGCCATGTTATAGGTCTTGCTTAATGTATATACTTCAATCCCCACCTCTTTCGAGCATGGGATTTGCATAAAACTAATCGGTTTTTGCCCGTCAAATCCAATTGCTCCATAGGCAAAATCATGTACAACTAGTATCTGATGGTCCCTAGCACGGGCAACCGTTTCCTCAAAAAATTCTGTAGTAGCTGTACCACCGGTAGGATTGTTGGGATAGTTTAAAAACATACATTTTGCCTGATTCCATTCCTCATCTGAGATTTGCGTGAAATCAGGTAAAAACTTATTTTTTTCTAATAATGGCATTTGCACCATTTTCGCTCGTGCCATAGCAATTCCAGACCAGTAGTCAGGATAGCCTGGATCGGGTACAAGAGCAACATCATCCGGATTTAAATAGCACTGGGATATTTCCACTAAGCCCACTTTCCCTCCAAAGAGGACCGCTACTTCTCGCTCAGGGTCCAGTTCCACTCCATATTCGCGAGCATAGAAATTGGATACGGCTTCCTTGAGAAAACGATGCCCCCGAAAAGGAGGGTAGCGATGATGATCTGATTTAGCAGTCGCCTCTTGCATTGCCTGAACGATATGATGTGGGGTTGGAAGATCGGGATTACCTTGCCCAAGATTAATTACATCTGCCCCGCTTGCAGTAAGATGATTCACCTTCTGAACGAGATTGGCAAAGAATTGCTTCGGTAGTTTCGTTAATACATCTGCTTGTGTGAATTGTCCCACTATCCATCACTCCCTGTCACTTTCGAACATTCTTGAAATGATAATGATATATGTTATAACTTGTAGAGGAAGTTGTCAAAGGGAGGATTTTAGAATGAAGCAAACCATTTGCCTGATTCAGATGGATATTATATTTGGAGATCCTGAGGCTAATATGAAACAAGTAAAGGACCTTATGCATCAAGTAATGAAACAGTTGAATCCACCTCATGTGGTTGTGCTACCTGAGTTATGGACTACTGGCTATGACCTAGAACGACTACCTGAAATTTCGGACCCAAATGGAGAATGTACACAATCTCTTTTTGCACAACTAGCAAAAAAATATCAGGTTCATATCATCGCGGGATCGATTCCTAAAAAAACAAAATCAGGGATTACCAACACACTTTATGCCTTCAATCGACAAGGGGAAGTAGTAAACGAATACAGCAAAGCACATCTTATTCAGTTGATGGACGAACATCTGTATCTTACAGCTGGTTCTAGTCTAGAACCATTTATGCTGGATGAAGTAGTAAGTGCAGGTTTTATCTGTTATGATCTCCGCTTTCCTGAGTGGATTCGAAAAGCCGTTCTTGCCGGTGCTGAGGTGCTTTACATCCCTGCTCAGTGGCCAATCCAGCGTCTTTCGCACTGGAGAAGTCTTTGTATTGCCCGGGCAATTGAAAACCAATGTTATGTCATCGCTTGCAATCGGTCAGGGAGTGATCCAAATAACCAATTTGCTGGACACTCCCTAGTAGTAGATCCATGGGGCGAAGTATTGGCTGAGGCAGATGAAAAAGCCGCCATCATCCAAGTCGAAATCGACACCGATCACGTAACAAAGATACGTTCTACTATCCCCATCTTTGCAGACCGTCGGCCAGAAATATATTAGGCTATACCGGTCAAAAAAATTTTCTATTGACAACAAATTCTGAAAGCCTATATGATTGCATTTGAAAAGTCCAATTTAAAACTCAATTATATATTTTTGGTCTCTTATCAAGAGCAGGTGGAGGGATTTTGGCCCGATGAAGCCCAGCAACCGACCGTAATACCATCGCGAGATGGGGCGTCCACGTCAAGTGAGAGTGGGAGCCTTGACCTGTAGTCAAACACGGCACGGTGCTAATTCCAGCGGAACGTATTTTATTTGACGTTCGCAAGATAAGAGGCACGGAATCAGCATTCCCTGCCTCTTTCACACCGAAAGGGGCAGTTTTTATTTGCCCCCGTATCATATCACTATCTTTCGGGGAGGAAATAATAATCATGATACAAGTCGTAAACCAGTATGCTCCTTTTACCACGCACACTGTAGGAGAATTTGTAAAAACGCTTTCTATCTTTGATCATCCTAATAATCTCATTATCAAAGAAATTGGAGATGGCAACCTAAACCTTGTTTTTCAACTCGTTGAACCAGAAACCAATCGTTCCATCATTGTCAAGCAAGCTCTTCCGTATGCGAAAGTGGTAGGAGAAAGTTGGCCGCTGTCCCTAAACCGAGCCAAGATTGAGTCAGAATCACTACGCATCCATGCAAAGGTAGTACCTGATCTGGTGCCTCGCGTTTTGCACACAGATCACGAGTTAGCATGTACGGTGATGGAGGACCTATCCGAACATAACATTCTACGCACCGAACTCATTTCAAACCGTCACTATCCTTTACTGGCTGAGCACATTGGACGTTATATTGCGCAAACTTTATTTACCACCAGTGATTTCGCGCTCCATCCATTTGTCAAAAAAGAGCTCGTACAAAAATTCACCAATCCAGACCTATGTAAAATTACAGAAGATCTAGTCTTTACAGACCCTTTTTTCGATCATCCAACCAATGATTTTCCAATAGAACTAAGGCCCACAGTCGAAAAAGTTTGGTCTGATGAAACATTGCTCACCGAAGTAGGAATCTTAAAATTCCAATTTCTCACTCAAGCAGAAGCTCTTCTACATGGCGACTTACACACAGGAAGCATTTTTGTCACTGAACAGTCGACGAAAGTCATCGATCCAGAGTTTGCATTCTTCGGACCGATCGGCTTTGATCTAGGACAATTCTTCGCCAACATTATTTTAAATGCACTATCAAAGCTCGCTATCACAGAACACCAAGTACGATTAAGCGAGCTTCTACGCACCATAGAACGAACTTGGATCACCTTTGCACAAGAATTCACCAAACTTTGGGAGGAAACGAATCATGAGATCTATACGAATATCCCCGGTATATTGCCCCGTTTTTTGTTAAAAATTTGGACAGATGCAATCGGATTTACTGGTTGTGAAATCATTCGTCGTACGATCGGATTAGCCCATGTAGCAGATCTTGATACCATCGAAGACTTTCACACCCAAATTAAAATCAAAGAGCGCGCCCTTCAGCTTGGTTCAGATCTGATTAAATCCCGTACTCACCTCTATAGTTTAGCCCACTTCACTCAGCGCATAAAAGGAGCATTACGATCATGAGCGTACATACACCCATACAATCGGTACAATATCGAGGAGATCATTTACTCCTGCTAGACCAACATGAGCTTCCACACCAAACGAACATGATTCGAATCGAATCAACCGAACAACTATGGAATGCGATTCACGCCTTACAAGTGAGAGGCGCTCCTGCCATTGGGATTGCAGCCGCTTTTGGACTCTCTCTATGGGCAAATCAACAAAAGGAGGAGTCAGACTTACGGATTTTTACACATCAATTAAAAATCCAACGTAATTATCTTTCCTCCGCTCGTCCAACGGCGGTTAATTTATATTGGGCACTGGACCGTGTTGTACAATCCATTCAGCATGCTGAAACGGTTCAAGATGCCATTTACCTTATGGAAATAGAAGCCCTCACGATTCAACGAGAAGATGAAATCACTTGCCAACAAATCGGCGAATATGCCCTTAGCTTACTTCAACCAGGTGATCGCATTTTAACCATTTGCAATCCAGGATCGATCGCCACTGCACGCTATGGAACCGCCCTCGCTCCCTTCTATCTTGCTCAAGAGCGAGGGGTGCCACTATCGGTTTATGCCTGCGAAACGAGGCCACTACTCCAAGGATCTCGCCTCACTACTTGGGAGTTACAACAAGCTGGCGTGGACGTCACTCTCATCACAGATAACATGGCAGCTCATACCATGCGTACTAAGAAAATCTCAGCTATCATCGTAGGCTGCGATCGTATCGCTGCAAATGGGGATACTGCTAATAAAATCGGAACCTTTGGGCTTGCACTCCAAGCAAAAGCACTAGGTATTCCTTTTTATGTCGCGTCCCCCTTATCTACAATTGATTTAGATACCCTTACTGGCGAGTATATTCCAATCGAAGAACGTCATCCAGAAGAGGTGACTCATCTCGCTGGAAAACGGATTGCCCCTAAAGGAATCCAAGTTTACAATCCTGCTTTTGATGTCACACCGCACGAGTATATTTCAGCTATTATCACAGAAAAAGGGATCATATTTGGTAACTATCTAGAAAAATTAGCCATGATCAAAAACCAAATGAACCTACTAATAAGCTAAAAGCCTGTTCTACGACAGAACAGGCCTCAGGCTCTTCTTCTACTATCACTCATCACTCCACTCTTTATTATTTACTACTGTTTTGGATCACTCCACAAGCGATACGCGCTCCTGAGTTCCCTGATGGGTCCGTTTTATAGTCATCTTTGTCTTTATGAATCACAATCGCTGTTCCACCAGGATGGAATAACGAATTGTCTTCATTCCCTTTTAAGGTAACGTTTTCTAGCGCAAACTCAGCCATCCCCTCACCGTTATCATTTATTTCTAAATTGGGTAAGTCTCCAGCATGGGGCCCTTCCACATTTTCAGTCCCGTGTTTTTTATGTGCTGGATTAAAGTGAGGCCCTGCCGTTTCAAACGTAGGAATATCACACTTCCCTACTGTGTGGACATGAATGCCATGTGGTCCTTTAGGCAAATCTTGTACGGTTATCCTTGCCATCACATAATCCTGTTCCTGCCAGAATTCAGCCTTTCCAATCTTTTTCCCTTTACCGTTTATGATCTCAGCTTGTGCTTTTTCTGCTGAGGTTGGCAGTGGTTTCATAGTCGGGGTAGAATCATTACATCCTGACAGTGATAGAGCGAATACAGATAGCCCAATCATGAAATAAAAAGATCGCTTCATAAGTACCTCCATATAAAAAAATATAGAACAATGGTAATTTCTTCCTTTCATTCCCTTTTCCTTTTTTCAGAAATTATTTCTCACATACTCCCTGAGCCGCTTATAATAAATAGAAGGAGGTCATACATATGTACATTCAAGAAGGCTTTATTCACATGACAGATGGGACTGAAATCTATTTATACACATGGCTACCTACAGATCCTCTTAGAGGAATCGTTCAAATTGCACACGGTATGACTGAGCATATCGGTGTATACAAGGAATGTATAGAGGCCTTACTATCCGCTGGATTCGGTGTATACGCTCACGATCATCGTGGACATGGGAAAACTGTAAAACAAGAAGACGACTATGGACATTTCGAGCCCGATGTAGGATGGGATCAAGCTGTTACGGATATCATCTTCGTTTCCAACCTCATTCGTAACAAGCACTCTTGCCCACTCTTTTTGCTCGCACACAGTATGGGGTCTTTTTTAGCAAGACGGGCCGTACAACTTCAGAGTAATCTATGGGATGGACTCCTTCTTTCAGGAACAGGGGGAAATCCAGGTCTTCTAGGAAAAATAGGATATCTATTTGCTACTCTGGAAATGAAAGTACGTGGAGCAAAAACAAAGAGCAACATGTTGAAACTGTTGTCATTTGGCACTTTTAACTCTCAATTCAAACCAAAACGCACCGATTTTGATTGGCTATCTTCTGATACCAGCCAAGTAGATCGCTATATAGAAGATCCCGCATGCGGCTTTACCTGCACGACCAGCTTTTATCGCGAACTATTTAAAGGTGTACTCATCGTAAATCAACTCAAAGAATATAAAAAAACACCCAAACAACTCCCCATTTACTTGTTTTCCGGAGATCTTGATCCTGTTGGAAATAAAGGAAAAGGCGTACAAGAAGTATATGACACCTATCGTAAATGCGGAGTTACAAACGTAACCATGAAGCTATATAAAAACAAAAGACATGAGATGCTACATGAAGAAAATCGCGAAGAGGTCTTCCATGATCTCATTGATTGGATCACACGAATCATAAAATTGAAAGTACCACTTAGATAGACAGCTCTATCATTCAGCTGACTATCTAAGTGGTACATGGATCAATCTATATAGGGCAGACTCTTACTCCATCCCCATCTTTTTGGTACACAATCGGTTGAAATTGTGAAGGAATATTTTCTTTAGGAAATCGGTGTACATAATGAGCCGCGAGGGGATATCCAGAATTAAATATCTCAGCAAATGTAACGGTATGATGAGATAAAATCCACATTTCTGGCGCTAACCAGTCCGGAGGAACCGTAGCTGGTAATTGTTTAATATAGTGGCTATTTGCCCACCAAACATTTCCAGAATAATGAGGTGGATAAGGATGGTGAAGAAAAAAATTAGTTCCGCAAGCATCTACTTTTTTTAGGTATTCGAAGCTCACTTCATGATGGTCAACTAATACAGTCTCCATCAAATTAACCCAATCTTCTATACAAGCTTTATTGTGTACCTCACCATGTCTTACTCCCTTGGAGTGGAGATACAACACTTTTACATTATTCACACTTGCGCTACAATACTGGTGAATCCAATGCAAGGTGGCTCTTTCATACTGATATTCTTCAGGAAGAATCCTATATTGAACTGTATCATCATAGTGGCTCAAGGGATTTACAATTTGATCTTCGATGAATTGAGTATTATGAATATCATCTACAACAAAATTAATAAAAACAGCATTTACTTTTTGATATAACCCCGATGAGAGTAATCGTTCTAGCTTTTTATCTAGTCCATCCTTCCAACTACTCAGAGTTCGAACATGAATAAAACAAACCTTTTTATGATCCAAATGGTAAATATTTTGCTCAGGTGATAACCGAATAGCCAATTTCATTCCTCCCATCTAGATACCAGAAAGATGTTGTCGCCTTTCTAACATCTATTAGACCAACTCATATATGTTATTCTATGTAGATAGACAGGTGATAGACATATAGATGATAAAATTGAAAAGGGGCTTTATGTATTAACTTAGGAGGAGACAAACTCTCTCCCCCTAAGTCCCACAAAAAGTTCGATAGGGATGTGAGGTCGGATCGGGTAATGAACAGTACATAGCTTGCCTTAGTGTATAAGCATACGGATTGGAAAGGGCGTCTAGAAGCTGTTTCATCACACTAAGATCTCCTCTCACAGCAGACTCTAACGCTTCCTCTACCCGATGGTTCCGTGGAATGATCGCTGGATTACAACTCTTCATTAACTGTTTTGAATCTGATATAGAAACTTGTTCTCGCTCTACTCTTTTTTTCCATTCCTGAATCCACTGATCCCATTCTGGCTTTTCATAAAAAGCTAACTCCTCAAATTGATCAAGCGTAAGCGAACGAAATGTATTGGTATAATCTGCTTGATATTTCTGCATCATGTAAAGGAGGCTTTCAATCAACGATTCATCTTCTATTTCTGCATAAAATAACCCGAGCTTCGCTCTCATCCCATCAAGCCAATGATTTCGATAGATATCAGGGAAATGAGATATCGCCTCTTGGGCTGTCTCGACTGCCTCAGACTCATTTTCCTGAAGCAACGGTAAGAGTGCTTCTGCGAATCGAGCCAGATTCCATCCAGCAATGCGAGGCTGATTTCCATATGCATAACGCTCCTGCTGATCAATGGAACTAAATACCGTATCCAAGTGATATGTATCCATAAAGGCACACGGACCGTAGTCGATTGTCTCACCACTAATGGTCATATTATCCGTATTCATCACTCCGTGTATAAAGCCTACCAATTGCCACTTAGCAATTAACGACGCTTGACGATCGATCACTTCTTTTAGCAGAGAATGATATCGGTTTTCATCTAGAACAATCTCAGGGAAATGACGTTGCAACGTATAATCTGCTAAAGCCCGTAAGTCCTCCTTACTCCCCCACCTAGCTGCATATTGAAAGGTGCCTACACGAATATGACTCTTAGCTACTCGAGTTAAGATTGCCCCCGGCAAATCAGTTTCACGGATAATCATTTCTCCTGTCGTTACAACTGCTAGGCTACGAGTAGTAGGAATTCCGAGCGCATGCATAGATTCACTGATAATGTACTCGCGTAACATAGGACCAAGCCCCGCACGACCATCCCCCCCTCGGGAATATCTCGTTCTACCTGATCCTTTTAATACGATATCACATCTCTCCCCGCTAGGTGTAATTTGCTCTCCTAGCAATATAGCCCGTCCGTCTCCTAACCTAGTAAAGTGACCAAATTGATGCCCTGCATAAGCTTGGGCTAGTGGCATTGCACCTTCAGGAGCCTTATTACCGGCAAATACCTCTGCTCCCTCTCCCTTTTGCAAAGCTTCCGTGTCTAATCCCAAAGAGTTTGCTACGGAATGATTTAGGAGAATTAGCTCTGGAGCACGTACAGGGTTTACGTCTTCTGTTGAGAAAAATACGTGAGGTAATTTCGCATAACTATTATCAAAGTTCCAACCCACTGTTCCTTCACTTGTTTGTGTCATCGAATCCCCTATTCTAATATTCGTTTTAATATCACTTGCCAAAAATTATACCTTATTCACCCCCTAGATAACAAAAAAAGCATCCATTTGGATGCTAGTATTGGAAAATATTTTATGTTTGACTATATAATTATCTGTACCAAACGCTACCACCAAAGCCACCTGAAACGGCGGTTCTATGCAATCGCATACCTGTTTGTGTGTAGACAACAGTAAATGACAAGTTTCCGTGGCTTAAAATTCCACCTCTTGGTACGTCAGCCCATGTACCCGCAACTTTATCCCCATTTAATTGTCCTTTAAACACGTTGGTCCAGTTGGTTCCGACCCCATTGTTACTCAAACCTGTCCACCAAACAGTATTTCCAATTTGACGGATATAGTAATATCCACCATCATTACCTCGCCAGACACCTGTGATATCAATGGCTTGTGTTCCAATCCCTGGCTTTGCCTGCTCTTTTGCCATAACAGCGTTACTGGAGGCAACAAGCCCAACACTTAACATTAATGCGAATGCTAAACACATGGAAAAAAACTTCTTCATTCAATTCACTCCTACTATTGTATTTGAAATACAAACTAATTATAACAGTTATATTATTCAGAAGATACATATTTACAAAAACTTAATGATAATTTAACTCCATCTCTGTAATATTATCCTTCAAGCGATTCTACAGATCCCTCTTGAAACTGTATCCACCCTTCCAGGGCATCGATTTCGGTAAGCACCCCGATGGGCAACGTCCAATTAGGCTGAGTATGCCCCACATTTAGCCCGTAATAACAAGGAATTCCAAGTGGTTTTACAATACCGTCGAGGATCTCTCGAATGGTTAAGCTCTTCTCTCCATTTTCTGCTGTACAATCGGTGAAATCAGTAAACACAATACCGGCCGCATTTTGAAGTTTAGTAGCATGCCGTAACTGAGTTAGCATACGATCCACCCGGTATGGATCTTCGTCTACGTCTTCAATAAATAAAATTTTTCCAGTTGTGTCAATCTCAAATGGAGTTCCAAGTGTTGAAACAAGCAATGATAAATTACCACCAATTAATGGCCCTCTTGCTGATCCTACTACAATGCAGTGTTTCTCTATAGGCTCTTCATATCTAGCAACGGGAACATGGCTTGTTAAGTGTTGAAATAGAGTAGACCATGAATGAAAGTCTGGTTTCCTCGCAAGCTCCGTAATCATAGGCCCATGAAATGTAACCAAACCCGTAAAACGGTGAATCGCCAGATGCAATGCTGTAATATCACTATAGCCTACAAATATTTTCGGGTTTTTCCTAATGCCCCTATAATCAATTAGATCAAGAATACGGGGTGTTCCATAACCACCCCTCATGCAAAATATCGCATCTACCTCCGGATCGGCAAACATCCGATTCAAATCCTCCGCCCTGTTCCAGTCATGTCCCGCCAAATATCCGTGCTGTTGCCAGAGTGAATTTCCTAACTTGAGATTAAAACCAAACTCAGAAAAAATCTCCAACGCTTGCTCCTGCTCCTCAGGATTCGTCGGACTTGCAGGCGCGATAATCCCAATTGTATCTCCCAGTTTTAATGCTCTGGCTTTCATTAGATAACCTCCTAAATAAAACAACTTACATTTCCTTAATTAAATATTATATTTCGATTTTAAATAACAAAAGAATATAATAGTAAGATTATTCGAATATCAAATATAATCTTATCATAAATTCTAAGGAGTCGTTTTCTATAACAAGGAGGGATTTTTTTTGAGTCAAAAAGATCATTGCCACCATACATCAATGAAAACATATGACGTATATCATGGCCCTTTTGACCCCTGCCCACCCATAGGTCATAAGTACTACTCCACGCCCCCTCATCTCTATATGGGTTTTCAACCACGTTGTTTAGAGCAATTCCCCATTCGAGAAGCTCTATTTCGCGGAACCCTATGGAAAGCATTATATGACCCTTACGAAAATCCGTATAAAAAAAGGGGGGAACTACGATGAATTCACCCCTCCCACCAGAATACTACAAACTGTTGGAAGAACTACAAGCTGTTGACTTTGCCTTAGTTGAGCTAACCCTTTACCTTGATACCCATCCAAAAGACATAGACTCCATTCGACAATTTAACGGACTAGCCAAAAAACGAAAAAAAATAGCAAAAGAATACGAAGCACGATATGGTCCCCTCTTACAATTTGGTCGTAGTTACTCCGATGAAAATTGGTCTTGGGGAAAGCCTCCTTGGCCTTGGCAAGTATAAAAAGGAGGTTCCTGGTCAATGTGGGTATATGAAAAAAAACTGCAATATCCCGTAAAAGTAAGTACATGTAACCCTTATTTAGCAAAACTACTCGTTGAACAATACGGCGGGGCAGATGGCGAACTCGCCGCAGCACTCCGCTATCTCAACCAGCGGTACACCATTCCCGATAAAGTAGTCGGCCTATTAACCGATATCGGCACAGAAGAATTCGCTCATCTCGAGATGATTGCAACAATGATATATAAATAAATTAGTTATATTATGCTACTAATCGACAAAAAATAGTGCCGTCTAAATGAATTGTGGTAACCACTACCATTAGACAGCACTATTTAATTTACCTATTTAACATCCTAATAGGGCGCATACAATACCACCAATCATCCAATAAAGAAAAATACTACATGTCATAATGATATTTAAAATAAGAAATAAAAGTGCATATTTACCATTTTTATTTAAAGCTAACTTACTAAATAGAATGCCTATGGGGGCTATAATAAGGGTAGAAAACAGCAGTACCGGTCCTTGTAAAAACAATTTAACTGAAACCGAAAACTGATTTGCTACAAAAAGTAACCCCCAAGATAGGAGACCAATTACAAAAGTAATTCTAGATAGTGCTGAGAACACTTTCAGCTTATTCATAAATTCCCATCCTTAATTGTCGTGTATTGATTATCTTGGTGCTCCTGGCATGTCAATATTTCCACAAAAACGAGCCTTCATTTGAAGGAGGAAATACGTATAAACAGTTGTTGCCATAGCTTTTTCTCCTGACTTCATATAAGGATAGCTTTTCAGGATGCCCCATAGCAAGTTTCTGTCACAAGTACAATGAAAATATCCTACTTTAGCATAGCATAAGTCATGTTCCATACAACGATAATCCAAATTATTCTCTGGTTTCGGATTATTCATAGATTTGCCACCATGCCCTGGACCACACCAATTACCATATATAGGAAGACCTGGTTTGATTCGTGATTTTTTCACATTCGCTGAGCTATATTGTGAAGAAAACTTATTAAATTCTCGACCCTGAGCCAATTGCTCAGGAGTAGCACCATCTTTCTCCGCTTTTTCCACATCAAAAACTAGCTCATTATTTTTACCTACAACAATATACTTCTCCAAAGATTGTACATTATCTATTAGTTCTTTAGGTGCTTCTTCTTGTGAGTTAATAGGAGTTGGATCTTCCATAGCTCCGTATACTGTACTAGTATTAAAGGGAATAGAAAGACAGATAGAAAGAAATGTGATCATTACAATAGTTATTTTTAATTTTTTCATTATTTAGAAATATACCTCCTGCAATTATTTATATACTAAGTTGGGACAAATATATTAAGCTTCCACTCAGCAATTTTTATCAGAACTACAATTGGGACGCCCACGACCTAATAAACAATAACATATTTGTAATTTATTTCAAATGGTTATTATTGTAATATCACGGAATGGCTACTGTTGCAATTAGATTGACAACTCGTCGGTTATCAATAAAAATTATTGTTGAAATAAACAACAAAAAAAGAGCATCAAAGTTTGTATCGATTTGCTCTGTAACATAAAGGGGAACTGATTATGGATTTGCACAAACAGTTTATATTTTTCTCTGATCAACAAAAGAAAAGAAGAGCATCAACACTTCTTTGAATAGCTCTTCAGTAGTAGTCTAACCAACTTTTCCATATCAAGATCACCATAAACTTTAATCGTTCCTACTCCCTCAATTCTTTCTTCAAACGTTACGGGCTTGCTTTTATTCAATTCCTCTATTCTCTTCAATTCATCCAATCTCTGCAATATAATCATCCCCTCTCTTACTTCAATTCAATGTATTAATAGCTCAGATTGTCTTATTCATCTACATTGCTGTTTGGTCTTTTGGTGGATCGGATTTAACACGGATCATACTCTTCAATTGCTTCAAACGCTCATCTCTAACTTGCTTGGCATCCTTATACTGATCGATCATAATGAAATCCTGATCTTTCAAACGCTTAACCGCTTTTTGTACTAACTCTAGTAAGAACTCTTCGGATTCTGCCTTCACGATCGTTGCGAGAGTAGGCGTTACTTGACGATCTAACCAACTCAATTTCGTTTCAACCGTTCTTTCTTTGGGCAGTTCTGTAAGCTTGATTTTGGCTGTGTCTCCGATAAAGCGTTCCCACTTCTTCCAAGTCTTCCAACGGCTTTTATTGCTATCGGTTCCCTTCGTTGTAAAGCGGACATAGTAGTTTAAAACACCCGTTACGATCTCGCCTGCATCCACTTCATTTGCGATCAACCAAGCTACTTTAACGGCTCTTTCGTCCTTTAGTTCCAGTTCGGTACGATTCCAAAACTTGATACCTTCTAATTCGCTCTCATTTCCGTCCTTCAGGGCTTCTTTGTACTTATCGTAAAATCGAACTTTGAGTAGGGAAGAAGAAGAACCAAGATAGATGGTTTGCCC
>NZ_FPJZ01000037.1 GCF_900119485.1 Thermoactinomyces sp. DSM 45891
AGTCGGTGTTTTCGGCGAGTAGTATGAATTGGCGGCTTTCTTATCGATATAGACCACTTTTAGCTTCGGTTTTAGCTGTGGTGCAAGGGTCATCTCACTACTAACTGTGAGTAGCTTCTCTTTCGCTGTTTTGCTTCCTTCATCACTATGACGGATCATGAGACCACGGTTCGATGATCCATCTTTGACCCACCTTTCCGCGGCGGTCGTTACATCCCAATTGAGCCATTTTGGATCGTTGGTGACATTTGTCACGTAATCGAGCACTGAGTGATGAAAGGCATCGTTGTGACTGTTCCACGTTGTTTTGGGAACCGATTCGAAATCCTTCCACAGGTAGTGAGCATTATAGGTAGCATGTTTGCTTCCCACGCTATCTCGTTGCCAGCTCCACAGACTAAAGTCTGCGTCCACTACCTTTGCTGTGCTTGGAATGGAAGAGAGATCAAATTTATAGAGGGAGCGAGTGTTTCCGAAGGTAGCGCTGTTGTTTCCGACGGATGCCCATGGATTTCCCTTTTCATCTAAGTAGTTAAAGCTGGTATTTTTATGCTCACTCGAGATGGTAGTGTCCATGGCATTTTGCAAGACTTGAATCGCCATACCCGACTTAGGCAATCTTACGAGTTGGGTTGTAGAAGGGACAACGGTACCATCTATCGTTTTCACGGCAATCTGATAGAAATAGGCTCGTCCAAACGGATCACTGCTGTAGGCAGGGGTTGGCGTAGCTGTGGTATCGGTGAAGGTAAGTGTATTTTGGTTCGGAATCGGTGCAACCAGCGTACTCTCATCGGGTATAAAGCTCTGATTGGTACTTCGATGGATCTGATACTCTACAAAGTCGGTTCGGATATACTTTGTCCATTTCAACTCTGCACCGTTGGCATAGATTTTAGTCGGTTCTGCCAAGAGTACAGACGGTTTTCCGTATACGACTTTTAGCTTCGGTCGAATCGCATTTTCATCAAAGTTTTGACTCGCTGTATACCTGATTCCGCCTACTTTTTTCGATTCATCCTTGGCTTTGATGAGAACTCCATAGTTTTCTTGGCTCCCATCGACCCATGATTGAACGAGGTCACGCGCTGTGTAATCATGCCAGCGGTTGTTTACGTTAGCAGATTTATCTACTTCGGCTACCTTAGTAAAACGGATGGCATCAGCAATGACGGCTCCATCTACTTTTTTACTGGAATCGTAGTTAGAAAGCGTAATACTATGGCTATCCCCGGTGGCAAACCGAAATTGTCCCAGCCATTGATAACCGGTATTCGCAGTCCGCTGATTGAGATAAACTTTGGATGTTCCTCCATTGTGAGTAATACTATATGGAGCAGAAGTAGCGCGATCGGATGCTTTTACATTGGATGCGGCAACGTTGTACGTTCCGCTTTCATTTAGATAGGGCTTCCATGTAAAGGTGTTCGTCGCACTCTTATCATTTGGCTGTGCCGCATGATAACTGCCATTCACGCCGCCCGATACATTGGAAGATAAGTTCCATGTACCGTTCTTCGTAATACCGGTGCTATCTGTATTGTCTATGACATAGGTACTTGCTTCCACATCGGATCGAAAGGTTCCACCCGGTGTCTTCCATGCCTCCCCTTTCTTGGCTTCTTTCCAAGTGGCCTCGGCTGGATTCCAGTCTTGAAGGACTCGGTGGAGGCTGAAGGTTACATCGTGATCGGTATCTTTACAACCCGAACAGAAATTTTGGTCGTAGTAGAGTTGCACTTGCGCGAAGTCTACTTTGCTTCCCGAAGGGATAACAGAAGTATCAAACTTTACAAGAGAGCGTGAAGTTTGTGACGAATCTGCTCCTACAGATAGTCTCCAGTTGTCATTATAGTTTGTAGTTGGTGAGGAGCTGTTAATCATCGTATCTTTACTGTTTTGCGCCCCATTCCCCGGGGTTGGTTGAATCTCAATCGTTGGATCGATGGTTATAGGCATCGCTCGTTTTGAATCATTCAACCACTCTTTATTAGCAGTCACACGTAGAATATTTTTACCATCTACTTGGACAATCTCTTGCTTCACATCATGGCTCCATGCATAGCCATAAGGAGAATCTTCTTCTTTTTTGCTATCGTACATAAATGGCTTTGGGATCTTGAAAACTCCGACATCGCCTTTGTCTACAAATAACACTGAGCCATCTGATTGTAATTTTGGCTCTAAATCGCCTGTTTCTAGTACAAAGTCAAATACATTACTCTCTGGCTTCTCATTTAACACTATTCTTTCTTTTACTTTGCTATTTTCCGTTTGATACTCGATTTTACTTTTATTCAAGATATCTGGGAATGAGATGATGTTCCCTTTTACGGTTGGGGAAACCTTTGATCTATCTGGAGCTTTTAGTCCCATTGAGATAGCATGCTTTCCACTCGTAATCTTAACTAATTCGTTAGCTCGATCACTAAAATGTGTTTTAAATTGATTCTTTTCGTTACTATACACGTATCCCTTTTGCTTCGTTTTCGAGATGTCATTCTGGATATCTTGTAATTTTCCATCTGAATCTCGATAGTGAACAGGATCTGAACTAATCTCGGCTTCGATTCGACCGTCTGAAAGCTCATAGAATTTAGCATTGATCTTCCGTTGTTCGACTAGTTCCTTCACTCTCTTGGGGTCTGCTACCTTTTTTCCTTTAGGAATCTCCTCTTTTACAGGAAGACTTTGTTTATTCTCAGTCAGTTCCTTGCTTCCGTTACTCTTCTCGGATGCCAGAGTCCATCCGTCCGCCATCTGATTCCATGCATCTTTTGCACTCATGTAAACAGATAAAAAACCCCACTCAGCGGCTTTATATGTCGTATTAGCAAAATCAGCCGCATGTGTAGAAGTAGGAAATGCTGTTCCGAAGAATATGAAAAACGACAGAACCATTAATAGCATTCTACGGAGAAACATTCGTTTCTTCTTTCTCACCTTAATAACCCTCCATTTTTTAGATTAATATAGATTTTTTATAATACAATAGAAATATATTTCATTTGTTCACAATTCGTCAACAAAAAAATAAATAGATGCATTGAATCAAGATCAATTTTTACTTTTTACTGCGTTGGAAAAAATAAAAAAAGAGTATCACTCACAGATTCAAAGTCAGCGATACTCTCTACATATATCTATCTCTTTTCCAGCCCTAAAGCTGAGACTACACCTATCGTAATAGCCTTAGCCAATCCATCAAGGAACTGGCTGTCCTTCAAAAGCTTGTTCTCTGTAGGATTATCGATAAACAAACATTCCAGAAGAACTGCACTCATCTTCGTATCCCTAACAACAGCGATTCTACCCCGTGCCGCTTGGATGTCAACTTTCTCCGGATTCCCATGAGCCTTGACTCCGTAGCCCTTTAAGAATCCCAGCACATTATCATTAATTACCTTTTGTATTCTCTTGGTACGAGTCGGCACAGATTGGGCTACATAGGACTCAAATCCAGATCCTCGGCCCGCATTGCAATGCAGCGATAAGTAGAAATCAGCACCTTTGTTATTTGCGTAGGCAATCCGTTTCCGTAATCCCGCTTTACCAGATGGATATCTTGCAGATGTATTCTTGTTTCGAGTTAGAGTAGTAACACATGCATAGCTACCCAGATAGTGATTCACCAACTCTACTAATTTTAAAGCTACATCTGCTTCTCGAAGTCCATAACCTACTGCTCCAGAATCCTTACCTCCATGACCAGCGTCCAGACAGATTAATTTAGTCATTCTCTACACCCCCCTTGTCGTCTAGAAAGCCCTGATTCTGAGTGGTGGGATTACTTAGAATCCCTAACACAACAAGTAGTCCAACGACTGAATCTACGACTGTAGTAATAGCCCCCTGTTTTACTGGACTAATGTCCACCCCGATAGTCTGCAAAAATAAAAAGATCAATCCCGTTAGGCTGATCCACATTCCACTATTTTTCCAACGTTTATTTTTCATATTTATCCTCCACTAGATTGATTTTTTTATAAAAGAAAGTAGTAGCGTAATCGCTCCTGTAACCAATGAGCCTGATACAATCCTCCAGAGCCACACCTGTTGGCTTTCTATTTTGGAAGCAATGTCGTATGCCTCTTCTGACTTTCTAATCGCCTCACGACTCCGCTCTTCCGTTTGTCCAAAGTCCTCTAACTTAGCTTCCATCACGCTTATACGAGTCAGAATTTGTTGAGACGTACTTCCAATAGCCTGTATAGATTCATACATTTCTTTTCCAGATATATAGATGCCTTGCCTTTCTTCATCCAATCGGATCACCTCCTCTCCGATTCAATCTGCCCAAGGGATTAAACGTCCCCTAAGATCACTTGATTCTGTTGTGGATCAACACTCGTTTTACTACTCTTCTTCTCGGTGACTCTGCCTCGGATCGCAAGCTCTGGAGTAAAACTGTGATCCTTCACGATAATTTCGTCTCCTAATCGGCATTGTTGCCCTATGAGTCTTTCTAGTAGGAGAACACTCATCTGATAGGTTACTTTCGGCCTACTCCTTTTATCGAGTTCCTTTACTGTGTTCTGATAGAGTTCAGCAGGATTCGTAGCCGATTCATCTTTGTAGACTCCAAATATATGCTTGTCATTTCGCCTCCAACGCTGTAGAGATTCGATACTCCCAACCCAGTCTTCATTCTTTTCATACTTGAAATTATCTGGAGGAGTATAGTCTTGAAATGTGAGGATACTCCCATCACCCTCATCCTTCCCGATACCAATTAGGGCCGTTACCAAATCCTTCGTATCCCTCGTCCTCTTAACCTCTACTAGATCCCGTCCATAAGAGAATATCTTCCCTGTGACCTGTCCTCTTTTCCGATAGACGTTTACATATTTTCGTTTT
>NZ_FPJZ01000011.1:0-35557 GCF_900119485.1 Thermoactinomyces sp. DSM 45891
CCTGAAGGACGGAAATGAGAGCGAATTAGAAGGGATCAAGTTTTGGAATCGTACCGAACTGGAACTAAAGGACGAAAGAGCCGTTAAAGTAGCTTGGTTGATCGCAAATGAAGTGGATGCAGGCGAGATCGTAACGGGTGTTTTAAACTACTATGTCCGCTTTACAACGAAGGGAACCGATAGCAATAAAAGCCGTTGGAAGACTTGGAAGAAGTGGGAACGCTTTATTGGAGACGCAGCCAAAATCAAGCTTACAGAACTACCAAAAGAAAGAACCGTTGAAACGAAACTTAGTTGGTTAGATCGTCAAGTAACGCCTACTCTCGCAACCATCGTGAAGGCAGAATCCGAAGAGTTCTTGCTGGAGTTGGTACAAAAAGCGGTTAAGCGTTTGAAAGAGCAGGATTTCATTATGATTGCTCAATACAAGGATGCCCAGCAAGTTAGGGATGAGCGGTTGAAGCAATTGACAAGTATAACTCGTGTTAACCAAGAACCATCCAAATCAGAAGCTGTCTAAGGAGGTACTAAAATGAGAGGTCATGTACGCAAACGTGGAAAAGGTTGGGTCTATGTTCTTAGTATTGGGAGAGACCTGACAACAGGGAAACGAAAACAGAAATGGTCTCGTAGTTTCAAAACAAAAAAGGAAGCAGAGCGAGAATTAAACAAAGCTATCAACGAAATCGAAAATGGGATTTTTGTAGAACCAAACAAGGTAACTTTGGGAGAGTATCTAGAAAACTGGCTAGAGGATTATGCAAGAGGAGCTGTTAGACCTACTACATTCTCTTCATATCGATTTGCAATCAGAACACATATCGCACCACATCTAGGTTCACTTACTTTGCAAGAACTACAAGCAACTCACATACAACGATTTTACAACAACAAGCTAGAAAGTGGTCGGGTTGATGGCAAGGGTGGTTTGGCAGCAAGTACGATCCAATATATGCACACTGTTTTACAAAAAGCTTTAGAACATGCAGTTAAATGGCAATTGATTAACCGTAACGTAGCAAAATTAAGCGACCCTCCTAAAATTCGGAAGAGGGAAAATGCAACATTTGGTGCTGAAGAGGTAAAGCGATTTTTGACTTATGCTAAAGGCCATCGTCTCTATATAGCCTTTTTATTGGGAATTACAACAGGGCTAAGAAAAGGAGAGATTCTGGGTTTGCGATGGAATGATGTTGCTTTGGAAGAAAAAATGCTTAGTGTACGGAAAAGCTTAGCTCTTGTAGATGGTAAACGTGTATTACAAGAACCGAAAACCTCAGGAAGTATCAGATCAGTCCCCTTGCCTTCACTAGTAGTACAAGCATTGGAGGAACACAAACTACTCCAAAGTAAAGAAAAAATAAAGCTAGGAGCACTTTATCATGATCACGGTTTAGTTGTAACAACTTCGATCGGTAAGCCTGTTAGCCCATCTGATTTATGGAAGTATTTTAAATCAATATTAAAGAAAGCAGACCTTCCTAATATTCGTTTTCATGACCTTCGTCATACACATGCTACTCTGATGTTGCAACAAGGTGAGCACCCTAAAATAGTAGCCGAAAGATTAGGTCACTCTGATATACGTCTTACCATGGATACTTATAGTCACGTACTTCCTAACATGCAACAAGAAGCGGTAGAGCGATTTGAGAAAATGTTTTTATCTGACGAATAAAACACGTAATCTAATCATTGTGTTTGCAATTTGTTTGCAATATCAGTATTTCATAGTTGATTGATATACAATGAAATGAAAAAAGGCCTTGTTGTTCAAGGCTTTTGTGTTTTAGATTTACTGTAGCACATCACATTCTTAGGAGTAGGCGCTCCACAGCAAATTCTTTATCGATGATTCGATTCGACTTAATGTCTTGGTCCGCTTCAATCGCCAGTTCTAGTAGCACCTTAAGTTGCTCTTCCGAATATGAATTTCCTCGCTGTAGAGCAAGCTTCACTGGATAGGGATGAAGTTTTAAGAGACTCGCTATCTCTTTTTCATTTTTCCCCGTTTGTGCTAGTAGTTTACCTTGTAACATGATGCGGAGCTGTCTTGTAATCAAGGCTAAGATTTTAATAGGATCTTCTTTTTGAAAGACGAGATCACGGTAGATTTGGATCGCATTTTCTTTATTATGTTTCCCCATCTGATCTGTTAGACGAAATACATCCTGCTCTAATGTCCGTACCACTAGTTGATCAACCTGATCTAACGTGACGACACCTTGTTTTCCTGCAAATAGAGCTACCTTTTGACATTCTTGAGCCAGGAGCCTTAGATGATTTCCAACCAGCTCAATTAACCGATTGATCACTTCCCTATCAACTTGCACTTGCAATAATTGGAACCTCTTTGCAACAAATTTATGTAAACCCTGCCCCTCTAAGGGGTCAAACTTTAAGACTTTAGCAACCTTCTCTATCTGCTTTACTACTTTCTTTCGTTTATCAAGGGAAGACCCTAACATAGTCAAAATCAATATATTATCTGGGTGGGGATCTTTTATATATTCGAGAAATAAATCAAGATCGTGCTCCACTTTACTTTTATGGTTACCAAAAAATGAGGCATTCCTTGCTATAATCCATCTACGATCTCCGAAGAAAGAGGGAGTCTCCAATTCTTGTAGCACAGATTGAATGGGTGTCTCATCAAGATCAAAAACTACCTCATTCCATTCTCTGTCCCCAGTACTGCGCCCACATAATTGTTGCCTAATCCAGTCTAGTGTTTCTTCCAGCAAAAACTCTTCTTCTCCATACAAAAAATAAACAGGATGAATTTGGTTTATCTTGATGTCTTGTAGTATTTTGCGATCCATTTCATTCACCTCTTCATCCCTTAATTTTATCGCTTCTTAACATTCGTTTCTACTGGAAACTCAAATGTAACAAGTCCTCCTACTGAATCAGTAAATTTTACGATGAGCCGATCGTTATTACGCCACTCGATCTTAGGATCTTTCGCACTAACCATGCTTTGTTTGGGAATCGCTTCATTTCCCTTTTTATCATAAACTTGTATTTGATTTTTCTCGTCCCATAATGCCACTAAGTCTTTATCAGGAGAGAGAATTCCACCTTTCTTCACACTCTCAGTAAAAAGACGGGGATTCACGAGGATTTTCATAGGCCAAGATGTCGTTCCAATTGGCACGAAAGCGATCACTGCTGTCAACAATATGACCACAATGCCAATCCCGATACTGGCTATCTTCCATCGCTTTAAAAGTTGGGCTCTTTGCTGTTGTCGCTCTTCCTCTTCCATTTGTTCCAGCACCATTTCCGTAAGTGGAAGCACAGGGGTTACCTTACATAAGTTAGATAGTTCGAAGACTAACTGTTGAAATCGACTTGCCATGGCAGCATCTTCAGGAGAATTAGCAAGATATACATCTAAATATTGTTGGTCTGTACTGGTCAATTCTTGATCTAAATCCCTCTGTAGTAGATCTACGATTTGTGTATTTGCCATTGGAAAAGTCCTCCTTCTTGGTAGTCACTCAGCCATTCTTGTAGCTGCTTACGAGCACGATATAGTTGCTTCTTCACTGACTCTACCGGAATCCCTAAGACTTCTGCGATCTCTTGAATCGTTAGATTTTGAATGTAGCGCAAGACTAATATGAATCGAGGACGCTCAGGTAGTTCATATATAGCTCTCTTCAAACTAGCAACGAAACTAACATTTCCGGGGAGCTTTTTCACTAGGTTATCTCTTGTCAGATGGGGCAACATCGAAACCACTTTAGAGCGCTGCTTAGACAAATCAAAGCATGCTTGTACAATTACCTTTTGTTCCCACACTTGTTGCTTCTCTTCTATATCGCTTACTTGGATCTCTTTAAGATGTCTATATACATAAACCAAGGCCTTCTGTGTAGCGTCCATCGCATCTTGTTGCCTTTCGGTTACGTAGTAGGCAGTTTGGTAAAAAGTCTGTTCTAAATGATGCAAGAAATCTTTTGTTGAATTCCGACAACCACCTTGTGCCCTTTGAAACTGCTCTATCAAATCACTCTCTCCCTTTTTCTTGCAACATGGATGAAAATTGAACCTCTTCTTCATTAATGCGAATCGTGACTGCACCCATCCAATCCGTCCTATAGACTTTTGTGCCTACTTTTTGTAATCTCCCTATGACCTCAGGAGATGGATGGCCGTAAAGATTCTTCTCTCCAGCCGAAACTAACGCATATCGCGGCCGAATCTGGTGAATAAATGCTTCTGTACTAGAAGTCCTACTACCATGATGGGCTACTTTATATATATCTATCTTTGGTAGATTCCATGCCTGGAGAAGTTTTTCTTCAGCATGTTTTTCAATATCACCTGTAAATAAAATATGTTTCTGATCGATTGTAAACAGGAGTACCAGCCCTGCATTATTGGACGTTCCTTCATATAATTCCTTATCACCTAAATCAGGATAGAGAAAGGTAATCGAGACACCTGGTTCTACCTCCCACACCTGCCCCATAGGAACTGTGTAAATCGCTATATCACGCTCTCTGACTTCCCTAATCCAATCCTTCTCCAGTTTCGAGATGGTAGATAATGGATTCCGAATAACTTTCTCTACCGAAAATCGCCTGACCACAGCACCTAATCCCTGAATATGATCCGCATCACCGTGTGTGGAGACAAGTAGATCAATCCGGTTCACGCCTCGATATGCGAGAAACGGAACCACGACATCCTCACCTATATCAAACGGATCTCTCCTTTCTTGCCATTCTTGTTGGGGATAAGGTAGCCTGCCACCACCATCAATTAAAATGGACTTTCCAGACTTGGTCCGAATGAAAAAGGCATCGCCTTGTCCTACATCAATCATGGTAATTTCATGATGGGGATATATCTCTAATTCTCCATAAATACCTAACCCAATCCAACAAACCCACACACAACTTATCACCCATGGAATCTTAGAATGGAAATAGCGAACACTTACCCAAGCCCACCAGCTCCCTATCATCAATAGGGTATAAATGAGTAACCAAATCCAACTCGGATGGGCAAATGAAAATAGATGCCCATCAAACTGCTGTATCCATTCCACCCCGCTTTGACTCGCTTGAATGATCCAAGTCAATCCTTGGGAAAGCCAGGCTCCAATTGGAAGTACAAAGAAGGATACGAGTAAACTTCCATATCCAATTGGCAAGACAACTACGCTAAAAAAGGGGGCAAACACCACATTCGCCATCAGCGAAAAAAGGGAACTTTCGTGAAAATAATAAACCAACAAAGGAAACGAAGCCGCTTGTGCAACACTAGCTCCAGCAATGGTGTATCGAAGCCACTCATATCCATATGGAAAACGCTCAGCAAGTGGGGTTGTACCCACGATTAAACCGGCAGTTACCACATAACTAAGTTGAAAACCTGGATTAAAAATCAAAAGTGGTTCAAAACAAAGTTGTATCATCGCAGCAAGGCATAAAAAGGAGAGAATATCCTTCTCCTTTCGCCAAGCAATAGCGAGACACATCATTCCCGATACGATACCCGCTCTTACAATCGGCGGTTCAGCTCCTGTAAGCAATACATAGAAGGGTAAAAAGCTCAGAATCAGCCATGCCGACTTCTCACGGGTAATCCCTACATATCGAAGCATCAAAAATAGGGTCGCTACTAGCAAACTCACATGAAACCCTGAAATCGAAAGAATATGTACAAGACCAAGAGTTTGATATTGCTGCTCCCATTCCATTGGAACATCATCACGATCCCCAAGAAGAAGCCCTTTCATAAATCCCTGAACCTCTATATCTGCATATAGACTCTCTATCTGATCACTAAGCAATTGATGAGTTCGATCAATCCATGTCAGCAGTGAGTTTTCTATTCCGACCCGTTTGAGGTTATGCAAACCTGTCGCTTTACCAACCCAAAAGATAGATTGTTGTTGCAAATAGTCTCGATAGTTAAATGCTCCGGGATTTCTAGGTAGAGGAGGACGCTCCATTTGCAGAGGTGATTGGATCACCCACCCTCTTCTTACTTGCTTAGACTGCTTCCATTGTTCAAATGATGTTAACTTGATGACAACTCTTATACGTTCCTTCGTGTATACCCACTGACTTTGATGTCGAATTTGGGATAGTTGTAAATCAAAGCGTAATTGGTCACCATCTCGAATTGGTTTTGACTCGATGGTGCCTATCACAAGGAGATCTTCATCTAGGGTAACTGGAAGTTCGGAAACATTTTGGAGCATCGTAACCGAGTAAACAAATCCACTCACCATACATGTCAAGGCTAGTAGCAAATAAGAACGACGAACCTTACTCGTTATAAAAATAACTCCCGAAACCAGAACAGTTATAAAACCACATGCATACAAGAGCCATTGACTACCTGTAAGCACCACACACAGAACACCCATTAACCAGCCAATTACCACTTTGACAAGAGGGCGATTCATCTACTTCGCTACTTTCTGTATCATCTCTACTCTATTTCTCTTCTTCTATTACCTAAATTTTTCCTTCTTTTGACATTCTTTTTATACAACTTTCATCATCTATAGACATAAATCATCTCAACTTTATGCACGCCTATGAGTGAACATACATTTGATTGATCTTAGCAAGTAAGTTCCATACAATATAGGGGAATAGTAATCTGAACAGGGGGTTCATTATGTCGAAGAATAAAGATCTAATCGATTTAACAGAAAAATATGGCGCACGAAACTACCATCCACTACCGATTGTTCTCACCCACGGAGAAGGAGTTTGGGTGGAGGATGCAGACGGCAATCGTTATATGGACATGCTCTCCGCTTATTCTGCATTAAATCATGGTCACCGCCATCCACGTTTAATTCAAGCATTAAAAGATCAAGCGGATCAAATCACATTAACTTCTCGCGCCTTTCACAATGCACAACTAGGTACTTTTTATGAAAAATTATCCGAACTAACCGGCAAGGAAATGATTCTGCCGATGAATACAGGTGCGGAAGCGGTTGAAACCGCTATCAAAACTGTTCGTCGCTGGGCTTATGATGTAAAGAAAGTTCCAGATAATCAAGCAGAAATTATCGTATGTGAAGATAACTTCCACGGACGTACTATCACAACTGTCTCTCTATCTTCCAACCCTGAGTACACACGCGGATTTGGTCCACTCACTCCCGGATTTAAGCTTGTACCTTATGGGGATTTAGAAGCCTTGAAAGCCGCTATCACACCTAATACAGCTGGCTTTATCTTAGAGCCAATCCAAGGGGAAGCGGGCGTAATCGTTCCTCCGGCTGGCTATCTAAAATCAGCTCTTGAAATCTGTAAAGAAAACAACGTATTGTTTGTAGCTGATGAGATCCAAACTGGATTCGGTCGTACTGGACAAGCGTTTGCATGTGATTGGGAAGAGGTACATCCTGATATGTATATCATGGGAAAAGCGCTTGGTGGTGGTGTCATGCCAATCTCTGCAGTAGCCGCAAACACCGATATCCTTGGTGTATTTGAGCCAGGCTCCCATGGTTCTACCTTCGGCGGTAATCCACTTGCGTGTGCTGTTGCCATCGCCGCTCTAGATGTACTAGCTGAGGATGAACTTCCAAAGCGTTCTCGCGAACTAGGCGAATACTTTAAACAAGAGCTCGAAAAGATTCAAAATCCAATTATAAAAGAAGTACGTGGAAAAGGCTTGTTTATCGGAATGGAGCTACACGAAAAAGCTCGTCCATACTGCGAAGCATTGATGGCAGAAGGGCTTCTTTGTAAAGAGACTCATGATAACACAATCCGATTTGCACCACCGCTCACGATTACTAAAGAAGAGCTAGACCTTGCATTAGAAAAAGTACGGAAAATCATGGCCTAACCATCATAAAAAGAAGCTCTCGCCAAACAAATTGGCAAGAGCTTCTTTTTATGGAACCGTAATTTTATCCTTAAAACGTGCTAATAACTTCTCTCCAATCCCTGGAACCTTCGCAATATCTGCCACTCGTTTAAAAGGCCCGTTTTTATCTCGGTATTGAATGATGGCTTCGGCTTTTGCCGCTCCCACCCCCGGTAGTTCTTCTAATTCTGTACTATTCGCCGAATTAATCGCAATCTTGCCATTTTTATCACTGAAATCGGATTGCCCCACTAACGGCTGACTCTCCTCACCCTTCCGAGGGATATATAGTACCGAACCATCCGCAATTTCTTGAGCCAAGTTTACTTTTTTTAAATCTGCATCATCCGTACTTCCACCCGCAGTTTCAATCACTTCGTATAGCCTAGTTGCTTTTTTAAATTGATAAATCCCAGGCTTTTTGACTGCACCTTTTACATCTACAACGAATAGTTGTACACTTTCTCGCTTTGGGGGAACCAATGCCATCTTCTCGTTTTGATCAAGCCAATCTTGAGATTTCTCTACATTTTTCACAGGCAAGCCTTCTGCACTAAGCCACCCCTCCCCTCTAAATAGAAGAACTGCCAACAAGCACAAAACCGCTACACTTAACGCCACTACTAGCTTTTTCTCTCGATCTGTCCATCTGGATAACATGCCGTCCAACCTCCTATATCCATATATTTCCTCAAACAAAAAGACAAACCCTGCAAAGGCTTGTCCCAGCTTTCTTTATTCAACTGTTTCACTAACTATATCATCTTTTTTTCGAGGCCATCTAAATGGAAAAAATTCTCGTTCCCCAGCCTTAAACACACCTACCCGATCCACATCCAGAAACACGCCTTTGCAACTAGATAAAGCTAGATCATATGTGCTTAGGAATTTTTCAATCCTCTTCTTACTACGGTACACCACCCGCTTCTGGTTATCTAAGTTAAGGATGATAAGACGTTCAATCGACTCGTCGTACCAAAACTTTATCTCGGACATATTTACCCACTCTTTCGCAAAAATGTGATATATGAACGTGCAGATAAAGAGCTACTAGACAACTTCTTTCCTTATACTACCAAAAAACCATTTTTGTTTCAATTTTTAAAAAATAAAAAACCAGTAGAACAATGTCTACTGGAATCAATCTATCCCTTTATGGGAACATGAATCTTAAAGCAAGTTCCTCTACCCTTCTCGCTGGCTACCGTGATCGTACCCCCATGTGCCTCTACAAACTCCTTCGCAATCGCAAGTCCAAGACCAGTCCCACCTTCTTGTCTAGATCGATTCTTATCCGCTCGATAAAAACGATCAAATAAATAAGGAAGGTGTTCCGCATCAATACCCGAGCCGGTATCCATAACCCTTATGAGAAGACCACCTACTAACGATTTCTCTAAAGTAACAAGGATTTTCCCTTCTTCTGGGGTATAGGCAAACGCGTTCGACAATAGGTTCACAATCACTTGCGTAATCCGATTTGGATCGATCTGCACATATGATGCCCCATCTTCGAGCTCTGTTTCAAACCGTAATTGGATCTTCCGCTCTTCTGCTTCAAATTGATACATACTTGTAATCTGCTCCAATAATTGGTGCAACGATACCGTCTTTTTCTCCAAAGGTAGCTTCCCTACTTCTGCCAACGATAACTGATGCAAATCTTGAACCAGCCGAGTTAAGCGGGCTACTTCATCTTGAATCGGTAGCAAGGCAGAAGGCTCCGCTGGCTTAATTCCTTGTTGGATTAACTCAAGCTGTCCTTGAATAATCGTTAGGGGGGTTCGAAGCTCATGTGCCACATCCGCCACGAGATGAGTCCTAGCCTGCTCCGTTTTATATAGCTTTTGTGTCATTAGATCAAATGAATTGGCGACTTCTCCAAATTCATCCTGCATATCCAGCTTTAATTGCGTTTGTAGGTCCCCTTCTTTCACTCTTTGAATCCCTTGCAAAATCGTCCCAAGAGGTCTCGTGAAAATTTTGGTAAGCCAAGCTCCGAGTAGCAAAGCGATTATGGAAGTACATATGATTCCAGTCAGCGTCCCAAATGAAATCGTACGAAATACTTGTTGTTCCGCCATTAAAAGACCGATTGGCGTCGTCCCTGTAATCTGTACAATCCCAACTTGAGTTCCTCCATAAAGTATGGGATACTCATCTGTTTGGGTTTTGCCTTCCACTGAATTATTCGTGACGTTGAAGGATACCAACAAATGATGATCTGCATCATAAATTTTAATATCACGAACCCATTCGGATGAACTTTTTTGCTTCTCACCTAAAAGCTTTTTATTGATATAATTTTCAATACCCACCCATGATTCATTTTTCTTATAGTAGTTGGCAAGTTGCTTTGCGTAATCCTTCTGACTCTCTTGCACATACTGGGAAAATAAATTTTTCGAATATAGATAGGAAATCCCATAATAAACCGTTCCCATAAAGACAATGAGAAGTAATAACGAAACGAGTAGCTTTGTCCTGACTTTCATCGGTCTTCTCGGAAACGATAGCCTAGACCATGAACCGTTTGAATGTAGCGGACACCGCTCTCTCCATCACCAATTTTTTTGCGCAAGTGGCTGACGTGACTATCAATACTTCTTTCGTAGTTGATGTAGGCATCCCCTGTTGTTGCCTGTAATAATTGAAGTCGACTATACACCACTCCCGGACGCTTAGCCAGTGTATATAGGATTTGAAATTCTCCAGCTGTTAAGAAAACCTCTTCTTCATTCTTCCACACACGCACTTTTTCCACATCAATGAGCAGATCTCCACGTTGTAGAACTTCTTCATCTGATTTTTTGCTACTTACTCGCCGAAGAACAGAGCGAATTCGTGCAGAAAGCTCCCGCAGACTAAATGGCTTCGTCATATAATCATCGGCGCCCATCTCTAAACCTAATACCCGGTCCATTTCCTCCGTTTTCGCTGTTAGCATAATCACGGCAATGCCAGAAATCCCCCGAATGTCCCGGCAAATATCAAGTCCACTCTTCTCTGGGAGCATCCAATCTAGCACCACTAAATCAGGTTTGATCTCCTCTACTTTTCGAATTGCCTCATTTCCAGTCGTAGCGGAAGAGACACGAAATCCTTCTTGCTCTAGGTACGGACATATAATGTCAAGTACTTTTTGTTCATCATCAACAACTAAAAGAGAATGTTGCATGAGAAACACATCCTTTATTATTCATAACCTTATTGTACAAAGTAAATTTGGTGGATTTATGGTGATCCCTTTACCAAGAGTTGTCATTCGCTAGACTCATAAAATAGACCTAGTAGAAATCCATCTAGGTCTATTGTTGTTAATTGGCGACAATGTTAATCAATTTCCCAGGCACAACAATCACTTTTCGTACCGTTGTTTCTTCCAACCACATTTGAATCGTGGGATGCCCTATCGCCTCTTTCTCGATTTCTGCACGATCCGCTCCAGCTGGAACCACGATCTTACCACGCATTTTGCCATTGATCTGAACGACAATCTCGACCTCATCCTGCACCAGCGCCGATTCATCCGCTTTCGGCCATGTAGCTAAATGCACACTATCATTATGTCCAATCAATCGCCATAATTCTTCCGTGATATGTGGAACAAACGGTGCCAGCAAGACTACCATACTCTCTAGGGACTCTTTCAATACAGCACGATCTGCATCACCTGGGTATGCGTTAATCCCATTCACAAGTTCCATAATCGAACTAACCGCTGTATTGAAATGATTCCGCTCCCCGATCTCATGCGTTACCTTCTTAATCGTCGCATGCAGTAAACGGCGCAGTTCTTTTGCCGAACCGCTCAGTTCAGGAGAAACCGCCAACTCTTGCTTAAACAAATCAAGATGCTGGACAACCAGGCGCCATACACGGTTCAAGAAACGATAACTACCTTCTACCCCACTATCACTCCACTCCAAATCACGCTCAGGCGGTGCAGCAAACAGGATGAAGAGACGCGCCGTATCAGCACCGTACTTATCAATGATTTCCAATGGGCTAACTCCATTCCCTTTGGATTTCGACATCTTGAAACCGCCTTTTAAAACCATCCCTTGCGTCAACAAACTATGGAACGGCTCGTCCTGATCAACCATCCCCGCATCAAATAATACTTTGGTAAAGAAGCGAGAATATAGCAAATGGAGTACCGCATGTTCAATACCACCAATATACTCGTCAACGCCCATCCACTCATTTGCCTTTTTCGAGTCAAAAGGAAGCATTTCGTTAGCTGAATCAGTAAATCGCAAATAGTACCATGATGAATCCATAAACGTATCCATCGTATCCGTTTCACGTCGCGCTTTCTCATGTCCACAATTCGGACAAGTCGCATATGCAAATGTCTCTGATGTGGTTAGGGGATTGCGCTTCCCATCGAATACAACGTCTTCTGGCAATATAACGGGCAATTGTTCCTTTGGAATCGGGACTGTCCCACAATCATCACAGTATACAATCGGGATCGGCGTTCCCCAGTAACGTTGACGGGAGATCAACCAATCACGCAAACGATAGTTTACAGTCGATCCGCCTAATGATTTTACTTCTAAATGATCGGCAATCGCCTTGATCGCATCACGATTCGCCATTCCATCAAATAGATCCGAGTTCATTAACACGCCGTCTTCTGTAAATGCCTGCTCTAAAGGAAGTTCCAATTGACCCTCTACCGGCCCTATTACCATTTGAATGGGCAGATCATACTTCTTGGCAAACGAAAAGTCGCGCTCATCATGCGCAGGTACACCCATGACGGCCCCTGTTCCATAGTCCATCAACACATAATTAGCCACCCAAATCGGCATTTGTTTCCCTGTTAATGGATGAATCGCATACGCTCCTGTAAAGTATCCCATTTTCTCTGCATCTGTAGAGGTACGCTCAATTTCCGTGGCCTTCTTCATCTGCTGGGCAAAGTCTTGAATCTCCGCTTCTTGTGGCTTTCCTGTTATTAATTTCTCTACTAACGGATGTTCCGGTGCAAGCACGATATACGAAACGCCATACAAGGTATCAGCTCGTGTTGTAAATACCGTGATTGGCTCTTCGTTCAATGCAGGAACGGTAAACGTAATATGCGTTCCCTCACTTTTTCCAATCCAATTTCGTTGCATCGTTCGTACCCGTTCAGGCCACTTCGGAAGACGATCTAATCCTTCTATCAGACGGTCAGAGTAGTCTGTAATACGTAAGAACCATTGCTCTAAGTCCTTCTTTGTCACCTCTGAATCACAACGCCAACAACAACCATCCTCAACTTGTTCATTTGCAAGTACTGTCGCACATTTTGGACACCAATTAACAGATGCTTTTTTGCGATAAGCCAAGCCCTTCTCATAAAACAACAAGAATAACCATTGTGTAAACTGATAGTAATCAGGCAGACAAGAACCTAGATAACGATCCCAATCATAGGAAACACCTACTAATTCCTGCTCACGTCTGATTTTCTCCATATTGCGGATTGTTAGTTCCCTAGGATTTACTCCCCGTTCAATAGCTGCATTTTCTGCCGGCAAACCAAACGCATCCGCTCCCATAGGATGCAAAACACGATATCCGTTCATGCGGCGAAAACGGGCCACTACATCACCAATCGAATAAACCCGCATATGTCCCATGTGAAGACCTTCACCTGAAGGGTACGGAAATTGCTCTAAAGCGTAATACTTCGGCTTAGATAGATCCTGATCCGTTTTATATAACTGTATCTCTTTCCAATATCCTTGCCACTTCGGCTCAATTTCTTTTGCTATGTATTCCATTTTCACGTCCTCCTAATGAATCTTTCTCTACACTGAAAAACCTCTCGTCCCTAGCTTGATCAAGCTAGGGACGAGAGGTTTGATTTCTTCTCGCGGTACCACCCTAGTTAGGATTACAAAACAACCCTCACTTCATGATCCTTAACGCGGACAAAACGCTATAAGCTACTCAAGAGTTCACTTACAGAGCGATAAAGTGAGTTCATAAGGATTTGCATTATTGGCTTGCACCAACCGCCAATTCTCTGAAATGCAACAGTCTTACTACTACCCTTTATCATAGCCTTCGTCTATAAATAGTTATCTGCCATTATAGGCAACCTTACTCGGATTGTCAATCTACTTTGCCACAACATTATTGAGCTAGATCGATTTTTGGAGCATCTCCCCAAAGGCGTTCGAGATCGTAGAAATCCCTTTCGTCTCGGTGAAACACATGAACCACTACATCACCAAGGTCAACAAGTACCCACCGTGCATCTTGGAAGCCTTCGACTCCACGGATTTGGATCCCTTCTTCATTCATTTTTTCTTTTATGCCTGTTACAATTGCTTGAACCTGAGTTTGAGAGTTACCGTGGCAGACTACAAAATAGTCAGCAAAAACGGAAAGGCCGCGAATATCCAATATGGTAACACTATGAGCTTTTTTATCCTCTGCAACTGTGGCTGCTAGTTGTGCTAGATGCAACAAATTCAAACAGATTCCTCCCTTAGTCTCTTTCCAGACAACATTCGTTTCAACTCATCACGAGCGGCAATCGCCAATGGGTAAATCGGCTGATTTTGTGATTGTAAAAACAGTATCGTATTATTCATTGCTTGTAGCACAGCTACATCTAAATCAATCTCGGCCAATCTACGTACTGCATCTACCCCAGGAAATTTTCGCCCCGGTTCGATGTAATCAGCCAGATACACCACTTTTTCAAGAATGGACATATCAGGCCTGCCGACCGTATGTGATCGAATGGATTGCAAAATATCTTCATCCACTATGCCAAATTCTTCTCGAGCCACTTCTGCACCAACAGGAGCATGCCAAATCTCCTTATGATATTGAAGCAGATCAAGTGGCAATTGGTATCGCTTAATCCACTGTGTCAGTTGTTCACGAGACCAAAATTTACAATAGTCGTGGAGAATGGAGGCAATCTTTGCTTTAGATGGATCCGCACCAAACCGCTTGGCCAATTCGACTGCAGTATCCACTACACGCAAAGTATGTTCAAAGCGTTCTGGTTTTAACTGCTTTTTGGTAGCTTGCAATAAAACATCAAGATCCATACAAGCCTTTCTCCTTTATATATTGGTCCACTAAATCAGGTACCATGTAACGAATTGATTTTCCCAAACATACATGCTTTTGAATGAAAGTAGAAGACAATCTGATTTCAACCGCATCTTCTATCCAACAAACATGTTTATCTACATAGTCTGGTATATCGTCTTCCGTCGTGCCTGGTCGATGTAGTCCAATAATCTGCACATATTGTAGTATTTCCTCTATTTTATACCACTCTGGTAAATTTTTCACCATATCCTCACCCATTATCAGAAAAAAATGGGCATCCGGATTCTGCTTCGTAAATTCCTGAATGGTTAAGAGTGTGTAGGAAGGGCCTGATCTCTTGATTTCAATATCTTTCACTTGAAAGCATGGATGATTTTTAATAGCCAGCTGTACCATATGCAGACGATGTTTTGCTGAAGTAATGGTTTTATGCCTCTTGTGTGGTGGATCACCTGCAGGGACAAACCACACCTGGTCTAAGTTCATTCCTTCTCTCGCTTGTTCAGCGATTAAAAGATGTCCATGATGTATCGGATCAAAGGTTCCACCCATGATACCAATTCGCATCGATGCCACCTCATTTATGTATTTTGCACGATCAATGCCTTTTCCAATGCACTCCACATCACTTCAACGGGGGCTTTTTGGCCTGTCCATAGTTCGAGTGCGTGTGCCGCTTGATGGACGAGCATCCCTAGTCCATAGTGAACTGGGCACCCTTTTTGACGTGCCTTTTGGATGAAAAGGGTTTCCTTAGGATTGTAGATTAGGTCACTTACTAACAAATGCGGAAAAATCCATTCTTCTGGAATAGGAAGTCGATCTACATTTGGGTACATTCCGATCGATGTGGTATTGATTAGCAAGCTAGCTTGACAGATAGTTTCCTTCCCATCTTCCAATGAACAAGCATTTGCTGTAGTCCATCGTCCTAGATGACTAGCTAGCTCCTCCGCTTTCGAGTAAGTACGATTCAGGATCTGGATTTGAGCGATACCCTCTTTAGCCAAAATCGTAGCCACAGCTCGTGCTGCCCCGCCTGCTCCCAGTATTACGACAGATTGACCATTCACCGTAATCCCTGTCTCTTGTTCTAACGAACGAAGATATCCCACTCCGTCCGTATTATATCCAATTCGAGTTCGATCTCGCACAACTACCGTATTTACTGCACCAATCGTCCGAGCTGATTCATCTAAATCATCCAATAAACCCATGACCCCCACTTTATGAGGAATCGTCACATTAAAGCCATCCCATCCTACAATGGGATCTTGACGAATATCCTGAGACAACGACTCTTTCGATACAGCTATCGCCTCATAACTAGCCGTTAAGCCCATATGAGCAAACGCCGCATGCATCATCTGTGGCGAGCGAGAGTGACCTACTGGATCTCCAATCAATCCCAATCTCAATCTCCCTTCACTCCTCCCCTATATAATCGCCGGCCGAATCCCTACCTGCACACCCTCCGGTGCCCACACATCAATCACAGCCCTATCTTGTCCGCAAGCAATCCAACCTAGGCCTGCAATTACGATGTCCTGCTTTTCCTTCCCGTTTAGCTGAATCCGATGCTTCCGCCATTTAGGAAGTTGAGTCGGATCATCTGGAGGGGTAAGGATACTACCACGATGCTTTGTTTGGATCTCATCTGCATTTTCCAATTTTGTCCGGTGAATATATAATCGATTCGAAAGGTAGGTAACAAATGATTGTTTCGCTCCTTCTAAGAAATCAAATCGTACTAACCCACCAAAAAACAACGTCTGCTGTTCATTTAATTGGAATACCTTCGGCTTAATTCCGGATTGTGGCATGACGATCTGTAGCTCTTTCGGTGTCACCCATTCACTCATTCGATCTTTCCGCACAATTCCTGGAGTATCGATAATCGCTTTTCCATCTTCTAGTGGAATATAGATTGAGTCTAGTGTCGTACCTGGGTACGGAGAAGTAGTAATATATTCTTCCTCCTCACCAAACTCTTTTAGCAACCGATTGACGAAAGTGGATTTCCCTACATTGGTCACACCAATAATGTAAACATCTCTTCCTTTTCGATGATGTTCAATCGCTTCCACCGTCTGACGGAAATATTCTCCCTTTGCAGCAGAGGTTAGCGCAATTTCAATCGGGTCTACACCCAGTTCCTTCGCAGTTGCACGCACCCAATCTTTTAATCGCCCCCACTTAACCGACTTGGGAAACAGATCAATTTTATTCGCTAGCAGTAGGAGCGGATTATTCCCAATATGTCGGTGAATTCCTTGAATCCAACTACCTGCTAAATCAAAAATATCCACTACTAATACCACTAAACTATCCGTGTGTGCGATCTCCTGTAACTTTTGTAAATAGACATCTGGATCCTGCTCCACTGGCGCAATATCATTATAGTGGCGAATTCGGTAGCAACGCTTACAAACAATATGTTCTCTTTTTAACGCAGAAGAAGGCGCATAACCAGGACGGCTTTCATCTTCCGTCTGGATGCGCACCCCACAACCTTCACAATAATTCTGCTCTGTCTCGATCAATGAAGTTCCTCCTAACCTAGATAACCACGTTTCCTCATCCAACGAAATGCGCCTCGTTCAATTAAGCGATTCACTTTTGTGAAGAAACCCTCACGCTTTGACACAGGGACAACTAAGATGGTCTTTAGTCCCATTCGATTTCCACCTAGCACATCCGTTAACAGTTGATCTCCCACGACAACCGTTTCATGGCGTTTTGTATTCAAAAGTGATAACGCCTTAACAAATGCCCTAGAAAAAGGTTTGCGTGCAGCATGAATAAACGGAATATCCAGCGGCTCAGCAAAATTTCGTACTCTTACCTGATTATTGTTAGACACAATAATGACTTGAATGCCTTGTCCTGTTATTTCTTTTAACCACACTAGTAATTCCGGGGTTGCATCCGGACGATCTGACTCCACTAACGTATTATCTAAATCAAAAATCATTCCTTTTACGCCGTGTCCTCTTAATTCCTCCACATTGATATGGTAAATCGAAGGAACATAAGAATACGGTACCAACTGACGAAACATACTTCACATCCCGTCCAATCTGTAGCAAAAACAAGTAAGATCAACCGACCCTACAAGTCTTTTTGGCATAACTATAACACATCTGTAAAAGGTGACGCAAAGCCTTCCCATTAGGTTGACAAAACAATTTATTTTTCAAAAACATACATATTTGCTACCTCACGATAACCTAAGGAAACGTAGAGAGGATATCCTGTTAAACTAGCTGCTAAAACACTGGTCCCGGCCCCGAAGTCTTTCGCATCCATTAACATCGTCTTACATAATGCCTTTGCGAGTCCCTTTCCTCGATACGCCTCCAATGTAATCACATGATCCAGACAAGCTATATCTCCAATTAAGGAAAAACGTCCATGTGTAACGGGTCGATTTTTTTCTACATAATAAGTAAACAACTGTTTATCCTGAATTCTCTCTGGGTCTACAATCTCTTTTTGGAAACTATCATTGACCAATAAAACTTCAGACGGTTCACGGATGAGGCATACTAAATCAGATTTCGGTTCATTCATAGAAGTTAAATCAAATGTCATTAAGTACTCTTTATATTTAAAGGTGTAACCATATTGTTCTGTAAATGCATCTAAATCAAATCCTTCTCCTTGCTCAAAAATAGTCAGCCGATGTGGCTCATGAAGCTTGCTCGAATGGAGCATTTGTAGTCCTTCAGCTAAATCGGAGTGAGTGACAAAAAACTCATTCGTTCGATTACAAACAGGCGATCCGAATATGACATGTTTCATCGGTCCCAGCTTATCTAAGCGGGACTCAGGTACAAACCGACAATAAGACCAACCTCTGACAAAATCATCTACTAACGCTTCATAAGATATCTCTGTATGTTTCATATTTTCTCTCCTTCATCTTTACCCATCCTTTTTACAATTCGCCAACCGAGAGGCTAAATCCCTGTTTATTCGGACAATTTAGAGATAAAAAAATGTGCTTATATTAATCCCGAAGAGACTAATATAAGCACATTTACTTACTCTTTCTTACTCCTCTACTAGTAGTAATTCTTTTGGAAAGCCCGTTAAAATCACAGGACCATCTGCCCCAACTACTATATCATCCTCGATGCGTACTCCACCTACATTGGGTAAGTAAATTCCCGGCTCAATCGTAAACACAAATCCTTCTACTAGTAAATCTTGATTCGTTTCAGTAATAGAAGGGAATTCATGAACGCTCATTCCCAGTCCATGGCCAATGCGATGTGGGAAGTAGTCACCGTATCCGGCTTGGCGAATGACATCACGTGCAGCGCGATCGATCTCTCCTAATGGAACACCAGCCTTCACTCGATTAATAGCGGTCAATTCTGCCTCTAAAACAGTCTGATAGATTCTCTCTTGTTCAGGCGTGATGGAACCAAATGCGATAGTACGAGTAATGTCAGAGCAGTATCCCTGCCACACCACTCCTAAGTCAAACAAAACTAGATCTCCTTTTTTCAGTTTCCGATCTCCAGGGGTTCCGTGTGGCAAGGCTGATTTTTCACCAAATAAAACCATGGTATCAAAAGACATACCCTGAATTCCTTGTTTTTTTAGCTCATACTCGATTTTAGCAACGACTTCTGTTTCGGTGATTCCTACTTGAAGCGCCTTCACCCCAATTTCTACACCCAGATCAGCCAATTTAGCCGCTTCTTTCAAAATTTGTAACTCTTGATCGTCTTTTACTTGGCGCATCAAATTCATTTGTTTCTCAATATCCGTAAATGCAATCTCCGCTCCCAGAGATTGCACTCGCAGAGCACGTGAGTAGGGGATTGAATCCATCTCAATGGCTACTTTCATATCCGGCCGGGCAAATGATTTCTCTGACAATGAATCTTGAAGAATGAACCAAGGGTCCTGTGTATCATCATAACTAATGATTTCTCCACTCCAACCTGATTGCTGAGCGGCAGCTTGATCTAACTTCGGACAAATTAAGAGAGGATCATGAAGCGGTGGAATTAGGAGTCCCAATAGTCTCTCATGAGGCTCTGAGTCAAAACCAGTTAGATAGTAGATATTTCGCGAATGACTAATAAAAGCAAAATCAATATGTTGTTCTTGTAACCAGCTTTGAAGTTTACCTATTCGAAGATTCATCTGCTTTCATTCCTTCACGTTAAAATGCTTACCATTTCATTAGAGCAAATTGATTCCATTTTGACAATTTTTATTTCAATACACGTCCATATACCACTTATCCTATTTCCATGATCCACCTGTTTACTATATATATACTAGGGTATATAATGGTGTATATCATCCTAATCTGTCCGGCTATCAATCCTGTTGGAGAAGCGACTTTGAATTACACGATATTTATTGAGAAAGAGAGGAATTCATGATGAAAAATCATATGTATTTGTGCGAACAGTGTGGTCACTCAACCGCAAAATACGAAGCTCGCACATATATGAACGGTTCAAATCAATTAGTTTGTCAGAAGTGTTTACACGAGTTACGAGATCAATCACATAAAAAGAATGCAAATTAAAAGCTACTGGATCATCCGTGAGATCCAGTAGCTTTCTTTACCACAAACTACGCTCTGACTTTCTATCATCCGCTACATACTCTGACCACTTCTCTTTAAACTCTTCTAACGAAATCTTTCCAGACTGAATCTCAAGCAAATCCTGTATAGCCATACACTGAGAAACATCCAACACATGACCCAAGTCAAAAGACCCCCTCAAACCCTTTTCACAACATCTACAACCATTGAAACCCAAACCTACGCTCCAAAACTTGACCCTCCCAGGCAAAAGAAAGGGCAACCGTTTTAGCATGCTCAATCGCTTGATATAAACTGAAGTATGATTCGTCCTCATCAGCATTCCAAATGGTAATCGCTTCATATTTTGTAAAGCCTAACAGTTGCAAAAAACGCCATAACGCATGATCCATTTTAGATTCCGTGTACGGCTCTTGAAATGGATCAATATAATAACGATCTCCAGTTGTAATATGGACAACTTCTCGACTAGAAAAATAGTTTTGAATTTGTTGTTCGTCCTGAAAAAAGCCGTGAATAGCCGAACCAAGCTTAATAAGACTCGCTTGGAGGTCGACATGATATTCACCTGTCACAAAGAGATAGCGATCTGCTTCTAAAAATGAATGAATCCATTCATTTAGTTTTTGATCAAGTAAGTGAATAGGTTGATCTGTGGTGTGTGGGATTGAATGAAGGAGAGCATGCGAGTGTACTGCAGAAGAAGTGGAAGGACCCCAAATAAATTGATCTTCGGGGCATGCAAGCTGATATGTCTCCAAAAATTTATGAAGCACCTTTTCAACAGACTCTGATCGTTCAAAGGAAGAAAGTGCATGAAAAATAAAAACCGTACCCATATATCCTCCCCTTATCAGAGGATCAGTAGTACGAGGAATTTGAGAAAGCTTGTTCGTATATGAGTAAATAATAGAATAACAACCTTTATCATATTCTACATTTACTCTCCAGTTCCTCTTCGATCCACAAATTTTTATATAGTCCATCTATATCAACTGTACCTGAATTTTAGAACTTCGCACAGAATGAATCGAAATCCCTATCTTCTCTTCTTTTCACGTATATAGTAGGAAAGAATGGACCAAACTCCTGCTGCCATCACGCCAAGTAGTAATCCAACCTCAATCCATGCAATCCAATAATTACCCATCACTTGAAAGGCCATTGTATTTTTCACAATATCCCATCCATCGGCAATCGTTGAAATCATAATATAAAAAAAGCTAAAAATAAGGACCATCTGCTCTAACTTTAACCTTCGTTTACTCTCTTCCATCTCCAACATCGTCGTCATCGCATCCAGCTCCAAATGAAGCTCGTCCATTAGTTCTTCTATTCGATAACTACGACGAACCATCTCGTATAGACGAGCAATATGTGTAATTCGGCTTACTTGTTTAAAGGAACACCTCAACGTAAAGAAAACCATTCTTTTCTTTAGTTCCCGTACCTCAACAAAAGCTTGTTTCTCTTGCCCATCCAATTGGTGGGGTAAATGAGAGGCTAGAATCGAAAAATATTGTAGGGAGTAAAATTGGTGTAACGTTAAGACATACATATAAAAGTAATTACTTTTTAAATTTTGTTGGTTTTCTCCTAATAGAAATTCATTTGAATCCTTATTATTGGTCAAGTGGCACACGTGAGCTATTCCCTCTACTGATACACGCCAGTAGCTATTCTGAAAAATCCTCATCGTCTCCTCATCTTCATTCAACTCGATTCGGGGAGGATTATGTATCTCGTGATAGGTCCTACTCAACAAATATAAGCTTTTCATAAACTCGCGATGATCCGAAGGTTGGTCCATTTCTTCTAAGGCAACCGCGTTGTACACGAGAACATTTTTCGTAGATCCGTATCTTGATTCAAATAAAGTTGCCACTTGTATTTGCTTAAAAATCTTATGCATACATCTACCTAGATTACATTGGACCGGATAACGATCATACTTTTGTAACTTTCGCACAAACCGTTCAGAGCTTTGGAGAAATTGCTTCACATAATAGTTATTTTGAATGAGGTCAGATAAATCTTGCCCCTTAGGATATGCGATCGAAATAGTTAGAAATCCAATCTGTGTCTCAAACAAAATTAAACTTACTTCACATAGATAAAGTTCGTATTCATAATCCTTGTGTCCAAAAGAAATAATCTGATTTTTATTAGGAAGATCATATTTGGTGCAACCATCTTGTGTTAATACAAAACGAGATCCAATCGATTGATTATCGCTGGGACCCGACTGTATCAATCGATCAATATGATGAAACAAACGCTTGCCCGAGATATTTTTTACTCTCCATATCTTCCCATCCGTATCCCTACCAACTTCTTCCTCCAAATCTTTTGTTAATTTTCGATAAGAAGCGTTATAGGCAAATGGTACCATCATCTTTGTAATCTGTCGTTCCACTATTGCCTTCATATACATTCTCCGTTAACAGATGGAATTATAATAAATACCTAAAGAATTATACTACCATAAAATCATAAAGCAGATAAAATCCTATTAAAATGGTTTCACCAATCTTTGTCGAATAATACCTATGGCTAGGAAATTATCACTTTAATTTCCTATTAAAACTAAAAAATCATATAAAATAGAAAATTTTATATAAATATACAATTCATTATGTTACAATTTACATGTATTAAATTAAGTTCACGCATTTAGAGGAGGAAGTCTTTTGAGAAAAACAGGAACTATTGTGCTAAGTACCTTGCTTGCCGTCTCTGTTTCTAGCCTAGGATGGCTCTCTCCCAGTGCAGAGGCAGCTACATCAAAAAAGTTGTCTAAGCAAATGGAAGAAAAGATTGCCAAATTAGCAAAGAACAAAGTGTCGAAATATATCGATACGAAATCTAGGAAGTCTGTTGATGTCATCGTTCAGATGAATCAACAACCAGTTGGAGAAGTGGTTAAAAACCATAAGCAACTGAAATCTTCTCCAGCCAAAGATTATCAAATGCAGATGAAAGAAGCACTCAATCAAGCTGAGAAGAAGCTCACAAGGGTAAACTCAAAGGTAAAAGTGAAACAGAGATTTGATACCGTCTTTTCTGGTTTTGCTGTTTCCGTACCCGCGAACCAAATCCATAAATTAGCCGCAATGCCTGAGGTAAAAGCAGTATATCCTGCCTTAAAGTATAAAGCTTTAGGCACCGGCAGTTCTACAGTAGGCGCACCTGAAGTTTGGAAACTGAAAGATGCACAAGGTCTTCCTGTGGATGGCAGAGGAATCAAGGTAGCTGTAATTGACACAGGAATCGACTCCAATCACCCTGATTTAAAGAATAATTACATCGGAGGATATGATGTAGTGGATCGGGATAATGATCCGCAGGACGAGCAAGGTCACGGTACTCATGTAGCAGGTATTATTGCCGCAAACGGTGAGGTCAAAGGAGTAGCACCCGAAGCTTCTCTCCTAGCTTATCGCGTTTTAGGAAATCAAGGTGGAACGACAAGTGATATCTTAACCGGGATTGAAATGGCAGTCAGAGACGGTGCAGATGTGATGAACCTCTCACTCGGAGCAAGTGCGAACTATCCTGACGATCCTCTCGTATCAGCGCTAAATCATGCAGCTAAAATCGGTGTTTCTGTAACAGTTGCAAACGGAAACTCTGGCGGAGATGCATGGACAGTTGGTGTTCCTGCAACGGCTGATAAGGTAATCTCTGTAGGTGCTTCCACTCTAGAAAAAGAGTTCCCGAAATTCGAAGTGGTTGGAACAGAGACCTCCTTTGATGGCGCTCAACTCACCAAGATGAAATTCCCTAGCAACTCTCAGTTTGAAATAGTCGATGTTGGATTTGGCTCTCCACTTGATTACAAGAAAGTAAATGTAAAAGGAAAGTACGTACTGGTCCAACAGGGAGCAGCAAAGCAAGATATCTATGTATCAAATGCTCATAAAGCCGGAGCAACCGGAGTTCTTTTATATATGAAAGGGCAGGAGCAAGAAGCACTACAAGATATCGAGGCTAGCTTAGAAAATAAAATCCCTGCCGTACAATTAGCAGCAAAAGATGCAACCCATCTAAAAGCGTCACTAAAAGCTGGTAAAACCATTGCGTCCTTGAAAGAATACAAACCTTACGAGTTTATGGCCGAATTTAGTTCACGTGGACCTGTTCATGAAACATGGGCAGTGAAACCAGATGTTGTAGCTCCCGGTGTGGCTATTAAAAGTACTGTACCAGGGGAAGAAAAGTATGCAGAATACGATGGGACAAGCATGGCAGCCCCACAAGTAGCTGGAGCAGCAGCTTTACTCCGTCAAATGCATCCTGATTGGACACCTGAAGATGTAAAAGCATCTCTTTCCAATACAGCAAAAACATTAGCAGACATAACCGGAAAACGCTATGATGTAATGACACAAGGCTCAGGTCGTATTGATATCCCGAAAGCAATTCAGGCAACTACGCTCGTCACACCGAATAACTTCACATTTGGTCTTGTAAAACCAAACAGTGGAGAAGTCACGCTCGAGAAGAAACTTACCGTTAAAAATACAACTGGAGCAAATCAAACCTATACGAGCCGTGTTGAAATGACTACAAACACGGGGATTCAAGTTCAAGCCCCAAATCAAATAGTAGTGGATGCAAAAAGTCAGGAAGATCTTACTGTAAAAATCACAGTAGATAGTTCCCTTCCTCGTGAAGTCTACTCAGGCTATCTCTACTTAACAGGAGGGAAAGAAGAGCTAAAAGTTCCATTTACCTTTAGCATCGACCCTGCCAGCTACAACCGTGTGAACTACTTAGGTGTAAGTGACCTTATATTCTCACCAAATGAAGATGGAAAAGAAGAGTCTACTACCCTTTCCTACTATATTCCTACCGTCGCCAAACACCTAAACTTCTACCTACGAAATCTGGATGATGAAAGTAAAGTAAGCTTGATCCATCAAAGTGAAAACGTTGGGTCCGGATGGCATGGTATGAAGTGGACAGGAAATACAGTGGATAAAAAGGCAGTTCCAGAAGGAATCTATGAAATGCAAGCAGTAGCATCCGATGATGAGATAGAAAGCTCTACTGCTGCTCTTGTATTAGTAGACAAAACAGCACCCGTCATCACAGCAAATCTCAACGAAGAAGGTCAAAAAATTAACCTGAAGATCGAAGATTTCCTAATGCAGTACAACTACATTTTCAAAATGTTTGGCTTAGCACAAGATGATCTTGTAAAAGTAGAGTACATCCTTGAAGGAACAAACGACCGAGTACGCATTCCTCTTGATGAAGAGAAAATGGAGATCGAAATCAAACCAGAATGGCTTGAGTCAGGCAAGACAAGCATGACCATCCTTGCCACAGACGATGCTGGAAACCAAACCAAAACGAAAGTAAGTCTCACGAAGTAAATCGTTTCATTATATGAAGAAACCACTGATCTGTGCTATGATCAGTGGTTTTTAGTCTATTTTTCCAAGCGAACCTGTAATCCTAACTTTTCGATTTCATCAAAAAATGTAGGACATGTTTTCGATATACATCCAGGATCTAGGATTCTCACCTGCGGGACCTTCGCACCAATTAAAGCCAAGGACATAGCCACACGGTGATCATCGTACGAGTTACATTCAGCCGCTAGTGGCTCACCAGGGTAAACGGTTATTCCATCTTCACGTTCTTCTACTTGTATCCCCATTTTGGTTAAACACTCTGCAATAACACCTATCCGATCTGATTCATGATTCCTGATATGTGCTACTTCATGAATGGATATAGGCCCATCCGCAAAAGGAGCTATAGCCGCAAGAGTCAACGTCTGATCAGACATCTCTCTCATGGAAATGTCAAAGTTCCCTTTTAGTTGTTTTGTACCTTGTAATTCAAGGAACCCTTCCCCTTTAACCACTGTACACCCCATTCTTTCCAGCACATCAACAAATTGAATATCGGGTTGCAATGTATCATAAGATAGGTTGTCCACTCGAATCTTTCCATTTGTGAGCGCTGCTAAGGCAAAAAAGTAGTTCACAGTTGACGCGTCGGCTTCTAACTGGATATCCTGACTCTTGTAAGTTTTGGGATATACCTTAATGGTAGTTAGTGAGTCATCATATTCGACATGAGCACCGAACTGTTCCATCAGATCCAATGTGATTTTCACATAGGCATGTTGGACAATATGATCCACTATACAGATCGTCACTGGCTCCTCAGCATAACTACTCGCGATTAGTAACCCACTGATAAACTGACTTGATGTTTTCCCAGAGATGTTAACAACACCCCCATACATGCCCTTTCCTTCAATCTGAATTGGTAAAAAGCCGTCCTCTCCCGAATATTTGATTTGTGCACCAAGCTCTTGCAGGGCGGTAATAAGGGTGGCCATCGGGCGCTTACTCATACTAGCGCTTCCCTCCATCGTCCAGCGACCGCCTCGTGATGCCGCTAAAAGACCGGGAAGAAATCGAGCTGTCGTTCCAGCCGAACCAATGTAGAGTGTCCCGTCCTTCTTAAGCCAATCTCCATTAACTCCTTCAATGATCACTTCATCTTCATTTACTTCAATCCGAACCCCAAGCTGTCGTAAAGTATGTATACACCAGTATGTGTCGTCACTTCTAAGCACTCCAGATAGCCTAGATGTACCTTCAGCCATTGCCGCCATAATCAAAGCCCGGTTCGTCCAACTCTTACTACCTGGAACGCGAATTCGGCCATTAACAGGATGGTTAGCTGGTGATACCTCGGCTACTTCTACATCATGTAACGTCGCCCATTCAGATCTTGCTTGTAAATCCGGTTTAAAATCCCCCATATAAATACCTCCAGCAATATGATTCTTATATCATATATAATTTTATAGTAACATTGGCCATAAAAAGGTACTGAACAGAGATTAGCTATCTTTCAGTTTATGAGGAGATCACACATGAAAAAAAATAGCCCTCCTTATTCTATCATGCAGCGTATTTTATTGGATGTTTGGTCTGAAGAGTCTAGCACTAAATTCGCTCCAGAAAATCCAGCACTGGGGCAATGTGGAGTAACAGCACTCGTGATCCATGATTTATATGGGGGAGAGATCTTAAAAACACGTGTGACCGGAGGATGGCATTTTTATAACAAACTTAACAAGCAAATCCATGACTTCACAGCCTCACAATTCGATCAGAGAATCTCTTATCTTCATAAACCTTCTTGTAGAATTGAGGCTTTTGCTGACACAAATGGGCAACAATATAATTATTTGAGACACGCCGTAAGCCAAAGGATGCAGCATTACACAAGAAGAGGCAGGTATGTAGAAACAAAGGGGGAGCGTTGAGGTATGAAAATCAACCTACGAACGCTTCCCCTTTGTTCCAATCTACTACAAGACTAATTCATTTTATACATTTTACAAATGACTCTTAATCCCATCCAAGATCAAGTTAATTTGCTGAATAACTTGATCTCTCTGCTCCTGAATAAAAAAATGTCCACCACTGTATGCATATAATTCACAGCTACTAGACGTGTATAAACCCCATTCCTTCACTAGAGCTGTTGATACGTACGGATCCTCTGTCCCATAGAGCACTATAAAGGGACAATCCATTTGTTCACGATCTGCAGGAGGCTCATAAAGCTCAATCGCTTGAAAATCCGACCTGATAATAGGGAGAAAAATACTGGCTAGTTCTTCATTATTCAACATATCAGTAGGTGTTCCACCATAACCAAAAATCTTTGCTAAAAACGCTTCATCATCCAAAGTATGAATATGATTCCGTAAGGGCACATGCGGAGGATTCTTACCAGAAAGAATGCAACAAGCGGGCATAGGCTGATTCTCGGATTTTAATCTTCTCATGACTTCAAATACAATAAGCGCCCCCATACTATGCCCAAAAAAACAATATGGACCACTGTTAATCTCATTTTTGATACTTTGATAAATATCCTCAACTAACTGACTAAAATCCGAAATTAACGACTCTCCAAAACGCTTCCCTCTACCAGGCAACTCTATTGGTATCAGTTCAATATCTGCATGTAGATCATTCTTCCAATCAAAAAATACTCTTGCCGACCCTCCAGCATATGGAAGGCACAATAATTTTATTCTACTCATAAACGAAACCTCTTCTTATGTGAAATAAAAAACACAATAACATATGCAGTTAAAATTTGCAATTAAAAATGATAGCAATTTATAGAATTTTAATCAATACTATGACTTATGTCGCTCTACAAAGAAAACTCAATCTCCAAAATCGGAAACTGAGTTCTCCTATTCTCTCCCTATATCCGATCCTTCTTCGGCACGTTCCGATAAAATTCGTGAAATAACTTAATCAAGGCTCGCTTCTCAATCCTCGATACATACGACCGCGAAATTCCTAGCTCCTTCGCAATCTCACGCTGCGTCTTCTCATCTTCATTCAACAAACCGAAACGCCAACGAATCACCTCTTGCTCACGCTCATCGAGGATGTGGATGTGGTTATAAATCTGGGTCTTTTCGATTTTTAGTTGCACGTGCTCAGCTACTTCATCTCGCTCTGTTCCCAGGATATCGATTAGGGTTATTTCATTTACACTAGGTGTTTATCTGTGTTGATATTTATCCCCCTTCTAAATATAGCTATTGTTCACTATCGGTATTTCTTGTCCCTATAAATGATCGTGGTCAATTGATTGCCATAGACGTAAAATCAGGCTCTTTAATTCTTCTATTCTGATACTTCTTTCTTCTTCTGTGATTTTAGGGGGAACTAGATGAATCGTTGTTTTTCCTATTTTATATGTTACATCGGATCGCTCATCTTCTTGCAACGTACATCACCTCGATAAACTGTATGCAGAAGACAAGAAGTTTTGACATATATTTATACACAGAGGAGGACTTTTTATGGATAGAGTCGCGATTTATCTGCGAAAATCACGTGCGGATCTAGAGGCGGAAACACGCGGTGAAGGTGAAACCCTTGCGAAACATAAGAAAGCATTGCTTCAATTAGCTAAAAATCAAAACCTAAATATCGTAAAGATCAGACAAGAAATTGTATCTGGGGAAAGCCTAATCCATCGTCCAGAAATGATGGAACTATTAAAAGAGGTTGAAAGTGGGCTCTATGATGCAGTATTGGTTATGGACGTAGATCGGTTAGGTCGCGGGAACATGCGTGAACAGGGCTTAATTTTAGAGACATTTCAGAAATATAACACAAAAATTATTACCCCTCGTAAAACGTATGATCTTCGGGATGAATGGGACGAAGAATATAGCGAATTTGAAGCTTTCATGGCTCGAAAAGAGTTGAAGATCATTAATCGGCGCCTGCAAGGTGGAAGAGTCCGCTCTGTAGAGGAAGGCAATTATATTGGCACTCGTCCCCCTTATGGATATGAGATTCAAGATGACAATAAGAGCCGCTATCTGATTCCAAATCCAGAACAAGCAACCGTCGTAAAGATGATTTTTAACTGGTATACACATGAGGACCCGAATCAAAGGATTGGGTCTAATAAGATTTCTAACGAACTGAATGCACTTGGCTATAAAACCTACCTTGGGAACTTTTGGAACAGTTCTAGTGTACTAAATATCATCAAAAACGCTGTATACGCCGGACGAATTCAATGGAAGAAAAAAGAGCATAAAAAAACAGGAGATCCTCTCAAACGTCGTGAAGTCAAAACACGTGCTCAAAGTGAATGGATTGATGTTCAAGGAAAGCACGAACCATTGATTCCTATGGAAACATACCAAAAGGCTCAACAAATTTTAAAAAAGCAATATCATGTCCCTTACCAACTCGAAAATGGAATCTCTAATCCATTAGCTGGATTAATTAAATGCGCAAAATGCGGCTCCTCTATGGTTTTAAGACCCTATACAAATCAACTTCCTCACCTCATGTGTTATAAAAAACCATGCAAAAACAAAAGCTCTCGATTTATGTACGTAGAAGAACGTTTAATCGAAGTATTACATAGTTGGTTGGATCAATACCGTTTAACATGGAACAAAAAAGATCGCCCCGAGAGCTCTTCTTACAATATTGAGCTCAAAGAAACGACTCTACGTAACCTTCAACAGGAAACCCGAAATCTGGAGAGCCAAAAAGACAGGCTACACGACCTACTAGAACGAGGAATCTATGATGAAGAAACCTATATGAATCGCTCTCAACACATCTGCAATCGAATCAGTGAAGTACACCAAGCATTAGAAAAAACACTCATCGACCTCGAAGAAGAACAAAATCGAGCAAAAGCACAAATCGATATTATCCCGAAAGTTGAACACGCCCTAGATATCTATCCTCTACTACAAGACGCCAAACAAAAAAATGCCCTGTTAAAAGGCATTTTGGACCACTGTATGTATGATAAGGAAAAGCATCAATGGAATAACGAGTTTACACTAACTGTGTATCCTAAGCTCTAATGTTCGCTGTACATTCCAAAGAGAAAAGGGAGCTATCCTATTCTGAAACCCTTAGGACGCTCCTCCATCATTTTGAGAACCTTCAATGTTCTACTTGCTATCTACTAAATCTCTTTTTAATACGTCCCAAATAGGATTATTTTGACGTATAGGCTTTCCATCTTGATCCCATTTAATTTTTCCGGTCCCTAATTCGTAATCCATACCTGTCCAAGTATCTTCACGAAATGCATAGAAAGACTTGTGCCAACCATGTTGATTAAAGATTGAGATTAAGTCTCTCATGTATCGCGAGGCTCCTGGAATAGTACGATTCATCCCGAATTCCTCAGCCATAATTCGATTGGCAGGAATATGATTGCTCTGAGCCCATGTTTGAATAGGCTGTAAGAATGTGTTTAACTCATTTTTATTCCACATGATCGGTTTTTTATTTTCTCCCACCTCTACAACTCCGGGGTACTTATACTTCTTCTCTTGACTTTCACCCTGGCTGGTTAGCTCATAGGGCTCATACATGTGAAAGGCATAAAGCGTTTTATCATCGTTAACTGGTTTGAGATATTTGAACGCCCACGGGGTTGCATATAAACCGGAATCCAAAATAACAGGTGTGTCTGTGTCTACTTTCCGAATGGAACTCACAACTTTTTGATAAAACCGGTTTAGGTCAGCAGGTGTTCCTTTCACCTTGGAATACCATTTTTCGTAATCCTCTGTCCAAAAATCATTGAATTTATTTTTCTTAGATGTTTCTGGATGCGGTTCATTAATAATATTGTATCCAACGACAGCAGGGTGATCTTTTAATTCGAAAGCCAAGTCCTGCCAAAATTGACTAGCCTGTTCCTGATATTTTTCTTCTTCCCAGATTCGATCATCATTTTGGTTGTTATTAAACTGACGCCAACGATCTCCTGGTAATGATAACATGGTAAGAACCACTTTTATCCCCTGTGATTGTGCTGTATCTAAATCCTGCTTTAATTTTGCTAGATCTTCCTTGACCAATCCTTGATAGTTATCCGCATTGCCTATCAGAAAGTCCTTTCCTGATCGATCCGGTTTGTCCTCGAATAAAAAATCTCTATCTTTTGCCCATTTATCTGGAGCTAAACGTACATATTCAATTTTGGCTTCTTTGGCTGCTTTGTAACTTTCAGGGAGTGAAGTACTATTCATAAAATTAGTTCCTGTCCGTTTCTGGTTCCAGAAATTGATTTTGGACTCTACCTTTTTACTGGGCTCAGCCCTCACCGCTATGCCTTGTATTCCTAAGCTTATGACTCCTATCAACGTGATTCCAAGTATCATTTTTTTCATGATTCGCCTTCCTTTCTAGATAATCGTTTCTCATCTAGTATAGATGGCCGATGTGACACGAATGTTACAACTGAGATGGAGTATTTTGATGGAGATGTGCACATAAGTCCTAATAGTCCAAATCGGCGTTAGGAAGAATACTCTTGTTAGCAGTGTTGACAGAATGATATTAGATAGATATAGTATTTATTACAGACTACGTAGTCGGTAATAAAATAAGAAATGGGTGAATGTCATGGAAACAAAATACGGACTTCAACCGAAAATTCCCTTTGGCTTCAAATCTTTAGCAGGGTTTATCCTTATTTTTGTCATTTGGCAAGGTGGCGCACTTGTCTGGGTAAATCTTATGAATATGTTAATTCCAGCTACTCGATCTGGATTTCCTAGCTATATCACGCTATTGTTATCTTTTGCGTTTTTGATTCTCGGTGTCTTTCTGATCACTAGATATTTTTTCAAGATTCCGTTTCGATCCTTTTTGTTTGAAGGAAAAAGGCCTGGCTTCCGTAAGTTTGCGATTTATTTTTCCTGGTACTTTTTAGCGCTGATCCTATACTTGATTATCGATATAGCTGTACATCCCCAAGCTTTTACCTTTCACTTCAAACTGCTTCCATGGCTAAGCGTATTCCTTGTCGCCGCGCCGTTAATTTTGTTTCAATGTGCTGCTGAAGAAATTTTGTTCAGAGGCTATCTGTACCGAATGTTCAGATCATTAAAAGCTGGCGCATTCTGGTCCATTTTCATCACCTCCATTCTATTCTTCTTAACGCATGGTTTTAATCTTGAAATGCTAAATAATGGTATTTGGGGACCTTTATATTACCTACTAGCATCCTTCTCTTTGGGAGTCGTCGCTTACCGTACGAATGGTCTGGCTGCTTCTACCGCGATCCATTTTGCAGGGAATCTATTCCATATGACCATTTGGGGATATGGTGCATCAACAGCTAAAAGTTTTGGTCTGGAAAATATTGTTTTCCGCCACACGTTAGACACTCGCTTTCTATTCTTTGGGATGCTTATTATTTGGATCTCATACGGCGTTTTTCAACTTTTCAAGTATAAAAGGAATCGTTCATACGGTTCTGGGAGGAACTCATGACGAGAAAACGATTATCAGCAGATGAATCTAAAAAAATCATCCTAACCCATGCCAAGGAGTTATTTATTGAAAAAGGCTATGACCGGGCTACCATGGATCACTTATGTACATCCACACAAATGAGTAAAGGAAACCTCTATCATCATTTTAAAAATAAGGAGGTACTCTTTCTCCAATTACTTAGCCAGCATGCTGAAGAAACCTCGCAAAAGTGGCTTGATTCACTGGAGCATTCCGCATCTCCTAGCGAACAGCTACTTGCCATTGCTGGCTTACTCGGAAGAGATTGTGAAACTCCCTTGCTCCCGGCAATTGCAGAGTATGGCAAGACGCTTTCCAGTGAATCCGAGAGTTTAGCGACATTAAAAGAGATCACGGAGATAACCTATCGCGCCATACGGCAAGTGCTACAACAGGGAATTGAGAAGGGCGAATTTATAGATGAAGATATTGAAGACCTATGTTTCGGAGTGATGTCAACGTTGTCTGGTGCAACACAGCTTTGCCTAACGATGCCAAAATTAAGTGGTGACGAATATGCAGCTCTGCATACCAATGCGATCAAACTGCTTTTAAAGGGGATTTCCGTTAAGGAAAATTAATTCCCTAGCTTAGTAAAGACACCTCTCTTCCACCTTAAGATTCATCATTACATCCTAAAGAAGCTATCTGCTTGAAGTAGATAGCTTCTTTTATCTTTATCTTCTGTCAGATAGTAGAAGGAACCTATCTAATATTGACGAACGTATTAGTAAATGCTAATATTCATGGCGAATCATATGAGTACATATTAATACGATTAGGAGGTCAATATGGCTCACAGTTCTATAGATGTGAAAGTCAAATTTATTCGTGGCTTTGCAGATAAAACTCGGCTTCAAATTTTGGACAGCATCAAGAAACATGAAAAAACCGTCTCACAAATTGTAGAGGAAACCAACGGAAGTCAATCGAATGTTTCTCAACATCTAGCATGTTTAAAGGGTTGTGGAATCATTATTAGCAGACAAGAAGGAAAGTTTATGTATTATCGTCTTCGTCATAATCAAATCCGTGGATTGTTGGATATGTTCGATGATGTTTTATCACATGTTCATGACGAAGTTACGAGTTGTAAACGGAATGATCAATGTTTTGATTAAGAATGAGCGAAAGTGGATGGAGGAGAAATAAGGTGAAAAAAAAGAAGAACCAAAAAGGTAACAAGAATATACAAACATCGTATAAACCGCTTGTGATAGGCACACTTATTACGTTAGCTCTGGTAGTCGGTATATTTGTTCTAGCAGATATGAGAAATAAAGAAAATCTAGAAGCCATAAGGAAAGAGCAACCTAGCTTAGTCAGTCAGCCTGTACTCGGAAAAGAGGATGCTCCCGTAACCATTGTAGAATTTGGTGATTACAAATGTCCTTCCTGTAAAGCTTGGAGCCAAAAAATCTTTCCACAGCTTAAAAAAGACTATATTGATACTGGAAAAGTGAAACTTGCATATATTCATGTTCTGTTTCATGGAGAAGAATCCACGCTATCATCACTAGCAGCTGAATCAGTATTTGCTCAAAACCCCCAAGCATTTTGGAAGTATAATAAAGCTTTGTTTGATGCTCAACCGGATGGAGACCATGATGGTCTATGGGTAACACACGAAAAGCTATTAGATCTTGCAAAAATACATACTCCAGAAATTGATCTCACCAAGCTAGAAAATGATATAAAGGAAAAAAAGACATCAAATCAAGTAAGTGTAGATGCAGGTTTGGTCCAACAATTCAAAGTCGAACAGACTCCAACCATGATGATTAATGGTATTGAACTGGATAATCCTTTTGATTACGAGAAGATCCAATCCATCATTGATAAGGAATTAAATAAGAAAAAATGATGGTCGATTTCCGTACGTTAAAATGGTAAAACACTATTCGAGTCATCATTACCACTCCTTACTATGACCTAGTGAATTCATTACTTGAAGAAAAGAAAGAGGAGCTATCCTATGCTTAAGCACATTTAGGACGCTCCTAGAAGTATTAAACATACTAATTTAAAATTTTATGCCTATACCTGATGGGTTACTTCCTACTGTAACGGTAGCAAGTACTGTATTGGTTTTCCCATCTATAATAGAGACATTATTGCTTAAAAAATTAGAGACATAGATTTGATTGGTCGCCGAGTTTATATCTAAACCTAATGGGTTACT
>NZ_FPJZ01000011.1:36001-36346 GCF_900119485.1 Thermoactinomyces sp. DSM 45891
TCCATTAGCTACAAAAACTTGATTGGTACTTGGATTTACACGAACCTCGAATGAACCGCTTCCTACTGTAACAGTAGCAAGTACTGTATTTGTATCTCCATCTATGACAGTGACGTTATTAGAAGCATTATTGACCACATAAACCTGATTAGTCATGGGATTTACGTCTACACCGGATGGCGTACTCCCTACTGTAACGGTAGCAAGTATAATATTTGTATTTCCATCTATGATAGAGACATTGCTAGAGAGAGCATTAGCTACATAGATCATCGGCATGGCTACAAAAGACCCGGTTGGACCTGTTACTCCATCTAATCCAGTGGCTCCGGTTGCTCCTGTTAC
>NZ_FPJZ01000011.1:36928-55389 GCF_900119485.1 Thermoactinomyces sp. DSM 45891
CTAATCCAGTGGCTCCGGTTGCTCCTGTTACTCCATCTTGACCCATAGGAACTTCTAGTCTCACGTTGGCGGAGCCAGGGGTTACATTAATCTCTAATGTGTCGGATATAAAGTTAATCGTCTCTCCAAAGCCAAGTGGAATGCTTCCACTTGCCCCTGTGTTTCCTTGAACCAAAAATAAGAAATCACCGGTAACAAAAGTTCCGGTTGGACCTTGGGGTCCCGTCGGTCCTTGAGGTCCCGTGTCCCCTGAAATTCCAATCGCTCCCGACGGACCTGCAGGTCCTTGGGGTCCCGTATCTCCTGCAGGTCCTTGAGGTCCTCCAGATGGCCCTGTTGGCCCTGTGGCTCCAGCGGACCCCGTAGGACCCCTTGTAACATCTGTGTTTAACACATTTTCTAGCTTCTCATTTAGGATCCATTCTTTCTTCCCGATTACATTAATCGTATCGCGAACGCTTCTATTGATCGTGAGTAAGTCGCTAATCGAAGGTTGAAAAGTAGTTGACACCCCGGGTAAAGTTCCTAAAATATATTGTAGCTTTTCTCCCTCTGCATTCAGAATATGACTGAGACCTATCTCTTCTAGGGCAATAGATGACAGTAATAGATTGACTGCATCTTCTCTTGTTAGAGTGATATTAGGGGTAATATTAGGTATATTTGATTGTGACATTTTTTCCTCCTTATCAATAAACTATTAACAATATATGACGGTTTGATCGCGAACTAGACAAAAGATTTCTTTATTCTCTAAATCAATGTTTGGTATGTCGGGCTCCTTTAATTCTCCCTAGCGAGTAAATCATCTTTCCTTCATTAGCGGCTACATCGAATCCTTGCTGTATTAACTAATCCATTAGCAAATACTAATACATCGTTGACGACTCACATTAGTACATATTAATACGACTAGGAGGTCTATATGACTCAAAGTTCTATAGATGTGAAAGTGAATTTTATGTGTGGCTTTACAGATAAAGCTGGATAATCCTTTTGATTACGAGAAGATCCAATCCATCATTGATAAGGAGTTTTTCTGTTGCTTTCTTCCTTCAAATTTTAAATTTGATAGCATGGGCACCACTACTACAACAACACACCATTATCCACCTTGGCTATGACTCCAGAATAATAGTCTAATTTGATAAGAAATTTATCGGATGAAGGAACAACACCTGGGAAAGTTACCGAAAAGACTCAGTCCGGAAATGTATCTGATAAAACGATTCAAAAGACTCACTCCGAAACAACTAAGCAACAAACATCAGAAAAGAAAATATCACAAATGATCACATAAAACCAATTAAGGAGCTATCTCTTTGAATGCAGAGATAGCTCCTCTAGTTCACACTAATGTAGTAAGATGTACCTTCGCATCATATTCTACGAAGCTTTCTCCATGTTTCAATCGATGAACAAAATCTGGATTAGCAATTAACGGTCTGCCAAACGCTGCTACATCGATTGTGCCTTCCTGCAATGATGTCTCTGCCTCTTTCGGGTTCAAACCACCTACTCCTACCATAATCCCATCCCAATACTTCCTTACCAATTGATGAAAATTCTTTCCCTCCGAAATAACTTGTGTATAATCCATTGTCGAAGGATGAATCATCATTAAACCAACTTCCCTAAACATATTTACAAATGTTTCAATCGCTTCTTCAGGATTACCCCACATATAAGTAGGATTATCCCCTTTAAGAGCTGAGAAGCGCAACAGAGTTTTATCTGCTCCAATCGCCTCGATTACAGCTCGAACGACTTCTTTCATAAATGTTAACCGTTGTTTTAAATCACCGCCGTATTGATCAATTCGCTCATTTGCGAATTCATAGGTAAATTGATCGATTAAATATCCATGTGCACCGTGAATTTCTACACCATCAAAGCCAGCTTCCATCGCATTTTTTGCAGCTTGTGCGTATTGATTGATTACTTCTTGTATATCATCTAGGGTCATTTTTTCTGGTATATCATATGGCTTTCTAAAGCGTGGAACATCACCTTTTGCCGCGATCGCTGAAGGTGCTTGTGGCATTTTCCCACCAGCTAGTTGATGATGACTCATACGCCCCACATGCCATATTTGAGCAATAATCGTCCCACCTTCTTTATGTACTGCCTCTGTAACGGGTTTCCAAGAATCAATTTGTTCTTTCGTGTAAATACCTGGTACCCCGGGATTCCCTTTGGCTCTCGGACTAATGACAATTCCCTCTGTAATAATTAATCCAATACCATCAGCTGCTCGCTTTCGGTAATACTCAACCACCTCAGAACCAACTACCCCAGTCTCATCATTTGCAAAACACCTTGTCATCGGTGCCATCGCTATACGATTACGAAGAGACCATGCCCCAATTTGAATCGGATCAAATAACTTCGTATCCTCAATGCATCGCAAGGAACCGCCATCATTTATATTAGTTCTTTCAAAAATACTTGCTACTTTATGATTTGAACTTGTCATCTTGATTCCCCCCTTGGATCGCTTTCTCCATTCGATATTCTAAAATATCTCCCTGTTGACACTCTAATACTCTGCAAACTGCCTCTAAGGTGGAAAGCCGATTGAATGATGATGCCCATATTCTCCACCTCAGACTGTCAAATCATTTTCTGATTTTATGCGAATCACTTCTTGTAAAAGCCGTTTCGTGATCGTAACAAAGACGGCAATCATTAACGAAGCAAGAACGATAATGACTCCTACTAATCCGACAGGAGGGTCAACTTTTCTCCCTATAAAATGAAAGAGAGGCAAACCTAATACATACAGACCGCTGATTGCAATCGCACTACGCTGTATGTTCTTTAAAGATTTAATGGACAACGCTGAGAATGCTTTGTTCTCGTCAATGTACTGTAGAAGATGAAACGCTTGATATAGAGCAAAGTAAAAAGGGATCGCCGCTCCATACATCACGATGAAAACGAGATATTTAATAGAAGCAAAATTGGGATACAATGTAGCTGCGAAATGCGCCATTTTAGGCACTGAGAATATACATAGAACAAGAATAGGAAGCCCTATCATAAAAACAGCTATTCTTAAAAAGAGAGTTGATGCTCGCTTCATAAAAAGCACCTCACCTATTTAGCCATACTAATTTAGTAATACTAATTTTACCATCTAATTTATTGTTTATCAATAAATGATTATCTTTTTAAGTTATATTTTGATTGCTAAGTATTGTATAATGGACAGAACACTCGTCTGAAAATAGACGGAAACCTTACATCGTTTTTTCATAGAGCTACTATAATGCTTAAGCTAGAGGGGAATAGAATATGGAAGATAATGTTTTTGAACAGATAGCAAGGAAATATGATACAGAAGAACGAATTGAATTGGCTAACGTTATACTTAGGGAAGTAAGAACGGAATTACAACATAGTAAATCAAAATCATTGATAGACTATGGGAGTGGTACGGGTCTAATAGGCTTAGAACTATCCGACTTAGTAGACTCTGTTTTATTGGTGGATTCATCAAAACAGATGTTGGAGATCGCGAAAACTAAAATTCCCAAGAAGGGAATTACCAACTCAAAAGTACTCCTCTCAGACTTTACTAAAGGTGTCCCTCAGCTTAAGACAGATATAGTTGTAATGTCATTAGTTCTTCTTCATATTCCAGAGACTAAAAAAATTTTGCACGAATTGTTTAGCATTTTGAATGATGGTGGTAAGCTAATCATGGTTGATTTCGACAAAAATGATAAAGTTAACCACCAAAAGGTTCATAATGGTTTCACACATGAATTCCTTGAAAAAATATTATCCGAAGTTGGATTCAAATCCACTAAAATCAAGACCTTTTATCATGGAAATCGTATTTTCATGAATCAAGATGCCTCCATGTTTATAGCTAGTAGTACAAAGTAATTCCCTGAACAAATTGTCGAAGAACACGATAAAATAAGGCTATCCACTTTGTGTTTTAAACAAAGTAGGTAGCCTTATCTCAGTGCTTACAATCGAGGATCTTCTAAAAGACGCTCGATTTCTTCCTTATGATTGGTTTCATTAGCAATCATATCTTCTAGTTTTAATTTTAATTCAATTTCTTGAAGTGCTTCTGCTTGCTCCATCCGTTTTATATACCTAGCAATCGTATCTACTTCTGCCTGCAAAGTAATTTGAAGCATACCTTTTACATCATGAGTTATCTGGACAGGTGGAGCTGTTAAGATAGGGTCCCCACCAAGGGTAGCAATTTTCTCTGCTAAGTACTGGGCATGTAGCATTTCATCTTGTGCTTCTGTTAAAAAGAAGTCCTTTAATGTTAGTCGAGCCAATCCCGACACAGTGGAAGCATTATAGATATATTGATGAATCGCTCCCAGTTCGTGAGCTAAATCTTCATTAAGTCCGTCGATTAGTTCTTGCCGTTTCACATCCATGATATGGGCTCCTTTTTCTGTGATGGTTCTTTTTTACAGTACCCAATTGTTTGAAAATCATGCAAGTCTCCTCACTTAGTCGTCGTTCTACTTCGTTTTAGAGATTTCAATGGTAGAGCCGTGCCCACCATTTCTTACTTTGCTGACCTTAAATTGGAGACCTAATTTAGGTAGCATATCCCCGATGCTTTCCATCCCTTGCAGGGAATAATGGTTTTGATCGTTAAAGATAGGAATCCCTTCTTGGGAAGGAGAGTCTATTTTCCCCATATACGTTTCTACCTTAAGGGGAGTTGTTTTACTTAGACCAAAGGCTGCATCGGCAAGTTGAAATGTATTATCAGCTGGTTTTGACTTATCATTGTTCCAATACTGAGTTTGTGGGTGGGCATCAACAACACCAACCATTCCATAATTGTTCTTTTGATTGTAACTACCATCATAGTACCAAACCACCATTCCTGGGTCATAGGTGGGTCCCATAAATGTATGTTGAAGCCCTTTATCCAATCCATTGTGACTTCTCCATTCAATCAAATAATAGCGGGGATATTTCTTTCCTTCTTTATCTACTGAAGGGAGGTTTACTTTGATTACCTTGCGAGCAGAATTCTTGCTAACGGCTTCGTCTAACAGAATTTCTTTCTTTTCTTTCAAATCATTAAGATCGACTTCGATTGGCTTAATCCAATTACCACCATAAGTAGCTTGAAGAAATAATTTTGACTGCGGATTAAATTCGACTGGCTCAGTTCCAGATATTTTTCCATTTGATGCACCAAAATCCATTAATGACCAATTCCCTACTAGGCTTCCTCCTTTTTCGGATTGGTTATATAGATCTGGCAAGCCCAAATTATGACCATACTCATGTGTAAAGGTACCAACAGGGGTATCTTCCGGAGCCATCATATATGAGTAGGCTTTCAGGGAAGTCCCGGGTATTTGCACAGGTTCTTTCAATGTCCCTTGATGAGGTACTACATATAGATCATCGTTAGATCCTGCTACTACAACTGTAAGATTATCCAATAAACCATCCGGCTCCATGACGTTTCCATCTCCATCTAAATCATAGGGATCCCTCTGGTCGTATTTTTTCTCATTTCCTTTGATCGTTTGACCTACTTGTTCTAGGGTTTCTTTGGCTAATTCCTTAAACCCATCAAAGTCCTCAAATTCCCCACTTATTCCATAATATTCCTTATTATTTTTCGCCTGTACCCATGGAACTACTGTCCCTTGCATAGACCAAGTGTCTCCCGACTGTTCTTTATAAAACTGATTCATGGAAGGCATACTAATTCCTTCAGGTGTCCGGTAGGCACCAGATTGAAAGAACATATCCTTATAGTGATTCGGATTAAAATCTTTCGTGTAGAAAGTTTCTTTTGTTGTGGGTTTAATTTGATTGTGCTTTAAATTCTGGAACTCAATTAAGGAGACAGCCATATAATCCGTGTGTGCCTCTGTTTTATGGAAATTCGACGTGTTCTTTTTCTCTAAGGCCTGCTTCTGAATGGATAATAGGTTCTTTTCAACCTTTCTCCCAAATTCAGTAGAGGTATCAACTCCGTGCTTGTCCTTTTGATCATTTGCATTTACTACACCTATTGGCACCGTCACTACTAAAGCTATGGAAAGCATGCCTACAACTTTTTTATAGATATTCATTTATATTCCCTCCTGCATTTTATTTTAATAGGTACCTATAAATATAGAATGCAGATAACATAAAGGTTGAATAAAAAATAAAAGTTCTTGGAAAAACACAGATAACCCACTAGTGTAAACTCATTACCCTCTTTATCAGTCCCAATCGGATCGTGGAGCGATACATCCTTACGTGCTTTTTTTAAGGACCGTAGATGCATTAAGATCTCTATTCTTATAACAACAGTGGTGCATGTGTTCAAATATATTCTTTACATCTCTGTACTCTACTGGAATCCCAATCTATGAATAACTGTGAACAATTCTATTTATAGTTTCATAAGATGGACGAAGGAGTGTTGTTGATGTGTACAAAGGGAATAAAATAGTAGTGTACACTGCTATCATGGGCAATTATGAAACTGTCAAGGAAATTCACATTAGAGAGCCTAATATTGACTATGTATTATTTACAGATAACCCAAATGTAACTTCTGCTACATGGAAAATAATAAAAACAAAGAGATTGTTTATGGACTCTACTAGATTCGCCAGACAATATAAAATTCTTCCTCATCGTTTTTTGCGTCAATACAAATATAGTATCTGGATGGATGGAAATATGGTTATGAAAAAACCTATCTACCCCTTAATTGACTTTCTTAGTAGCCATCCTCTAATAGTATTTAATCACCCTAATCGGAATTGCATCTATGATGAGGAATCAGCATGTGAAGCTCTAAAAAAAGATACTCCACAGATTATGAGAAAGCAGATAGAGAAATACAAAAAAATAAAATATCCAATCCATAATGGCCTTATTGCGTCTGGTGTAATTTTACGACAACACAATCATCCTATGATAATTAACTTGATGGAGGATTGGTGGAATGAAGTTGTCAATTATAGTAAAAGAGATCAATTAAGTTTTAATTATATAGTATGGAAGAATCTAATGAATTATAAACAATTTGAATGGGGTACATTAAAAGATTATTTCGATATAAAGCCTCATAGATGATAAAGGAGAGATCATAATTGCAAGAGGATAAGCATTTGTTGGATAAAATCCGTCGACTTGTTGAGATAAACCCTGGACAGTTATCAGTAGAAGAGTATTTGACCGTAGCAAAGATAATCAAAATGAGGAAACCTTGTAATATATTAATATTTGGTGTAGGGAAAGATAGTCAGTTATGGTCTGAACTAAATAAGAATGGTAAAACGGTTTTTATTGAGGACAATCCAATATTTTTTAATCGTATAAAAGAGGAAATACCTAATATAGAGGTTGAGTTGGTAAAATACGGAACTAAAAGGAATCAATATATGGAATTGTTGAATGATCATAAAAAGTTAGAGATGGATTTGCCTAAAGAAATTTTAACCAAAAAATGGGATATTATCTTTGTTGATGCGCCAGTGGGGTATAGCGATGAAACACCTGGAAGAATGCAGAGTATTTATATGGCGTCATGGCTTGCTTCACAAAGCTATAATACTCACGTAATAGTGCATGACTGTGATCGGGAAGTTGAAAAAGTGTACTGTGATACTTTTTTTGCAGAAAAACATTTCCTATCAAATGTTATGAAATTAAGATTATATTTGGTTGTATAATTCCCTATTTATATTTTAGACATTAAAGAGCAATGGTTCTAGATCTAGAACCATTGCTCTTTAATGTCTAAAACAAATAAATCTCTACCCGGTCCTCATACACCAAAATCTCTCTTACAATCTGCCTTGTTAACTCCTTCTTATCTTCAAACGCAAGATTTTCTGCTTCCTTTAGGTAATATTCCGATGCCTGTTTAATCAGTTCAAATGAATTTTTCAAGCCTATCTGATCTAGTTGTTTCCCTTTTAACATAGCTAATTTCTCCGTCAAATGTTCCTCCTTTTGCTTTAGTTCTCGAATCTCAGCTCTAATCTCTTCTTCCAAATCGGGTTCTTCATTTAACAACTTAAACAACCTCTTTCTACCCGACTTGATCTTTGTTATCTCTTTTTCCATACGCTCTATCTCTACTTCATCAAAAGATTTAAACATTTCGTCTCCGGCTAATTGTTCTGCTGCCGCTGAAATTTCATCAGGTTGATTCAGCCATGCTACGATTTGCTCCCAAACTTGTTGATCTAGCTCTTCACACTTAACCTTTCTACCACACCCTGAGTGTTTGGCTCCAGAGTAATTTTTTTTATCCGTATACTCTGCAACCTTCTTTCCCCAGTTTTTTGATACTCGTCCAGTCATCGTATTATGGCATTCCCCACATCGTAATAGCCCGCTCAATAGATATTGATTTTTGCTTTGCTTTGCCCACCTTCTTCTTGATTCGTCCAACAATCTTTGCGCATGAGAGAAGGTATCATCCTCTATGATTCTCGGGCAATTCATCCGTATCCACTCTTCTTTGGGTCTAATGCGGGCAGAAATACGATCCCTTGATCCCCTATGCCTATTAGCTAACATCCCTTCTGTATTCCAACGATTCTGATAAAATTCACCAATATATGCCTTATTTAGTAGGATCTGTCGTACTACTTGCCTATGCCATATATTACTTCCTTTTTTCGTAGGAATTCCTCGTTCTGTTAAGTACTTCGCAATTCCGTTAATCCCTTGGATCTCATTGGGAGTCGTAAACATATGAAAAATAAGCTTCACAACTCTTTCTTCTGCTTCATTCACAATAATTTGTTCTGTTTGCTTATCGTAGTCATATCCATATATCTGAAAATCCCGGAGAACACGTCCTTGCTTTGCCTTCGCACGTCTTCCTCTACTCATTCGTTCATTAATCTTTGCTTTTTCAAATTCTGAAATCGCCCCGCGCATGCTATAGAATAAATTTCCTTCCGGTGTTTTGGCATAATCTCCATTTATGAACACTAGATCTACATTACGCTTATCAAACTCATCTGTTATTAATAGCTGATTCATCAGTTTGCGCGATAACCTGTCTGGATCAAGACAGATCACTTTCTTGATGAATCCATTCCGAACATCTTCTCTTAACTTACCTAATGCGGGTCTGTCCAGAAACTCGCCAGATATCCCTTCATCTATGTATTCCATCACTTCCGTAGTCATCGCTTTCTTCCGGCATTCCGACACCTGATCCTGAAGGCTGAACCCATGTTTCGCCTGTTCCTCGGTACTCACCCGTGCATAGATTCCGATCAATGTTGATATGCTCCCTTCTATATAAATCAATAAGGTATTGATAACTATTCAACCTGGTTTGATGCGCATAATCTCCTTTAATCATCATCACATGCATCTTAGCACCCCCTGATACATAGGTATGCCAACACTGCTTGTCAATTTGAACAGGTTTAAGAAAGAAATTATGCTACGAGAGCTTCTTAAATAGGTAATGGAGACGGAATGAGCTTGACCCTTTAGATGAGTGTGTACTAGTAACTGCAAATAGATAGCGCGCGGGCTATCTTTCCCACCTCAAACAAAAAAGCCCCCGGATTGGGAGCTATGTATCGATACCTGTCGATTCTTTGTTGATCGGACCTACTACGCGAACAAACTACCGATGAGTGAAGCGAGAGAACTTACAGCTTTCACGACATCTCCAACGGATGAAACAATTTTTGATATAAGTTCAAAAATTTCCAAATTTATTTTCCCCTTTCATTTTTAAATTATATTTCACTAGATATATTATTAAGTATTTTTAACATAATTGCAACTAATATTTTAGATGAATAAAATTATATACTAACAAACAAAAAAAGATCCAAAAGCTACCAAGAAATTGAGAGCAAAAGAGTGTATAATGAAAATAAGACTAATGAACTATACAGGATGGAGATGGGAGACTATGTTAAATACCATTGGCAAGATAGTGATTACTGTATTTGTAGTTATGATCCCATACGCATCTGCTATATCTGTATTTATACAAGAAACAGCTCAAGAACATCATGAAGAAACAACCACAGTAGAACATCCAAACATACCAAATAAATCCCTCTAAGAACAAATAGGACTCACGATACCAACAATTTGGAAATACCATATCAATGAAAATCGGCTTGCATTATGGCAAGAACAGGAGTATATATCAAGACGAGGACTTTCCACTGAGCTGGAAAGTCCTCGTCTTTTCAAGCGGACACCTAATATACCTTTACCGGGAGTTGTTTTCCTAACTCAAGTCCGTATTCATGTGAGGGATCGATAAAGCCCCTTCCCGTATAACTTCTACGTCATATGGACACTGGTTGTTTTAATCCCAATGCTAACTCTACCGCATTACTAGCATGTAGCATGGTGGAATCAAAAATAGGGATGTCTATATCAGCCGCCTTAATTAGTAACGGAATCTCCGTACAGCCTAAGATAACTCCTTCTGCACCTAAGGCTATTAACTTCTCAACAACCGTCAAATATTTCTGTTTGGAGCCTTCCAGTATTCGTCCTTTACATAGTTCTTCAAAAATAATATCGTGTATTACTTGACGATCTTCAGCAGATGGAACAATTACTTCAATTCCATATTTTTTCTCCATAATCTCGCGATAGAAAGGTTGTTCCATCGTGAACTTGGTTGCCAGCAAGCCCACCTTTTTTAGTTGGCTTACTTGAATTGCCTCTGCTGTTACGTCCACAATGTGCAGCAATGGAATGGAAATAGCCTCTTGAACCTGAGGTGCAACGATATGCATGGTGTTGGTAGCAATTAAGATAACATCCGCTCCTGATCTTTCTAATTGCACAGCTGCATTAGCCAAAATAGCGGCACTTTCATCCCATTTCCCTTGTTTTTGCAATTGAACTATCTCTTCAAAGTTTAAGGAGTATAAGATACAAGAAGAGGAATGAAGACCTCCTAATTTTTTATTAGTAAGTTGGTTGAATTGCTTATAGTAAAGAAGAGAAGATTCCCAACTCATACCACCGATTAATCCAATTGTTTTCATATGTGCTCCTTTATAAATGTCTACTACTAACGTTTTTTGTGCAGAATTTCGCACCTACACGTTGTAACCGACATATATGTGCGCTTCGGCACTCTCGTTTCCCAGATATTTTACCATAATTTACTCTTGCAAGTATGCAAAAGCATGCTGAATGAAAATAGGTTTATAATATAAGTGTCGCCAAAGGAAACTATACTAGCCTTCGAAATCATCCCTTATTTTTTACTATGTATGTTTATATTATGAATGAAGGGTTTATTAAACAATATAGCTCAAATGCATTATTTCTATGTTGATAATCCAAACGAAATCATGCGGAACTTTTCTGGATATGAAATGTTAGCAAAATGTAAAAACTGCTTTTGTAAGATAGTCAGCTAGAGTAGTCGTTTCTGAAAAGAAATCCACTTTACCCGACTCTTGTTTATGGACTATAATGGTTAGTATATGAATACATTTGAAATCGGAGGAGTCTGTCATACAAGGTACTTTTCTGCCTATTTTAGGTAGTGGGTCTTGCATGTCAGACTCTTTTTGCGTATGTAAGATGGGAAGTGATAAATACTACTATATGTCGATGCTATATGCCATTTTAATGATAAGGATGTTTAATTATGAATCAAAAAAGAAAATATTGGAGTCCACCAAGGATATTAGTAGCAGGCTTTTTCTTAATCATTTTTATGGGTTCATTTCTTCTTACCTTACCCCTAGCCACAAAAGACGGACAAGGACTTGCTTGGATTGATTCTCTATTTACCGCTACTTCGGCTACATGCGTAACAGGTCTTGTCGTAGTGGATACAGGGGATACCTTTACTCTCTTCGGACAGATGGTTATCTTAATCCTTATCCTTGTAGGCGGGCTGGGCTTTATGACATTTGCTACCTTTTTTGCGGTTCTATTAGGGAAACGGGTTTCGTTTCAGGACCGTTTATTATTGCAAGAAGCACTAAACAAATCATCAGTAGAAGGTATTGTTAGTTTAGTAAAGCGGATCGTTCTCTTTGCTTTTATTATACAGGCGATAGGAGCTATCTTGTTAACAATACGATTTGTCAGTGATATGCCCCTAGATAGGGCACTTTATTTCGGCATTTTCCACTCCATCTCTAATTTTAATAATGCAGGATTCGATATAATGGGAAGTTTTCAAGGGTTTACTGGGTATGTTAGTGATCCCTACGTGAGCATCATTCTTTGCACCCTTATTTTCTTGGGTGGCATTGGCTTTATTGTACTGAATGAGTTGTACGAATACCGTCAAACAAAGCGAATTTCGTTGCATAGCAAGATGGTTTTGGTAGTCAGTATTGCCTTGATCCTTATAGGAACGATCTTCCTGTTTTTATTTGAATATACAAATCCTAAGACATTACAACCTCTTTCTGGTACAGGAAAAGTAGTTAGTTCCTTTTATCAAGCCATTACACCACGTACTGCTGGATCTAATACTCTAAACATCCCCGATCTCACCCAATCATCGATACTTCTCATGATCGTTCTGATGTTCATAGGAGCTTCTCCAGGATCAACAGGTGGTGGAATTAAAACCAGTACCTTCTCCGTTCTACTAGGGGCTGTGAAGTCGCAGATTAAAGGAAAGGAAGACGTTACTTTCTATAGGCGACGAATCCCGTATGATTTGATCTATCGTTCATTAGCAGTAGCAAGTTGTGGGTTTGCCATTGTAGTAGGTGTCGCGATGCTTTTGACTATTACAGAAAAAGGCAATGACTTTTTGATGATTTTATTTGAAGCTACCTCTGCTTTTGGGACAGTTGGCTTATCCATGGGACTAACCCCAAACCTATCCATAGCTGGGAAAATGATTATTATTTTTACCATGTTTGCTGGACGAGTAGGTATACTGACGATCGCTTTTGCATTGGCTCAAAATCGCAAGCGTGATCCCTATCGCTATCCAGAAGGCAATATCATGATCGGATAACATCAGAAGCAGAAAAAGGAGATCTTTCATGCAAGAAAAAAACTATGCAGTGATCGGATTAGGTCGTTTTGGATCAAGTGTCGCAACCACTTTATATCGAGAGGGAAATGAAGTATTAGCAATTGATATCTATGAATCTCCTATTGAAGAGTTAGTAAATCAAGTTTCTCACACAGTGATCGCTGATTCTACAGATGAAGAAACTCTTAAAGCGATCGGAATCCGAAGCTTCGATACTGTCATTGTCGCAATAGGCGATGATATTCAAGCAAGTATCTTAACCGTACTCGTGTTAAAAGAATTGGGAATCAACTATGTTGTGGCAAAAGCATTAAATAGGCGTCATGCTCAAGTGCTATACAAGATTGGTGCAGATATGGTCGTCTTTCCCGAGCGCGATATGGGAGAACGAGTTGCACATCATCTTATGTCGCCCAATGTACTTAATTTTCTTAAGCTCGATCATGACTATAGCATCGAAGAAGTAAAAGTCCCTCGTTGTATGGTCGATTTAAATCTACGTGAAATCGACTTACGTGTTAAATACAATCTAAACGTAATTGCTATTCGAACTGGAGAGGAAATCGATATTTCTCCGAATCCGGCGAAAGTCCTTGGAGCAGAAGATGTATTGGTAGTGGTTGGTGCAAATCAGGACTTGGATAAGTTTACCGATTTGGCATAATGGATCTTTCGCCGTCTGTGTTATTTTCTTTAACTTTGAATCGAGGTGTACATATGTTATTTGTAAAGATCCTAATTATTTTACTCGCTACGAAAATAGCGGGTGAAATAAGTATAAAGTTCGGTCAGCCTGCTGTGCTAGGAAAGCTCGTTATTGGTATTGTTATTGGTCCGGCTGTATTGGGTTGGATTGAAGACTCAGAAATGATCGAGCAAATTAGTGAAGTTGGGGTTATCTTACTGATGTTTATTGCTGGTTTGGAAACGGATATAAAGTCATTAAATCAAAATCGCAACTCTTCCTTTGCTGTCGCAGTAGGTGGGATTATCTTGCCTCTATTAGGAGGATACCTCGCAGGATTAGGTTTTGGAATGAATCAGTCTCATGCTTTTTTTCTAGGTTTGTTGTTATCCGCCACGTCTGTTAGCATTTCTGCTCAGACCCTAAAGGAGTTAGGTCAGTTAAAGAGTCGAGAAAGTACTACTATTTTAGGTGCAGCCGTTTTAGACGATATTTTAGTCGTGGTTGCTTTAGCTGTCATGATGAGTTTTCTTACCACAGGAGAGGTCAGTCTTGGAATGGTACTTTTAAATAAGTTGATCTTCTTTGTATCTGTAGGTTTAATTGGATGGAAGGTTGTCCCATGGATGATGAAAAGGTTCAGTTCTTGGCGGGTGTCTGAGTCTATCATTAGTACTGCCTTGATCATTTGTTTCTTTTTCTCTTACTTAGCGGAATCTTTAGGGGTCGCTGCTATTATTGGAGCATTTGCAGCAGGAATCTCCATTTCACAAACTCCTTTTAGACAATCGGTTGAACGGAAAATCGAGCCAATTGCCTATGCTTTTTTTGTTCCCGTATTTTTTGTAAGCATTGGTTTATCCGTTTCCTTTGATGGTGTAGGAAGTCAACTATGGTTTATTATCATTCTTACCATCATTGCAACCATAACTAAGTTGTTAGGGGCTGGTCTGGGTGCGAGAATGACAGGCTTTAACAATCGTTCTTCCTTGGGAATTGGCGCTGGAATGGTTTCAAGGGGTGAAGTAGCCCTTATTATAGCGGCAATTGGCTTAGATTCACAATTGCTTAAACAAGAGTATTTTACAGCCATTGTTACGGTTGTAATTCTTACAACACTTATCACACCACCGTTGCTTAAAAAAATATTCTCGAATCACCAGGAATAAACAGTCGAGTATGATTCATCACAACAACCATTCTCCAAATCCTTGTCATAACAAATAAGAGAATGATCTTTTCGATCACTCCCTTATTTGTTATAATGCTCCACCCGAATCATTCCAATGGTGATGCCTACCACCTACTAGGGCTGTAGTGAATCATCCTTCTATTGGGATCTGTATTCAATTTCCTTTAGCGTGGTTCCTCCATTTTTGCCAATGGATACAAAACGTAGAGTATGTCTATCTCTCGGCATAGGAACCTCTACTGTAAAGCGCCCCTGTACAACCTCTACTTTCTTCATCCCCCATGGCCCTTGAATGACTATCCTCTGTCCGTTTGTAGAGCCCATCACACGAACCGTATCCTCCTTTCGAGAACTGGAGATTGAATTGACAATCGTAAGTTTTGGTCCTACAGGAATGAATTGATCTACATACCTCTCTTTCACAATCCGTGGCCTCTCTATCGGTTCTCCTGCCTCAATAGAGTGAGCGAGCCGAACATACTGTGCCATTGACCACGCTAAGGGTGTTGCTGACCCAGTACCTTCACCAAACTGAAGACCTTGTTTAGGTGAGTCGGATTGATCCCATACTTGCTCTGGTATGAGGAATCCTTCATTGGCAGCTCCAGCCATTGCTTGTAGATGGGCATTCGCAGATTTACCAGCAGCTAGTTCGTACTCCCCACGTTCCCCAGTTAAAATAGGCCATAGTCGGCCCATCCCTGTACCATTGTAGGGAGAACCGTCTTCTTTTTCACCATAACCATCATGATTGTATCGGTACCACATAGATCCATGTGGTGTATTCACTTTAATCGTTTGATCCAATTCAGGAAGGGAAGCGAGGATCGATGGATCAAAAGGTCCTTTCACACCTAGACGAACAAGCTCTAAAAATCCACCATCAACAATATTCCGCTCATCATAAGTACCCCCTCCATTATTTATTTCTAATGGCGCCCCATCATCGGGATTCCCATTTTGATCGATTCGAATAAAATACTCCCCATCACCATGACCACCTGTCTTCGTAAATGTCCATTTCTCAATGTTATTAGCCCAATCATCGGCTACACCAGTATATAAATCAGCAGATGCCTGATCCCCATTTTCCTCAGCAATATCGGCTACACAGATAAGACCTGCGATTTCGGCAGCAATTGTGGACGGTGAGTAACCCATCTCTTCCTCCCATCGCTCTTGTGGTGTGCTCGGACCTCTGTTTACGATATAATCAGCAGCTGGCTTCAGATGGTTTTCATAGGTTTCTCGATCCGTTTCTCCTAATTGCCATGCAAGAATCAGCGGATAGGCTACCTGATCTAGCTGGATTCCTGTCCAATAGGGGGTGCCATCCATACGCGAGTTTTGCGGAAAAGAACCATCTTCCTGCTGTTGTACCTCTAATAGATACCGAAGGGCGCGCTTGGCGGCAGCAGAATCCCCAGCTGCTTGCATAGCTGTCGCTACTTGATAAAGATCTCTTGCCCAGACAAGATGATATCCTCCCACTTCCGGCGTATCAGCATTTACAGCTTCCCCCCAAGGTATAGTCAGAGAAGCGATGTTGGCTCCACGGAAAGTTTTATCTTCGTGAGCTTTCAGTTGCATAATTGCCGACCAATATTGATGTTTTAATTTCCCACTTAGTTTGCGTGGAGGATGAATGGATGTAAGATATTTGTGCCACTCTCCTTGGTATAACTCCATCATCTGTGTAAAGGAGGACGATAAGGATTTAGTAGCCGTTTGTACCGCTTCTTGCTCTGTATTCCCAAAACCAAGGGACATCGTAAAACTTTGGTTCTGTTTTCCTTTCTGCAGCGGAATTTCTGCGGTATGGACAATATTACCATCATCCGCACTCGTGTAAGTCCAATCCATTCTTCGATCCTGTAGATCAGTCCAGCCATCACTTACACCCACATAACCCGTCGACATTTTTCCAAATCCTATTGACGAAGCCCAAGCAGTAGAAATATTCTTATCCGAAGCAACAAAAGTCCCATTCTTTGTTCCTCCCTTGTCCCCTCCTCCATCGTTTCCAATTGAGGTATCTAACATCGCAAATAATTGATAATCTCTGTTATCCAATGATTCAAAGTCCACACGGATTACAACTGAATTCCTAACAGGATCCGTTACATACGTTTTTGTCAGACGATACCTCTTCTTTCGATCGGTATTGATCTGCTGGTAAACAAGTGCTTTTTCGTCCATCAATCTCACCCGATGATCCATATCTGCCGTTTCCCGATGGATAAACGTTCTTCCATCGGTCACCAAAAACTCCATTTGACGAATATTCGCGATATCTACCCGTGGGTAGTATACTTCACTAAGTACACCTTCTGATAAGGTATACCATGTTTTAGAGTTAGTATTAGCCGCTGTACCTACTCCTTGCTTTTGACCCGTTGTCCAAGCTGCTCGCTCTCCTGGATGCCCTGGAGCTTCTGTTGTTTCAGCTAGTCCTACTATTGGATTAATTACCAATATAACGATAATAATAATTATCCACGGAATCATTTTATTTCCACGCAACATTCTATCCCCTCTCTTCATAACTACCTTTTAATTTTTTCGTTTTTCAAGTGAACAAATTCTTTATACTAGTTGTATTCCCCTCCCGATTTAGTAGTATGAACTGTCATCCCATTGATGATACCCACAAAAAACGAGATTATCTGATATCATATCCGACTTTTTTAGCAGGATCTTTATTTTTGTATCACCATTTTTTAATCAACCCAATATTATTGAATATAAGGGCATTAGCACAGATATCGTTTTCAGAATCAATGATGTCAACTACTCACCGGTGAACTTGTAGGTTTTGGGAGGCTTGCGAATCCGTTACACATCCCCAACGAGGGGATGCCAGACATCTCATAAAATAATTCGTAAGGGGGATCATTATGTCACTCCCTAATGTACCTAACATTAGCCCCAATATTTCCATTACAAGAGAAGACGCAGTAAACTTACTATTATCATCCATTGCGTTAGAAGAACTAGGCTTAAGTCATATTATTAATGCTGAGGGCGAAAAGCTCCAGTACGTTCTCGGAACTCTCCCCGGAGTATCCACCACCTTTCAGCCCTCCATTAGCGACTTGCTTGCAATAAATAGTAGTGTTCGTGACACAATCAATGTGATTGGAAAGAAAGAGTGGATTTTAAATGAGAAGTTAGAAAATGTGTTAGGAACAGATGTCACGAGAGGACCGACGGGGGCTGCAGGAGCCACAGGGCCTACAGGTCCATCAGGCGGACCTCCTGGACCACAGGGAGCCACAGGGCCCCAAGGACCAACGGGAGCTACAGGGACAGCGGGGACTACAGGATCTCAAGGCGCCACAGGGCCTCAAGGACCGACAGGATCTTTTACTACAGGTGATTTCCTATTTTTAGTACAAGGGAATTCAGGAGCAGACGGAAATGTTCCACTCGGTTTAGGCGATACACTAAACGTTATATCCAATACGTTAGAAATTGCAGTAACCCCGGGTTCTGCTAATGTGAGTTTAGAAGTACCTACTGGAACTACGGGACCCATTGCAGGTATCGTTAAAGCAATTGTTGAAGCACTAGGCCTTACTGGGGCTACGGGACCTCAAGGC
>NZ_FPJZ01000011.1:55968-79833 GCF_900119485.1 Thermoactinomyces sp. DSM 45891
CCTCAAGGCGTTACAGGACCTCAAGGCGTTACAGGACCTCAAGGCGTTACAGGGCCCCAAGGTTTTATGGGACCTACTGGATCTTTCGCTACAGGTGATTTCTTATTTTTGGTGCAAGGGAATTCAGGAGCTAGCGGAAGTATTTCACTCGGTTTCGGAGATACACTTAACTTTATATCCGATACATTAGAAATTTTGGTAACACCCGGTTCCGCCAATGTGAGAATCGATATTCCGACAGGGTTTGTGGGTGTTACTGGGAATACAGGACCCACTGGACCGACAGGAACTGACGGCGTTATTGGTGCCACTGGAGCTACAGGATTTACTGGAGCTACAGGATTTACTGGGGCTACAGGATTTACTGGGGCTACAGGATTTACTGGGGCCACTGGACCGACAGCGCCTATATTACAAAACTTGGCTCGAGTAAGCTGCGGTACCCAGATAATTGACGTACAATCTCCTATTGATTTTAGTATAGTAAATGGACCTTCTACCATATCCGGGATTTTATTTGATGGTTTCACTGATTTTACTATTATCAGAGAAGGCATATACTTGATGATATATTCTGCAAATATTGATCCAGCTCCGGATATAACAACATTTGGTATATCTATAAATGGCAGTCCTTTCGACATTGCTCCCATGTCTATAGGTACGACGGGCGGAGTACTAAGCACCTCTACAGTTCAACAACTTTCTGTAAACGATGTTATTCAGTTTGGTAATAGATCAGGAGGCATCAGAAGTATTACGAGTGGCAATATTGTTGGGTCTGGTGCTCAGGCAACTATCCTTCGTGTTGCCGATGGAGGAGCACTCTAGTTAGAAAAAATGGAACCATCATAAAATGACATTCCCTTGTAGTAAATCGATAACTTTGCTTCATTTGATAATGAAGATACCTTTTTGCCTGATAACTATACGTTATCAGGCAACTTTTATGATCTCTACTACTGAGCAACCCTATCTCTACCTTCTAAATCTTTCGCTGTCGAGCTGGTGGGCACGTCTTTTTCATCTTTTAACGTTCCAAACACAATATCAAATAGTGGATTGGAGACCCCGTACCAATAGTTCTCATTTTTATAATGGTGCAATAAGTGCGTCTTTTTTAACCATCTTCCAAATGAGGTTCTAGGTTTAAGCGAGACATGTGCAACGTAATGTTTCCATTCGTAGATCAATAGCATAGCTGTTAATCCTATCACAAAGGATGCAGTGAGAGTAAGAGAATTCGTGATAAGAAAAGCCGCAGAGGAAAGTACAATGGCAAAAGGAAGGCTATACCAGACAGGAAGAAATAATAGTTTCAAGTTAGTAGGTTCGACATGGTGGTCATAGTGAAGACGCTTCAACAGCTTTAAGAAAAAGAGATTATTAGGTGGCTTCATATGAAAAAGAAACCGATGCGTAACATATTCTAAAAAAGCATACAAGCCCATTCCGAGAAAAAGTGAGAGAAAGGTAAAAGCATTTACTCCTTGATACAGGACATAGAAACCAAAAGCCACTAAAATGACAAGCATCGCCGTGATATCAAAATGAAAAAAAAATTCTCGATATACCCTCTTCATTAGAATCCCTCCATGATTGACCTCAGTCATATGGCTTCAAGAGATTAACATGTGAATATTTCGACTTAACTTACCAGACACACCCGAAAATGGTGACTTTCATATTCTCTGTAGATCTTTTGAATCATGAGCCTGAGTTTGGTTCTCCTAAACCCATTATAATACTTGCCTCAGTATAATACATATTTAACTTATTCTCTCTATCCCATCTCCGATATATATAGTGGCATCCATCCAGCAATCTAGTTTATATTCATAAAATAAAAATTGCTATATAATAGATGATATTTTCTATATAATATAGAAGAAAGTCCTTTACACTATTGAGATTTGAAAGGATGGCACAAATATGATTGATGTCCAAACTAAATGGTCAAAAGTTGACGATTATATTTCAAATCTGCTTGTACAATCGGATCCAGTATTAGAAGAAACCTTAGAAGCAAATGAAAGGGCTGGTTTGCCAGCGATCGATGTATCTCCTTGTCAGGGGAAACTCCTTCACCTACTTGCAAAGCTCCAAGGAGCACAGCACATCTTAGAAATCGGAACCCTTGGCGGGTATAGTACCATATGGCTAGCTCGTGCCTTACCACAAGATGGACGGTTAGTAAGCTTAGAGCTTGATCCTACTCATGCCCAAGTCGCTCAGGCAAATATTGATCGAGCCGGTCTTACCTCCCGTGTAGAGATTCAAGTGGGGGAAGCGTTAGACTCTTTAATCAAATTAGCAGAAGAAAGCCCAGTATTTGATATGGTGTTTATTGACGCGGATAAGCCTAACAACCCTAACTACCTGCAATATGCCCTAAAATTTTCACGCCCCGGAACTCTAATTGTCTGCGATAATGTAGTTCGTGAAGGGGAAGTCATTGACGAAAATAGTAAAGACCCTGGTGTGGAAGGAACTCGCGAATTATTCGATATGATTGCCAAGGAATCTCGCTTAACTTCCACAGCCATTCAAACAGTGGGAGGAAAAGGATACGATGGCTTCGCAGTCATTCTCGTCACTGAGTAAAGAAGGATTTTCCTCCCAAATATATACAAACCAAACCTCCCTCTTATTCTTCATAGGGAGGTTTGGTTTGTATTCAATTCCTGGTTCCTAGATTATTTGTTGTATTCGAATATGCGCATCGCATCTTTTCGAGCCTTGTCCTTATCAGCATCCGATTTTTTAGAATCATACTGGTACACTGCCGACTCCCAATCTCCGTACATCGGATTTGGGAAAACAATAAATTTCTCGCCAAACGATGAACGAACATTTTCTACTGCTTGGTTTCGGTCTTTTACATTTTTTTGATCAAATGCTTGGAAGTCAGATAAATTATCGCCAAAGAATAGGACGATCTCCCGTTCTGCCGTAACTTTCTTTCTCCGTTCGTCTTTTCCTTTTTCATTCTCGCTTTGTAATAAGACGTGATCTGCATCCGCTTGTGGGATTCCCAAATTCTTCATGTTCTTAATAGTGGCCTCGAGTTGATTCTTCTGTTTACGATTCGATATGTAATAAATCGAGACTCCTTTTTCATTCGCGTACTGTAAGAAAGGGACTGCACCAGGTAAAGCTTCTGCTTTGGCTGCTTGAATCCAATCATCCCATTTATACGGATATCCTTTCCCCTCTTTTACTGTCATTGCTTGATACGGACTATTATCCAGCACAGTCTCATCCAAATCTAATACAATCGCAGGCTTTTTCTGTGTTTTCTTTTTCAGAGCTTCATCTAATTTCATCTTCCCAACATTATATCCCTGGTAATAGAGAGCTTTGCTTTCTCCTGCTGTTTGAAACCACACATCCGCCATTACCTGTTGTTCGCTCAAAGCAACTTCTTTCGCTTTCTCTTGTTTGACATCTTGTGTTTGTGTTGGAGTTTGACATCCTACTAGGGAAACAATAGAGAACGCCACTACCATACCTGCTTTCATCATTCGGTTCATTTCTTATCCCGCCCCTCACTACATACTTTTTTATACGTATTTACTATACATCATCTATTTACCTGTGTAAATTTATGGAATATCATTCATCATAGTCACTCTCAATCTCATACTCAACCCGTAAAAAAGGAATCCCAAAAATCCACATTTTATGATGAGCTTCCATTTTCCCAGGTTCTATCTCCCTTACCCAAAATCGCTCTCGCAAGGGTAGCTTCCACGTAGACTTCTTACCAGCTAGATAAATCCCTGAGTCTGAAGAAGACGTCGAGGCTTCACTTGTAATTTGTAGATCACTCCCCTTTTGTTTCCACTCAAGAATCCCAATCATCGCGGAACCTGGTAACGGTAGTGATATATTCATATAGGTCCGTCCCTGGCTTTGGTGGTACGAATACAGTGCTACGAATACAACCTCTTCTCCCACTTTTCTCAGCCAAGCCCGTGGCTTCTCTCGACCATCTAATTCTTCTAGAACAGGCGATATACTACCCAACATCTCAATCGGCTTGCGGGAAATGGGCAAATTCAACTGTTGAAATCGCCTACTAAAGAAGTGATAGATGAAAGCAAATGGAGTAAACCAAGAGTTCCAACGAACCTTGGCCATCAAGCGATAACGCTCCGTGTGCTGGTAAAAGTCCAAAATGGTTGGGGACAGTAGGGATGAATCCACATCAGGTGTAAATAGTTTTACATCATCGACGAGCCCCTTCGGTGTCTTTTCATTTAGATCCACTATCTGCTGACAGATTTCCTCGCCAATTTTCCTTCCACCTCGAATACGACTCATGGGAAAATTCCACCCGGTAAAACGGGATTCTGGAGTATGAGACATCCAGCCCATTAAGCCGAGAAACGCAAAGCCTACACTATTCGTAACTCCGTGGAAAAAAATCATAAAATCAATCGTAATTCGATAAGCTCCCCAAACATTCCCTAGCGCATAAACGAGAGAAAAGAGAATCGAGATTCCTACGGCAGAAAAAGAACTTCGAATCATCCATCTTTGAAAACGATTAGCAAATTTCTCTTGGAAAGAAAGATAAATCAGCCCATAAATTCCAACGATATAAAGTACAACAGAGACTAATTCCAGCCACCTGGAAAAGGTAATCCCTAAAGCTACCATGATCGGAGATACAAAGATAACGCCACATACCAATTTATATAGTATAGATTGAGATTGAATCCTTCTACCAAGTAGACCTGCAAAAATCAAGAGCAAAAACGAAGAATAATGAAAATGAATTCCCGTTAGCCAGCGAATAATCGGAGAAAACCCGGTCTCCACATTCGCTTCATGAGCAAAATACCAAGCCCCGCCGATCCACAGATACATCATTCCTAAATCGATTGAGCATTCTTCTAGATATGCAAAGCCACGCCTAAAAAATCGTGTGAGACCATATAATGACACTACGATCGTAAAGCCTAGATAGATTCCTGCCAGCCATGCATCCCATTTCGTCTGTCCCGTTATATGTAGCATCACAATGGCAAGAAAAGCCGGATATGCTATGTACGGATATACACGTGCAAACCAAGCATCTTTCTCCATGATCAGATGCAAAGCAAGCGGGACAAAAATCAATTGAGCAACAGTCAGTAATAAAAAATACCATGAATGTTCTCCAAAACAGACAGCCAAAGAAAACAAAGCAAGATGCCAGATCATGTGTTTACTTATCTTCATCGATTCGGAACTCTCCTTCGTAAGAAAAAATAACCCCCACCAGAGGATTTCGCACCTCTACCTGAATCGAAAAAACATCTTTTTCTTCTATGTAGGTTTCTCTGACGTTTGCTATGCCCTGCAACCATTTAGGTAATGGAACCTCCCATTTTCCACATACTAACCTCTGCCGATCTGACTGTATATGTAAATCTCCATGCATTCCCACACGAAAAATCAACTCAGAATATAAAATACTGGGTTCCCCTAGGTAATCTTTTACGATTTTCCGATCCGAATCAAAGCTCATGAGTGCATTAAAATATCTTCGTTTCTCATTAAAATAAAAAATACGTTCCCAATGAATCTGTTGGTCTCCATCCCTTCCGGTCCTGCATACATTCGCCAGCGTAAAGGGGATATCATTTCCTTGTTCTGGAAACATCAGTTTACACCTTATTCCTAGTCGAAATAGAGGAGAAAGCCACCATTTTCCTGTTTTGATTTCTCGCATCGTTCCTGATGCATACAATGACCCTTTGGAAATTTCATATCTCTTTTGAAGCATTGGATGGAGAGACTGGAACGCTTCTTCACCTAACATTTGTCTGTAAATAGACATCTTGGTTACCCAGTCCTCCTTCTTTTACAACTACTCGCAGTCGGCACATCATGACTAATCCACAAGCCGATGAGTGATAGTACCCATAGACTTAACTGAAACGTAAGTGGACTAAATGGGTGGAGAATATAGCTTGGACTCGCTATGAATAGCTCTAACATAAAAAAAGGAAATAATAAGACCTGTAATCTAAATAGATTCTTGCGTTTTTTATAAAATATCCAACATAATCCCAGTGAGACTTCCAAAATCCCCAGTGATATCAACAGGCCTTTAGCCGTCGAAAGATTCATTGGAAAAGCATCCCTCATCATCGAGATTTCTTCTGGATGCATCGCATAGATCTTTGGAATAAGACCATGGAAAATCCAGACCCCGCTAAACAAGATCGTCATAAGCCAGTAGCTGAAAAACCGAATAAATTGACTGGCTGGACTCTCCCCCTTTTCAATCCATTTCTTTAATACATCAAAGCTCAGAGCAGTGGCCCATCCTATCATCGGTCTAAAAATAAACCGATCAAACCAACTTCCCAAACGTCCAAAATTGACCTGATAATCATATTGTGTTAGAAACAAGACGGATTCTGGTTGCGGTTGATACTTCCAATATCCCTTCCCCTCTCGGATAATCGAAATCGCTTGATCTGTACCGAAATGCAAAGAGGAAGTTCTAGAACCATCTTCTGCATGAAACTCCCCTACACTCCTGCCCCAACCTTCCACCTTCATTCCAAATCCAATATTCGTGCAATATGTAAATTCTTGAGGTTGACTATCTGCTTGTGGTAAATAAGAAATCGATGAAAATCGAAGGTCCCACTGCTCATGTAAGTAAGGTTCTTGAGTCGCTTTCCAAACTTCTTCGATATCAGAATCAATTGATATCTCAACATAAATAGGTGTATTCTTCACTCTCCTCACCTCTTCTGTATCTTATCACATATTGTGAAAATATGAACAATGAATCACGAATTGCCCCTTCTAGTCGCTTCTATCCGTATACTCAGCAATAGCAGAAGAACCCGGCTTTTCACTGCTAAGAGTGAAAAACCGGGTTCTTCTTTACAGATTTTCTTTAGATTCCACTAGTGTTCATTAATATTACCCGTCAACCATCTGTGTCTTCGATCGTAGGAACGCTCCAACATGTTATGACATACCACTTAGTTCGATCTCAGACAACGACACCGCTTCCGATCCACTTTCCCGTTTACAGTAAGAGGAAGTGCCTCCATTGAACGAAATGTGCAGGAATCATATATTCAGATAATACTTCTTTCAAATATCTAGTTAACTCAGCAATCTGTACTTCTTCATCTACAGCCACATACGCACAAAGAGACGCTTGCCCAGCCTCATCTCGGTGCATCATCACATATGATTCTTTTACTCCTTCATGTGTAATCAACTGCCGGACGATCTCCCCCGGCTCTATACAATAACCACGGATTTTCACCTGATCCTATGTATATACCAAGCAAAAGGCTCATTATACACAGAGCTATCAGAGTTTACATGATAGTTAATGTAGATCAGCCCTTCGGATAAAGGATATTCCTTGATAAGACGGAGTTGACCATGCTTTAATTGCCTCACGATCAGGATTTTCCTGTCTAGGGACCGCAATTATCAATGCACCACTGTTGTCATCAATATCTCATTTTCGATGCACCGTGCAGCATAAGTCGCTAACTTCGTTCCTTTTCCTACTTGATACGATTCAATTGCTTTAATAAGGCCAATCGTTCCAATGGAGATCAAGTCTTCTGAGTCTTCACCTGTGTTCTCAAACTTTTTGGTATTGTAGACACGAAACGATGTCAATGTTTTCAACGAAAATATCTAGATGACCCATGCACGTCACTTCACAGCGAGTATTATCTTCATTAAATGTAAAAATGATTTTATCGACCAAAGTCTGAATGATAGCCCTCTTTTTCACAAACGGAATATCTTCCTCTTGAGCGATCAACTTCTCTAAATAAGTGACTACCTGTTTGGCTTTCTCCTTAGCTTCTTTGTTTTCTTGATTTTCATTTAAACGGCTCTGCAGAGATTGCAGCTCGCTTTTTAAACTCTTACTATCTTTGTTCAAATTACTAAAATCTTCGTACATTTCTTCCTCTGTTATAATCTCACGAACAAACATCGTTTTCACTCTCGCTCTTTCTTTCTCCTTCTCCGCAATTCGTTTTTCCAACGCATCTGCCATCATCTCGATCTGCTCTTGAACGATAGCTGAATTTTGTTCAAAGCGCGATAAGATCGTGTCTCGATCCATAATGGTGCGAAGGATTAAACTCCAGATAAAGTCTTCAACTACCTCGGCTCGTAGTGTTTTCGTACCACACTTATAAACCTCTTCCCCGTATCGTTTCGGGTTCTTATTTGGACAGCGATAACATCTGTATTTCCCCTTCACACCTGTTTGTTTGTCTCTTCTGCCAGAGTAAGTAGTACCGTTCCAAGTCCCCCCACAGTGTCCACATCGAATAAGCCCTTTTAACAAATACTGAAACTTAACATTTCCACTGTTCGTTACGTTACGTTGCCTTTGGGACTGGGCTAGCTTAAATAGTTCCGGATCAATAATGGCTGGAACCTCTGTCTGAACCCATTCGGATCGATCACGGATTACATATGTTTTCTTCGGATTACCGCTCTTTGTTTTCTCCCCTTTGACTTTTTGACACTTTCTTCTGTTATACCAGTACGTTCCAACATAAATTTCACTCGTCAATATACGATTGATAGAGGATTGATGCCAATTGCTACTCTCTTTTCTTTTTGGCGAAACACCCAAGCTGACTAACTTATTTCCAATTTCACGAAGGGTCATGTTTTCATATACGTACCATTCATAAATCATCTTTACCAGCTTTGCTTCTTCACTATTAATAACTAGGCTCGACTCCACTAAATCATAGCCAAACGGAGCTACCCGCATAGGCATGATTTTATTATGCTTCTCGATCGCTTTTAATCGACCCCGGCTCGTTCTTTTCCGAATCATCGCTAACTCATATTGAGCAATCGACGACTGCATATTGAAGAACAACTGTCCCTCTGGAGTATCTTGGTATTCAGCATCACAGAAAATAAGCTTTACATTGTACTTCTCAAATTCACGGCAAACAATCAATTTATCGGTCATATCTCTACTTAAACGATCTGGATGTACACATATCACATATGCAATCCCGCCACTCGCTATATCGTTTCGTAAACGATTCATCTCCGGACGATCAATATCTTCTCCAGAAGCTCCACTCTCTTTATAGATCTCAAACTTAGATAAACCTAGAGAGTAGGCTTTATTTATACACATCTCAACTTGGGCTTCGAGGGATGTTCCTTGGTTTGCTTGTTGTTCCGTTGACACCCTAGCATATAAAGCTACTCTCATCCCCGCACATCCTTCCTGATTCCAACTCCATATACTCCTCTTGAAATACCAGCTGCGTAAAGATATCAATCGCTCTATTTTTTGCATCAAGCGCGCTTCTTAACTCTTCAGTTGATTTCGAATTTTTATCTTTCACATAGACAAAGGTTATCAGAACTTTCTTTCTGGTCATTTGTTACACCGCCTTTGTTATATTAATAAAACGTACGTGTGTTATAGGTTGTACTATCACATTTAGAAAGAGATCTCTATACACTTAAATCAATACGAACCAAAATAAGAGCTAGGACAACAATCCCCTCTGGATCGCTGTCTTAGCCCTTGCCTTGTTATATGAGGAATCCTATGCCAATTCATTTCTTCTCACTCATCTCACGCATCATCTGTTGCCAGACGGTTCCACTTGCTTCTTCCCCGCTTTCGATCCTCTTTAAGGCAATTTGAGCTTGTAATTGCACCTCAAATTCTTCATCGTGAATCGCTTTTTGTAAAGCTGGTATGGCTGTAACATCGCCCACTTCAAACAAATAACGTGCAGCACGCCAACGAACGAGTTTATTCCGATCAGATAGGGCCTTGCACATGGCTGGAATGGCGATAGGATTCCCTAAATCAGATAGCGTGTCTCCAACGGTTCTTCGCACTACTGCCGAAGAGTCTTCAAGTGCTCGCATCAGAAGGGGAAACACCCGATCATCTTCTAATTGCCCCAAGATGACTACAGCTTGTCGTCGGATGGAGGTTTGAGGATCCTCGATTGCTTTCTCTAAAATGTCCAGTCCATCTAGCGCTACTTCCCATTGATCAAGAGCCGCAAAGCGAACTTCCCATTCAGTAGAAGAGAAATCAGCTCTTACCTGCTCTGTTGAAAAAGTAGTTTTCACTTTTTGGTAAACCTCTGGATGCAGGGCAAAATCCACTAGCATGGATAAACGCTTCTCAGAATAAGCCGCTACTAACTCTTCCACCAATTGTGCACCGATCTCCTGTAAATCACCATATCGAGGACTCTGTTCGAGCCATCTCCGTTCATAAACATAATTGGAAACCCCTTTTTGAATCGCCATCATAGATGTGGTGAACCGCTCAGGTAAGCCAAACCGCTTCTCCTCAGTACCTCTGCTTACCTTCACTTGAATCGGAATCCCTTTTAATTTTTGGATCTCAACTTTTACTTCTGCAAATGCTTGATCCGTACGCTGGACCTTCAAATCATCGGCAAGATCTTCCTGCGATCCAAATAGGCGTTGTACATCCGGTAGGATTTGTTTCCAGTCTACTTTTGGATGACGCTCCACACTAATAAAATCAGCTACTTGGAAGATGGCCTTCACACCTTCAACGGCTAGTAGTTTGCGGATATGCTCAGGAGCCGATTGTTCCTGCTCTTTTCGGAAGTTATAGCTAATACCATTTGTAAGCGAAGGTTCAACTATTAACTTCATCACATTCGGACTTGGAGTTGGTTCAATTGCTACGATTTTCATTCCATTCACCCCTTATGTAGGAAAAAGCCTTTGAGTGATTCAACTGATAGGTTCAGATTATAAACTAGCAGTCATGATTCGGAAGAAGGTTTTAATAAGGAACGTGCCTTTCTGCTCCCCAAGCTTTCGTACATCGCTACCATCAAACTCTCTTAAGGTAATAATACCCCATGATATAAAGATAGACAAAAAATCGTTGGCGCATATTCGATCGCTCACTGGTAATACTTAATAAACGACAATGTAAATCCATATGTATAAAAAAATTCGAGGTCATTTAAATATGCTACCCATTAATGAAATCGATCCAAAAGCATTTGTAAATCAAATAGTAAACACCCTTCAAAATCCTCCAGACCTAGTGAATCACGTATTTGTTGTATCGCCGAGTCTTCACGGCCACTGTATTTTTATTGAAACATTAGTAGATAAACATAAGATTGAACATGAATTACTTCACTTCTTAACCGAAGAATCCTTAGACAATGAGTTGCGCTCGTCTCGTGACATCATAAATGTACTAAAATATCGACTCCCGCTTAGCTCTATTAAGGAAACTACAGATTTGAATCACTGTATCCAGAAATTGCTAAGTGGGTGGTGTTTATTGGTTATCGAACACACCAGACAAGTATTACTTCTGGATATATTTCAGGCACCTCATCGAAATGTATCAGAACCATTAATGGAATCCACCGTCCAAGGACCGCAGGAAGGGTTTACGGAAAGCATTGAAATCAATCTGGCTCTCCTCAGAAAACGAGTAAAAAACGTCCATCTGCGAATTGAGCAGTTCATCATTGGTACCGAAACGGAGACAAAGGTCAGATTGCTCTACCTAGAACACCTTGCTCCCGCAGAAGTGGTAGGTGAATTTCGAAAGCGCATCCGTTCAATCGAAACCGATAGTATTTTAGACAGCGCCTATATAGAGGAGTGGATTCAGGATAGAACCATCTCCCCTTTCTCCACTTTGTTAAAAACAGAAAGACCTGATGTTCTAGCGTCTCATCTATTAGAAGGACGAGTAGGTGTACTCGTTGATGGAACTCCAGATGCATTAATGGGTCCCGTTACCTTTTTTCAATTCTTTAGTACACCGGATGATTACTATCAAAGATCTCATATCGCCACTCTTCTTCGGTGGTTACGGATTCTCTCTTTCATATTGGCTATACTCGTACCTTCTCTCTACATTGCGATTCTTACTTATCATCAGGAGCTTCTTCCCCACTCTCTCCTTATCAATCTATCGGCTCAGCGAGAAGGAGTTCCTTTTCCCACACTGCTAGAGGCCGTTATCATGATGCTCACGTTTGAAGTATTGCGTGAAGCAGGTCTTCGGATGCCTCGGATCGCAGGACAGGCTATATCCATCGTGGGTGCGTTGGTATTAGGAGAGGCAGCAGTTGCAGCCGGCCTGGTTGCTGCGTCAATGGTTATTGTCGTATCCATCACTGCTATCTCCAATTTTGTAGCACCGTCTTATAAATTCGGTATCACACAACGAATTATCCAATTTTCCTATATGGCACTAGCCGGATTTATGGGGTTGTTTGGTGTATTGTGTGGCGTACTATTTACTGTCGTACATCTGGCTTCGATTAAATCATTTGGTGTTCCCTACCTCTCCCCGCTGGCTCCTTCTAAATTAAGTGATTGGAAGGATGTGTTTGTGAGGGTGCCTCGTCCATGGATGAAAACATATCCACAAATCACGAGAAAAAGACGAAGGAGAAGAGTATGAAGGAGTTAAAAAAAGGCTTCATGATCGTACTGACAGGCGTCCTTCTATGCTGTACGACTGGATGTTGGGATAAGAACGAGTTGAATGAATTGGCAATCGGTGAGTTGGTAGGGGCAGATCAGGACCCGGATACAGGGAAGCAGATTGTATATTATCAAATTGTAAATCCAGAGGCAGTTGCTGTACAAAAAGGAGGAGGTATCAAGGCTCCTGTTTATACGTACTGTGTTCAAGCCGATAATATCTCGGAGTTAGGAACGAAAACAGCTAATCTTTTACCGAGAAAGCTTTTTTCAGATCACTACCAGGCTGAAATAGTGACGGAACGTTATGCTCAGCAAGGAATGAATTCGTTGCTTAATTTTTTTGAGAAGCAACATAATAGGCGTTCCAATCTTTACCTATTTATTACAGATTCACCTCTCACTGACGTGATGATGACTTACCTCCCGCTGGAACGGCTACCTGGGCGCTCACTACGGTCTATTATTGATATCCAATCCCAATTAACTGGACGTTTAAGCAAAAGGGTACGCGTTAAAGATTTGGTGGAAAACATGGAATCCTCTATGCTGATGGTCATACCCATGATAAGCCTAAGTGGGTCTAGTCCATCTCCCTCCACAAATCGATATGAACAGATTGATGCAAATCAAGGAAACCTCATATTTAGTGGAGGCGCTGTGTTTAAACATGACCGAATGATTGGGAAGTTGAAATTAAACCAAATGAATTATTACTTTATATTAAAAGGGGAGAGTGAGGTGTTTATGGAGTCGCTGACGATACATAACCGCAAAGTGGGAGTTCGAGCCATTAACCCAAAAGTCCGGAGGCGCTTGGAGATTGTTTCTGGTGAGCCAGTTTGGACAGTCGATATCAGTACAAAACTCTCACTGGTGAACAATGAACAACAGGAAGCATTAACATTAGAAAATTTGAAGATAATCGAAGAAAAATTTAAGCAGCAAGTACTTCAGAAAACGACGGAATTCTATCAGGAGTCTATCAGAAGAGGATGGGATTTATTTGGCTTAGAGGAAAAATTCAAATACCAGAGCGGAAAAGAATGGGATGATATGAAAAAAAGGGGTATTGGATGGGATAAAACAAAGATCCACCTATCTATTAAAAGCGAGATTACTGATATTGGTCAAACCATCAATCCGTATATGGGGGGGAAATGATGGAAACAGCTCGAATTAGCACATGGCAATTTTTTATACTAGCACTTGGCTATTTGCTAGGAACTTCATTTTTATTTCGTATAGGAGGACTTATATCCATCGCAAAACAAGATGCATGGATCATTCCCCTATGGGCAGGAGTAGCGGGTGTTCTATTATCCCTTATCTGGATAAAACTCGCTAACTATTATCCAGGAAATAGCATTATCCAGATTTGTATTCAAGTAGCCGGAAAAAGACTCGGGGGATTTATTGCACTATTGTATATTGGATATTTTATACATCTGTCATCATTAATCACTCGAAATCTAGGTGATTTCATGAAAATTAATCTCATGCCACGTACACCTATAACCGTATTTCATGTCATGTTTCTTCTCATTATTTGTTACGCCGTAATAAAAGGAATAGAAACCATTTCCAGATCAACAGAATTTTTGTTTCCTCTCGTTACAGTGACATTTCTCTTTATATTTTTTATTGCCCTGTATGAGTGGAATTGGGATCGATTTCAGGGAATGTTTCGAATGAACATATGGACAACTATGAAAGAGACTAGATCACTATTCGGTTTCCCCTTTATGGAATCTTTTTTATTGGTCATGCTATTTCCATATGTCAGAAGCAGAATCAAAGTAAGTTTTATTCTGGCAAATGTAGTTACTGCATTATTACTCAGTGTGGGCGTGTTTTTCACAATAGGAGTACTCGGTGTGACTCGAGCTTCTCATGAAACGTACTCTTTGTTTGTCATTGTACAAGAGATGCACATAGGCACTTTCTTCGAGCATCTGGAATCGACTATTGCACTTATCTTGCTTATTGTTGTTTTTATCAAGCTAAGCATTACTTATTATTGCGCGGTATCAGGGTTGTGCCAATTGTTTCAAGTAAACAATCGGTCATGGATTGCCATTTCTCTCGTCTTATTCATCTCTGGACTTTCGTTAGGATTTGATAACATTCTGGAAAATATAGTATTTAACAGAGAGTATTACTTTGAATACATGCTACTCTTCGCTGCCATTTTCCCTTTGCTTTTCCTTTTCTTAACTTGGATGAAAAAAAGTAGAGAGAAACGAAAGGTGGTTGGCTCTCAAACATGATCTGGTTCATCCTTTTTATAGCAGTAGCTTTGACAGCCAGTATCTTCGTGATGGTGAAACAAAAAAGAAGTACGAAGGAAATATGGTTGTACGTGTCGATCGTTTTACTCGGCTTCGCTGATTGGATAAGCATTTTCTTAGAAAGGAAGTTTAATCCCAATCACTGGATTGCTAAATTCATTGATTGGATCACTCTATAGGGCTTAGTCACCCTTCAACCCACTACTCACACATAAAGCAAGGAATCCCGATCATGGAATCCCTTGCTTCTGCATTCAAAGCTATAGTTTACTTTTTATTAATCGTAACCATTTCTGATGCTTCTACTCCATTTTTATTCGGAAAATCTTTACTAGGATCCTTATCAAATTTTAATACACCCACAGACTTCTCTTCGCCCTTCATTTTTGTAAATGTTGCTTCGTCAACAATTGCATACATATCAGCATAGAGACGCTCATCTCCGATGATAATATTACCTTCATACTTGAGTTTTGCTCCATCGATTGTAGCATTTTCTACTTTATCTTGAGCAAATAATACACCTTGTTCTGCTGTGATAACCGGTAACTTGTCAATTGCCTTTACATCATGATTGTTATCGATTTTTTTCAATAATGCTTTCTTAACAAGTGCTTCTCCATTTTTCTTAGTTAAGACAAGGACCTTTTTACCTTCTAGCATGGTAAGCTTCGCTGCGTATATATCTGATTCTTTTGCTTCTTTTTTAAATTTACCTGCCATTGCCTCTACTTGATCTTTTGTTCCATATAGTACAAACCCATTTGCTTTTTTTCCAAATAATGAGCAACCGGATAGAACTCCAAGTAAAAGAGCCATTGCTAATCCGATACCAATCCATTTTTTCATTATGATGTCTCCTCACATGTCAAAGATGTAATCCTATTGAAGCTCAGATACTCTTTTCTTTATCTAAGACTTCTTAACGTTATTGTATAGTAAATAAGCATCATGAATGATCGATAAAGCTTACATTATACTTACTTGTTTGTAAGGAAAAAATGGATTGGTATTACCTAAGTGGGCCGATCAACAAGCCCCGTTTATTTATACATGCGCGATAACACGCTCACTTAATTGTCCATCCTTAATCATCAACACTCGGTCACATAGATCAAGGACTCGTTCATCATGAGTAACCATAATGGCAGATTTACCTCGCGATTTCACTTCCTTGGCGATCATTTCGACGATATCTCGACCGCGTTTAGAGTCAAGGCTGGCAGTCGGTTCATCAGCTAGGATCAATTCGGGATCGTTCATCCATGCACGAGCGATGGCAACACGCTGTTTCTCTCCACCCGATAACTGCTCTGGGTAATGGTTTCGACGATGAAATAAGCCCATTTGCTTGAGCAACTGATCTGATTTTTGTTTGGCTTCTTTCTCTTTCTTTCCCGCCAATTTAGACACAAGCAGTAACTGATCTTGTACAGATAAAAACGAAACGAGATTAGAAGATTGAAAAATAAATCCGATTTTCTCTAAGCGCACTTGCGCCATCTCATTTTTAGTAAGTTTCGTTACATCTTGATTATCAAGGAGAAAGCGACCTTCGCTAGGAGAGAGTAAAGCGCCCATAATCGATAATAGGGTACTTTTCCCTGAACCCGATGGGCCGATGATCGCGACAAACTCCCCCGTTTGGACATGGAGGGAAACTTGATCTACTGCCTTAACCAAGGTAGTACCTTCTCCATACCATTTGCTGATATGCTCCAACAAAACTTTTCCGCTCATTACTCCACCCTCCCGATTGCTTCGACTGCATCAATTTTTAAAATCTGATAGAGCGATAATAGAGATCCGATGATTGAAACAACGAAAAACAGTCCTGAGAATAAAGCGATTGTGAAGGCATCTAGTTCGAATGGGACACTGGATGAAATCAAAGCTTGGGCACCGTAGGAAAGCCCTATGCTACACAATATGACCAGTGCAATAATAACTAACATCTGCGCCATTAGACTTCGTGTGAGCTGTGCTGTACTCGCCCCAATGGCTTTTAAAACTCCATACATACTTGTTTTTTGTAGAGTAATAACATAGAAAAACACAGCTTGCACAAAAGAAGCAATAACAAATAAGAATACCATCATCATATTTAATGTACTCTGCTCTTCTTTATATCCTGGGATATTTTGCAAAGCATCCTCTTTCGTAATGATATCGATATCTTTTACTTTGCTTTGTAGTGTACTGACATTGGATGAATCCATTTTTACAGAAATGGCATTATAATAATTTGTTGTTTCGGCAGTTTGCTTGATCGGAATGGCCTGCCAATCATGTAGGTTCATAAACACAACAGGCGAGTGACTATACATCTGTCCCGTTGTAAAACCAACTACCTGCCATCTTTGATCAGTATCAGGGTCCTCTATCCAATCACCTATTTGAATCCCTTTCTTACTAAGAGATTGATCAATAACCACTTCGTTTTTTGTATCATTCCTTAGCCTTTTCCCTTCTATGACTTCAGGGGCTAGAAATCCATTTGCATCAGTAGCAAAGACAGCAATATCAACCTTGCGGTCTGTTCCTTGCTTCACGATCGAAAGCATTTTTTGACCAAATGGTGTTACTTCTCCAGGCTTGGAAAGCTTTTGAATCTCAATCCATTTGTCTTCTGAGATTCGAGATCGATTTAATTTCTTATCTGCATTAGGCTGAACGATAAAATGAGTTGCTTCTATATGTTGAAAGGAAGAAGCATTTTCTGAAGATAATCCATTCGCTAAGCCCGATATAAGGAACACTAACCATGTGATCAGAATCATGATGATACTAATGAGCAAGAAGCGTAGTTTCGAATATTTGATTTCTCTCAGAGCCAGAAACATCTTGATTTCCTCCTCCATCTCGACTATCTGGCTCTATTATAATGAGGAATTATGAACATCAAATGAATAAAAAGTTACATAGGAAGCCTGATGAGAAACTGAGTTCCTTTTCCTTCCTGACTCGTAACCTCAATCGAACCCTCATGCATCTCTACAATCTTCTTGGTAATGGCAAGCCCAAGCCCAGTACCGTGCTCATTTCTGGTCCGCGCTGGATCTACCTTATAAAAACGGTCAAAAATATATGGCAGGTTTTCGCTAGGCATCCCGATTCCCGTATCAGCAATCAACACTTGTACCTCTTTTGTATTAGGATGAGTAGGGCAAATTTTCACGACAACTGTGCCGTTTGGGTCGGTGAACTTTACACTATTGGTAATCAGATTACTCCACGCTTGGTAAAGTAGTTTGGGATCTGCATGAATCATCGTCTGAGGGAGCTCCATCTCAATGGTTAGATCCTTCTCTCTCCATTGCCATTCAGACATAAAGATCACTTGTTTGATCTGATCAGATAGATCAAAAGCCGTTTTCTCTATGGATCCCCCTTCTTTATCTAAGGAGGCGAGGGTTAACAATTGTTTGCTTAATACGGATAGCCGATAGCTTTCACTCTCCACAATCTCTAAATAGCGCTGTTGCTGCTCTCTAGTCAAATCCTCTGTCTGTAAGGTTTTCGTAAAACCTTGAATTGAAGTGAGTGGAGATTGAATCTCGTGTGACACATTGGAAACGAATTCTTGCCTCATTTCATCTAGATTTTTGACACTTTGCGCCATCTGGGAGAAGGTAAGAGCTAGTTTTCCGATTTCATCTTTACGCTGAGTCGGTAAATAGAGATCATACTCGCCCTGTTCTACTAATTTGGTAGCATGTGTTAAATCTCGGATGGGTTTTACCACATAATATGTACTAATCAAAACAAACAAAACACTTAATCCAATAATAAGAGCAATCAGAACCGCAAAAAAGATGCGCATCTCTCCAAATTGGTAACCAATATCAGGGCGGAGAAAGACAGCTTGTTTCTTCCCATCTAATTCAATCGGCATACCAATCGTATTCCGCAATTCATCATCAAAGAAACCCGTTACAAATGCCTCTCTAGGGAACTGTTCGATTCCGTGATATACCTCTCCCTGTAAAACCTGATCAATCGAAGTAGGAGATAAATGATTCATCCGAAAAGGCTTTCCAAAAAAGGTTGGTTCTTTTCGTTCATCGAATAAGGCAATCTGATAACCCAATCGAGAAATATGTTGCAGATATTCATCTAATTGGATTCCAGGATTATCACGATGAAACGAAACAATGGTTTGAGTCATCTGAGTAATCTTTTGGTCATTAAACGATTTTAGCTTAACCTGGTAATAGAGATTACTTCCCAAAAAAGCAACAATACCACTCACTATCATGATACAGATCGTGGTGATGGTAAATCGAGAATAGAGTGTCTTCACTAGGATCTGACCTCCATTTTATACCCAATCCCTCGCACGGTTTTAATAGTAAAGTCGTCTGTCTTAGCTTCAAATCGCTCACGCAAACGCTTTATATGTACATCAACGGTCCGAACATCCCCTACAAAGTCATAGCCCCATACCAATTGAATTAATTCATCTCTAGTAAAAACTCGATTGGGATAACTAGCTAGTTGGGATAATAGTTCAAACTCCTTCAGTGGGAGAATAACAGAGTTTCCCTTACACCGAATCACATAACTTTTGCGATCGATCATCGTTTCGCCAATTGTAATAATGTCAGAGTGAACCATCGAGTAGCGGCGAAGCAATGCCTTTACACGAAATAAAACCTCCCTTGGCTCAAACGGTTTGACGATATAGTCATCCGTCCCACACTCAAATCCTTTTTCTTTATCCTGCAGCTGATCCTTCGCTGTCAGCATAATAACCGGGATATCATAATAATCCCGTATCTCTTTACACAACTCATATCCATTTTTTTTAGGCATCATCAAATCGATAATCGCTAAATGAATTTGCTGTTTCTCTAGAATCTCAATTGCCGTCTCTCCATCTCCAGCTTCCCACACGTTCAGCCCTTCTTTTTGGAGATGAAATCGAACCAGTTCGCAAATATGAACATCATCATCTGCGATTAAGATATGAATCATAGATTTCACCTTTTCCCGCTAATCCTTTTTTCGCTTCTCTTCTATTATATAGAATGCTTGAAGCCTCTCAAAGCTATCCGCCTTGAGAGGCTTGTTTTGTTTCTTTAAGCGATATTAATAACAAATTTTACTGCCTACCGTCCGTTACCATCTTTTCAATATGAGTCTGTTCGTGTTTGAAAGACAGCACCACTATTAGGTAGATAGTACATTCCTGAAGCATAAGATGTCCTAGGATCTAAATCATACACCATCGGAGTAAAACAAAATGTCTGACCATTAATCACTTCCCCATTTCCTCCCGCAGACTCGCAACTGAACTTTTTCCCATCTGTATTCCGGGTTACAAATGCATTGGCTTTCCAAGGCCAAGCGATTGGGTTAAACATCGTGATTCTTGCCCAAGCTGTTTTACACGCATTACTAAATCGCAACTCTACAATACCGATGTTAGTGTTATCGGGCCCCTTTAGATATGAGCTTCTTTTTGTTTCAACACTGCCATCACAATTGCTATAGGAAGGGCTTTTTCCATCAAAATGATGGTTTTCGGCAAACACTTCCAGATTAAATATAAGGCTACCTGTAAACAAAAGAAATAGAGAGAGCAAAAACGTTTTTTTAGCCAAGAAAATCTTCTCCTTTTTTCATTGATAGATCACACTATCAAAATGTGTAATATTTGCAATATTTTGTATTATTAATCAAAACATTGCAACTGTCAAGTATGTACTCACCCTCCATCTTTATTCCCTTAGTATTTCAGTTCTTGCTCAAGATTTCCTCTAATTGATATTGTATAACAATAAATAAAGCAAGCAAGGAAATTCTAGATAGGCTCCTTGCTTGCTTTATACAAATTCTGGATCAACACCTTTTTCTTAAAGATGGCTGCCAGACCCCCCTGAGCAAACTGTTAAATAGAAGGTAATTGATTTTTCAGCTAGCTGGGTGAGAAATCCTAGAAAATCATCAGGATTTCCAGTATCATCATATTTTTGGAGCGCTTCATAGTAAGCTACTCGCTCCTCAACCGGAAGGATAATAGGCGGATAACCTCGCTTCATTAATTCTAGATTCGTAATAAGCCTTGCAGTTCGCCCATTTCCGTCAATAAATGGATGAATACGAACAAAATCACAGTGAAGATACGCAACCTGTTCTAGCGGGTGAAGCGTACTCCATTCCCCGTAATATTTTTGTATCAACTGTTCCATTTGAATAGAAACTTCCCACGGCTGGGGTGGTAAATGGTCTCCAACCGTAACCGGAACACTTCGATAGCGCCCCGCATCATTCGGACGAATACGGTTTAGTACAATTGCATGGATTTGCTTAATCTGAAACTCACTTAACTTCTCTTCTGCTTGAACCAACTCTTCTAAGTATAGAATCGCTTCCTTATGGTCGATTGCTTCCAGATGATCTTTAAGAGGTTTCCCTCCTATAGTCATTCCACTTTCTAAAACCACGCGGGTCTCCATTAAAGAAAGACTATTCCCCTCAATTGCATTCGAATGATAGGTCCAATCCACAATAAATTTTTCTCTAATGCTATTTTCAGTGTCAGGATGAATCTGATTTCTTTGTCTCAATAGCTGCAACTGTTCTCGCATAGAATCCACTTTGGTAAACATAATCTCTTCCCCTTTATCTTGACTACATTCTATCCAACTAAAATAAAACACACAATATTTATTCTTCAATACGCGTTATGATAGAAACATTACCAAGCTAGCTTTCGCACACAGCTTGTCCACCATCACTCCATAAAAATATCCACCCCATTCGATCGAATGATCTTCTTCTCACCGATCAACCCGTTGTTCGAAGCCTTTATTATTCCTAGCTCAAATCCTGATTTAACAATCATTTTTGTACATCGTTTTGTGTCTATATCCTTTTTACAATGTGTGCGACTAGACGAAGGTTATGTTCAATTAATTTATTTCGGGCTTCAGCATCGCCCTCGGCCATAAGCCGGAGACACCGTTCTTCTTCTTGATCGGCTAGTGGTTGGGGAAAAGCGTTATTCTTAATGTACGATACAAAAAGTACCATCTCCCGAATCACTAAAGAGAGCGCAGTCAAGATTCCGGGCATAAAAATCCCCTCCGATGAGATTTTTCTGTTTCATCCATCTACTATATGTATCCGCGCCCAGAAGAGTGTCTCTCTGTGCATGTACATATAAATGGTTTATCCTTTTTATCCCTATGCACATGATCTTTTGTCTTATGTTAAAGCCACTTAATGAAAAATTTTATGAAGTGTAAAATCCTGCGTTAAGGGGTAAATATCCTTACACCATATAAGAAGGGATCAGGATTTTTGTGTCTCCAGGCAGTACCATCTGGAAACGGTATGATCTCTCATACACCTAGCTTCTTTCGTAGTAAATATCAATTTTTCTAGATTTACTACGAAGGAAAAAATACAGGATGAGAATCAAAACTCCCTCGGTTATCTTTTCTTTCGTAGTAAATTTTTTTCTAACTACGAAAAGAGGATACTTGTATGCGGAACAAAATACCGTATCAGAAACTTTGTATCATGTTAATTGGAACATTTTTATTGGCTTTCGTCTATTTTCATATAAACTATCAAAACCAATTAGTAGATGGGGGATTTTTCGGGCTAGCTCTACTAGGAAAATATGCTTTCGGGCTTTCTCCATCGACTACGATTCTTCTCTTAGATATACCTGTTATTTTGTTCATATTACTTCGGAAAGAATGGGAACTCATCATTAACACCTCGATTATAACCATTTCTTTCACCTTTTTTTACAGCCTTATGGAACAATATTCTTCGCTTGTGCTCGATTTGTCCGATATGCTAATTGTCGCCTCGATTCTTTCAGGCTTAGTCACTGGTTTAGCATTGGGTGTCATCTTACGCTACGGTGGAGCAACAGGTGGGGATGAAATTTTGGGGCTTTTATTAAGCAAACGATTTGGACTTTCTATCGGAACAACTCTCTTTATCATGGATGCCCTTGTTCTCTTGCTCTCGCTGCTTTATCTCTCCGTTCCACATGTGCTCTATACGATTCTTGCTGTCGGGATTGCAGGGAAGGTTACTACATGGGTTTATCAGTATAAACGAGTCTTTATAACGTAAGTGGAGGTCACGACAGAAATACGAGCGGAAAACCTCTTCTAAACAACAAATGTTAGAAGAGGTTTTTTTGTATAAATGAATCCAGATCGTTTTTGGGATCGTGGGCCGCAGGATCTACAAAGTGTATCTTATCTAACCAATTAATTATCATAGATTGCACAGCACACCCGCCAGAGATTTGGAATATCAATAGAAGAGCTTATAGAAAAAGGAGGGCTAGCATGTCCCAAGCGAACATACCTAATATTTCACCTAATATCTCCATTACAAGAGCAGATGCAGTAAATCTGCTACTATCATCGATTGCATTAGAAGAGCTAGGACTTAGTCATATTATTAATGCGGAAGGAGAAAAACTCCAATATGTTCTCGGAACGCTCCCTGGAGTATCCTCAGCCTTTCAACCTTCCATTAGCGATCTACTTCTGATTAACAGCAGTGTTCGTGATACGATTAACGTAATTGGGAAGAAAGAATGGATCCTAAATGAGAAGCTAGAAAATGTGCTGAACACAGATGTTACAAGGGGACCCACAGGGTCAGCAGGCGCCACTGGGCCAACAGGGCCATCCGGAGGACCTCCTGGACCTGCAGGGTCTACTGGACCTCAAGGGCCAGCAGGGCCGACGGGCGCGATTGGGGCAACAGGGGACACTGGACCTCAAGGACCGACGGGTCCCCAAGGGACGACGGGAACTTTTGTTACAGGTGATTTCTTATTTTTAGTTCAAGGAAACTCGGGCGCGGACGGCACGGTTCCACTCAGCTTTGGAGATACGCTCAACTTTATATCTGATACGTTAGAAATCACAGTAACGCCTGGGTCTGCCATCGTGAAACTAGAAGTGCCTACAGGCGCTAACGGGGCTACGGGGGCTACAGGACCTCAAGGGGACACTGGGCCTCAAGGACCGACGGGCACGGATGGTGCGGACGGCACTACGGGTCCTCAAGGGGACACTGGGCCTCAAGGACCGAC
>NZ_FPJZ01000011.1:79863-94040 GCF_900119485.1 Thermoactinomyces sp. DSM 45891
GACGGCACTACGGGTCCTCAAGGGGACACTGGGCCTCAAGGGCCGACGGGCGCGGATGGTGCGGACGGCACTACAGGGCCTCAAGGCGGCACCGGGCCTCAGGGACCTACTGGACCTCAAGGCAATACCGGACCTCAGGGCAACACAGGACCTACTGGATCAAATGCAGTAGCAACTAATGCTATCTTCGTTCCAGGTGCTACAGCTTTAAATGCTGCCGGGGTAACTATTCCTTTGACTGAAGAGAGGAATACTAATACTACCCTGATTAATTTTAATGGAACGAATACGATTACCTTAGCCCAAGGCTTATACTTTATATCCTACGATATTCGAGTAACTCTTAATCCTGCCAATGTCAACATTGGTAGATTAGAAATCGTCGCTCCAGGTGTGTTTACCGATTTGACTGCACAAGTAGCCCCGGTTGCAGGAACGTCAACAGGGGTAATTGGACGAAACATTGTTTCAAGTGGTTTAATACCAGTAGGTGTAGGTGGCGCTGCTCTTTCCTTCCAAGGGCTCGTCACTGAACTTAGTGATCATAATGGGCCCACTGGGCCAGCTGGCATTTCCGTTACAACAGTTCCCGTATTTTCTAATATTTCAATTATAAGGATCGATAATTAATTGCACAAAAAATCGGCAATAATTTATCAATCAGGATTATTTTTCTATCCAATTGAAATTAATTTAAAAACTAGAAAAAGCACCTCCAACTGTTTGGAGATGCTTTTTCTATTGGCTAAAGCCTGTTTCGATAGGTTCTGACCTAATATAATTGCGAAAAAGTATCAAGTTCTGACAAGTACGCTGATAAAGTGTATATGGTATAAACATCTATTCCCAAGGCTGATTTACTGTAAGAAAGTCCGCAAACTCTTTGCTTTCTTTCCTTCTCACTCTACGTGCTTCAGCTCTTCGCGGAGCCGTTTCATACAACTTCATTTCTTCTTCTGTTTCTGGGACAACAGATGGTACAGCAATGGGGGTTCTATTGGCATTTAGAGAAACGAATGTGAGGAAGGAAGTAGCTGCAATCTTTCTTTCTCCGCTTAATAAATCTTCTTTGACCACCTTTACAAACACCTCTATGGATGTGCGCCCGGTCCATGTCACGAATGACTCCAAACTAACCGCATCTGTGGGTCTGATCGGATGCAAGAAGTCAACAGAATCTGTGGACGCGGTAACAACAGATTGGCGACAATGTTTGGTTGCCGCGATAGAGGCAATGTCGTCAATATAAGCCATTAGCTTTCCACCAAACAATGTATTATGGTTATTCACATCTGGCGGAAACACTCTTGCCGTTTTATAACATCTGGATTCTCGAGCATATCTCTTTTTCATTCGCATCTTCCTCTCAATTAAATTGGCTTAGCGGATGATACTACTTCTTTTTATTCCCAAAGATACGAGTGAACGCGTTATGTAAGTCGGGATAAGCAAATGAATATCCACTTTCCTGAAGTTTGCGGGGGATTACTTTACTCCCTTTGATCAGTAAAGAATCCGCCATTTCCCCAAAGAGAACCCTCAATACAAAAGCAGGAAGGGGCAAAATGGTAGGACGATGAAGCACTTTTCCTAGCATACTTGTGAATTCCTGATTGGAAACGGAATATGGACTGACGATATTAACCGGACCGGTGATAGACTCTTGTTTGATTAAGAATTGTACAATGAGTGGTATTTCTTCAAGTGCAATCCAGCTCATTATCTGCTTACCGTCCCCTATTCTCCCACCCATTCCTAGCCGAAAGGGTAATAACATCTTGGCTAATGCTCCGCCTTTTTCACTTAGTACAATACCAAAGCGCATATGGACTACTCGAATCCCGGCTTCTTTTGCTGATTGAGTAGCAGACTCCCACTCCGATATTACCTTAGCTAGAAAATCATTACTTTTCGTACTCTGTTCATTTAGGATGATAGAAGCAGGGTGATTTCCGTAATAACCAATAGCCGATGCCGAGAGAAGTACTTTGGGAGGTTGTTTTAAACGAGACAGTGCATGACAAAGCACCGTCGTTCCTCTTGTGCGACTCATTAAAATACGTTCCTTCTGCTTGTCATCCCAACGACGAGACGAGATATTCTCCCCAGCTAAATGGATTAGGACATCACATCCTTCTAATTTATCCGTCTCCACCACACCTTGGTCTGGATTCCAATACACAGTAGATCTCTTACCATCTTCTTTTTTCACTCTTATGATCTCAACAACATGATCACCTTGGCTTTTAAAATACTTAGTTAGTTCAGTCCCAATCAGTCCAGTGCATCCCGTAATGGCGATTTTCAAACAAAGCACCCCCTTCTCTTGACGATTTACTCTCGAAACAGCTCTTGTAAGAACTTCTCCCTATTTTGTAAGAAATATTTTGTTACTTGGAAGTGATCGGTCATTTCATACTCAATTTCTCTAATGGGACTATGATCAAAACTCAAAATGGTAGCCTTTGGATATCCAAGAAGTATGGGAGAATGTGTTGCAATAATAAATTGGCTATCCCCTTTAGAGGCTAATGTATGTATTATTTTCAAAAAAGCAAGCTGTCGTTGCGGAGAGAGTGCCGCTTCTGGCTCATCCAATAAATAAATTGCTTTCCCCTTAAAACGATTTAAAAATAGAGATAAAAATGATTCTCCGTGTGATTGCTCGTGTAAAGAACGTCCACCGTACGCTTCTGCTCCTTTTATTTCATCAATATGAGATGCAAAATGATAAAAGGACTCTGCTCTAAGAAAAAAGCCCTTTGTGACTTTTGGAAGCCAAGAAAGGCTTATATACTCCCCAAGTGCTGATCCAGATGCATGAACATCATATAGATTATTCCGGCCTCCACCAGCCGTATTAAATCCACATTTATCCGCAATCGCCTCTAGTAAGGTAGACTTTCCAGAGCCATTTTCCCCAACAAAAAAAGTAACTTGGCTCTTCAAATCTATATGGTCAAGATGTTTGATATACGGAATAGAAAAAGGATATTCATGAAAAGAAGAGATGAGATCTTGTTGAAGTGTAATTCGGTTTAAAAACATATTTTTCACCCGCTGGCAAATGTCAATAATATTAAAAGTCAATGTACCATTGTTCGTTCTCGGTTCATTGACTTTCTACACTTGCACTTATTTTTGCACACCACTTGTTATCTCTGCAACTTGTTTCGGGTGTTTTTCAATCCATTTTTTTGCCGCCTGATCTGGAGTCATACCGTTTGCTACATCGAGCATGACTTCTTCCATGTCGCTAGCAGTCCAAAAGAATTGATCGATCATCTTAAACGCCTCTGGTTGATCTTCTTTAAACCCTTTTCGCACGATCGTGTAAATGTTTTCAGGTTCGCCAAAGGTTTTCTTTGGATCATCTAAGTACTTTAGATCATACTTAAGGAACATCCAATGCGGAGTCCAACCTGTAATCACAATCGGTTTTTTCTTCTTATACGCTCGATCTAATTCTGCCACCATCGCCGCATCAGACCCTTCTAACAACTTCATTCCCAGATTGTACTGCTTGATTGTCTCCTTCGCGAGCAACATGGTTCCAGATCCAGGGTCAATCCCGATAATCTTTTGATCAAATTGTTCTTTTTGAGAGGCCAACTCCTCAATCGAATTGATGTTTACATATTTCGGAACAACCAGTCCGATACGGGTCTTTTCCAGATTTACACCTAAATTGACCAAATCCTTTTTATACCTATCGTAGTATTGGGCACCTGTTGTTGGGAGCCAAGCCGCTACCATCGCATCTGCATTTCCGGTTGCGATTGCATCATACATCGGTCCCGGCTCGACTCGAATCATTTTTACTTGAAATCCTTCTTTTTCTAGGATGTTTTTAAGTGTGTAAGTACTTGCTTCTTCTGATACCCAGTTTACATAGATGAGTTTAATCTCATTTCGCTTTACGCCACTTTGTGCAAAGCTTGTGATCGTCAACGCGAAAATCGTGAGAATTGCTACAGGAGCTGCCCATTTTCTTGTTTTAGCAAGAAATGGAATCTGCCTCTGTCTACTCCTATTATCTTCTCTATTTTGATATAAATTCTGGGTGAGACGATCTAGAATGATCGCAATAATGACGATAGCAAGTCCACTTTCAAACCCGATTCCCACTTTTAATCGAGTAATCGATTCTAAAACGACAGCACCAATCCCTTCAGCACCAATCATACTCGCCGTAACCACCATCGAAAGAGAGAGCATGATCGTCTGATTCACTCCAGCCAGAATCGTCTGCTGGGCAAGAGGGATCTCTACTTTTATTAATTTCTGCCAAGGAGTAGCACCAAAGGCTTCGGACGCTTCTTTTAGATCAGCCGAAACTTGTCGTAATCCTAAGCTGGTAAAGCGGATCGTAGGAGGCATGGCAAAAATAACAGAAGCGATGACCCCTGGCACTGTTCCAAGTGAGAAAAAGAAAACTGCTGGAATTAGGTAGACAAAGGCTGGCATAGTCTGCATGAAATCTAACACAGGTTTTAAAAAGGCTTGTACTCGATCATTTCGCCCAGACCATAAACCTAAGGGAATCCCAATGATAACCGCAATGAGCGTGGAAGTAAGTACTAGTGAAAGGGTTTGAATACTCTCATCCCAGTAACCTAGATTCCATATGAGCAGAAGTCCAGCGAGAGAAAAAACCGCAGTCCAAATTTGAGTGATCCACAAGATAAAGAAAATTAATATACAAATCGTAGCAAGTGGTGGTAGTACACTTAAAATTTTAGTAAAAAAAACGACTGTTGGTTCAATCATATTTTTAATGAGCTGAAAGAGTGGATCAAAATGGTCTTGTAACCAATTAACTAGCCATTCAATCCATTCAGCAAGCGGAATCTTGGGAATCATTCTTTCTCACCTCCATATCCAGCAAATGCGGAAAATAAAGCTCCTCTTCCGATTACACCTTTTAATTTCCCCGATTCATCGGTCACGATTGAAGGATAGAGAAATTCGCTTTCCGCCATCAGTACTAAAAGGTCATTAATGGGTGTTTCTTTTGAAACAGTGACGCAATCTGCAACCAGAATATCTTCTAACGAAAGATTTTTTTCTAATGCCTCTTTTAACCCTTCTGCTGTCACGATTCCTTTCACCATACGGTTTCGATCGGTTACGACGATAGTAGGGATCGCTTTCTCTTTCATTTTTTTCAATGCTACACGTGGTCCATCCTTCCCCATCATAATCGACTCTGCTGGTTTCATGATCGCCTCTGCCGTTATCACATGGGTTAAATCGACGTTCTTCACAAATCGTTTTACATACTCATTTGCGGGATTGGTTAAGATCTCTTCAGGAGTTCCAATTTGTTGGACCGCACCATCCCTCATTAACATAATCCGATCTCCGATATGGATCGCTTCATCTAAATCATGGGTGATAAAGATAATCGTCTTCTTCATGCGCTGCTGGAGATCAACTAACTCATCTTGCATCTCTTTACGAATCAGGGGATCTAATGCACTAAACGCTTCATCCATCAACAAAATATCTGGATCATTTGCCAAGGCCCGCGCAAGCCCCACTCTTTGTTGCATCCCACCACTTAATTGATCTGGCTTTTGGTTCGCATAGTTACCTAAACCTACCAATTCTAAGGAATCCATCGCCTTTCTTTGACGCTCTACTTTTATAACTCCTTGAATCTCTAACCCAAACTCCACATTTTCTAATACAGTCCGATGAGGAAAGAGAGCAAACTTCTGAAAAACCATTCCCATCTTTTTTCTGCGAACTTCGCGTACTTCTTCAGCCGACATTTTCATAATATCCTTGCTATCCAATAAAATAGACCCATCTGTTGGCTCTATTAGTCGGTTCAGGAGGCGAACAACAGTGGATTTTCCACTTCCGGATAACCCCATAATCACAAAAATCTCTCCGTTGTATATATCAAACGTTGCACGATTTACTCCAATCGTACAACCGGTCTCTTTTAAAATCTCTTCTTTCTCTTTGCCTTCGTCCAAAAGCTTTAACGCCCTCTTCGTTGAGCGTCCAAATACCTTGGTAAGATTGCGGATTTCCAGCTTATCCATTCTTGTCTCCTCCACGGGAAGAAATGATGAACCTATTATTCCCTAGTTTACATTTTTGTTTCAAAGAAAAAGTCTATTTTGTTTAGTTATCTTCTATTCACTTCATAAATCTCTACTATAGATTAATTCTTGTTTTACGAAAAAAACAAAGGGAATGCTATCCATGAATTAACATGCCACCGGGGGTGATCGCTTGAATGGGAAACGATCCATCTTATTTTTTGTTATAGTTACAATGGTAACACTCTGTTTTTCAACTGTCCACGCAGCTACTCCATCCGCCTTGAGAATTCCAACGATTGAAATCTTTGATACGACTCAAGGAAAGGTCATAGCAAAAATACAAAACTCAGGTGAGATCCAACAGGAAGTAAAGAACATGCTAGGTAGAATCATCAGGCGGAGTCCACAAGCGAATCTAGAGGCAAAAAATCAACTGATGATTCGCGTACCATTAGAACCTTCCATTTATGTTCAAAAAGATAGTATCATTACGGGTTACATGTCCGAAGTGATTGTCATCATCAATAAATCCGGTTCCCTTTCCCACTCCCATCTACTATTATTTAATGAAGAAAACCAGCCTGTTTTGATTGAGTGTAGCTTTAATTTAGCTTCATTTCTGGGTAAGATAGGATATCATAACCGATAGCCCCCTATCGGAGGAGGATTTCTGTATGATGTATTGGATGATTGGCTTAGCTGGGATGCTAGGTGCTTTGCTTCGCTACTACATTGGCTTATTCATTCCTTCAGGCGAGCTGTATGGATTTCCTCTTGGGACTCTCATCGTCAATTTCATTGGTTGTTTCTTACTTAGCTGGTTTACGGTTTGGTCTATGCAGAGAAAAAGTATTCCTTCGTGGTTTCGAATGGGATTTGCTACAGGGTTTATTGGGGCATTCACAACTTTCTCTACGTTTAGTGTGGAAGTAGTAAAGATGCTGGATCATGGCTTATGGATCATGGGATTTTTTTATTTGTTCCTCTCATTATGGGGAGGTCTATTTTTAGCTTGGATCGGTTACAAAATGGCAATGAAACAAGGGGAGAAGAACCGATTGGAAGGTGGATACTCATGATTATAAACAGTTTATTAGTAGGAATTGGAGGATTTCTCGGGGCCATCTCTCGTTTTATCATCAGTCGACGATTAAACAAGCCCATGCCTAGTCTCCCATATGGAACCTTGATGATAAATCTTTTCGGTGCATTTCTTCTAGGATTGGCCAGCGGAATGCGCTTATCGGAGCTGTGGATGTTATTAGTGGGGACAGGCTTCTTAGGGGCCTTCACCACGTTTTCGACTTTGCACTGGGAGAGTGAACAACTAAAACAATCGAGGGAGTGGAATAAGTTCCTGATGTACCTTGGGCTAAGCTACACGATCGGGATTTTCCTTGCATTTGTAGGTTATAGGGTCGGGCAAACCGTATATTAGGGGAGAGATCTGAAATGAGAATACAGTTAGTAAAAAACGATTTACAATATGCTGAACAAATTTATCACGCCTCTCAGGAAGAACACGTGCGTACAGCTCTAATGTTACCCGAGGGAACAATCGACAACACACGTACTTTTATCGAGAGTACGATACTGGCTGAAACAGAAGGAAAAGTGCTTTCGAGAGTAATTCTAAACGAAGTCGGTGAGGTAATCGGCCACACTACGTTAAAAGATATCAATCACCCGGATGGATTCGCCCATTTAGGGACATGGATTAGCTATCCTTTTTGGGGTAAAGGATACAACGAGGAGTCAAAGCAACTTATTTTAGAGATTGCTTTTCATGAAGTAGGGCTAGAGTGGGTATTTTTAGGGGCAAGTAAACGTAATATTCGGTCCCAAAAGGCACAAGAAAAATTACCTTACATTCGATTACATATCGAAAACCAGTTCCCACAAGAATTAGAGAAAATAGAAAAGCAACTTGGGGAGTTATGTGTGCTACATGGGGTACATAAGCTGGATTACTTTCATTGGGAGCATAAACAAAAATCACATCTTACCATATCCATTCCGAAAAATCATACAGCGATCTCCTCTTTTACGGCATCCAACTGTAGACGATCCCATTCACGGTGAATGATCTCCTTCTCCAGTTTCGATACATCCAATCGACAATAAGTGATCTCTAATAAATCTCGATTTAGCTGATTTAGTCTTTCTAATGCATTCATTCCATCACGTCCTTGACTCTACCAATATCTATTTTCATTTGGTCTATACCCCTATTAAAACATGATTGAAACTATGATTTGCTCCAAGAATATTTTTTCTTTATGAATAATAAATGATCATCAGGCTACTGAGAATTCCTCAATAGCCTGATGCCATGTACTAATCCAGCACGATATATTGTCTTACGTAGGTATCATAATTCGAAGCTAACCCTCTTGATCACTTATGCTTGCTGGAACTGCGCCCTTTTTTCCAATTCATTCACGAGATACTCTGCTACTTTTTCCACTGTTGGGGAGAAGACAATCTCCTCATGTGTTCCAGGAACTGAATACATATTTACTTTCCCTTGTAATAGTGGCTTCCAATCTGTGAATAGCTCTTCTCCTTCTTCTGCACTAAAGTAGACGATCTCTCCACAGTATGGTTTTAAAGTGCTCTCAGCCATTATATTTAGAGACTTTCTGTGAGCATTCGCAAGTTGCTTGAGACTTGCAAGGTCGGCATCAGGAGGAAGAACCCCCACTGCTATTAACCTTTCAATCAGCATATCCTGTTGGTGAAGGAATTCTTCTCCCTGCTCAGTTGGATCTAGATGGGCAAAATGCTTCCATATATAAGAGATCATGGTCTCTTCCGTAGTATAGTCCCCTTCGGAGGGAACCTTCGTATCCATGAGTACCAACATTGCCACTTCTTCTCCACGGTTCCATAGCTCAGTTGCAATCTCATAAGCGATGGCACCACCTAGTGACCAACCACCCAGACGATACGGCCCCTCTGGCTGAATATACTTCATTTCTTCGATGTAAAGCCCCACCACTTCTGATAAAGTCAACTCATTCACTTTTTCCTTCGAGACGAGCGGATTTTGTAGACCGTAGAATGAACAATGATCTTTGAGATGTCTGGCTAACTGAATGTAACAGAATACGTTGCCCAAAAACGGATGAACACTAAAGAATGGCTGTTTCTCCGATTCTTGTAGTGGAACCAGTGTTAGTGATGATTTTGTCACACTTTGATTCTCACGGATGAGACAAGCAATCCCTTCGACTGTTGGGTTCTCAATGAGTGCGGATACCTTCATCTCAACTCCAAATCTCTCTCGGATCTTGGAAACCAATTTGAGCACAAGGAGAGAATGGCCACCTCTATTGAAGAAATCATCCTTTACATAGATTTCTTCAATGTTTAGTAACTCCTGCCAAATTTGAATCAGCTTATACTCGATGTCATCCCGTGGAATCATTAGGATCGAAGATGTATTTTCTCTTTGGATCTTTAAGAGGTTTAGTGCCTTTCGATCCACCTTCCCATTGGTTGTAAGCGGCAATGCATCTACTTCGATAAAGTGTGCAGGAATCATATAGACCGGCATCAGACCTTCTAAGTGTTCACGCCACTCATGTGGACTTCCTGCTCCCACCACATAGGCCACCATTCGCTGGTCCCCTGGTTGATCCTCTCTCACCAATACGACTGCCTCTTTTACCAATGGATGTCTTTCTAAATTCGCCTCAATCTCTCCAAGTTCAATTCGGAATCCGCGAATTTTCACCTGATTATCGATTCTTCCGAGATACTCTAGGTTACCATCGGCAAAATAGCGAACCAAGTCCCCCGTCCGATAGAGCCTCTCCCCTTCATGGAACGGATGAGGGATAAAACGTTCATCCGTAAGCTCTGGACGATTTAGATAACCGCGTGCTAGCCCCGCACCACCCAGATACAGTTCCCCCGTTACTCCTACTGGTACAGGTAACAAGTTGCCATCCAACACATAGGCCTGGACGTTAGGGAGCGGACGACCTATGGTAACTTTCTTACTATTTTGGTCGATACGATAGTATGTGGCATCAACCGTACATTCTGTCGGGCCATACACATTATAAAACTGGGTCTGGTCGAGTTTAACGAGTTGTTCCCATAGGGAAGGTGTAATCGCCTCTCCACCAACCCATACTGTGCTTGGAATATGAACATTTTCTCCCTCGAACAATCCATCATCTACAAGCGATTGAAGTAAGGACGGAGTCATGTCGAGTACATCCAATTGATTCTCTCGAACAAAGGAAATAAATTGTTGGGAATCCCTGCGAACCTCATTTGAAATGACATACACACTTGAGCCATACAAAAGCATTTGCAATTCCTGAACGGATGCATCAAAAGCAATTGAAGAACCTAAGCTGACGCGCAAATTGGCTGGTGTCCCCAACGAGAAGACTTCTTGATTCAATCCATAAGATAGATTGATAACAGAATGATGCTGTACCAAAACCCCTTTGGGATTCCCCGTCGAACCTGAAGTATAAATCACATACGCCAAGTTTTCACCTGTCACATCGCATACCGGTGATAGGATACTTTCACGTGAAATCATCTCTCTATCTTTATCCAAACAAACGATTTTCACTTCGGTGGGTGTCCAACCTACCTCTTCATTTGATATCAGGACTTGGAGCCCTGTGTCCTCTATAATGTAGCGTAGACGGCTTTCTGGGTACGATGGATCAAGAGGAACATAAGCCGCCCCAGCTTTCCAAATCCCCATCAGGCTGACAATCATTTCCACAGAACGATGGAAACATAAGCCCACTAATGACTCCGCTCCAACCCCTTGTTTCTGAAGATAATGAGCTAGTTGGTTCGCTTTCTCATTCATCTCCCGGTACGTTAACTGCTGATGTTCGTCCACAATCGCAACCATATCAGGTGTACGATTCACTTGTTCTTCAAACAATTGATGAATAGTGCATTTACGTGGATATGCCATGGCATTATCATTCCACTCTTCCAATAGTTGCTTCTGTTCGGCTTCTGTAACATACACCAATCCTGACAAAGCTTGATCCTTATTTTCCATCATTTGCTTTAATACAAGATGTAGATGATCCAGCACCCGTTGAATCGTGGATTCATCAAACCTACTACGATCATACATCAGTTTTAACGACAGCTGACTTCCTGGAACAACCGTTAAGCCGAGTGGATAGTGAGTTTGTTCCACTCCTTCTAAGTCTCCAATTTCCAGATCTCCTGACGACTCTTCTTTTACTGGATAGTTCTCAAACACATACAAGCTTTCGAACATCGGAGTCCCTCTTGGAACTTCGCTCCATCCCTGGATTTCGGTCAAAGAAGCATACTCGAACTGTCTTCTCTCGATCTCTTCCTCTTGTAACTGCTGCAACCATTCCCCTATTTTCACATCATCCGTTAATTGAATCCGTGTTGGGGATGTGGTAATGAACGGACCTACGATGTTTTCGACATCCACAATCTCTGTGGGTCGTCCTGAGCTGGTTACACCAAAAACAATGTCGTTTTCACCACTATATCGGCTCATGAGATACGCCCACGCGCCTTGAATCACTGTACTCAAGGTAAGCTTATTGCTCTTCGCCCAGTTTTGGAGATCTTGGGTGTCCTCTTCAGATACATAAATGCCCTTCTCTGTATAACCATTTCCTTGTCCATTGTTATCTATGAGAAGCGGGGTTGGCGCAGTAAAGCCTCTCAGTTTCTCTCTCCAATATTGTTCCGCTTGCTCTTGATCTTGCTCTTTCAGCCATTGGATATACTTCTTGTATGGCGGTGACTTAGGTAAATCTACCGTTTGTCCTTGGACCCTCTGCTTGTAGACGGTTAACAATTCGTTAAAGACAACCGGCAAGCTCCATCCATCCAATAAAATATGATGATGCGTCCAAACCACACGGTATTCTTCCTCTGCCTCTTGAATCACTGTCACTCGCATCAATGGTGCTTCATCGAAAGAAAAGGCTTGCTTCCGATCTGATAATAGGAAGGCATTTCGCTTCTCCTCTTGTGCTTCAACAGACAACGAGCGCCAATCTACTTGATTTAGCTGAAATGGGATCTGTTGGTATACCACTTGTAATGGCTCTTCCATCTCATCCCAAACAAAAGCCGAACGGAAGATATCATGTCGTTGAATCACCGATTCCCATGCTTGCTCGAAGATGGGAAGGTTCAATTTCCCTTTAAACTGGAAGCTTAGTTGCACGATATACGGTGCGGAATGCTCATCCCCTTGATCATGTAGCGTGTGAAAAAGCATCCCTTCCTGCAATGGAGACAATGGATAGAGATCCATAATAGGGTAGTTCGTTCCACGGCTCATTTTCGATAGTACTTTGGTCAGACCAGTTGGGCTTAGATTGGCAATCGCAAAATCCGAAACCGTCAACGCATCTTCTCCACCTGAAGATTGAATCAATCCACTCAGTTGATGAAGCATATTCTCTGCAACATATTGAATAGTTGACTTCTCAAACTGTCCAACCTGGTATGCCCAAGTGAAGTGAAGTTTTCCATCGGTGACCATCCCCATCACATCGATCAAATGAGATCTCTTGGAGCCATGAGCATGATCTAAGCTGGTAAATCCGGTCTCGGGAGCAAACATCGCATCATCAGAGAACATTTGATCAAATTGTCCAAGGTAGTTAAAGCTAATGGACGGCGTTGGTTGTAATTGGAAGCGTTCACCTATTACTGAATTCAGGTACCGCAAAACCCCATAGTCCACGCCTTTATTTGGGATTTTCCGTACTTGTTCTTTGACTGCTTTTAATGATTCGATGGGAGTATTTGCATCTATGATATTTAAATGAACCGGATAGATACTGGTAAACCAGCCAACAGTTCGCGAGATGTCAACGTCTTCGAATATCTGTTCCCGGCCATGTCCCTCTAGATCCACAGTCAGAGCCTGATGACCTGTCCATGCTGATGTGGCCTGTACCAAGGCTGTCAATAACACCTCATTGATTTGGACACGATGGGTGCTTGGCATCTCTTGCAACAACGCAAGGGTCTCTTTTTCGTCCAACACCACGGTAATCTCTTCTGTTTCTGTAGTAACAGAATCTCCGAGGGTAACCTCCACAGGTAGAGTGGCTACTTCTTGTTTAGACTGACCCTCCCAATAATCACGCACTTCTGGTGCAATCCCAGATTCAGCGTAATGATGCAATTTCTCTGACCATTCTTTAAAGGATGTACTCTTCTCAGGCAATTGAATCTTCTCTGATTGGCTCGCCTGGTTATAACCTGTTTGCAAGTCCTCTAGTAGAATCCGCCACGAAACACCATCCACTGCTACGTGATGAATCGCCCAGAATAAGCGACCGGCTCCTTGTTCGCCTTCATCAAAATACACCATTCTCATGAGTGGTCCTGTGTGTAGGTCCAAACTTGCTTGTGCAGTATCAATTTCTGCTTGAATCATCTGGTGCCATTCCACTTGTGGCACTTCGTCTAATGAGATCACAGTCAACGTCGATGATACTTCTTCTATTCCTTCATTCCATTGTTTCCATGCTCCATCTGACAAATGTTCATATCGGAAACGCAAAGCATCATGATGGGTCAGAAGAGTGTTCACAGCTTGTTCCAATGCCGCTACATCTAACCGCTCTTTTGTTCTAACAAACATCGATTGATTCCAATGATGCGGATTCGGATGTTCTTGCTCGAAGAACCATTGCTGGACCGGAGTTAGCCGTACTTCTCCGGTTACAACTCCCTGCTCTGCTTGAGCAGTTTTCTCTGTTTTCGCTACCTGTGCCAATTCGGCAATCGTTTGATGTTCAAACATCTGCTTCGGTGTAAGCTTTAAACCCATTTGACTCGCTCGTGAGATAATCTGAATGCTGAGAATCGAATCTCCCCCGATTTCAAAGAAGTTATCATGGATACCTACTTGTTTGATTCCGAGTACTTGTTTCCAAATGTTAGCTAGCACTTCTTCATTCAAACTACGTGGCGCTACCCATTCCTTCTCAATCTTCTGTCCTTCTGGCATGGGTAGGGCTTTTCGATCTACTTTACCGTTCGTTGTTAGCGGAATTAAATCCATCTTTACAAATCCAGTTGGAATCATGTGACTCGGTAGTTCTGTCTTGAGAT
>NZ_FPJZ01000031.1 GCF_900119485.1 Thermoactinomyces sp. DSM 45891
GGCCCACAAGGCGACACTGGCCCACAAGGCGACACTGGCCCGCAAGGCCCAACCGGCCCACAAGGTCCAACTGGCCCACAAGGCGATACCGGCCCACAAGGCCCAACCGGACCTGGTACAACTGGTTCGGGCGCTGTACCAATGCTTTATGTTACAATAGCAAACGGGGCAGCTAACCAAAATCTCGTTTATGTAATTAATGGCCTTTCCAATCTAATTGTAGCTACTGTGCCTGTCGGCTCTGGCTCTCAAGACGGCGGAGATGTCGATATTATGAATAATCGTATATATATTCCTAATCAAACTATAGGTACTGTCTCCGTTATTGACGGACGTATAAATCAAGTCATACAAACCTTCACAGTTGGTACTTCCCCTAACGGAGCGACCTTAAATACAAACAGACAACGTTTATATTTAGCACAAGTCCCAGCTACTAACTTAGTTACGGATCTTGATTTGCTAACGGGTACGACTTCCATCATTTCAGTTGGCAATAGTAACCGGAAGTCCAGCTTTGATAGTATTAATAACCGCTTATATATACCAAATACGGGTAGCGGTACCGTCAGTGTCGTTGACACGGAGAATAACAACACGATCGTTGCAACCATTACTACTGGAGGCCAACCACATATTATAGGGGTTGACCCATTGAACAATACCATTTATGTTCCGCTGTTTAATAACTTTGTCGCTGCTTATGATACCAATAGCCTTCTTGCTGTAGCCACCATTACTTGCGGAGCTTCTGCTACTTGGGTTACGGTTGATCGTGTAAACAATCGTGCATACTGTAGTAACTTTGGTGGAGCAAGTGTCACAGTCATTGATACAACGATGAAGACCGTTGTAGGTACGATTACGCTTACTGGAAGTACCAATATACACGGAAACTCAATGAATCCACTTACAAGTGTCATGCAAAATAATTTCCCTATCAATGCCCTCTATGTAGCGAGTTCTGCAAATAGAATATCAGTTGCTGATCGATCAACGAACCAGTTTGTCAGGATTATCAGTATTCCTTCCCAAACAAGGTGGATCGGTGTAAATCCTTACAGTTCTGGTTAATCTGACATGCTTGTCATAACAAGATTCATAGGTAGAGGGAGAGCGCATGGTTTGGCTCCCTCTCTATTTCTTGCGTAACACCTTATTTATCCTATTTCTTTAAAGAATAAATACATATAAAATACATAATAGAGTGACTTTACGAAAGGGGATCTACGAAATGACCCAACCAGCATGGACTCCTAGTCAACAAACAATAGAAGAGAGCAGACTGTATCAGTTTATGAAAAAACTTGGTTTTTCTGACGTTGAGGAATTTCGAAAGCAATCCATTCACGATGTAGCATGGTTTTGGGAGAATGTTGTTCAAGATTTAGGAATTCACTGGACAACGCCATACCGTCAGGTTTTAGATCAAGCCGACGGAGTCGAGCATGCCAAATGGTTTGTAGACGGCAAGATGAATGTAGCGTATAACACATTGGATCGATTTTTAGAAGATCCGGTTTCGCGTGATCGAGTGGCGATTGTGTATGAAAATGAATCAGGAAAACAAGGCCGATGGACTTATCAACAGTTGTGGGAAGAAGTAAATAAGTGTGCCAATGGATTACAATTATTGGGTCTAGTTGCTGGTGATCGTGTCGCGATCTACCTGCCCATGATTGTAGAAAATGTGGTAGCCATGCTAGCAATTGCGAAAATCGGAGCTATTTTCTCCCCTTGCTTCTCAGGCTTTGGAGCCGATGCATTATCGACTCGGATCAATGACTGCCAAGCTCGATTCCTAATCACAGCAGATGGCTTTACCCGTCGTGGTAAGGTAGTGTCGATGAAAGCGGAAGCCGATCGTGCTGTAAAACAATCACTGTCCATTGAAAAAGTCATTGTTGTATCTAATTTAGGTAATGAGGTCTCTATGACGGATGATAGAGACCTTCTATGGACTTCTGTGATGACAAATATGAAACCGCTTCCATGTTACCCAACTGATGCCAATGATCCATTTATGATTATCTATACTTCTGGAACAACAGGCCGCCCGAAGGGAACGGTTCATGTACACGCCGGATTTCCGATTAAGGCAGCATTTGACGAAGGATATTGTATGGATGTGCGTAAAGAGGATGTAATTTGCTGGGTTACTGATATGGGATGGATGATGGGACCGTGGAAAGTGTTTGGGACACTGTTAAACGGTGCCACAATTGTATTGTTTGATGGAACCCCTGATTACCCGAATCCAGGGAGATTGTGGGAGTTAGTAGAAAAGTACCAAATTACACATCTTGGAATTTCTCCTACTTTAATTCGTGTGTTAATGAAACAAGGAGAGACCTTTGTGGAGGCGCATGATATAAGCAGTCTACGTGTGTTTGGGTCTACGGGTGAGCCTTGGAATCCAGATCCATGGAACTGGCTGTTTGAAAAAGTAGGAAAGAAACAGGTCCCGATTTTTAATTATTCAGGAGGAACTGAGATCTCAGGTGGCATTCTCGGAAATGTCATCGTCAAACCACAAGTTCCATGTGGATTTAATATGGTGATTCCGGGGATGGATATAGAAATATACAATGAAGAGGGTCAGCCGGTTCGAGGCGAAGTAGGCGAGTTGGTAATTAGAAAACCGTGGGTGGGAATGACACAAGGTTTTTGGCAGGATGATATACGGTATCTGGAAGCTTATTGGAGTCGTTGGCCGAAGACATGGGTGCATGGCGATTGGGTCCAGATGGATGAATCAGGCATGTACTACATTACAGGGCGCTCGGATGATACGATCAAAATCGCCGGAAAGCGTCTCGGACCAGCCGAGATGGAATCCGTTTTAGTAGCACATCCGATGGTGATTGAAGCGGTCACCATCGGAGTTCCAGATGCCGATAAAGGAGAAGCGGCTGTTTGCTTTGTAGTAGTAAAAGTCGATCCTGATCATTCGTCAGCAGAACTTGCTTTAGAAATACGTAGCTTTGTTGGAGAACGGATGGGAAAAGCATTACGCCCGAAAATAGTCCATTTGATTCAGGAACTACCTAAAACTCGAAATGGAAAAATTCTGCGCCGTGTCGTGAAAGCAGCCTATACGGGAAAGTCGCTCGGAGATCTATCCTCATTAGAAAACCCAAAATCGGTAGAAGAGATACACAAAGTGTCAATGGTAATGGACTAAAAATCGAGACTTTGAGAGAGCTATGTAGGGATTCTACAAAGTTCTCTCTTTTATTTCCTAAATACAGAGGGAAAAAGAAGTTAGTTTTGGTAATATAAAAATGGGTAGTAGTATAATTATATTTTCATATTATTAATTTATTAGCTAGTTAGTTTATATAGTTAACTTGTATATAAATACTTACATATTAATCTGATAATAAAATAAAGTAGTTTGTAGCGTAAAATTCATATTTTCGTCAACTAAAATGTGACTCAAATAAGACCTTACTTACGTATTAATATATAGAGAGGTGTCGGTTATCGAATGTTCCGGGTGTTTAAAAAGAACGTTATCAACCAGCCCGATTTTGAAAAGAGAGTAGAACAGATCCAATCTACCGACTCTCCACTGCAACGCGACCAATTATTACGCGAATTAGAACCTCATGTGGCACGGATGGCATCACGCGTTTGTCAAAGAGTAATCACTAAGCATGATGATGAATATATGATTGCCTACTCCGCGATGGATGAGGCGATTGAACGATTTCAAACCATAGAAGAGGGTTCATTTCTAGCATTTGCATTTGTAGTGATCAGAGGGCGTCTAATTGACTATTATCGTCATGAAAAAAAGCACCAGAATCAAATACCGCTAGAGGTGCCGGGGTATGCTGATTCTGAGAGTGAAATGCTTCACCCAGAATTAAATCATCACTCAGTTGAACGATATCAAGCGATGGGACAAGTTGAGCAAGTTCGTAACGATATTGCGTTTTTCACAAGCGCTTTAGAGGTGCATGGCATCACATTGGAAGAGGTAGTAAAAAAGTGTCCGAAACATCGAGACACACGTGAAAGTATGTTGGAAATTGCGAAGACGATTGTGTCAAAGCCTACATACCTCCAGTCTTTTTACCAATCGGCCAAACTAGATAAAGAATTAATGAAGGAGTTAGGGTATCATCGTCGAACACTTACGAGACATAGGGTATATTTAATTGCTTTGACGATCATCTTGTCAGAAGATGTTCCGTATATGAAAAGTTACCTTGTCAATAGAAATGAGGAACAATGATGCGTCGAGGTATCATTTTAGAAATAAAAGAAAAGCATTGGATCGTCATGAGTGCTGATGGATCGTTTGAAAAAGTAAATAACATAGACCCACTTGCTAAGGTGGGAGAAGAAGTAGAACTCTCTCATATCGTAGAGGAAAAGCCGTCTCTGCTAAAGAAAAAGTGGCTTGCCCCGATTGGTGGAGTAGCAACTGCAGTGGCCTGTGCAGTGATGTTCTTCTTCTCATCTTTTTTCTCAGAAGAAACACATGCAACTGAAACATATTTTTATGTAGATATTAATGCTGGGATGAAGATTGGAGTGAACGAGGAAAATGATGTCGTTTCTATCACAGCTATGGATCAAAACGATACAAAAGCCCAGAATTTGGCTACTAAACTGAATCAGAAACTGAAAAAGGATAAACCAAGTATAAGTAGATTTACAAAACAAATGATTCATGAGGCAGAGCGCGAAGGGTTAGTTAATGCGAATGATACCGTTATTCTCTCGTTATTTGATGATGATAAGCATCGTTTAGAGCAAAAAAAGATTCAAAAGGAATTTATCGATCAAACCAACTTTCATCATGTGACACTAGCGGCGATTACGCTCCCAGCAGAAGCGAAAGGTCATGTAAAGTCTAAAAATCTGACGCCTAGTAAATATGCTGTATGGGCATTAGCAAAAAAAGAGGGGCAGCCGATTCCGATGAAGGAATTAAAAAGTAAGCCTATTTCGGAAGTTGTTCAAGAGAACAAGTCGATTGAGAATATACTAGCAGACAACAAGCAAATTGAACTGAAGCAATTCAAACCAGTAGCTCCTCAGACAGAAGGAAACGATCTACTTAAGAAACAGTCTAACGACAAACAAAACAAGGAACTAAGTCCACCTCCAACTAGTCAACCAAAAGAGAATGAGGAAAGTTCAAAACAACAGAAACCGGAATCTAGTAATCCAGAAGATCCAGTATCTGTTCCGTCCGCGTCGAAAACGGATAATAGTAAAAAAAGCGAATAAAGCCAACAAATATAGCGATCAGGGAGCCATAGTAGGCTCCTTTTCCTTTTTCCAAGTACTTAAAAGCGTAACCGTGTTAATATAATTACCTGACACTAACAAGCATATTTGATAAAATGGTGATGTCTGAATACATCTATTTTTTGTTATAATGTTTATCAACATTATGATAATAAGAGGGGCGATCCAAGCTGGAGAACCGTTGGTTAATCACAGAAATAAATGATGGAGTCTGTAGAGTTCAAATCAACCGACCTGAAGCGTTAAACGCACTTAATACGGAATTGGTTCGTGCGATTGCAGATACATTGGAGAAATGTGATCGAAACGGAGAGGTTCGTTGTATGATTCTGACGGGGATCGATCAGGCATTTGCCGCTGGAGCTGATATCCATGAGATGAAATCACTTTCTCCAAGTGATTTCCTTCATTCCCATTTTTTTAAAGATTGGGAACGAATTCGGCGGATCAAGAAGCCCGTCATTGCTCAAGTAAGCGGATTTGTCTTGGGTGGTGGTTGCGAACTGGCGATGATTTGCGATTGTATCATTGCTTCAGAGACAGCGGTGTTTGGTCAACCTGAGATTCGTCTAGGTGTCATTCCGGGTGCAGGGGGTACACAACGTCTCACCCGAGCGCTTGGTAAATCGAAGGCAATGGAAATGATTTTAACCGGCCGAACGATAACGGCCGAGGAGGCAGCAACTACGGGATTAATTAGCAGAGTGGTTCCAGGCGATCGGCTGGAAGAAGAGGTCAGATCTTTAACAAAAGCCATAGCCTCCCATGCTCCACTTGCCATTCAACTAGCTAAGCAATCTGTTTTAAATGCCGCAGAATCAGGTCTTGCTGAAGGGCTATTGCTCGAACAAAATAGCTTTTATCTCTTATTTTCAACAAATGACCAAGATGAAGGATTCGACGCTTTTTTAGAGAAACGGAAGCCCCAATTTCATGGAAACTAACGCGCCAGGAGGAATATGACATGACTTTTTCAACATTGTTATATCAATTAGAGGACGGTGTAGCTACGATTACGCTAAATCGTCCAGAATTATTTAATGCCCTTAATACAGAGCTACTAAGAGAGTTAACAGAAGCATTTCGTATGGCAAATCAAGATTCAGAAGCACGTGTAGTCATTTTAACTGGCTCTGGAAAAGCATTTTGCTCGGGACAAGATTTAAGAGAAGCAAGCCAATTGTTGACTGGACAACCAAAGCTTGAGGTGGAAGTTCGCCAGCGCTACAACCCACTTATTCAACAGATGTATGCGATGGATAAACCGACGATTGCCGCAGTAAATGGGGTTGCCGCAGGTGCTGGATGCAGTTTGGCTCTAGCATGTGATATGCGCATTGTCGCTTCCCAAACGAAATTTACACTCGCTTTTGTACGAATTGGATTAGTCCCAGACAGTGGAGCTTCCTTCTTCTTACCGCGTCTAGTGGGAGTAGGCCGTGCTCTAGAACTTCTGACTACAGGGAGAGATGTTTCTGCGACAGAAGCCGTGGAAATTGGAATGGCGAATAAATTGGTTTCAGCCTCCGAATTGGAAAGCGAAACATTGCAGTTAGCAAAGCAACTTGCCAAGGGCCCTACCAAAGCCATTGCCATGACCAGAAAAATGGCGTATCAATCCATGGAGTCCTCGTTAGACGACATGTTAGAGCAAGAAGCAATGAATCAAGGTGAGTCTGGACGTACTAGAGACTTCCTTGAAGGAGTACGTTCATTTGCTGAGAAGCGTTTGCCAGATTTCAAAGGAAAGTAACTCATCGAAACGCTTTTCAAGCAAGTCCTAAACCGCCCATCTTCGTATGGGCAGAGTCTATTTTTTCTGAGTATTAAAACAGAAGAGGTGAAGGACTGGTGGAAGAGAATCGAACTGAGTATGTGATGAAGGATATATTTGATTGCATGGAAGAAGGAGGGCATGAGCAAGTTACCTTTTTCCGCCATGATAAATCGGGATTACGTGCGATTGTAGCGATTCATGATTCTACTTTGGGTCCAGCCCTAGGTGGTTGTCGAATGATTCCCTACTCTTCTACCCAAGAGGCACTTGATGATGTACTACAACTATCACGAGGGATGACTCATAAATGTGCCATAGCAGATGTGGATTTCGGTGGAGGGAAAATGGTGATCTTACCTGATTCTTCTCATACTGAAAAGTCACCCGAGCTATTTCGAGCAGTGGGTCGATTTGTAGGGAGTTTACAAGGTCGATTTTATACTGGAACGGATATGGGCACTACTCCTGAAGACTTTATTCATGCGGCGAAAGAATCAAAATACATCGTAGGCCTACCCGAATATTACGGCGGGAGTGGAGACACTTCTATTTCTACAGCGATGGGTGTCCTACAAGGCATGCGGGCGACGGCGGAGTATTTATATGGATCTGAGTCATTAGAGGGAAAAGTGATTGCCATTCAAGGAATCGGAAAAGTGGGTGCGAGACTTGCTGGTCTTCTATTGGCTGAAGGGGCCGAGTTAATCATCGCCGATGTACATCTCCCATCTTGTTTAATCATTCAACGGATGTCCCCGGAATCGGTTGAGATTACAACGACACATAAAATTTTAGAGACACCTTGTGACTTCTTGGTTCCTTGTGCCAGAGGCGGGATTGTGAACACTTCCAATATACATCAATTTCGTTGTCGAGCAATTATCGGTTCGGCTAACAATCAGTTAGAAAATGATGAATGTGCCGATTTATTAGCCCAAAGAGAAATTTTATATGCCCCAGACTATTTGGTAAATGCAGGTGGTTTGATCCAAGTAGCAATGGAGATCTTACAGAAAACAAAAGAATGCGCGGAAGAAAAGGCTCGCTTTATTTACGAGATGCTTCTTCAGGTATACAAACGTGCTGAACAACACCAGATCTCCACTTGTCAGGCTGCCAATGAAATTGTTGAGGAACGGTTAGAAAAAATAGCCGATATTCGCAGAATTTATCTTGGATAGTCATAGACATAAGTGGGGGGAGATAACTTTGATTCAGTGGGTAACACCAAAAGGAAAGTTGACTAAACAGGGCTTACAGCATTGGTCAAAATTCTCTAGCGATGAAAAAAGAGAATGGCTTCGCTTTATGATACTGGCTCGCCAATTTGATCGTCGCGCGATTTTATTACAACGGCAAGGGAGGATCGGAACGTACGCCCCGTTAGAAGGACAAGAAGCGGCACAGATAGGAAGTGCGATGGCACTCCATCCGATGGATTGGGTCTTTCCTAGCTATAGAGAGCACGGGGTTGCACTAAAAGTAGGGATGCCGATTTCACAGGTATTTCTCTATTGGATGGGCAGAGTAGAAGGTTGTAGGCCGCCAGAAGGGGTCAGATTGATGCCTCCAACAGTGCCAATTGCCACACAGATTCCTCAAGCAGTAGGCGCAGCTTGGGCGAGTAAGCTAAGGAAGGAAACATTTGTCTCAGTTGCCTATTTTGGCGATGGCGCTACATCAGAGGGAGACTTTCATGAAGGATTAAACTTCGCTGGTGTATTTAAATTACCTGTCATCTTCTTTTGCCAAAACAATGGATATGCGATCAGCGTTCCCTTTAGCCGTCAATCTGCTAGTCCAACGATTGCTGAGCGAGCGAAAGCATACCGAATTCCAGGCGTTCTTGTAGATGGAAATGATGTGTTTGCCGTACGAGGTGTAATGGAAGAAGCGATTACAAGGGCCCGTAACGGGGATGGCCCTACTCTTATTGAAGCAGTGACGTATCGCAAAGGTTCTCATACGACGGCCGATGATGCTACCCGATATCGTTCCTCAGATGAGGTGAAAGAATGGATTGAAGAGAGAGACCCGGTTGAAAGATGGAAAACCTGTCTCTTGCATGAAGGACTAATTAGCCTCGAAGAGATCGAAAGTTGGCATCAGCACTGCGATGAACAGGTTGACCAAGGAATTAGAGAAGCCGAATCCTCCACACCTGCACGAGCCACTCATCTGTTCGAACACGTTTATCACCAAGTATCTCGAAAATTAATGAGGCAAAAAACAGAATGTGAAACGAGGGAAATACCATGGCTCAACTAACGATGGTACAAGCGATTTGTGATGCTTTGCAAGTTGCTCTTGAGGAGATGCCAGAGGTACTGCTCTTGGGGGAGGATATCGGGAAAAATGGTGGTGTATTTCGTGCTACGGATGGTTTATGGGAGCAATTTGGCGATGAGAGAGTGATCGATACCCCTCTTGCAGAAGCGGGAATCATCGGTAGTTCAATTGGCTTAGCGGTAAATGGCTTTAAACCCGTTGTAGAGGTCCAGTTTCTTACTTTTATCTATCCAGCTTTTGAACAGATTATCTCGCATATTGCGAGGCTTCATACCCGAACGCAAGGAGCATTTCCTAACTCTATCGTGATTCGAGCTCCTTATGGTGGTGGAATTCGTGCACCTGAACTCCATTCCGATTCCACAGAGACCTTTTTTGTCCATACTCCAGGATTAAAAGTAGTTGTTCCCTCTACGCCTAGTGATGCAAAGGGACTTTTGCTAGCGGCGATTAAACAACCAGATCCCGTTATTTTTCTAGAGCCAATGAAGTTATACCGTGCCTTTAAAGAAGATGTTCCTACTGGTTGGTATGAGATCCCTTTAGGCACAGCTCGATTGATGCAAACTGGAACGGATGTAACGATCCTAGCGTGGGGAGCAATGGTTCCGATCGCGATGCAGGGAGCAAGTGAGTGTGAAAAAAGTGGCATCTCCTGTGAGGTGATCGATCTTCGAACGCTAGATCCCGTAGATGAAGAGATGATTATTCAATCGGTTATTAAAACAGGGCGGGTTGTTATGGTTCAAGAAGCGCCTCGTACGCTGGGTCTTGGTTCTGAATTGATGGCGATGATTCAAGAGCAGGCTTTTTACTCCTTGGAAGCACCGATGATTCGGGTAACCAGCTATGATGTGCCCGTGCCGATGTATGCCCTAGAAGACGAATTTCGACCAACGGCTGAGAAAGTTGCCCAAGCAGTATACAAAGTGGTTCAAGAGGGAGGGAAATAAAATTGATTCCATTCCGATTGCCAGATATAGGCGAGGGTGTGACAGAGGCTGAGATTGTAAAGTGGCTTGTACAAGAAGGAGAAATCGTGTCGCAAGATCAAGCCGTAGTTGAAGTACAAACAGATAAGGCGGTTGTCGAACTACCTTCTCCTCAAGCAGGGCGCGTTTGCCGGTTATATGGTGAGGGAAATGAGACGGTGAAAGTGGGAGAAGCTTTATTTTATATCGATTCGGCTACGCAGCAGGATGACACGGATCGCATACAGGAAACTGATATCCAAGAATCATCCTTTTCAAATCAAAAGTCTACACGACCATTATCCCCAAAAGCATTAGCCTCACCCGCAGTAAGAAAACAAGCCCGACAATTAGGAATAGATTTAGCTCGTATTAAAGGTTCAGGTCCGGGAGGCAGGGTTTTAAAAAGTGACCTAGAACGACAGCTAAATACTGCATCTTCCCCCATTCAAGCTACTCAAGCAGAAGAATTTCACGATACCCCTATTTTAAGTTCCAGCCTATCTAATTTCACTAACCAAGCCATCCATCCATCCGAAACGGAAATCGTTCAAATACCTCTAACACCCATTCGAAAAGTCATTTCCAGAAGACTACTTTTATCTACTACTACCAAACCACATGCTACCCACTTTGATCAATTAGATGTTTCTGGATTAGTGAGATGGAGAGCCCGATCAGCCCAATTAAATGGCTCAAAGATTTCGTACACAGCCATTTTGCTCAAAATGATTTCTTGTGTTTTGAAAAAATACCCAATATGGAACGCCCATTTTAATGAAGAGGAGCAAATGATCTATCAACACTCATCCGTTCACATCGGAGTCGCGACCGATACGCCACAAGGATTACTGGTCCCGGTTATAAAGGAGATCGGACAGAAAAAGCTGAATGACATCTCCATTGAATTACAAGACCTCATCACTTTGGCACGCACGGGAAAGCTGGGACCCAATAAAATGACTGGGAGTACCTTTACGATAAGTAACGCAGGTGTATTAGGAGGAGAGTGGGCCACACCCATTATCCAATCACCTGAAATCGGAGTTTTAGCGATTCATCCCATTCGGCAACTCCCCATTGTAAATGAATCAGGTGAATTGGCTGTTGGTTGGAGAATGAACGTATCACTTAGTTTTGATCATCGTGTTGTAGATGGTGCGGATGCGATTCGCTTTACGGAGGCATTACAAACCTTCACCCAAGACCCTAGCAACATGCTAGTTATGTTAGCTTAACCAAGCTGAGTAGAAGGGAGAAAAAACCCTTCTATTTTTATTTACTCATTTTTCGAATTTCATCCAAATGAATAGATGTATGCGGTTAAAAGATAATTGATTTTTAAAAAATATTATGCAATAATAAATAAAAAATATTTTTTTAATATATCATATAAAAATATGCTTAACCATGATAAATATTTTCTTACAAAATAAAGGGATTGAGAGAAAATTTATGAGAACGCAGCTTTCATTAGAGGCTAAAAAAATTTTATTTTCTGTTTTTCTGACTAATATTGGCAACGGCACACATACCATTGCAATGAGTTTGCTAATGTACAGAAATACGGGTTCTGTCGTAGCCTTTGGTTTTGTCATTATATTTGAACATTTAGTCTCTTTTCTGTTGCAATTTATAGCGGGTTCAATGGTAGATCGTGGAAACCCAAAGTGGATATGTGTGATATGTGATGTAGGGAGAGGGATCACTATCATCGTGATTGCGGCCGCGATGAGCTTGACGGATCAATGGTTTTATTATGTCATCGCTCTTACGTTGGTGATTAATATATGCAAACCTTTTTATCAATCTGCTACATTTAGTATCATACCTAATTTGTGCAAAGGCGAAAGCTTGCAAAAATTTAATGCAATGGTAGGCACTAGCTCTCAGCTTGGAACGATCATTGGAACTGTTTCAGCTGCTCCACTCATTGCATTTATGGATACCAGTTTTGTCATTTTGATTAATGGTGTTACCTATGTCTTAGCTGGACTAGCCATTGCGTGGGCAGTCATTCCTAAAATTGAGACAAAAGAGTCTATTGAGACGGATATTTGGATTGGAAATCTGTGGAGAGATTGGAAAGAAGTTTTCTACTTGCTCAAACGTGAAACATCTCTTTGGCTTCATTCCCTCATATCAGCTACTGACTTTCTAGTCATTATGTTTTTTAATTTGACCCTCGTACCGATGGTGACTAAGAAGTTTCAAGAGAACTATTTTTGGCTGTCTGCATTTGAATTTAGCTTCGCCGCTGGAGCGATTGTTACTTCGCTATTCACGACGCGAATTATTCGGAGGGTGGGAACAACAAGACTGTCTTTTATGGGGATTATCATGCAAGGAGTATTACTCTTGCTATACGCTTTCGTGGATCACTGGCTGGCGATTATGATCATTAGTTTCTGTTTAGCTTCTTGGAATGTGCTTTCGATTGTTGTAATGCTTAGCACATTGCAGCAACGCTGTGTCGGACCTATTCGGGGGCGAATATCGTCACTTCGGCAGTTTTCGGTATTATTTTTAACCAGTATCTTGGTTCCTCTGGTCAGTTATGGTACCGATCAATCCCTGTCAACGGGATATTTTCTAGCAGGTACTGTGTGCTTACTAATGGGAGTGGGTGTCTGGGTTTTGAGACATCCCAAGCTGTTTGGAGAGAACTTATTCCATAAAAAAATAAAATCTGATCCGTAAACAGATGAGCCAACGGGGATGTAGTTGGCTTTTTTGCTGTTTATTTGTATATCACAGCGACCTATATCGCATAATATCAGCAAATTGGAACGATTAAATGAGGTTGGATGTTATGGATACAGTTACGTTAGCTCGTGCATTTTTCGGAACTTCTCTTGCCTTTCATATTATCTTTGCAACATTGGGCATCGGTTTATCGTTTATGGTTTTCCTAGCTGAAGTACTTCATCTATGGAAAAAGGATAACGATTACTTTATCATGGCGAAGCGATGGACAAAGGCGATTGCCATCTTACTGGGTGTTGCCATACCTAGTGGTACCATTGTAGGGGTGCAACTTTCCTTACTTTGGCCAGGATTTATGAAAATAGTAGGTCAAGTAATTGCAGTTCCGTTTAAAATCGAGATCTTTGCTTTCTTTTTGGAGGCACTCGCATTATCTATTTATGTGTATGCTGCAGATCGTTTGCGCCCCGTGACAAGAATCTTCTCTGTATTCTTAGTCGCGGTAGGTGCTACTGCTTCCGCTGTTTTAATTACATCGGCGAATACATGGATGAATACACCTGCTGGATTTCAGATGAGACCAGATGGAACGATTACCAACGTAGATCCATGGAAGGCGTTTTTCAATCCTACCTTCTGGAGCACCTCGTACCATGTAGTGGTTACGGCTCTGATGACAGGAGGGTTTGCGATTGTCTCCATTGCCGCTTATAAGTGGTTGAAGCAGCGGAATGATTCAAAAGAATCTATGATCCATCGAAAGGCATTGGTGCTTTCACTCGTAGTTGCCTTACTCTTTTCCTTTCTAACTGCTTTAAGTGGACACACATCCGCCCAAATGCTCCATCTCCATAACCCAGCCAAACTTGCCGCGGCTGAAGGATTATTTGAGACCCAAAAATACGCACCCCTTGCAGTTGGAGGATATGTGGACCCTGAAACCCATAAAGTGAAGTTTGGAGTAGAAGTTCCGTTTCTATTAAGTTGGTTGGCCGCGGGGCGTTTTGACACCGAAGTGAAAGGGTTATATGAATTTCCTCAAGATACATGGCCGCCGTTTTATACTCATTTATTGTTCAATGTCATGGTTGGATTAGGAACATTATTACTTATGATTGCGGCAATCGGGTTGTATATGTACTGGAGGAGAATGATACGAAGAGGAGATCCCTACCCTAGATGGCTCTTATGGATCCTTGCTCTTACAGGGCCTTTGTCTATACTTTCAATTGAGTTTGGATGGATTTTTAGTTGTAGTGGAAGGCAACCTTGGACGATTTATGGGATTCAACGAACCAGTGAAGCAGCAACTACAGCACCACATCTAGGAATCTTATTCTTCATGTTTGGTGCTGTGTATTTGTTCCTAGCAGTTCTCGTCGTGATTGTCATGAAATCCTATTTTCATAGAAATCCAATTCAAAAGGATATTGAGCGATATCTATCATAGATGAAGACCAAGGAGGAGTATGTACATGATAGAGCCGAAAATTGCCATTTTAGTAATTTGGATCTTAGTTTTTATCTATAGTATTGCAGGTTCGATTGACTTTGGTGCTAGCTTTTGGGCCATGATCTATACAAAAAAAAATACGCAGTCAAGTGAAATTGCGAATCGATTTCTCTCCCCCACTTGGGAGATTAACAATACAATCTTAGTATTGCTGGTTGTGGCAGTTGTCGGATTCTTCCCGCAAGCGGCTTTTACGTTTGGAACTGTTTTGCTTGTACCAGTAAGTTTAATCCTATTACTCATTTTGCTTCGAAGTTCCTTTATGGTATTTGCCTATTCTGTACAGGGCTATAGCCGAACCTTGCGCACCGTGTCTGGTTTAACAGGCGTATTAGTGCCGGCTTTATTAATTAGTGCTCTCCCAGTGACTGAAGGCGGTTTTGTTCATATAGGCCCTCGAGGACCTGAGTTAGATTTCGGGATTTTTTTCTCGAGCCCATCGGTTTATATGTACATGTTATTTGGACTTACTTCTGAGTTATTCTTGTCCTCCTTGTTTTTGGCGGACTACTCAAAAGAAAGCAATGATCAGAGAGCTTATAAAGTTTATAGACGGAATGCAATCTTATTTGGACCTATCACGTTAGTAGTGGCAGTTGTTACACTATTATCTTTTAGGCCAGAAGCAAGCTGGCTACTTAGCAACATCAGTCGTTATCAGAATTGGTTTGTGCTCTCTATTATCATGTTCGTTATCGGCTATTCGGCGTTATGGTGGAGCGACCGAGGGAAAAAGCTAGAGGGCAAGCCGAGGATTGCTGTTATCTTTGTGATTCTTCAATATGGGATTGCTACTTTTGCATATGGCACCTCGCATCTTCCGTACATTGTGTATCCGTATCTCACAGTGGGGGATGCTTTTACTAATATTAATACCTTCTACTCCTTGTTAAATGTGCTTGGTTTGGGGCTCGCAATCCTGCTTCCTGGTTTCATTGTTTTCTGGGCTTTATTCTTAAAGGACAAGAGATATCTACAAAGGAAATAGAGACTCGCCTGCTTTTTACATTTGGAGTTTATTTTTTTAAAAATAGTTGTTGACGATTTGTGTGTGGCATGATACATTATTACATGTCGCCGCGATGCGGTGGACAACCAATAACGAAATAATGCACCTTGAAAATTAGATACAGAAATGAAGAAAGATAGAAGACATCATTAAACACATGAGTCTTCCGTCATGTTGCATTCACCGAAAATGTGATTACCGAGAAATAACAAACCTTTGTAGGTTAAGCTACTAAGGGCACACGGAGGATGCCTTGGCGCCAAGAGCCGATGAAGGACGGGACGAACACCGATATGCTTCGGGGAGCTGTAAGTGAGCTTTGATCCGGAGATTTCCGAATGGGGCAACCCACCTGCTTGAAGAGCAGGTATCGCTAGCTGAATACATAGGCTAGTGGAAGGCATACCGGGGGAACTGAAACATCTAAGTACCCCGAGGAAGA
>NZ_FPJZ01000034.1 GCF_900119485.1 Thermoactinomyces sp. DSM 45891
CCTTGAGGTCCGGTAGTACCTTGAGGTCCGGTAGTACCAGTAAGACTGAGTTCTGCAACGATTGCTTTAACGATATCTGCAATGGGCCCTGACGCTCCAGTTGGTACTTCTAAGCTCACATTGGCAGAGCCAGGTGTTACCGTAATTTCTAATGTATCGGATATAAAGTTTAGTGTGTCGCCGAAACCGAGTGGAACACTTCCGCTTGCACCTGAATTTCCTTGAACTAAAAATAAAAAATCACCTGTAACAAAAGTTCCTGTCGGCCCCTGAGGCCCAGTATTCCCTTGAGGCCCCGTAGTACCTTGAGGTCCAGTGTTTCCTTGAGGTCCTGTGCTTCCTTGAAGTCCCGTGTTTCCTTGAGGCCCAGTGGCGCCTTGAGGCCCGGTAGCACCCTGAGGTCCCGTAGCACCCTGAGGTCCAGTGCTCCCTTGAGGTCCAGTGTTTCCCTGAGGTCCCGTAGCACCCTGAGGTCCCGTGTTTCCTTGAGGTCCCGTTTCACCTTGAAGCCCCGTGTTCCCTTGGGGTCCCGTGTCTCCTCGAGGCCCGATAGATCCCTGAGGTCCCGTAGCACCCTGAGGTCCAGTGTTTCCCTGAGGCCCTGTGTTTCCTTGAGGTCCCGTATTTCCTTGAGGTCCAGTGTTTCCCTGAGGTCCAGTGTTTCCCTGAGGCCCTGTGTTTCCTTGAGGTCCTGTGCTTCCTTGAAGTCCTGTGTTTCCTTGAGGCCCAGTGGCGCCTTGAGGCCCGGTAGCTCCTTGAGGCCCGGGAGGCCCTCCTGATGGCCCAGTGGCGCCAGTCGGTCCAGGAAAGCCCGTTGGCCCTCTTGTAACGTCTGTTCCTAACACGTTTTCTAACTTCTCATTTAAAATCCATTCTTTTTTTCCTATCACATTAATCGTGTCACGAACACTTGCATTGATTGTAAGCAAGTCGGTAATCGAAGGTTGAAAGTTTGTGGATATTCCTGGAAGGGTCCCTAGAACATATTGAAGTTTTTCTCCTTCCGCATTAATGATATGGCTAAGACCTAATTCTTCTAGTGCAATGGATGACAGTAACAGGTTTACTGCATCTTCACGAGTAATTGAAATATTAGGTGTAATGTTAGGTATATTGGATTGAGACAAGATATTCCCCCCTTACTTTAGTAGGTACTTACCTAACAGTATTCATATTTCACTAATGAAATTAATATTACGACAACGATATTTATTCCGATAAGGAATAGAATCAGTTAGAGAGTGATGGCACTACCAATCATGGTTATATTAGAACACTCATTGAAATGATTACATTTTCAGCAACTGGATTAATTTGATACTAAAAGTCGAATTTGCTTAGGTTGATTTGATTCTTGTTCTATATCTGAAATCTAACTTACACAGTTGTAATGTTGGAGTAAGGTAAAACGATATATGAACCCAATCCTTTTTGCTAAACTAGTATATGAATCCATTAACAGAAAGGAATTTTTTCGATGAAATTAGCTTTTAAAAGAACATGTATTTATATGACAGCCACAAGTATTATGATAGGTGCTGTTGTTCCATCTCTGTCTCATGCAGAAGAAAATATTTCCAATTCTAAATCTATAAACATAAAAGCATCTGCTTGTACTCTTCCTTACACAGATTTGAAAAAAGAATGGAACCAGATGACGATGGATCGTTATATTAGCCGAGCAGCACAACAAATTTGGTTAACATGGGGCGAGACGGAAAAGATTTGGTCTGGAATCAAATTAAATAAATATAAAAAAGCGCTCATCACGGACAGTGAAAAAGTATGGATTATTGATATTGATAAAAAAACAATTGAAAAGATTTCGTATAATAGTTTGCCTAATGAGTTTAAAGACATTCCTTTTTTTAATACGATTCAGTATCAAGGGGAAGATGCTGTTTTTTATAAACTAGAGAAAGATCAATTTAAAAAGTCTTATCATCGAGGGGAGTTTGAATCTCTTCCTAATTCGAATCTTGCCTATGTGATTATGACACACGAGGCATTCCATGGGGAACAAAATTGGAGGGACGCACCTGAACAATCAGAAGATGTACCTTCAGAAAATATAAAGGGACGCATTCAGCGTCTAGAAATAGTTCGAGCGCTTCGTAGTGCTGTTTTGAACCCTACAAAAGAAAAACAGTATCTTCAGGCTGCAGCTTGGTGGTATAAGCAATATAAAGAACAAAATCCGAAGGAGCATCAATTCGTTCATTTTTATGATGTGATAGAAGGATCGGCTCGTTATTTTGACATGGCTTTAAATGCACGCTCGATTGTAGGAATCAATGCAAAAAGAGAAGATATTTTCAAGAAGTACCAAAAAATGATCGAACTTGATTATACCTTAACTTCTGATAGATATGGAAAAACTAGCCTATTGAAAGATCCAGGAATCGAGTCCTATGATATTGGGGGTCTAGCCGGAGTGCTTCTCGAAAAACATCAATATCCAAATTGGACTAAATCGGTAGAAAGCGGAATAAGACCACTCGATATTCTTCTAGAAGGAATAAATCCTGCTCCGCAAGAGAATTCTCCTGAAGTAAAAAAACTAATAGAAGATTCCTTATCTGAGAAAAGATAGTAAAAGTTTTGGAAGTGAAAATATCACATCCTTAAAGAAAGATTGTTCTATAAAAAAACACCCCTTAGAGAGGCTTCTATTCTCTCAGAGGGGTGTTTTTTTATAGACCTGATATTTATTTGATGGACATTTGCGTTACATGGTCACTGATTTTATAGACGACCTAATCGGTTGCATCAATCCATATGAGGAAATTTTTATTATACAGGCCCTGTCTGAAGAGCTTCATCAGTTTTTGCACGAATGGTCATTGGATCGGAAGAGGGAAATGGATTTATCGCTCTTTAGCCAGATGGAATCAAGAGTATTGTATACCTAGAAGATCCATACTAAAAGGGTTGAAGAAGGTGGGGTGTAAAATGATACGACCGATGGAGCCTGTGTTAATTCAAGAAATAAAATATAGCTCTGATTATGTGTATCAGGTGAAGTGGGATGGGGTACGTTTAATAAGCGAAATTGAAAATGACCAAGTGCAAATGTATACAAAAAAAGGCCAAGATCGAACAAACACCTATGTAGAAATTAAACAGGAGATTATAAACAAGTTTGCTACACAAACAAAATCCGTACTTGATGGGGAAATAATAGCATGGAAAGAACGAAAGCCAGACTTTTTTCAAGTGATGAAGCGAGATCGATTAAAGGAATCTTGGCGGATCCAAACCGCCATACATACAAATCCTGTATATTACATGATTTTTGATCTGTTATGTTGGCGAGGAAAATGGATAACAGACCAACCACTATGGAAAAGGCAACACATATTAGAAAGGGAATTTTCTCACGGAGAGTTTATACAGGTTTGCCCAACGTATGATGAGCCTGAAGAATTAATTCAGTTAACACGAGCAACAAATTGGGAGGGAATTGTTTGTAAAGAAAGGGAAGGGCTTTATCATCTTGAAGAAAAACATCCAACATGGTTGAAATATAAAAACTGGAAATACATTACGGGGGACGTAATCGGAGTAAGTATTAAATCCAATTTAGCATATTCTATATTAATCGGGATAAAAAAAGATAATGGGTACCGTTACATCGGAAAAGTATCATCCGGATTATCTATAGAGGAAAAGCAGTTGATTACCAACTGGGCAAGAGAGATCGCTATTCCGAAATCAATTATAAAACAGCCTCCGCAAATACAGGAAGAGGTCATTTGGACCCCGCCTGTATTGCAAGTGGAAATTGAATTTCTAGAGTGGACACCAGATGGTACTATGCGTTCAGCAAAATGTCTGGGCTTCAAATAGCGTAACTGAAGCCCAGAACAGATTAAAAGACAACGATGGGAGGTAAGAATGGGGCATAAGGGGGAACGAATGGTGGTAATAAAGGTGGAATAGGTAGTGGATATGGCGGAAACGGAACTGGAAACGGGACTGGAGGATAGGGAAACGGACCTGGACGATAGGGACCCGGGCGATAAGGTGGATGTGGATGCGGATAAGGTGTATATGGAGGGCGTGGTGGCATGTGATTACCTCCTTGTCATTAAAATTTGATGTCTTGTTTTACACTATGACAAGAGTCTAAATCTGGTACATCATCCGAGGATAAATAGGCAGGTGTGGAGGCATTTATGGGTAAAAAAGTCAAACAGACAATTCAAATAGAAGGGTATGAAATTGACATCTCAAACTCAGATAAACTTTTGTTTCCACAAGCTGGTATTACCAAGTGGGATTATCTGCTTTATCTCACACAGTTGGGATCCTACCTGTTACCCTATACAAACAATCGTTTATTAACTACCGTTCGATATCCGGATGGAGTGGATGGAGAACATTTTTATCAAAAGAATTGCCCTAAAAAGAAGCCTGATTTTGTAGACACGATGAAGGTAGATGAGACGGAGTATATTCTCCTAAATAATCTTCCTACTTTAGCGTGGCTAGCGAATTTGGCTTGTTTGGAATTTCATGTATCCTTTCACTACACTACGAATATGAATGCACCAACAGAAGTCGTATTTGACTTGGACCCTAGCACACCTGAGTTCGGCCCTGTACGAGAGACTGCATTGCAACTTCAGCAGATCCTACAGTCACTCGGATTACAATCATTTCCGAAAACATCCGGAGCTACGGGACTACAAGTTTACATTCCAATTGAAAACCGATATACATTTGATCAGACTCGAAAAGTAACTCAATTCATAGCAAGATACTTAGCAGAGCGCTACCCAAAATTGATTACGGTAGAGCGATTGGTGAAAGACCGTGGGAATAAAGTGTATGTGGATTATCTACAGCACTGGACAAAAAAGACATTGATCGCTCCTTATTCCCCGAGAGCGAGATCTTCCGCTACTGTATCAGCTCCGTTAGAATGGGATGAGTTAGCACTTTTATCATCACCTACCGAATTTACTCTGTCTACGATGATTGAAAGGATTCAACAAAAGGGGGATTTATTTGCAACTATGGTTCAAGGTCCTAGAGAGAGCTTGGATGATATACTAAGCTTTGTAGAAAGACAATCTATATATAAACATGGGGGACAAAGATGAAAACATTATTTACAGAAGCGGTTGTTATTTCCATGGAAGAGGGCACTGCACCTATTCAAAATGGCAACATGGCAATCGAAGATGGCATTATTACATATGTAGGCTCTGCATTAACAGTAGAGGAACAAGACCAATACGATGAAATTGTACCATGCAAAGGGAAAGCAATATTACCTGGCTTTGTAAATACACATGGTCACTTGGCTATGACATTATTACGCGGATACGCAGACGATCTTCCTTTGCAACAATGGCTTGAAAATGAAATATGGCCAATGGAAGGCAAAATGACTGCTGAACATGTAACCGCAGGAGCAAATCTAGCGGTACTCGAGATGATTCAAGGTGGAACGACTACCTTTTTAGATATGTACGATAACATGGATGCAGTTGCGAATATAGTGGAGCAGACTGGGTTACGGGCACGTCTCACACGGAGATGCATTGGATTCGGGGATGATGCTCTTCGAAAAAGTAAACTAGAAGAAGCCACTTCTTTTGCCAAACGATGGAACGGGGCTGCTGGGGGCCGGATCACAACGATGATGGCGCCTCATTCTCCCTATACTTGTGATCCTGCATTCATTCTCCACTTTGTCGAAAAGGCGGCCGAACTAGGCCTCCCTATTCATACTCATATGTCCGAAACGAAAGCAGAAGTGGAATTAAATGTCCGTGAGTATGGAGCCAGACCGGTTGAACATTTAGATCAATTGGGCTTCTTTGATATCCCATCTTTAGTTGCGCATGCTGTTCATCTCACAGAAGAAGAAGTGGAACTCCTTGCAAAAAAGAATGTTAAGATTGCCCATAATCCTGGGAGTAATCTGAAACTAGGCAGTGGTATTGCGCCTATTACTCAGATGATTGCTCATGGAATGCGGCCTAGCCTAGCCACAGATGGGGCGGCAAGTAATAACAATCTCGATTTATTAGAAGAAATCCAACTAGCCGCACTGATTCATAAAGGACATCTTCAAGACCCCCTCGCTGTTTCGGCTAAAACGGCGCTGGCAATGGGAACCCTTTATGGCGCAGAAGCCCTATTTTTAGACAGCGAAATCGGGACACTCGAAGTTGGCAAACAGGCTGATTTTATTACCCTAGATCTAACCCAAGCACATATGCAGCCTCGTACCGATGTCGTTTCGCACATTGTCTACTCTGCAACCAGATCGGATGTACAAGATGTATTCGTTCAAGGAATCCCACTCATGAAAAATCGCGAAATGCTTACAATTGACTCAGAAAAAGTGATTTTCGAAGCGAATCAAGCTTTTGAAAACTTACGGGGATAA
>NZ_FPJZ01000002.1:0-5031 GCF_900119485.1 Thermoactinomyces sp. DSM 45891
CCTTGTGGGCCGGTTGGGCCTTGTGGGCCAGTACCTCCGGTAAGACCGAGTGCTTCAAGGGCGGCTTGAACAGCTTCCGCAAAGGCCCCAGTTCCTCCAGTGGGCGCTTCAATACTCACATTGGCAGAACCAGGGCTTACCGTAATTTCTAACGAATTGGATATAAAGTTTAAGATATCTCCAAAACCGACTGGAACATTTCCGTCTGCGCCTGTGTTTCCTAGAACCGTGAATAAGAAATCGCCTGTAGCAAACGTTCCCGTAGGTCCTTGTGGCCCCGTGTTCCCTTGGGGTCCCTGAGGCCCTGTAGGTCCTGATGGCCCCTGAGGTCCTGTGTTCCCTTGAGGCCCTGTGTTCCCTTGAGGTCCCGTAGGTCCTTGTGGCCCTGTAGCTCCTGATGGCCCTGTAGCTCCTGATGACCCCTGAGGTCCCGTGGGTCCTTGAGGCCCAGGAGGTCCTCCTGATGGCCCAGTCGGCCCTGTAGCTCCTGCTGCCCCCGTCGGTCCTCTCGTAACATCTGTATTTAACACATTGTCTAACTTCTCATTTAAAATCCATTCCTTCTTAGCAATAACATTAATTGTATCGCGAACACTACTATTGATCGTTAGTAGATCGCTTATAGTAGGTTGAAAGCCTGATGACACTCCGGGGAGAGTTCCGAGAATGTATTGGAGCTTTTCTCCCTCGGCATTAATAATATGACTTAGGCCTAGCTCTTCTAATGCAATCGATGATAGTAGCAGATTTACTGCATCTTCTCTTGTAATCCCAATACTAGGTGTAATATTGGGTAAATTCGCTTGGGACATGCTATACCTCCTTACACTATAGAAGATTTCAAATGTAGTGTATGTAGTCACAACACACTCGGCACACCCACATGCCCTTTTTTACTTAAAAGGGCATGTATACACACAAGAAACTAGACAAAAATGGAATAACCCCTTACTTATTTGAGCAAGGGGCTATCCAAATCATTGATTCACGATAAGCTGATTATGGGTATATTGTAATGAAAGCATTGTTTTTGCATAGAAAGGGCAATGAGAAATGGATACCAAATATCTAACTAGAACGATTAAGAAGGAAAAGCTGACAAGTTCTCATTTAGAGGAGACGAAGGATATTCACGTTTATCTGCCACCGGATTACGATGACTCCCTATCATATCCTCTCCTTATTCTCCATGATGGGCCGGATTATCTTAATTTAGGCAGGATTGCTACACAAGCAAATCAATTATTGTCTCAAAATGAGATGGTACCCGTTGTGATGGCATTCGTACCGGTGGATAAAATGAAACGAACAGCGCAGTATTCGCCTACTGGAGAATTTCATGAAGCACATAAACAGATGGTCGTTGAAGAGTTGTTACCGCTTATGCAGGAAAGGTATTCGGTTGATACCTCGACTGACAAATTGGTAATCGGAGGCTCTTCTTTAGGAGGGACAGCGTCTTTACATATCGCCCTCGAGTATCCAGAAATCTGTAATCGGGTTTTATCGCAATCGGGGGCTTTTCTGGAAAAAACAGTACATGATCTCTCACGCGTGTATTCCCTACAATTCCTTGAAATCTATCAGTCGATCGGCCTATCCGAATCAGCAATTGAAACGCATATGGGAACCTTAGATCTCGTGGCAAGGAATCGTGAGGTCTATCAACTTCTAGTAGAAAAACGTGCACATGTAGCCTACCACGAAGAAGAGGGCGACCACACGTGGGGCTTCTGGCAACGGGAACTTCCGAGAGCATTGAAGTTTTTCTTTTCTACGAATTAATTCACATAATAAAAAGGGGCAGAATTCGGTTCTGTCCCTTTTGTTTGGTACTCTGTATTTTGACTTAATTACCAGCACTATCTTGAACCTTCCTTAACACTTCCTTCACTGCGTCCGTAACAGGCAACTCTCCGGGTAATACTATCCAATCGTACAAATCGTGTTCTGCTAAAATGATCTGATCGGAAGCATTTACATCGACAGCAAAGTTAAATTGGCGACTCTTCTTGCCACTACGGCCCGTATAATCAAATGAGTCGATATAACTACGGATCGCAATCACATCAAGCCCTGCATACTGCTCGACACCATCGCCAACGGCTTGATCAGTGAGTCTAGTAAGAAGAGAATGCTCAAACATTTGTATCATCCTTTCAGGTCCGATTGGTCGTTTTCATAGGGCTGAACAAGTACTTTCCCATCGCCACTAAATGCTAGCTGAAAGGTTTCACCAGAAGATTTGCCGATTAATGTTTTAAAGTTGATATCGGTACGAATCGTGGGGGAAGTACCCGAGGTCCAACCTAGTACACAGTCTGGATCTACAACACAGGGCGCCTCTAAAGCAATAGGCTCTCCAAAGGAGGTAATCGCAACACACCCATGACCGCTTAGTTTGCAAGTAAATAAGCCACCAGACACAGAGCCACTGCCTTTTAATAAGGTAACATCCCAATTGATGGTCTTTTCAAAGGCAAGAAGATTTCTACTTTCGACGAACAAGGTTTCTCCTTTCAGCTCAACCACCGTAATATCAGCCGCTTGATTTGCTAAGAATAAATCGCCATTCCCAACTGCCTTCATCAAGGGAACACCTTCGCCTGTAATCTTCTTTTTAATCCATTTGCTAATCCCACCGCCCGTGGTGCTTTCAAACTTGATATTTCCCTGGTATGCAATCATGCTACCCGCTCGACAAAATACAGAATCGGTTAAGCGAATTTTTAATGCTCTTGAATTTTGAAGGGTAAAAGCTTGAGAACTATCCACTTCTTCCACTCGGTGCAATAGCTGATCTAGCGAATCAGACATTCCAATCCCTCCTAATTTAACATCATAGTCATGCCATTTACCTAGCTTCCACCACCACAGCCACCGCCGCCACAACTACTGCTGCTACCACCACTACAACTGCTTCCGCCGCTATCTGAGTTACTACTGCCTGAGTCATTACTACCTGAATCATCGCTACTGGAACCACTATCACCTGAACCAAATATATAATTACTGCCATAGGAACTCGATTGCGCATTAAGGAGCGCATGTTGAGCAAGAAAAACATCATAATGATATGCGGATAAAAATAGGAACCCCACAAGGATGTAATCAGGTGCTTTTATGTTATGGTATTTTTTAAACGTCTTTATATTGGATCCATGGGTCACGTAAAATTGATCAAGCTTCTTTAATTTTTGCTTTACTTGTGTGATTAACAACTTTTGTATGTTTTCTATTACAGGAAAAAGGGATGCTGAATGAGTATTGAAATACCTTTCCTGTATCTTCTCCGTTGGTAAGGTTCGAAAGTCATGAATAACTGGGACAGAAACTGGATGTTTTAAAAATTTTCCCCACGTGTAGTTTGTATATTTAGTTGGCTCAAATAGTAAAGAAAAGATAAGGTCAAACCATGCGCGATCGTCTGGAACAAACTTCAGCTCCCCTGCACCGTGCGGTTGATGATGGAGGGTATTTCCTACTAATTTCTTGGAGAATTGTTCATAGTCCTTGGTAAACATTAGCATCTCATGCCAAATGACATCAACATCTCGGCTATACATCGGTACGTACGGGAGAATGGAGACCATCACTAAGTAACGTTTCCACTCGAACCAACGATTTTCGAAGTCATCTTGTGAGATCTGATATTCACGGATCACTCGCTCCCTTACCTGACTCGCATAGTACTCAGGAATCGATTGTTCTATATGCTCCACTAACTTTTTCATCTCTGCTTGGAACAGTTCATCATTCTTTTGTAATCCTAAATTAGGCATCACATGTAAACCCATGTTCTTTCCTCTTTTTTTATTATTACGTACAACAACATTCACGATAATGGTTACCATGATAAACATAAACAGCAAGATACCGATTAATAGCTCCAAATCATTTCCCCCCTATTTGATCTTATTGTATCAAGATTAGGCGAACCGTGATCTATCTACTATTACCCACGGCTACGTATAAGTAATGTAAATTTTTGATTACAAATTAAAAACATCACAAAGAGAATCATTGAACACACTCTCTCACCTACAAAAAAAGCAAGGAGGCTAGTAATAACTTTCTTGCCAAATATAGTGAACAAACCCGCTGTTCTTCATAGTGCAGGGGGTATTTATTTGTAGCCAGCGATAGGGATAATCAGGAAAACTTTGGCCTATAACTCTATTATTTCATCCCAGAAACAGAGAAAATAGTCATTTATTTATATCATTTATTGCTATGAATTCGTATCCTGTTATATCAAAAGTTTAGGAGTGAGGAGATGAATCAACGTAGGGGATATATCCTGCCTTTCTTACATGGTTATTCTAGAAAATACAGGGGACGGTGTGGACCTCAGGGACCTCAAGGGCCCAAGGGGCCAAAAGGACCTAAAGGATGCCGAGGTCGATATGGACTACGTGGACCTCAAGGTCCAAGAGGACCTAGAGGTCCTAGAGGGCCTCTAGGGAGAGGGCGAACTGGTGTAAACGGAGTAATGGGACCACCCGGTGTACAAGGAACCCCAGGAACTCAAGGACCTCAGGGACCGGTCGGAGGACCTATCATTCCGACAGGCACTTTCTTAGTTACCGGGCCAACAGGACCAACCGGCAACACAGGACCTCAAGGCGCTGGGGCTCCAGGCAGCACAGGACCTCAAGGCGACATCGGGCCTCAAGGGAATACGGGGCCTCAAGGGATTACAGGACCTCAAGGCGCTGGGGCTCCGGGCACTACAGGACCCCAAGGCGATACTGGGCCTCAAGGAAGCACGGGGCCTCAAGGGAACACGGGGCCTCAAGGCGACATCGGACCTCAAGGGGATACGGGGCCTCAGGGGATTACAGGACCTCAAGGCGCTGGGGCTCCAGGCAGCACAGGACCTCAAGGCGACATCGGGCCCCAAGGGAACACAGGGCCTCAGGGTGAAACGGGACCTCAAGGCGCTGGAACTCCCGGTAGCACGGGGCCTCAGGGCAACACAGGACCCCAGGGAGACACAGGACCTCAAGGCGCTGGGGCTCCAGGCAGCAC
>NZ_FPJZ01000002.1:5041-5361 GCF_900119485.1 Thermoactinomyces sp. DSM 45891
CAAGGCGCTGGAACTCCCGGTAGCACGGGGCCTCAGGGCAACACAGGACCCCAGGGAGACACAGGACCTCAAGGCGCTGGGGCTCCAGGCAGCACGGGGCCTCAAGGCGACATCGGGCCTCAAGGGGATACAGGGCCTCAAGGCGCTGGGGCTCCGGGCACTACAGGACCTCAAGGCGACATCGGGCCCCAAGGGAGCACAGGGCCCCAGGGTATTACAGGACCTCAAGGCGCTGGGACTCCGGGCACTACAGGACCTCAAGGTGACATCGGGCCTCAAGGGAACACGGGGCCTCAAGGCAGCACAGGACCTCAGGGCGA
>NZ_FPJZ01000002.1:6223-6426 GCF_900119485.1 Thermoactinomyces sp. DSM 45891
ACAGGACCTCAAGGCGACATCGGGCCTCAAGGCAACACGGGACCTCAAGGGGATACAGGGCCTCAAGGCGCCGGGGCGCCGGGCACTACAGGACCTCAAGGCGACATCGGGCCCCAAGGTAGCACGGGACCTCAAGGGATTACAGGACCTCAAGGTAGCACGGGACCTCAAGGCAACACGGGATCTCAAGGCGACATCGGGCC
>NZ_FPJZ01000002.1:7125-7596 GCF_900119485.1 Thermoactinomyces sp. DSM 45891
CACGGGGCCTCAAGGGAACACAGGGCCTCAAGGCAGCACAGGGACTCAAGGCGACACGGGACCTCAAGGCAGCACAGGACCTCAAGGCAGCACAGGGCCTCAAGGCGACACGGGACCTCAAGGCAGCACAGGACCTCAAGGCAGCACAGGGCCTCAAGGCGACACGGGACCTCAAGGCAGCACAGGACTTCAAGGTGACACGGGACCTCAAGGCAGCACAGGGCCTCAAGGTACCACGGGGCCAACTGGATCCTTGGCTACAGGTGATTTCTTATTCTTCGTCCAAGGAAATACGGGGACGAGCGGAAGCTCACCTCTAGGTTTTGGAGAAACGCTGAACTTTATATCCGATTCACTAGAGATTAATGTAACCACTGGTTCTGCCAATGTGAGATTAGAAGTTGTGACAGGAACAAACGGTCCAACCGGAGCTACAGGACCTCAAGGCAGCACAGGACCTCAAGGCAGCAC
>NZ_FPJZ01000002.1:7696-347171 GCF_900119485.1 Thermoactinomyces sp. DSM 45891
GGACCTCAAGGCAGCACAGGACCTCAAGGCAGCACAGGACCTCAAGGTAGCACGGGACCTCAAGGTTCCACAGGGCCTCAAGGTTCCACAGGGCCTCAAGGTTCCACAGGACCTACCGGAGCTATTAGCACCAGTAATATGCTGATTGCACGCAGTACTGGAATAACGGGTGTAACCGGGACCTCAGCTTCCCCGGTAGCGATACCATTAGATACAGTACTAGTTAATAACGGAGGAGCAGATATTACCTTTACACCTACAGGTACAGATATTACTCTAACCAATGGTCACATCTATTTAGTCTCTTACTCTGTCTTTGTTAGACCAACCACTCCCCCAGACAATGTATCAGTAGCTTTACGTTTAAACAACTTGGTTCAGAGTGGCTCCATGATGACTTTTGAAAATGTCAACGACTTCCTAACTGGAACTCAAACGTATATTGTTGATTTATCAGCAGATATCACTTCTGGTATATTACAAGTTGTTAACACACAAGGCACAAATGATTACGCGATATTTAATGAATCACTTGCTGTTACAGTAAATATTGTAAAAATATCCTAGTTAATCCCCATGCATATAATTAATCACAATAAAAAATCCCCTTATACGGCACCTCGCCATATAAGGGGATTATTCTTTTATCTAATCATTCAATTAGGACATCGCTAAAAAATCTTCTTTCAACAATGAATACATATACATATCGTCAAACTTCCCAACTGTATATTCATATTTTCGCAATAAGCCTTCTCTAATAAAGCCACTTTTTTCACATAGCTTCCATGAAGCAACATTTTCGAGTTCCATTAATCCTTGGATTCGAACAAGCTCCATGTGGTCAAATCCGTACTGGAGGATGGCTTGAAATGCCTCAGTCATGATTCCTTTATTCCAATGTTCTTTCGATAACTCAGCGCCAACTTCTGAACGATAATGATCAGATGACCAGTTGAGGAAGCCACAACTACCGATAACTTGATCAGTGCCTTTTAGAGTAATACCCCAGCGAATCCCCGTTTTCTTTTGAAAAATACTGGCATACCAAGCGATTTCATCTAGCGCATCTTGTTCTGATTCAAAAGGGGCAAGTCCGTAGTATTTCATCACCTCTGGATCTGATAAATAGATCAGCATATCCCCGGCATCGGCAGGGGTAACTTCTCTTAAAACGAGACGTTCTGTTTCTAGAACAGGAAAGGTTTTGTTTGATTTCAACTGAGTTGTCATAAGTATATCTCCTTAATTTTTTATTTAGCATAAATGTTTTTACATTATACCATTAATTTAGAAGAAAGAGTCCTATTACACAACCCGACTCTCCTTCTCCTCCACCTTACCCAAGTCCAAAATCCGGCCATACTCCATCTTAATGACCCGATCCGCTAAATGGAAATACCCATCATCATGGGTAACCGCAATCACACATTTACCCCGCTCTTTCAAATCAGGTAACAAATTTTCATAAAAGAATCTTCTAAACTCCGGGTCCTGATCGGCAGCCCATTCATCAAATAAATAGAAAGGCTTGTCTTCCAAATAGCTAATCATAAGTGCGACCCGTTTCCGTTGTCCGGTTGAAAGATTAATAGTACTAAGGGCCCCACTCTCATCTACCGATATCTTATCTTCGATTTCTAGCAATTTTAAATAGTGTTCGATATCCGCTTGTTTGCGATTTGTATTAATCCCATATAGACGATCAAATAGATACACATCACTAAAGATAGTAGAGAAATGAGAGCCTATTTCCGCTGAATCAATCGGTTTATGATTCATCATAACTTGTCCGGAATCAGGAGAGTAAAGCCCCGTAATTAGCTTGGCTAATGTGGACTTTCCACTCCCATTTCCTCCTGTTATAAAGACAATCTCTCCCGACTGAAACTCATACTGGAGTGGCCCCACAGAAAATGCCTCTCCCGATTTACTTTTATATCGATAAATCACATCCTCTATCTGTAAAGAAGTAACATCGGATTTTTGCTCTTCACTCATTGTTACTTTCTCCACCTGAGCGGCTGAAGTGAGATCCAACGTTAATTCATTCATTCTCTTCCAGCTTATTCGAATGCGAAATAGCTCTGGAAATGAGTTTAAGATTCCGTGAACAGGACCCGTCATATACAAGAAGACGAATACGTAACTAATCAATGATTCTTTTTGAATCTCTGGAAACAAGATAGGAAAGAAGAAGGCAACCGCCCCGATGACAAATACAAACAGCAATTCCCCAATCACAAAAACATTGACAAACTTCTTCTCTCCTAGACCCCTCTTGGTCCGATAAGCATCACAGCTCTCTTCTATTGCTTGATGAAAGTCCGCACGTTTTCCTTTTTGTAGGTACAGCTCCTTATAGCCACCCACAATATCATTGATAAATTTGAAAAACACATTTTGGATATCCCGTGTTTGCTCCCACATAAGGTTGGCAGAACGACCGATGATGAAATAAAGTCCTACTGATAGAAGAATAACCCCGAGCGAAACAAGTAATCCGTAAAAATTAATAAATCCCAGATAAATGAAGCAAAACATCAGAGTTACAGAACTTGTAATTCCGGTAATCACAATCGTAGAAAATCTGCTTATGGTTTCGGTATCATTGTTCAATGTGGCATAGATTTTCCCATCTGGGATACATTCGAAATTTTGATAGGAGGTGCCGAGTATCTTCCCTATTAAGTCCATGCGCTTTTCGTAGACGATGTTATTAGTGATGTCGATTAATTTGGTTCGCACCATTTTCTCGCCGATCACATAGATAGCGATTCCCATGATAAAGTAGCCAAATAAAACGGGATTAAAACCTTTATCCGAAGCAAGCGTTGAATTGATCATGAAAATAATAAGTCCATTTCCCAGACCGCCGATTAAGCTAAGAACACCTAAATAAAAGATGGGTTTATCGTTTTTTTTTTGAAAAAGCTTTGCCAATACAGCGTACAGGCAAAACAACATTCCCACAACTCCGAGTGAGAGTATGGCTGTCAAAATCGTAATCGGACCCCATACATAGACAAAGCTCCACGGGAGTCCCTGAAAGAAAACTTCTGGCAGATAGTACATCGCTCCCACAAAGGTTCCACCCATAATGGCCCATAACATCGCCGTTAGGAAAGCTGTACGCAATCCAACCCCTACAAATGTACGCTTCCCTCTGAGGATTTGAATCACCATGCGAGATAAAAAGAAGAGGGTAATGAGTGCCATTGTCCCGAGAATATACGTAACGGCTGTTGCAACTTGATCCACTTTCACATACATATCAGATGTGAGTTTTGTCACTTTTTTCTCGTTCATCATATTCATGATTCCTTGGCCGATCGCAGCCGTATAATCTGAATTCATATTGGCTAACACAGCTACTCCAAGTTGATCTTTTGGACGAAAGGCAAAATATGAAGAGAAGTTAGGATTATTTCCACTATGTGCGATTTGGCCGCCATCGCCATTTTGATAGACAGACCATCCTGCTGCATAAGAAGAACCATCTAGATCCGGTGCCACCTTTCGGTCTGGTTCGTGTGACTTTGTGATTCGTTTACTAACCGCTTCACTCACCTTCACACTGCCTGTCTGAACTTTTAACCACTTCTCTATATCTTCGATACTTGAAACGACATAACCAGCCGGATTATTGCCTCGAAAGAGTGGCGCTTTGTATTCAAGTGCTCGAGTAAAGCCCGCCTTGTATCCTGTCGCCATTTTGTCCATCGGCACATCCCCTTGAATATATGTACCTTTTAATCCTATTTCTGGAAATACATTCTTCTGCATATACTCTTCGAACGAAAGACCTGAAACGCGTTGAATTACATAACCCAACACATCATAGTTGATCGTAGCATACTCGAATTTTTCACCGGGACGATGTGTTAATTCAGTACCTACTAACTTTCGTACAGTCTTCTCCAGTGCATCTTCTAATGTGGAACTAGGAATTTGGCCAATAGATTGAAATGGGACCCCGCTTGTATGATGAAGAAACTGCTCCACCGTGATTTGGGTAGGCTTCCCTTGATACTTCAAAGTCAGCCATGGGATATACTTGGTAATGGGATCATCTAAGTGGATGAGTCCCTTTTCTTCTAGCTGAAATAACGCTTGGGCGGTAAAGGCTTTGCTGGTTGAACCAATCTCAAATAGTGTATTTCCTTCGATCTTTTTCTGTTGCTTGACATCAGCATATCCAATCCCTTTTTGATATAAAGTTTTATCACCCTGCGTGACGACGATGGCCAAACCGGGGATTTTCCCAGCCTCTTTTTGGTCGTTTATAAATTTCTCTACATCTTCCACTGTCGTATGTAGCAATTCCTGCTGTGCACTTGCGAGTAGAGGGGTAAAACTACCTAAGCATACAATAAAGCTTAGGAGTATCAGTCTAAAAACTCTCATCAGATCACTCCTTTTCTATGACGTTACGCTTCACAAACGTAGACTGGCTCTGTATAGAAACGTAGGCTATTCATCCATTTGCTACGTAATGTTTGCCATTGTTCCACTGGAAGTTTTTCAGATTGAAGTATTTCCAATGGAATTCGTAAGTTCAATAAACGACCTTCTACAATACAGCGGGTGATCCCGGCTGGCATTAATCGATTGGATTCTACGACTCTCTTTAATCCATCTAAAGTATATTGCGGATAACAGATAAACACTTCTCCATCCTGTGGTTCAATGTGAGAACCATTTGGAATTCTACGAACATGGCATTTATGTTGATAGAGTCCTACAATATGGTGCCATGCTGTTAATTGATCCAACATCTCATCGCTCTCATTTGTAGAATATAAATAATATGTTTCTCCACTAGGTAACACTATATGAGCAAGCCACTTGCGACCCTCCGGTTCCGTAGCCCAATGAAGATAAGGACACTGTTGTAACTCCTCCCACCAAGCATCCTGTGGGAGGAGATGATTCCAAGCACTTAAATAAACATCCTTTTCTTCTACTAATTGGACCACGATTCTCTTACAATCGAGTTCCTTTAAGGCCATCAACCGATGGGCTCCATCTAATAGAAGATATTTTTCATTCGATAGCTGCATCGCAATCGGTGGATTACTCAAATAGCCCTCTTCAGTTATCGATTTGCATATTTTGCCTAGCCGTTCATTTTCATGTGATTCATGGAAATAAATTTGCTCCGCCGATACTAAAGCTAGTGAAGAAATCACACTATTCATGGTAGAACCCCCTCTTTAACCCCAAAATCCAATCTATTTTCCGTATCTAATCTTCCAATTGGACCCCAGACCCTGTTTCCACTGCTAATCGGTAATAATAGGTAGCAATCGCTACGTCGAAAATCGCCATTCCCATCGGATTAAATAAAACTGCTTTCTCTGCCCCGAGACGGTTCATCGCATCATGGCACACCACATCTACAATGGAGTATGTATCCTCTTTTTGTAGATTCCGCTCACGATGCATCACTTCGATATCCGTATTCTCACGACAAACTTCTTCCCAGTCGTCCACTATGATCGATTTCGTATAGTCAAGAATCTGTGGTTTAAAGTCACGAAGTGAAACATTTAGTAAGAGCGCGCCGTCTTTCGGCTTCTGGTCGATATATCCTTCCGCAGCAACTGTGCATGTAATGAAAATATCTGCATCCTGATACGCTTCTTCATAGGAATCGACGATGTTGGTTTTAGCTAGAATCTCTGCTGGTATATGCTCTTGATTAACCCCTTTTTTATCGTATAAAGTGATGGATGATATTTTACTTCCTAGTAAATGCGTAACCATACTGAGATGTAACTGGCCGATTGGACCGAAACCGATAATGCCCACTTTTATATCAGTTAGATCCCGTACTTTTTCAAACTCTTGGATGATAAGCCCTGATACTGAAGCCGTACGGATTCCGCTCACGATCGCTGTATTGAAGGTAGCGAAAGGCTTTCCAGTATCGGAATCGTTTAGAATCGTAACCGAATGTGCTCGCTGTATTCCTTTATCAATATTTTTCGGGAAACTAGCAATCCACTTAATTCCTGCTGCCTCAAAATCCCCTCCGATGTAGGCAGGCATCGCGATAATCCGATTCCGTTGATCTTTAAATCGCAAGTAAGGCTTGATAGGCTGTGCATAATGTTTTTCTTTCAAATTTTGGACAGCATTCTGAATCACCTGCACGGTTTTGTGCCACTCCACGCCCATTTGTTTGATATGTCCTGTGTTTAAATAAAGCATGTAAATCCCTCCATGTATGTTTCATTACGATATGAAAGCCGATTGATTCGATAGCCACTTGATCCATTCTGCGTTATAAACCGTCTGCACATATGGAACACCGTTATCTGGGCATAGAAAGACCACATTTGGCTTTCGAACGAAGGTTTTATCTTGGAAATATTGATTGATTGCATAATAAGATGTTCCAGAGGATCCTCCGGCGAAGATCCCGTGATTTTCAAATAATTGATGGCATCCTTCTACTGTATGCTGTTCCGAGATATGAACTACTTCATCGATCACAGCACGTTTCACTAGCTCAGGAACCGTGCTTGCTCCAATACCCGGAATATATCTCTTTTTTGGCATATCATTGAAAATGACAGACCCCTCACTATCCACAGCAATTACTTTCACATTAGGAAACGCTTCTTTTAGACGATTCGAGATCCCTGAAATCGTTCCGCCCGTCCCAACTCCAATAAATGCATAGTCTAACGTTTCGAAATGTTGGACTAGTTCGGTGCCGATTCCGTGATAGTGCGCATAGTAATTATCTGGATTTTGATATTGATTCGTCCAATACGCATTTGGAATCGAGTAAAGTAGTTCTTGTATTTTATTTAGACGTGTAAGGAGGAATCCACCCGTCGCATCCCGGTCTGTCACTTTTACCACTTTATAGGAGATAGAATGTAATAAATCTTCATACACTCCGTTAATATTCGGGTCAATGACTGGGATGAATTTGATCTTCAGGTATTGGCAAAGCGTTGCGAGCGCAATGGCCAGATTGCCAGATGAAGATTCAATCAACGTCGTGTCTTGGTGAATCTCCCCTCTTTTGATCGCAGATGATAACATATAAAAGGCTGTACGGGCCTTCACACTATTCATCAGGTTATGGTATTCAAGTTTTGTATATAAATGGATCGATGGATGTTCCAATGGAACCAGTGGCGTACTTCCCACTAAGTGACCCAGCTTTTGTAATTTCTCTAGCATATAAGAGACGATCCTCCCCATTCCCAACCCTTTAAAAGGCGAATTCTTCATCCAGCGCACTTAAAGCGTCTGATGCATCTGTTTCTTGTTTTTCACGAATGGACAATTCCATAATGGTTTCATCCAAATTCATCATCATTTTTTGTAGAACTGTGAGGTAGTCTTGCCCCATTATTTCGATGGTTTCTTGTTTGAACAGGCTTACTTGATATTCCGCAACTATGAATAACCCCTCGTCGCCTTCAATCGCAGCCCAAGTTAAAGCCCCTTGTGAAGTATGTGACTCTTCTTCATAAGGCTGGAACTGGAGATGATCAACCTCAATCTCTGGAATCTCCATATTTTGCACCACGAGCATAGTATCAAATAGCGGATTCCGATTTGCCGCACGGTCGATTCCTAATTTGAATACAAGCTCCTCCAACGGATAACCCTGATTCTCATAAGCAGCAAATACTTGATTCTTTACATCCTTTATGAACTCTCGAATCGTCTTTTTACCAGCTGGTTGGTTACGAATCGGTAGCGTATTAACAAACATCCCTACCACGTTTTCTAAATCGATATGTTGCCTTCCAGCGATGGGTGTCCCGACGATAATATCTTCCTGTGCTGTATATTTGTAAAGTAAGATATTGTATGCAGCGAGCAAGAGAATAAATAAAGTCGTCTCGTTTTCTCGTGAGAATTGATATAGAAGATCCGCCTGCTCTTTGCTTACTTGAAACAAGGCAGAGTTCCCTCTATGATCAACTGATTCTGAACGTGGGTAATCCGTTGGCAACTGTAGAATCGGGATATCGCCTTTAAACTGCTCAAGCCAGTACGTTTCCTGTTTCTTCGTCATATCAGACTGTAGAACCTCATTTTGCCAAGAAGAGAAATCTTTATATTGGATACGTAATGGTGAGAGTGATTCCCTACGACATAGTCGGATAAATTCCTTGATTAAAATGCCGATTGAGGTTCCATCCGAAATAATATGATGCATATCGATGGTGAATAGATGCACAGTAGGTTCTACCTGAATCAGTCCCACACGGATAAGTGGCCCTTTTTTCAAGTCAAATGGGCGGATGAAGCGCTTGATCCATTGATTTGCGTCCTCCCACTTTGCTTCCATCACTTCCAGTTCAAAAACAACTTCATCCTGTACAATCTGAACAGGTTCCCCATCTACTAACTCAAACGAGGTACGTAGCGATTCGTGACGCTGAACCAACTGATTAAAGATGTTTTCGAACCAACCATAGTCAAGGTCCCCTTGGATCACCATCGTGCTGTTTATATTAAAAGCCGTACTTTCAGGAGCCATTTCACTCATGACATACATCCGCTTTTGCGCTGAACTCACTGAATAATGGGGTTGTTTCTCAATCGGTTGAATAGAAGCATAATCATGTGTTTCTGCACCTCGGATATACTCCGCTATCTCTTTCACAGTCGGATGATTAAAAACTACACGCATCGGCAACTCTACTTCTAGTTTTTTGTGGACATGTAGGATTAGCATCGTCGCTTTAAGAGAATGTCCGCCTAATTCAAAGAAATGATCATCCAGTCCAACCCGTTCCACACCTAATATCTCCTGAAATATTTCCGCTATGACCGTCTCTTCCTTATTGGTTGGAGCAATATATTTTTTATGAAGTTGGTTTTCAATCGTGGGATCTGGTAAAGCTCGCTTATCTACTTTGCCGTTCGGTGTGAGCGGCAACTCTTCTAATTCCATGCAGTAAGAAGGAATCATATAATCAGGTAGTGACTTGGCTAAGTGCTTACGCAGCTCTGTAAAGGTCCATTTGCCATCTGAAACGAGATAGCTACATAGTGAGAAATCGCCTCGTTCATTTTTATGAGCAACCACTACCGCTTTCTGAATAGCTGGATGCTCTAGTAGCTTCGTTTCGATCTCTCCAAGCTCGATTCGATATCCTCTGATTTTTACCTGATGGTCACTCCGTCCGAAAAACTGGATATTTCCACAAGGAAGCCATCTGGCAATATCACCCGTCCGGTACATTTTCGTTCCAGGCCTGTGCGGATGATCAATAAAGGCTTTTTCGGTCAAATCTGGCTTATTTAAATAACCCCTTGCAATCCCTCTACCTGCTAAACATAACTCTCCAATCACTCCGACTGGTTGTAGCTGCGAATGACTATTTACAATATATGCCTCCATATTCGCAAGTGGTTTCCCGATTGGAACATGGATGTGATCCTCATCTTTGCTTAAAGGATATCCGGTAGCATAAACCGTCATTTCCGTAGGTCCATATAGATTTATTAGCTGGACCGTACGGGTCAGTTGATAAAACTTATGAATGACAGGCTGCGTGATCGCTTCCCCTGCCACAAACAAGTATTTTAGTTTATTTAACATCACTAGCTTGTCTTCTGTGATTGTATCCAGAAGGATGGAAAGCATCGACGGAACAAGATTGAGATAGGTTACTTGATATTGATCAATCGCTCGTAACATACGAAACGGATCTTTTTCCAGCCCTTGTTCTAATATGACGAGCCGCCCTCCAAAGAACCAGCCAAATAACTCCGCCACAGATACATCAAACGAAAAAGTGGTTTTTAGTAAATAAGCATCTGTTTCGCCAAATGGATACTGATCTTGCAACGCACATAGTAGGTTTACGATGCTATGATGTTCAATCATTACACCCTTGGGATTCCCAGTCGATCCAGACGTATAGATCACATTGGCAATACTTTGCGAGGTGTTAATTGTCTCTAAATTACTACCGTCACTCTGATAGAGTGATTCGTCTTCTAGATAGAGAGTTTCTCCTGCATAGTCCAATTTCCCACGATATTTTTCCTGCGTTAACAGTACCTGAGTCTTACTATCATCTAAAATATAAGCGATCCGTTCGGTTGGTAGGTCTGGGTCTAGAGGCACATACGCCGCACCTGCTTTTAGCACCGCATAGATGGCAACTAGCATATCAACAGATCGATCCGCCATTATCCCAACAAATGAATCTGACTGGATGCCTGTCTCTCGTATCGTTCGTGCCAGACAATTCGCTCGTTCATTCAATTCACGATAAGTAAGTTGTCTCTGACCGTACACAAGGGCTACATGGTCTGGCGTTTTCGCTACATACTCCTCAAATAATTGAGTAATCGTTTTATCGGTTGGAGAGTACAGTTTATATCCTGATCCCATTGTGAGAAGCTGTTGTTTCTCTTCTTCAGTTATGAGTTCAAACTCCCACAACTTCTTCTCTGGATGAGATAACACATCTTGAATGATATTTTCCAAATGAATAGCGAACTGTTTCACCGATTCTTCGCGGAATAGCCCTGTATTGTATTGAAGGTGGAATTCTAGTTCCTGCTCATGGTCAAATACCTCTACAAATAGATCGAACTTAGCTGTTTTATTTTCTAGTTCATACGGAGTGAAACTGAGACCGGCAAATTCGATAACCGATTTATCCGTGTTTTGTACAGCTAGCATCGTATCGAATAATGGATGTCTGCTCCGGTCACGAGTAATTCCTAATCGCTCGATTAATTCTTCAAATTGAAAATCTTGATTGTCATATGCTTTTAGCGCATTGGTCTTTACTTCTTGCAAGAAAGCGCGGAATGTTTTATCATTTTTCGGTTCGTTACGCATCGCAAGTGTATTCACAAACATGCCCACGATGCGCTCAAACTCCACATGTTTTCGTCCTGCAATCGGTGTACCTACCACAATCGATTCTTGACCGCTATATTTCGCTAGTAACAAGTTGTATGCCGCTAGCAAAAACATATAGAGCGTCACACCTTCTCGGCGCGCGAAATCTTGAATCTGTGCAGTCAAAGCGACATCAAGGGTAAACGAATGCCGATCACCGGTAAACGTTTGCACAGGTGGACGTGGGTAATCGAGTGGAAGCTGAAGCACAGGCACCTCTTCTGCAAAGGTAGATATCCAGTACTCCTCTTGTGCTTTCATCTCTTCAGATTGAAAGAAATCATTTTGCCAGATAGCAAAATCAACATACTGAACATCTAGTTCCGGTAGATCCATTCCATTGTAAAAAGCAAGAATTTCCTCCAACATGGTCCGAATAGATGTCCCATCGGCAATAATATGATGAATATCCATCAGCAAAACATGCTTCTTCGGCGAAAGATCAGCCAGTTCTATACGAAGCAGGGGGGCTTTCTGTAGATCAAAAGGCCTAATAAAGGAGTGCACCAGCTTTTCGACATCCTTGTCTTCTACTATTCCTCGGTCCGTGACTCTCATATCGATCGACTCATAAACTTGCTGTAATACTTCGCCCTTTTCTTCCACAAAGCTCGTTCGTAAAGCTTCATGCCTCTGAATCAGCTTGTTTACTGCTTCGTTAAAACGGACTTTATCAAACACCCCCTCCACGATCATCACGAGAGGAAGATTATAGGCGGTACTCATCGTTTGCAATTGATGAATTAGATAGAGTCGCTTCTGTGCAGATGAAGACTCATATCGTTCTATGTTCGTCATTACCTCTACCTCTTTTCTATACAAGATGCCGGGTGGAGTATGTCCCCACCCAACACTCTAAATAGGAAACTATTTTTTGGTTCTTGTGCGTCGTTCTACTTTTTTGAATGAGGTTCCACTCGTCGGCTGCAAATCTCGTTTGGACTCTACTAACTGAGCCAAACTACGAATCGTAACCGCTTGGAACAATTCTCGAAGGTTAAATTGAATCCCAAATGATTTCGTCAACCTAGTAACCGTTTGGGTCGCCTTCAATGAGTGGCCACCCAAATCAAAGAAGTTATCCGTTACACTGATTTCATCCAGTTGCAAAATTTCTTTCCAGATAGCGAGAATCTCTTCTTCGGTTTTGCTTTGTGGTAGGACGAACTCTCTTTGGTTCTGAAGAAGTAAAGTTGGTTCTGGCAACGATTTCTTATCAATTTTCCCACTATTCATGAGCGGCATATGGCTGAGAAACATGTATTGTTGCGGAACCATATACTCAGGTATAAATTGCTTTAGGAAGCTTTGGATCTTCTCTGGATCGTTATACTCCCATGTATACGATGTGTCCGACGTGACCGGATGTTCCATCCAAACACTTGGATCCCAGTATTCTACGACACCTTGTTCCAAGTCGACCTGCACCGGCTGCAGTGCATCAGGTATAGAGTAAGCGCCACTTTGTGTAAAGTGAGTCCCCGTCCATTGTTGCCAGTCGGTAACGCTTGCTTTTACATATTGAGAGTGAGTCGCCATCTTGAGGATTTTTCCGCCCACACGCTCATGTGTACGTAACCAGTTATCAACTGGTAGGCCGTCTTCTCGGCGCAGTTCGCTGTATTCTGTAAAGCTGAGATCTGGATACGCATGTTTCCCTGTTGGTCGCACAGGAACGATCAATCGCTCCAGCCCATGCCCAAGCGCTAATTGTTTAAACGCTTTTACCAACATAGCAGCGAGCCCTTTTCCTTGGCACGACTCGTCTACTACTCCAGCAAGAACGAGTAATGTATTTGGCTCCACACCCTTATCCGCATCCGTAAAGCCCTTTACTAAGCCAGCATCCCAACCTTGCGGCAAGTCATCGTGTGTACCATCCCAGTAAATCGGAACCGTATTTCCGCCTGCTAACACACGTCCTGATTGGTCTATCAACGCAAATTGATACTGCGAAAATTGATGAAACAGTTTCGGCCAATATTCACGCTGCACTTCTTCTCCCGCAAAATAAGCCGGCCATGCTGATAAATGAAGCTCATCCATACGAGTCTTTAGACTTGGGATCTGGGAGAGAGTATATAGTTTCAACTTCTCTTCTCCTACTTGAAGCGAAGTCCCCTCTTGATCTAGCTCCACGTAGGCAACCAGCCCATCCATCCGCTCGTCTTTCATATGAATCACAGCACAGTTGCGAATCGAATCATGCGAAGATAGCCAATTTTCCACTTCTTCTAGCTCGACTCGGTTACCGCGTACCTTCACTTGGTTGTCGATCCGCCCCATATAGACGATGTTTCCATCCTCGAGATATTTAGCAACGTCCCCTGTCTTATATAAACGTGACTGAGGATTGGTAGAAAACGGATCTGGTACAAAGCTTCGATTCGTCGCATCTACATCATGCAAATATCCACGTGCCAACCCAACGGAAGCAATATAGATTTCACCCGGCATCCCTACTGGCACAAGATTCATTTGTTCGTCCAACAAGTACACTTTGGCATTGCCGATTGGCTTCCCGATCGGAACCACATTGCCTTCAAATGGCTCATTACAGTCAAAGGTAATCGCATCAACCGTCACCTCTGTTGGGCCGTAGTGATTGCTTAGATGACAGGTAAACTGGCTTCTAAACTTATCTCTCAACTCTCGTGTCAGTACCGCACCACCACAAATCACATAACGGAGCGATGGGGTTTGCGGAAACTCGTTATTCTTTCTCGCATTTATAAATGCTTCCAGCAATACCGGTACAAATTGGAGAATCGTGATCTGATGCTTCGCCACCAACTGACCTATAGCAACTGGATTCTTCAACTCATCATAGTTTGGAACAACTACCTTCGCTCCAAACATCAACGGCCAAAACGTTTCCAGCAGAGATGCATCAAAGGTATACGGGGTCATAAATAGCGTTGCATCCGCATCCGTAAGTGAATACTTCCGACCACTCCATTCAAATAAGCTGATAACACCCCGATGCTCTACTTCAATCCCCTTAGGAGTCCCCGTTGTACCCGAAGTAAATAAGACATAGGCCAACTGATTAGAAGAGAGAGAGAGATCTAGGTTTTGCTTAGACTTCGTATTGATTCGAGACCGATCTATATCCATTTGTATGATCTGTCCATTAAACTCTACATCGTCGTTTACAAATTCACTCGCCGTAATCAGAACCTCAATGTCTGCTCGTTCGATAATCGTCTTTTGACGGTTTGTAGGTAGTTCTGGACTTACTGGTACAAATGCAGCACCTGCTTTTAGTACAGCTATGAGTGCTATAAGCATATCCGCTGACGGCTCTAACGTAATGCCCACTTTGTGCTCCGACTCCACGCCTAGCTCGTGCAGAATATGTGCTAGTTGATTGGCTCGCTCATTTAACTCACGGTAGCTGAGAGCCAGATTGTTGTGCTGAACCGCTATATGATCCGGAGTCTTCTCTGCTTGTTGCTCAAACTTTTCGTGGATACAGATATGCCCATTAAAGTTGCTATCCGTTTGATTCCACTCTTCCACCATCATTTGTTTCTCTTCGTCTGCTACTAACGAATAGGCATGAAGGGCTTTTTCGGGTGTGCGTACGACTTGTTCCGTCAACAGGATAAATTGCTGTGCAATCCTCTCTGCTGTTGATTTCTTAAACAAATCGGAGTTGTAGTTCAGGTTGATTTCAATACCGCTTTCCAGTTCGTCAAAAGCAAAGGTCAAATCAAAACGAGAGCTACTCTCAATAAAGTCATATAGTTTAAAGTTGCAAGTGAGCCCTTCAAACTGGAGACTTTTTACTAGATTCTGCTTGTTATTTTGTAAGCCATACATGATCGTAAAGAGCTTCGATCGCGATAGATCTACATCTGCTTCGATCTGCTCTACCACGAAATTACTTGGATAGATGTGGTTATCGTATGCTTCGATCGCCGTTTGTCTGCTTTGAGCAACTAGCTGTTCAAACGTCATCTCTTTTTCAATCAGACAACGCAGTGGAATCGCTGTGGCAAACAGTCCCAGCATATTTTCTAACTTCATATCATCACGATTTTGAATCGGTGAGCCGAGGACAAAGTCCTGTTGACCGCTCAAACGGTGTACATACAGGTTTAAAACAGCTAATAAAAACATGTACAGGGTGATGTTGTTTTTCTGGCAAAAATCCATAACCTGCCTTTGTAGTTCCGGATCGAACCTTCCTAAAATCGTTCCACCATTAAACGTAACCATCGGCGGTCTCGGATAGTCTGTCGGTAGATCAAGCCCTTTCGGAGCATTAGCAAATTTCGTCAACCAATATTGGCGCTGCTCTTCTAGGTATCCTTCTTCAATCGAACGATTCATCCACTGGGCATAATCAACATAGTCAATCACAAGTGCCGGCAACTGAGGCTCACGATTCGTCACAAATGCGTTGTATAGTTCATTCAATTCTCTCATCAAGTTCATCGAAGAGGTTTCGTCCCAAATAATATGGTGACTTACAAACATAAAGAGAAACTGTTTCCCTGGAAACTCTACTAACTTGGTATAAAATAATGGGCCTGTCTCGAAGTGAAATAGCTGGTTCGCATGTGCGTAGGCTAGTTCCTTCGTCACCTCATGAACCCTATCTTCCGCTACGTGTGTGTAATCCTCGTATATGTTTGAAAGTCTCATCTCCAATCGTGGAGCCACTATCTGGTATGGAGTTCCATTTTCATTACGGAAGGAAACTCGTAACACCGCATGACGATCTACAATCGTTTGCCATGCTCGCTCAAATGCCTCGAGATTCATTTCTCCGTGGAACATCACATCAAAGCTGACATTATAAAACGGGTTATCTGGCTCAAGATGGTGCAAGTACCACTCTGGTAGCTGTACTGGAGCTAATAAGTACGCCTCTTGTTTTGGCATCGGTTGTAGCGGGTTGTCGTTTATTTTCTTCGTATCGTCCGCGTCAGAGCGCTCTAATTTGACAATCTCTGTATCAATGACACCCGATAGCTCACTCAACACTGGCGTAATAAATACTTGTTGTAGCGCCATCTTGATTTGAAAACGATCACGGATTCGGTTAATCACTTTTACCGCACTAATCGAGTGCCCACCGATATGGAAAAAATTATCGTCCGCATGAACTTGCTCCAGTCCGAGTATTTCTTGCCAGATAGAAGCAATCTCGATTTCCGTTTGAGTCGTCGGCAGTGCTACACCTCTTTGTGTACCTTCTTCCAACTTCCATTTCTTTAATGCATTGCGATCTATTTTTTCGCTTGTGAGAAGTGGCATACGTTCGATGCGGATGATATGAGTTGGAACCGTATAGTATGGCAAAATATCACGCAGGTAGCTTTGCAATGTATTCGCTTCTAATAACTCTTTACTTGTGTAAAACGCAACTAACGTATTATCACCATCAGCAGCCTTCTTCACGATCACCGCTACTTCGTCTACTTGTGGATGGTTGCCAATGGCACTTTCAATCTCACCTAGCTCGATTCGGAAACCACGAACCTTTACTTGGAAATCGATGCGGCTAAAGAATTCTATCGATCCGTCAGGCATCCAACGCCCTAAATCACCTGTCCGATATACACGAGAATGGGACGGATCGACTGAAAATGGATTAGATATAAATTTCTCTTGAGTAAGTTCTGTATTTTTCCAATAACCATCTCCCACACCGATCCCACTAACCCAAATCTCCCCTTTTACTCCTACTGGAGCGAGGTGATTGTATTGATCCACGACGTACAAGTTCAAATTAGCAAGCGGCTGCCCAACTGGGACCCGTTGCTCTGACTCAATTCGTCCGGACATAACATGTTGGGTTACGTCATCCGAACATTCCGTAGGACCATACGCATTCATCAACTTGATATGTGGGTATAGTTCAAACCAACTGTTTACTAGCTTCACAGGTAACTCTTCCCCCGTAGCAATCATCCAGCGTAACCGTGGTAACTCTCGATCTAATTTCTCTAGTCCGCGAACCGTATCGAGGAAGGCAAATAGTAGTGTTGGAACCGTTTCCAGCACGGTCACCTGTTCTTTATGCAAGTGCTCTAGTAGTAAAGCTTGATCCCGAGCTACTTCAAAAGAAACGATGGACGTCTTCGCTCCGACTAAGAGAGCAACAAGCGCTTGCCACACAGAAATGTCAAAGCTGACAGATGCATTTTGCACCACGACATCCTCTGCTCCGATACCAAGGCTTTCAAGCTTCGCAAACAGATGGTTAATCATGCCGTCATGGCGCACTAAAGCACCTTTTGGATTCCCTGTAGAGCCTGATGTATAAATCATGTAAGCAAGGTCTGTCGATGCATTCAACATCTTCAGATTCTCAGCACTATACTCATTCAAATCTTGCTCATCCAACGAAACCATCGTCTGGATCATCTCACCCGCATGAGCTTTTAAACGCTCCACAAATGCAGATTGCGTCACCACTACCTTTGATTCGCTGTTTTTAATAATGTAGGCAATCCGTTCATCTGGAAGATTTGGATCCACAGGCACATACGCAGCACCACTTTTGAAAATAGCAAGGATCGTCGTTAACCACTCCAGATTTCGTTCACTTACGACGGAAACGAATTGGTTTACACCTACTCCTTTCGAACGTAACAGATGTGCTAAGCGGTTAGCCCGTTCATTTAACTCCTTGTAGGAAAGCTCTTCTCCTTCGAAACTGGCAGCGATCGCTTCAGGCGTCCGTGCAACTTGTTCCTCAAAAAGTTGTTGCATTGGAACTTGGACAGGATACGAACTCTTCAAGTCATTAAATTGTTCTAAAACTTGTCTTTTTTCTTCATCACATAACATGTCCATTTCACATACTTTTTTTCCCGGGTTCTCTACCACATGGCGAACGAGTTGAACAAAATGACGACTTAAACGCTCTATCGTTTCTCGATTAAATAAAGCGGTGCAGTATTGGATATAACCATCAATTTTTCCTTCTGATTGGAATAACTCAAAAGCAAAATCAAATCCTGAATAACGAATATGGTCTAATGATTTTTCGAATGAGAGAGTAAGATCCGAACTTACTTCTACTTCTGCATGTTTATCCGTGCGAAGAGTATGGACTTCAAACATGACATCGAAAATGGGGTTACGGCTTAGATTGCGCTCCACTCCCAATTCTTCTACAATCCGGTCAAATGGATATTCTTGATTTGCGTAGATTTCCAGGACTGATTGTTTCACTCGTTTTACGAAGTCTTGAAATGATTCTTCTCCCTTCACCTCATTCCGCACAGGCAAAGCGTTAATAAAGCAACCGATTAAGTTAGACACCTCCGGATGAACACGCCCCGAAAGGGAAGTTCCCACGATAATATCTGTATTTCGTGTGTACTTACTAAGAAGCACGTTAAAGGAAGCTAGCAAAAACATATAGAGACTCACGTCTAACTTCTCACACACCACCTTTAGCTTCTGCATCAATTCCCCGTCAATCTTGAGCGCAACAGTGTCTCCGTCGAACTTTTGCATAGACGGTCTCGAATAATCGAGTGGGAAGTTGAGATCAGGAAGCTCACCAGCTAGGCGATCGAGCCAGAACTTTCGTTGCTCATCCAGTTCTCCCCCATCTAGCATTTCATTGTGCCAGTGTGCAAAGTCACTATATTGAATCGCTAGTGGTTCGAGTGGGCTTGGTAATTGGTTTGCGCTCGCGTGATAGAGCGTTGCTAATTCGGACATCAGGATATCAATTGCCCAACCATCTGCAATAATATGGTGAGCCACAATGAGGCACATATGCTCTGATTCAGATAATTTATATAAGGTAGCACGTAGCAGCGGTGCTTCATTTAAATCGAACGGTTTATTTAGTTCGGTCACTACTAGTCGCTGTAAGAAGTCTTTTTGAGCACTTACCGTCTCCGTTGTGAGATCCACCATCAATACGTTAAATTCAATGTTGGAATAAATTACTTGTAATGGTTTACCATCTTCTTCGCGGAAGCAGGTTCGTAGTGTATCATGACGGTTGACTAATTCACTGAGTACTTGTCCGAAATGAACAATATCTAGATTCCCTTTTAATGTGAATGCAGTAGATACGTGGGCCATAGCATTTACTTTTGCTTCTTGTACAAATTCGAGCTGTTCAGTGAACCAGAAACGTTTCTGAGTATGCGACAATTCATATTTACTGATTTCTTGATGGGTGCTGATTGCCATGGTTTTCTTCCCTTCTGTTTATTTCCTTGTCTATTCAAGGCAGATTGTGAGCGATTGGATCAAAGCGATCCCGGGCAATGTATCTGTCCACTGCTCAAATACATTGCCCCTCATAGACTTTCTTCACTTCAATCTCAGTTTCACTATAGATCGCTATAATGGGAGAGGAGGGTCTGTTCGATTACAGCGATGCTTAGCGATCCTTCTTAGCGTAGGGGGCCGTAGTGTAGGGCGCTTTTGGTGCAACTTGTCTGAGCGTTCTTTGCGAGTTTTGCACCTGCCCTAGCGAAGGAACACGAAGCGGACAGTTTCTAATCCCTGCTGGATCGGTATCTGAGCGTGATCGAACAGACTCTCCGGGCCCTCGATCACGCAATATCGTTAAACCAACAACTCCATCCTAATCCGTTCCGATATCCCGACTCATAAACAACTTTTTCCCCACTCCATCCTGCTTCTCCAACTGCCCACAAATCATATCTACCAGTGGCTTAATATAAGGCGGCTCAAGCATCGAGTAGTGATCCCCACCAGTCAGGGAGGACTTCACCTGGCCTTCTGTTAATCCTGACCATAAATCCACAATCTCTTCTGGCCGTGCATCCTGAAGCAAACTATCTTCTAAAGCCAAGAACAAGTGAATATCAGCGCGTATCACACCTATTGGCTGATACTTCCTGAGTGCAAGACCATTAATCGCGATAATGCGTAGTTTTGAAAGAGACACTTCCTCTTCTAGTACACCATCCGATACTTCATCACCAATCAATTTTTGACAGACTTGAAGTTGCTCTTCTTCACTTCGCTTTGCTAGACAGCTTTCTTCCATTCCTTGAAGTAATGCGTACCGGATGAGCGGATCACGTTTTTCATCCCATTTTGGTAACTCTTCTTTCGAACGTGGCTTGACGTCACATATGCCTAGATAGGCTACCGTTTCTCCTTGTTCCTCTAATTGTTTCGTAATCTCATAGACGAGTATCCCACCGAAAGACCAGCCCATCAGGTGATAGGGACCTGTTGGTGCAATTTGACGTATTTCAGCAATATATCGTTCCGCCATCTGCTCTACACTTAGCTCAATGGGCTCTCTGTCATCGTAACCAAGTGCCTGAAAGGCATAGATGGTCCGTTTCGATTCAAACTCCTGAGCGAGATGAACAAAGTTTATGATCCCACCGCCTTGCCCATGAACCACGAACAACGGCGGAACCGCTTCGTCCCCTTCACTCAATAAAATTAAGTTTCCAGAAGCGTCGTCGTCATGAGATTGAAGCACCTCACACAACGAAGCTACAGTAGGATTTTTAAACAGCACGGATAATGGTAGGCTTCTTTCGAATGTCTTGGACACTTTATTCACTAAATTAAGTGCTTTGAGTGAATGGCCTCCCATCGCAAAAAAGTTATCTAACACGCCAATCGACTCTACTTGTAGAACTTCTCCCCACAACTGGACCATAGTCTGCTCTAACTCGTTACGCGGAGCTAGATACACTTGTTTGTCGTGGATGGTGGTGAGAGATTGATTTGGCTCTGGAAGCGCACGACGATCTATTTTTCCATTGGGTGTAAGCGGAAACGTACTTACTCTCACAAAAGCACTTGGAATCATATAGATAGGAAGTCGTTTCGCAATCCACTCGACCAAATCCTCATTTGTGGTCTCACTACTCATCTCTACATAGGCACAAAGGTATTTCTCACTCTGGGCATCCTCTTTGATCACTACAAGCGCATTTTGAACCGCTTCGTGATGTGTAAGACGGTTTTCAATCTCACCTAGTTCAATCCGATAACCACGAATCTTCACTTGATGATCAGCTCGTCCGATAAACTGTAGATTGCCATCCGGAAGCCACTTCACGATATCCCCTGTACGGTACATCTTCGTCCCAGGTCTAAACGGATTCTCAACAAAGCTTTCTGCGGTGAGCTCTGGCTGATTCCAGTACCCTCTCGCGATCCCGTCTCCACCTACCCATAGTTCACCGTAAACCCCTTTCGAAACAGGTTGCATATCTGCATTTAAGACATACATTTGCGTGTTCGCCATCGGTTTCCCAATCGGCACACTTGGATCAGTGAAGCCCTTTGATTGATAGTGATAACCCGTGCAGATAACGGTCGTTTCTGTGGGACCATAGGCATTTACCAGCATTAACTCTGGTTTAAGCGCTTTATAATTTTCTAGATTCTCCGCTTTAGACGCTTCTCCACCTACAAACATCTTCGTAAGCGGAAACTTCCTACCAGATCCCCTAAACTCGTCGTACAGTGGATTCAACAATGCGGGTGGAATAAAGGCAAAGGTTGTTTCCTTCTGTACCATCGATGCCGCCAGCCGCATCACATCAAACTTCTCACCTGCATACATCACGAGCGTTGCCCCTACAAGGAGAGGTAGCCACGTTTCAAATACGCTGGCATCAAACGAAATATTGGTACAAACAAGGAAGCGGTCGTGGGAATTGATTTGGCCTCTATACAACTTTTCATGTCCAATCACCAGATTGTGTACAGAACGATGTTCGGTCATCACACCTTTAGGGGCCCCAGTAGAACCAGATGTATAAATCATATAGGCCAAATCATTTGCTCCGTTTTGAAGAGGCAAATTCTCTTTGTTTTCTTGATTGGCGCCCTCATCATCCAAACAAACCCATTCGCCTGCAAAGGCAATTTCCGATAACAAGTTCTTTGTCGTTAGCGCAATCAGGCAACCGCTATCTTCTAACATATAGTGAATTCGCTCAGCCGGATAATCTGTAGATAATGGAACATACATCCCGCCTGCTTTCGTCACAGCCAAGATAGCGATGATGAATTCAGTCGTACGTTGTAACATAATCCCAACTGGCTGATTTGCACATACCCCTTTATTTCGTATCACTCTCGCCCATTGATTAGCCGCCTCGTTTAACTCACGATACGTCATTTGACGGCCTTCATCCTCAATCGCGATTGCTTCTGGATGGAGCCTCACTTGACGCTCAAACAGTTCGGATAACGTTGCATTTCGCTCGTAGTCCACACCCGTATCATTGCAATCCACGATCCATTGCTTCTTCTCTATCTCAGTTAACAGATCAATCTGTTGAACTGGAATCGATGAATCGGCCAGAACAGAACGAAGAGCCTGCGTATAGTGACCGAAATACTGCTCAAGTGAAGACTCCATATACAGTGATGGATTATACAACCAGCGCGCCGACAACATGCCATCTTCTTTTGTAAACATCAGCGCTAGATCAGGAGCCTCTGCTTCGATAAAATCGGGATCATGAATATTATCAAGCGACACAATCAAGGTAAGCCAAGGTAGCCGATCATTCATTCCCACTCCCAGCTCTTCGAGTAGAGGGGCAATCGGGAACTCTTGATTTTGATAAGCTTCCGTCAAACTTCGTTTCGTCTCTAAAATCACTTGCTTAGCCGATTGAGCTGGCTCCAGTCTAGAAACAACTGGAACCAACTTCCGAGTAGGACAGTGTGACGGAACGCCCACCCCTATTTCTTTCCGGCCGCTATATTTATACAGCCAGATTTTCGTAACAGCTAGTAAGAATGTGTACATTAATAAATCCGAACCCTTACAAATGCGCAGGAGCGAAGTGGTCACGTCTGAATCTACCGATAAAGGCAAACTAGCTCTCTTAGGCACTTGATCGGTTTCTTGAAAATCAGATGGCACACATGGAAAAGCAGGTTCTCTCTTAAATGTATCTAACCAATATTGCTTTCGCTCCAACATCTCTTTGTCATAAACAATCATTGTTCAATCAACACCACCTTTCTAACTTGCTTATTGAATCGGTCTTGCTTTCGGAATCGATCTTATTTTTTGAGCCTTCTTCGGCTTGTGAAGAGAATCGAAAATATGCTGACTAAGTGCTTGCACACTGTCAAAACGGAAGATCGTATCCGCATCCATTTTCAAGCTAAACAAATTCGATAACTCTACCATGATGTCAATCCCTTGAATTGAATCCCCACCAAGCGAGAAATAGCTCTCATCTGGACCGAGCTCTTCGTCCTCTTCAAACTCTAGGACCTCTCTCCATGTGTTTGTAACAACTTCTACAATCTGCTCGAATGTCCAAGAAGCTTGAGGCTGTGATGCTTCTGGCTTCGCTTCTACTAATTGTGAATCCATTCCAAAGAAGGAAAGTCCACGGATTTCCTCCATATCTTCTTGATTTAAGCCACTTACAAATGCAGGGCTTACATTGGAACCTAGGACTGTATGAAACGCAGCCACTCCATCATTCCGATTAAACCCAAGAATGAGTGGCGATAATCGTTTAATTTTGTCCACAGACGCATGATTCTCTTTTGCTCTCTTCACTTCACCCATCCCGGTGTTTTGCCATCCACCCCATTGGATCGAGATAAACCGTTTCCCTATTTGCCGTTGAAGGGATGTATAGCTATCAAGGAATGCATTGGCACAAGCATATGGAGCAATCATTTTTTCCGAAAGAACGGCATCTACGGAAGAAAATACAAGGAAGAAATCGACGTAATGTTCTTTTAACAACTGATCAAGAACAAGCGTCCCTTTCACTTTTGCTTCCATGACGGTTGTGTAATCCTCCAGTTTTGAATCCTGCAAAGAAACGGGCTTCCCTAATACACCTGCTGTATGGATCACTCCATCCACTTTGCCAAAACGAGCCGTTATATCATCCAACACGCTGTTCATTTCTACTAAACTAGCAACATCTGCTTGGTAGTAATGCACCTCTGAACCTAGCCTGCGAATGGTATCCATCGACTCTATTTGTTGACTACTCAAGTCCTGCTCACTGGTTCGGCCCACGAGAATCAGGATCACGTTATGTCTCTTCGCCATGGACTGACAGATCTCTTGTGCAATCCCACCCGTTCCACCGGTTACGAGGTAGACACCGCTCTCTCGAATCATTTCTCGCTTTGTCATCGACTCGATCGGCATTCTCTTTAGCGTTTTCGTATATCTCTTTCCGCCACGATACGCCACTTCTCGAATCATGTTATTCTTCGATACTTCCTCATAAATCATCTGAGCCATCTTATCGGAAGAGTCCACACACACATCAATACAAAACGAGTGAACTTGATCAAATTCCCGGTTCATCGTTCTACTTAAAGCAAGGGTAGAACTATGTAGCGGATTCACATAGTGGTCATTTGCTCCCACCAAATATGCTTGTTGGGTAACAAAGAAGGTGTAAACTGGATGATTTGTACCCAGAGTAGCGAGACTCTTTACTAGGTTTAACGTTGACTGAAGAGAAGTAGCAAGTTTCTCGTCTAGCTGCTCATAGTCCCACATAGAGACATTTGATAGAGAAGTAGATTGGAAACGAGATAGGTCCATCACGGTTCCGATGGAAACCCCTGATTCTCTTAATTCCTTCATCACTCTCGTAAAGTGCTCTTCTTCTCGCGGATTGATCTCCACTTGATTGTCAGCCACATTTCGGTATTGCCTACCATAATGAATCTGAATCACTTGGTGCCCATGATCGGTAAACTTTTCTACCAATGAAGCATGAGTGGTTCCGCTATCAGGATCCGTGATGATCAAGACAGCACCTTGTAACCCTCGTGATGAAAGGTTCACTGGTAATTCCGACACCACCCACTCAAAGGTATACATCATTTCTTCCTTTACTTTGATAGACTCTGTATGATCTTGATTGAATAGGGATGAACCTCTTTTTTGTTTCTTCGATTGCTCAAACCAGTATGATTTACGTTGGAACGGATAGGTTGGTAGTGAGACCGTTCTTCCCTGTTGGATCGCTTCAAAATGAAGGTTATAACCCATTTGATATAAATGCGACAGCACAGATAAGAAATCATGTTCCTTCTTTTCAAGAGTAAATAAGTCTCGTACTTCCACATCATAACCAACCGCAGAGACATCCTTTATAATACAACTACCTACGGATAGAACAAGAGTCTCCTCTCCAAATTTGGATACAACGTCTGCCATAGTCTGGTTTTTCTCGTTCGTTCCTTGCAACACATCTGTAAACGAAATCGTTCCGAGAATAAAATCCCGAGCCACTACACCCAGCCCTGCTCCCTCTATCTCTATTTCCATTCCTAGTTTTCGTAGTAGATGGTAGAGACTTGAAGCAAATGCTACAACCTTCGCTTTCGGATCTTGCGAGTGATCTAAGAGTGGCTGATGTTGACTCATAATGGATTCATCGATCCAGCCCGTTTGACTCAAACCGTCCCATGCCTTTTCCATCCCTACTTCATAGTCTGGAATCCAGAGCACGACCTTCTTCGGACGTTTGACAGGCTTCTCAGCCATTCCCTTCATCTCTTCTAATGCCTTAGATAACTCTTCATGATCCCTCACAACCGTTGAAAAACGATAGGAATCATGATTTCGACGGCAATTTAAGGTATAACTTATATCAGCTAGCTCATACTCACGTTTTTTCGCTAAATCGCGCTCTAAATCCCGTATTTTTTCATGTAGCACTTTCTCAGTTGGAGCAGATAACGTAACGAGATACGCTTGATCGGAGGCTGTTTTCGGTTGCTCATATTCCTCTACCACAACGTGCACATTGGTTCCGCTTAATCCAAATGAACTTATCCCTGCTCTTCGTGGATGTCCTTCTGGCTTCTCCCATGTTTGAAGACTTGTATTGATGTAAACAGGAGAGTTTTCAAAATCGATAAAAGCATTTGGCTTCGTATAATGAAGGGATGGTGGAATCATGCCATATTGAAAACTTAATACCGCTTTCACTAAGCCTGCCAGTCCTGCCGCACTATCCAAATGCCCCATATTGGTCTTCACAGAGCCCATTGCAATAAATTGCTTTTGGTCGGTATAGGATTCATACGCTTTTCGAATCCCTTTTACTTCAATCGGATCACCTAACTTCGTACCTGTACCATGTGCTTCAATATAGGAAATCGTCGCTGGATCAATCTTCGCATCTTGCCACGCTCGAACGATCGTCTCAGCTTGCGCATCAGGGCTAGGGGCTGTCATCCCGTTCGATCTTGCCCCATCTTGGACAACCGCACTTCCCTTGATCACTCCGTAGATGTGATCCTGATCTGCCACAGCCTTTTCCAACGGCTTGATCATAATGCAGATGCTTCCCTCTCCACCGATCGTTCCATCGGCATCGTCCGAAAACGCCCGGCATGTTTCGGTCGGCGAAACTATTCCCGATCCCATCGCGATCTCTTTGCGAATATGATCAATCTCGATATGAACGCCGCCCACCAGAGCCATCTCACATTCTCTGTAGCGCAGCGCATTCATCGCTGAGTGAAGGGCTACTAAAGAGGAAGAACATGCCGTATCGATCACCATCGAAGGCCCATTTAGACCAAAATGATAGGAGACACGACCCGCTAGATTCGCCGGTAGATTACTTGCCAATAGCTCGTCCACTTTGATATCTACATGGTTCATATAGCTCGGCATAACCGATCCCATGAACACACCTACGTTTTGATTCGCTAACTTCTCACGTGGATAACCTGCATCCTCAATCGTCGAATTAACCGTCTCGAGCATCATTCGTTGGTTCGGGTCCATATCTTTTGCTAGTTTAGGTGAGATGTTAAAATACTGCGGGTCGAACTGATCGATTCCTTCGATGTAACCATAGCGTAGGTACTGTTTCGCTGGATTTTGACCTGGATCAAGCTTGATTCTAGATTCCGGAATTTCCTGAATGCTGCTTTTGCCTTCCCGTAACAACTCCCACCACTCGTCCACATCATCCGCACCCGGTAGCTTTGCGCTAATCCCGATAATCGCGATATCCCTCGTAGTCGTTGCTTCAATTGACTCAGCTAATTCCTCACGATCTTCGACGGTGAAAGCAGATTCTTCCTTGGACACTTCATTCGATTGATTCACGAAATCCGCTAAAGAAGCGATCGTATTGTACGTAAATAAGTCACTAATCTCTAAAGATAAATCCGGGAGCACCTTTTTCAACTTGTTGAAAGCCCGCATGATTTGAATCGAGTTTCCACCTGCTTCAAAGAAGTTTGTATAAATCCCTACGTTCTCGAGACCCAACACTTCCTTCCATACCGCTATGATCTGTTCGTCTAACTCATGACGCGAACTTGAAACATCTTGCTCCTCCACTGCTGGGACCATTGCCAACTGAGCCAATGCTTTTCGGTCCACTTTTCCATTTGGCGTAAGCGGATACGATTCCACATACTCGTAGTACATCGGAATCATATAATTGGGTAGCTTATCCGCCAAGAATACGTTCACATCATGCTTTGTCAGCTTGGATTCTGCTTTTAAAAAGGCGCATATTTCTGTGTCACCACTACCATTTTTACGAGCGATCACCACCGCATCATTTACATCTGGATGTTTAAGCAACACATTTTCAATCTCACCCAACTCCACACGGAAGCCGCGAATTTTTACCTGATTATCGATTCTACCTACATACTCCACATTACCGTCGGCTAACCAACGTCCCGCGTCACCTGTCTTATAGAGTCGATCTCCTGGAATCCCGCTAAATGAATTCGCGATAAACTTCTCATTCGTCAGGTCCGGTTGATATAGATACCCTCTTGCAAGACCCACTCCACTCACACAAATTTCCCCAGAAACCCCAATTGGACATAGACGACCCTGCTGATCTAGGATATAAACTCGTGTATTATCCCGCGGCTTACCTACAAGGGAAATCTCATGCTCAGAGTTTCCATCAAAGTGATAGGTACACGTCTCCACCGATGCTTCAGCCGGACCATATCCATTAATAATTCGTCCATCTCGGTTTAAATACGTTCTACAATTCTTCACTAGCTCAATCGGTACATACTCGCTTCCTAGAGAAAGACAAGTCAAATCCGGCAACAAAGGTAACTCATCCGATTCATCAACCTGCTCAATCAGCACATTCATGATCACTGGAATCTCATCAATATTGTTAATCCGATGCTGTTTCAAGTAGTCCAGATATTGACGAGCATCCTTTCTCACATCTGGGTGAAGTAAATGAAGTGTTCCTCCGGAAACAAGGGGCGGGAAGATTTGCTGAATAGAGCTATCAAAGGCAAATGAATTCGTCAACAACACTTGATAACCTAAGCGATGCTCATACTCTTTTACCGCCCATGTAACAAACTCAACAAAGGATTCCTGTTCAATCATGACCCCTTTCGGGCGACCCGTTGATCCTGATGTGTAAATCACATAAGCCAAATCATTCGGCGAAGAAACTACCTGCATAAACTCAGATTCTTCATGATGTGGAACATCGCTTTCCTCATGATCGAGCACTAGCACATGGGACATCATTTCACTTGAAGAATCCTTGAATTCTGTCGATGTAATGAGCAGTTGTGAACGACTATCTTGTAAGATATACTCAATCCGTTCACTTGGATAATGGGGGTCAATCGGCACATATGCCGCACCTGTCCCCAGTACGCCCATGATCGCTACAACCATATCAATCGACCAATCCAGCTGAATAGAGACGACATTTCCAGGAACAACCCCGTAACTCTGAAGTTTTCCAACCAATCTCTGAACTCGTTCAAATAATTGCTCATAAGTAATGCTCTCATCTTGGAAAACAACCGCATTCATCGAAGGCGACGCTTTTACTTGCTCGACAAAGAGTTGATATACCGTTTTATCCTTTGGAAACGCTTGTTCCGTCTGATTAAACTGGAAAAGAGTTAGCTGTTTCTCCCACTCTGGAAGGATATCCAAGTTTTGAACCAATTCATCAGGCCGACTCATTATCTGCCTCAGCACCACTTGGAAATGTTCCGCCATCCGCTCCATAGTCTGGCGATCAAATAATCCATCCATATAATCAAATTTCATTTGCGGTTCTCCCGCTAAGAGAAACGCCACCGTCAAATCGTAGTTATTTAGTTCCCACTCCGAATACTGAGTAATTTGGAAATCATGGTACGCACCTTCAAGCAATTTCTGATCAAGTGGATAGTTTTCAAATACGAGAATATGATCAAAAAGTGATTCATTCCCACGAAGCTTTGCCGCTGAGTGGATATCCGTTAGCGGTAAATACTCATACTCTTTCATCTCGACCGATTGCTTATGTACCTCACTCATTAACTCCGCAACCGTTTGCTGTGATTCAGTCGTAACCCGTACCGGAACCGTATTAATAAACAAACCTACTGTCTGATCCACACCTTGCATCTCATCTGGTCGACCCGATACCGTTAGTCCAAACGTAACATCATCACTACCACTATATCGTTGCAACATCACTCCCCATGCTACGTTGAGAATCGTATTTGGCGTTACACCGTATGTTTTCGAAAAATGGCTTACCTCTGGCATGATATCGGATAGAGATGTCACCACCGAATTCATATGGAGATGAGTTTCATTCCTATCAGGCTTATATGGGAGTTTCGTGGTCGGCTCCCAGCTTTGTAGCACCCGATTCCAAAACAGCTTAGCTTTGCCCGTCTCTTGCTGCTTCAGCCATTTTACATACTCTTTATACTTCGTTTTTGGCTGTGATTTCTTCATCTGATTCGACTGAAGCTGCCCATATCTCCCAAACCATTCGCTTAAAAATACACCCAGCGACCAGCCATCCATCATAATATGGTGAAAATTGATCAGCACACGATACTGCTCTGCACTCACCTTACTTGCCGAAATCCGAAGTAGTGGCCCCTTTGTCAGATCAAAGCCTTTACTCCGTTCTTCCTCGTCCATTTGAACGATTCGCTCTTTCTGCTCCTGCTCACTTAAGCTTGTCAAATCATGCTCCACAATGTGATGACTCATTTGACGGAGAATCACTTGTACCGGATGACTTAGCTTCTCCCATCTAAAAACAGATCGCAAGCACTCATTCTCCTGCACAACATGCTGAAGCGCTTTTTCGAGATTCAACACATGAAGATGACCTGCTACTTCTAGTGCCACTTGACCAACATACATTTGTTGTACAGAACCCTTTAAACAGTGATATAAAATCCCTTCTTGCGTGGGTGTTAATGTAAGAATGTCTTCTATTTGATTCGGTTGCACAGATTGTGCCATGAACATACTCCCTTCGCATTTCTTGTCTCTATACGTACTGGTGTGAATGAATCACTGCCTCTTCGATCTTCCGCAAATGACGAATAATTTCATCCACTGGATCATGAATCAAGGTAATACGGAACCAAACATCACCTAGAGTTGGTTGCATGCCAAAGACGTTCCCCGGAAGCACGCCGATTTTCGCTTCATGGAATAAAAACTTGAAAAACTCATTATCATTCGAAAATGTATACTCCGGATTTATCTTGATAAAGAATACATTGCCAATATTTTGATTCGAATAATCAGAGAACACATCTGATTGCTCCACAAACTGAATCACTTGTTTTAAAGCATCTTCCTGTACATCATCCGATTGTTTCAATCTGGACAAATACTTCTGATATAAACCAAGCTCTTTCATTTTGTCAAAAAGCTGCTGTTTATCCACATCTTGTCCCCATCCGAAGATCCCTTGAGAGAAATACTTCATATCTTCTACAGAAGGCTCTGCTTGACTCAATGCGAGATATTTGAAATACAGATTCAGTGTAAAATACACGAGAGATTGCGTATTTAAACTATTCTCCGTCGCTGAAATCACGTATTTATACTTATCCGTCAAGGCAGGATCACCGAACCAGTAGCCCGTCCGATAGCCAGAGTAAAAGGGCGTATCTTTCGAACAACCGTATACTTTCACCACATAATCAAGTCGATCCGTCAGATTAAAGATCTCCGTAAACGGTCGGTTCCTCGGGAACACTAAGTCTTGATAAATGTTATCCACAACCAAGTAGATCTGATTTTCTTGGCACATATCTACGATTTTCTTTAATTCTTGTACCTTTTCACCCTCATACGTGGATTGCGCTGGGTTATTCGGATACGTAATAACCACTGCAACGGTATTCGGGGTAATCGCACCTTGAATTTCTTCAAATGTAGGTAGGAAATCATTCTCCTGTTTTGTATATACATAGACAGGATTTACTTTTCCATGTAAATTCGATAATTGCGCTGTATACACCGTATAGTTGGGCAAAATCAAAATAACTTCTGGCGCCTCGACTTGATCCGTTTCATTCTTCACTTTCAAAATCGAGTTAATAACCCCGTTCATCACATTGGTACAGCCGTTCCCACAGCCAATACCCGCCTTACTTGCCAGCCGTTTCGCGATCCCTTCACGCCCTGGCTCTTGCTTGATGAGTCGTGCATACTCTAATGAGCGGATTAACTCATGCATTTCCGTATAACCATCTGGCGAAGTATATCCTGGTTCGATCGGATGGAAATCAGCTATTTCCTTCAGCGTAAAAATCTCAGGAAACAACTGTTTATTAAAATTCATATTATCCAGCACATCAATTTTTTCTTCACGATCAAACATCATGCTCCAATACTGAATTAACCGTTGATACATCTCCAGTTTTTCAATGTCTTGATTGTAGTAAGCATTAAGCGACAATGTAAAATTCCTTCCATATCGTTATAGGTTTTATATGCCGGTCAGCAAATCTAATTCCTCCTGACTTAGATTTACTGTTTCAAAGTCCGAAGGTGTAAACTGTGTTTGCTCCTGATTACAACACTGCTCGATGATTCTTCTAAGATGATGTATCCATTGTTTCATGAACGAGGTGATCATCTCGGTTGGAAAACTGCTTTCGTTATACGTAATGGACAACTGTAGCTCCTGATTCATAATCATAGCCGTTATATCCATCACAGCTGTTAGGTGATTTTTACCGGTCTCGGAACCAGAAGATTCACTCGCAAAGGTAAAGAATTTCGGATAAGCCGTCGCATCAAAATCACCTAAGTAATTAAAACGAACTAATGGCTCATCTCCATCTTGCAAACGATCCGACATATATTTGAGAATCAGATAGTCAAGCCCCTTGTTCGGAACCTTACGTATCTGTTCCTTCATCGATTTCATCTGTGTAGAGAACGCCTCGTCTTCCACCTCTAGAAGTACCGGATACATACTAGTAAACCATCCCACCGTCCTCGATAGATCAAGCCCATGCGTAAATTCCTCACGCCCATGTCCTTCCATTTCGATGCAGACACGGCTTTGATTCGTATGTTCCTTTATCGCTAGCGCAAGTGATGAAATCAACAGCTCAACTGATTCTGTGTGAAAAGCCTCATTGGCACTGGTTAATAATGCCCTAGTCTCTTCTTCATTTAAGCGATCTTGAAGGGTAAAGACTCCCTGCGCTTCTTCTCTTTGGACAGCAGACGGCGAAAGACCAGATGTCCTCTTGCCAATCAACTTCCAATATTGAATGTCATCCTCTGTCAGTCTTGCCACATAGGAATTCAATTCATTTACCCAATATTGATACGAATGTGTCTTCGTTAGTGAATCGTCCGATCGATTTGGATTTTCTAGTAACTGAACCATATCGCCAAGCAAAATTCTCCATGATACCGCATCAATAATGAGGTGGTGTGCAGTAAGTAATAATCGCTTCCCTTGCTTACCTAAATCAAAAGTACAAGCATCAATTAATAAATCCTGCTCTAGATCCATCGTAGACTTTAACTTAAGGCCAAGTTGCTCCATCTCCACCTGCTGGCTTTCATACGAGAGATGAGATAGATCGAATTTCGTCAGTTGAAATGGTCTCTCTAAATGAGCTGGATTGTAAAACATCATTCCAGCCTCTCTGTTCACGTTGATTCGTAGCGTATCATGTTGCCTAATCAGTACATCCATAACCGCCTCAATCTGATCAATCTCCACACGCTCATTTAAATTTAATAAAACCGATTGGTTCCAATGATGATCCTCTTGAAAGGATTGTGAGAAAAACCAAGATGCGATCGGAGATAGAGGAATCACTCCTTCCGCAATCCCTTGCTCAATGCTTTGTTCGTTCCTATCTACCTCTACACACGCCATCATCTCATGGATCGCAGAATGAGCCAGTATATCCTTTGCACGGATTTTCAACCCCACCTGTTTCAGCTTCGAAGCAATTTGAATCGCTTTAATCGAGTCGCCACCCAATTGATAAAAATCATCTTGTAAGTGAACGGAATCCATTTGCAAAATCTCTTGAAGCACCATAAGTACTTGTAGTTCCCGATCATCCACTACTTGATCAGGGTCTATTTCGATCACACTTGGCTCCTCTACCGGCAACTGATTTCGATCCACCTTGCCATTCTTCGTAAGCGGAATCTGATCAATAAATAGGAAGTATGCAGGGATCATATATGTAGGTAGTACATTGGCTAAATCCTTCTTGATAGTGAGAGCTGAAATATCCTCATCCATCGTCTTTATGAGATAGGCATATAGCTGCTTTTGACCCGTACTTGATATCCGATCGATCACCACTGCCTCTTTTACATAAGGGAGCTTCATTAGACGGTACTCGATCTCAGATAGTTCAATGCGGTAACCTCTTAGTTTTACTTGCTGGTCTTTACGACCTATGTACTCAATCAAGCCATGATCTAGACATTTTGCTAGATCCCCTGTCTTGTACATTTTTTTATCTGTCTTAAATGGATTATCCATAAAACATTGATCCGTTAAATCGGGACGATTCCAGTATCCTCTTGCTACACCATCACCAGAAATATACATTTCCCCAATACATCCCTTTGGAACGGGCTTTAACTTTTCATCTAAAAGGTAAATTTGTACGTTATCCGCCGGAATCCCGATCGGGACCGTAGCTTTTGTATCAGTAGAAGGATTAAATCGATGAATCATACAGCCCACAACCGTCTCAGTTGGGCCATATTCATTCAAAATCTCAATCTTGCCATGAAAAGCCTCTTGGATCCTTTGCGCAAGTGACCCTTTTAACTCCTCACCCCCAACAATTAGTCTCTTAACTGTTGAATTCGGAAACGTCTGCCCTTGCAATAAGGACAAATGTGCAGGAGTCAACTTAATAATCGATACTCGATTGTCCTCCAATATATCGTAAAGCACGAAATTGTCATCATTTTCGGGGTAAACTCGAATTTGATTGCCACCTATTAAGGGAGTAAAAATAGAAGTAACTGTTAAGTCAAACGCTAACGAGGAATATAGTGCAAAAGAATCATGAACATCTCTTACATACATCTTTTGTGCCCACCAAACATAATTCATTAAGCCTCTATGCTCAATCATCACACCCTTCGGTTTGCCTGTAGATCCAGACGTATAGATCATATACACTAAATCATTCGGGGAATATTTCACATCTAGATTAGATGAATCTCCCGTATACCAGTATGGATCTTGGAAGTTCATCACAGGTCCTGTAAAACTCATATCTTTAGGTACTTCTCGATTGGTTAAGAGAGAAGAAGCTTCACTATCTAGTAGAATCTCTTCCATTCTACTAGTAGCCGTTTTCACGTCGATCGGTACATAAGCGGCACCCGTTTTTAATATCCCTAAGATCGCTACAGGAAGATCGAGGGAATGATCTGCAAAAATCCCAACAATATCGCCTCGTCCAATCCCACACTTCACTAAAGAACGAGCCAATTGATTCGCTTTTCCATTTAATTCTGCATAGGTCAAAGACTCATCTCGACAGGAAACCGCCACATGATTCGGTATACGTTGCACTTGTTCTTCAAACCGTTCCGTAACCGTTTTTTCTTTCGGGTAGTCGGCATCTGTATCATTGAAGTCGTATACAAGCTCCTTCATTTCTGCATCTGATAACAAGGTTAGATTACCGATCGAGACATCCGGATTTTGAAAGATCTGCTCAGCCAAATATATGATGCGAGCATTCATCTGCTCGACATACTTATCTGTAAACATGCTTGTTTTATAGTCGAAATCTAGTTGCAGACTGCCTTCTTCGGACCAATCCTTGACTACGATTTGCATAGGGAATAACTGATGGCCGTTATGAATCTCCTCCGGATCAAACAGTTGGTTATTCGCTTGGAAATTATAGTAATTCACAGCAAGTTGAAATAAAGAATCATAACCATGTTTCTTTAGCTGAAGATCATTCGCTAGTAAGTTATACGGATATTTTTGATGCATATAACATTGTCTGATTTCTCGCTTCACTGCCTTCAGGTATTCCGTTACAGAAGATTCCACATCGATCTCACACCGAAGCGGCATCGTGCTCGTAAACATGCCAATCGTCTCTTTTTCATTCTTGCCCGAGCGATTATACACAGGTGTACCTATCACAATATCTCGTCTTCCTACTATCTTGTGTAAGTAGATTTGTACCAGCATAATGTACCACTCGTTCAAAGAGCACTGATACTTCTTCGATAACCCCTTCATTTTCGCCGAAAAAGATGGATCCATGACAAACGATTTACGCTTCCCTTCATATCCATCTTGATTCTCAGCAAAAAGAAGCTCTGGCAATGTTTCAAACTTCGTCATCCAAAACTCTTTATTCTTGATCAGTCTTTCAGACTGTAAATATCGTTGTTCCTTACCAATATAATCAATATAGGAGCCTGCTTTGTGTTCCTCTTCAACCCCTTCATACATTTCACAAATCTGCTTGGCCAAAAGTTGAACAGACCAACCATCAAAAATCAAATGATGGACCTTCACAAATAATCCATAGCATGATTCGCTTTTTCGATATATTGCTAAATAAAACAAATCATTTCCTATCAACGAAAACGGCTTTTCTATTTCTTTTCGAATCCACTGATCCAGGCTAATTGACGGATTATCACCTTGACTAAAATCGAAAAAATCAATTTTATCGAGCGTACATTCACTTACAGTCTGATAAACCTCTTCATTCTCCTCAAAAAAGTGCAAGTGAAATGAATCATGTTTCTTCAAAAAGCGGAGAACCGTTTCTTCTAAATGCGGTAGATTGATTTCCCCTTTTAATTCAGCTGTACCACAAATATGGTGCATAGGGGAATCCGAAATAAGCTTTTCAATATACCAGATTCGCTTTTGAGGATGTGTCAGTGGAAAACGATTTCCTTCTTGGAACATCACGTGCTTTCACCTCTATGCCTTGTTCTTCCTACTATGTTGCTGTGATTTCTTATAAACGGTTCCAAAGACAAAATCCCAGAAGGTAATATAAAAACCATAATTTCCTTTAACATAGTAATGATGGTTCATATGATACTCACCTACAGCAAGGACTTTCGTAATAGGCCCCTTAATACGAGGATTATGATCTAATACCGTAGCAGCTAAGAAAACTTCATAAAAATAGTGGATCACAAACAATACTAATCCTGGAACCGGGTCTATCCATATCACAATAATGTGCGGTAGCGTAAGTGTAATCCAGACATCTAGTGTTGCGTATAGATTTCCAAACCATAAGAAATAATTAGGCCAGTCAGGTAAGCTTGGTTTTGCATCATCATACTTATTTTTATGATGCTCCCTATGAATGATAAAAAGCGGATTTTTCTTGCTCGGTATATGAGATAACCGATGCATCAAATATGAATAAAGGTTACATAGCAAATAGTATCCGACTAATTTCAAAACAAAAACCATACTCAGAATAGTCTCCTTGGTGTTCAGATGGGTAAATCATGGTGTAACTTTCTCATTACATTTGTATTCAAGCTACGAATGTAGTTACATGCCGGCATTTCCATGTAACTACAAGAGAAAATATCATTTATAAACTTCTAATGCTGAAATGGAAGGGTATACAATACTGGTGTTCCCAGAACCGTAGCGACTACTACCATGGATAGAAGGCAATTTACTTTTTTCAAGATTGTCACCTCGTTTTCTCTATTCTCAAGCACTGGGTGCCTGTAGAAAGTATTATAGAATGCAATGAGTAATCATGAATCTGACTTAGTTAGAGTTCCTTACTCTTCAGATATCGATTTCGCATCAATTCCTATGCTATCTCATGAAAAAAATAACTCTAATAATATTATTTAGATTGTATTAAATAAATTATATTTATTTGAAAATAATAAAAGAAAAGGGATGTCCCTTTCCTAGATAAATTCGAATGAAAACACCCAGTAAGAAATCTAGCATGATATCCCCATCCATAACAAATCTACCCTTGTTCCTGATTTTGGTGATCTGATATCTTCGTGATTTCTGCCTGGACATAATGAATAAAAGGCTGATTTTGTTGCAACTCAAATATTTGAATGGACTCTTTCATATATTGAATAGCTTTCGCCTGATGGCCTAGATTTAGCCAATTATAGCCTAGGTGATACATTAGCTCCCCTAACGAATAAAGGGTTTCATTCGAACGACAAATCCGAATACCACGATTACAATAATCAATCGACTTTTCATACTCACTTGTTTTCGATAGACTCTTTGCGTAGTTGTAATAGATACGAACAATAATCGAGGCATCATTTTTATATGGCAAAACTTCATAATGCTTAATTGCTTTTTCAAAGTATTTGTTCGCATCTACAAAATTTTTCTCTTCACAATAGATAATCGCAATGCTATTTAGGATTTCTATTTCTCGTAGCGAAACAATCGCACTAAGTGTCATATCTAGAGATTGCTTTAAAAGACTCAAACATTCCTCACTATTATTTTTCAAATAATAAAGACAGATCCCTTCATGCCATACTAGAAACTGTTTGTTTCGGAGTGTTTGGAATACAGGATTTGTCTTTTCTGCCTTTACAATACGATATATCTTCTCATAATCACGCTTTCTTTTATACTCCTGAATTAACAAGATGACTTCTTGAGCGTAATCAAGTCGAGGTGTCTCACAAATATCAAAAAAGTAGTTAACATCCACACCCAACTTGCGAGAGATTAAATACAACGTGGTCGATAAAGGATAAATGGATCCATTTTCAATCTTGCTAATCTGCGCTTGTGTACAAATTCCTTCAGCTAGCTCTTTTTGTGATAAGCCAAATGTCTTTCGTAATTGTTTAATATTATCTCCAACATTAGAGAAATCCATTTTTCATTCTCACCTTTCAGCATTCAATCAGTCTCGTAAATGTTCCATTATCAACCGTGAGTGCAAGTATTGAAGTTTGAAAATAACTTCTATTATATATTAATACAAATTTGATTGTAATTGAATAAAAATTGCTACATATTTGTATCAATTGATCTAATTCGAAGAATCCCTTTCTTTACAACCAATATTTTTTTAGTGTAAGTTTGATAATTGTAAAGAACCCTGATGTTAGGAGGTGAGTTTGATTGTGGAATAAAGAGAATCCTAAAAAAATGATTGCCTACCGTGAAATCGATAGCAACTACATCGTCTTGCAAAATAACGGGCAAATCCATAGGGTCAACAACACAAACCTCCAATTATTCGATGTGAAAAAGATAGAATCGGACATCATTACCACGAGTATGGATCATGTAAATCTATTTCTGTTTTCTCCTACCATTGCCTTTTTGGAAAACCATTCAGTCTTAAATAAAATAAAAATCGTTGACGAAATAGAGAATAGAGCTCGTTCTTCCTTCACATCATACGATTCATTCAATCATTCTATCCAAGAGATTATATGTAGCGGGACTGATTATTTACAAGACCCTTATCCAGTTGATACCTTGATCCAATCAACTCCTTATCCACTAACCATACAAATTTTAGCAGATGATTTACATATCCATGAGAAAATGCTACTCACACATACATTCACTTCGTTTACTCTCTGCTTTGACCTTATATTTAATAAGAAAAACCCTGAAAACAGTAAAATAGACTTTCAGGAAGTACGTGCGGCAAAAAGGGACTTACAAAAATGGAACATAGATTTACGTTTGTTTATGTCTATTCAATTAATGGATTCAGAGGAAATAGAAGAAACGATCCAATTATGTTTAGATCATAAACTCCCTCGGCCTCAAATACTTGAGACTCATCCAATTGGCAAAGCGTTGTCTCATTCCCATATTATTTTACAGAAGGAGTATCTCTCGTTACTTGAAAATATTACGCATCAAAATCATACAGCATTAATTATCTGATTATCCTAACTTTTATGAGTGATCCTTTACATGCATAAATGGCTTTAGCCTATTCAGACTAAAGCCATTTTCTCAAGATTCGTTTTGTACACCATCTTCATCGTCCACGTCATTACTAAAGCCTGTATTTAGATCAAACTCCATCCTCCAAATACCTTCATATTCTCGGAATGCGAGATAATCCCCTTTATCCTGACCAATCACTTCATATACAACCTGAATAATAGGTGGGATCGAATCTTTATGGTATACTACTCTCATTTTTGCCTTACTTAATGACTTTGCTTTTTCCATTACTTTCGTATCAGCTTTCTTCTTCACATAAGCTTCACGTGTAGCGGGAGCTGAAAGCATCTGATTCTTGTCGGCTTTAAATAAGACTTCATCTTTAGATGCTGTAGGTAGGTAAAGATCATATTCCAATCCGTGGTCTCCCATTCCCCGTGCATGAATCAATAGTTTGGTTTGGGTAATGGGATCAACTCCTTTTAATAAGGCATAATCAAACTTCTGTTTTAATTGATCGTATAGAACCTGCTCTTCTTTCGATAGCTGAAATAGATCCATCTCTGTTACCTTGTTTAAATACTTCTCCACTTTTGGCTCATGAAGTGCTACTGGATCACTGTCCTCCACTTTCTGGACAGTTGCCTGCTCCTCCTTTGTCTTCTCTGGCTTCCCTGCATCCGTTCCACAACCGATAGCCATAACACATAGACTGGCTACCACTACTCCTAAAATTAGTCGATTCACTCGCATATAATCCTCCAAGGAAAGATTCTGTATTTTCATTAGTTTTTATTATATCAAAAAGATTGTTTTTTAGTATAGTGCCTTCCACCGTAAGCTATAATACAAAAAACCCCTTGTGAAGTTATCTTTCAACTCTACAAGAGGTTTCTTTCATTGACTAGCAATATTTGTTATAAGCATTGGTTAAATTCGCCGCAATCTCTTCCAATGAAACGCCTTCGATCTCATGACGATGAATCATATGTACTAATTTACCGTCTTTTAAGATGACAAAAGAAGGCGAGGAAGGTGGCTGCCCTTCGAAATATTGACGAGCTTCCGCCGTTGCTTCTTTATCTTGACCAGCGAACACCGTATAAAGATGATCGGGCGTTTTCTCATGTTTCAAGGATTCTGCGATTGCTGGACGAGCAAGTCCTGCTGCACAACCACAAACCGAGTTTACAACCACTAAAGAAGTTCCTTTAGCCGCCTCACCTTGGAATGCTTCCTGCACTTCTTCTGGAGTGCGTAATTCTTTTACACCAATTCGAGTTAGTTCATCTCTCATAGGTTGAACCATCATCTGCATTTGTTGAAAATAAAAGTTTTGTGACACGTGTATCCCTCCTTCACCATTATATTGTATCCAAATCAAGAAAGAACGTCTACGAATCGTTTTAGCTCCCTTTTAGCGACTGAACAAACCAATCCTCCCCTCGAATGGACGATTACATTATTCGAGAGGACTGGTTTGTATATATTCATCCTAAACTAGCTTTCCCATCTCTTCTGCCGCTTTCACGAGACGGGGCACATAACGAATCATCTGTTCTTCATTCATGCGTGAGATCGGTCCTGATAAGACAAGAGCCGCAACAAGGTTGCCTGATCGGCTGTGAATCGCTACGGAGATGGCCGCTGTTCCCGCTTCCCGTTCTTCCATGCTAATCGCATATCCTCGTGCGCGAATTTCTTGTAATTGATTTATGTATAAGTCTCGGTCAATCCCAGAAGGCCACATAGGATCGAAAAGAACTTTTCCTAACAAATCACCTTCCGTATAGGCTACGATCACTTTACTCGATGCCCCTACCGATAGCGGAAGTCGCGCGCCGATAGGGGCCACCCGGCGAATCGCTTGCTGACTCTCCACCGCTTGAATCCGTACACGCTCTAATCCATCTCTCACATATAAACTAACCGTTTCATCAATATCATCTCGGAGACGCTCCATCTCAGGAAGGAACAAAATGGCAGGATCATCAGAACGATTAATATGATTAGCTAACTCCCAAATTCGAAAGCCTAGGCTATACTTCTCAGTGTCAGCATCACGTTTAACAAAGCCTTTTGCTTCCAAGGTAGCGAGTAGACGAAAGACCGTACTCTTACTTAATTCTGTTTTCTCCACAATCTCTCTCATCGCTAATTCTGGTTTCCCCACAAAGCAAAGGAGGATATCTAAGGCTCTCTCTGCCGCTCTGGTTGTGGTCTTTTTCTCTTCCATCCTTGTCCCTCATTCCAAATTTGAAACAATGTTTCATTTTATTATACTGCTTTGTGCACAGGTTAGGAAAGGACTAAAAATATTCTTATTCTATCTAGATAAAAGACTATACAATTTCGTTTCGTTAGTTGTATAATGAGTACTGAAAAAGAAACGCTGTTTCATCTGGTGAAACAAAATAACAAAACTTACTTATTTCACGCAATTTTATAAAGGAGGCTTTTCAATGTCAGATCTCTTTCAATCTCGCTCAAAACTAACCGTTAATGGAAAAGATTTTACTTACTATCGACTAGGTACTTTAGAAGAGCAAGGAATCGGAAATATCTCCAAACTTCCTTATTCCATCAAGGTTCTTTTAGAAGCCGCTGTACGCCAACATGATGGGAAAGCAGTTACCAGAGAACATGTAGAACAACTTGCAAATTGGGATACTTCTTCTTCAGACAAAGAAATCGCTTTTAAACCAGCACGAATCGTATTACAAGACTTCACAGGGGTTCCTGCAGTAGTCGACCTTGCTGCCCTTCGTTCTGCTATGGAGCGTGTAGGTGGAAACCCAGAACGGATTAACCCGCTCATCCCAGTTGATCTTGTTATCGACCACTCCGTTATGGTAGATAAAGCAGGTACTCCTGACTCACTCGAATACAATATGCAACTCGAGTTTGAACGAAACGAAGAGCGTTACCGTCTGCTTCGTTGGGCAAAAGACTCTTTCACGAACTTCCGTGCTGTACCACCTGCCACCGGAATCGTCCACCAAGTAAACCTCGAGTACTTGGCAACAGTAGTGGCAACTCGTGAAGAAAATGGAGAAACCGTCGCTTTTCCAGATTCCCTAGTAGGTACCGATTCTCATACCACGATGATTAATGGTCTTGGTGTACTCGGTTGGGGCGTTGGAGGAATCGAAGCGGAAGCAGGTATGCTCGGTCAGCCTCTCTACTTCCTCATGCCAGATGTCATCGGCTTCAAATTAACTGGAAAGCTAGCGGACGGCGCAACTGCAACCGACTTAGCTTTAACCGTAACCGAAATGCTTCGTAAAAAAGGGGTAGTCGGCAAATTTGTTGAGTTCTATGGTTCAGGTCTCTCCAGTATCAGCCTCGCTGACCGTGCTACAGTGGCTAACATGGCTCCTGAATACGGTGCAACGATGGGCTTCTTCCCAATCGACGAGGAAACCCTTAACTATCTACGCAACACAGGCCGTGATGAAGAGCTTGTCCAACTCGTAAAAGAGTACTACAGCGCTCAAGGCATGTTCCGTACAGATGAAACGCCAGACCCAGTCTTCACGGATGTGGTTGAACTAGACCTTAGCACAGTCGTGCCAAGTTTATCAGGTCCAAAGCGTCCACAAGACCGTGTAGAACTTTCTAACATGCAACAAGAGTGGAACGAAACCCTTAAAAAGCCCGTAGAAGATCGTGGGTTCGGTCTAACAGATGAGCAAATCGCGAAAAAGGCTAGTGTAACAGCTCCAAATGGTGAATCATTTGAACTGACAACGGGCTCTGTGGTAATCGCAGCGATCACAAGTTGTACCAATACCTCTAACCCTAGCGTTATGCTGGGTGCTGGTTTAGTAGCGAAAAAGGCGGTTGAGCTAGGTCTTCAAGTAAAACCTTTTGTAAAAAGCTCACTTACACCTGGTTCAAAAGTCGTAACCGACTACTTAGTGAAATCCAACCTACTGGATCCCCTTGAGCAACTTGGCTTCCATATTGCCGGCTACGGCTGCGCAACTTGTATCGGTAACTCCGGTCCATTACAAGATCATATCAGCCATGCGATTGAGTCCAATGATTTGACAGTTGCTTCCGTGCTCTCTGGAAACCGTAACTTCGAAGGTCGTGTACATCCATCTGTAAAAGCAAACTACTTGGCTTCTCCGCCGCTTGTAGTGGCGTATGCATTGGCAGGTACAGTAGATATCGATTTTGCAACAGAAGCAATCGGCACAGATAAGGACGGAAAACCTGTTTTCCTCAAAGATATCTGGCCATCCTCTGCTGAAGTAAGCGAAGTATTGTCCGAAGCGATCTCACGTGAACAGTTTATCGAGCAATACGGCAAAGTATTTGATGCCAATGAGCGTTGGAACCAAATCCCAGCTCCAGAAGGCACACTTTATGATTGGGATGCAGACTCTACCTATATTCAAGAGCCTCCATTCTTCCAAAATCTCTCTGCGGATGTAGAGCCAATCCAAAACATCCAAGGCGCTCGTGTGCTTGCACTGCTTGGAGATTCCGTCACAACCGACCATATCTCACCAGCAGGTAATATCAAGCCATCTAGCCCAGCTGGACAGCTCTTGCAAGCCAACCATGTAGATATAAAAGACTTTAACTCGTATGGTGCCCGTCGTGGTAATGACCAAGTGATGACCCGCGGAACCTTTGCTAACATTCGTCTACGCAACCTAATGGTACCTGGTTCAGAAGGCGGCGTCACAAAACATATTCCTACAGGTCAAGTAACCTCGATCTATGATGCTTCCATGAAGTATCAAGAAGCAGGTATTCCACTCGTAATCTTCGCTGGTAAGGAGTATGGTACAGGTAGCTCCCGTGACTGGGCGGCAAAAGGTACAAATCTACTCGGGGTCAAAGCAGTCATTGCTGAGAGCTTCGAGCGGATTCATCGTAGTAATCTAGTAGGAATGGGTGTACTTCCTCTTGAGTTCACAAACGGTGTCTCTTGGAAGTCTCTCAATCTAACAGGCGAAGAGATCATTGATATTCCAGGTCTAAACGATCAAGTGGAACCGGGTCAAATCTTGCAAGTTCGTGTAAACAAAGCAGATGGTTCTGTTGTAGAATTTGATGCAAAAGCACGTCTGGATAGCGTAGTAGACGTTGAATATTACCGTAATGGTGGTATCTTGCAAACCGTACTTCGTCAGATCCTTAGTACAGAAGTGAACGTTTAAATCATGTAATTGATTTCATACGAACAGCCTCTTTCGATGTGAAGGAGGCTGTTCTAGTTATACAATCTCACTGAAAAAGGAGTTGTCATAAATTGAATCGTACAGACCTAGCAATTCTAGAAAATTACCTATTCGAACTAGAAACCAAATTACTCAAACCAACGAAAGAACTTTATGCAGAGTATCTATCTGATACCTATTTTGAATTTGGTAGTTCGGGAAATGTGTGGATAAGGAAGGATTATGATGTGATTGGCTCTCGTGATACCCGAAAGCTAACACTTACTCAGTTTCAACTTCATCCATTAGCAGATGATGTAGTTATGGTAACGTATCATATTCATGATGAAATCCGAGAACTAAACACGTTACGCAGCTCCATTTGGAGGCAATTTAATAAAAAATGGAAGATGATCTTTCACCAAGGAACACCCACTCGCTCCTAATAAACAGATAGGGAGTCAACTTAGCATCATTTAGAAGGTAATCTTATACAGTACGTTTTAAACCAAGTGCTAGGATTTCTTCATCATGGCGAATGAGAACGGTTCGAATGTATTTGAGTCGTTCCTGTGTATCATCCCCTTCTTGCTCGATCTGGGTCACTTTTTGGTCAAGTAAGCCCACTGCTCGATCTACTTTGATGTCAAGATTATGGGTGCCTTGTTTGAGACTTTCTGCTATGTGATCAACTTGATCCATTCTGTTTTCTAGCTTGTCCATTCGCTGTTCTAAGCCATCCATTCTGTTTTCTAGCTTGTCCATTCGTTGCTCTAAGCCATCCATCCTGTTTTCTAGCTTGTCCATTCGTTGCTCTAAGCCATCCATTCTGTTTTCAATCCGGTCCAAGCGATCTTCTATGTTACCAACTCGCTTATCTAATCCATCTATCTTGGCATTCATGATTAATTGTTGATCATAGATAGCTCTCACCATCATCGTAAGTTCTTTTAGTTGTTCTTCCATGAACCCACCTCTTTTTCCATATACAGACAATATATCAGGTAAGCAGACATAAAGAAAGATATTATTCCTATTATTTTGTCATCAAATTAAAAAAGCTCAGCATCTAATAATAGACACCAAGCTTCCTCTCGAAACATTCCTATCCTTATAGAGCTTTTTTAGCCGCTTCGATAGCCGCTTCGTAATTCGGATGATTCGTAGCTTCTGAAACATACTCTACATAGGTCACTTTATCATTACGATCTACCACAAATACCCCACGTGCTAATAGACGAAGTTCTTTAATAAGCACGCCATAAGCCGTACCAAATGAAGCATCACGATGATCAGACACTGTTTGCACTTGGTCAATGCCAGCCGCCGCACACCAACGCTTCTGAGCAAATGGAAGATCCATACTCACTGTTAATACAACAGCATTATCTAATTTAGCCGCTGCTTCATTGAAGCGACGAGTTTGCGCATCGCATACTCCGGTGTCTACAGAAGGAACCACGCTAATCAGACGAACTTGTCCAGCTGAACTAGCGAGGGTTACTGGGGTTAAATCATTTGCAAGCACGGTGAATTCAGGTGCTTGATCGCCCACTTTCACCTCAGGTCCTACTAGGGTCACAGGACCCCCTTTAAATGTAATTGCTCCATGACGTTCTTGTGCCATTATGTATTCTCCTCCTTAACAAGGTTACAAACCTAATCTTACCATATTCTCATCACTGTAGAAATCGAGTTATATATGAACTGATTTCAAATATGTAGGATTTCCACTACCTTTCATTTTCTGCTATCATTTCATCTAGAAGGTTCGACAGGAGGTCTACAGCATGAAAGTACAAATATCCGACTTAGCCGCAGCAAAATTACTTTATATTCTACATCAAGAACACGCAGACGAATCGCTAGCATTTCGTGTGATGGCGCACACATCCGGTTGCGGAACTCCTTCCTTCGCCATTGATTTGACGGAGGTATTACCTCACTTCGAATCCATAAAAATAAAGAACATCCCGTTTACGTGGGTTCCTGCGGAGCGTGCTTGGATGGATGGACTCATCATCGACCTAAACCGTGATAACGGAAAATTTATTCTCTCTCATCCAAACCCACCGTTCCAATCTGAGTGCCAACTTACTTAAATGTCCTGCTACAACCAGTCTAGGAGGAATAGAATAGATGATGAATATGACAAAATGGATCCTAACCCTCTCTCTAGCCTTTATCCTACTTCTCCTTCTCATCATTGGATATTTCTATCTTAAGGTATCCCAATACGATGATACCCCTACTCAATCATCCCACGCAGATGCTGGGGTTGTTCTAGGAGCAGCATTGTGGAATGGAAAACCAAGTCCTGCCCTAGTCGAACGATTAGAGGTAGCAGCAAAACTATACCGAGATAAAAAAGTAGAATACGTCATTGTTTCAGGTGGACTAGAAGAAGAAGGCGTAACGGAAGCTCTTGCTATGAAAGAATATCTTGTACAAAAAAAGGTTCCTCAAGATCGGATTCTGCTAGAAGATCAGTCCTCAAACACCCAGCAAAATCTTGAAAACACAATGAAGTTACTAACCAATACCCAGATCGATAACATTGTCATTATCACACATGACTACCACATGACGCGCGCTTTGCAGTATGCGAAGCAAACCGGACTAAAAGATTCACTCATCGCCCCTGTCCACTCCAAAGTTTTGTTTATGCCCTATCATAAAGCGAGAGAAAGCCTAGCTTTAATCAAACAATCACTTGGTTTTTAACTGATGAACAAGTTCTTGTAAGACTTTATCCAATATAACAATCTCCATCGGCTCAAACGGAACGGATGGATCTTGCTCCATTTTTTCTTTCACGATAGATACTTTTTGACGAGTTTGCCGGACATCGATTCCCATCCAATGATTCGGATAGTAAGCTAATTTTTGCAACGCCAAATCAAACATTTTTCGAGCGCCACCTATGTTTTCATTTCGATGATGAAAAAGTCCAACCGCAATTTGAAGCAGCCCTTGATAAAAAGGCTCTCGCGCTTCTTCCATCCATAAATCCTCTAGTAATTCATGGCACTCAAAATAATCTCTCGTCTCATGAAATTCATACAAAAAACGAACATAGAGATCGGGATATAGACAAGGCTCTTGGTTCATCTGACAAGCTCCTCTACTCATGTTACAATGATGGGAAGTAGTTAAATTAGAAAGGAAGTATTCTCCTTATGGATCGCCACATAGCATCAGAAGAAAATCTTATTTGGGTTGTTGAAGAAATCAAATCTAGCTTAAAACTTGTAAATGCAGCCCTCATTTCTCCACAAGACTTTCGACTCTCTCATTTCCAGGATCTTCTTGAAATCTACCAATTGATTCAAAAGAAACAAGGTCAGCTTACAATGATGGAAATCGAAGGCATCTTAGAAGAGCTTCGCGATATGAAGAAAAATAATTAATTAAAAAACGATGAGGCTCCTAAAAAAGCATCATCGTTTTTTTGGTCCTATGTAGCTTGACAACATTCGGGGAAGTGAGTTTGTAGCGCATCTGGAAGTAACACACTTTTTCGAGTACTTAAGTCGATGGTAACAGAAACAACTTGCGCGTCTGCAACAAGTTCCCCATCTTGATTATAAATTTCATGCTTTAGTACAAAACTGGTCTTTCCCTTGCGAAGTGGTTCCGTGGATATCGTAAGATGCTGTCCTAGCTTTGCTTCTTTGCGATAATTGATGTTAATGTTTACAGATACAGTCCCCACGTTCATCTCTGTAAATACATCAAAAGGCAACCCAACTTTGTTATACCAGTCTTCTCGGCTCCACTCCATGTACTCTAGGTACTTTGCATTATTTACATGGCCCATGACATCAATTTCAGTAGGACGCACTTCGATCTTAATATGTGTTTTCAAGTCCAAGCCCCTTCCTTTATAAAAGATCCTGATTGGAAAAGAAGCTATACAATTCATAAACAAAAGATTTTCTTCTCAAATTTATTCCATTTTATCATAACTGATCGGATCGAAACGGGCAATTTTTTATAAATAAGTGTTGACTAGATTCTATATTAATGGTAGGATTTTATATGTCGTTTGGAAATAATACATATGATTATCGGGATGTGGCTCAGCTTGGTAGAGCACCTGGTTTGGGACCAGGGGGTCGCACGTTCGAATCGTGTCATCCCGACCAATCGAAACCTTCTCTAAAATGAGAGAGGTTTTTTTATTTTTCTCACACCTTCTTGACACGAACAAATATTCGGGTATGATTAAGATATAGATAAGAACATTTGTTCTGGAGTGTGATAAAGATGAACATACATAAAGATTCGGGTCATGTACAACAACCTTTTCAAAATCAACACAAAGCACCTATGTTTAGCTTAGAGCATACCATCGACTTAATTGATCGAATTCAAAAAGCATATGAGAGCAACAGCCCTATTCTACTTGTTTACCGCACACCTTTTGGCCATCGACAGTTTTGCGGCTTTGTCGATCGCATTGAGCCTGACGAGCGCACCATACATCTCTTCAATGGCAGTATAAAGAGAAAAATCGACTTAACGACTATGGTTACGCTGGAGTTAGTATAAGAGTGTAAAATGGAAACCCTCTCTACTTTGAGAGGGTTTCCATTTGTTTATCATGGTCATTATATGGATCCTTATCTATATATGGCCATGATCAATCACCCTATTCCCTAAGCAAGACAATTAGAGAATAATATATCAGAAAATACATAAATTTGTTATAATTATACTGTGGTTCTCTATAAAGGGGGATCGATTTATGGAAGAGCTTTGGCAAATGTATACAGATCACACGATTCTCATCACGGTCATCTTCCCCACAATTGCTGTCATATGGGGAATGCTAAGTTGTGTTCTATTTCGTAACTGGTGGTTTGGCTCTGCAATCACAGGTATTTTTTTCTCGTTATGGTATCTGATTGGCTTTCGTGAGGGGTTTGGATTTTGGATATTCATTTATATTGTCATTACCCTCATGACACATTTATCTTTACACGGACTACTAGCATTTGTGAACCGATATAGAGATTGAGAAAGAGGATGAGTCTATTTGTGTAGACTCATCCTCTTTGCACGATTTAATTAAACCTTCGGATAGCAGGGATAAATAGCACACCTAAAGCTACACAAAACATTAATGTGCCTTCCAGCCAAATTGCCTCTACTCCACCAAGCCAACTAGCAAGCCAGCCACTCATTACATTTCCAATAGGTAACAAAGTCCATGACCCGAATAAATCTAAACTGGCAACACGACCATATGATTCCTCCGGCACTAATTCCAATAAACTTCCTTCCCAAATTAATGCAAACACCATGATCGCTCCATTGGCAATGGCTATTAGCATCATGATCCCCACTGTAGTACTAACAAAAGCAAGACACGCTAATGCTACTGAATTAATCAACACACTAATATAGGCAACATATCCACGACGATGTGTACTTTTTCGTCCATAAAATAACGCCGCTATAATCGCTCCAATCGCTCCAGCACTACTCACTAAACCATAACTGAGATCAGAGAGATGTAGGTGTACCTTCATTAACCATGGTAGAAGAATCGTTGTAATACCTGCAAATCCGATATTTATAATCGTAAATGCTAAGATGGTGATCCAGATCCATGGATGCTTTCGAATCTCTATAAATCCTCCCAACAATTCGTGTCTAAAGTTATGTAACACAGGGGAAGTGTCATTTTTGGAGGTAGGCTTATCTACTCGTACAAAAGTGAGAACAACAATCGAAATAAACAATAAGACTGCAACAGTTCCAAACCCCGCACCTACAGAAATAAGCCCTACCATTGCTCCACCTAATACAGGGGCTACTAAGCGAGCAAGCTCTTGGCTAATTTGTGTTAGGGATAGAGCCGCATTTCGAATATCCTCCGTAAATACTTGAGCACGCAAAGCCATATACGCTGGTTGAAATAATGCATTCATCATGCCATACATGACTACAAAAATGGATAATGTGGTAATAGATAAATATTGTAACAAGCTTAAACAGGTAAGGATCCCCACTAATATACATCGAACCAATTCGGTGATAATCAGCAACTTAGTACGAGATACCCGATCGACAATCATACCAGCAAAAGGCAGTAAGATAACTTGCGGGAGCATAAGAAGGCCCATAATCCATCCCATATCTAGTGTGGATTGACTAAGAGAGTATGCACAAAGAGGGAGCACAACCCACAATGCCGCATCGCCCAAATGAGATAAAATCTGACCGGTCCAAAGAGCTGTAAAATTACGGGATAATTGGAATGGTTTTAGAAATGTGCGAATGGATATATGGATTATTCATCTCTCCTATCTCCCAAGTTTCTTTTCAAAGTAATCATTGCATCCGATTACGACAAATCCACAATCCTGATACAACTTCAATGCACGCTTATTTTCACTGGCCACATCTAGAAATTGAGTCGCTTCCCCTTCTTTTAACAGCATCTGCACAATCTCTGAAAGAACTTGTCTCCCGTAACCACGCCCTTGATACTCAGGAAGCAAACAAAACCCAAAGATAAATGCTCCCTCATCGCCAAGCTGTACAGATAAAACACCTATTTTTTCTTGTCCTTTTATAATTAGAAAGGCCCTTGTATCTGGCTGATGAAATCTCTCTGGCTTAATATCCCCTTTCGGTAACTGAAATGAAATCTCCATGCCATCGACAATAAAATTGACGTCCTCAGGCTCCGCTTTTCGGAACATTACATCCTCAAAGCGCTTTGGTTGTTGCTTAGCCTCACTCAGAGTCATGCAGTATTCAGAAAATTTATATTGGGTCTCTATTTGCGCCTTGGCAAATCGTTGACCAGACTCTGAATTGTGATCGACCACGAGCAATAGATTCGGAATACCTCGCCTCTTTAACTCTTCGATCGCTTGTTCCAATAATTTTTGGAAAATCCCTTTGCGACGAGCATCTGGGAGCACCATGCCTCCAATCTCTGCCTCACGCAGGTTAAATACATACAATCCCAAAAACCCCACTAGAATCCCATTTTCATAATAAAAAAAGTCATTTACTTCCTCTTTCGAGCGACTCTGTAACATATCCCAGTTTAGTTTGACTTCGATTTTTTCGTATTCATTACATATCTTAGATAAATTTTTTATCTCTTCTAGATCCTTCTCATCCAGGCCACGCTTTATCATGAAACCATTCTTTCGAGTTGTCACTTTTCGCATATCTCCTCATTTTTATATCATATAAATATATTCTTCATGATAATATAAGTCAACAAAAAGAGGATGAATCTATTTTCGTAGATCCACCCTCTTTGTCCAAACCAATATGAACTAACTATTTACTACTTCTTATTCACCATATGAATCGCATGCCCAAGGATCCCTTCAGCCGCTTCCATGAATGTTTCTGGAAGCGTTGGATGTGCATGGATCGTAAGGGCGATGTCCTCTGCATTGGCACCCATTTCAATCGCAAATACAGCCTCGGAAATCAAGGAAGATGCTTCTGGTCCGACGATTTGTACGCCTAGTAGTTGCTTCGTTTCTTTCTCTGCTACCACTTGGACAAATCCATCTGCATTTTCCATTGAAAGAGCACGACCGTTCGCCGCAAAAGCAAAACGACTGGTTATCACTTCGTAGCCTTCTTCTTTTGCTTGTTCTTCAGTGAGACCTGTATAGGCAATCTCTGGATCACTAAAGATAACAAATGGCATGGCTTGATAATCGATTACGCTATTCATCCCTGCTAATACCTCAGCAGCAATTTTTCCTTCATAGCTTGCTTTATGAGCAAGTAGCGCGCCACCAGCACAGTCTCCGATTGCATATACACCCGACACATTTGTCTTACACTGTTTATCGATTTTAATAAAACCACGATCATCTAGTTCAACGCCTACGTTTTCCAAGCCGATTTCTTCCGTATTCGGCTTTCTACCTACTGATACCAATGCATAATCTGCCACAAACGATCTCTCTTCGCCTTTAACAGTTGCACGAACGGTTACTTCATCCCCGTTCACTTCGCCACCTTGTACCATTGCTTCCGTGACGATGGTTACGCCTAGCTTTTTTAGCTTACGAGTAACCATTTTAGTAAGAGTTGCTTCTGTACCAGGAAGCAAAGATTTGGTTCCTTCGAGAATCGTTACTTCTGCACCTAGCTTCGCATAGGCAGTTCCGAGCTCTAAGCCGATATACCCACCGCCAACTACGATGAGTTTCTTCGGAACTTCTTGTAGATTTAGCGCTTCTGTACTGGACAAGATTCGTTTACCATCAAAAGGAAGAATTTTTAACTCAGCTGGACGAGAGCCGGTTGCAATAATGACATCGTTATATTTGAAGGATTGACTGGAGTCGTCTGTCATAACGCGTAGTGAGTTAGGTCCTGTAAAATAGACTTCACCTTTGGCTACTTCAATTTTATTTCCTTTCAGAAGCTGACTTACGCCGCCAGTCAACTTTTTCACTACTCCGTTTTTCCATTCGATCAACTTCGGCATGTTTACTGTTACATCGCCTGAAACTTCGATTCCAACATGACTTGCTTCACGAATGTGCATCAAACGCTCGGATGCGCTAATGATTGCCTTAGATGGAATACATCCACGATTGAGGCATACGCCCCCTACTTCATCTTTGTCCACGATAACAACACTTTTGCCGAGTTGTGCGGCACGAATGGCAGCTACATAACCACCAGGGCCAGCACCAACTACGACTACATCCACTTCTTGTGCTAGATCTCCTACTACCATGTGATCACATCTCCATCATTAAAAGTTTTGGACTGCTAAGCAACTTCTTCAGTTTACTGATAAAACGAGCTGCTAAGTCTCCATCGATGAGGCGATGGTCAAAGCTAACAGAGACATGCATCATCGAACGAATGACGATCTCGCCATCTACGACTACTGCCTTCTGCTCAATAGACCCCACACCCAAGATTGCCACTTCAGGGTGGTTGATGATTGGTGTAAAGTTTTGTCCACCTAGATTACCTAAGCTGGAAATGCTGAATGTCGAGCCTTTTAGCTCATCTGCCGCCAATTTCATCTCACGAGCACGGCCCGCTTTATCTGTTACTTCTTGTGCCAGTTGGAAAATCGACTTACGATCCGCATCGCGAAGAACCGGAACCATCAAGCCATTATCTGTCGCTGCCGCCATTCCAATGTGATAGTACTTCTTCACAACAATTTCTTCCGCCGCATCATCTATCGAAGCGTTTAACATCGGGAACTCTTTCAACGCAGATACAACAGCCTTCATGATAAATGGTAGATAGGTAAGTTTGACGTTTGCTTTCGCTGCTTCATCTTTTGCCCATTTACGAAGCTCAATCAATTCTGTTACGTCTATTTCATCCATAATGGTAACGTGTGGTGCTGTATGCTTTGATTCTACCATTCTCTTGGCAATCGTACGACGAATACCGCGTAATGGCATACGCTCCTCTGTACCATGACTTTCCAGTGGCGCTTTCGATGCTGCTGGTGCTGGAGTGGCTGGTGCTGAGGTAGCTTGAGGAGTCTCTTCTACCGACTCTGTAGCAGATATCGCTTCCGTTGGCAATACAACTTCTTCGGTTGTCTCTCCAGTAGAAAATGCTTTTACATCCTCTGCTAATACTCGGCCATTTTTACCTGTACCTTTAACACGAGTTAAGTCTACACCCATATCCCTTGCCATCTTACGCACAGAAGGCATCGCTTTTACATTTATATGAAAAGCTACTTCCTCTTGGACAGCTACTGGAGTAGACGGCTTCTCTTCCGATGTCTCTTTTGCTACTTCCTCTGATTGCTTCTCTTCCGTTGCTGGGGTTTCTTCTGTACCCTCTGCTGCTGGAACTTCGCCTTCTGCCTCAATCACCGCAATAACAGAATGAACCATCGCGATTTGACCCTCTTCTACTTTCAATTCTTTCACAACACCTGTTACAGGAGAAGGGATTTCTACAACTGCTTTATCCGTTTGAATCTCAGCAAACGGCTCAAACTCTTCGATCTTATCACCAGGTTTTACAAACAACTTAACGATTTCACCCTCGTGAATTCCTTCCCCTACGTCTGGCAACTGAAATTGGTATAATGCCATGGACTTGTTTCCTCCTTAACGATTTCTACGAAAATGAACCATCCGGCAAGTGTTCCACTCACAGGATGGGTTCCATCAGTCTAATTAGAAATTGCAAACTTCTTCGATTGCATTCACAATGCGTTTCGTATTCGGGATCCACTCGTCTTCAATCAGTGGATGGCCTAGCGGGGTATCAAAGCCGGTCACTCTCTTCACTGGTGCATCAAGTGAGAGGAGAGCATTTTCATTAATCACAGAAATTAACTCAGGGGCTACACCAGCTGTTCGTTGTGCCTCTTGTACCACAATCGCACGATGTGTTTTTTCAACAGAAGAAACAATCGTTTCCACATCAAGTGGGCTCAGGGTACGTAAATCGACTACTTCTACTTTTTTATTTAGATCTTTTTCAGCGATTTCAGCCGCTTTCACAGAAGTATGAACCATCGCGCCGTATGTGAAAATCGTTACATCTGTACCTTCACGTACAACATTTGCCTTCCCAATTGGCACAGTGTATTCGTCTTCTGGCACTTCGCCTTTTAGAGAGAAATATAGTTTCAAGTGCTCAAGGAAAAACACAGGGTCATTATCCTTAATCGAGGATAGTAGTAATCCTTTTGCATCATATGGGTTTGAAGGACATACCACTTTGATACCAGGTGTCTGGATCAAGAGGCCTTCTAAGCTATCACTATGAAGCTCAGGAGATTTCACTCCACCACCGAATGGCGCACGGAATGTGACTGGGTTATGATAACGTCCTCCAGACCGGAAACGCATACGAGGTGCCTGTACCATAATGGAATCCAGCGCTTCAAAGATAAAGCCGATAAATTGCATCTCTGCAATCGGACGGAAGCCTTGTATACCTAATCCTACTGCCAAACCACCAATTCCCGACTCAGCAAGAGGAGTATCCATTACACGATCTACTCCAAACTTAGCTTGAAGCCCGTCTGTTGCACGGAATACACCACCGTTTTTACCCACGTCTTCCCCGAAAATCATCACGTTTGGATCTTTTTCGAGTGCGATTCGCATTGCATCGTTGATCGCTTTTACCATCGTCATTGTTGCCATGGATTATTTCCCCTCCTTCGCCAAGTACTCTTGTTTCTGTTTTTCTAAATGAGCTGGCGTTGTTTCGTATACAGTATCAATCAAGTTTGGAATCGTCATCTTCTCGTATTGATCTGCTTTCTTAATTGCCTCTGCTACAGCTGCTTTCGTTTCTTCAATCACTTTATTTTCGTCTTCTTCTGTCCAAAGATTTTTGCTCTCTAGGTACTTACGGAAACGAATGAGTGGCTCGTTTTCCTCATAACCAGGTGATTCATCTTTAATCCGATAACGAGTTGGGTCATCCCCTGACATCGAGTGAGGTCCAAGGCGATAACAAAGAGTCTCGATCAAAGTAGGTTCCCCGTTTAGAGCACGTTCTCTCGCATCCTTCACTGCTGCATATACTGCAAGAACGTCCATTCCATCCACTTGAACACTACGAATCCCTGCCGCTAAGCCTTTTTGAGCAATGGTTTTCGCAACGGTTTGTTTGGATACCGGAGTTGAAATCGCATAACGGTTATTTTGAACAATAAATACAGCCGGGAGCTTAAATACACCAGCAAAGTTCATCGCTTCATAGAAGTCACCTTGTGAACTTCCACCATCACCGGTATATGTGATTGCAATACGTTTCTCGCCACGTCGTTTAAATGCCATTGCCACACCTGAAGTTTGGACATACTGTGCACCAATGATGATTTGCGGCATTAAAACGTTTACATCTTCCGGAATCTGTCCACCGTGTTGGTGACCTCGTGACCAAAGGAATCCTTGGTACATCGGATAACCATGGAAATGAAGTTGTGGAATATCACGGTATCCTGGTAGGATAAAGTCTTCTTTTTCCAATGCAAATTGGCTTCCGATCATAGAAGCTTCTTGCCCGGATACTGGAGCGTAGAAACCTAAACGCCCTTGACGTGCCAAGCCAACTGCACGTTGGTCCCATACACGTGTATATACCATACGGCGCATTAGTTCACGTAATTGATCATCGCTCAATTCAGGAAGATTCGCTTCGTTTACCTTTCCATCTGGAGAAAGTACTTGAAACGCTTGCATTTCTTGAATTTGCAATTCAGCCCCTGCAAGACCGCCTCCACTTTTCGTGGTTTTTGCCATTTGTATCACCTCATAGTTTCTTTGTAGCACTGTTATAGTAAAATGATTACTCTGTAGTATAACAGATGTGAAAATACCTATAATGAGTCTGTATTCAGTACACTTTTATATGTACTACAATTATTTATAAACCAATAATACACCAAGTAAAAGGATTGTCAATGAATCCACTTATGGTTATCTTTTGCAGGCAGTGGGTTTCTCATGAATCGAGTGGGATTCGGTTATTGTAAAACCAGATATTGGATGATGTATAGACCAAGGCATGTATCTATCCACAGCTCAAATAATAAAGCTTTACCACAGTCCTCCACATCCCTATAAGACTTATTAGTGGATAATCTTTCCTCATAGGACATTTTTATACGATTTTTGTATGGAAATCCTACATCACTATAGCTATTCAACATCCCTACATAGATCATGTATAATAAACACGTAGAAAAGAGGTAGAAAAATCATGGCTCAATCAATGAAACACAATCAGCTTACTCCTCTCATGTGGGGAGAAAAGCGTTATCATACTTGGAACTCTCATTTAAGACAAGTACATGGACAGAAGATTTTTAAGGTGGCTTTAGACGGTGGATTTACCTGTCCGAATCGGGATGGAGAGATCACTACAGGAGGCTGTACTTTTTGTAGTGCACGTGGATCAGGGGATTTTGCTGGAAACCGCAGAGATGATCTAGTAAAACAATTTCAGGATGTAAAGAAAAAGATGCACGATAAGTGGCCTGATGCGAAATATATCGGTTATTTTCAAGCATTTAGTAACACGTATGCACCTGTAGAAGAACTACGTGAGATGTACGAGACTGTTTTGGAACAAGAGGGAGTTGTGGGCCTCTCCATCGCTACTCGTCCGGATTGTTTACCAGATGACGTTGTCGAATATCTTGCAGAACTAAATCAACGCACCTATCTCTGGGTAGAGCTGGGACTGCAAACGATGCACGAAGAGACGGCAGATTTAATTAATCGCGCTCATGACTTCCAGTGCTTCTTAGATGGAGTAGAAAAACTGCGTAAACACGGTATTCGAACCTGTGTACATATCATTCATGGGCTACCGGGCGAAACACGCGAAATGATGCTACAGACGGTTGAAGCTTGTGCGAAGATGGATGTCCAAGGGATCAAGATTCACTTATTACACCTTCTACGCAATACCCCTATGATGAAGCAATACGAACAAGGATTGATCCAGTTCATGTCTAAGAAAGATTACGTACAATTAGTCGTAGATTCGTTGGAGATTCTCCCCCCTGATATCTCCATACATCGCATTACAGGGGACGGACCACCTGATCAATTGATCGGGCCTATGTGGAGCATGAAGAAATGGGAGGTACTAAACGAGATCGATGCTGAACTAACACACCGAGATACGTGGCAAGGAAAGTACGCTAAACCTCGTTTAGCCGAATCATGATGAAAACTTTATCCACCTTACAAAGTGCCAAACACTACATCAAACAAGCCATTCAAGAGCAGTCTCATCCAATTGCCATAGATGCTACTTTAGGAAATGGTTATGACACGATTTTCCTTGCCCAAGAAGTTGGCGCACAAGGCCTGGTCTTCGGCTTTGACATCCAGTCACTGGCCATTGAAAAAACATCACAACGTCTCCAGCAAAAAGGGGTTCTCGAACGAGCAACCCTCTTTCATGCAGGGCACGAATGTTGGGAAGCCTTTATTCCTCATAAATATAAAAATCAAATTAACGCAGTCATGTTTAATTTGGGCTACTTGCCACACGGCGATGAAACCATCATTACTCGTCCTGCAACAACCCTTCAAGCCATGAGGTACGCCTGTCAGTGGCTCGCTCCTAGAGGCATTATCACCATCGCCCTCTATGTTGGACATGAGGGGGGAAAAGATGAAGTGGATCACGTAATCAGCCTTGCTTCCAAATTACCCTCGAACCAATTCCAAGTTACATGGACACAGACGCTAAACCGAAGCAGTGCACCCTCTTTAATTGTGATTGAAAAAATTAAGTAAACATTGGAAAAATACCAAAATGAAGGAGGAAAATAGAGGGTGAATTGCACATAAATATCTTTCTTAATTTTCTATAAAAAGATATAATTATGTTAGTGGGTGTTTTATAATCAACCAATGAAGGATAGGTGGCCACCGTATGGGAACTAAGTTAATCTCTTATATTATGTTAGATGGAAACGCTAGAGAAGCGATTGATTTCTATCAAAAAGCACTCGATGCTGAGCTATACGGAATCCAAACCTTCAGTGAAATGCCAGACTGCCCAGAGTTTACAATACCAGATGCGGCAAAAGAGCTTATCTCTCATGCAATGATCAAGGTCGGAGATTCAGAGTTAATGTTCTCTGACGCCTTTCCAGGGCATGCTATGGAACAAGGAAACCAAGTTCAGATCTGCATCTCTTCCGCAGAAATTGCCCAATCGCAGAAATTTTTTGATGCCCTCCAAGAAGGCGGAACCGTCATCATGCCGCTAGCAGAAACATTTTTTAGCCCTGCCTACGGAATGGTTACAGATAAATTCGGAGTCACCTTTCAGCTTTATACCGAAGGAAAAGAAGGGTGTTAGAGCTTGGATCCACCCTATCGTGCCTACTAGATATCTCATAAGTACTCAGTTATCACACGAGCAAACATACTTGTCTGCTCGTTATTTCTCGTACCAATAGGCATTATTGGATTATAGCTCATCAGCATTCTTCACAACCCTGAATTCCCACTCTTCCCCTCATCCATCTTTTTCACCACTTTGGTTACCATCTTCCTCGGCATAAGCTGCACCGAACGAGCCAACAATCGATTCTTCACTCCTGGAATAATCAACGGCTTATCCTGTTCATCTAAAAATCGACGAAAAGCAAACTCAGCAATGTTTTGCGCGCTCATCGGAACTTCGCTCAGCCATGTCGGAACTTCCTCACGTGTACTCCATTTGACTTGAGATAGCTCAGGACCCGCACATAACGTATTCACCCTCACCCCGTAATCCTTCATCTCATTATCAAGCGCTTGGCCGAATGCCAGAATAAATGCATTGGTTGCATGAAACACAGCTAATTTCGGGCGTGGTTGAAAAGCGGCTGTAGATGCCACCTGCAAAATTCGGCCATATCGTCTCTCAGCCATTTGCTTTATAAATAGCTTTGTTATCGCAGTAAAAGTAGCTATATGAACTTGAATCATTTCCAGTTCTTGAGCAAGCTCCGTCTCTAAAAAAGACCCAGATAACTGAAAATCAGCGTAGTTAATCATAAGGTGAATGGGAGTTTGCCGCTCCATCGTCCATTCGTAAATTTGCTCTGCTGCATCAGAATCGGTTAAGTTTTGTGAAAACGTTTCAATATGTACCTTATACTTCTTCATCCATTCGGAGGAAGTCTGTTTTAATTCAGATGAGTCTGCATCCACTAAAACAAGATCATAGCCGTTCATGGCAAACAATCGTCCAAGCTCGTATCCAATACCCGATGTCGCACAGGTAATTAGCACAGTTTCTCTTTTTTTCTCTCTCAACCTCTTACACCTCACCCATCTATCGATCGATCATTCTTCCTATTATTATACTCACTCTAAACAAAAACACCTCCCAGAAGACTAGGAGATGTTTTTGCGTTATCTCATAACCACGAGACAACTATCTGTTTTTCTTTTGCTTTGCAGTAAGTGCCGAAAGACGCTCTTCACTGCTCTTCATCCACTTTTTCATCATGTCTTCAAAGTTCTCAGGGCTTTTCGCACGACCACCACCACGGCGATCTCCTCCCCCACGACGTTCGCGAGGAGGGCGTTGCTCTTCTTGAAGGGCTTTGATGGAAAGAGAGATCTTACCTGCAGGATCAATGGAAAGGACTTTCACTTTCACAGTTGCTCCCACTTGAAGTTCATCTTCAACTTTCTCAACATATTTGCTGGAAACTTGAGAGATATGAACAAGTCCGGTTTCCCCAGATTCTAGTTTAATGAAGGCTCCAAAGGGTTTTGTCGAAATAACTTCTCCAGATACGATGGCCCCTTCTTTTAATTCACTCATTGTAACACTCCCGCAATGAAATTCATTCTGTACGAACATATCATTATTTTCAACCTTTGTCAACGCTACAACTGCACGGAATAGAATGATTACAAAATTTCTATCAATATAGAATTGCGAAAATAGAAGTGAAATGGAAATTAATATTCCATCCTAACCCTATATATGTTATACTTTTTACCAAAGTGTTATAACATATATATAAATTCATTTATATAATATAGACAATAAATCAAAAAGGTGGATGGAATGAGCATGACGATTCGTTCGATTACATCAAATCATTATGAGCTTCGTGGAAAACTTCATCTAAATTTACCAGTAGCAGAATTAGTAGAACAAGCACTTAATAGACGGGAAGCTATTTTATCTTCCAATGGAGCCTTGGTCGCAACAACGGGGGAATTTACAGGGCGTTCTCCTAAAGACAAGTATATAGTGGATGAAGATTGTGTAAGCGATTCCATCGACTGGGGATCTGTCAATCAAGCACTCAAACCAGAAGCATTCCATAAGATTTATAAACGTGTTCAAGATTACTTGAAAGAGAAAGAACTCTTTATTTTTGATGGATTTGCTGGTGCAGATTCCACATACCAACTTCCAATCCGTGTTATTAATGAATATGCTTGGCATAACTTATTTGTGCATCAATTATTCATTCGTCCAACAGAACAAGAACTACATACTCACAAACCAGAATTTACCGTAATCTGCGTCCCTAACTTTGTCGTAGATCCTCAAATAGATGGAGTTCGCTCTAAAACATTGATTGCGCTTAGCTTTGAACAAAAAGTGATCATCATTGCCGGCACACAGTATGCTGGGGAAATGAAAAAATCCATCTTTAGTGTTATGAATTATCTCCTTCCCGCACAAGGGGTTATGCCGATGCATTGTTCGGCAAACGTAGGGGGCGATCAGGATGTTGCCCTATTTTTTGGCCTATCTGGTACAGGAAAAACAACTTTGTCTGCAGATCCGAAGCGCCAGTTAATCGGGGATGATGAACACGGTTGGACAAACCAAGGAGTTTTCAACTTTGAAGGTGGCTGTTATGCAAAGTGTATCGGGCTTAGTCAGGAAAAAGAACCACAAATTTGGCAAGCGATCCGCTTTGGTTCTGTATTAGAAAATGTTTCATTAGATTCCAAAAGAACTCCCGATTATGATAATTCTATTCTTACTGAAAACACACGTGCCGCCTATCCAATCGATTCGATTCCTGGGGCTGTTATTCCAAGTGTAGCAGGGCATCCTAGTGTCATTTTATTCCTAACCGCCGATGCTTTTGGCGTACTACCTCCTATCTCTAAGCTAAACAAAGAGCAAGCGATGTATCATTTTTTATCAGGCTACACAAGCAAGCTAGCTGGTACAGAGCGAGGCGTGACAGAACCTGAGGCTACTTTCTCCACTTGCTTTGGCGCACCTTTTTTACCACGTCCTGCGCATGTCTACGCAGAGTTACTAGGTGAGAAAATTGAAAAACATAATGCACAAGTTTTTCTCGTTAACACAGGCTGGTCAGGTGGCTCTTATGGGGTAGGGAAACGAATGAACCTTGCCTATACACGCGCAATGGTAACCGCAGCCATAAACGGTACCCTGTCCAATGTTGATTATGTAACCGAAAAGGTGTTTGGCCTCTCCATTCCAACAACATGTCCAGACGTTCCAAGTAATATCTTGAACCCGCTCACAACATGGGCAGAGCCTAAAGAATATTATGAAACAGCAAAGGATCTAGCAAGTCGTTTTCATCAAAACTTTACTAAGTTCACTGGTGTAGCAGATAACATTCGATCGGCTGGCCCACGAAATAAATAGAGATGGTTCATATTCCATACACTAAAACCTGACAGTACCTTTGTCAGGTTTTTTATGTTACCATCGTACGGATGAGATAATTTGATAAAGAGTTATTTATAAATGGTAAATGGATCGTTACTATGGAAAGGATCGACACAGCTATGAATCGACCGGTATTAATTGGTGTCGCAGGGGGCACTGGTTCAGGTAAGACCACCGTTGCGCGAAAACTCGTAGAGGAATTCTCTGATTCGGTCTTGTTAATGGAGCAAGACTCCTATTATGCAGACCAAGCTCACCTGACCATGGAAGAGCGAACCAAGATTAATTACGATCATCCGTTAGCTTTTGATAATAACCTACTGGTCGAACACCTACAGCAACTAATGGATTATCAATCTGTTCAGATGCCAATCTATGATTATACAGCATCCACCCGTTCAAACGCGTACAAACAAGTCGAACCCAAACACGTTATTATCGTGGAGGGAATCTTGATTCTTGAGGATAAGGGTTTACGGGATCTTCTTGATATTAAAGTATTCGTCGATACAGATGCTGATGTACGCATTTTACGTCGCATCGAGCGTGATACAAAAGAACGCGGCCGTACGTTGGAATCTGTTATTCAACAATATCTACAAGTGGTTCGTCCCATGCATATGCAATTTGTCGAACCAAGTAAACGATATGCTGACATTATCTTGCCTGAAGGCGGGAAAAATGTAGTAGCTCTTAATCTCTTAATGAATCAAATTCGTATGTATCTACAAGAATTGGATTCATGTAACCAATTCTAACACCTAAATTCGAAGGAGATATTCACCATGTCCACCGTAATCGAGTCAACATCTATCCAAACGGTACGCGATCAACTATTAAAGCATCCCATCTATGAAGCGATGACCTCTCCAGACAGAGTCCGTATCTTTATGAAACACCATGTATTTGCAGTCTGGGATTTTATGAGTCTAGCTAAACGATTGCAGAACTCACTCACAACCACTACATTACCGTGGGTTCCCAGTCCAAATGCACATTATGCTCGCTTTATCAATGAAATCGTTTTGGGAGAAGAGACGGATGAAGATGGACAAGGAGGATATGCCAGTCATTTCGAGCTATATGTAGAAGCAATGAAAGAGGTTCAAGCTGATACTACATGGATGGAATCATATCTTCAAGATCTGGAAGCAGGGAAAGATCCGATTGAGGTCTTGCAAAACAGTTCTCTTCCACCCACGATTGTTCAATTTGTAACATACAGCTTAAACTTAGCATTTTCAGCACAGTCGCATGAAGTCACTTCCGCCTTTTTCTTTGGACGTGAAGATCTAATACCAGAGATGTTTACCCAACTTCTTTCTGAACTAGACCATCACGACCAATCGACGGAGCGGATTCGTTACTATCTCAATCGTCATATCGAGCTAGATGGAGATACGCACGGTCCACTAGCTGAAAAGCTTCTACATTCTCTCTGCGAATCTGATTCAGAGAAATGGAGGCAAGCTGAGCAAGTGGCTCTCCGATCTCTACAATTACGAAGCCAACTCTGGGATGGTGTGTTAGCAGAGATTGAAGAAAAAGGATTATAGCATATGAAAAACACCTTTGATTCAGCAGAATCAAAGGTGTTTTTATCTAAACGGTCCCCCATTAGCAACTATTCTCTTTTGATATTTCCAAGTTTCGTAGCTTTTCGCTTAGCACTTTGAGGCGGATTTTTAGGAGGTCAGCCCAATCATAATCTGGTTTGCAGATACGTAGCAGATCCAATGCAAGGTCGATTTGTTCTCGTAAGATCGATTCTTGATTATCATCTTCCTCAAAGCTAAAACTAGATTCTTTCCACTTCTTTAACATTTTGGGATCAATACGATCGTAGAGGGTGGTTTCTTTTACGCGATCTTCAATAGCATACTCTACTACCAACTCAAATTGTTCTTTCACAGCAGGATGAACGTGTCTCTTCTGGCAGACAGGACAATAGAGAACCGGTACTTGATGAACCGAAACCTGTTTTCGCACAATCGTTCCGATTTTGCCAATCATACTTGCACCGCAGCAGTAGATCATGCAATTCCCTCCTCTACCTCTCTGATAAATTGATTCATCAAAACATTTGGAAATAAGAGAGTAGTGGATATATTCCCAGGTCGTAGAAACTCTAAACCTATTTTTCAAACTTTTTTCCGTATATTTAATCCATAAAAAATACAAAATAACCCCAGCATACGCTACTGGGGCTCTATCACTCTATCGTCGACCATTATTGGATTGATTCTTTGTACTGCTCGTCTGAAAGAAGCTCTTTCAATTGAGCTGTATCGTCAAGCTGTACTACAATCATCCAGCCATCTTCGTAAGGCGCATCGTTTACGTTTTCTGGGGATTCTTCAAGGGAGCCGTTTACTTCCACGATGGTTCCATTTACAGGTGCATAAAGTTCCGAAACAGTCTTCACAGACTCTACACTACCAAACGGTTGGCCTGATTCGATTTTGTCGCCCACTTCTGGGAGTTCAACAAATACGATATCTCCCAATTCAGATTGAGCAAAATCGGTAATACCTACTCGTACCTTGTTATCTGATTCGGTTTTTACCCATTCATGTTCTTCTGTATAACGCAATTCTTTTGGTAAATTCATGCAGGAACCCTCCCAAGGATTAAGATTGTTTTTCCTTCTCTTCGTTCAAGACACGTTCCAGTGGTTTTTTTAGCAAGGCGAGAGCTTTTTCACCAGCAGAGCGATGACGTAACAACCCTGTAGAATCGAACAAGTAGAATGCAGGTACAAACTCATTTTCAAACGCATCTACTACCTTATGTTCATTATCAATCGCTTGCGGATGTTGCAAACCATATTGTTCGATGGTTGCCTTTACTTCATTGATGTTGGTATCTTTTTCAGAGCGAGGCATGTGAATTCCTACAAACTCGAGCTCTGGGGTCTCTTCCCGCATTTTCTTTAATTCTGGGAAGCTCTCCTTGCATAGGTAACAACTAATGGACCAAAAATGAACTAAAACCGGCTTACCTTTTAGCGCCTCTTTACTAGCTTCACTATTCACCCATTCTGTTACTCCTGCTAACTCCGGCATTTCGGTACGTAGACGCATAGCCACGAGAAAACCCTCCTTCATAATATCGTAATTTCTTTTCTCTGAATAGATGAATCTATTGTAAGAAAGGACCTAACAGATTTTTGTTAGGTCCTTTTATGGATGTGATGAATCGTGATTACAGTGTTTTTTGACCTGGTTTCCAGTTAGCTGGGCAAAGTCCGCCTGTTTGAAGGGCATCGAGTACACGAAGCGTTTCGTCTACACTACGACCTACGTTATCATCCGTTACGACTTGATAACGAACGATTCCTTCTGGATCGATGATGAAGAGACCACGTAACGCGATTCCTTCGTCTTCTTTTAATACACCGTAGGCACGGCTTACTTTGTGATTCGTATCAGCAGCGAGTGGATATTGAATGTCGCCTAGTCCATTATCATCACGTGAAGTATGGATCCATGCACGGTGCGAATACACACTATCTGTGCTTACACCCAAAATCTCACAATCACGATCGGTAAATTCATCCGCACGATCGGAAAGTGCTGTGATTTCAGTTGGGCATACAAAAGTAAAATCAAGTGGATAAAAGAACATTACAAGCCATTTGCCTTCGTAGTCAACTAGCTTTGCTTGCTCTTTCAATGATTCTAGGTTTTTAGTGCTCTCCATTACGAAATCTGGAGCTGGAAGTCCTACAAGACGTGCTGTCATGAGTATTTCCTCCTCTATCGGTGAGTATATTTTCTAATCATGCCATTTGTTAATCTATCCAATAGTTGGACTTGATAAACACCGTAGCATGATCATGAACAAACTTAGGATAACATGACCATTATTTATAGTCAATATCAATTTATATTAAGTATAATGTAAAAATAATTATTGCAATTGGGTAACTGGCTCTCAGCTAATCGAAGCTACTACTTCTGTGAACCCCAATTCGTTTCAAATTCGTCCTCTTTAAAACCAACGGTAACTTTTTTTCCATCTGTTACCAAAGGGCGTTTAATCAACATCCCATCTGAGGCTAATAGGGCTAACTTCTCATCATCTGTCATCTCTTTTAACTTCTGCGATAAGCCTAGTTCCCGGTATTTCTTCCCCGATGCGTTAAAGAACTTTTGGATCGGGAGTCCACTTATGTTCACCATTTGACGTAATTGCTCTATTGAAGGAGGAGTTTCGACAATATGATGATCTTCAAAGGAAACACCATGTTGTTGAAGGTATTTCACAGCGTTTCGACAGGTTCCACACTTGGGGTATTCGTACATGACAATCGACATCTGTTGATCACACTCTTTCTACAAAGAATCGTTATGTAACCTAGGCTTCACTAGAATCGGTAGGTTTATGAAAAACGTGTCCACCTCGTTTATATTCTACATCACATACACCTGATCGGGTATTAGCCACACGTGACACAGTAAAGAAATAATCGGATAAACGATTCAGGTAACGACGAACTTCTTCATTGGTTTCTTCTGATTTACAAAGACTTACCACACAACGCTCTGCACGACGGGCAATGGTACGACAGATATGAATGCTGGATGACAACGCAGTCCCCCCGGGTAAAATGAAACGGCGCAATGGGGAAAGCTCTGATTCATACTGATCAATCCATTTCTCTAAACGTGTTACCATATCGCCTGTCACTTTGTATTGTCTTTCTTTTCCTACCTGAGCTAGGTCCCCACCTGCATCAAATAACTCATGTTGGATCTCTGTGAAGTCCTTGATTAGATCGGCATGTTTTTCAGAGGACATTCGGGTGATCGATGCACCTACAAATGAATTTAATTCATCAATGGTTCCGTAAGCTTCGACACGGATATCGTCTTTGTCAACACGTCCACCGACGACTGCTGTCTTGCCGGCATCTCCTGTGCGGGTGTAGATTTTCATGAATCATGCTCCTTTCGAGGATTAAACATAAACGGCTGATGTAACATCTGGGGAACACCTGTCCCCGGATGCGGAACAACCACAGTAGAGACTCCATATACTTGTTCGACTAAGGAGGCTGATATTACTTCTTTTGGGGTGCCCTCTGCGATACATTTTCCATTTTGTAAGAAGAGAACACGATCGCAAAAGAGACTGGCTACATTGAGATCGTGAATAACCATGACGAGTGTTAAACCTTTTTCCTTTTGCCAGTGTTTGCATATATCTAGCAGGGTCCATTGTGCCTCTAAATCGAGATAGGTGGTCGGTTCATCGAGTAAGAGAATCTCAGGCTCCTGTACCAATGCCCTGGCAATCGCGACTCTCTGGCGCTCTCCCCCACTTAACTCTGTAATACAAGTATGCTGGCGCTTCGCTAGGTTGGTTTGTTGTAAAATGTGGTCCACTACATCGTTATCTTGTTCTGATAGCGTCTCAAAACGCGATAAATACGGGTAACGCCCCATTTCAATCATCTCTCGCACCGTAAAAGGAGCATCTCCAAGCCATTCTTGAGCCAGAACGGCAACCCTTCTCGCCCTCGCTTTCGGTTTTAGTTTCGATAGATTCTGTTCTTCTAACCAAACCTCTCCCTGATCAGGCTTTAACTCTCCTGATATCATTCGCAAAAGGGTTGTTTTGCCGCTTCCGTTCGGACCTAGTATACCAACGGATTCTCCACGCTTTAACTCTAGAGAGATTCTATCTACCACACAGCGTGTATCATAGTGTTTGGAAACCGATTGTATGGTTAGCACGACGATAACTCCTTCTCTTGCAACTTATAAATTACGTCTCCATTTGTACAGAAAATAAGAAAAGATAGGGGCTCCTAGAAAAGCAGTAATGACACCTACAGGCAGTTCACGAGGTTCTAAGAGCGTTCTGGCTAAGAAATCACTTAACATCATAAAAGTGGCGCCTGCTAGAATCGAGTACGGGATCAAAAAACGATGATTCGCACCAATGATCATGCGGATCAGATGAGGAATAACAATCCCTACAAAGCCGATCATCCCTGATATGGAAACGACGATTGCAGTTAAAAAAGATGCTAGGATTAATAATAGAAATCTCGTTTTCTTCACCGATACTCCAACGTTTGCCGCGGTACGAGCATTTACAGCAAATAGATTTAATTCTCGTTGGGTAAACCATGCAACTGCCATCACAACCACGATAATCGGAATAAGAATCCAAATATGAGCCCACTCTCTTAGCGAAAAACTTCCCATCAGCCAATATTGAATTCGGGACATTTGTTCGACAGACATCGAGAGTAGAAACGTAATAACCGCTCCAAACAAGACATGGATGACAACACCTGCTAGGATTAAAGTGTTGGTTCTTAATTCCCTTCCTGCTATAAAAAACACACTCACCGTGGCTATCGCAGCTCCTATAAAGGCAGAAAGAGAGATAAACCACATTCCCCAGATGCCTGTTCCAATCCCTGATAGGATCGCGATAATCGCGCCTGTAGCGGATCCTGAAGAGACTCCGAGTATGTAAGGATCGGCTAACGGATTTCGTAGCACACCTTGGTATAATACCCCGGCAAGCGCTAAACTTGCTCCTACCACCATCGCTAACAAAACACGTGGGAAGCGAAGAGACCAGAGTACCGCATCTGACATCGGGTCTACTTGATTGGGGTACCCGACGGTATGGTGTCCAATCACTCTCCAAATCTCTGGAATCGAGATTTTAAGACTTCCTACGGTTACAGCTAAAATAAAGGTAATAAGAAAGCAGAGGAACATTCCTCCGCCGATATATACATGTTTTTTGTTAGATTTTCGTCTCATGATAAGCCTCGATATTAACCCAATATATTTTTACTTCATCGCCTCTGGATACAGCTTGGTTGCCATCTCTTTGATACCTTCTATAATTCGCGGACCTGGGCGACTGGTTGTATTCGAGTCAAGAGTGAATACTTGTTTTTGCTTAACTGCGCCGACACTTGCCCATGCAGGACGAGCTTGGATCTGGCTTGTACTTCCGTAGGTTGAGAATATCACATCAGGGTTCCAAGCTGCTACTTTTTCTGCACCTACTTGTGGCCACCCTTTTAACTCTTTGGCTACATTGATACCTCCCGCAACTTCGAGCATCTCGTTTAAGATCGTATCGCCACCTGCTGTCATAGGAGTCGGATCAATCTCAAGCCATACTTTTTTCGGATTCTTCTTCGCAATCGGGGTCACTTTTTGATAGATTGCTAGTTTTTCCTTGGTCATCGTTCCTACTAAGTTATCCGCTTCGTGTGCTTTATTCGTCGCCATACCAACAATCGTAATCGACTCAAATACTTCTTTAATCGATTTTCCGTCCAGTATAAGGGTAGGAATACCTAACGATTTAAGCTTTTCAACCTCTTTATTCATCGTAGAAGCAAGTACCAAATCGGGTTTGAGAGCAACTACTTTTTCTACGTTGATGGTGAAATCGCCTACTTTTTCAAGTTTCTTCGCTTCTTCTGGAAAGTCATCGTTAGTGGTACCTCCCACCATCTTATCTCCTAAGCCGATCGCGTAGGCAATCTCCGTATTGCTAGGAATAAGAGAGATGATTCGCTCAGCCGGCTTCTTAAATTCCACCGTATTCCCAGCCATATCTTTAACGGTAATCGGGTACTTCACTTTACTAGGTGTAACTGGTGTCGAGACAGGCGGCTTGTCCCCCGTTTGACATCCTACTACTACACTAAAAACAAGAAAAAGGGACAAGCAGACTAACATCCATTTGCGTATTGAAAACCCTTTCATATGTACCTCCTAATATAGATCCATTATCTACTACTTCAAGCAGTTGATAGACTACTAGCCCCACCAACGGCCGACAAACATTCCTATTATTCGCTAGGTTCGGATTCATTATATAGGAAATAACCTTCTGCGTGAATCCCTATTCAAACCCTGGATATTTGACTACTGGCCACTTTTTCTTTCGTAACGAATGCATAAACGAAGGGCCTACATGTAGATTTTCTTCTACTAATTGGCGAGGTGTGAGCGCCATCCACTGATTCAACGAAACATCTTCAAAACGACTACTCTTAAATATTTCTAAGAACCATAGGCTTTGGTCACCTGTGTTTTGGACATAGTGGCCGAAAGCACGAGGAACATACCCTACATCACCAGCACTGTAATCAAACGTACGCGCTGTCCCTTCACCCGCAAAAACAGTCATTCGGCCCTTTCCAGAAATATAATACTGCCATTCGTCTGCATTTGGATGCCAATGCATCTCCCTCATACCACCTGGTTTCACTTCTACCAAGGCCGCCGCAACCTTTTCCGCTATAGGGAAATTGGTCGTATCCGCTATACGTACTTGCCCACCCGGAGTGGTAATCGGCTCCTGGGCTAGTAAACTATGGGTGAAGCTTTCTGGTACGGTGCCGTATGGAGAGATTACCCTTTGGCTATCTATAGGTCCCGGCACTTCTGCTTGAAAAATATATCTCTGATGATTCGGGATATCGTTGAAATTTTCTGTTTTCACACCAAAATTGGCCGATAACACGTCCTTGGGTGTATGTGCAAACCAATCCGAAATCGATAACGTATTCAGATCCGAGAAGGTGCCGTCATCGAAGACAAGAAGAAACTCACACCCTTCTTCTAATCCCTGAATCGAATGCGGAATACCCGGCGGAAAATACCACAGATCCCCTACACCCACATCCGCTATAAAGTTACGTCCATTCTGATCCACTGCCGTAATGCGTGCACGACCTACCAGCATAATCGCCCACTCTGCCTGCTCGTGCCAATGTAGTTCACGCACCCCTCCCGGAGTTAGAGCCATATTAACCCCAGCCAACGTCGTTGCAATCGGTAGCTGTCTAACCGTCACCTCCCGTGACCAACCACCATGATTTAATTGCATGTACGTATCAGAAAAAGAAAACTTTAAATTAGGGAGCGTACCAGCATCCGTCACAGGCGGAACGAGCATATCTGGATTTTCTCGATCACGCATCACATTTCGCGGACCAAAATCCCACCATCCACTGCCATCTGCCCTCATCGGCTGTGGAATACGACGATCCTCATCCAATATCATCACCTCTGTTAACTGTATGCAAGAAATGAGGACTTTTTGACAACACACATTCCATTCAAATAATTAACATAATTCAATATCCTATTTATAAAACATTCACCATTGCACGTTATAATTTGGAGGAATCTGGTCAAAATGAAAGGGAAAGGGTGTTTCTTTATGTCCATAAAAAAAAGAATTTTAATCCTCCCTGTATTATTGATATGTCTCTGTTTCATGGCATTATCTATCGTGAGTATCAGTTTTGCTGCAAGTCCTTACCTCTCCACTAAAAAACCTGCGTATAGTACTGGCGAAGCCATTCAAATCAACTTTCATAACGGCCCCGGTCGCGCAAAAGACTGGATTGGCATTTATCGTAAGGGCTCACCAAACTCTCCTTCGTTGGATTGGGTGTATGTCAACGGATCGAAGACCGCTACTTCAGGAGCTACCAACGGTTCCATAACTCTAAACGGGGTCCTAGAGGCTGGAGCCTACGAAATCCGCTTTTTTGCCAATGATGGATATACCAAGATCAGCCCCGATATCTCCATCCATGTAATTAATCAGAAGTCTCCCTCACAAGCTCCTGAAACCGTAAAAATCATGTCCATGAACACGTGGAATGGTGGGGCCAATGTAGCCAATGGATTTGAAAAGATCGTCAACGCGGTACGATTGTCAGGCGCTGATATCGTCGGGTTTCAAGAAAAAGCAGAGCCTGTTACAGCGATAGCCAAACGCCTAGGATGGTACTATTATCAAGCATCCCACGATGGCGGTGTCATAAGCAAATATCCCATCGTTGAAACATTTGAGTTCGAAGGCGTCGGTGCATCAGCGGCTCGTGTTCGCTTACCGAGTGGACAGGAAGTTATGGTCGCATCCGCACACTTAGACTATCGAGTATACAGTCCCTATTTAGCTCATTTCGATAAAAAAGCACCGAAGGACATCATCGCCAACGAAGAACGAAGCCGGGGTGTTCAGACAACCAAAATCCTAAATCGATTAAACCCATATCTCTCGTCCAATATCCCTGTATTCTTACTCGGCGACTTTAATGCTCCCTCACACCTAGACTGGGTAGAATCAACCAAGAACACCCATCAAGGTTACGTCTTAGATTGGCCTGTTTCTAAGAAAATCGAACAGGCAGGCATGATTGACTCCTATCGCGTTATTCATCCCGATCCAGCCGCTGACCCAGGGAATACTTGGTCTCCCGTTTACACATATGATCACCCTTGGGATACACACTATCCGAAGGAGCCTCAAGATCGAATCGACTTTATCTATTCAAAAGGTAGAACACAAGCAACCGATTCGAAGGTGTTTATGGTGGGGAGTCCAAAGCCTTACGGTCAGCATAGAGACAATGAGTGGCCGACAGATCATGCTGCTGTCGTGTCGACTTATACGATTAACCCGTAGTTTATAACTGATTGGCATATGGAAGAGGAGTTCACTTAATGTGGACTCCTCTTCATGCTGTAAACAGTTTTCTATAGATTTATCGGTATGTCGACCTTTATTTGCATCGGTCACAACCCGCTGATTAGCGTTGTAACTGATAAAAATATTTTCATTTGCTCGGTTGGTCATCTTGGAGACTTTTAGCTAAGTCACCACTTGTATGATAATCAAAGCTAGTTGGATTCCCTCTAGAATCTGTCACTTTCGTAATGAGCGATGTTAACGTTGGATGATATTCAAATTGATACGTTTCTAAGCGGGTTAAATCGTAACTTTTATCTCGATCGATCCCGTCTATGATCTTGGTAAGACGATTTTGTTTATCATAGAGAAACTCCATCCGTCTACCGGCAATATCATCAATCGATTGGATTTTATTCTGGTCACAGACAGCACAGATATCTAGCTTTCGTGCACAGCTTTATAACCGACTAGCATACTTAAAGAGGAGTCCACCTATTATGGTGAACTCCTCTCTTTGTGCTACAAAAAGATTTATGATACCAAGCAATTTATCCCCTAAATCAAACAAATTCATTATATAGTAATGATAACACGCTTATCCATAACATACATAAATAGAATAACTAGAAAGGAAACTCTATACATGAAACAAACTGGCACACTTGCCCCGCTTGTCCATACTTGGAATCAAGATCAGCCTATCGACTATCTACTCCAGCTCTCTGGCGAAGAAATCACGCTTAACAATTATCTGGGAACCGAAATTACGATCTCCTTTACTGGGGAGATTCGCTGTATTCACTGTGATAAGCGGATTAAGAAAACATATGGCAATGGTTACTGTTATCCATGCTTTGCTTCCCTTCCACAAACGGATCTGTGCTTCGTGCGGCCGGATCGTTGTCATTTTCATGAGGGAACTTGTCGTGACCCTGAATTCGGACTAGCCTATTGTATGACACCACATTTTGTATACTTAGCAATCAGCAGTGGGGTTAAGGTAGGGATAACGAGGGCCGGGAACGAAACGAGGCGCTGGATTGATCAAGGGGCTGTTTCGGCTGTCCCGATTGCTTGCGCGCCAACTCGTAAGGATGCAGGAGAAATCGAGGCTCTATTAAGTAATCATCTACCAGATAAGACGAATTGGCGACGTATGCTCACAAGTCAAGGTAGTGATGTAGATTTAACGATTGTACGCGAGGAAGCGCTCGGATACATACCAGAACTTTATCATCCTTTTCTATTATCGGACGAGGAAATTCGTCATTTTCACTATCCACAAGTAGAAATCCCAGAGAAGGTAAAATCGATCAATCTACTAAAGCAGTCGGATGTAACAGGAAATCTACTAGGAGTGAAAGGGCAATATATCATTCTCGATCAAGGCGTTCTTCAAGTACGTAATCACTCTGGATACTATGTATCTTGGGAAGCATCCGGAATCTAGAACAACTTATAAGGGGGCTTGATTTTCGGTTCCATTCCTTTTTGGAATCGGATCCAATGATCCTTTTGCTGATAGATACAGCCTGCTCCTAGCCCAAACAAGATGAGCCATACTGAGATTTGCGAGACGAAAAATAACGATAATAAGCAAATTCCTGCAATAGCGAGCCATGTAGATAGAAAGGTAAAACGGGTGAGAACGAGGCTTACTATAAAGATCAAGCCCCCAACTATGAGGAGAAACGGACTTAACACGATTAAGCCGCCTACACAAATCCAAATTCCCTCTCCAGGCCGAATGGAGGGGTAAAAGGGATACCATGTTCCTAAAACAGCGAAAATGAGTGCTGCCCACGCCCCCATCCATCCAGCAAATATGAGTCCAATCCCTACTGCTACGAGTCCCCTCACTACATCCAACAAAATCCATACTACACGAGTGGGATAGCGAACGGAGCAAATTTGGATACACCACTTCGGAGATAAACTACCAATTAGATATGCCATAATGGCACTAAAAAGGAAACTCAATTTCGTTCATCCTTTCCCTTATCCAACTTTTTGTTTGGGTGTAAATCGATATAGCAATTGAAACATAATAATGAATCCACAATAACCAAACAATGGATATAAAAAGTGCACCAATGTAGAGAAACCAGCTAAAGAACAAATATACGCAATCCCAAAGATAGCCAACATTATATAGGTCTGACGTACGGGGAAAACTCGCTGTAGATTCGTTGTTAAACCATATACATTACTTACTAGAGTGGTAAAGATCTCCGCCCAGATCACGATTAAGAAGAAACCTTGCATCCACTCTCCTAATTGTGAGACCATCCACGCCATCGGTAAGTCATATAGTTTCACTTCATCCATATGAAGTTGTAGTGCATAGTTACTAGCTAGTAGCATAAATCCAAGGCCGAGGCCCCCAATCCAACTACCTAGCCGTAATATCCTTTCATCTTGAATCTCTGCACCGAGCGGTACCAACACAGCTTGAGCCATCACAATATTAAAAGCAACATAGGTAATCGCCGAGATAAGCCAGTGTCCATGCTCTCCGCTCGATTCTTGCACGGCGATCACTTGCCAATCTCCGTAATACCAAGAATACAAACCAATCACGATCAAGAATGAAAACATCAAAGGAACCACAAATGAGTTTACCGACATAATCCCGTTGATTCCCTTCTTACAGACAAAATACGTTAATGCAATCGTGATCATCGCACCTAGGTGAAATGAAAGCCCCAATTGCTCCTGAAACAGAGAACCTACTCCTGATAACATCGAAGCCGTCACTCCGAACAAAACAATGCTAATCATCGCACTCATCACGGGTCCAAAACGAGGTCCAAATACATATAGATTAAACTCCTCAAAAGAGTGAGCCCGAAGCCTCGATCCAAAGATCAACATGCGAGTTCCAAACCATGAAAATAGAAAGGTACTAATCAATATCGCGCCCATCGCGTATCGACCATACATGGAGAAAAATTGCAAAATCTCTTGTCCAGAAGCAAATCCTGCCCCCACAATCGTCCCACAATACGTAAATCCCACTCGAATCGCTAAGGAAAGACGACCTCGCACAAGTCTCCACAACCTTCCTGATAAACATGGCTAGGACTACTATATGGGACAGGTCGTTGGATTAGAACACAAAGAGAAAACCCCAGCTCACGAATGAGTCTGAGGTTTTTCTCTTTGATTCATTTAAGGCCGGTTGCCTCCGCCGCCGTTATCTCCGCCGCCGTTGCCTCCGCCGCCGTTGCCTCCGCCGCCGTTGCCTCCGCCGTCGTTGCCTCCGCCGCCGTTGCCTCCGCCGCCGTTGCCTCCGCCGCCGTTATCTCCGCCGCCGTTGCCTCCACCGCCGTTGCCTCCGCCGCCGTTGCCTCCGCCACCGTTGCCTCCGCCGCCGTTATCTCCGCCGCCGTTGCCATTATCCGGGTTTGGTATACAATTCGGATCCACAGTTGGATCACATTTTGTTGGCTCTTCCGGTTTCGGTTTCAGACCTGAGACTGACAGTGTTTTTTCCACCGTCTTGGTGCTGTTCTCTCCATCGTCACCTTTTACTGTTGCAGTCACTTTGTAAGTAAACTTCTGGTTCGGATTGTTTACGTCGATAGGTGCGTTTGCATCCACTAGAGAACCCGCATGTCCTTCTTCAACTACCGTCACATAACCTGAAGCGTCTTTTCTCTCTACTTTGTAGACTGCATTGGATGAACCACCCTTGATGTTGATCTTAACCCCTTGACCTTGGGAAGAGAGCGAGAAGTCAAATCCTTTTATTTCTTCCTGAGGTTGCGGTTCTTCGACACCATCTGGCTTACTAAATTTACTTGCTGGTATGTCTTTCATTACCCTACTCATAATGGAATTCCAAAGGACGGTTGGTTGAATCGAACCCGAGATCGGAACAAACTCAGGGTCCGTTTTCTTGTATTTATAGTCGTTCACAACAAAGGAAGCGCCCACCAACTCATTGGTAAATCCAACAAATGATCCTGATTTATCATCATCGTTGGTACCTGTTTTTCCTGCTACGTCATGGTTTGGAATTTTAATGTTTTCCTTCGCCTTCGCAACCTCTTTCATCATCAATAATGTATTATAGGCTGCTTTTTTCGAGACTACTTCCGCTCCTACTTTGAAACCTTCTGGTTCCTTCGGATCAATCTTTTTCCCTTGCATATCAAGTACTTCTAAAACGGTATGGGCCTGTACAGCTTTCCCTTCATTTACGAAGATCGAGTATGCCTGCGTCATATCAGCAGCTGTAAAGCCTCTGCTCTTAAAGCCACTTCCCAATGCCAAAGCAGAGGGGGTTTCATTATTTACATTTAAACCCATTTTCCGAAGATATTCTTCCGATTTTGGAAGGGTAACCTTTTCAACCACGATTCTAGCCGCTGCTTGGTTATCTGATTTCTTCACTGCATCCACCATCTGCATAGACGAAGTGCTAGGTAATCCATTGTAGTTCTTAGGCTTCCAACCCCTGTACTCGAACTGTGATGTACTGACTGGTGAATACATATTTAATTTTTTATTCAGATCAAGGTAAGGAGCGTATGCAGCGATCGGCTTAATCGAGGAACCCGGATAAAGAGGAGTGGTTGCATAGTTAAACATACCCACTTTATAGCCTCTACCACCTGATAACGCCTTGATTTCCCCTGTCCGTGGATCCGAAATAGCAAACGATGCCTTTAGAGCCTTTGCTGACTTCTTCGGAGAGTGTTTATTCACATAGTTCGCATCTTTGTTTACTTCTTGTTCTACAATATCATTCATCTTGGTATCAATAGCCACTGTAATTTTATAGCCTTCACTATTTAGTCTTTGAGGATTAATACCATAGCGCTCTTGCAATTCCTTTTGTACATAATCTATATAAGCGGCATGCTGCGTTTTCTTTTGAAACTCATCTGCATATTCATTAGCGTCACCCATGACTAATGTCGATTCTACCGGTTTCGCAGCTGCCTGATCCGCTTTTTCCTTCGTAAGGAGGGCAGGTGAGTACTCGGAATCGGTCATTTTATTCTTCAAAATCCAGTCTCGACGTTCTTTTAACTTCGCATGACGGCCCTCTTGAAGTGGATTATATAGGTTTGGATTGTTTGGAATCGCAATTAATGTGGCCACTTCTTCAGGTTCAAGCGTATCCTTGGTTAAATCTTTCCCGAAGTAAATTTTGGAAGCCGCCTGCACCCCTTGGATCGTCGTTCCAAAGTCAATATAGTTTAGATAACCTTCCAAGACTCCGTCTTTCCCTACTTTCGAATCATCGATTAAGTCCCAAGCAACCTTCATCTCCGCAACCTTACGGTTAGCCGTTTTCTCTTTATTCTTTAAGATGATGTTCCGCGCAAGCTGCATCGCAAGCGTTCCACCACCGCCACCTTTACCCGGGTTTAAAATATTAAGGTATACAGCCCGGCCCAGACCTTGATAGTCAACACCACCATGGTTATAGAAACGAGCGTCCTCCGTTTTCACAAGGGTTTCGACTAACATCGGATTATGTGCCTTCAAATCTTTAAGCGAGACGAATTGTTGTTTTCGATCCCCGATACTCCCGATTGCCTTTCCATCCTTGTCGGCTACGACACTGGAACTCTTGTTGGCATCTTTTATCTTATCTATCCCCATCTTTGGCACTGACATGAAAAAGTATGTAAGAACTCCGGTACCGATGAGAAATAGAAGGCCGAAGGTAGCGCCGATCGTCTTCAAATTAATATACTTTCTCCAGCCGCTACGCCCCTTCTTGCCTCCCCCCTGTTGGGAACGTCTTCCGCTTGCTCCTGCACGACTCCGCGCACCCCGCTCAGAACGAGATGATACCTCATCGTCGCCTTGACGAGAACCATTTATCGCTTGAAGACGACTCATCCGTCCTCCGGAACGACTCGCACCTGATCGAGATGACTCTTGGAAGTTGGAGCCTTGATGGTTATGGCTACGCGATTTGCGTGGATAATCACTCATTTCTTCAACCTCCTATGTAAATAAACGTAATCTTTTTCCTATTTTTAACATTTACAAAAAACATATGATCTGGTAGAAAATCCTTCATCATTACACCCCTTATTTTCTTCATTAGACTACATTAGACCGCTCTGAGATGCAACTGAAGAATTACCCATTCTGTAGGCAAATTCTAAATATGCGGTGACATTTCCTTGAACAATGATAAAAAAGCTAGGACCTCAAAGGAATCCTAGCTTTTTCTTCGTTTTTCTCTACCAATCTGTTAACCAATCAAAGAAGCCTTTCTCTTTTTTGCTTTCATTCTGATCCCCTGGTCCTGATGGTGTCACAGTAACTATATTCGAGTCTACTGACTGTCCTGTCTCTCCATCAATCACCTTCACTTTAAACTGGAAGCTGCTTCCTGACTCCCCATCTAGTGGGATTCGAATCGAGGTATCACTAAAGGCAGCATCTTGGACTTTCTTCTCGCCACCGTCTGTACGATAAATCTCATAACGAATCCGAGGGGTTTGCATATCTCTTGGTACAGACCAGTTGAGAATGGCTTCGTTCTTGACGGAATCAAAGTTACCATTCAGATTTACCTGACCCAGCTCAAATGGTGGTTCTGGGTCTTTTACTCCATCTGGGCGGGTAAAATCGAGAACCTTTTGTCCTTTTTCGGCCGCTTGAATAATGTCGTTAAATACCGTAACAGGAACTTTTCCGCCTGATAGCGCGGTTACTTTCTTTTCCGGCTTCGTGTTATATACCATCACAGCCGTTACATATCGTGGGGTATAACCGACAAACCAAGCTACCTTATTTTCGTTGGTAGTACCTGTTTTACCGGCAACCGGCTGGTTTCCTGATTTCACACCCGTCGCTGTTCCTGATTTCACTACTTCTTGTAGCATCTTATGGGTATAGTAAGCTGCTTGAGGTTCATACACTTTCTTATCTTCCAACCTCTTTTTCGCCTTATCTTGTAATGATTTCTTTTTTAGCTTCCCATCTACAGGCTCTTGGACTTCCACAATCGTCCGAGCATGCTTCATAACGCCATTGTTCGGGAATGCAGTGTAAGCTTGAGCCATTTGTAGAGGTGTTACCCCTTTACCAACACCACCTAAGCCGAGAGCACCTAGATTTTTATCCGTTTTAGAGTCGAGTCCAAGCTCCAATTTTTCCGTATATTGAAACGCTTTACTAACTCCCACGTACTTTTGCAAGGTTTCCAGCGTACCTAAGTTGTATGATTTCTTTGTCACTTCTTGTAGGGTAACCGTACCATGCTCTCGTCCATCCGCGTTATCTGGCGAATATCCACCGCCAAAGTCCTTCTTACGGTCTTCTATCATCGTGTAAGGACTCACTTTATCCTTGTTTAAATCCATCGCAGGAGCAAATACCGTTAACGGCTTAATCGATGAACCTGGTTGTTTCGGATCACTAAATGCTTTGTTTAGATCACCTGGCTTATAGTTTTTCCCACCACCGATGGCTACAATATAACCATCCTTATCTAGCGTAACCGTTCCTCCCTGAAGTTGGGAGCTGGTTCGGTCAAGATTATTAAGAGCTTCTTGTGTTTCCTTCTGCACACTTTGATTCAGGCGGGTTTTAATTTGAAGCCCTAATGTACTTAAATTTTCAACATCTTCTTCACTATATCCATAGTCTTCTTTTAACTCTTCTTTCACTTGAGCGATAAAAGCAGAGTTTAATTGTGAGTTTTTACCAGCTAGGTATTTATCCCGATAATTGGTCGTCCATTTAAATTTGTGCTTCTTTGCTTTTTCATATTGATCCATGGTAATAATCGGCTTTGCACCATCATCATCATGTGACATTACATATAGAGTCGTCTTAGCACGCTCTTCGCCTTTTTGAGCATTATCCTTTCCACAAAAACCACAATATCGGGTTGGAGCCTTGGGCAATCCTGCTAAATAGGCGATCTCTGCGACTTCGAGCTTGTCTTTACTAATATCCTTATCAAAATAGAAAAGGGCAGCTGCTTTGATTCCACGAGCTTTGCCACCAAAACTAATATAGTTGAGGTAAGCTTCAAGGATTTTATCTTTCCCTGCTTCTAACTCTAAGTTCCACGCCGTACCAATTTCCATTAATTTCCGTGAAAATGTCTTCTTCCGGTCATTTAAGATTACATTTCCCGCAACCTGCATCGTGAGGGTACTACCACCTTGCCTTTTTTCCATCGCAACGATGTTCGTCACCATCGCACGACCCATACTCCAGTAATCGACACCTTTGTGCTCATAAAATCGGTTATCTTCCACCTTCACAAATGCTTGTGGCAAAAGTGGGTTTATCTTCTTTATATCTTCTAACGAAATATAATCACGATACTCATCATCACTAACCGGAATCTTTTTCCCATCCACATCTTCAAGTACGGATGAGGCTAAGATTTGATCTAATTTACTAATCGGATACACTACGCCCATCGCTGAAATCGTAACATACATCCCTACTACTAAAAGCATGGAAGTAGCAAATACGATCCCCATCCATTTCAGTGTGAACAATTTTTGAAAACCCGTTTTGCCAGTCGAGCTTCCGCCCGTTGCTTTTCGTCTCGCAATACGAGAACTGGGAGTATGTTTTGTTTGAGATTGAACCAATGGCGCGGATCCCGATGATCTAGAGCTCTGACTAGTGTCTTTACTCCTCCTAAATAGATTCATAGATTCAAACCTCCTTAATAAATGCCCTATTGACTCCCACATCCTACTTGCAAACCATATCGAACCTACACCTACTAGCTTGTTATCCATTTAAAAAGCACTTATGATAGGGGATGAGGTGAAGAATATATGAATATGGATGCTGCTGTTTTTGCATGTCGTTTTACAGGAATCGCAGGGATCTTACTGTCTATCTTTTTAGGGTTTACTAGCGGATGGGACCTATTTTTCTATGGTATTCTCTTTTCTGCTTTCTGGTTTTGCCTATCTTGGTACTTTAAGAGACCGAATAAGGAAAATAAGAACTAATTTTTATTATATCGCAATCTACTCTTACCCGACTATATATCCCCTAAAACTTGCCTGTCAGGGTACCCTTTTATAAATCCCTACGCAGTAGGTCGAGTAATTGCTTCATATCTTCGGGGATCGGTGCTTCCCATGCAACCCAGTCCCTCTTTCGCAGATGGTAGATTTTAAGCGATTTCGCATGTAGTGCTTGCCTACCGATCAGATGCTTCTCTTTCTCTCCATTTCCATAAAGATCATCCCCAATAATGGGATGTCCAATGGAAGAGAGATGAACTCGGATCTGATGGGTTCTACCTGTTTCTAACCACAGACGCAAGACAGATGCATGCGGAAAGCGTTCAATTACTTCATAATGGGTAATCGCTCTACTTCCTTCCTCACTAAAGTCAATAAATCGAAGCAGAGGTACATCCGGAACTTTTCCGATAGGAAGGTCAATCGTTCCTCTATCGTGAATGAGATTCCCGTGAACCATCGCAAAGTAACTCCGCTCGTATCGTTTTTTTGCCATTTGGTCCGCTAGAAAGGCATGACCATAGGCATGTTTCGCTAGCACCATCAAGCCCGATGTATCTTTATCTAATCGCGTAACAGGACGGATTTTATGATTTTCTCCCCGCTGTTGCCAATAATAAATTAACCCATTTGCAAGTGTTCCGTGTTGATGAGAGCCAGTGGGATGAACAACTGTATTTGGTGGCTTATTCACCACGATGAGATCCTCATCTTCATCCACCACCGTAAAAGGCACCTCTTCAGGAGAAATATACTCCACGTCCTCCGCAATATTCAACTCAATTCGAATCAGGTCCATCTCTTTTACCCGACTTCGAAAAAAAATCCACTCTCCATTTACCCAAACTCGCTTCTCATGTTTGAGCATACGCATCATCCGCCTCGAAAACCGAAATTGCTTTCGTAAAACGGTTTCGAGCAACTCCCCATCTTCTTCAGGAGTGACAACATGTTGAAATAGGGTGGTCTTAGACATCCTTGTACACCTCCGAATATGACGGTATCCGTCAACTCGTGTAGTATACCAAAGGAATGGGTGGAACGCACGAAATCCTCGCTAAAGAAAGGGTCCCTACTCTATCCTAAAAGAGATCATACATCTGATCTACCGTTTTATCTTACAACAACCTTACTTCTTTGTTATATTCCAAGGTCGGTTTATACAAAAAAACCATATTACTACCAAACTTGATGAATGGTAGTAATATGGCTGATCGTTTTAGTAAACAACTTCGGGCTTCTTGTGGGTTTTCTTAAAAGAAGATGGATTTGGATTAAAATAAGAAGAGTCGTATGCCTTTACAAACTTTTTCCCAACCGAATAGCCTGAACCCCATGTTGGATCCATAGTAATCCACTTGCCACCGATTTTCGCCTCAACCCAAGCATGGGGCTCTCCTGCATCCCCACCGATATATCGTGCGGGTATCTCAATCGCTCGCAGAAGGGCAATCGTGGTTAGGGCATAATCATGGCAGATTCCTTTACGCTCGTGTAATGTCTTCAGTGCACCATCATTCCAATAGTTATCCTTCTTTTTCATATCATAGGATACATTCGTAGCCACATGCTTATAGATCGCCCGTGCTTTCTCCATAGGTGAACTTGCACTGGCCGTAATTTTTTTACTAAGAGAAATGATTTCGGGATCGTCCGACTCAATACCACTTCCTGGAAGTAAGTCGCGTAAATCAGCAGTTACTGTGTTTTTTACATCCATGTCAGCAACGGGAGTAAAATATTCACCTTCTCCATCTACTGAGAGACTTACACTATAATCTCCAGCTCCAAAGCGCAACGGAATCCATTGGGAAAATTTTTGATCCACAACTGGGATATAGTACATCGATGTATCATCGCCTTTATCTGCATGAACCACTAAATATTTTATCAGTTTTAGGTCTTTAGAAAGTGGCTCAACAGTGCCTTCCAATAATATTTTTCCATCGTACCATTTTCCACCCGCAATCGGTTGACTTAGTGTAATTCCATTCTCTTTATAAGGCTGTCTCTGTTTAATAGGTGTTTGTTCCACCGTAGAAGTATTATCTACTGTAAACTTAGCCACAGTCACTCGAATACCGCTTTTTTCAATCAGGATCTCCACCTGATGCTGTCCCTTACCATAGAAAAGAGGAATCGCGCCATGAAACTTTTTATCCTTTATCACAACTTGCTTTTCTCCAGATAGACCATCCTTTGTAACCCAAACAGATAGTATATCTCCCGCCTTAGATTCTGCAAGAGAGCCTTGAATGAAGAACTCACCTTTCCCTTCAACCGCTCCCGTAGCAGGTTTTTCTAGTGTAAATCCACTTTTTTTCGCCTCATCTGTGTATTCAATCTTCTTACTATCCACTTCATTTTCCATCGAATCCACATAGTTGTATACGGCTATAGGCAGAGCACATGAAGTTAAAGTACTACCTAACAAGCAAAGACCTAACAAAATAACAAGCTTTCTCAACCATTATTCACCCTTTATCTCTTCTTATTTCTAACTTTTTAATAGATAACCTCAGACCTCTTGTGAGTTTTCTTAAAAGAAGCAGGATTTGGATTAAAATAAGATGGGTTATATTCCTTTACAAACTTTTTACCCGTCGAATAACCTGAACCCCATGTTGGGTCCATCGTAATCCATTTATCGCCTATCTTCGCTTCCACCCATGCATGTGGCTCACCTGCATCTCCCCCGATATAACGTGCCGGAATTTCACTCGCTCGCAGAAGAGCAATTGTGGTAAGGGCATAATCGTGACAGATGCCTTTCCTCTCGCGCAATGTCTTTAGCGCACCATCATCCCAATAATTTTGCTTCTTTTTCATATCATATGATACATTCGTAGCCACATACTTGTAGATCGCTCGCGCTTTTTCCATTGGCGAGTTTTCATTGGCCGTAATTTTTTTACTAAGGGAGATGATTTCAGGATCATCGGATTCCATGCCGCTTCCCGGAAGTAGATCACGTAAGTCAGCTGTTACTGAATTCTTTACCTTAAGTTCTACAACCGGCGAATAATGCAAATCGCCTACAGTGAGTTGTACTTTATAGTCCCCAGCTCCAAAGCGCAGCGGAATCCATTGGGAGAACTTTTTATCTTTAACTGGGATGTAATAATTTGCTTTATCTTCCCTTTTATCCGCTCGAACCACTAGATATTCTACTTGTTTCGCACCTTTAGCAGGAGGCTCGACTGATCCTTGCAATAATACTTTTCCATCATAGGTTTTTCCGCCTGCAATGGGTTGTTCTAATGTGACCCCGTATTGCTTATAAAAACTACTGTTATACCCCATGGGGATTTGTTGTAGAGAGGAAGTATTCTCTACGGTAAATCGAGTAGCAGGGTAATAGTAATCCTCCCTAGAATGATCCGGGATCAGGATTTGAACCTCATGCTTCCCCTTCCCATAAAACAAAGGCACTGCTTGACGAAATTTTTTATCCTTGATCGAAATAATCTTTTCCCCAGATTGTCCATCTTTGGAAATCCGAACTACTATTTGGTCTCCCGCTTTTGTTTCCCCTAGTGATCCTTGAATGAGGACTTCTTCTTTCCCTACCACTATTCCCGTAGTAGGTTGTTCCAGTGAAAATCCACTCTTTTTCGCCTCATCTGTGTATTCAATCTTCTTACTACCTTCATTTTCAATGGAATCTACAAAGTTGGATACTGCGTTGGGTAAAGCACACGAAGTTAAGGTACTACCCAGTAAGCAAAAACTTAAAATGATTGCAAGTTTTCTCAACCATCATTCACCTCTATCATTTCATCTAATCCATTACTATATCTCTATTCTAGTAAAAAAAGAGAATTACCGCTTGGCAATTCCCGTTAAAAATTAATAACAATGACAAGCTCATTTCAATTCCAAATGCCTATTAAAGCATTATCATCATACACTAAAATAGATATTAATAGTTAATAAATATTTTTGATGTTTTTCTGTTTTATTTCTTTGTCATTGATAAGAAAGTGGCTTCATCTAAAATAGGGATCTCTAGTTTTTCTGCCTTATCTCGTTTGGAACCCGCTTTTTCACCCGCTATCAGATAATCTGTCTTTTTGCTAACACTTCCCGTAACAGTCGCCCCCAGCGTTTCGAGCAATTCTCCAGCCTCACTACGAGAGAGTGTTTCAAGGGTACCTGTAATCACCACTATTTTCCCGCTAAAGGGACTTTCTGCTACTTCTGCTGCACGGATCATCCCACCTATATAGGTGAAGTTTACACCTGCTTGACGCAACTGTTCGATGGTTTGACGCACTTCTGGGTTGGCAAAATAGGCCACAATACTCCCTGACATCTTAACTCCAATCTCTTCTAGTTCAATTAACTCTTCTTCCGTAGCAGCCATGATGGCATCTAGATTCAAATAGTGCTGGGCTAAGATCTTCGCTCCCTTTGCTCCAACAAAACGAATACCCAAACCAAATAGTAGCTTCTCTAGAGAGTTCTTTTTACTAGCCTCGATTGCTTCAAGCAGTTTTTGGACTGATTTCTCTCCCATCCGTTCTAAGGTAAGAAGCTGCTCCCGAGTCAGAGCATATAAATCAGCTACCCCTCGAATCAACCTGGCTTCAAATAACTGAGTGACAACTCGTTCCCCTAAGCCATCGATATTCATCGCACCACGGGAGACAAAGTGAATGATTCCTTCCCTAGTTTGGGCAGGACATTGTGGATTCACACAACGAAGAGCCACTTCTCCCTCTAACCGTACAAGGTCACTTTGGCACTCTGGACAATGGGTAGGCATCGTGTACGGGAATTCGTTTCCGGTCCGTTTATCAGTTAAAACCGCTACTACTTCTGGAATAATATCCCCTGCTTTTTTCACGATGACATGGTCACCCATCATGACCCCTTTTCCCCGTATGAAATCCTCATTGTGAAGAGAAGCCCGTTTTACAGTGGTTCCCGCCAAACTTACAGGGGCTAACAATGCAGTTGGAGTCACAACACCAGTACGACCTACATTAATCTCAATTCCCTCTAAAATCGTGACAGATTCCTCAGCCGGAAACTTGTAGGCAATTGCCCAGCGAGGACTTTTTGCAGTAAACCCTAACTTTTCCCGTAGCGCAAGATCGTCAACTTTAATTACGATTCCATCAATCTCATAACCGAGATCGGGACGCTTTGACTGCCAGTTCTCGATATACTCGATCACACCATCCATATTATCTACTCTACGGAACTCTGGATTTACTTTAAATCCAAGATGGGTCAAAAAGTTGAGAGACTCCGAATGAGTATGGATATCAAGCCCTGATAAGTCACCCATTCCGTACAAAAAGATATCTAGCGCACGCTTTGCCGCCAGCTTCGGATCTAATTGCCGAAGTGAGCCAGCCGCCGCATTTCGAGGGTTGGCAAAAAGGGGTTCTCCGCGCTCTCTTTTTTGCTGATTAATACGTTGAAACTCTTTTTTAGGCAAATATGCTTCCCCGCGCACCTCGATCGATAGTGGCTCGGTCAAACGAAGAGGGATCGAACGAATCGTTTTCAGATTTCGGGTAATATTTTCTCCGACTTCTCCGTCTCCACGAGTTGCACCCAATTCAAAGCGCCCGTCCTCATAACGTAGAGAAACAGCTAAACCATCGATTTTTAATTCGCAAACATAACCAATATTAGCTTCGCCCGTCATTCTCCGAATCCGCTCATCGAAATCACGTAGCCCTTGCTCATCAAATGCATTTCCTAGACTTAGCATCGGACTGAGGTGATCTACTTTTTCGAAATGAGCAAGCGGAGTCCCCCCTACTCGCTGAGAAGGAGAGTCAGAAGTTAATAGCTCTGGGAAGCGATTTTCGATCTCTACTAATTCACGCAACAACTGGTCATACTCGAAATCCTCAATCGTTGGTTGATCTAACACATGGTATTCATAGTTATAACGATGGAGTAAACGATGAAGCTCCTCCACACGCTGGCCCGCTTCTTGAATCGTCAACAGTTCAGACCTCCTGATTATTCAGCTTTGGTAATAGGGGCAAACTTAGCAAGTAGTTTTTTCACACCCACTGGTGTAGGAAAGGCAATATTTAGCTCCATATTTTCTCCCTCACCCGAAACTTGAACCACAGTCCCCGTTCCCCATTTTTGATGTTCCGCTTTATCACCCACAACCCAAGTCCCCACTGGTTGAACCTTCGTACCCATAGGGCGGCGTTGTACCAAAGTTGTCGTACTACCACGTTGATTGCCAATTCTCTCTAAGATGTCTGCTGGAAGCTCCTTCAAAAAACGAGATGGAAGGTTCATACTAGTACGTCCGTAGATAGAGCGAGCTCGGGCATACGTTAGGTGCAATTCTTTTTCCGCACGCGTAATGCCTACATAAGCAAGACGTCGCTCTTCCTGCATCTCGGATTCGTCATCTAACGAGCGAGAATGCGGAAAAATACCTTCCTCCATCCCAACTAAGAAAACATGTGGGAACTCTAACCCCTTTGCACTATGCAGGGTCATCATCCCGACTTGGTCCCCTTTTGTACTCTCATCTACCATGCCATTTTCATCTAATTGATCTACATCTGAAACAAGTGCTAAATCACTTAAGAACGTGATGAGCGACTTATCCTCGCTCCGCTTCTCAAACTCCTGTGCAACAGAAACAAACTCATCGATGTTTTCTAGACGACTGGCCGCTTCAATGGTTTTCTCACGTTTCAACTCTTCACGATAGCCTGATCGTTGAAGGATCTCCTCAGTCAACTCTACTGCTGACAAATACTCGATCATGGCATGCATTTGTTGAATCAAGGAAGCAAATTCCTGCAATGTCGTTATGGCTCGCTTCGTAAGTCCGATCTGCTCTGCTTCTAAAATCGAGCGGAATAGGGATACCCCTTGCGAAGAAGCATACTGAGCGATTTTCTCCATGGTTGCCGTGCCGATCCCTCTTTTAGGCACATTGATTACACGTGTAAGGCTTAAATCATCATCAGGGTTTACAACGAGACGTAGATAGGCTAAAAGGTCCTTGATTTCCTTTCGTTCGTAGAACTTAATTCCTCCTACTACTTGATAAGGAATATTTGCCTTTAACATCACTTCCTCTAGAACACGGGATTGCGCATTCGTCCGATACAAAATCGCAAAATCTCGGTATGGAACTCCCTCACGATATCCTTGTAAAATTTGTTCCGCTACATAATAAGCTTCTTCGTGCTCATTTCCAGCTTCCATCACGATAATCGGCTTTCCAGCATCATTATCCGTCCACAGATTCTTCGGTTTCCGCTCGGTATTATTCGCAATCAAAACGTTCGCCGCTTCTAGGATTTTTTGGGTAGACCGATAATTCTGCTCCAGCTTGATCATCGTCGCTTGTGGATAATCACGTTCGAAGTTCAAAATATTACTGATATCTGCACCTCGGAAACGATAGATGGACTGGTCGCTATCTCCGACTACACACACATTTTGATGATGTTCGGCCAATAATTTGACCAATGTATACTGTACATGGTTGGTATCTTGGTATTCGTCCACATGGATATACTGAAATTTGCGTTGATAAAACTCCCTCACTTCTGGAACGGTCGAAAGCAATTCCACTGCTTTCATGAGTAAATCATCGAAATCGAGAGATTCATTTGTCTTAAGCTTATGTTGATACTTTTCATAGATTTGTCCTGCCACTTCATCTAAAAAAGTAGACGCATGAAGTTGCATTTGTGCAGGTGTTCGCAGAGCATTTTTAGCAGAGCTTATCTTATGAAGAATCGTTCTTGGTTCAAATTTCTTCGGGTCTAAGTTCTCCTCTTTTAGCACCTGTTTCAAAACCGTCAACTGGTCCGATGTATCTAAAATCGTAAAATTCCTTGAATAGCCAATGCGGTCGATATCTCGACGTAAAATCCGCACACACATAGAATGAAATGTAGAAATCCAAATATCTTCCGCTACGGAACCTACCAGTTTTCCAATTCGCTCCTTCATCTCCCGTGCCGCTTTGTTGGTAAATGTGATCGCTAGGATATTCCAAGGATGGATGCTTTTCTCGGCCAAGAGATAAGCCACACGATGAGTAAGAACCCTTGTCTTCCCACTTCCTGCTCCTGCGATTAGTTGAACAGGCCCCTCTGTTGTTTCCACTGCCTGCTTTTGTGTGGGATTTAATCCAGTTAAAAGTGTATGTATAGATGAAGTATATGATTTCATGTATGTTCGCGCCTACCGTAAATAAGTAAACGCTATCCCCCTTCCGCTTACCGAATGAGTTTCGTCTCTTTGACCCAAGATACTGTTTCAAGCGCCACTTCTATATCATCATAAATAAGATTCCCTACCACTACGATATCGGCAAATTGAGCCATTTCCCTCGCCTGCTTTTCTAAGCGGATTCCTCCTCCATAGATAAGTTTCGTATGCCTAAGCTTATCTACCGTAGCTTGTACCACCCGAGCATCTCCATAGATTCCACTATACTCTAGATAAAGAAAAGGAAGGCGAAATAGGTGCTCCGCTATCTGCGCGTACGCCAAGATATCCTCATGTGTTAACGATGTCTCTGCCCCAGTTAGTTGTGCTACTTTTGCTTCGGGATTTAGTACCACATATCCTTCTACTGCTACTCGATTCCACGGAATCCACTCACCAAATTCTTTCATCGTATTTTGGTGAGCGCCGATCAACCACTGCGTATCATTTGTATTTAACACAACCGGGATACAAAAACCGTCAAATCCAGGAACCACTGCTTTCGCGTTTGAAATTTCTTGCACACATGGTAGTGAGGTTTGTTTGACACGCCTCATTAAATCATAGGTATTTTGATAGGTTATTCCATCCGTTCCACCAATGATAATCCCATCCGTACCCGATTGTAGTAAACGGTCAATCATTTCTTCTTCAATCGGACGATTGGGATCCAGCTTAAATACATGACGCCACGTTTGCATCTGCTCTACTAACATATCATGACCACCGCCGTCACCTTATCCCATATTATACCATCACAAGAAAAGCCCCGCCAAAAATGCGGGACCTCTTACTTTATTTCTTTAGTCGTCATTCTTTAATAAGCCATCTTGACGAAGACGATCCAGCGCCAACTGATAGCCTTCTGTGCCGTAATGGAGACAACGCTTTACACGTGAGATCGTAGCAGTACTCGCACCTGTCTCAGTCTCAATTTGGTTATACGTACAGCCGTCTTCCAACATCCTCGCTACTTCCAAGCGTTGGGCGATGGATTTCACCTCTCCTACTGTACATAGATCATTAAACAGGCGATAACATTCTTCCATCGTCTCCAGTTTTAAGACGGCATGAAAGAGTTGCTCAAGTTCTCTTTTTTTTAACTTATTTAACTGCATGGGTAACCTCCTCAGAGTAGAAGGAAACAATTTTTTCTTTTATTTTTCAAAGCATAAATTCAACAGAAATACAAAAATACCTTTTTCCTATATAATTTACCGCCATGAAAAAAAGAACCGGATAGTTTGGTTCCATTTTCAAAAACCATCTTCTCTGTTAGTATTTCCAACTTTATCTTAACATAGTTGCGATAAAGTTGGAAATATGATAATGGGTTCTTGTCAAAAGCAAATATTGGAGAGATCATAAGTCAATATATATACCTAGTAATCCTTTTACATTAAATAATAAAAAGCTAAGAGCGGCTATCTTTCGCTCTTAGCTTTTTATTATGTCTGAAAATTATCCTTCTACACGAATTTCTTTAATGCCTGCGCCTTGTTTCATGTTTTGGGCATGTTCGAGTCCGCTAGTCACTTGGCCGAACACAGTATGTACACCGTCTAGGTGCGGTTGTGGATCGTGAACAACAAAAAACTGACAAGAGCCTGTATCTTTTCCTGCATGAGCCATAGATAAAGCCCCTGCTACGTGTTTATGTGGATTTCCTTCTGTTTCGCATTTGATCTGGTAGCCAGCTGAGCCAATTCCTGTTCCTTGTGGGCAGCCACCTTGAGAAACAAAGCCCTTAATCACACGGTGGAAATTGAGTCCATCATAAAAGCCTTCGTTTGCCAACTTTTCAAAGTTAGCTACAGTATTTGGGGCTGCTTCATCGTAAAACTCCAGCTCCATTCTGCTACCATCCTCTAATAATACATAACCCTTTTTCATATTTTCCTCTCCCTTCGTCTTACTATTCTATAGTACCATAAATAGCCAATTTCGCACTCCCTTGATTGTATAAAGATAAAGCAAAAAAGCACCTATCCACTCTCCTATAAGAAAACAGGAGGGAATTGGCGCAAAAGAATAAGTTCATGATGAAATGGAATCCTTAGTCTGACATTCATAAATATTGGCCAAACCACATGCAATACACTTAGCATACTGGTCTCGAAAAGATAAATCACTAAATAGTTCATGATGTTGGCCCTTTGGCAAAGAAGAGAGAGCTAACGTAATCGCTGGCATATCAGCACTACGTAATTCAATAATCTGTCCACCTTTTGATTCTGTATCATTTCGCTTGCCTAAATCGCATATTCCAAACGTACGTAAAAAACGAGTAACTTGATTATGCAAATAGCACTGTACTCTACGTACCTTTGACCCTGCAACCACACTTACATACGTACTAAAGCCATTTTGATCTCGATCTAACATCCCATGCGTATGCAGGCTTACAAACAAATCAGCCTTCCTTTGGTTAGCCCATCCAGCCCTCTCATTATTCGTCAGGTCCACATCATACCGACGAGTGAGAGTAACATCGATCCCTTCAAACTTCTGCAGTTCTCTCTCAATACGATGAGCTAAATCTAGGCATACGTCCTTCTCTAAAAACATGGAACCCACCATTCCACTGTCTGTCCCACCATGACCTGGGTCCAAGCATATAAGGACGCCCATTACATTCACCACCTACGTGTCGTATTCTAGTCGAATGTATTCGTCATTACATCTACACTCATTCTTTCTCTTTATAAAGCTTCGATAAACCTATTATTTCTATTTTTTAGGAGCTATATGACTGCAAAAATAAACGCTTACATCATGCTTTTCCCTAGAAATAACACGATATTGTCAAAAGGTCAAGTAAACTTTGAACATTAATACTTTCTACATTTCCCTATTGACAGTTTCCCAATTCGTCATATAATGAAATTGAGAATCATAATCAATAGTGCCACCCACTCATTTTTCAAGCAAAATGAAATACAACTTCCACTTCCATAAAGCAAAAGAGTTATCCACATCAAAGGATAACTCTTTTGCTTTATGGAAGTCTTTCTATGTGCCTTAGACAATATATTAAATAAAGAAAATGAATTTGACAAAAATATCCTAATAAATAATGAGGTGATTCGTTTGAACTATATTTCATATTTCGATCAAGCCAACCGGGACAGCATATCCACCGTGGGGGGGAAAGGGGCCCATCTGTGCGAATTAACGCAGGCTGGCTTTCCAGTTCCTCCTGGTTTTTGCATTACAGTAAACGCCTACCAGCAAACCTTGGCCAAAAGTACTCGCATGTATGATTTCATTGAGACTCTCAGTAAAACGAAGTCAGAACAACTCGATGCTATTCAATTCTTTTCCGAGATGATCCGTGGGCATATTTTAACTCTGCCCATGGATGATATCATTGAATCTGAAATCATCCATGCTTGGGAACAACTTGGAACAACAGAATCTTATGCTGTTCGTTCTAGTGCAACAGCAGAGGATTTACCCACCGCTTCCTTTGCAGGGCAACAAGACACCTATCTCCATGTAAAAGGGAAAGAACAATTGCTCAATACAGTTAAGCAATGTTGGGCTTCTCTTTTTACAGACAGAGCCATCATTTACCGCGCTAAAAATGGTTTCGACCATCACTCAGTCTCTCTATCAATCATCGTACAAAAGATGGTGTTTCCTGATGTTTCAGGCATCCTCTTTACCGCTGATCCTGTTACGGGACATCGGAAAACGACATCGATTGATGCGGGATTTGGACTCGGAGAAGCATTTGTCTCGGGGATAGTAACCCCTGATCTTTATAAAGTACGAGACAATCAAATTATCCACAAACAAATCTCTAATAAGGATAAAGGAATATTTGCTAGAGAAGAAGGAGGCACAGAGCTCAGGGAAATAGCTACGGAATTACAAGATACACAAGCTCTTTCTGATGAAAAAATCAAAGAATTAGCAAACATAGGTCATAAAATTGAGCAACATTTGGGCTCAGAACAAGATATCGAATGGTGCCTATGTGGAGAACAGTTCTACATCCTTCAAGCCCGTCCGATCACTTCCTTATATCCAGCCCCCGTTGGAAGAGATCAACAATACCGTATTTTTTACTCAATCGGCCATGGCCAAATGATGACCGATTACATGAGACCACTTGGTAGATCCGTATGGAAGACGATGTTTCCCTACGGAAAAACAGCAAATCAGACTGAAAGCTCAGTGTTAGTAGAAGCTGGTGGTCGATTGTTTATGGATATATCCGAATTTCTCTATATCAAACGAGCTCGCCAAAAAATTCTCCAGAATAAAACAAAGGATGCAAGTCTCTCTGCTCTCAAAAAAGCCATCTTAGATGGAGAAATAGAAAAGCGAGCACCTAAGCGAGGCAAATTACGAAAAGCATTCCAAACCTATAAATCCATGATTAGATTCTTTACCAAAATGATTCCACGCTCGCTCAAAGTGATCTATTTTGAGAATCCCGATTTGATCCAAACACGTGCTAAATCCGACTACCAAGCTATACTAAACAAGTATAAAGATGAAATAGCTCTCCGCTCTGGGGCTGAACGCATTCGATACATTCAAGAATTACTAGGTACATTCTTTGCTCCAGAATGCTTTGGAAGAGCTCTGACTTACACATATGCTGGGTTTATGACACTCGGTATCTTAGAAAAGAAAGTAGAAAAATGGCTACATGAAAAGCTAGATCCCTCTATTCACAAATCTCCGCCTGGCAATGTAACGAGTGAAATGGGCTTAATGGTGGGCAACTTAGCTGATGTAGTAAGAGACCTTCCTGAAGTGATGGAATATTTAAAAACAGCTGAACATGATACATTTTACTTAGGCTTACAAGATGTCCCAGGTGGAGATGCTTTCCTAACTTCATGGATTCAATTCATGGATATCTATGGAATGAGAGGACCCGGTGAAATCGATATAACGCGAACCCGCTATCGAGAAGCTCCGATGATTTTGATTCCAGCTATCCTCGGCCACATCCAGACGAATGATCCAGCCGAACACTGGGAGAGATTTAAGCGCGGGGAGCAGGAAGCCAATGAAGCAATCGACAACTTATTAACGCGTTTGCAAGCACTTCCGGGTGGATCACGAAAAGCAAAAAAAGCATCTAAATTAATTCGCATCTTTCGAAATACGGTAGGTATCCGTGAATTCCCCAAATACATCATGACGCAATATTTTGATCTTTTCAGAAGAGCGGTTGTAGGAGAGTCCGCTACTCTATGTCAACAGGGCCATATTGACCAAGTAGAAGACATCTATTATTTATCTCTAGACGAAATCATCTCTCTTTTAGAAAATCGCTTACCCGATGCCAAGGAACTGGTTCAATCACGAAAAGAACATGAGTCCAGATATAAAAAATGCACGACACCTCATGTCATAACAAGCGATGGAGAAATTTTCGCACCTGAACAAAGTAACGAACATGCTCCCCCCGGTGCTCTAATCGGGATCCCTGTATCTGCTGGGGTAACAGAGGGGTATGTAAAAGTGGTTCGTTGTTTAGAAGAAGGACAGTTAAACAAAGGCGAAATTCTCGTTGCACCCTATACAGATCCGGGTTGGACTCCGCTCTTCCAGTCGGCAAAGGCACTAGTAACCGAGATAGGCGGATTAATGACTCATGGGTCCGTTGTGGCAAGAGAGTATGGAATTCCTGCAGTCGTCAGTGTAGAGAATGCGACAACGAAGTTGAAAGATGGGCAGTATATTCGTGTGGATGGTACCAATGGGTTTGTTGAAATTCTGCGGGATGTAGGCGAGGAAGTGATTGAAGCTGTTGAAGTTGCTGTAGATAGTCAAGAATGATGATGGCTTTTATCAGGATTGGAGTAACATAAGATTCCGGGGCATATATCAGACCCGCGAAGATGTGGAAAGGCAAGTCCGCTTCGTCCATCGAAGCTTCGGGCAAGTGGCAAAACTCGCAAAAACGCTCAGACATTGCCACAAAAAGCCCTTGCTTCGAAGGACTATGCTAAGTAGGCTCTACTCACTCGCAGTGGTCAGACACATTGCCCCTAAAACCACTCTCTTATCTCGACGAATAAGTGGCCCATGGAAAGTAAAATCCACACGAATCATACTCTCTTCATCCATGCCACACACTCCACATGACCTGTCTGCGGAAACATATCTACTGGTTGAATCTCCACCATCTCATACCCTAAATCTGCTAAATACTTCGCATCCCGTGCTAGAGTCGCCGGATTACAGGATACGTAGACCACCCTCTCTGGCTTCATCCCTACAACTGCATCCAAAAGCTCGGAATCACAGCCTTTTCGAGGTGGGTCCACAATCACGACTTCCGGACGAATTCCTCGACTCAGCCACTTGGGCATTACTTTTTCAGCAGCTCCTACCTCAAAATGAACATGCGACATCTGATTGCGCTTCGCATTCTCCGTGGCATCCGCAATTGCCTCTGGTACAATCTCCACTCCGTACACCTGCTTCGCTTGATCCGCCACATACATCCCAATCGTACCAATTCCACAATACGCATCTACAACTGTTTCCTCACCTGTAAGAGCCGCAAATGTTCGAACTTGATCATAGAGGACTTCAGTTTGAGTTGGGTTTACTTGAAAGAAGGAATGAGGGGAAATCGCAAACTCCACATCACCGATGGTATCGTAGATCACTTCTCTCCCCCAGAGTAAGATATTCTCTTTTCCTAGAATCACATTTGTCGAGCGATCATTCACATTTTGCACGATTGATCGACACTGGGGAAATGCTTCTCGAATCTTAGAAATCAGTATCTCCTTATGAGGTAGCTTTTTGCCATTCGTAACGAAAACAACCATGATCTCATTTGTATGTACACCAATCCGCACCATCAGATGCCGAAGAATCCCTGTATGTGTCTTCTCATGGTAAACAGGAATGGATAGCTCTCCAACTACCTGTTTCACAAAACGAATCACAGCATCATTATCTGGATGTTGAATATAACAAGATTCTAAGTCAATAATTTCATGTGATTGATTAGCATAGAAACCTGCTATGACCTCCCCCTGTGGATCCTGTCCAAAAGGAACTTGTGCTTTATTACGATAGATCCAAGGCTCTTCCATTCCTATAATCGGATGAATCGTAAGATCGTGAAAACCGCCAATCCGCTCAAACTGGTCACGGACTTGTTTCTCCTTTAAGCGCAACTGTTCCGGATAGCTTATATGCTGAGATTGACAACCTCCACACCCTTGAGAAATCGGACATTTGGGCTCCGTTCGATTCTCATGTGCTTCTATGATTTCCAGTAGATCCGCTTGGGCATAATTTTTCTTGACCAGTGTCACTTTTGCCAGCACTTTCTCTCCCGGGACCACCAATGAGACAAATACAGTAAATCCATTATATCTCCCGACACCAGATCCATTATGACCTTGCCCATGAATCTCTACCTCAATCACTTGTCCTACTTGGACGGGTGGCTTCCGTTTCATTCAAACTCTCCTTGTTTCTCCTCAGTAAAGGACTTATCTTTTTACACGATGACGGGATTGCCATAACGAAAAACCAAAGAAAAGACCTATAATTCCAGCAAAAATTTCTTTCCCAATAAATAATTGGTAAATCCCGTCCAACATCAATAATGGAGCCGCTAACAAGTAAATTTTTTGTTCAAATGGCTTCTTTAAAAATTCAAATACAATCATGTGACAAAACAACAAAAGCAAAAAATAATGAACAGCTAGGGATCCATCGCCGTAGAATAAGTTGTTGATCCCACTCACTAAACAAAAGATGCCCATCACTACATACAATACATACAAGACATATCACCCTTAGCCAATAGATAAGAAAAAGGAGCCCGCCCCGGAAAAGGGACGAGCCTCTCTTTACAAAGACTCATTATAGCTTGCTCAATTCTTCTCGAATCATTTCATTTACCATCTGTGGATTCGCTTTTCCTTTGGTCGCTTTCATTACTTGTCCAACTAAGAAGCCTAACGCACGATCTTTTCCATTTTTAAAATCATCAATGGACTGTGGGTTTGCTTGGATTACTTTTACCACTTCAGAGCGAATCGCCCCTTCATCACTAATCTGCACCAAGCCTTTTTCTTCCACAATCTTAGCCGCTTCTTTACCTGTTTCAATCATTTCTTTAAAGACTGTTTTCGCGATCTTACTGCTAATCGTTCCTTTTTGCAGTAGGTCAGTCATCCCAGCGAGTAAAGTAGGCGTTATTTTCGACTGATGAATCTCTACGTTATTGCTATTTAGATAACCCATCAAATCCCCTGTAATCCAGTTCGCCGCCATTTTCGCATCAGCCCCAGCTTGTACAGTCTGCTCGAAATAATCCGCCACATTACGTGTACCGGTCAACTGGTCCGCATCGTAGCTAGACAGCCCCCAGTCCTTGATGTAACGAGCTTTGCGAGAATCAGGAAGCTCTGGGATCGAGCTACGAATCTCTTCCTTCCACTCATCACTAATCACCAGGCTTACGAGATCTGGCTCTGGGAAGTATCGATAGTCATGCGCTTGTTCCTTACTACGCATCACTTTTACCTCGTTTGTCTCCTCGTTCCAACGCAGAGTTTGTTGGATAATCCGCTTTCCATCATCTAAGTCCTTCGCTTGACGAACTTCTTCATATTGAAGAGCACGCTCTACGTTACGGAACGAATTCAAGTTTTTCAACTCGGTTTTTGTACCAAACTCATCTTGCCCGAAAAGGCGTAAGCTGATGTTGGCATCACAACGAAGTGATCCTTCTTCCAACTTCACATCGGATACACCCGTATATTGGATAATGGATTTAATCTTTTCTAGGTATGCTTTCGCCTCGGCTGGAGAACGGAGATCTGGCTCTGAAACAATCTCAACGAGCGGCATTCCTACACGGTTAAAGTCGACTAGAGTCGCATCACCATCATGGGTTAACTTCCCTGCATCTTCTTCCAAGTGAAGACGTGTAATTCCAATCCGTTTTCGGGCGCCGTCTACTTCTATATCAAGCCAACCGTTTTCCCCAATCGGTTGATCAAACTGGGAAATCTGATATGCCTTTGGACAGTCAGGATAAAAATAGTTTTTACGATCAAATTTCGAGTGGGTGGCGATCTCGCAGTTTAGAGCCATTGCAGCCTTTATCGCAAAGTTTACCGCTTCCCGATTTAACACAGGGAGAACACCTGGATGGCCTAAGCAAATCGGACAGGTCTGTATATTTGGGGCTACACCAAAGGTCGTAGAGCATCCGCAAAAAATCTTACTCTTGGTATGAAGTTCAACGTGTACTTCTAAACCAATTACTGTCTCATACTTACTCATGCGCGTCCCCCTCCTAACTTCGGCTCAGGCAGACGATCCGTTGCTTGCTCAAAAGCATGTGCGACACGCAGGAGCGTTGCTTCGGCAAACGGCTTACCAATGATTTGCAGTCCCACAGGGAGACCGTCTGATAATCCACAAGGCACACTAATCCCTGGGAGACCCGCCAAGTTAGCTGGAATGGTACACATGTCATTGGCGTACATTGTCATCGGATCATCAATTCTCTCGTTCAATTTAAATGCAGTTGTAGGAGTCGTTGGCCCGATAATCACATCATATTTCGCAAATAATTGCTCGAAATCTTGAGCGATTAGGGTACGAACTTGTTGTGCTTTTTTATAATATGCATCGTAGTAACCAGAACTGAGTGCATACGTACCCAACATGATTCGACGTTTCACCTCAGGCCCAAACCCTTGGCTACGTGTCTCATGATACAAATCAATCAGGTTTTCGCCATATTTCCGAACTCCATAACGAACCCCATCGAATCGGGCCAAGTTAGAAGAAGCTTCCGCTGGAGCAATTAAGTAATAAGTAGCTACTGCATATTCCGAATGAGGCAAAGATACCTCTTCAATCGTAGCGCCCAAACTCTCTAGTGTAGAAAGCGATCTCTGTATAAGAGCTTTCACTTTAGGGTCAATGCCTTCACCCATCATTTCCTTCGGAACCCCTACTCGTAATCCTTTAACATCCCCAGTCAAAGCAGAAAGATAATCCGGAACCTCCACATTAGCCGAAGTAGAGTCATACTGGTCATGTCCCGCAATTGCTTGTAGTACATAAGCCGAATCCTCCACATTTTTCGTAAGCGGTCCAATTTGATCGAGTGAAGAAGCAAACGCCACAAGCCCATAACGAGAAATCAAACCATAGGTAGGCTTCAAGCCAACGGTACCTGTGAAAGCCGCCGGTTGACGAATCGAACCACCGGTATCCGAGCCAAGCGCAAAATATACTTCACCGGCCGCCACAGCAGCAGCAGAACCACCGCTTGAGCCACCTGGTACTGTGCTTAAATCCCAAGGGTTATGTACAGGATAAAAACTCGAATTTTCATTGGAAGAGCCCATCGCAAACTCGTCCATATTCATTTTCCCTATCGATATCGCATCCGCATTATGTAACTTCTCTACTACCGTTGCATTGTAAACTGGTTGATAATTGGAGAGTAACTGACTCCCACAAGTAGTCGTTAAACCTTCTGTACAAATATTATCTTTTATCCCCACAGGTAAGCTGGCTAAGATCCCTCGCGTACCTTCTTTGCTATATTTTTCGTCTAACTCTTTTGCTCGCTTCAAAGCTCCCTCTTCATCAACCAACAAGAAGGCGCGAACATCCCCGTCTACTTCCCCAATCCGCTTCAATGACTCAGTGACGAGATCAACTGAAGTAATTTCCTTTTTCGCTAGACGGTTATGAACCTCTTGTAACGATTCACGTAATAGCGACATAGTTATTCCCCCTAACCCTCAAATACTGCAGGCACACGGACCAAACCATCTTTTTGATCCGGCGCATTAAGTAGCACTTTTTCCAGCGGAAGCGAAGGACGGACCTCATCTTCTCGCATCACATTCGCCATCGGCAACACATGACTCGTTGGCTCAATTCCCGTTGTATCTAGCTCATTTAACTTCTCAGCCATTTGTAAAATGCGGTTCAACTGATCCGTAAATTGTTCCGTTTCTTTTTCTGTTAATGTCAGACGCGCCAAATTCGCAACGTGCTCTACCTCTGTTTTCGTTATAGCCAAACCCCATACACCTCCGTACATATCAAATCTAGTACTATTCTAGCCAAATCTCATATCTCACAGTATAGCACAAGCTTTTCGAAATGAGTGAACGACATATAAACGGAATGAAAGGTGAGAAAAACCTCTCCCCCATTCACACAATCTAATAGGATCTATAATCTTAGTAGGAAAAACGAGTAAAGATAATGAATATACAGTGTAAGGTAATTATTCCCTATGCGAATGGTTACCTTTTATCACATAGGAAGGATGAACAAAATGAAACGAATGGGATCTTTTCTAATCTGGATGTTCATTTCGATGCTGGGAGCAGCAGGATTTGCCGCGATTGCCCTCAATAGTGAGGAAAAAGTAAACTCCATTTGGCTATTAACAGCGGCCGTTTGTACCTATGCCGTGGCCTATCGCTTTTATAGCCGATTTCTAGCTAGAAAAGTCTTTCAATTAGACGATAATCGAAAGACTCCCGCAGAAATTCATAACGATGGCAAAGATTTTGTTCCTACGAATAAGTGGGTTCTCTTTGGACATCACTTCGCGGCTATTGCAGGAGCTGGCCCTTTAGTTGGCCCTATATTAGCTGCACAGATGGGCTATCTCCCTGGAACCTTATGGATCATCGTTGGAGTCGTATTAGGAGGAGCTGTTCAAGATTTCATCATCTTATTCGGTTCGATGCGCCGCAATGGGAAATCACTCGGTGAAATCGCTCGGGAAGAAATCGGACCTGTGGGTGGATTTATAGCTCTTATTGCTGTACTTGGTATCATGATCATTCTATTAGCTGTACTTGCACTCGTTGTGGTGAAAGCACTTGCCGATTCGCCGTGGGGTATGTTTACGATCGCCATGACCATCCCAATCGCCCTTTTCATGGGAGTCTATATGCGTTACATACGTCCTGGAAAAGTATTAGAAGCCTCACTCATTGGATTTGGGTTACTGCTTCTTTCACTCGTACTCGGACAATATGTATCCGTTCATCCCACACTAGCCCCTCTGTTCACCCTAGAAGGAAAGACCATTGCTTGGCTTTTGATCATCTATGGCTTTATCGCGTCCGTTATCCCTGTATGGCTATTACTAGCACCACGGGACTACTTAAGCACCTTCCTCAAAATCGGTACCATCTTTGCCTTAGCACTCGGCATTATTTGGGTCGCGCCTGAGCTTCAGATGCCCGCACTAACGAAGTTTATCGATGGGACAGGCCCTGTATTCGCCGGAAATCTTTTTCCTTTTGTCTTTATCACTATCGCTTGTGGGGCCATCTCTGGATTTCATTCCCTCGTCTCTTCCGGAACCACTCCTAAGATGATCGCTCGCGAATCTCATGCTCAGGCGATTGGTTATGGTGGAATGATTACCGAATCATTTGTCGCTATCATGGCCCTAATCGCCGCCTGCCTCCTAACCCCAGGGGTATATTTTGCGATTAATAGCCCTGCTGCGGTAATCGGGGTAGATGTAAATAGTGCGGCCACTGCTGTCTCTAACTTTGGCTTTACCGTTACGCCCGAGGAATTAACAACCACTGCAAAAGACATCGGAGAAAATAGCATCCTCTCTCGGACAGGTGGCGCGCCTACTCTCGCCATCGGCATGGCTCATATCTTTTCCAGTGTGTTAGGCGGCAAAGCAATGATGGCATTCTGGTATCATTTTGCCATCCTCTTTGAAGCCGTCTTTATCTTAACCACGATTGATGCAGGGACGAGAGTGGGACGATTTGTCTTACAAGATGTAATCGGAAACTTCGCTCCCAAATGGAAACGTACCGATTATCTTCCAGCCAATATCCTTGCAAGTGCGCTCATCGTAGCCGGTTGGGGATATTTTCTTTATCAAGGCGTGATCGATCCTCTCGGTGGTATTAACACCCTATGGCCTCTCTTCGGAATCGCCAACCAGATGCTTGCGGTAATCGCACTAGTAGTCGGAACCACCATCCTCTTTAAGATGGGCAAAGCCGTTTATACATGGGTTACATTGATTCCCTTTCTCTTTGTAACCATCGTTACCATGACAGCCGCCTATGCGAAGCTATTTGATCCGAATCCGAAAATCGGCTTCCTCTCCGCTGCCGAAAAGTATCAAGCCGCACTCAATTCAGGCCAGCTCCTGGCACCTGCTAAAACAGTCGATCAGATGAAACAAATCATCCTAAACAACCAAATCGATGCATGGGTTACTGGCTTATTTATGCTACTTGTCATCCTGATCATCCTCGATGCGGTCAGAGTTTGGTATAAAATCCTGTTTACCAACAAACAGCTCCCGCTTCGTGAATCTCCCTACGTTCCACATTCTCATTCCCTAAGGGGGTAAATAACATGTGGTCTAAGATTTGCAGCTTTCTCCATGACATCGCCGGAGTTCCCAGTTACAACCGCTACCTCGAACATTTAGTCCAGCATCATCCTGAACAGAAGCCTTTAAGCGAAAAGGAGTTTCATCGACAAGCAACGGATGAGAAGTATGGGGGAGGTAGTATTAGGCGTTGTTGTTGATGAAAAAAACCAAGCCTCCCTTTTTGAAGGATGCTTGGTTTTTTACTTTTGGGATAGCTCCATATAGTTCGCATCATCTCGCTAATCTATGCGCCTCCAAAAGAGTTTGTAAACCCTTTCATTTTCTTCAACATTTTTTATACATTGGGTTTTAATCCATATTCTTTACGATCGCTATGATTCCCCCACAATTGGAATGGACTACCTTCATTTTCTACATTCACGTAAACATGTTCTACTTTGTGTATATTTTTCTTTATTTTCAAGTGCTCTTTTTGGAGAACATAAATTTTTTCGATCCCCATCCAGCATGATGCCATATAATCGAGAATTTTTAGTTCTTTAGAAGAGACAAGAAAACAGTTAGGGGTTTCAAACGTATTGATCTGTTTCGTCAATTTCGGTATAGCCGTAAAAAGGCGATCACTTTCACAAGATGCGATGACTCTATGTGCCTCATCCAGAAGGTAGAAATGATCCGCATTAACGGATGCTCGAATATCATCAGGCAAAAGCGAAACAGGAACAGAAGGTTCTTTTTCCTCTTCTAGCAGGGTCTGTTGTACATAGAGAAAATCATCGGCAAATCCAGCATTATCGGCATCTTTTTTGCTACTAGAATAAGTAGATCTACTAATCCCCTTCTCCTCCATTAAAGCGTTACACATCGGACATGGGTAGCAAGAGGTAAAGATCTCTCCATTTTGCAGAGACCCTACTCCATATTTCTGTTCATGATTTCGAATCGCTTGCACTTCCGCATGCGCGGTCGGGTCTAGTTGATCTGTCACACGATTACACCCTACCACTTGCTTACTTCCGGACTCATCAACTGCAACTGCACCAAATGGCCCGCCGTTGTCTTTTATATTTTGAATAGCGGTATCATTTGCTTTTTTAAGAAGCTCTATTTCTTTATTTGTCATAGGGACACCTCATTTTTTAGGAAATGTATTTCGTCTTACCGACGGAATTCATGAAAGAATTTTATTACTAATTATCAATACTTACATTTATCCATTATGAGTACATATTATTTATATGCACAACTCTATTATAATTTTACTCAAATAAAATGTTGTGTCAAATATAATTTTACGTAAATAAATTGGTATGTCAAAGGTTACTTCGAAACCTCATACGGACACAGGTAAATGTGCTGGATGAATTGAATCGTTCTTACAGTGACTTCTATCTACTAAACCAGCAAATAGGTCAACATAAACGATTGGAGCGGAATCACATGAAACTTGTTTTTTCATTCATCCATCTTCACCGCCTTCCTTAGCGTGATAAATTTTTTAATCATAACAGCAAATTTTTTTCCAACTTCTCCTCTCGAATGAATTCTTGAATATCTATAAGATGTTTTTACTCATCCCCTTAAAAGGTATATGAAGGAACTCTAAACAGTTGACAAGAATATAATAACAACCTATATTATAAGTTTACTTATGATATAGGAGGAAGTAGCCCCATGATTCATTTCCCTTCCAAGTTTGAAGACGCTCATCAATCTATAGGCTATCTATTTATCAAGGTTTATCATTTATGGCATCGAGATATGAAGCAAGCGTTAAAAAAGTTAGACCTTACACATCCTCAATTTGTTATCCTAACTAGCTTGGGTTATCTTTCTCAATATAATCAAGAAGTGACACAGGTCATGATCGCAAAACATTCCGATGTAGATGTTATGACCGTATCAACCATTCTAAAAAACCTCCAAAAAGGGAATTTGATTAGTCGGACCGCTTGCCTTACTGATACTAGATCAAAAGTGGTTTCTCTTACTTTGCAAGGAAAGCGATTGCTGGATGAAGCGGTTCCCATTGTAGAAAGCATAGATGAGTCTTTTTTTTCCACATTGAAAGACAAGCAAGAAGATCTTCGATTATTACTGCTACGGATTGCATTAAAGGAGGGAAATGTCTAGATACTGCACACAAAGTACCTCCTTATCCATTTGTGCATAGATGAAAAGCCGAATTCTTAGCGTACAAGAGATCGGCTTCATTATATCTAAGATTATCTAAACGTACCATTTTCCCAGATCGGTACCGTGACCCTCTACTCCACGAATCCCCCGCCAGCCCACATTCCGCTATTCCGAATCAACTTACGCGCGGGCTCTACTTGGAAAGATGGGAGATGATGTCCCGGCATCAGATTCACCACGCGACCAGAACCATATGTATGTGCCCAAGCAGCAGGCCAACGCTTATCATCATGCTCATATTCGGCAAGGATAACCGTCGATTCGTGTGGACTCAGTTCGTACCGAAACGGCTCTTCATCTATCAGAAAATCGCTTAAATTCTCTACAATAGGATGACTTCCTTGAATATATCGGATAGGTAGTGATGTATATTCCGGATGTCCCGTAACCCTGCCGCCGATTAACTTTTCTAGCTCTTTGTTTTGCTGCAGAGAGATACCGTTATGGATAACTAGCAACCCTCCGCCGCCTCTCACATAGGAGATAAGCGCTTGCGCCTGCTCTTCCGTTATCTCCAGATCCGAAAATTCCGTGTATGATATGAACAAATCATAATTCGTAAGCTTATCGTCCCGAAGCACGGCGTAATCATCCGTACATTCAACATCCATAACACCTTCAAAAATGGATTGAAGTTCGTGATCAATAGATGTGAAAGGATGATACTGTGCTCCCTCGTATTGTCCAAGTACAATGGCTTTCATATTCAATAGTCTCCTCTCTTGCCCATTAAAAGGATGGATTCATTCTTACGGTCCAACAAAACCCGCTCCTTCTAATTTAGTTTACCTAGCTAATTAATAGTATAAGTGATGAAAAAAATGAATGTCAATAGAGAAACATGTTCAATGAATCATGATTGAAACCTGCAGAAGGTTTAATTTATATATGATTACATTACTTAGCGAAAAATTGTTCCATCATCGGTACATCTGAGATATATGTATCGATTTGTATAATGAGTCCAGCTTCAACAGTAAGGACCGACGCTAGATGCTCATCTAGGATTCGTCCGTCGGGTGCAGTGGCAGTATTATGCAGAGTAATCGTTAATCCGTGTTGTCCGACGAGTATATGCTGAAGCTTTGTGCTCACGTTTCCATTGGCGATTGCCTTAAAACGGTCGATTACAGCATCGACACCTACTGCGGTTCCGGAGATTACTCCAGTACCAGGAAGTGTCCATTGTACGCTGGGGTTCATCAAATCTTGAAGTTGTTTCCAATCTTGTTTGCCCAATGCAGCTAGCAAAGTCTCTGCAATTTCTCGATTTGCGGTGTTTTTCATATTAGCCCCTACTTCCAGTATATTATAAGCATGCTTATAATATAAATTATTACTATATTCTTGTCAATGTTTTATGGATTCCGACAGAAAAACACGGTTTTCATACACTAAAGTCTTAGACAATAGAAGAGGCCTATTTTTCACTTAGCATAGTGAAAAAAGAAAGGATTATTCTCCATGCACACGGACATTCATAAAAGAAGTAATCTAATTGTATATCAAGATTATGCGGATCAAAATAAGCCCTCATTTCCAAGCTTTAAAGCAAAAAATAGGTTATTTCCTGCTATTTAAGTCAGAAAACAATTAACATTTTGTTATTTATTAAAAAAATATATTATTTAAAAAAGTCACTATACATTTATATTCTACAGTTGATAAAATAATAGTGATGACAATTTAAAGGGGGAATTACCGAAATGAGAGCAGGCAGATTTACCGGTTACACGTTAGGCGGTTTCCAGAAGGATGTAACATCAGGTATGGTTGTGGGGATTGTTGCACTACCTCTAGCTATGGCATTTGCTATCGCATCAGGAGTAAGACCCGAATACGGAATCTATTCTACGATCATTGCTGGTTTTTTGATTTCATTTTTTGGCGGATCTCGGTATCAAATTGGCGGTCCTACTGGAGCCTTTGTCCCGATCCTCTTTGGTATCGTAATGCAATACGGCTATGAAAATTTGCTAGTGGCTGGATTCCTAGCAGGTATCCTCTTAGTTATCATGGGTCTCCTTAAAATCGGTTCCTTTATACATTATATTCCACGTCCTGTTACGATCGGTTTTACCGCGGGTATCGCGGTGCTCATTTTTGTAGGACAAATCGCTCCGTTTCTCGGACTACAAAACTTAAAACCTCAAGAAGAATTTATATTGAAGTTCAAAGAAATTCTAGTCAACCTAGGCTCAATCAACTTTTACGCTCTCTTGACCTCAGCTATTTGCTTCGGAATGATTCTCATCTCACTTCGTTTTCTCCCTAAAATTCCATGGGCATTACTGGGGCTCGTCCTATCTACTCTTATACCTACACTTTTTTTCCCAACTGAAGTAGCTACTATTGGTTCCACTTTTGGCTCCATTCCAACTCACTTTCCACCCTTTCAGTTTCCCGATCTATCTTGGGCCAAGATCATCGAACTACTCATTCCCGCCTGTATTATCGCTATGCTCGGAGGGGTTGAATCGTTGTTATCCGCGTTAGTTGCCGATGGGATGACAAACCACAGACACCATAGTAATCGGGAGTTAATCGGACAAGGCATAGCCAATATGATTACTCCTTTATTCGGAGGAATTCCTGCTACTGGAGCCATTGCACGTACAGCTACTAACATCAAAAGTGGAGCGGTTTCTCCTTTATCCGGCATGATCCATAGTTTATTTGTATTAGTTGTACTGGTCTCACTCTTCTCCTATGCCTCTCATATTCCCTTGGCTAGCATGGCACCGATTCTGATGGTGGTAGCTTGGAATATGAGTGAACGTAAGGAGTTTCTTCATGTGTTAAGGAGTAAAACAGAAGACTCTTGGGTATTGTTATCTACTTTTCTCCTTACCGTAATCTTCGACTTAGTTGTCGGTGTATTAACTGGTCTAGCTCTATCCTTCCTTTTATTTACGATTCGAATGAGTAAAGAGTTTCGAGTTAGAAAGTTGCATCTAAAAAGCTCACATCTTGAGCAAACACAACAAAACTTGGTTAGTTATTCAGGGTCAAACGTACAGGTTTGCCTTTTAAATGGTCCCATCTTTTTTGGAACAGCCAAGCAACTTCACCAACTACTCAAGTCGCAAGAAAACGGAATCTTAGTCCTTTGTATGGATAAAGTTCCTTATATGGATACAACAGGTGAACAAATATTCTCCCACCTCCTGAGTCATATTCATAAAAAGGGAAATAAGCTCATTATTACAGGGGTGCAACAACAACCTAAAGAAACAATCCAAAAAATTTGCCACTTGAACAAAATTGATGAAAACGAGTTTTTTAGTACGGGAATGCAAAAAGAGCTGGATAGTCATATTGACTTAACTCATCTATGGAATTGTGCTCAAAAAAGCCACTAACCTACTTTTGCAAATAAAAACACCGCCCTTTCGGAAAAAGAGCGGTGTTTTTCAGCTTAATACATACTATGGAGATTATATACAGTGTGTTGATAGACTTCTCCCTTTGTTGAGAATGATCCAGAAAAAGCTCTGGTCTCAGGAAGGTAACTGCCTGTTTCTGCTGGATATGTTGATGTTTGCTTGCATGAGAATCTAGCGCCTACTGGAAGTTGAAAGGAGATTTTCCCGTCTTTATCTGTTCTCTTTTTTGCATATTCTTTGTTGTCTTTATAGATAGTGAACTCTACACCTGGCAACGCTTTTCCTGGATAATACTTAAAACCACCCGGCTCTTCATCAGAATACTCCCATTCCATCGCTTTTAAGGTGATTTCTAGCGTTCCGGTTTCATTATTCTTGTTATGATTTACCGACGTGTGTTCACTTGCTGCTTGAACACTGCTACTCATACTACCACTAAAAAGAAGTACCCCGACTAAAACACATAGTGATAAAAGACGAACCACATAACGCATTCCTGTTGACATTCAGATCTCCCCCATTTTTCTAATTACATATATTTTATATACTATTTAAATTATATATTAAATTAATCTTAAATACACACCTATCCATCATAAAAATTGAGACAACACTTATCTAAAAAAAACAAAAAATCCCCTAGCCTAAAAAGACAGGAGATTTCTCACTTATTTCTGCTCTGTATTCGTTGTATGAGTTGCATTCGTTGTAGTTGGTTGTGTTTGTACTGGCGTGGTTGGAGTCTGAGAGGACTGAGACACCTCAGATTTCTTTTCCTCCTCTAACATCCCACTGGTTGCCTTCTTAAACTCGCGAATTCCCTTACCAATCGATTTTCCTAGCTCAGGAAGCTTCTTAGGTCCAAACAGTAGTAATGCTGCTACAAAGATGAGAACCCATTCTAAACCAGAAATATTCATCCGCAATCCCTCCTTTTCGAGACTAGTCAACATCGAAACTAATTATACACGAGACTAATTTGTTTTCCTTCTCTTATTTATAAACCATTTAATTCCAAAGTATAAACCAAGTAGAATAGCAATTGCAATCATCGCCATCTGTATATAAGGGCCTGCTACTTCCTTGATCTTCTCTTGATTATCTCCAATCTTGTAACCCAAGTAGAGGAAAAAAACCGACCATGGGATCGCTGCAAGCGTTGTCAAAATCGTAAATCGTTTCCAAGACATCTTCGCAATTCCCGCTGGGATCGAAATAGCATGACGAACAACAGGGATAAAGCGAGCCCCGAATATTACTCCTGATCCATACTTCTCAAACCAACGCTCTGCCAAGTCAAGATGAGAAGGCTTGATGAGCACATATTTCCCATATTTCTCAATCAACGGACGCCCACCATAATATCCAGCCCAGTATAAGAATAACTGCGCCAGCACACCACCGATCACACCTGCTAAAAGTGCACCAATCGGTTCGACTTTACCAATCGAAATCAGATAACCACCGTAGGCAAGAACAATTTCACTAGGGATTACTTCAACCATAAGTCCGAGTGCAATACCGAAGTAGCCTAATCCCGAAAGCCACTCTAAAAAGGAATGGATAATTTCTGTCATGTTTGCCCTACCTTCGTATACCAGTTTACCTCATCGTACCAATCTATTGTCTAGTAAGTCTAGTTCCATAGTCTGATTGTCACACAAATATGCGATTCATGTGAAAAAGATTCTAACAAAATGGTCAAAGTCCTTTTCCCCAGATAAAGTAGAGGTTGGTCCAGGAAACCTAGACCAACCTCTTTTCGCTTCCTCTCTATCATTTAACCAGCTAATTTCTTTTCGAGCCTGCGACTTAATAGAGATAAACTATAGTTCACTATAAAGTAAATTACAGCTACTGCTAGTAGAATCGGGATCGTAGCATTTACATAGCTTGGGTTTGAATAAATAAGCTTCGCTTCATGTAGTAACTCCGGCAATGTGATCGCCGCCGCCAGAGATGTATCTTTAATCAAGGTAACAAATTGTCCCACTAGAGGCGGAATCATACGCTTGAGTGCCTGCGGTAAGATAATGTGGATAAGTGTTTGCACATAACTCATCCCTTGAGCACGAGCCGCTTCAATCTGCCCGATCGGAACAGAGTTTAACCCACTTCGTACAATCTCCGCGATAAGTGCGGATGTAAAGACTGTCATACCGAAAATCACAATCATGACAAGGGAGTCAAATTTGTCCAATAACGTGTTAAAGGCAAAGAAGATAATAACGAGTAATGGGATATTCCGTACGATTTCAATATATAAAGTAGCTAGTTGTGAAAGTACAGGTAGTTTTGAATAACGTAAAATCCCTAAAATAATCCCGATAATAAAGCTTAAGATAATGGCTACAACAGCAACCTCTAGGGTTACCCACAATCCTTTCAACAAAATCTCCCAAGTATTCCCCTCGAGAAGTTTACTAAAATCCATATGGTTCGCCTCCTAACGTGTACCTTGTTTCGCCCAACGACGCTCCAACAGGTTTACCCCTTGTGATAACGGAATCGTAATAATAAGATAGAGCGCCGCTACAAATAGCTCTACAGAAAACGGATCATACTCGGCAATGGCTTGCTCACCCACATATAAAATGTCTTGAGCAGCGATAACGGATAGAATCGATGAGTTCTTAACTAAATTGATAAATTGATTACACATAGGAGGAATAACCAATTTAAAGGCCTGGGGTAGTACAACATGAAACATCGTCTGTAAAAAATTTAATCCAGATGCCCTCGCCGCCTCTGTTTGACCGTGCGGTACAGCCTGAATTCCCGCTCGAATGATCTCGGCAATAAAGGCGGCTGTATAAATCGAAAGGGCCAAAGCACCGATCCAAAACTCAGTTAATTTATAGCCAATGGAAGCAAGTCCGAAATAGAAGAAGAAGACTTGTACCATCAAAGGTGTATTTCGGAAAAACTCTACATATGAGGTCCCGAAAGCCCGTAATGCTTTGTTACTCGATATTCGAAAAATCGCGATAATCGTCCCGATAATCAGGCTCAAGATAAGTGCTGCCATACTTACTTTCAGAGTTAGAAAAAAACCATCGATAAATTCGGTTCTATATTCTTGAATAAATCCAAAATCCCAATTCATATCGCCAAGCTCCTTTACTCATGAAAAAAGAAGGATGGTGCCAAATAGCTCATCCATCCCTCCCGTTTCCTAAAATGGTATGAAATTAGCCCTCAACACCTGGTTGCAGTTCGAGTACTGCATCTTGTGGCAGATCCTTTGGTGCATCCTGTCCAAACCACTTCTTATATAACTGATTGTATGTTCCATCTTTTATAGTCTCATCTAAAAACTTATTCATCGCTTCCAATAAATCTTTATTCTTTTTATCAACTGCCACCCCGTAAGGTTCTTTACTAAAACGACTTCCGACTACCTCATAATTTGGATCTTGCTTTGCCATACCAGCTAAGATTCCATCATCTGTGGTAACTGCATCTATGATCCCGCTACGAAGTGCCTGAAATGCTTCTGCGTAGTTGCTGTACTCTTTTACAATCGCATCTTTATTAATCGCCTTCAAGTTTTTACCACTTACTGCTCCCTTAGCGGTACCTACTTGTTTTCCATTTAGATCTTTTACATCCTTGATCGGGCTACCTTTTTTCACTAATAGTGCTTGACCTGCAAGGAAGTAGACACGGGAGAAGTCTGCTGTCTCTTTTCTCTTAGGTGTAATCGTCATCGTGGCCGCAATGACATCAATCTCACCAGAAGTTAGCATCTTTTCACGTGTTTTAGAGGTAACTTCTTTCAGTTCAAGCATGTTTACATCTCCAAAGGTGCGTTTCGTAAACTCTTTCATCAAGTCTACTTCAAAGCCTTTCACAGTCTGGTCGGCAGGATCTTTAAAACCAAATAAATTAGAATCGAATTTTACACCAGCAATAAATTTGCCTCTTTTTTCGATCTTTTCTTTAAATCCAACATCTTTCGCATCTGTAGAAGCACTCTTATCACTACTACAAGCAGCTAACGAGACAGCGGTAACAATCGATAGAGCCGCAATCGCCCATTTTTTCAATTTCATTCCATTCGCCTCCATTTTTAGTGTTTTAAAATACGGGACAAAAAAAGCTTGGTACGTTCATTTTTTGGATTGTTGAAAAATACATCTGGTTCAGCAACTTCGAGAATCTTTCCTTCATCCATAAAAATGATTCGATCCGCCACTTCTCTCGCAAAGCCCATCTCATGGGTTACAACGACCATCGTCATTCCTTCTTTAGCCAGAGTTCTCATGACATCTAGTACTTCACCAATCATCTCTGGATCTAAAGCAGAAGTAGGTTCATCAAACAACATAATCTGCGGCTTCATCGCCAACCCTCTAGCAATCGCCACCCTCTGTTGTTGCCCGCCAGATAACTGATTCGGGTAGGAGTCAGCCTTTTCAGGAATGCCCACTTTTTCTAAATATTCGAGAGCCAACCTCTTCGCTTGATCGCGCTCCAGTTTACGAACCTTCGTTGGAGCTAGTGTAATATTTTCAAGAGCCGTCTTATGAGGATACAAATTAAAGTGCTGAAATACCATTCCGATCTCTTGGCGTAGTTGATTGATATTCGTCTTACGATCATTCACCTTGACACCATTTACGACGAGTTCACCTTTTGTAATCGTTTCCAATCGGTTGATGCATCTCAAGAGAGTACTTTTTCCCGATCCGGAAGGTCCTAAGATGACAACCACTTCACCTTGCTTGATTTCTAAGTCTATCTCTTGGAGAACATGAAAATTTCCATACCACTTATTTACTTTCGAAAAATGAATTATCTTAACCACTCCCTAGCTATTCCAATCAACGAGTACTTACAACATTCCTACCATAAAACCTAAATCGTTAGGCCAGCTCCTCATCGTATGTAATAGAAAGTGACACATAAATCTCAGTATTAATCAAACTTCAAATTTTCAACTAACATTTTATAGTAAATATATGATGAATGCCGAAACATGTCAAGGATTCTATTGCATAACAGAATAAATTACTCTATAACACAGAACAAAATCGAGTAGATAAACTGGGAAAGTATAGAAAAAACCTCTAGCAACAATCCATCACTAGAGGTCTAAACAGCCAATATCTAAGACATTACAAAGCTTCCGAAACCATTTTCGCTTGCGTAAAGAGTAACAAGTAGTCACGTCCACCTGCTTTAGAGTCTGTACCAGACATGTTAAATCCGCCGAATGGATGAACCCCTACAAGAGCTCCTGTACACTTACGGTTAAAGTATAGATTCCCTACATGAAACTCTTCACGAGCTTTTTCTAAGTTCGCACGGCTTCTTGTAAGCACTGCACCTGTTAAACCGTAGTCTGTGTTGTTTGCAATTTCAAGCGCATGATCGAAATCGTTTGCTTTATGGAATGCAACAACCGGTCCAAAGATTTCTTCTTGGGAAATACGGGCTTGTGGATCCACATCTGCAAATACAGTTGGTTGGATGTAGTATCCGTTTCCTGCTGCTTTGCCACCGCCCGCCATAAGACGACCTTCTTGCTTCCCAATCTCGATGTATTCCAAGATCTTATTATACGCTTTATCATCTACTACTGGACCTAGATCGACTCCAAGATCAGTCGTATTACCTACTTTTAGTTCCTTCGCTTTCGCTACAACACCTTCTAGAACTTGATCATATACGTCTTGATGGATAATCGCACGGGAGCATGCAGAGCACTTCTGTCCAGCAAAGCTAAACGCTGCTTTCACGATAGAATCAACTGCAAGGCCTAGATCTGCATCGTTATTTACGACGATTGCATCTTTACCCCCCATCTCTGCAACCACACGCTTAATCCATTTTTGACCCGGCACCGTTTTCGCCGCGAGCTCGTTGATACGAAGACCTACTGCACGAGAACCAGTGAAGGAGATGAAACGGGTTTTTGGATGTGTCACCAAGTACTCGCCCACTTCAGCACCAGGACCTGGTAGGTAGCTAACAACACCTGATGGACAACCAGCTTCTTCGAGGATCTCCATAAATTTAGCCGCAATCACGTTCGTTGGGCTTGCTGGTTTTAGAACAACGGTGTTACCTGATACGATCGCCGCTGTGGTCATTCCGACTGTAATCGCAAGTGGGAAGTTCCAAGGCGGGATCACAACACCTACGCCAAGAGGAATATAAGTTAGCTCATTGTCCTCACCTGGGATTCGTGTTAAAGGTTGGCTTTCACTAATACGGATCATTTCACGGCCATAAAACTCCATGAAATCGATTGCTTCTGCTGTATCCGCATCCGCTTCTGCCCAACTTTTTCCTGCTTCTAGAACCATCCATGCCGAAAACTCATGTTTTCTACGACGCATGATAGCTGATGTTTTAAATAAAATACGCGCACGTGCCGCTGGGCTATATTTTTTCCAAGTTTCGAAAGTGGAAAGAGCCACTTGCATTGCTTTTTCAGCTAGATCTACATTCGCTTCATAAGCAACTCCGACAACTTGATCTAGATTAGACGGGTTGAGCGATTTCATTGTACGATCTGTTTTAATACGCTCGTCCCCAATAATAATTTCATATTCCCTACCAAGCTCACTTTGTACTTTATCAAGTGCAGCTTGAAATGCATTGTAATTTTCTTCCTTCGAGAAGTCTGTGAAAGGTTCATTACGGTATTCTTGTAACATGAATCGTTCCCCCTCAAAAATTCATATTTGCCCCTTTGTCATTGTAACGTAGGTAACAAAGGCATGCAATCGTTTCCATTGATAAGATTTACCAGTCGTTTTCTTAAGAAAAAATGGAGCTTAGAAGCATTTCTTTCCTTTTGTCATTTGAAACATCATTGTATAATGATTATGTAAAGCACTAATTTTATCATTTTATCTAAAAAGAACATGACACTTGTGGTTGTTGTCGAAAGTGAGGAAATTGTTATGTCTATCAGTCGTAGCCTTGTGCTTAACTTAGCAGGTAATCGAGTTGTTACTTCTTTTGTGTCCAAATACGGTATGAAGCTAGGAGCTTCCCGTTTTGTTGCTGGTGAATCACTGGAAGCAGCCGTTCGTTTTGTCTCGGAAATTAATAAAGAAGGCCTGATTGTTACTCTTGATCACCTCGGAGAAAGCGTTTACACCAAAGAAGAAGCGATCAAGGCTACTGATGAATCAGTTCGCATCTTTGAAGCGATTGAGAAAAGCGGTGTCAATTCCAACGTATCCGTTAAGCTCACCCAGCTGGGTCTAGATATCGATCCTGAATTCTGCTTTGAAAATATGGATCGGATTGCCGCTAAAGCAAAAGAATGTAACAACTTTGTTCGCATTGATATGGAAGACACACCCCGACTTGAGGTTACCATCGATATTTTTAACCGTTTGCTTGCTAAGTACGGCAGAGAGCATATTGGATTGGTTATTCAATCTTATCTATATCGCGCTGTCGATGACGTCGCAAAATTAGGCGAAAATCAAGTAAATTTACGCATCGTAAAAGGGGCTTATAAAGAACCTGCGGCAGTAGCATTTCCAGAGAAATCAGAAGTAGATGACAACTATGTTCGTCTCGTACAAAACCATCTTCTCAGCGGTTGTTACACGGCAATTGCCACACATGACGAGACAATCATTCATATACTAAAGAAATGGATCAAAGAAAACCACATTGACAACAATCTGTATGAATTCCAGATGTTATACGGAGTACGTAATGGGCTACAGCGCGACTTAGTAAAAGAAGGTTATAAAGTGCGCGTATATACTCCGTATGGAAAAGATTGGTATCCATATTTCACTCGCAGAATTGCAGAACGGCCTGCAAACGCACTATTTATCTTAAAGAACTTCTTCAAAAATTAGGTCGGGTCCACCACTTTAAAGGAGAGATGGGAGCGAACCATAAGTGATTATCCAGTTTCTATATGAAGATGGTCGTAGCCAAGTTCATGATTTTCTTCAGTCGATTCGCTTTCAAGCAGAGGCTGATTCTGATTATGCTCATACATTTGAGGGCATGATGAAAGTAATTGCTCATCTCCACCAGATGAAATGGCTTCCTTATAATTTGAAGAATTATTGGATCTCGTTGAAAACAACGAATGGATATAAGAAATTTCATCCACTCCAGTCCATTCCCAGTCCATCTTATCATTTGAAACTATACGAAATTCGCTATAACCACATTTACTCCACAGACCCTCGCACCTTGCATTGGGGCGCGCGTATTTTTTTCTTTCGGGAGCGGATTAATAAGCAACAGGTCCTCTTCCTTACACGTGCCCTGATGGTGTATGATACACTTGACTTAGAACTAAATCGAAAATCCGAAGAACTGTATGAAGTCTGCCGTCAGCTCTCATTTGAAATCTATATCGATTTTCTCGAAAACCCAAGTAAATACTTATTAAGGGGGAACGACTCGTGAAAGATGGAAAAGGTAAAGAGCTTGATCTAACAGATCATTATGATGAAATACGAAACATTCTCCAACAGATTCCGAGAATCCGAGAAGCAACTGAATCCTATCGTTTCCAATCCGGATTAAAATTGCTGGCTTATCGCCAAGAGCAAGATCTTACTTATCTTCAACTAGCAGAAAAAGTAAATGATCATCTAAGCTCTGAGCTAAACGAAAATACGATTGCGATGATGGAGTTTGGGGATTCAGCTATAGATGAAACAAAGTACCAAGAAGTTATGAAGGTACTCGGATTAAAAGCAGAGTTTGAGCGAACAGGCAAGGCCATTTAAACGCATAAATCAGACCATGTAGAGCAGCTTCGAAACAGCTGCTTTTTTGTTTGGTCAAAAGAGAGATTATCATATATAATAGCGGACAAAGGATTTTGGCCATAAGGAGGGAACAGATGACTGACTTGCACTTGGAAATACTCTCTTTATTTGAAGAGAATGCACGACTTACCACTGAGCAAATCGCTCATCTTGTAAACGAGCCTCTGGAAAAAGTCCAAGCTATCATTCGTCAGTTTGAAGATGAGCAAATCATTTTAAAGCATCGTACTATCATTGATTGGACAAAAGCCGGTAGGCCTCGTGTGACTGCGCTCATTGATGTTAAAGTTACTCCACAACATGGATACGGCTTTGATGCTCTCGCGCAAAGGATTTATCATTATCCGGAAGTAAAAGATGTATACCTCATGTCTGGGGCATACGATCTATCCGTCTCATTGGAAGTTCCTACCATGGAAGCAGTGGGGCAATTTGTAACTGAAAAATTAGCCCCTCTTGAATTTGTAGTTAGTACAACAACTCATTTTGTACTAAAGAAATTTAAAGAGGATGGCATTACCCTGTATAAACCAAATCAAGACCGTAGAATTTCCATTATTCCCTAGATTAGACCCACGAAAAAAAGGAGAACGGTGCCTTCATCATAGCACCCTAATCACAACTATGAATCTAGAAGACAAACTCTCACCTATCGTACGAAAATTAAAGCCATCCGGAATTCGTCGTTTCTTTGATCTATTAAACAATGCACCTGATGCAATCAGCCTTGCTGTTGGGGAACCAGATTTTGTTACTCCATGGCATATTCGAGAGGCTGTAGCCACTTCACTTGATCTAGGAATGACCACTTATACTTCAAACCAAGGAACACCCGAATTACGAGAAGCAGTTAGCAAATATCTGGAACATCGCTTTCAACTTTATTATCAACCTTCTTCAGAAATTTTAATTACCTTTGGAGCAAGTGAAGCGATTGATCTAGCGTTTCGGGCCTTGCTATCTCAGGGTGATGAAGTCCTCATTCCAGAGCCTTGCTACGTCTCTTATGCTCCTTGTGTAGAGTTAGCCGGCGGAATTCCGGTATCAATTCCCACTCATGCCAAATTTGGATTTAAACTACAAGCAGAGGATGTCGAAAAAGCAATTACATCGCGTACCAAGCTCGTAATTCTCTGTTATCCTAATAATCCAACTGGAGCTATCATGACCGAAGAGGAATTACAACCGATAGCAAACGTCATCAAACGTCATGATCTATTAGTCGTTTCAGATGAAATTTATGCCGAACTCACTTATCAAGGGCAACATTTCTCCATTGGTGCACTTCCGGAGATGAAGAATCGTACCATTTTGATTAGTGGGTTCTCAAAAGCATTTGCGATGACAGGATGGCGTGTTGGTTATGTATGTGCTCCCCCTGTTTTGCTTACAGGGATGCTTAAAATTCATCAATACGCTGCTTTATGCGCTCCCATCACAAGCCAAATAGCGGCACTTGAAGCCCTAAAAAATGGCTTACAAGAATGCAAGTCGATGGTATCTCAGTATGATCGTCGACGTCGTTTCATGGTAAAGGCTCTAAACGACTTAGGTCTTACTTGTTACGATCCCCAAGGCTCATTTTATGTATTTCCATCTATTGAATCCACAGGAATGGACGCTACCACTTTTGCGGAAGAGCTGCTCAAAGAAGAACAAGTAGCTGTTGTACCTGGAGATGCATTTGGGCCTAGTGGGGCAGGTCATATTCGTTGCTCATATGCTAGCTCCATGGAGCAATTGGGCGAAGCGATGATTCGGATTTCCCGCTTTGTAAAGAAAAAGCAAGCTACGATTCCTGTGTTAACAACCAACCAAGTTGGATAGATTAAATTAACAATGTGTATAAATGGAGGGTGTGCTATGAAATTCTTACGGATGCGAGAACCTGTTAATACGTGGACTCATTTCGCTTCATTCCTTGCGGGGATTGTCGGTCTTGTATTTCTCGTCGTATTAACCTATCAAAACCCAACTAAACTGCTAACTATGATTATCTATGGAGTAAGTCTCATCGTTCTGTTTGGTGCTAGCTCCCTGTACCACTGGGTGCATGTAAAACCCAAAACCAAGCTTGCACTACGCAAATTCGATCATATCGCCATCTATTTTTTTATCGCTGGAACCTACACACCTGTTGTCTACGTAGGGCTTGAAGGTGCTTGGCGCTTAACAATGCTCATCTGTGTGTGGAGTTTAGCCATTGTGGGAATGGTGATGAAACTATGGTTTATGAACGTACCTCGTATCGTTTCTACCATTTTCTATGTCACCCTAGGATGGTTAGCCATCGTACCTTTCGGTCAATTTATCGAACACCTTCCTGTCAAAGCGATTATTCTACTCATTGCAGGCGGTGTCGCTTATACCGTCGGTGCGGTCATCTACGCAACCAAAATTTTTGACTTCATCCCTAACAAATTTGGATTCCACGAGATCTTTCACATCTTTATCATACTCGGCTCCCTCGCACACTTCCTGATGATTTCGATGTACATCGTACCTCTATAAATCTGACTCATAAAAAATAGAAGTAGGTATTCGATAACAAGAATACCTACTTCTATTTTTTATGAGTCAGATTTCGGCTTACTTAACCATACAAAATGACTAACCGTAATAATCAGATCAATCACTAAAACCGTAGACCAACCTCTCAAGATTGCATCAAACGCCTTCGTCTGAGATGGATCATTTATCCAATAAATGATCCCCGCTAATAATCCAACACCAATCAGATAGGCAAGTACATGCCTGATCCAGCTTTTCAGATAGTGTTTAGCATACTCTGTTCCATATCTCTTTACGGGCTTTTCTCCTTGTTTCAACACATAGTATTGAAAACGCTCATCCGCCCACTGAATCATACTCTTACCAAACGCGATCGAGATCCCAATATAAACAGCAGCAATCCCATGCGCCACGGTAGCAGTCGCTCCATTGTATAAATCAATTCCTGTAATGATGAGCAATGCAAGATCAATGACAATCGTGAGGGATAGTAAGAATAAACCGAGTCGCTTCATCTTAAAAACATAGCGTGTAACTAGTCCTAGTACAATGACAATCCAAAACATTACTTCACATACAACAATCATCCAAGCAATCAGATTCAAAAGGATTTCCTCTCCTATTTAACAAGAAATGAAAAACCCTCTGCTTCTTTGCAGAGAGATTTTCATTTTTCTTGTGTATGAAATTAAACGGTGTACTTTTCAGCGTCAAGCACACGTTTCGCGATGCGACGTTTGAGCACTACTTCGTTTAGTGGCTGGACACGAGTAAACTTCTTCAACATAGAAAGAGTTGTACGAAGCATATCGCCTTCTTCCATCGCAGCCAGCGTATGACGTGCACATGCATCTACTTTCTGGAATGATTCATAAACAAAACCGATGGTAAGGTCGATCTTCGCTTGTTCTTTTTCTTCTCCATTTTTTGCAATCGCTTTTTGGGTACGGAGAAGTGCAGATTCCATCGCAAAGATTTCGATTGCTATATCAGCAAGGTCACGCAAGATTTCTTGTTCGCGCTCCAACGCTTGTTCATACTTCTGAACAGCAAGACCTGCTACCATCAGGAAGATTTTCTTTGCATGGGAGACCAGTTTTGCTTCTTCTTCCAATACAGCAGCATCTTCGTCTGGAAGAGATGGCATATACTCAAGAAGCTCTTCTTGTAGCGCCATAGCCGCTTGTAAGAGTGGCAGTTCACCCTTCATTGCCATTTTGATAAGCGTACCTGGGATCAAGAGGCGGTTAATTTCATTGGTACCCTCAAAGATTCGGTTAATACGGGAATCGCGGTATAGATTTTCGATTTCATACTCACTCATGAAGCCATATCCACCATGAATTTGCACACCTTCATCTACAGCATAGTCAAGTACTTCAGAACCAAATACTTTTGCAGCAGAACACTCAATTGCCAAACCACGTACTGCATCCGCTACTACTGCTCCTTCTGCTTCCTCTACGCCATCTAATCCAGCATCAAACATCCCACCAATACGGTATACCAATGATTCATTAGCATATGCTTTGATAGCCATATTAGCCAATTTCTCTTGGATCAGGCCAAATTTTGCGATTGGCGTGTTAAATTGTTTCCGTTGGTTTGCATACTTCGCCGAGAGCTCAAGAGCACGCTTGGAAGAACCTACTGTACCTACAGCCAATTTGTAACGACCAATGTTCAAAATATTGAACGCGATATGATGACCTTTGCCCACTTCGTAAAGAAGGTTTTCAACCGGTACTTTTGCATCTTCTAAAATTAGCGTACGAGTAGAAGATCCTTTGATACCCATTTTCTTTTCCTCTGGTCCTGTCGATACACCTTCAAATCCTTTTTCTACGATGAAAGCAGAGAATTTGTCGCCATCTACTTTTGCATATACAACAAACACTTCCGCAAAACCAGAGTTGGTGATCCATTGCTTTTCTCCATTTAAGACATAATGAGTGCCATCAGCGGACAATACAGCCGTTGTTTTCGCACCCAAGGCATCTGAACCTGAACTTGGTTCCGTCAATGCATACGCGGCAAATTTACGGCCTGTAGCTAGATCTGGTATATATTTTTTCTTTTGATCTTCGTTACCGAATAAAACGATTGGTAGGCAACCAATTCCTACATGTGCACCGTGTGAAAGAGCAAAGGAACGACCTAACGACATCTTCTCTGTGATCAAAGAAGAGCTTACTTTATCCAAAGCACTTCCTTCGTACTTCTCAGGTACATCTGCTCCGAGAAGCCCTAGATCTCCTGCTTCTTTTAGCAAACGAACGCTATGTTCAAATTCATGATTCTCGATTTTTTCGAGTTCTGGCATTACTTTCTCTTTTACAAATTCCTCTGTCATGTTTCCAATCATAATTTGTTCTTCTGTGAAATCCTCAGGGGTGAAAACCTGTTCAGGCTTCACTTCATCAATCAAATAGGAGCCGCCTTTTACTTTATAAGGGTTACTTGCGATCATCTTTACACTCTCCCTTTTTATATTAATATAGATGCTTAAACTCGCTCAATCAGTCCTGCTGCTCCCATTCCACCCCCGATACACATCGTGATAACGCCGTATCGTTTTTCTTGGCGAATGAGCTCGTTGATCATAGACACTGTAAGTTTCGCTCCTGTACAACCCAATGGATGCCCTAGAGCAACAGCGCCTCCGTTCACATTTACCTTGGAAGGATCAATGCCAAGCTCACGAATAACCGCTACAGCTTGAGAAGCAAATGCCTCGTTTAATTCAAACAAGTCTACATCTTCCACACTCAGATTCAACTTGCTAAGAAGCTTCGGAATCGCCTCTACTGGCCCGATCCCCATCACTTCGGGCGCCACTCCACCGAGCATGAATCCACGGAAAACAGCAAGTGGCTTCACACCAAGCTCTTCTGCTTTTTCACGGGACATAATCATGACAGCCGCCGCACCATCACTCGTTTGAGAAGAGTTTCCGGCAGTAACTGTCCCATTTAACTTGAAGGCAGGACGTAATTTCCCTAGCGCTTCTGCATTGGTACCTGCACGCACTCCCTCGTCGGTATCAAAAACGATCTCTTTCTTTTGCAACTTACCTTTTTCATCTACAAAATGCTCTACTACCGTAACTGGAACGATTTCGTCTTTAAACTTTCCAGATTGAATCGCTTCAAATGCTTTGCGATGAGATTCAACTGCGAAAGCATCTTGGTCTTCACGGGTTACATTGTAGCGTTTGGACACTTCTTCCGCTGTATGCCCCATCGACATATACACTTCTGGAGCACTATCCATCAGAGTCGGGTTTGGAGATGGCTTGTAGCCACCCATTGGCACCATACTCATGCTCTCTACTCCACCCGCGATAATGATATCCGCAAAGCCTGACATGATACGCTCTGCCGCCATCGAAATCGTTTGAAGGCCAGAGGAGCAATAACGGTTTACGGTCATACCCGGCACATCATGGGGAAGCCCTGCACGAATTCCGATAATCCGTGCGATGTTCATCCCTTGCTCACCTTCTGGAAAAGCACAGCCCATAATTAAATCTTCCACTTGCTTTGGGTCCACTTGTGGTACACGCTTCAATACATCGGAAACCACAACAGCTCCCAAATCATCTGGACGCGTATTACGGAATGAACCTTTTTTCGCTTTGCCGACAGCAGTACGGCTAGCGGCTACAATTACTGCTTCACGCATATGTTCTCCTCCTTAAACGCTTAGTTAGTTGCGTAATGGTTTCCCTTTTGTAAGCATATATTGCATACGTTGTTGCGTTTTCGGTTCACCAATTAAGCTCAAGAACGCTTCACGCTCAAGATCTAAGAGATATTGCTCGCTAACAAGTGTTCCTTCTGCAACAAGGCCACCCGCCAGTACATAAGCCAATTTGCTTGCAATCCTATAATCATGCTCTGAGATATATCCGCCCCACATGAGGTCTTTTGCTCCCAAACGTAACACGTTATAACCTGTTTCACCCACAACTGGAATCTTGCGCTCTTTTGGTGCCTTATAGCCTGCGTTATATAGACCGAGTGCCACCTGTTTCGCATCGTGGATAAGGAAATCATTATTCGCGGTAATCCCGTCCATTTCACGCACAAACTTATATTGACGTGCCTCTTCGCCACTGGTAGACACTTTTGCCTGTGCGACGGTCATAAATACATGATTCACAAGTGGTTGCAAGGAAACCTTATCCCCTGGATTTACACCTTCTGTCCAACGGAGCAACATTTCTTTGTTACCCCCACCGCCTGGGATAAGTCCTACCCCTACTTCTACTAGACCCATATACGTTTCAGAAGAAGCTTGAATGCGGTCAGCTGGCAAGGAAACTTCTACTCCACCGCCAAGTGTCATTCCAAATGGAGCAGCGACCACAGGGCGATCCAAGGTACGAAGAGAACCCATTGCTTTTTGGAATTGGCGAACCATCATATCTAACTCTGGCCAGTTATGATCTTGCGCTTCCATCAACATCAGCATCAAGTTCGCACCAACACAGAAATTTTGCGATTGGTTTCCAATAACAAGCCCTTTATAATTTGCAGCAACTTCTTTTACCGAATGATTAATCATGTTAATGATATCTGCACCAATGGCTTGTTTCGGTGAGTGGAACTCTAAAACGGCAATATCATCCCCAATATCGATTAAGCTTGCACCTTTGTTTCCTTTGATTAATTTACCGTCTGCTTTCAACTTAGCCAGATTGATCTTCTTAGCATCTTCTTCAATCTCCGTGAATTTTCCACCAATGCTAAATTGGTAATCTGTGCTTGCTTCCTGTTTATAGAAAGCTTGATGACCTGCCCCAAGCATCTCTTCGATCCAAGCTGGGATTGTATCACCTTCTGCTTTCATTTTCGCGATCGATTTCTCAACACCAATCGCATCCCATAGCTCAAATGGGCCTAAGTCCCAGTTAAAGCCCCACTTCATCGCTTGGTCAATTGCTACGATATCGTCAGCGATTTCACCTAACTTATTAGCAGAGTAGAGTAATACCTTCTTGGTAATGGTCCATGCTAATTCACTAGCGACATCTTTTCCGTACACAAGTGCCTGTAGTCCTTCTTCCTTGCTTTTCGCACGCTTCGAAGCTTCCAAAGAGGCCGATTTAAACTTGTTCTTTGGTTTATACTCAAATGTCTGTGTATCGAGAACGAGGATCTCTTTTCCTACTTTCTTATAAAAACCCTGCCCCGTTTTCGAACCTAGCCATTTGTTTTCTACCATTTTGACTAATGTATCAGATACAGTAAACGCATCTTTATCCACAGCGTCCGTAGCTGTTGCATGAACATTGTTTGCCACATGAACAAATGTATCAAGCCCTACTAGATCAAGAGTCCTGAAAGTAGCACTCTTCGGCCTTCCCATTGCACGACCTGTGATCGCATCAACTACATCTGCATCTAGACCCATTTGCTCCATCGCTTGAAGCGTAATTTGCAAGCCATAGGTACCAATGCGGTTCGCAATAAAGTTTGGTGTGTCTTTCGCAATCACAACACCTTTACCTAATACTGATTCCGCAAACGCTTTCATTTCTTGAACCAGACTCAGATCTGTATACTTCGTCGGGATAATCTCGAGAAGTTTCATGTAGCGTGGTGGGTTGAAGAAGTGCGTACCCAATACATGTTTCTTAAACTCCTCAGAACGGCCTTCCACCATTTCGTGAACGGAAATACCGGATGTATTCGAGCTTACAATTGTTCCTGGTTTCCATACACCTTCCATTTTCGCAAATAAATCTTGTTTAATTTTCAAGTTTTCTACTACTACTTCAATAACCCAATCCACTTCTGATAAGACCTTAAAATCATCTTCTAGATTACCTACTTGAATGAAGTCAAGGACCTCTTTCGTATACAGCGGAGAAGGCTTTTCTTTGGTTAAACGATCTTTCCCTGTTTGTGCAAAACGATTACGTACTGCTTTGTCCTCTAGGGATAGACCTAACTTTTCTTCTTTGTCAGATAATTGACTTGGCACGATATCTAGGAGATAGGTCTTGATGCCTACATTCGCTAAATGACCTGCAATCGATGCACCCATCACGCCTGAGCCTAGAACGGCAACTTTTTTCATGCGTAACAAAATAACTCCTCCTCTCGGGATGAAGAGACAATTGAATGTGAATGAACAATCATTCATTGTCAGGGTAGAAAAAAACACCTTCCTCAGTTAGGTGAACAACAAACATATTTCATATAGGGTTTCTATGCAAAAAACCACACAGAATTTTTCCCCGTTTGCAATTGCTTTCAATACTATTATTTATCTGTTTTCTTTCGTCGTCAAGAGGGAAAGTACCGATTCAGCACGTTTTTTTCATATTTGAAAATAAATTCAATCCGATCAAAACCAGAATATTACAGGGTTTATCTCACCTCTCCAGCGATTACGATTCTCACATCTATCGTATAATAAAGGATTATGCGAAGTGTAACAAAATGTTCTCCGCCTTCTGTTTCATTACGTTGATATAATAATCTCAGATGTTTAATAACTTGATTCACAACTTACTAAGAGGTGCTTTAGATGAAAAAAAATATAATAGTAGCCACCTGCAGCGTACTTTTTATGGCTCTCATCGCAGTTGGAATACTAAAACCAGGAATCATCCGTTCTCTTTTTCCGGCTGAGCGGTCTATTCCTCCAACGCTTTCACTGTCTAAGAATGATGAGAGCTTTTATATACAACCATTAAAAAAGAAGCCTGACCCACAAAAGCAGATGGTATTTTATTTCGTACCGCATGCTGATGATGAAGTCCTCACCTTCGGAGTCCCTATGATTCAAGACTTAAAACAAAACAAAGAAGTGTATGTCATCCTTATGTCTCATGGTGATATTACAGGTGCGAGGGCCAGAATAAATAAGCGAATTAATCCTGAATTAACCCCGAGACAGCTAGGACAGGCCCGAGTAAATGAGTTCATAGAAGCGACTAACCGCATGGGGATCGATGATAAACATCGATTGATTTATGACTTATTTCTGGAAGGCGGAGACAGAGAGCAGGATTATGGACGTGTTAAAACCATCGTTGCCGCTTACGCAAAAGAATATCCACAAGCTGAGTTTAAAAGTATGAGTATATTTGATGTACACCCTGAGCACGCAATCATCGGAAAAGCCATCCAAGAATTAAAAAATAGTAACCGCATAAAAAGCTCACAATCGTTTGCTTCTATTAACATTATGCGAACATGCAAGAAATCTCCTCGTTGTTCCGGTAAACAACAAAAAATCGGGATGCCTACTATTGAACGACAAATTCAATTAACCGAACCAAGAGATAAGCACATTTTATCGAGTGCCGCAGATGCCTATCGAGTTTGGAATCCAAAAAAGGGTTGGTACTCAGTTGGTGAAATCAGTGTGCCAGGGCAATTTAGAGAACTGAAAAAAGATCCTACCACCATCATTGTGAAAGAGTAACAGGAAATGTTAACTGATATAAACAATCAGTTAACATTTCCTGTTATTTTATTTGATTTTTCAAAAATCTATCCTGGTTTTTTTGACATGATTTGCATCCATTGGTAGGTAGCGTATACCAATCCTTGTTTGTTACGATACGCTTGATTATATAGCTTCATCATCCGAATCAATACTTTCCTAGCCTCAAATATACTTTGGCAGTTCGATCGGTAATTAGCTCCTGTTGCCTTGATTGATTGTAAAAGTTCCCTGCAATCTGTGTACACTTGTCGTAGCCAGTGATCCTCTATCTCCGTTCCTTGAAACCCCGATTCCTCTAGTCGTGTCGCCCAATCCTCCATAGAGGTTAGCGGAACCAGATGTTCTGTAGGCTGAACTCCCAACGTCTTCTCCACGTACTGAAAACTAGATCGCAATTCTAAAAAAGTATCTGGTCCGAAGGCTGTAGATAGATAGCTACCACCCGGCTTTAACAATCTCATAATCCCATCTAAAAAGCGACCAGGTCGTTGCAACCAATGGACTGCTGCATTCGAAACGATCAAATCATAAGACTCTGGAGAAAATTCACTTAGCTCTTCTGCATCAGCGAGAACAAATTCTACATTCCTCTCATCTATTTGTTCTCGTGCTCTTTGAATCATATTTTCAGCTAAGTCGATCGCTATAATCCGTGCATTTGGATATATTTCAGCTAATAATTGTGTAAAATAGCCTGTTCCACAACCGATTTCTAGAATTTGTTGCACATTCTCATACTTTTGACGAAGAGTTTGAATCAAATGATGAGCTATTTTCTGTTGGACTTGCGAATATTCATCGTAAGTATAAGCTGCTTTATTAAAATTCTTCTCTAAAATATGTTTATGTATAATCATTTTAACGCAACCTCTTACACAGCAGGTTGCCATTCCCTCCCTTAAAAAAAGTTCACATCCAAAGGGTAACTAGTCGAATTTTGTCGTTTTATATCAATAGAAGCAATCTGCTTCCTTTTGAATTTTTATTTATATATAAGTTATTCTATCTGTCATAATATTTCCTTCTTTGTTCACTGTTTGTTCACTTTTTTGTCACAATATAAATAAGTGAACTAGATTAGAAAAAAACCATCCTCTCCCATAGAAGATGATGGTTTACTTGTCATGATTACTTGCGAAGTTGTGGATAGATCATACTAAATTTATTTTGTAGATATTCAACGTATGGATCAATCGAAAGAGCCTGCCCAGTTACCCGTTTAACCAATTCATCGGTTGTATACTTTCTACCGTGGGTGTAAATGTTCGTTTGCAGGAACGTGTGAAGTTGTGCGAAATCCCCTTGCTTCATCAATTCACGAACGTTTGGAATCTCCTTTTCAGCCGCGGCGAAAAATTGGCTACTTAAAATATTTCCTAGTGTGTATCCTTGGAACAGACCACCAATATGATCAAAATACCAATGGATATCTTGCAAAACTCCATTTGCATTCGTAGGGGATGAGATTCCCAAATCAGATTGATAACGCGTACGCCAAGCTTCTGGAAGATCCTTTACCTTCAGTTTCCCTTCCAACATCTGTGTCTCTAAATCAAAACGAATGATCACATGTAGATTATATGTAACTTCATCCGCATCCGTACGGATTAGCGATCTAGATACTTTGTTCGTCTCACAATAAAACTCATCTAACGAAACATCTTTCAGTTGCTCAGGGAATGTAGCCTGTAACTCTGGATAAAAGAACGTCCAGAATTCATAGCTACGACCGACTATATTTTCCCATAGTCGCGATTGACTCTCATGTACCCCAGAAGAGGTGCCGTGATGCAGAGGGGTACCTTCATATGCCTCATTGATTCCAAACTCATATAATGCGTGCCCGGTTTCATGAATGCTACTGAAGAGGGCTTCCCCTAGATAGCCTTCATTTACTCTAGTAGTGATTCGAATATCATTATGTGCAAACTTGGTCATAAATGGATGTGGGGCATAATCCTGACGACCACGTTCCCAATCAAAACCTAAGCGAGTGATTACTTTTTTTCCAAATTCTATCTGCTTATCTGCAGGGTAATGTTTCTTTGACGTAAATGGGCCTGTGTGCTCTTTTGACGTAATCGCTTCCACCATAGGGACCAATGCATCACGCAACTGACTAAACAAAGGACGAATAGTACCCACTGTCATACCGTAATCGTTTCGTGCAATCAGCGGATCGGCTACATGCTCATACTCGAAAAAGTCCGCGTAACGACGACTTAACTCCAATGTTTTTTCCAAATGAGGTTGTACAATCGAAAAGTCATCTTGTTTACGTGCCTTCACCCAAGCGCTATAGGTTTTAGCTGTATGAGCGACAAACTCTGCAACAAACTCTGGGGAAACTTTTGCCTCTGTATCATAATCTTGTTTTGCCACACGAATCAGTGCAGCTTCGTCTGAGTCGTAAGGTAGACTCTGGGCCTGAGCAGATAATTCCTCTAACAGACGACCTAATTCCGGATCTGTTTGCCTTTGATGATGCAATCCCGCCAGTACCGATAATTGATTCCCGCGAGATTCCGCCCCTAAATTAGGCATGAATGTACCTTGGTCCCACTCTAGAATCGCTCTTGCCGAGTGCAGGTGGTATATCTCTTGTAGTCTAGCTCGTAAAGCTTTCAATTTTTCATTCATTCGAAAAATACCTCCTATTCAAAATTGAAAATCTAAATAAATGCCTATCCTATTCATTTTGACATATGATCAAGCAAAAAATAAAGGTAAAAATCAAAAATAATTAGGGTCACGTAATTGTATAAAGATACCTCTTACATACGGAAATCTTTTTAGGTTATGATAAAAAAGACTACATACAGAAGGGAATTTTTTTCATGACAGAGAATACAGTTGTGATTCAGAATTCAACGGGATTACATGCACGTCCTGCGGCACTCCTGATCCAAAAAGCAGGTAGCTTTAAAAGTTCTATTAAAATAGTCAAGGACGGACGAGAAGCCGATGCGAAGAGCTTGCTAGGCGTTATGTCCTTAGCAATAAAAGGAAATGAGTCCATCACGATTCGCGCTGAGGGAGAAGACGAGGCGGCTGCAATCGAAGCCATGACTCAATTTCTCGAGAGCCATCAAGAGTAACGAAGTAATTTGGAGGAATTGATCTTGGAACAAAACGGAAAAGGAATTGGCGCCGCTACTGGTTTAGCTATTGGTACCGCTGTCATTTGGAAGAAAGAAGAAGTGAGTGTCCAAGAACGGAGTATAACAGACCTCTCTTCCGAGTTACAACGTTTTAAGAAAGCTATTCAAGCGACGAAGGAACAAGTACAAACTCTACGAAAACAAACAGCAGACCGGATGGGGGAATCTGAAGCTGCTATTTTTGATGCTCATTTAGCCTTTTTAGACGATCCAGGATTTATTGGTGAGATGGAACAACGCATCAACACTCAAAAACAGGGCGCCGATTGGGCATGTCAGTCTGTAACAGGCGAATTTAGTTCCTTATTCTCCAATATGGAAGATGAATATATGCGAGCGAGAGCCGATGATATTCGTGATGTTGGGAATCGATTGTTACAAAACATTCTAGGGAATCCTCCTGTAGACCTCGGCTTGTTACAACCTGAGAGCATTATTATCGCTGATGAACTAACTCCTTCTGAAACAGCACAATTCTCCGAAGCCATTATTGGCATGGTTACAGAGCGAGGTAGCAAGACGGCCCACGCGGCTATCATGGCTCGAACTCTTGGGATTCCAGCGGTACTCGGACTAGGAAGTTTTATTCAGCAAATCCAGGATGGTGATACGATCATTCTCGATGGAAGCACCGGAGAAGTCATCGTAAACCCAAACGATCGATTACTCTCTCAGATTAAAGAAAAAATCGCACAACAAAACGAACTCCAAGCAACCGCCTTACAAGAAGCATCAGGGGATGCATATACCTCTGATCAGAAACGTATCGAGGTACTAGCGAATATCGGAAGCCCTCAAGATGTACCAGATGCGTTAGCCAACCATGCAGAAGGCATCGGACTATTCCGTACAGAATTTCTCTATTTAGAAAACACAAAATGGCCTACAGAGGACGAACAATTCGCCTCCTATAAACAAGTCTTGGAAGCATTTCCATCGAAGCCTGTTATTATCCGAACCTTAGATATTGGTGGGGACAAGCATTTACCTTATGCGGAGTTGCCGAAAGAGGAAAATCCATTCCTCGGTCTTCGTGCCGTTCGTTACTGTCTCGCAAATCCTGACGTATTTAAAACACAGCTCCGAGCCCTCCTTCGTGCCAGTGTACATGGATCACTCTGGATCATGTTCCCTATGATTGGAAGCGTATCGGAAATCCTACAAGTGAAGCAGATATTAGAGGAATGTAAGCAGGAATTAATAACGAAAAAAATCCCTTACTCGCATCAAATCAAAGTAGGAATTATGGTGGAGATTCCGGCCGCGGCAATCCATGCAGACGAACTAGCCAAGGAAGTCGATTTCATGAGTATTGGTACTAATGACCTTACTCAATACACACTTGCAGCAGATCGTGGAAACGAACAAGTGGCCCATCTCTATGATCCGACTCATCCAGCCGTGCTAAAACTCGTTAAAATGACTTGTGATGCCTGCCACCGCGCTGGCATTCCGGCCGGAATGTGCGGGGAACTAGCGGGTGATGCCAGTATGATCGAAATCTTAGTAGGTCTCGGCTTGAACGAACTCTCTATGAGTGCCAAAGCAATCCCGCAAGTAAAACAACAGATTCGCAAGATAGAAACTGTGGAGGCTTCCAGTTTAGCACTAGAAGCACTTCACAAAAGATAGATGAAGATAAAACGATTCATCATTAGAAATGGAATTGAAATATAATAAACCCCCTCTCTACCGATGGTAGAGAGGGGGTTTGTATTCATTTAGTCAATTTTAGACAGCTGCTAATTTCTTTGAACCAACGTGCTCTGGTTGTACAACCTCAATGGGTCCATCCCCGCGTCTGAGGACTTTGGAAACTGCCTGGGTTGGTTGCAGTGCTTCAAGCATGTACTCAATAGCCACCATGGGATCAACTGTATGACCGCATGTATAACAATCAAGTGCGGCAAAACCTTTTTCTGGGTAAGTATGAATCGAGAGATGACTCTCCGATAACATAACAAGTACCGTCGCACCTTGGGGATCAAATTGTTGAGATTGAACGGATAAGATTGTCGCACCACAAGCAACTGCTGCCTGCTCCATCTTTTCGCGTAAAAACTCCGCATCGTTCAAAAGATCAAAATTTACACCCCATGCGTCCATGGCTACATGCCTTCCGAAAGTAGAAAATTCCATCTCTTTCGGCCCCCTTCCTAGCAAAAAGTTGGTGTGAGCCAAATTCCGCTAGAATCAGCTTGTTCACCACAGGGGGAGGTTAGTCCAGCGAGGTCCCAACCCTTTAAGTGAATCTGGATCCTACTAGCTCAGTTCATATCACGAGATATAACATATCACATTATATCTAGTACATCAACCAGTAATTTTTGTGGACTTCTCCGAATAGGTTCGTTACTCCTATCAAGGCGTTCATTTAAACGACAACTACATACCCATGATGTTATATCCGCTATCTACGTGAATCACTTCTCCTGTAATCCCACGAGACATATGGCTTAATAGGAACACAGTTGTATCCGCTACCTCTTCTGGATCCGTCCCGCGACGAAGCGGTGAACGCTCTTCGATGACGGATAGCATTGAGTTAAAGTCCTTTACACCTTTGGCAGCTAATGTACGAATCGGGCCTGCTGAGATCGCATTCACACGGATATTAGAAGGACCTAGATCATGTGCTAAATACTTGACCGAAGTCTCTAATGCTGCTTTCGCAACCCCCATCACGTTATAGTTTGGAATCACTCTCTCTGATCCCATATACGTCATCGTTACAATGCTACCACCTGACGTTAGATACTTGCTTGCCTCGCGACTAACAGCGACGAGCGAATAGGCACTAATATCTTGTGCCAACGCATATCCGTCACGAGAAGTATTTACATAGGCTTCACTGAGGTCCTCCGCTTTGGCAAATCCAATACTATGTACCACACCATCTAACGATCCCCATGCTTGATTGATCTGTTCAAAGGCTGTTTCGATTTGCATATCATCTGTAACATCACACTCGACCATCAATGAGCCGGGCATTTCCGCATCTACCAATTGCCCTACAGACTTCTGGAGTCGTTCCCCTTGATAGGTAAAAGCTAATTTCACACCTTGTTGATGCAACGCTTTTGCAATCGTCCAAGCAATGCTACGCTTATTGGCAACTCCCATGATGACAACTTTCTTATCTTTCATCTTCATATATTTACACCTCTTACGGGTCAGATTATAAGATCAACTATTAGTACCAGATACTAAAATCGTAATCAAAAATGGGTTCCTTGTCAATATCGACAAAATCTAGGTAGTGATTTACCATCCTGCTTTGGGGTGCCTCTGTAACGAAATATCATGAATTTGTAATAAGTTACTACTTTCGGTAACCTCTTCTAACTCTTTAGAAGTAATAAACAACGAAAACAGGTCATAAGAACGTTCATCTCTTAGTAACATCCCAGCGTGTTCCTTGGGGAAGGCAATGGCATACTCCTGTCCACTTACACATTGAAAGCAAAATAGATAGGCATCTTGTTCACGGTCAAACATCCAAACAAACCGAGTTGCCTCATCATTGGACTCTATCACTTCCAGCCATTCTGGAATCGATAAAAACAAAACAGGCTTTTCTAAATAAGTAGCCCATACACCATCCTCTGGAATAGATGCTTCTTGAATCCGGGGCAAATAACGTTCACCGTTCATCTTTCATCCTCTTTCTGGCTTTTTTCATCTAGTAGCTTCATTATAACGTAAACCCTTCTTCAATTGATTAAATACATAAAGTTCCGCCTATAATAGATGGAAGGAGGTGGAACTTTATGTACTATGTAATACGCGATTCCGAAAAATTACCCCCTTCCATCATTCACGAAGATCATTATTTTGCTTGGTATAATCCCATGAAAAAAGACCATCGTGTTGAGTTTCGTGGAACCATGAATCAATGCTATGACTTCATGGCTACTCACCCCACCCAAGCCCGTAGTCAATCGTTGTAATTCACAGAAAAAAAGCCGAAGGAGTGAACCCTCTCGGCTTATTTTTGCTCTGCTCTTTTCTTACGCACAGGGGGTAAGATACGATTAATCTTCACTTTACGAGTCGTATCCCATGTGTTCGGATCATTTTCATCAAACTGATCTAAAAACGTAACTACTTCACGAGTAATAGGTGTTGGTGTGGAAGCACCCGATGTAACAGCAACTTTCTTTTTTCCTTTTAACCAATCTAGTTGAATTTCAGATACATCCGAAATGCGATATGCCTCTACGGAAGCTATCTCCTCAGAGACCTGTGCTAGACGATTAGAGTTATTGCTACGGGGGTCCCCCACTACTAGTAAAAGATCAGCACCAGGTACATGATGGGCTACCGCCTCTTGCCTGACTTGTGTCGCTAGACATATCTCATTGTGAACTTCAACCGTAGGAAACTTCTCGATGACCCGATCCATCAAATGTTTGATATCCCACTGACTCATTGTGGTTTGGTTCGTCACAACCAAGCGAGCTGTATCTACTTCTAATTCATCTAGATCCTGTTGATTCTCAATCAAGTGAACACTTTCTGGTGCAATCCCGATTGCACCCTCTGGTTCAGGATGCGCTTGTTTTCCTATATAAATGATTTCATAACCCTCAGCTACTTTTTCACGAATCAAATCATGTGTCCTTGTCACATCAGGACAAGTAGCATCAATCACATGTAACCCACGTTCCACAGCACGTTTTCTCACCTCAGGAGAAACCCCATGTGCAGTAAAAATAACCGTTCCCTCTGTAATCTCTTCTAGTAGGTCCAAGCGATTATTACCATCTAGTGTGATAATCCCTTCTTCTTCAAATGCATCCACCACATGACTATTATGAACGATCATCCCTAAAATATAGATTGGTCGCGGTATATCCTTATTCATGGCCGCTTCACGGGCTAATACCATAGCATCTACAACACCGTAGCAATATCCGCGAGGCGTTATTTTCAACACTTCCATAATCAAATCTCCCTCCCCATTTACAGGGCTAATAAATCCATTATACCGCATGTTGAAAACTTGACCAAGTTTCATCTAAAGATAGGCTAGTCTCCACGGTACACTTGCACCATTTTACGAATAGTATGGATTGTCAACTAAAGGAAAGGAATGTGATGGCTGTGGAACAAAGACCTATGCCTACACCAGTACCAATGCCAATGCCACCCATGCCAATGCCACCAAAAAAACCTATGCCTGCACCTATGCCTCCAACTTATCATCCACCTTCATATCATCATGGTGTACCTTGCATCCCCTGTGACTTAAATATGCTTACGCAAATGTACCAGCATATGAAAAGGTGTCACCGCTATGAAGAAGAGATGATGAAAAAGTTAATGAGAATGTGCAAGAAACATAAACATAGACGTGGTTGTGATCCATGTGAGTCTTCCTACGGACGCGATCGGTATTGTGAATCCTCATACCGACACGATTATTGTGAATCCTCTCATCATCGTCATCGCCGCGGAGATTGTGAATCTTCCTATCATCGCCGTAGAGATTACTACGAATCTTCTGACTGCCGTCCCAAAAATCCATGTAATGATTGCTAATGCTAAGAGGCTCTCTCTTAATAGAGGGCCTTTTTTCCATTTTCGAAGTCAAAATAAAAAGCCTCCATACATGTACGGGGCTTCACACCAAAGTGTAGTATTTTAAAAATAGGCGGCACTAGTTATGTTCCTTCGATTTCATACGTTCACGAATATATAACGTTGCTAAAACCAGCGAGATCCCCATAGAAAACAAAAGTAGAGCTGCAGAATCCAATAAGCTCTGGTTCATCTCTTTGAAACCTCCCAATTATCTACATATACTATACGAATCTCCCGACGCAACGATTTAAACCGTATAACCGCTCACAATCGAATTTTTAATCCCTCTATAACATATGCCCAAATAAATAATTCGTTCTGTCCAAGTCAGCCCATTTCAATTCATAGTAATTTCATCGGAAAAATTGACTTTTCTTTATGATACGGTTAAAGTTATAGCTAGTACGACATCATCATAGATAAGGTTGAGGTGCCCCCCATTGATTTTAGAAAGAGCAAAGTTCATTCATAAATTTGTACAATCTCCTCGAGAAATCGGTAGTATCACCCCTAGTTCTCGCTTTTTAGCCCATGCGATGCTAAAAGATATTGATTGGAACCAAACGAAAACAATCATCGAATTAGGTGCAGGAACAGGCGTCTTTACCCGAGAAATAGCTAGAAAGGCATCATCACCCACCAAGGCGCTCATCTTTGAACAAGATGATGATTTACGTAAGGACTTAGAAGAAAAAATTCCACAATTCACCTATCTAAAAAAAGCGGAAGAACTGAATAATACACTTAAAGAACTTCATATTCCAAATGTAGATGCCATTATCTCAGGATTGCCATTTTCAAATTTCTCCCAATCTTTTACCCAAGAGATCCTGGACCAAATCCAGTCCTCCTTATCGAAAAATGGTTCTTTTATTACATATCAGTACTCCTTACAGCTACGCAAAGAGTTGAAAAACAGATTTAAAAACGTACAAATTGATTTTGTCCCTTGGAATTTACCTCCAACCTTCGTCTATATCTGCACCAATTAAAAACGAGTGAAGACTACTGTAAAATCAGTAGATCCACTCGTTTTTATTGTCTACCATACATCAAACAATGCCTGCTTCTGATCAACTTTTCGTTGAGCCTGATACATCTGATCAATCGCTTCTTGGAACCTCTTCTTATCGCCAATGGAATCATAACAGCTCGCTAACTCATAGCATGCTAGGAATTGTTTCTGCGAATAATCATGTTGTTCAGCAATTTGAGCTGCCTGCATTAGGTAGTGTACACCCTCCTCCTGCTGCCCCATCGTTTTCATAAGACGTCCCATGATAATGAGAGCATTACTCAATTTGAGAGCATCATTTAACTTCTCTGCCCAAGAAATAGCTTGTTGCAAAATTCTCTTTGACTCATCGCTTTTTCCTTGCAGTAAGTAGAGATTTCCTAAAGAACAGTAAGCTCGTACTAATTCTTGCTTTTGTGCAACACGACTTTCCAAATCTAAAATGTACGAAAAACACGTCTCCGCATCATTCAAATTGTTCTGCTCTACATAGATCGTTCCTAAGATCGTCCAGATCTGGAACATCTCATTATAGAAGGAGCTCGTAGTAGCAATTTGAATGCCTTCTCGTGCATAGCGAATGGCATCTGAATATAGTTTCATTCGACGATATAAATCAGCTCGTAACGCGTACATAGGGAGGATAATTTCTGTCTTCCGAACAATCGGCAGGTACACCCATAGCTCATCTAACCGCTTTAATGCCTCATCGGTTTTCCCTAACTTCTCTAGATATATAACCCGATTCGTCATCAGCACATACTTGATCTGCTCTGGATCGACTAGTTCTTCACGATAAACATCAAGTCCTCTTTCCGCATAGATCAGTGCTTGCTGTAAATCATTTTGAATGTACTGTAGGTAGGCAAGATAGTTGAAGTTGATTGCTTCCAGATTATTTTTTACTTCATTTTCCTGAGAAATAAAGCGATTTGAATCGATTAGCTCGCGCTCTGCCTTCTTCCATTCGTTCGTTTTCAGAAAATAACGTCCACGTAGGGAGTGAAACATAGATGCATATTCTTCCCTAGTTGCATCAGAGATGTTACATAGCTTCTTATAAGCTTTTTCATGCTCATCCATTCGGATCATGCTCTCGATCGCCATAAGCTTCAATTGCATGGTCTCCATATTTTCTGTATCTCGCATCAACATACTTGGTAAATCATTAGCATTTAACCCCAGTTTCTGCATTAGATAATAAACCTTCTCTTTGTTGACATGGGGAACACCGCGTTCAATGTTACTAATCGTAGCAGTTGAGATTTGTTCATCAGAAAGGTCTTCCAGACGTAAGCTACGCTCCTTTCTAACTTTACGTATAAATTTACCAATTTCACTAATTTCGAAAACGCTCATGGTTAAGCCGCCCTTTCCTTCTAAACCGTATTCTCTCCCTATAGTGTAATCGATTTCACTTCTATTAGAAAGATTCAGATCACATCTGACATCCAAAATTAGGATTGAAAATCTTACAGATTACAGTGAAGTAGAGTAGAGATTGTAATCTTTTTGTTTTGAAGAATATTATATTACAATCGGTTTGTAAGATAATATCTATTTTTGTCAAATCACTACTAAATAGTTTCGGAAAAAAGAATCAAAAACCTTCTGAAAAGTAAAAAATAATTTTGACGAAATAAAAAAAGTGCATAATCTGCACCATTTTATCTATCATATTCTAATGTATCCTCTACCATTATTACTTGCAGAGCAGGAGTTTCACTCACTCTTCCTAATGCAAAGATCGTATAGTCCTTTCCAGACTTAAGTGTTATATTCGGAATCGTAAATTCTGCCTGCTTTCCACCCGCAGACCGGATCTCCCATGTATAGATCCCTGGATTCAGCGTGATAAACCGAGCATCACTGAAATCCACATCTAAAAAGAGAGCATTTCCTCCTTTTACGGTAATATCAACCCGGCTCATATCGGGAGATACATGGATAAAACGCACCTTGGATCTTCTGGGAACTTTCCGTAAGTCATCCTCATAAGAAAGTAGCTCAACACCCAAATCCGACTCTGCATCGGCCGTATTTAGAGTATAGGCTCTCCGACTTCGTATCGTAACAGATTGGGAAAGGATTGCCTCATCCTGTCGTCCAGCTGGAAATATCTCCATCTGATATTCCCCCGTTGGAAGAAAGAAGTATTCTGTAATGCCACTATAGGGCAAGTTGCGCACAACTGGTTTTTGATTTACATACACATCTACTGGAGCAGACTCATAAGTAGATGCATGAAGAACCCTCATAGATCCCAGCTCATTTGATGAGTTTGAGCCTACTTGGTGCATGGATTCCTGTTGAGTTCTCTCATAATGACTTACAAATGGCTCCAGATATTTTAGATACTCCCCATGATATCTTTTATGCTTAGATTCATCTCGATCATGATAATAATCGGCTAACAACTTATTCCGAATGGCTTTGCCAAAGAACTTTTTCCAAGACAAAATAGTAGCCTCCCCTAGCATAGATAACTTACTATTAGCCTATGCCATGAGGAATCGATTCTTCACTGTTTTATTTCTTTAACGATCATGTACTAGGATAAGTCGATCTCCCTGCTCGACATCTCCTAGATAAAAAACAGTCACCACATCCTTCGAAAATAAGGGAAGGGTAATACTCTCATGATCGGTATTCATCATCCCTGTAACCTGCACTTTCAGCTCCAAGCGTTTAGGTTGAATCGGTACATAGGGTGTCAAATGAGTAAAGGGAATATTATTGAAGATCACTCGATTATTTGCAACTAAATCTACATTCGACCCTTGTGAGTGTAGATGTATAAATCGAATTTGTCCCATTTCTTCTTCTTGGCTTTCTGTGTGATCAGGAATTGTTATTAATTTAGGATTCTTTTTCGATACATCTTCTGAATCGATGAGAGCAAGCGTACAGAGTCTACCATTACGAACGGATAATATTTGTGATACAACTGTGCCTTCTGTTTGATTTCGAGTCATTTGTAGATAGCTATCTCCACTGTGTATACTGACATAGTTCGTCATAGCTCCATATGGAAGTCGACGAACCATTCGCTTTCCATCCAGATATACATCCATATCCTCCTGCCATCTTGTAGCAGCGTGCAGAATTCTGACTCCTGCAATACCAGCAAGGGGCTTTGAAGCACTCCTGGAGGATGGGCTCGTTGTCATTTGTTTTCCATTACTACTTCGGCTAGACCTCTTCTTTTTTCCCATTTTAAATTCCTCCATTCTCTCTTCATCTTCCTTTCATTAAAATATGCAATAAATAGGGAACCGTGAGCCAATCACATAGAAAAAAGCGATCCTCTTCAACAACAAAGGGCTCGCTTACTCTTTTGTACAAATATGTTGGTATAAAACCCTGCGGGAGTAAAACCGAATAAACGGAAAACCCCAATTCTCATGTACGTTTTCTTTTAATAGCTGACAATTTTCATTATAAAAAGCAAACCCCACCACTGGCTCTACGTAACATTCGCGAAGGTATTTATGCAAGTTAATCATATAATGCATTTTTTTTAGTCTATTTTGCTTCATTTGATTCCACACACTCGTTGCCGAGAGAAACGACTCGATATTTGCTTTACATTCCACCATCTCCATCGGCATATGATCCTGTTCATGAAAGACTACATCCATCCTGCACTCATATCCTCCAATCATCTCTCCATCGTCATAAATCAGTGGCTCACGATACATCTCTTTGTAGGAAATGGTTGGATGTATAGGTCCATATTCTTCAATAATCGCTTCTAAAAATGCAGACCGGATCTGTTGAAAATCAGGCTTCCTATAGATTGCCTTTACTACCTTCAGCAGCCTTTTACGAGTCTTTTGTCGAATACGGAAACCAGGCTGCTTAATCATTAGCTCTATCTCTTCATCAAATCCTTCTTTATATGCTTCCTTGTCTGTTTTATATCGATCAAAAATACGCGCCACTGTCCGAAATACATCAGGCTCTTGTTTCACCAAGCGAACTAATTCATGTACAGTCGTAAGCTCTGAGGGCTCTTTTGTCTGGTGGAAGGAAAGTGGCATAAGCTTATCCCCCATATACAACTTTTTGATAAGGTGGCAAAAGCAAAGGACGATACCCCATTCGTACTGTCATATTACTTAGTAACTCCCTCGCGTACGCCCATGCATCTGGCGCCACAATTTGAGAGCCTATCTCCAGAAGTTCAGCCTCTGGAATCGTCTCAGCAAGTTCTTTATAGTAAACGATGTCAATCTCCAGCTCAATGGTAAAAGTTCGATCTTCTTCTAATATCTCAGCTGGATCCTCTTTCTTCTCTCCCTCATAGGTTAAAACAGAGAGAGAAAATAAAAACGAAATATCGATTCCTGTCTGCCGTAGCAATTTCGTCGAGTAATTAAGTAAAATGTGCTTTTCAATATCCAGTTCATATTCTTTCCATTTCTTACAATGTAACGTCCGAACACTGACTTGTTCCAAATCCCAACGTTCCAACCAATCAAATTGATTCGTCTGGCTCATCCTCGTGCTCCTCCTTTTGTCGTTTCTCGTAATTTGGCAGGGAAAGTGCCATTTGAGCAACCGTGATCGGTTCAGGCCGATACGCATTACGAATCTCATCCTGAAACCGATCGATTTGCAAATCTTCTTCTAGATCAAAGGGAAGTTCACGCAAATGGTTTAACACAATCTCAAGGTCATTTAGGTCGGATTGAGGATGAATTCTACAAAAGGTGCGCTCTGTAATCCGTAGATGGTAAAAAGCAATTTCGACTAGTAACTGCATATCATCTGCTGACTTAGTCTGCCAGCGAGACGGATGAAGGAAAGAGTTTAATTGTTGATACCCCTCTTGCTGTAACCAACTTTTTGTTAGGGTGAGATGTTCCTGAATCAGATTCATTCCCTCTTGATGTTCATTTGGACCTACTAACCATTCTAATTGTCTGATTGCAAATGGAATGGATAGAAATAATGTTTGAAGATATGCCACATACTTAATGGTGCTAGGAAGTTGTATCACAGTTTGGTTCGTAAGATTCGTACAGGAATCATAGAGAAGAGAGTTTCGACTCCTCATAAGACCTCTTTGCATCTGATAGACTCCTTTTTGTACATCCAAACAGACCACTTCCTTTCTATTCACCGTAGTATATTCATCCTTTATATATCTGAATATACTGATGCCTAGTGAAGAAAAGTTTTATGGGACGGAACAATCGAAAAAAGAGCAACCCCTAAAGGGCTACTCTCTATCAATGAGAATTTCTATTTATCAATATACACGGACCGGACTAAGGTACGTGTATATTCATGTCCGTTATGACTGCCCTTCAGATCAATAGTGACGTTGTAAGTACCCGTTTTATCCACCTTGGGTAACCATCCTTCTAGAGAACCGTTGGCTAGCTTACGCGTTTGCTTCGTTTCAGAGATTAGATTTCCTTTTTCGTCTACTACTCGGATCAGCATCTCCACTTCTTTGTTTGAATCATCATTTTCTTGTTTCATGAAAAAATTCGCTTTGTCTTGTTGGACTTTTCCTGGCATCGCTAAGGAAAAAGGCGTCTTTTCATCAAATGTTCCAATAAATAAATACGCATCTTCTTGCTTTGCATTTTTAAAATGAACCTTCCATTTACCCACTTCCATCCCTTTGAGTTGGAACATTTGTACATGCGCCCCTCGGAAGGCATCTTGATCTCTGCTAGTGATCACTTTGCTATTCTCCTTAGAGAAGACTTTCCCTGATGGTGAGATAAGCTTGACTTCCGTCTTATTGGTTGCAGTTAACACCGATAAAGTAGCATTGGTCAATCGATCGACATCAAAGCTTTTCTCACTTACACTATTTTGCGTAAGCGGACCACCCACGATTACTTGATTGTTAGCGCTTTCAATTTTTTCAATTTCGTTATTATTAGGAATGTTTTTAGCAGGCTTGGTAGCGGAGAAGGTAGATGTACGTAGGTACGGCTCAATCCGCGGAAACACACGTGAGCCTATTCGTATATTATCATGATCTAAACTTCCATCGGTAAACAGATGCACTCCATATCTTAATTTAGTGCTCCACTCATTTACAAGACCGTCATTCGAGCCATGTGAGGATAGATATAAGCCACCCGTTGCCAAAGCTGAAAATGCTGGACCCCAGCTCGTACCTGCAACAGAATAGTATTTGTTTTTGGATACGTTTGAGTGGGAGTCGGTAGCGGAACGGAAATTTGCCATTTGACCCGTTTGTAATGAGAATGTTCCATCATCCTTCTGCCCTAATAGAGATGCTAACCAACCTGCCCACCAACTATACGAAAGATCTGCTAGATGTGATCCATAATGCGGGGAACCGAGGTTCACTACCTTACCGACATATTGGTGAGCGCCATAGTGGACGAGTGCAGCTTGTGTATCTGGACCTCCTTTACTGTGAGCAATGATATTGACTTTCTTCCCAAAACGGCTATAGATTTGACTTAGCATAGAAGCGAGTAATCGTCCATTGTCATACTGAGATTTAGACCCTTGTCTGGCTGAATCATATAGTTGAACAAATACAGTTTGGTATCCTTTTTTGAAAGCGCTTTCATACATGTCATTGGCACCATGGTATACGGTATCAGTATACCAATCATTCGCCGCACCATTCTTCCCTTGTACAAACACAATCGGTGGTTTATTCGGATCATAATTAGGTGGCTGAGCACCTAAAAACCAAGTACCCGGGGTAAATGACTCACTCGGTGGGAAGAGCTTCCCTGCATGCACCTCAGTCGGGAAAGCACCCATCGGCACAAACGAAAATAAAGCAACTACCACTACCAACATCACAGCTGTCAAACGACGAAATCTCATCAAACAAACAGCTCCTCTCGTAGGTATCTATTATCAAATACATTTTTTCACTCTATAATATTCGGTATATCTGCAAAAAAACCTTTTAGACAAAGAGTAAAAAAAGAAATTTTTTTAATGTTCGTATAATGAAAGATGCGCATAAAAAACGAAGCTTCAATGTTGGATACACCAACTAACATTGAAGCTTCGTTCTCACGTTCTTCTAGAAGTTCTCTTAATGATGGACCTTATATCGACTGCGTTTCTTCCGTTCCCACCAAAAGTAACCGATTAAACTCAATAATGTTATAAGGGAGATAGCCGTTCCCATTACAAGATTAGGCGTAAAGTACGATAATTCGACTTTATGCTCCCCTTTTGTAAGCGGAATCCCGATAAAAGTAGAGTTAACTTTCATCGTCTCCACTTCTTTTCCATCAATCTTTGCCTTCCAGCCTTTGCTATATGGAATGGATAAGTACAAGATTCCATCCTTGGCTGCATTGATATCACCTTTTACATGATTCGAGTCAAAAGAGACATTTTGTAAGGACTGCTCTCTTCTTTGCTTGATAAGGTCTGGATATGGTTTAAATGAATTAAATTGAAATGATACTCGATTTAATTCATAAGTACCTGGACTAAGCCCTATCTCAATTTGACCCTTTTTTTGCTCGTAGCCTATATTAAAGACAATTTGTTTCCTAGGATAGTTGTACATATTGTCTTTTCCAAAATCCTGGAATTCCTTACCATTTGCCCAAATCCTAAAGTACTGACCATCTGGACGCTTGATCTCTACTGACATCAAGGTTTCCCCTAATTTCTTCGCAAATGGATTTGATATTGTTAACAATGCAATGTCTTCTACAGTAAGAACATTGCCCTTTAGAGTAGCCCCTTCCAGCTTTATGTCTTGATTGGTTATAGTCTTTTCCTCTACATTCAACTGGCTGGTTTGAAAGGCTGGAACATTCACCTTAGAACGGTCATCTACAACTGCCGCGAGTAAGAGTAACTGATCCCTCTCTGCATAGTTTAGTTGATCAAATGTTTTTTTATCCACCACTGAATCATATAAAAACCCAATTGGAAGGGCAAAATCATTACGATAAATTTTAAACTTCCCTGTCTCTTTCACAAACGTGTAACCATATGGAACCCAATCTTTACCCTTTGGGATTACATAATACTTATTTCCAAGAGCAGTTTCCATATATAAACGATTATCAAGATTCATAAACAAGCTAGGTGTATTGAAATGTCGGGTATTATATTCGGTTTTAAAAAATTTATTTACGGTTCCAGAAAGCAAGCTGTTGTACGTGCTAAACCCTCGATATCTATATACCAGTGGGGCGTTATATTCAGGAATGCCTTCCCACATGGTACGGAAAAAAGTAGGATCTTCTGTCTCAATTTGTCTGAACATGTCTACATCTTCCGGCTGATTATAGCTTTCTAAGTATTCCTGTTGTTTCTTTTTTAGCTCATAGGGTTTTCTATGGAACTCAAAGAACATCCAGTTAGTAAATAGGATATTGAGGGTGAGCAAGCTAACTAACGAAATTGCGATCACCTTACGAGATAGCTTATTGACTAGAAAGAAGCAACCTATAGAGAGAAGCCCCAGCACACCGATAACAAACTCTCGCTTACTGTACGGCAAGTCTGTTACTATATACGGCTTACATATTACCATCACGATCAAAAACAAGGCTATCCCTACAAAATACAGCTTTACTTTTCGACATGGCTTCTCTAGTAGGTGGTCCAAAATAAACGAAATGGTTTGCGCCACCACAAATAAAAATAAGTATAACCATCGATACTTAATACCAGCCATACCATTAAAGAAAGTATAGGTAAATGGTACCAATAATAGGACAAAAAAGAACGTTGTAAAGATCATGCGTTTACGCATTTGCCTTTCTTTGATCAAAAATCCATAAAAAATTAGCACCATTACAATGATCGGTAATACAATCGTAAGATCAGTTTTCCTTGAATATAAGAAAAGTTGATATAACAGTGTTTTATAAAATGACCACTCAAAGAAAGGTGGTATAGGGATATCATTGGAATAAAAGCGATCCAATTGTAAGTAAGCACCGATAACGGTCCAAAAAGAAAACGCACTTAATAATACCCCAACGATATACCAGACCGTTATTTGAAGGTAATACTTGATAAAATCTACAAACCGATATGTCTCCCTACTTAAGAAGTACTTAAGTGCTGCATATAGATATAGAAACACTGTACTTCCAAAAGCCAAATAGAAGTTTGAACAAACGATCAGGAAAACAAGACCTACAAACATTCCCTTCTTCTGCTGATCAATCATTCTTTCGAAACCTAGTATGAGAAGGGGAAGCCAAATCAAGCCATCCATCATAAAGTCAAAGCGGAGTGAATTATCCATAATATAGATAGATCCGCAATAAATCAGACTACCTACTACGGAACTTAGTTTTGTTCTTTTATTGTAGCGCAATAAATGATACATAAAGATCATCGCAAGAGTTACCTTAAACACACTAATAAACATCCGTATATTAAATGCATCTTGTATAGTAGCTATATCTAGAGGGATCGTAAGCCAGAAAAAGGGCGAGGTGGAGAAGTAGTAGATAAACTCACTGAACACATCTCCACCCAATCCATTGTTCCAAGACCACATAAAATTCCCTTGCGAGTACTCTTGATTTAAAAAGGGATTGAAATGAGTAATTTGTTTCACGGAGTCGCAACAAGGGTCCTCATTAAAATACACATTATAATACAGAAAATAGCCATGTAGTCCGATAGCAACTAAGAGAAAAAAGAGATAAACACCACATGTTCCCAACCACTTCTTCGGATTCCGTTCCATCATAGCACACTTCCTAATTTAAGATACCTCTTTTGGAGGATGGAGCTGCGTATTACGTTTCTTACGACGCTCCCATGCGAAATAGCCAATCAAGCTTAGTAATGTTGCGAAGGAAATTCCTGCGCCGACAAGCAGATTAGGAGTAAAGTACGATAATTCAACTTTATGGTTTCCTTTTGTAATCGGAACACCCACAAAAGTGGAATTTACTTTCACCGCTTCTACTTCTCTGCCATCGACTTTGGCCTTCCAACCTTTATTGTACGGGATCGACAAATACAAAATCCCATCTTTAGCCACTTCTATCTCACCTTTTACTCGATTAGATTCAAAGGAAACATTTTGCAAGGAGTGTTCTTTTTTCTGCTTTACAAGTTCTTGGAATATTTCTAGCGAATTAAATTGAATGGACAACTGTTCTAATTTGTAACTACCCGCATCCGCAATCTTAACGAGGATAAGATCATTAGATTGGTTATAACCCATATTAAAGACAACATTTTTTCTTGGATAGTTATAGATGTTGTCTCGTCCATAATTTTGGAATTTTTTCTCGCCCGCTTGAAGGGTAAAGCGTTCGCCATCCTTCCGCTTAATCTCAATCTGTACCAGTGTTTCGCCCAATTTCTTCGCAAATGGATTGGGAATGATAAGTTCTGCATCCTTATCTGCCTCTAGAGAATCCCCTGTTAGAGTAGCATTTTTGAGCTTTATGTCTTGCTTGTCTATGACCTTTTCCATTACTTTCAACTGATTCGTTTGAAAGTCTGGAATCTTGATCTTAGAACGATCCTCCGTATCCACAACCGCTGCATGCAAAAGTAGTTGATCCTTTTGGGCATAGTTTAATTGGTTAAATGTTTCTTTATCCACAGCCGAATCATATAAAAAGCCGATCGGAAGAGCATTTTCATTTCGATAAATCTTAAATTTCTTTGTCTCTTTCATAAGAGTATAGCCATACGGTTTCCAAGATAAATCCCGGAGATAGATATAGACATAATCCTCCCAAGACCGATCCTTTGGAATGACATAGTATTTATTCGCTAACACCGTCTCTAGATATAAACGATTATCTAGATTCATATACATACTAGGTGCATTGTAATGAAGGGTGTTATACTCATTTTTGAAAAATTTGTTTAAGGTTCCAGAAACCAAACTGTTGTATGTGCTGAATCCTCGATATCCATATACCATCGGAGCGTTAAATTCAGGAATTCCCTCCCACATGGTACGGAAGAAAGTAGGATCTTCTTTCTCAAGTTCTCTGAACATCGCCACGTCTTCTGGTTGTTCATAGATCTCCAGAAATTTGTGTTGTTTCGCTTTCACAGTGCTTGGATTACCTGGAAGCATACGGAACATTGTCCAGTTTGTAAATACGATATTGAGTGTCAGGAGTCCAACTAAGGAAACCGCAATCACCTTACGGGGAAGCTTATGTATCAAAAAGAAACAACCTACTGTGAAAAGCCCCAGTATACCAATAATTATTTCTTGCTTAGTAAACGCAATACCTGTTGCCCTTGGCTTCAACAAAACCATTGCAACTAACAGAATCGATACTACTATAAAATACTGCTTCATTTTCCGATGCGGTTTCTCTAGCATAAGGTGCTCCAAGATGTACGGAATGATCAGAGCCAGCACAAAGATAAGTAAGTATGTCCACCGGTACTGTACACTAGAAAATCCGTTAAAAAAGGAATATGTAACCGGGAACATAGTAAGTACACATATGAAAGTTACAAAAATCATGCGTTTACGCATTTGCTTTTCTTTGATGAAAAAACCATACAGAGTCAGTATAAAGATAATAATAGGTAACACAGTGACAAAGTCAACCCTTTTGGGAAGTAAAAAGAGATTGAAGAAAAACTCTTTATAAAACGATTTCTCAAAAAACAGAGGAATCGTTTTGTCGTAATAAAAACGGTCCACATTTAAATAAGTTCCAATAACTGGAAGTAAGGAGAATAAGCTCAGCAATACTCCTACGATATACCATAACGTAATTCGCAGATAATACTTGATAAAATCGGCAAACTGGAACTTATCGCGAATGAGGAAATACTTAAGCCCTGCATATAAGTAGAGAAACACCGTGCTAATAAAAGCGAGGTAGAAGTTGGAGCAGACGATCAGGAAAACCATCGCAACAAATAATCCCTTCTTCTTATGGTCAACCATCCTTTCAAAACCGAGGATAAGAAGAGGGAGCCATACCATACCATCCGACATAAAATCATAACGGAGTGAATTAAAAGCAAGATAAATTGATCCACCATAAATTAAGCTACCTACAATCGAGCCAAGTTGTGTTCTCTTGAGATAGCGAAGGTAATGATACATAAAAATCATCGCCAGAGCGACCTTAAACACACTTATAAAAATCCTGATCGGATAAAAATCATGAACGCCAGCTATATCTAGGGGCATCGTAAGCCAAAAAAATGGTGAGGTGGAGAAGTAGTAAAGAAATTCACTAAATATATCTCCACCCAATCCATATTTCCAAGACCACATAAAATTCCCTTGCGAGTATTCTTGATTTAAAAATGGGTAGAAATGAGAAACCTGCATAACCGAATCGGAGGCGGTCTCGTTAAAATACAACCGATAGTACAAAAAGAATGCATGCATACCTATAGAAACCTGCATAACCGAATCGGAGGCGGTCTCGTTAAAATACAACCGATAGTACAAAAAGAATGCATGCATACCTATAGAAACAACGAGAAGCAGGGAATAAACTCCGAATATTCCCTGCCATTTCCTCAAATTCAATTTCATGTCGTAATACCCTACCTTTTTTCATAAAGATCTTCGATAACTTTTTTACGAAAGTACTTTTTGAATTTTTTTTGTTGACTGGCTCACTTGTGTATAGTTATCATCTGCTACAATATAATGAGGTCTTTTCTTTGTTTCATAGTAAATGCGGCCAATATACTCTCCGATAACACCTAAAGCAATTAATTGAATTCCACCTAAGAGTAGAATGGCTGAAATTAGTGTAAAATATCCGGGTACGTCAACGCCGTATAGTAATGTTTTAACCAGCATCCATAAGACATAGAAAACATCAGCAATCATTACTGCAACCCCAGAATAAATAGCAAGTCGAAGTGGTTTATTATTAAATGAAATGATACCGTCTATTCCATAGTTAAGAAGGCTAAAGAAGGACCATTTGCTGTCTCCAGCGTGTCGACTTACATTTTCGTACTCAATAATTTCTTGTTTATAACCAATCCAAGAAAATAATCCCTTTGAAAAACGGTTATACTCACTTAATGATAATAAGGAATCAACTGCTTTACGGCTTAGTAGTCGGAAATCCCCAACACCATCTTCTAATTGAACATCAACAAATCGGTTAATTAGTTTATAGTATAAGCTAGAAACCCAAGACCTGGACTTTGACTCCCCTGCACGGTTTCGCTTCGCAATCACTTGATCCGAGCCGTTTTGGAAAGCTTCAACCATTCGCGGAATCATACTTGGTGGATGTTGTAAATCCGTATCCATAATAATAACAGCATCACCTTTAGAGTAGCTTAAGCCAGCCAGCATGGCGCTCTCTTTACCAAAGTTTCGGCTAAATGAGATGTACTGCACTCGTCGATCTTTCTCCCCAAGCTCGTTTAAGATGGAGAGAGTTTGATCACGACTACCATCATTGACAAAAACGATCTCGTAGCTATACTGATTTTCCTTCATCACTTTGGTAACAGTTTGATAAAAGTCATACAAAACGTCCTGTTCATTATAGCAAGGCGCAATAATTGAAATCATAATCTTCCCCCCTTATCTGGTTCAGTCACCAAAATTTTCTTTGAGATAATAAATGTAAACGGAATCGCAATTAACGAAGCTGCAAATGGAGAGATGGTTTTATTCCAGCCCAACAGATCCCCCAGTACATATACTCCGACTGCCGTAACGACAAAATTAACGACATTTGTCATCGGAAATTGTATAAATTTCTTCCATGTTGGCTTAACTCGATACGTGTAAAATGAGTTCATAAAAAAAGAACCAACCATACTAATTAAGAACGCAAGTACGAAGGAAGTATAATAACCCCACGAAAAAAAGCGATACATAATCAGATAAAGTAAGTTAAAATGAACTGTGTTGACGACACCTACTATGATAAATCGAATAACTTGTCGCTTGTCCAAAATCAAAGTCCCCTAATAAAGAATAAAAAAGATAGCACTTGCATTATAACACATGGTTCTACACATAGTTTCTATAAAAAGTTAACATTCATCCACAATATTTACCACACCTTAATACTTGGAGGCGTTACTATTGGATTTTACATCCCTTTCTCTTGCTTATCCATGGGAACAATTGCCTTACGCACTATTCGCCATTATCTTAGCATTTACGATTCATGAGTTTTCCCATGCTTATGTCGCCTATAAATTCGGCGATCCTACTGCATATCAACAGGGCCGAGTTACGCTAAATCCTGTAGCTCATCTTGACTTATTTGGATTTATTTTGATTATATTAGCAGGAATTGGTTGGGCGAAGCCTGTGCCAGTAAACCGCCACTATTTCAAAAATCCTCGCATAGCTGGCGTTTTAGTAAGCCTAGCAGGGCCACTGAGCAATCTACTTCTTGCTTTTCTGTGTATCCCTCTCCTCCACATTGCCGTTCAGTCTGGATTGGGTTATCAGGGAATCGTTGAGCTGTTACTTATGATCATTCAAATCAACATCGTACTCTTTATTTTCAACTTAGTTCCACTACCACCACTTGATGGGTATCGAGTTATCGAAGATCTCGTATCCAATCGCACTCGGGCGAAGATGTCACAGTATGAACAATATGGAATCTTCATCTTTCTGCTCATTTTTCTCATTCCACCACTTAACAAACTATTGCTCGGCCCCTTGTTTCAATATTTCGTTCCGGCTGTCTTTCAGACACTTAATACGTTCTGGAACCTATTTTTATAAATCTGATCCACAAGAAAACGACTCTTTCTCTTCGCGAGATGGAGTCGTTTTGCTATATTAATCCTTTATCTGATTAATAATAAGGTGAGATCATCAGGTAAACTAATACACCAGTTAGGCTTACATATAGCCAGATTGGCATAGTATAACGGGCGATCTTACGGTGCTTCTCCCTTTGATCCGTCCAACCATACACAATGGTCCATAGGGCAATAAAAACGGTTGGCGCGGCTAACACGATATGGGTAATCAAGATAAAGAAGTAAATATACTTCATTATCCCTTCTCCACCATAAGAAGTAGATTCTGCATTTAAATGATAGACGACATAAGTAATCAGGAAAAATGTCGTAGAGGTAAACGCTGCCAGAATAAAATTACGGTGCATCGTAAAGTTTCTCTTCTTAATAAAATACAAGGCTGTTACTAAGAAGATAAATGTACAGCTATTAAAGATCGCATTCATCATCGGAAGAAATGTTAGATCTAAATGGTCTAGCCCATCATACTTCGGTAAAAAAAACAGTAGCGTGATCGCGGCGTTTAACACAATCGTAATACCAACGATCCATGGGGTATATTTGCGGTTATCATGATCGGAATGGGTCTTTTGACTCATGAAACAACCTCCTTAGCACATCTTATAATTCCAAGGCGATTATAACACATTGCTTGTTTCACAAGGTAAGTAAATTTCCCTATTAATGATGAATGGTTGATTCCTCATACCCTATATGATCCGGTGGTAAGAAAAACGGTTTCGTTTCATCAAAGAATTGACTTTGCGCTTCAGGAGCCACATATCCCAATTGAATCCCTGTTGCTTTTGCTAGAAATGGATCCATGACACACAAGTCTGCTTTGGTAATATCCGATAATGCTGTCTTACCCAGTGTTACCGCTACCTGTTCCATTTCCATCATAGACGCGTTTAAAAACCGAGTTAAACTCATCGCCGCTTGATCCACATCTAACTGGCTAGTTCTTTTTCCCGTGTAGACCACTAAGCTAGTCGGTGGCTCAAAGGGAACAGCTCGCACTACTTGCTCACCCACGAGTGCCATAATCGCAGCTGTACCAATATAGACACTATCTGCTCCTAACGCCATCGCCTTTAGCATTTGTCCTGGGGTGGCTAGCCCGCCTGTAGCAATGAGGCTTGTATCCCGAACAAGCCCCTTTTGAGTTAGAAATTGATTGGCTCTGGAAATGGCAAAAAGCGTGGGCAAACCAACATCATCTTGAAGTGTCGGCGATCCACCATGCGTTCCCCCTTCCGTGCCATCAAGGGTGATAAAATCAACTCCACTCTCCACCGCAATTTGTAACTCTTTCTCCAAATGGTGGGTTGCAGCTATCTTCAGTCCGACTGGAACACCTGTCTCGTCTTGAAGTCTTCTGACCAATTGGATAAAATCATCCTTTGTATGGACTCCTGGCAACCGAGAATGAATAATGGCCGCTTCTCCTTCCTGCAAACCATATACTTCTCGATAATCCTCTCCAATATTTTTACTTGTGGTTCGTTGATGACAAGATCCTTGTGCCCCTTGCCCTAATTGAATTTCGATTGCATCTAGCTGTTTATACTTATCGGGTGTATTCATCCATCCTCCCCGGTTATATTGGCCAATCAATAACTGCGCCTCTTCACGCTCTTCCTTCATCAATCCTGCTTCACCTGTATTCGTAGCTGTTCCCACAGCAGTTGCCGCCTTAGCCAAAGCAATTTTTGCACTTTTGCTCAATGCCCCACCAAACGACATCGCGGCAATCATAATCGGAATGGAAATCGTCATGGGTTTCTTCGCCCGTGGGCCAATCGTGACCGATGTACCAATTCCCGTGCTTTCCTGTGTTGGAAAGCGAAACAGATGAACCGGGTTAAACAACATTTTCTCCCATGGCGATAAATGAATCGGACTCCCTAGAGGACGGGAAATGGGAGTCCCTTGATGACCGCGCATCGCAATTTCCATCAAATTGATCATGCCTATTTTCCCAGCCGTTGGGATCATTTCAAATAGATTTTCTGTATATTGATCACGTATGGCAGTGGTAATCATCTTGTCTACCGATTTATCGATTGCCGAACGAATCATATTTTCAATGAGTTTGATCAACTTGCCCACTCTCCCAGCCCTGATCACCTTTGCCATCTTCATTTAACTGACCAAGCTTTCCAGCCATCGTAATACACATTTTTTGGATCGTTGCAAGCTGTCTAGCTGCATGTTGCTCTTCTACAGCCATGTCGGTGAGTCCCTTATCATCATAGTTCGTTAGCTGGTGATAATGATCACGCGCCCTCGTCGAAAGAGTTTCCGCAATTGCTTCAATGCGGTTAATTTCGTTATGTAGATAGATTAAAGTCTGTTGTAAATCTTGTGATTGTGATGTATCCAATTCACAAACCTCCTTTGATGTTACTATTCCTAAACGAACCCATTTCAATGCGAACAAAAAAAAACTACTCGAATGAGCAGTCTTCATCACTTTAAATTTACGGTTTGGAAAACCCTGCAACTGGATAATGATCAGAGTAATCTGTATAACTATATTTTTTAAACCAAGACGTTACGCTCCATTCAGGTGATTTCGTATATAAGGACTCCACATACCAATTTTTTGGCCTGGCATGATCTTTTTCAACAAAGACATAATCAAGGTATTGAGGAGCCAAATTGGGATAATTATATTTCGTAATCCCATTTGTCGTGGGATCCCATGTGGATGAAAATCCCGTATACAAAGTTGGTTCAGCTACATGTAAGTCGTTCAACATCGAAGGATACTCGGAAGATCCTTTAATCACATTTAGGTCTCCACCGATAAATAACACCTCTTCGGCAGGAATTTTCTTCTTCACGATAAACTGTCTCATTTCACTCATCTGCGTCTTACGAATGGATGCTGCTTCTCCAGTTGAACAACTCTCATCATCTGACTGCATGTGTGTTCCGATAACGTGATAAATCCGGTTGTCCTTTTTCATCTTCACATAAGCAAAACCCTTATTCGCATACCAATCAGTGCCACACCCTTTACTGTATACATGTTGGATTTTTTCTAAGATAGGATACTTGCTTACGATGGATACACCACCATCCTCAGGAGTAAAACGAGAATAACTCCCCTGAGTCGAATCCCATCCCTCTTCACCTCGTCCGAGTACAGGGGTTTGGTAAGGATATTGGGTTTTAACCTTTCCTAATAGCTTTGTAGAAGCTTCGTTATCATATAACTCATTGAAGATAATCAGATCGTTCCCCTTTATATAGGCTGCTTCCGAAATTAAATCAGCCCGCTTCACCTGTCCCCAGCTAGGATAAAGAGACTGCGGCAACATATATACATTGTGAACCAGAATCTTTACATCATTGGGATATGAATCATTTGCAGCAGACACAGAGACCGGCATAAAGGAAGACAGAGGCATCAAGCCACAAACAACGATCATAAATATCTGTAAAAACACACGCATAACCCTGTTCATAACATCCCTCCTTCCTATCTCTATTATACCTATTCATTTTTAATTTTCAGTAAATGTTATGCATCATTATTTTATAATTGAAAAAGCCCGTGAATCCTTGTAGACTCACAGGCTAACCTTTTTTAGAGATCTCTTTTTTGGAATGAACGAATCCCAAACCATAGTGCCAATACGCCATATAAACCAATATAAATCAACATCCACTTACTAGGGGCCGATGCACTCCCAAATATCCCTTGTGCTGCCATTGAAATAGGATCGTCAGCAGATTCAAACAAACTAATGGTCATCGTTCGGAATATGGTATCGACCGGAAAGAGTAAACTCGTCACAATTCCAAAATTGAGCATTTGCTTAATCTCAGCAATGCCACCAAGTTGTTCAATAAATCCACCTAACATACTCGTTACATATAACATAATCAGCACAATCCCACTATTTAGCGTAGTCCAGCGGGTACTAAAAAAGAGTGCAACTGCTACAATGATGATAGATTGCAGTATAAACAAGCTTCCTGCTTGGAAAATTTGAGACGCTGATACAACTACCTTTAATTGATTTCCGAGAAATTGGTTTACTGCCGTAATCCCCAAAAATAAAAATATGGAGTAAGAGGCCATCAAGAGACTTAGTCCAACAAATCGTCCCATCACAAACGAAGCTCTCGATATAGGCCTTGCCATCATCGGATCAATTTGCCGGCTTTCAATCTCCTTGGATATACTTCCTACACTACTGAAGATCGCCAGCAGAGATGTAATGAAAGCAGCAAAGTATAACCCCATCCCGTAGAATTGTGTGGACATAAATCCTTGTGCCAAAGCACCCATAGGCCCCCTATTCATGGAAGATACTTGCTGCTGCGCATAGTAAGTTCCGATTCCATAAAAGATAAGGAGTGCTAGCGACATCAGGAAAATAACCAGAAAAACACGCTTATAGATGATTTCTTTAATCGTCAACCTAGCGATTGGCCACATGTTCCGCTTCCTCCTGACGATTGATCCAGTACATAAAAATATCCTCTAGATTTTGTTTTTTTTGCACCACTTGGTATAGCTTCCCTTTCTGTACTGTTAGAGCAGAGATCAATGCAGGAATACTTTCTTCATCTTTCAAAGTCAATCTCCAACTTTCCTTTTCCTTTTCAGCACGAACCTTCTCACTTTCTAACACTATCTCTGCCATAGCATCGAAAGAGAGATTTTCAATCCCCGACAAGGTAATCTCAATTTGTGTCTCGATCGCAGAAAGCTCTCTCCAATCCCCTTGAATAATGAGGCGCCCCTTATTAATAATGGCAACATGGTTACAGATCGTTTCCACTTCACTCAGCAAGTGACTATTTAAAAAAATGGTTTTCCCTTTCATCTGCAAGTCACGAATTAATTCCCGAACTTCCTTTCTCCCGATTGGATCAAGAGCAGAAGTAGGCTCATCTAAAAAGATTACTTCTGGGTCTGAAACCAGAGCACATGCAATCCCAATCCGCTGTTGCATTCCTTTGGAGTAACCACTAATTCGTTCATCCCCTCGATTATGTAAACCAACTAAGTCCAGTAACTCCTCAATCCTCGTTTTTTGCTGTTTATTATTCAGTTGACACATTTCGGAGTGAAACCGTAGCAACTGTCTGCCTGTCATCCAGTCTGGATAACGAAATAACTCGGGTAGATATCCTACCTTCTTCCTTGACTCAAGAGAAGAAATCGGATGACCCAAAATCGTACCCGTCCCGCTGGTTGATTTAATCAATCCTAATAAAGTTCGGACAAAAGTACTCTTCCCCGCTCCGTTTGGCCCTAAAAATCCGTAAACATTTCCTTTTGGGACTTGAATCGTGATATCCTGACATCCCTTATTTCCCACATATAACTTGGTTAATTGGTTTGACTCAATTACATAATCCCCCACACATTCTCCTCCTCTACTTGTCCATATAAATGGAAGCAGAGCCACCCCAACCCGAGGTCACTCTGCTCTATTTTGCTTACTTATCCAGTTTTTTTGCTAGCTCGATCAATCGATCTGCTCCGTTCTGATAAACAGACAGAGTATGGATCTTGCCATCTTTTTGCCAGAGTAAAACGGCAGCTCCATGCTCCTCCTTCATCATAACGCCTTTAGCTCCATTTACTTGGACTTCACTCACCTTCCCCATTCCCTCTACAACTGGAATCGGAAGTGTACTTTGCCAGTCCTGAATCGCCATCATCTGCCTTTTTAGATCGGTTGGAATAAATGGGAACGATAAGATCGAGTCTCTTAGCTTGGCAACGTCTACATCTTTATCTACTCTAAGCTGAGGAGTACTCGCTACCATATAATGAAAATCGTAAGTCGTATCACGTAGACTTAACATCGTTGTTTTAGGAACTTCTATACTAAACGTCTTCCCATTCAGTTTGTTTTCCAATCCCACCTTAGCGCCCAACTGCTTTAACACTTTGTTTACTTTCTCTGTATTCAACTGGAAATGAATCTTCATCGGATCGGTTACGTTAATGTTACTTACCGTATATCCTTCCGGCTTCTTTGGTAAAGCATCTTCTTTTTTCACTGCTTGCTCATACGTATCATACTCACGATGGCGATCTTTCTTTTGTTCGCCTTCTGTCCAAATCTTGCCCATTCCTTTTAAATCAAGCTTACCTAACTCTTTATTCTGAAGAAAAGCCTCCATATGTTGAAGATCTTTTTCTGTCAATTTGACGAGTTCAACTTTATCCACCCGAAAGGCAGATAGTAGTTCACTCGTAGCCGCTTGTACTTGTGGGATACTAAATCCCCCAATCACAACAGCTGCTGCCGCCACACCCGAAATCCAACGCTTCGTATTTTTTTTCATATTTTTCCATCTCCCTTTCATTCTTTTTTCTTGTATTTGAATTGGTTGTCTCATCTGTTTCTCCTGGATCTCAACCTGCTCACTTACATGGTCCCAAGCTCGATCCACATCTATATATAAAGCCTCATCCACACGAGGAAAGCTGTCTGTGATATGGATTCGGGCCCAGTCCTCTAAATCCTTCATTTCATTCATCCTCGCGAGGCATTCGGGACATTTTTCGATATGCAAAGCAATTTGCTTGCGTTCATCACGAGTTAGCTCTCCATCTAAGTAAGCTTGCATGAGCATCTCATCTTTACATATCATCAGTCATCCCCCCTTACTTGTTTGTACTTTTTGCGAAACCTCTCTTTAGCTCTAGATAGAAAAGTCCCCACTGATCCCTTATTTATGTTCACGGCTTCTGCCAGCTCGTCATAACTAAATCCGGAGTATTTCATAAGTAATAAGTCCCGCTCTCTCTCATCCATCTGGGCAAGGATATCTCTTACTGTAGCGATTTCGTCCCTCTGAAGCCATCTACTTTCAGTTGAGATTGTCGTTCCAGTAACGTAGAGGGACTCTTTTTCAATCCGTGCCAAATGCCGTTTCTCAGATCGTACATAGTTGTATGATGTATGAATCGCCATTTTAATCAACCAAGCCGGTATATGCTTAACACTTGATCGATCCATACGATAAAAACGGACAAAAACATCTTGAGCAATGTCCTCCGCAATGGACTGAGATGGTATAATTCGCATAATTTGCCGTACCACCATCGGATAGTGGTTTTTAAATAAAGACTCGAAGTCATCTGTTTCAGATAGATCTGGCATTGATATCAACTCTTCCATTTAAAACCTCCCCTCCGCTCGTCACATTATATAGACACCGGAAAGGGGTATTTTATGACAGATGAATTTATGAACAATTTGTGAAGAGGATATTATGTATGATATAGCTGTTTTAAACACTTCCTCATTCACAATAATAGGACTATCATGGAGTCATATTTATGTCTGCATACAAGGAGCGTACTATGAGCAAAAAACGTAAGATTACACTTGCTATACTAGCCATTTTCATCAGTATCTTTATAGGAAATATCGTTTTGAATAAGACCTATCGTACACATTTCAAATCGTTAGATTCTACAGATCAAAAGATGCTAACGGAATTATCAACAGTCTATCAGAGCTTCAAAACTTCTAGTGACCAACTCTGGGATAACAACTATCACTTTGAACAGAAGCCACTCATCCTCATTCGCACTCATAAGGATAGAGGCATACTCCGTGAAGAAGCATACGCACTAAATATAGAAAGCATTGGAGATAGCGTCTTTGCAAAGGAAATAGAGGTACCCACATCACTAAGTCTTCCCAAGGTATTTCGTTTAAGCCGTCTCGATCCAAAAATGATACCTACCTGGTTTCCTTCCAATTTTGGGACAATCGATATAGGGGGAAAGGAAGTATACTACTTCAAGTATCATCCGAAGATGATGGAGAATCCAGATCTATATTTTGATTTCCCTTCCTTTTTGTTACACGAAGGTTTTCACATTTATAAACAGCATGACTGGACCTACGATCTCAATGACCAAGAACATATCGAAAACTATCCATATAACAAAGAAAATTTCGCTTTGATGGGTCTTGAGTTCACATTATTAGATCGAGCGATGGCTACGAATGATCCCGAAGCGATCAAGAAAGCATTACATGATTGGACAATCGTACGAAAGTATCGTAATCAACAATGGCCACAGTTGAAAGGAGAAATGTATACCGAAGCGATCGAAGGCTCAGCTCGCTATTTGGAGTATCGTTACAGCCGTCTGGTTGGCGGGAAGCTTACTGTACTCGCTACTAAGAAAGAACCCTATCATATCACTTTTATGGATGCCTTCAACCTGATTGCAAATGGACAAGCAGAGTCTCTTAACTACCTCAAGCGATCCATTCGTTATGAAACCGGATCTGCACTTGAATTGTTAATGGATCAAGCTCATATCAATTGGAAAGAAGAAATTGAGGACCATCCTAAAAAACGTGGAAAAACACAGTATGAAATTCTACACAGCACCTTCAAGTTAGATACTTTATCTGCCTCCGAGATACAAAAAGATCTGGAAAGGATAAAAAAGGATCGTGATTACACAGACTTGCTCAAGCAAGGAGAAAAAATGGCAGCCAAACGTACCGACAAATAACACTTAATCGAGTAGGAGGGGGTGATTAACCCCCGACCTCTCACACCACCTAGCATGCGGTTCCGCACTAGGCGGTTCACTTAAGTCTGACGAATCCAGTCATATCTTGCCTTTATACTCTTTAGTCCGAGACCTCGCCAATAGGCGAGATCAAGAGTCCTATGGAGGATCGGGCTACAAGCAATGCGCCAGTATTTCTTACGAGTATTGCCCCATTCATAGGCTTTTTCTTTAGGAATTCCTAAAGAAATAAGCCTTTTAATTTTTGTCTTGGGTTTCTTCCATTGCTTCCAAAGGCACATTCTTAGCCTTCTACGAAGCCATTCGTCCATTTGTTGAAATGAAGTTGGGGTATCTGCCAAGGAAAAATAGTTGACCCATCCCACCAAAAATACATTCAATTGTTCAATTCTTTGTTCTATAGTGAGTGGTTTCGAGCGAGAAGTGATTTCTTTGATTTTCTCTTTAGCTCTTTTAATACTCTCTTTAGCAACACGTATTTTGGGCTGAAAATTGGATGTAAAGCTGAATCCTAGAAACTTACGTTTCCAAGGGCGGTCTACTGCACTTTTCTCTTGGTTTACTTTGAGTCTTAGTTGTTGCTCAATGAATTGAGTGATAGATTGCTTCACTCTTTCACCCGCTTTGCGGGTTCTGACATAGACGTTACAGTCATCCGCATAACGAACGAATTTGTGACCACGATTCTCTAGTTCTTTATCTAATATATCTAGCATTACATTAGACAATAGCGGACTTAGAGGACCACCTTGTGGGACACCATGTTCATTGGCAACTTTCAATCCATTGATCATAACCCCAGACTGCAGATATTTACGAATCAGTTTCAATATTTGTTTGTCTGGTACTCTTTTTGCAAGCAATCCCATTAATTTATCATGGTTCACTTGATCAAAGAATTTCTCAAGATCTAGATCGACTACCCACCGATGTCCTTCTTCTATATAACCTTTTGCTTTTCTAACTGCGTCATGTCCTCGTTTTCCGGGACGGAATCCGTAACTACAATCTGAAAAGAATGGATCGAATAGGGGTATAAGGATTTGAGCGATTGCTTGTTGTACAAAGCGGTCAAACACAGTAGGTATACCTAATAACCGAATGCCCCCGTTCGGTTTCGGGATTTCGACTCGTCGGACAGGCATCGGAGTGTAGGTTCCATCTTCGATGGAAGAACGGATAGAAGTCCAATGTTCTCGGATGTGTTCTCGTAGGGATTCTACTGACATTCCATCCACCCCATGGCTACCTTTATTCTTTTCTACTTGTTTGAGTGCTTTCCAGAGATTTTCTCTTGAAAGTAGCCGTTTCATTAACATCGATATAACCTTCCTCGTGAACAATTCGTTCTATTTGTGCCGTTCCCTACTCCACCCTCCTAGAGTCCCCCATGGACTTCACCACTTTCCTCCTCTAGGCAAGCCTATTATAGGTTGTCTGTATCAACGTAAGAAATGAACGCATAGTGAATCGTTCTTCCTAAATGTTCAGCCCTTCCCTTTTCAAGCGTCCTCTACTCAGGTACTATGGCATCTGCTGACTTCTGCATGTTCAGCTAAACCTTTCGGTCTAGGTTACCATGTGAGCATGGCTTGCCATGCAGATCTCCCCGGGTAAGGACGCAGTCTTTCCCTCCATCCATCTGCCTCATTTACTCTCATCCGCCTTCGGTAGCAAGGACTTTGTCTTGTTCGGCAGACTCATCCAGCGAATGCTAGCCTTATATGAGATTCGTGTTCCTCAGACCGGAGGTTTGCCGCCGACTTCCTTCAGATTCCACCTCACGGTGGACACCCTTGTCTTAAGCTATGGCTACTGCTACCTTCACCATTCGGGACTTTCACCCTATAGACTGCGCCCATGCCGGGCGCACCACAAAAAGGGATTTCCCAATAATAGGAAATCCCTTTTTTCTCATTAACTTGCTTTATCGAGCTCCACTTTAATGGGTTCTACATTTTGTAGAGCCTCTTCTGTAACAGTAAAGCTACGTGTATCACCTCGGTAGTTTCTGGCCACTACATAATACTCATATGAAGTACCCGGTTCAAGACCGACATCCGTTACACTGCCACCTGTAAAGCTTTTGGTATATCTGCCATTGCGATACAGATCATAACTTACCGCTTGAAGTCCTGATGCAGATAGAGTAACAGTGGTATCTGTTTTAGCGGATACAGCAAACTTCACGCCTTGTGGTGGGTATTGATTATTGTTCACTGTTGCTACATATGCATAATCGTTGGTCATTTCTTTGAAGATATCATATTTCATATAAGCATAACCTTTATCTCCAAATTTATCACCCCAGCTATTTCGGATGATAAACCACTCATTCTCATCATCATATCCAGCTACTACCAAAGCATGTCCACCACGGGATTTTTTCTCTCCAACGGCTGGAATAATCCCCGTAGATGGGGTCGCATCAAAGTTCGGATATACTGGAATCCCGATCATAACAGGGTCGCCATTCGCAACCGCTTGCTTGATATTTGTAACCATATTGCTGTTTCTGTAGATATAACGGAACGTACTAATCTTATAAGGAACTGCATTTCTGCGTTGTAATGCTGTAAGTGGGGCTTTAAACTGATCCTTATTTTCACGGTCGGGATCGTATAGACGCTCTGTTTCAGGTGGAACTCCCTCTTTTATCAAAGTGTCAAAAGCACTGTAAAACGACATCCCATCTTCTGGACCATTTGGATAGTAAATATAAGAAGGCGACAAGTGCGTAATATCACTGCCCTTTGCAGTTGTATATCGTCCAATATAGTATTCACGTAATCCTGTCGTGGCAAAAGCTACACAAGTTCCAAATTTGGATTGACTACGAATAGGAGCAAAATACGGACGCAAATCAATCTTGGTAGGAAGCGCTTGTTGCGAAAATCTCTTCGGAGGCGTATACGTCTGCATCTCCTTTGGTGGTGGAGCATCCTTTAATCCTGTTCCATACGTAGAAAAATCATTTGGGTTAAACGGCTTTTGAGCCGGCTCTGCCCCAGCATTGCTTGTCCCAATCAGGGTACTTGTTAATGTAAATACCGAAGCCAAGACCCATAACAATGATTTTTTCATCCATCTCTCCCTTTCAATAAGAAAAATAATCTAACATTGTTATTATACTAATTTTTATGTATATTTTCAATATTATTTTTTTATATATAGGAAAAGAGATTTCCATATGATAGGAAATCTCTTCATCGTTTAGCTTGCTATATCTAGCTCTACAGCCACAGTTGGCTTCTCAACTGTCACACTACGCGTTCCACCCCGGCTGTTTTTCGCCACTATATGGTATTTGTACGTAGCATCAGCTTTCAGACCTTCATCCTGTACCTCACTACCAGTAAAGCTCTTTACATATTTACCATCACGGTATAAATCAAAGCTTGTTGCATTGATGGCTGATACATTCAATGTCATCGTTGTATCCGTTGATGCAGACACAGACAACTTCACGCCTTGTGGCGGATATTCGTTGTTTCGGATATTTGCTACATATCCATAATCATCGTTCATCTCTCTGAAAATATCATATCCCATATACGCATAACCTTTATCTCCAAACTTCTCTCCCCAGCTGTTTCGGATGATGAACCACTCATTCTCATCATCATAACCAACTACTACCAAGGCATGTCCACCGCGAGATTTCTTCTCTTCTACGGCCGGGATAATCCCGGTAGATGGAGTCTCATCAAAGTTTGGATATACCGGAATTCCAAACATAACCGGATCACCATTCGCTACTGCTCGTTTCACGTTATCAACCATATTACTGTTATCTCTGATAAAGCGGAACGAATCAATCTTATACGGAGCCGCATTTTCTCGTTGTAGAACTGTTTTAGGAGCCTTAAACTGATCGGTGTTACTACGATCAGGATCATACGGGCGCTCCGTCTCTGGAGGAACTCCCTCTCGTCTCAACGTTTCAAATGCAGAATAAAAGGATAATCCATCATCTGGACCGCTTGGATAGTAGATATAGGAAGGAGACAAGTGTGTAACATCTTTTCCCTTTGCCTCTGTATGTCTTCCAATATAATATTCACGCAAGCCAGTCGTTGCAAAAACCACACAAGTCCCAAATTTAGATTGACTGCGAATAGGCGCAAAATATGGACGAAGATCTATCTTTTGTGGAAGAATTTGATCTGGATTAATCCTTTGTTGATTCTTCCCCTGTTTCTTCAACTCATCCTTCGTTACAAATCGCTTCGCCGGAGTATACTCCTCTAACCCCTCGGGTCTAGGACCATCTTTCAAGCCTGTACCATATGTAGAAAAATCATTTGGATTAAATGGCTTCTGCTCCGGTTTCGCTTCAGCACTCGATCCAAACAAAGTGCTCGTTAGCGTTACCACCAGAGCCAACATCCATAATAAAGCCTTCTTCATTCATCTCTCCCTCTCTATGTTGAAAATGACTGGCATGTACATTGTATGAATTTTAATGTAAATTTTCAATGTTTTTTATGAACTAAAACAACTAAATTTTTCTTTTTATATTTAAAGTAAGATTTTTCATAATAAAAAAACTAGCGTCCTCTTGTACCTAATGCGAGGTTAAATGTATAAGTTGAGGAAGCGGAAGCTGAATGTTGCCATTAAAAAACGACTTGCTGTTACCACAGATAGAGATGATAACGCTGATTGAGACAGACTTTTTCTGTTGTTCTTCGGAAAATTGCAGAATATAATATTTCCACTTAGGAGGTCGAGCCTACATGTCTCAAAAAACAGTTCATATCATGATTCTCTCTATCCTGTCCCTTCTCATCTTTACCGGTTGTAGCACCATTACCAGTAAATCCACAGAAAATATGCCATCAGAAAAAATCCCCCTTAGTTCCGTTTCTGTCATTGATGGGGATACAATACAAGCCAGAGTAAAAGGCAAAGTGGAGAACATCCGACTCCTACTCATAGACACCCCCGAAACAAATCACCCAAATCTACCAAAGCAACCTCTCGCAGAGGAAGCCAAACACTTCACCCAGCTTCAGATTAAAAAAGCACAGAGAATTGAACTCGAATATGATCAGTCAAAGCGAGATAAGTACGGAAGATTACTAGCTTATATCTATGTCGATGAAAAATGTCTACAGGAGGCGTTACTTCGAAATGGACTAGCCCGAGTTGCTTATGTATACGAGCCGAACATCCGATATGAAAGTGAATTTCGGAGTATTCAAAAAGAAGCACAAAAAAAGAGAGCCGGAGTCTGGCAATGGGATCGTTATGTGCAACCAAATGGTTTCGACACACAACTAATTCCAAAGAACCAGCTTCCAACTCATCTATTACAGGAAACACATTATTAATCATCATCCGAAGAACCGAGGAACAGAAACACAAAACGGAGTAACTCCATCACAGAATATAGCGCTGCTGCTACATACGTAAGAGCAGCGGCGTTTAATACTTTGTTCACACCATGCTCTTCCTCATGACTGCGGATAAATCCATCACTTACTAATATCTGCTTCGCACGGCTACTGGCATTAAACTCAACTGGCAATGTAACCAGTTGGAAAGCGACAGCAATCGAGAAAAAGATGATCCCCACCAAGATAAGGCCCGTCGCCTTTAGTAAAAATCCAGCCAATAGAAGAAACGGGGCAACCCCCGATGTAAAGTTCACAACTGGAAACATGCGATGACGCAGAACCAACGCTCCATATGATTCCTTATGTTGCAAGGCATGTCCACACTCATGAGCCGCTACTGAAACAGAAGCAACTGAATGACCATGGTAAACTGGCTCAGATAATCGAACCACACGACTAATCGGATCGTAATGATCTGATAACGAACCTGGAACAGGCTCGACCGGAACATCTCGCAATCCATTTCGATCTAAGATATGACGAGCCACCTCTGCACCCGTCACGCCCGAACTAGCATTATAACCAGACCATGTTTTAAAGCTCCCCTTCACCCGAAACTGCGCCCAGATAGTTAAGGCAAATGCAGCAAGCGATAACACGATTAGTAATAAATTCATGGGCATGAAAATCCCTCCGAGTTTTTATGCTATATGAGAATTATATCATATAAAAAGTGTACCCCTTTTTTAGTAATAGAGAACATTTTTTGTAAAATATCCATTAACTACAAGAAGAAAGCACTGGAAGAATAAAGTTGCTTTTCAAAAAGGTTAGTCACATTAAGGAAAGGTAACCTCTGAATAAAATTACCTTCTCCTTATTTATTATTTTCTATATATCATGATGCTACCTTTGGTATAGTATGTTTCTTGCTACTTGCAAGCTTGTATTTTGCACGCAGAAGAAGAGGGACACCTAGAAGTGTAACAAGAACTAAAACTCCAAAAATGATCAAGGGTTGCCCTGCCCCGAAGTAACTTAACAACCATCCACCTACTATAGGTGACAATACATTCCCTAGCTGAGAAAAACCCATAGCTCCAAAATAAGTGCCCTTTAACTCAGGTTTTGCAATAGAATCAACTAGAGCATCCGTCAGTGTAAATATGAGGATTTCTCCAATCGTAAACAGAATAATTACGATACCAAGTGCAAAGAAGTGTGAAATAAACGCTATACTCAAATTACTAGCGCAAATACATAGACTCCCCACTATTAATACTGTATACGGAGAAAATTTTTGCGCAATCCGTACAACAGGGTACTGAAATACCAGTACAGAGATGGCATTGAGTGACATGAGGTAGGAAATTTTCACTCCATCTCCGAATCCAGGAAGCGTTGCAAAGTATTGTGGAAAAGTAGCATTCAGACTCCCGTAACCAAATGCGCAAAAAAGAACCCCCATAATAGTGAATAAGAACACCGTATCCGTTCTTGTTACATGAAAAGCTCTCCGCAGGCTAATCCGCTCAGATAAATCGTTCTTATAAAAAAGTGTAGGGTAGGCACGAGATTGATAGACTAACACCAGGCCATAGAGAGCATACACAGCAACTGCAAAGAGAAACGGGGTAGTAGATCTCGATGATCCCAGCACCACTCCTATTAAAGGTCCAAAGACAACTCCTATATTAATTGCGGCGTAACGTAGATTATAGATGAGTAGTCGCTTCTTTTCCTCCGTTATATCGGATAACAGCGCCCTAGACGAAGGTTCAAATATCGATTTACACAGACCGTTAAGCGCATTGACGAGGAAAAAGGCGAGAACACTTTGACTAAATGCAAACCCTAAAAAAACAAAAGCTCCGCCAAAGACGGATGTCAGCATAACCGTTTTATGTCCAATTTTATCTGCTAAAAATCCCCCATAGAAACTAGCTAAGATCCCAATACCCGAACTAGAAGCAATAACCAACCCAGCTTCAATAGGGGTTGCATGAAGGACATTCGTCAGATAAATAGCTAGGAAAGGAATACTCATCGAAGTTGAGAACCTACCAAACATCGTACCTATGATGATAGTCCAACCGATCGGGTGAATATCCTTCAGATTTTTCATCTTGTGTCTGTCCCCCTTTGTGATGTTCTGAACAATTATAAATTATATTATTTTATATTAGCATAATACAATCTAGTAATAGTAGATAAGAGGAACCCAAATATTACAATCACTTTCTGTTCTCAAGGGCAATACCATTTCCCTAAGATAATTCCTACTATTTTTACTTTTATTAAGAAATCATTTACTTTTCATATAAATTTAGATAGTATATTACTAAATTTCATTTTTTACGATATCCATCAAAACAAAGAGAAAGAGGCTCATATTTATGAAAAAACTTTTTTCTAACCTAACCTTTCAGGTACTCATTGCGATCTTTCTAGGAATTTTATTTGGTTTCTTAATGCCAAGTGTCGCAAAAGAGATGAAGCCTCTAGGAACCCTTTTTATTAACTTAGTAAAAATGTTAATCGCTCCCATCATATTCCTTACAATCGTCTTAGGAATCGCCAAGATGGGGAATATGAAGAAAGTGGGCCGGGTCGGTGGAAAAGCTTTGCTCTATTTTGAGATTATTACGACCATCGCTCTCCTAATTGGCCTTCTTGTCGCTCATTACATTCAACCCGGAGCAAATGTGAATCTGGCATCCATTAAAGCAGGTGATGTATCCGAGTTTACCAAAGCAGGAGAGAAGATGGACTGGGTGGACTTTTTCATTCACATCGTTCCCGAAAATGTAGTGGGTGCCTTTGCCAAAGGTGATATTTTGCAAGTCGTTCTATTTGCCGTTCTATTTGGATTTGCACTTGCTAGCTTTAGCGATGACTATAAAAAACCCATCATCGATCTATCAGAACGAATATCGAATGTCTTCTTCCGCATCGTCCAAATGGTTATGCGTGTAGCTCCGATTGGTGCCTTTGGCGCGATATCCTATACCATTGGAAACTTCGGACTAAAAACATTGATGCCACTGGGTAAACTCATGATCTCCGTTTACTTAACTATGGCCATTTTTATCTTCGTTGTTCTCGCCATCGTTTGTAAAATATATAAGTTTAGCATCTTCAAATTCTTGCGGTTTATCAAGGACGAAATATTAATTGTTCTCGGAACTTCCTCTTCTGAGACAGTACTGCCTAGAATGTTAAACAAAATGGAGAAGTTTGGTTGCTCTAAATCCGTTACCGGCCTAGTTATACCAACCGGTTACTCCTTCAACCTAGACGGCACCTCGATCTACCTATCGATGGCAGTACTCTTCCTCGCTCAAGTATTTAGCGTCGATCTCAGCATCTGGCAAATGGTTACTATTTTCGGAATCCTCATGATTACATCTAAAGGAGCCGCAGGGGTCACAGGTTCGGGATTTATCGTTTTAGCCTCCACCCTCTCAGCCTTGCATGTAATCCCTCTTGAGGGTCTAGGATTACTACTTGGCGTTGATCGTTTTATGTCTGAAGCCCGCGCTATTACTAACTTAATAGGAAATGGAATCGCTACCGTCGTAGTGGCCAAAAGTGAGGGAGAGTTTGACGAAGAACAAAATAGACGAGCATTAGCCGAAATGAAAGCATCGTAATTGACTTCAGTTTTATCACACTCTGTCCCAGCGGAGTGTGATAAAACGAAGTGGATAAATGATTATTTACATTCTATTTATTTCATTGTATGATTAGCTTGTTATGGGGCATTAGCTCAGCTGGGAGAGCGCTACACTGGCAGTGTAGAGGTCAGCGGTTCGAGCCCGCTATGCTCCACCATCCAAATCATAAACAGTCACCCAGCGCTATCACTTTTTAGACAGCGCTGGGTGACTGTTTATTGTAAGAAAAAAGAATCTAGATATTCAAACGAAAATCTTAGTGCGTATAAAGCAAATGGAATGCCCATAATGCCTCAAAGCAATAACTCTTCCATTCTGGCGAAGGGAAACAACAAATGTTTTAGAATATTAAACTGTTGGCCCAGTTGGATATTCTAAAAGTTGACTCTTGAATGCTAGCCTCCAGCGATAAAAGACCATCATCACTTTTCAAGCATCCCCCCTTCCTTTCAAATTGGCAAATCTCCTATCTAACATACCCTTCATATTGTTCTGTTTGTTAAAATCAAAGAACAGAAAACTATATTCGTATAGATTCATATGGGATACTATTTTCTATGAGAGCATTACATACTCCATTTACTCCTCCTCCAGTACCACTAAAAACAAACTTCTCTTTTAGTGGATCGTAGTTTCCACCATAACCGTTCCACATTTTATTGTCATGCTTCCAATTTATGTTTCTGAGTCCAGTTAGATAGGTTTTCCAATCGACAATTTGATGATTATTCAGCAAATAATATGCATACTTACCTATACCTTGCATTGTAACTGCTAGCCCAATAATATACTTATTGCGATTATTGCAATCGTTAGGTAGCGAGTCGAAAATAGTATTTAATACTTCGTTTACTGTTTCTTTCATCTCATCATAGTTACTATCATTTAATTTGTGATCTTTGTCCTTGTCTGTCCCACTGATAATGAATGAAATTGTATTTCGTAATGTTGATAAAACCATAAGGTTTGTATTTTTATCCCTCAATTGCGTTTTTTCAGTTTCAATACCGTACAGAACAAGGTATTCATTCTCTTGTTTAAGCTCTTTAGCCATACGATTGTACAAATCTGTGTTATCAAATTTTAATGAAATTGACTTACTGGGCTTAGCCGCTAGTAAATTCAAATCATGAAAAAGCTGTTGCTCATGTTGCTGACTCATGTTATCAAAAATCACAACAGGTACACACATATTCTCTAGCCGCTCAAGTTTTTTTGCTAAATTTTCTTTAGCATCTTGATCTTTAGCATTTGAAAGCTCATTACGCAATGTATTTAGGGCTAATTTTATCCCTTCGATTCGATGTTGACCATCATTGATACTTAATACAGAATTAATATCCAGGCTAACTGCATGAAAATTATCATCATATTTAATTGAGCCCTTTGAAGTTGCTGTGACTGCACTTAAAAAACAATAATTACTTGTCTTTAAACCGCTCAATATATATTTAGCAATATCTTTAACACGCACCATATTAACTTTTCTCTGAACATCAGGAAAAATCACCAATAAACGTTCAACTACATTAAATGGTATTATGGTGACAAACACATTTTTCCCAAATTGATTTCCAGCCGCTCCGTTAAAATTAACAGATATACCATTTTTTTTATTATTCAAACTGATCATCTCCCTTTTTTTCATTATATACTTATAGTATAACGAATTTAATATATTGTAAATATTATATTGCGGCTTAAAAAGACTTCAAAAACATTGTAGCTAATTTAGACATACTGACCTACAGTACTCTGAAAGAAAAATGATCTACTTGTGGGCTATCTATTCCCATTTAAAGATATTAATAGAATGAATTTTCTTTTTATTTAATATGATTATAACTCCTTTGTTGAATAATCCATACTCAAAAAGTACGTGAAGATAAAAAATAAATCACTTTTAAGCGAACAAAGGAAGTTTTCTATGACGGCATTGTTCAAGTAATTTTCTTACAGGATATTCTCTGCGTAATTTCTCTTTGGTTCAAGGAATATCGGTACTGTTCATTTGAGCTAGTTTAATGGTTTTTTATACTTACGATCGTATATATTTACATAAAATATATAAATTTATTTTAAAAAGAAATGAACATAAAGTTCATTAAAACTAATTATACTTTACTACAAAAACAGATGGCATTTACAAAACCCTTTATAATACCTTTGTAATCTATCGTTAAAATGTCTTTTGACCATTTCAATCTAGCATTCTATTCATAAACAAAAGATTTATAATAAAGTTTTAACTGTAAATTTATATAAAAACATATAAATTTACATCATTCTATGATATGATTTGATTGTTCGATAAACTTTGAATAAGGGGTTGTTGTTAATGAATGCAAAACGTTTCGTAGTAGGAATGATCGCATGTGGAGCTATGGTAGTAGGTGCAGGGTTTGCTACACCTTCCACTACTCAAGCAGCTGAAGTTAGTAAAGTATCTCAAGGCGGATGGGAAGAGGCTACTTTCACAGTAGAAAATAATGCTTCTATTCCTCAAGTAGTATCTGCACAAGTAGATACGAAAGTAGAAAGTACAACCATGGTGAAACATGGCAAAAAGACGTATGTATATCTATCGCTTGGCACTAAAGGTGCTGTGTATGACTTCAATGTAAAAACAGCAGTTATTAAAGACGGCAATCTTTCTCTATTAGTTCAAGCAGAAATGAATCCATTAATCAGAAAACTAATGCCAAGCCCAGAGTTCGTAGTTCTTTCTTTTGATAACACCAAATATCAAATCAATGAAGTACACGGACATCTTGTTGAAGGTGCAATTCCTGTTCGTTAATCAGTAGCCCTACATAAAACTTCCCTCAGATAGCAGTTTATGATTGCAACTGTCTACTTGAGGGGAGCTTTTCCGTTTACTAATCTTTCATCTGAAAAACATTAGAGACGGCTAGGTCCATTCCTTTCGTATCCACATTCTTCACTTGAACCTTAGACTTCCCAAGCCCCTGTGCTTGTTCTTCTGACACGATTCCTACTAAGCTACCATCTGGTTGGTACGTAGTCTTCAGTTCTTTTCCATCGAGATAAATCTTACTCGGACCCGAAAAGATTTTACCTGTCACTTGGATTGATTTTTCTTTTCCAGATCCCTGCAGAGCGACGTGATAAATGGACATCTCTCCGTAGCCATAAATATACTTTTTGGTTGCAATTTGATCTTTTAGATTACCGTATCCATAACGCTTACCGAACAGAATATCATATTGTAACATCCGATAATCAGCTAGATCTTCCGGTTTCATCCCCAGCTTCTTATAGGAATCTTGCGGAGGAATAACAGAAAAACGCTTCGACAGATTATAAAGGTAATCTGTATAGTAGGTTCCTTCTTTTTGAGCTAAATGGAGCACATACGGACCTACAAAAGCAGAGCTAATGTCTAACTTATCTTGATGCTCTGGTAGATAATTATTCCATACCATGAGCGGAGTACGATACATCTTGTTAAGGAAATCAGGATCACTTGATCCACTGATATAGTTCATTTCTTTATAGGCTTTATAATTAGCCCCTAGGGCTGGTAAGTGATCACCAAAGAAAACGACAATCGTCGGTTCCTTACTCTTCTCATAATGCTCCACCAACATCTTCAGCATCTCATCAGCACCAGCAGTACCTGTAGCATAATTTTCTAGCAAATCCTTTGTTTCTGCTGACATCTGGCCATCTACTGTAATCGTCTTTTCGTTCTCTTTATATTTATTTTGATAAGCCCCATGATTCTCCATCGTATTAGCGAAGATGAAGTCAGAACCAGAGCTCTTCTCTGTGGTTTCAATAATCTTTTTCGCCACTTCACTATCTGCGATTTGAGGTCCCTTTTTCTTCTGCTCGAAAAATTCTCCACTAATATAACGAGAAAAACCAAAATTTCGATACACTTGGTTAGCTTGGTAATACCAGTTATGGGTTGGGGAAATCGCGGTTGAATTATATCCTTGCCTGCCTAAGATACTCGCGAGAGAATCAACACCATGATTTACATATTGGTTATATGCAACTGACCCAGATGGCAGGAAACGAACTGTATTTCCTGTCAACACTTCAAACTCTACATTCGCTGTCCATCCACCGAATTGAGGAGATAGCATCTCTCCATTCGAGTATTTTTTCTGTAATGAGTGATAAAATGCCAATGGGTCCTTACTAAACTTTACATTCTTCATTTTGGTCGGATCCCACAAGGACTCACTTAATACCACGATAATATTCGGTTTATCTTTCGAGTTACCTTTCTCGCTTTTCGAGATCCCATTAATCAATGACTTAATTTTTTCTTCGCTATATCCTTTCGGTTCTTTAATAAATACCTGATTAATATTTAACATAGTCGAAACCAAAAAGCCATTTCGAATATAGTTATTTACTGGATGAACAGAGGAATGAGCGATTCCTAGCATTTTTTTAATCGGAATAGGTTTGTCTGTATAGGCCACATTTAGTAACAGAATCGATAGAATAAGGAAAATTCCTCTCTCTAGCCACGAGAACTTCTTTTGGAAATGAGGTAGCTTCTTGATCAGCACGATACTTACCGTCACAAAGCTAGCTACTACCAGAACCATATATAGTGAAACCTCTTGTATATATCCGGTCAGATCAAATGCTTCGCTTGCAAGTAACACATCCCAAGGCATCATAGGGGCATCGATCGTCCTCCACTTAATACCACTAATAAAAGCAATGACTACTAAAACCACAGCAATGGTCCAATATGCGATCTGAGCTCGCCCAATCAAAGCGATACAAAATGATAACAAGCTATAAACAATCAAAAAAGTAAGTACTACAGAAGGAAAATCACCAATATCAAATAACCATCCTGATAATGATCGAAGACTGCCTCGGTTGAGTAACTCTACCACCACAACAAGAAGCAAGGTTAAAATCCATAAAGAATATCGAGATTTCATATAGTTTATTAGGTAATGTAATTTTGATTTCATCCAATTATATCTCCCATATATAATGTAGTATAGACATTTAATATAGACCAAGTGATTATACCATGGAAATAGAATGATTTATGAACTCCAATTTCAACCAATAAGGAACACAAAAAGCTCCCTTCTGATAGCAGTTCATACTTTCAACTAACTATCCGAGCGGAGCTTATTATTTACGGAACAAATACTTCTAGGTGCTTTGTCAAGATCTCAAATCGCCCTGACAACTCACCAGTAGCCCACTCTCCATCTAGATTTAAGTTGAGGGGTTCCGGTGTTTTGATATTAAGACTCTTTGTCTGAAAGTAAATGACCCGAGAGTCATGTACATGCTGTCCACGATAAGCTAGAGCAGCTAAGTGTAGTAGATCGGGAATTTTGGTCTTCGGCACAATAATCACATCAAGTAATCCATCATATAACGTTGCTGAGGGTGCAATTTTTTGAAATCCACCTACAGAGACACTATTCGCGATGAGGAAGAGCAGGACTTCAATCTCCCACTCTCCCTCTGGTGTCTCAATATGGATCGGGAAAGGATCACTTAACGTGCCTAATTTCTCCATCGCCTTCGCATAGTAAGCAAGCGGTCCTAATACCGTTTTTAGTTTACTTGGCGCCTCATAGGTAACTTCTGCAATCCGCCCCGCAGCTGCAACATTAATAAAATAACGTTCCCCATACTTTCCTACATCAATACGCTTTATCTTGCCTTCTTTTACTATACTGGTTGCCGCTAAGATATCCCGCGGTAACTCAAGAGCTCTAGCAAGGTCGTTTACAGTTCCCGCGGGTAGTATCGCGAGCTTAGGCGGATTCGGATGGCTCGCTAATCCGTTCACTACTTCATGAAGAGTTCCATCCCCACCTGCAGAGACCACTAAATCAAATCCGCTTTCAGCTGCAGCTTGTGCTTCTTCCGCCGCACTCCATCGATACTTGGTTGCAAAACAAGATGTCTCATACCCTGCGTCTTCCAACCGATTGAGAATTTTGGCAAGGTTTCTCTCCACCAATTCCCGGCCTGCTGTTGGATTATAGATAAGGCGAGCACGTGGCATAAAAGCCCACCCTTTCCTCGATAAGCTATCTATCTCTATTTTTTCATTTGGTACACATTGGAGACCGCGAGGTCAATTCCCTTCGGTCCATTTTTCACTTGAATTTTAGCCGATGCTACTTTTCCTTCATCCGATATGATTCCAATTAGGCTACCATCCGGTTGATATTTAGTTTCGATCGCTTTTCCATCTAAATAAATCGTACTCGGACCGCTAAAGTTTTTCCCAGTAATGTGGATGGTCTTTTCCTGACCAGATAATTGCAAGGTAACATTTTCAATCGTCATATCTCCGTAGCCGAAGACTAGCTTCTTACTTGCAATCTGATCTTTTAATTTACCATAACCATACTGTTCACCAAACATAATATCATACTGCATCATCTGATAGTCTGCTAAATCCTCCGACTTGATCTTCATCTGCGAATAGTATTCTTGCGGTGGGATCATAGGATATTTCTTAGAGAGATTATAGAGATAGTTGGTATAGTACGTTCCTTCTTTCTGCGCTAGGTTTAGCACATACGGAGCAATAAAATTAGAACTCATATCTAATTTATCTTGATGCTCAGGTAGATAGTTATTCCATACCATCAAAGGAGTACGGTACATCTTATTAAGGAAATCTAACTCCTTAACAGTCCCTTTCGACCTATCTCCGTAGTCAGTACTTGCAGATGGAAGGAAATCAGGTCCACTATCTTTGCCAATATACTTAGCATCTTTATATGCAGAATAATTTCTTCCTAGAGGAGGCAAGTGGTCACCGAAGAACACAACAATCGTTGGTTCCTTGCTCTTCTCATAATGCTGTACCAACTTCTTCAGCATCTCGTCAGCATCGGCAACACCCGTAGCGTAATTTTCTAGCATATCTTTCGTTTCCGCAGACATCTGGCCTTCTACTTTAACGGTCTTCTCTTTATACTTGTTAATATACGATCCATGATTTTCCATCGTATTAGCAAAGATAAAATCAGAGCCTGAACTCTTCTCTGTTGTCTCAATAATCTTTTTTGCTACTTCATCATCCGCGATGTAAGGGCCTTTCTTCTTCTCCTCGAAGAACTCACCACTGATAAAACGAGAGAAACCAAAGTTTTGATATACTTTGTTAGCCTGATAAAAACGACTGTGAGTTGGAGAAATGGCCGTCGTGTTATATCCTTGTCTTCCTAAGATACTGGCTAAGGAATCCACTCCATGGTTCACATACTGGTTATATGGAATCGCACCTTGTGGAAGGAAACGTACCGTGTTCCCGGTTAACACCTCAAACTCCACATTTGCCGTCCACCCACCGTAAGCCGGACTTAACATCTCACCGCTTGAATACTTTTTCTGTAGCGAGTGATAGAAGCTAAGTGGGTCTTTACTAAGCTTCACATCTTTCATCTTAGTCATGTCCCAGAGCGACTCACTCAGGATTACAATAACGTTTGGATTTACTTTGGGGTTTACTTTGTCATTTTTTGAGTTGCTATCGACTAATGATTTAATTTTTTCTTCACTATATCCCTTTGGCTTGTCGACAAATGCCTGATCGACATTTAAGATTGTAGATAGTAAGAAGCCATTTTTCTTATAATTTAAGTCCTGAATCGTTCTTGAATACTCAATGCCAAATTTTTTCTTAATCGCGATCGGCTTATCTGTAAAGACTACACCTAATAAAACGACCGATAGCAAGAGAAAGAGACCTCTCTCTGTCCAGTTAAACTTCTTTTGAATATGTGGTAGCTTCTTAAAAAGCAAAATACCCACTACAACAAAAGCAAGTATCGCAATCACCATTTTAATTGGAACCTCTTGCAGATATCCTGAAAGATCCATGGCTTCGTCGGTCATGGTAATATCCCAAGGCATCAACGGTACTTCAATGAGTTTCCACTTCATTCCGCTAATAAACGCGATAAGCACTAAAAACGTACTTATCGTCCAATAGGCAATCTGTGCACGCCCGATCAGGGCAATAAATAAGGAAAGCAGCCCGTAGACAATCGCATACGTAAGCACAAAAGCCGGCAAAAAAGACTCCTCTTTAAAAATCCATTTCGTTAAGTCTTGAACTTTTCCTCGATTTAACAACTCTATCATGAATACAAGTATGAGAGTTAAAATCCACAGAGCATATCGTGACTTAATATAATGTAAGACGCGTTCTCTCTTTTGTTTCATATATCGTATTATCTCCTACATCTACAAAATTATTTTCTATTATAACCTAAAATATTGTATCATGAATGCGATTATCGATACGTTCCAACTTTATCCACATTTAGTTTTTCTGTACAAGGACTTAACCTACTTAACAACACTTAGGGTATATTAATAATGTAGCAATTTATGAGTTATACTCTAGCTGATTTTTCTATATTTATCCAGTAAAAATGAGTGATTAAAAGAAAGCAGAAACAGCATCCACTCAGAAACACGAATGCTCCATAAAAGGTAGGTAGTTGTGTACAACCTCTGTTTCATTCCCCTCTGATTGAAGTGTCTTAACCCCTCTTGTTACGGCATCCTCTAGCACATTAATCTAGTCAGTGAATTTCTATGAAACTCCGGTCAATTATACACAATAGGATTAATAGTAGACAATGATAAATCCAATGTAATAAGGACTACTTGTATGAAATGTTGTTTTATATTGTAAATATAAGTAATTAAAAACTACTGGTTTTATTTCTATTTTCTAATTGACAATAATTATCATTCTCTATTACAATGGCAGTATAAATGAGACTAATTATCATTATCATATATATGGGGGATTTTTTTATGAAGAGGGTAACTAAGTTAATCGGAATTTCACTCCTTTGCCTTGGGATTATGACGGCTTGTCAGTCAAAGGCACCAGAAGCATCTACTCCTAAATCGTCATCCTCTCAGGTAACGGTTACGGATGCGGCGAATCGGACGCTCACTTTTAAGCAACAACCTAAGAAGGTGGCGGCGCTTAGTTCAGGTGATATGGATATCATTCATGCTTTAGGTGGAGAGATTGTAGGGCGCCCTACGACCAAGGCACCTGTCTCCAGTCCAGAACTACAAAAAGCAACAGAAATCGGAAACCCACACAGTCCTAATTTTGAAAAGATAGCGGCCATTAAGCCAGACGTATTAATTGCAAATAGTGGTTTTGAAAGACATATTCCGACGTTAGAGAAGCAAGGAATTCAAGTTTATATTACAAAGGGTAGTTCTGTGGAAGGCATACATAAGTCCATTGAGGACTATGGAGTTCTATTAGGTAAACAAGATGAAGCGAAAAAATGGACAAAGCAAATAGCTGATAAATTACAATCTCTCCAAAAGGAACAACCTGCGAAAAAGGCAAAAGCACTGCTAGTGTACGGAGCACCAGGCTCGTATATGATTGCATTGCCATCCTCTCTAACTGGCGATCTCTTATCGAAAGTAGGAGGAGAAAATATCGCCACAGCGTTCCCTGTTTCCAAAGAAATGCCGGGATATGCACAGCTAAGCACAGAGAGAATCGTGCAAAGTAATCCAGATGTTGTGTATCTGATTACTCACGGAGACCCAGCAGCCGTTCAAAAAGCATTTGAAGCAGAGATGAAGAAAAACTCTGCATGGAATAACTTGTCGGCAGTAAAAGATGGGAAAATCGTCGTTCTGCCATCCCATCTTTTCGGCTCAAATCCTGGCACCAAAATAATTGAAAGCTTAGATTTCCTAAAGGATAGCCTAGTGAAAGCGACTGGATCGTAATGGAGGATTTGTCTGCACAGGAAAGCAAGGGGACCACGCATCCTCTATCTAGAAAGAGATTGATTGTATTGGTCTTGTTAGCTTTAGGGCTGCTCGGAGCTGTATGTTATGCGATATTTGCTGGCCCTGTCTCCTTCACATCAACGGAGTTAGTAGATGGAGTCCTGTATCAACAAGATAATATGGCAAAACGAATTGTATGGGATTTACGGCTTCCGCGGATTCTCATTGGTTTAATTGTCGGGATATGCTTGGCTCTATCTGGCTCCATTTTGCAGGGTGTAATGCGTAATCCCCTCTCAGATCCTGGAATTATCGGTGTTTCTTCAGGGGCGGGTGTCGTTGCGACCACGATGTTAATCATATTCCCAACGGCGGCAGCGACCTTCCTCCCGATTGGTGCTTTCGTGGGCGCTTTTGGGACAACACTATTAATCTATTTCCTATCATGGAATCAAGGAGCATCATCTCATCGAATCATTTTAGTTGGAGTTGCGATTAACGCGGTAATTGGAGCGATTCTATCTTCATTAATGTTGTTATTTAGTGATCGAGTTCAATCTGTACTCCCATGGCTTTCGGGAGGGATTGGCGGAGTAGGTTGGAGTCAGTTTCAGATGGTGGTTGGATATGCTTTCATTGCGGTCATTCTCAGTTTCTTTGCCGCCCATCATCTACGTGTCCTCAGCTTAGGCGATGAAGTAGCTAAGCTATTGGGGCATCGGGTAGAGAGAAGCCGTTTCTTCTTGATTCTACTCAGTAGTTTACTAGCGGCAATCGCAGTAAGTGTATCGGGCTTGATTGGTTTTGTTGGTCTAGTCGTCCCCCATATTTTGCGAATGATAATAGGTAACGATGCACGATATTTACTACCCGCATCAGCACTAGGCGGTGCGTTATTGGTAACGCTAGCAGATACATTTGCAAGAACTTGGTTTGATCCCATTGAACTACCTGTGGGAGTGTTCCTCTCCTTCTTAGGAGGACCGTTTTTCCTATTCATTCTACTAAAGGGGATGCGACGAAATGCTACTAGCTAAAGAGATATCCTATCAACACTCTCAGCGGTTTCAACTACAAGTTCCTCATCTCCAGCTTAAACAAGGGGAGATTCTTAGTATCATCGGTCCTAATGGATCCGGTAAATCAACCCTACTTCGTTTACTCGGGAGATTGTGGAACCCCACATCAGGACAAATTTTGTTAGATGGAGTCCCCTTGTCACAGTGGGATGGATGTGAGATTGCGAAACGCTTAGCGATGTTGCCTCAAGTTCATGATCATTCGATCGAATGGACAGTGCGTGAGCTTGTAGAATTCGGTAGGCATCCCCATAAAACGTGGTACAAACGTTTATCATCTGAAGATGAGAGAATGGTTAACTGGGCACTCGAAGTAACGAAGATGGACACATTTCAAGACCGCCCTCTTCCTGCCCTCTCGGGTGGGGAGAGACAACGAGCTTGGATTGCGATGACGCTAGCCCAGAGTTCAAGTATCCTACTACTCGATGAGCCAACTACGTATTTGGATATAGCCCACCAATTAGAAGTGATGGAGCTTGTGAAAACACTGAATCAGGAATTAGGTCTAACGGTTGTGATGGTGCTACATGATATTAATCAAGCAACCTTATATAGTGATCGCCTAGTAGTGATGAAGAATGGTCAGGTTCATCTAGATGGAAGTCCAGAAGAGGTAATTCAGCCAAGTATGTTTCAAGATGTGTTTGGGATTGAGGTATCGATTCAACATTCTGATAAACCGACTTTCATCCCCATGAGAACCTGCTGTGACCAGAGGAGGAAATAAGATATGACAGCAATCGAAAGCAAGAAAGAAAAAGTGAGGATTCCCGATGAGATGGTACGGAATTTTGTAGCTTCTGCACATATGGATTTTGATACAATCAAAGAGATGTTAGAGAAAGAGCCTGGCTTACTCTATGCCGCATGGAACTGGGGAAATGAGGACTGGGAAACTGCCCTAGGGGCCGCAAGCCATGTGGGAAGAAAAGATATTGCTCTTTATTTAATTGAAAAGGGAGCCCGCATGGATATCTTTACAGCCGCCATGTTAGGAAACGTAGATATTGTGAAAACGATGCTTGACTCTTTTCCAGAAATGATCCACGCGAAAGGACCTCACGGGATCCCTCTGATCGTCCATGCTCAGATGGGCGGAGAGGAAGCAAAAAGCGTGTTTGATTACTTGATTAGTCTAGAACAGGTACGTTCAAATTAGGAGGAGATATAGATGTTTATCGTTACAAATACCATTCGGGTAAAGTCTGGCCATGGTCATGAATTAGAGGAACGATTCCGTAATCCGAAATCAGTTCACCAGTTCCCTGGATTTGTCAGAATGCAACTATTAAAAACGCAAGATACAACAGAGCATGAGGAGTATGTAGTGAGTACCACTTGGGAAGGAAAAGAATTCTTTGATAAGTGGGTAGAGAGTGACTCATTTAAAGGCGCTCATGCTAAGAGAAGAGAGTCTAACGAGCCTTCCAACATATTAGGTAACACCCTTCATACATATGAAGTTGTGGTGGAACATTTGCCAGCATAATATGAAAGGAACGAACCCCCTATCCTTTATGGTTTAGGGGGTTTCGACAATCCATCCTTTGCTCCGCGCAGTCATGATTGCTTCTAATCGATTGCTCGTACTCATCTTACTGTTTACTTCAGATAGATAGTTACGAATCGTGCCAGATGAAAGGAAAAGCTGACCTGCTATTTCATTCGTTGTAAGCCCTTTTTCTGCTAGTAAGAGAATCTCCTGCTCTCTTGGAGTTAAGGGGTTTTTCTCTTCCCATACGATCTCGATTAATTCGGGTGAGATCTCTCGTTTTCCTAACATGATGTTCCGTAGTGACTCAGTCAATTCATCACTAGATCGATCTTTTAACAAATATCCTTGAACACCTGTTGCCACAGCTCGTTGAAAGTAGCCTGGACGCGCAAAGGTAGTTAATACCACCACCCGACACGGATGTTGCATCTCCTTTAGCTGTTCTGCCACTTCCAAACCACTCATAATCGGCATCTCAATATCTAAGATACAAAGGTCAGGTTGATGTTGCTGGATTAGTTCTAGAGCTTCTCGCCCATTCTCCGCTTGTCCCACAACGGTAATATCTTCTTCCAAGTCCAGTAAAGCCCCTAACGCACTACGCAACATTCCTTGATCTTCTGCAATCACGACTCGAATCATCGCTCTCCTACTTTCTCTTTATGTTTGATCACTTTTGGAATTTGGACGGTAATCATTGTTCCCTTGTTGTTAGAATGAATTAGTAAAGTTCCCTCTACCAAAGATAATCTCTGCCGCATCCCAATTAGTCCATGGCTCTCTGCTTTCTGTTTTTCTGAGGAAAACCCAATCCCATTATCTCTCACACACAGAAAGAAATAACCTTCTTCTTCTCCAGAATGCAGGTGACAAGTTGTCGCCTTACTATGTTTCACAACATTGGTGACCAGTTCACGCAAACACATCGCCAAAATATTTTCCACAAATGGAGTAAGTGTCACTCCCCCACCTTGTGAGGTAAATTGAATCTCGGCCGCACCTAAGATCTGACGTGAGCGATCCACTTCATCGTTCCACTTTGCAAAGTTTAAGTCCGAAACCAACTCTCGCACCTGTTTTAAAGCACTGCGAGCTGTTATCTGAATATCCCTCGTTTCTTGCTCAGCTCTAGAGGGGTCTTTACGAATTAACTTTTCTGCCAATTGTCCTTTTAAGGTAATAAGTGAAAGTGTATGTCCAAGCGTATCATGTAAATCTCTTGCAATTCGTTGTCTCTCTTCATTCTTACCCATCTCAACAATTTGCTCTTGAGCAAGTAAAAGTTGACTTTGAATCGCATCCCGTCTCCCTTGAATCCGTCCCACAAAAGGGAGAGCAAAGAGTAATATGAGATAAGGGAAGGCAAGAGAAATCACTTTACCTAGCTCATCTACATCATAAAATGAGAAAAAAGTGATGATAATCAAGGTAAGCAAAATTGTATACCCCATTAAAAACTTTCTGCGACTGGGCAAAAAACCAACGGAGGCAGCTGGGTAACAAAAGATTGTGATTGCTTGGAAGGAGAGAAAGGAACAAATCACAAACGCAAGTCCCAGTTGAACCAAGACATACATAACTCCTCCGGACCGAGTATATAAAAGAAAGGCAAGAACCAACGCTAGGATAAGCAAGGAGCCCAGAACAGCATGAGTGGTCTGGGTCCAAAAATGATATAAGGGGTAAAACATAAAAATAAGCCACATATAGATAAAAGGCGATTTCTTTCGATTCATGAAGCTACTTCTTTCTTCTTTAAGATAAAGGATGCAAGTCCTGTGAATAAAAGGGCATATATAGCTAGAATTCCTAAGTTACCCCAATCGACCGGTTGGCTCCCCAGGATACTCCGTGACCCACTTGCCATCAGATAAGAAGGAGTCAATTCCCCTATTTTACGCATCCATTCTGGGAACAACTCGATCGGATAGAAAATGCCTCCTATAAAAGAAAGTCCCAACGTAACAATTTGATTGACGATTTGTGTGGTTTCTAGTTTATTCAGCGTTCCGAGAAATGCACCTATCGCTAGAAAGGGTAAACTTCCCAACAAGAGCCAGAAACCAGCGCCCATCCATTGTCCAGTCGTTAATTCTATACTGTTAGCAAAGTGACCCACTAAAAACATCACGACGATCTGACCTAGATTTACAAGTAGTTGTACACTAATTTTCGCCGCAAAATAGGCACTGGGAGGGAGTGGCGTTATTTTGAGCTGATGTGACCAACCTTGTGTGCGCTCCTGAACCAATCGCAAGGAGAGATTAAAGATTGAGGAGATCATAAGCCCGTATGCGGTCATCGAGATCAAGAAATAAGCCCTCCATTCGACTCCGCCCATTTTCTCTTCTCCATTTTGTGACATAATAAAGTAAAAAATAATGGGCATTAACAAGGTAAAAAAGATCGACTTTTTATTACGAAAAGTCCGCAGTAATTCAACCTTAGACTGCGCTAGATAAGCTCGCATCATCTGGCTCCCTCCTTCATCAAATTCGAAAAGGCTTCATCCAGATCACCTCTATGAATATCAAAATCTCTCACAGCTAGATTTTGTCTCACTAGATGAATCAAAATGGCATCCGTATCATCACCATAAATCTTTATGTGGTTTCCATCCCTCTCTATCTCAGTCACTCCAGGAATCGTTTGGAATACACCAAGCTCAAGGGAAGCATCAGCGGATACAGATACATACTTCACCGTTAACCGATTCTTAATCTCTTCTGGTGTTCCGTCCGCAACAATTTTTCCATGGTTCATCATGATAATTCGGTCAGATAACCGATCTGCTTCCTCCAGATAGTGTGTGGTGAGGATAATGGTTTTCCCAGCATCTTTGAGTGAACGAATCGTCTCCCAAAACGCGGTTCTTGATGTAACGTCCATTCCCACTGTTGGTTCATCGAGAAAAAGAACAGAAGGATCCCCAGCCATCGCTAGCGCAAAGCCCAATCGTCTCTTTTGTCCTCCAGAAAGACTTGTCGCCATGATCCCAGCATCTTTCTCCAAACCTGATAACGTTAGTAAATTCTCATATGGGAGTGATTTATCATAATAATTACGGAACAAGTGAATAAGTTCTGATACCTTCACCGCATCCATTACACTTACTTCCTGTAGCATAGCTCCAATTTCTTCTTTGACTTTTCTATCCGACGGGGAACTCCCTAAGATTTGTACCGATCCAGATGTAGGTTTTTTTAGTCCTAGCATCATAGAAATAGTGGTTGTCTTCCCTGCTCCATTAGGCCCAAGAATCGAGACAATCTCTCCTTTTCCAATGGTAAAACTAATATGATCAACTGCTTTTTTTGCAGAATATTGCTTGGTTACTTCGGATAATTGGATTGCTATTTCCATATTTTTCACCTTCATCTTCTAAAACTATCAAGCTCATAATCTATCCTAAAGGTTTCCCCTATTTATAATTAGTAATGAGTATCATACATTTAATATTACATTTGTCATGTTTGATCTAATTTCGTATCGGGAACACTCTTAATCAGTTCCACATCATCTATCCTATACAAAATAAAGACTCTTATTGCAAAGGTGATGAATATGATTATTACTTGTGATTCTTCAGTGAATATGGGATACATATATCTTCAAAAACCACATAACTATCTAAAGATTCGCAGGGAACGAGAAGGCGATTTGATCTCTTATGCAAGCAATCGTGAATATCAAATTCCCTTCGTTCAAGATGAATTCATCTTAGACAAGCTACTCCAATTAAAGCAGTCTCCTAAAATCTATAGCCATGCCTATCGGGATGGAGAATTCTTTCATGAGTATCAAAGCGATCTGGATTCAGAAGGATATGTAAAAGGGATTGAGATTTCATTACGGAAAGAGTCTTTCCTTACCCTATTACAAAAAAATTCCTTTCGATGCTATTCGTTTAGTTGGAACGATAATGCAATGAGATTGTTCACCTTCGAAGAGGAAGACGTCGTATTTAATTCTCGAAACATTCTTTACCCATTGCATTGGAACTGTGACTCCTTTCTCATTATAGATATTGATCCTATTAGCAAGATGGGGTGTATTCGAGGGCTTCTGACATCTAATGAAGACCGGTATCCCTCTCTCTACCTCCTGCAACCTCTATTTTTTCTAACATAAAAACCAGATGATTAGTGACTTCATCTGGTTTTTATCTCTTACTCAAGCCCTTTATGTTTGTTTCCCTTTTACCATATAGGATGCGATAAATAAGAAAGCGACCACACCCAAGGCCAAGAGAGACTTAGCCAGGTTATCAGGGGTAAATAAAATAATAGCTAAGATGACAGTAAATGCAATAACAGTGGCTCCTGAAATATACGGGAATCCTTTTAATAAAAAGCGACCTGGTTTATGGTAGTCCTTATCGGTTAGGCGAAGCTTCAATTGCGCCGCACAAATCATAATCCACATAGTCAGTACCGTTATCGCCGGAATCCCCATTAAGATAGAAAAGACACTTTTGGGTGCGAAGTATGCAACAGCCGCGCCACCAAATAAGAAGATCGCACTAACCAGAATTCCTAAAACTGGAACCTGACTCTTTGATAATCGTGTAAATACCTTCGGTGCTTCTCCATCTCCAGCTAACGAGAACAACATCCGCGAAGTCGCATAAACTCCAGAATTCGCTGCCGAGATAACGGCAACTAGCATGACAAAGTTCATCACATCAGCTGCTGAGGAAAGTCCGATGTTTTGTAGTACATTTACAAACGGGCTTCCTTGACTACCGATTTGATTCCATGGTACTAAACCGACAATCACAAGAATGGGAAGAATATAAAAGAGCGACACGCGCACTACCACACCACGTAACACTTTTGGTAATACTTTGTGTGCATCCTTGGTTTCACGGAGTGTAAGGCCTAATAACTCTGCACCGCCAAAGGAAAAAATAACCACCGTCACTGCAGTAGCGAGTCCTCCAAGTCCTGTCGGGAAAAATCCACCGTGCTGAGTATAATTAGAAAGTCCAACCTCTTGATTTGAAAATAAAAGATATGCTCCCAATCCTACAAATAACAAAATGGTAACAACTTTAATAATGGAAAGCCAAAATTCTATTTCTCCAAAGAGCTTCACGCTCGCTAAATTCAAAATTAAGATAAACAAAGCACAAAGTGTGCTTAAAAACCAAATGGGTGTCTGAGGAAACCATACATGTAGAAATGTCCCTGCTGCTACTACTTCTGCAGCTAAAACAAGCACCCAGTTAAAGTAGTACAACCATCCAGTCACAAAGGAGACTTTTCCTCCAAATGCCCGATGGATCATTCCTTTTACATCGAGATCGGGATAGGCACTTCCCATTTCAGCCAATGCCCCCATCACAACGTATAACAAAAGTCCTGCTAAGAGATATACAAATACAATCCCAGGACCTGCTAGGTTAATCGTATCTGCACTCCCCATAAAAATACCTGCCCCGATCGTACCGCCAATTGCCATCATTCGCAACTGACGCGCCGATAAGGAACGCGCTAAACCTTGACTCATCTCTGCTCAACTCCTCTACGATTGCATAACAGCATACCATGATCAATCATTTTTTTCTAGAGGTAAGTATTTCTTTTTTAAATTGTTTTATATATATATAACTAAAAAAACACACCAAGGATCATAAATGATTCTCAGTGTGCTCATCATATGAATCTCCACTTTGGAAAGCCTTTCAAACCTTAAAAAAAGCCCCTTGGATTTTGATCGTATGATACGAGCATGTTTTTCGTCTGGCGATAATGTTCGAGCATCATCTTATGGCTCTCTCGGCCAATACCAGACTGTTTGTAACCACCGAATGCAGCATGGGCAGGGTATAGATGGTAGCAGTTTACCCAGACTCGCCCTGCTTCGATTTTTCTTGCTACCTCGTACGCTTGATGCATATCACGAGTCCAAAGACCAGCACCTAGTCCATAGGGGGTATTGTTCGCGATCTCTAGTAGTTCTTGTTCGTCTTCAAATTTGGTTACGGATACGACAGGACCGAAGATCTCTTCTTGGAAGATTCTCATTTTATTACTGCCTTCAAAAACAGTTGGCTCAACGTAAAAACCATCTGGATAACATTCATTAGTATATGGCTTGCCACCTGCTAGACAAGTAGCACTTTCTGCTTTTCCGATATCTAGATAACTGAGGATCTTTTCGTATTGTTCACGAGATGCCTGGGCTCCCATCATCGTATTTGGGTCAAGCGGATCTCCGAGCGTAATCTTTTTGACCCGCTCTAAAGCTCGCTCCATAAACTCATCATAGATGGACGCTTGGATTAAAGCACGAGATGGACAGGTACATACCTCCCCTTGATTCAGAGCAAACATAGCAAAGCCCTCTAATGCCTTGTCCATAAAAGCATCATTCGCACGTAGAACGCTCTCTGTAAAGATATTGGGTGACTTGCCACCTAATTCCAACGTTACGGGTTTAATGTTTTCTGAAGCGTATTGCATAATGAGACGACCCGTATTGGTTTCTCCTGTAAAAGCAATCTTTCCAACCTTAGGAGAGGTAGCAAGTGGTTGTCCAGCCTCTAAGCCAAAGCCATTTACAATATTTAAGACACCCGCTGGCAATAGATCTGCAATCAATTCAGCGAAAATAAGAACCGTTACAGGCGTCTGTTCTGCTGGCTTCAAAACCACACAGTTTCCAGCAGCCAAGGCCGGGGCAATCTTCCAAGCAGCCATCAGAAGCGGGAAATTCCAAGGAATAATCTGCCCGACAACACCAATCGGCTCCTTCATCTGAATCGATAAGGTCTTGGCATCTAATTCAGAAATGCCTCCTTCTTCTCCACGAATCACACCCGCAAAGTATCGGAAGTGATCGACCGCGAGTGGCAAATCAGCTGCTAACGTTTCACGAACAGGCTTTCCGTTCCCCCATGTCTCAGCTAATGCAAGCTGCTCCATATTTTCTTCTAGCCGACTAGCAATCTTTAACAGACAGTTGCTACGCTCTGCAACCGAACGGGAACCCCATGCTTCTCTTACCTCATGCGCCTTGGTTAATGCTAACTCTATATCTTCTTTTTGGGAGCGTGCTACTTGAGTATAAACCTGTCCATCCACCGGAGAAACGACATCAAAGTATTGTCCATTAAGCGGAGCAATCCACTCTCCACCGATAAAATTATCGTACCTCGACTTAAAACGGATCAGACTTCCCGCTAGATTTGGTTTTACAAATACACTCATGGTAGAACTCCTCCTCTAATTTCGTAAAATAATGATTGAAAATATATATTCTTTCAATTAATATATTTAACATAAATAAGGAAAATTCCTTCTATTAATCTCATAATGAGTGTGTAAGTATAAAAAAACAGCACCTCTCCTGTTAGTTGTGACTAACCATCAAGGTACTGCTGTTCAATTAGTTATATAAATGACAAGCAACAAAATGCTTCTCTTTTATCTCTTTCCACTCCGGAATCGTACTTGCGCAAATATCCATCGCCTGTGGACAACGAGTACGGAACTTACAACCGCTTGGTGGATCGATCGGGCTAGGGACATCTCCCTTGAGGATAATCCGCTCACGTTCATCCTTAAGGCTTGGATCTGCAATCGGAACTGCCGAGAGAAGTGCCTGTGTATAGGGATGAAGTGGGTTATCATACATCTCATCACTATCGGCTAATTCCACTAGGTTCCCCAGATACATAACCCCTACACGGTCACTAATATATTTCACCATCGAAAGATCATGGGCAATAAACAGATAGGTAAGTCCGCGTTCTCTCTGTAGCTTTTTCATCAAGTTTACTACCTGAGCTTGTACCGATACATCCAAAGCAGAGATTGGCTCATCCGCAATGATGAAGTCTGGTTCTACAGCTAAGGCACGCGCAATCCCGATCCGTTGACGTTGTCCACCTGAAAACTCATGTGGAAAACGAGTCGCATGACTTTTATTTAGACCTACTGTTTCCAGAAGCTCAATCACACGATCTTCGCGCTTCTTCCCATTTAGTCCATGAATATCGATTCCCTCAGCAATGATATCCATTACCTTCATTCGCGGGTTTAGAGAAGCATAAGGGTCTTGGAAGATCATCTGCATGCTACGGTTCAATTGCTTCAGTTCTTTTCCCTTAAGTTCATGTACGTTCTTACCCTTAAAATTTACTTCTCCAGAAGTAGCATTGTATAGGCGAATCAGTGTACGTCCAACAGTCGATTTACCGCATCCAGACTCTCCCACTAAACCAAGGGTTTCACCTGGATAGATATCAAAGCTAATACCATCAACCGCTTTAAGGATCTTCTTACCCCCTACATGAAAGTGCTTCTTTACATCTTTCACACTAAGGATTGGCTCTTTTTTCTCTGTTGCACTCATACCGATTGCCTCCCTTCAACTACTTCTCTACGGTAAGCTTCGGCCATTGGATGCTCTAACCAGCAAGCTACTCGGTGATCTTTACTGTGCTCTATTAGTTCAGGATCAACTTCTTGACAGATCTTCATCGCATATTTACAACGTGCCGCAAAAGCACATCCCTTAGGAGGAGCTAATAAATCAGGCGGCGCACCTGGAATCGGACTAAGCTCTTCCGAACGATCCTGATTCAATTTTGGCATAGAGTTCATGAGACCCCATGTATACGGATGGCGTGGCTCTGCAAAAATTTCGTTAATCGTACCTGATTCCACTACTTTTCCAGCATACATCACCGCAACACGGTCAGCAGTCTCAGCAACCACTCCGAGATCGTGAGTAATGAGGATAATAGAAGTACCGAGTCGCTCTTGAAGATCCTTCATCAAATCCATAATCTGTGCCTGAATCGTTACGTCGAGTGCGGTTGTTGGCTCATCTGCAATCAAGACATTTGGATTGCAAGAGAGAGCAATCGCAATCATCGCACGCTGACGCATTCCACCTGAAAATTGATGTGGATACTGAGTAAATCTCGACTCAGGGCTAGGAATCCCTACTAACTTCAGCATCTCAATTGCTTTTTCTTTCGCTTCAGCCTTTGAGAGCTTCTGGTGCTTAATGATTCCTTCCATAATTTGTTTCCCTACAGTCATCGTAGGGTTCAATGAAGTCATCGGATCTTGGAAGATCATCGCGATTTCCTTACCACGAACCTGCTCCATCTCTTTTTCACTCATCTTGACAAGGTCTTTTCCGTTGTAGAGAACCTCACCGTGCTTATATTCCCCGGGAGGGGTTAAGATCAATTTCATAATCGCCTGCGAAGTAACACTCTTTCCACAACCCGATTCACCCACTATTGCTAGGGTTTGACCTTTCTCTACATCGAAGCTCACCCCACGCACTGCTTTAACCTCACCACTATAGGTATGGAAAGAGACGTGAAGATCGCGCACCTCTAAAATTTTGCTCATCTTATCTCTACCTCCTATTTTTTCATTCGTGGATCAAGTGCGTCGCGTAAGCCATCGCCAACAAGGTTGAAAGCAAGCATCAAAACGGAAAGGACAAGAGCTGGCCAAAGCAATACATGTGGGAAAAGCTGTAAGATTTGATTCCCTTCACTGATCAGAAGACCCAAGCTTGCTTCTGGCGGACGAATCCCTAAACCAATAAAGCTGAGGAAGGCCTCAAAGAAGATCGCTGACGGGATCGAGAATGTAACCGCAATAATAATAGGACCCATCACATTAGGGATTAAATGCTTCAACAAGATACGCTTATGACTAGCACCTAGAGTACGAGCGGCTAGCACATACTCTTGAGAGCGTAATTTCAAAATTTGTGCCCGAACAATCCGTGACATTGGAACCCAACCAGTCAAAGCAATCGCAATCGCAATCGCCAAAATACCTGGTTCCATCCACATAAGTAACATAATGATAATAATTAGATTAGGAATTGAGTAGATAACTTCAATGAAACGTTGGATAAACATATCGATCCGCCCACCGAAATAACCAGAAATCCCACCAATCGTTACTCCAATTACAACATCTAGAAAAACAGCTAAAAAGGCAATTTCGAGAGAGATTTTCGCTCCATACCATACTCGCTGCCACAAATCTCTACCAAAGTGATCCGTACCCATATAGTGACCATCAATATTTGCACTCTGATTTTTAATTGCTAGATTCTGAGTTTCCCAGTTGTGATCGTTCATCAACGGCCCAAAAATCGCTAGTAATCCAATTACGAGCAAGAGAGCGACGCCTATGAGTGCCCCTTTATTTTGACGAAAACGCAACCAAGCATCCTTCCAAACTCCTACCTGTTTACGATTCAATTGTTCTGCCCGCTTTTCTAGTTGCCCAATTGGCTCAAATAGCTCGGGTGTATACGTTTTTTCTGTACTCATGGGATCACTCCTTTGCTCCAGAGATACGAATTCGTGGATCGATAATTCCATAGAGTAAATCCACTATAAAGAGGGCTGAGATAATCAAAACACTATAGAAAATCGTTGACCCCATCACCATCGTATAATCTTTGGATGTAATTGAATCTACAAATATTTTCCCCATTCCAGGTACTGCAAAAATCGATTCTACCACTAGAGAACCCGTGATAATACCTGCCGCTAGAGGTCCCATGACCGTTACAGCAGGAATCAACGCATTTCGCAAAGCATGTTTTACAGTAATAGCAAGACGACTAATTCCCTTTGCCTTCGCCGTACGCATGTAATCTTGTTCCAATACCTCCACCATTTCGGTACGTACATAGCGAGAAATCTGTGCTACTACAGGGAATGAAAGGGCTATTGAAGGCAAAATCGTATGTTCGTACGTTCCCCACAGGTTAGCTGGTAACCATCCTAATTCGACACCGATAAAATAAGATAAAGTAGCAGCTAACACGAAACTAGGAACAGAAACCCCTATAATCGATGTTCCGGTAGCAAAGCTATCAATCCAAGTATTTCGTTTTAAAGCAGCGAGTACCCCTAATATAAGTCCAATTACGATCCCAAGTATAAGCCCTTGTGCGCCAATAAAAACAGAAGCACTAAATCCATTCATTAACAATCCGGTTACACTCTGGCCATTAGCAATAGAAGTTCCTAAATCACCTTGCACGAGTCCACCTAGATATTTAAAGTACTGGATATGGATCGGCTGATCCAAGCCGTACTGAGCTAGAATCTGTGCTTGAAGCTCAGGAGTTAGCTTTTCTGCGTTTTGTAATGGTGAACCCGGTAAGCTATGAATCAAGAAAAAAGTAGCTGTAATAATAATAAATAAAGTAACAATCATGAGAGAGAATCGTTTGAGAATATAACGTGCCACCTTTTCACTTCCTTCCATCCGATGATGAATAAAAGGAGGTATATATCTCCTTTCGATATATACCTCCTGTCCAAAGTACTACTTCTTTTGAACCCACTTGAAGCTTAGTTCTTCACCAAATCCTTCGGAACTAAATACCATATCTTTGACTGTTGGTTTCACGAGGTAGGTCATCGTACGGTAATACTCTGGAATAATCACAGCTTCATCTAACAGAATCTTTTCTGCCTGAATCATAGCATCAAGGCGCTCTTGGCTATCACCCGACTTGTTCTCTTGAGCTTTCTTAATTAATGCATCGTACTCTTTATTACTCCACTTTGCATAGTTGAAAGGTCCACCTGTTACAAACAAGTCCAAGTAACTCATTGCATCATTGTAATCACCCTGCCATAGGAATGCTACAAGATCAAATTGTCCATTGGTTGTACGATCTCTACGCTGCTGGAATGGAAGTGAGGAAATTTTCACATCTACACCCAGATTCTTCTTGAACGAGTCTTTCACATATTCCCCGTGACGCTTAGCAGAGGTCGTGTCATCCCCAATCAATTCGAGTTCTGGAGCTTTATCCATACCTAATTCCTTTAGACCTTCAGCTAGAAGACGCTTTGCCTCTGTCACATCAAATTTCGGTTCTGCAGGGGCTGACTCGCGGAAAAGCTTCTCTAGATCCTTCCCGTTTCCTTTCACATTACCAGGAACGAGCCCACCAGCTGCTGTAGATTTATCTTGCAAAACACCTTGTTGGTATTCTTTAGAGTCAAAAGCTAGTTGTAATGCTTGACGAACCTTTGTATTGGCTAAGAATTTATTCTTCTGGTTCATAATCATCATAGCAGAAGTAGGTTCCTTAATAGCTACTGCTTCTTTATCATCTTTGTACTTCTGGATAAAGTCACCGCCTACATTGGCAACCTGAACTTGTCCAGTTGTATATGCGTTAATAGCTGCAGATGCGTCAGTCATCACTTTGATCTCAATCTTTTTGGTCTTGACAGTAGCTGCATCCCAATAATTTTCATTCTTTTCTAACGTCAAGCTTTGCTTTTGTTTCCAATCAACCAACTTGTATGGGCCATTGTAAACGTTTGCTTTTGCATTTTTTGCAAAGTCTTTCCCATACTGTTTCACTATATCTTCCCTTTGGGGGAGGTACATTGGAAACGCTAACAAGTTCTTAAGATAAGGAAGGGGTTTTTCTAACTTCACTTCCAAGGTTTTATCATCAAGCGCTTTTACTCCAACATCTTCAACTTTTGCTGTTTTCTTCTCGTTAAAAGCTCTACCATTTTTCAAATCCCACAAAATCATTGCATACTCAGCAGCAGTTTCAGGAGTTAGTGTACGCTTCCAAGCGAATTCAAAGTCTTGGGCTCTAACTGGCTTTCCATCGCTCCACTTTGCATCGCGAATTTTAAAGGTGTAGGTTAACTTATCTGCACTAACTTGTGGTTCTCCATCCACTAGAGCAGGCTCGACTGATTTGCCATCTTTAGCATGACGATAAAGTCCTTCTTGAACGTTTGCAGTAACAATGCCGGATGGACCATCCGTCGTCTTGGCAGTATCGAGTTCTTTTGGTTCCGATCTGCTGGCAATAACCAACGTATCCTTATCATCCTTGGCTCCACCACCAAAGCTACATGCTGTAACCCCTAGGCTTGCTACAAGAGTGATCGCAAGAAACGGAACAAGCTTTCTTTTTTTCATTAACCTTCCTCCTTAAAATAATAGAATAATAGCTACATTCTGCTTTGCTTGTACCCATATCACCAGTCTATACTAACGGAAGGCCTTCACCTGAAAGCATATCTTTATTCAAATAAACGATTTGAATATATTTAGATAATTTCATTAGGCAGTCTGTCGTGATTAGGAATTGATTGCTATAAATTTAACTTAAAAGTGCTGATTTTGTAAAGAGTATTTTTTATCATCTCCTAACTCATTTTCATTTTCAGAGGGAATGGAAGCTTGGTTTTTTTGAATGCATAAAAATACTTTTTGGTATATGAATATGTCTCTCAAGGCGTGTCGCTTCTATTATTTCTCTACATTCGATCCATCCATTCTTACAAGTTAATTTCGTAAAACATCTCTTAATTCCCTCTTTTCGCTTACCACAATTTACATATAAAAACACATTTCTAAATTTTATGTCTTAGTACAATAAACTAATAATTTCATCGATTATGCGATATATTTTTGTATAAACTATTTTTATATATGCATTTCTTCCCTTGGTGGAGGGTATGATCGGATAAAACAAATTTGGGTGCTATTTTGTTTTTGGTTTACCTCCCAAATCGACTTATCTATCGACTTCCAAAAGGTGAAAAAATCATGCATTTTATGGCAGACTTGGTCTACGTTTTTCCTCGTAACCTGAAAGCGAAACCATATGATGCCCTTATGAAAGACCCCCTGAATCACAGGAGGGATTTGAATGATAAAGTCTTTACCATTATGAGTAAGAAAGATTCGCTTCTCCTTTACTGCATATCGAAAAACCGCTTCATCATGAAACCCTCTCATCTGTACAGAGCTAACGGTCTCTACATCATAGCCACGAGTATCAAAGAAATCTTTCACTCGTGGAGTTACGTTTTCATCTAGAAACAATCTCATTCCGCTAACTCCCCATAAATGGATCATCCAGAACTCGGATCGCAAAGCTTAGTGCTTGGTGAATCTGTTCACGTGTTAATCCATAGTCCTCACAAATCTCTTCTATTGTCATTCCATCACGTAAGCACGCCAAAATCATCGTAACTTGAATACGAGTCCCTTGTATAACAGGCATCTCGCTTACCACTTTTTGATCCATGCTAATCCCCGGTTGATGAGATACAATCATGCGTAGAAATGATTTCATCTGGTTCATCCCCATGTCATTTGGATGGTAACCATTATAGTCGTGTAGGAAATCATTTATGCATTTTCCCCACTTTGGATCTTCGAGTAATTCTAACAAAGAGAATGGTAACGTTGGTTCTTGAATTTCCTTCATCTGTAACAACTCCAATCATCATTGCATCACTTGCGACAAGCAGATAGAATAAGTTCAACTGGCCATAGTATGTTAAATACAGTAAACTCATATTTCATCAGTCATTTTTCTGCTACATACCCACACGTTCTATTTTATCAGTTCCGTGCACACTTGTCAGAAAGAAATACTAGATAATTAAGATATAGAGTAGGAGTTTCCATGAAACGAACTCGTAAGCATTTAAATCCCCCTACAGTCCTAGTGATTGGTTTTGGTATTATCATTTTAATTGGCTCTTTCCTTCTGTCACTCCCCGTTGCTTCTAAGAATGGGCACGGTATCCCGTGGATCGATGCATTTTTCACAGCCACTTCGGCGACTTGCGTAACGGGATTAGTCGTAGTTGATACAGGTCATTCTTTTTCTCTTTTCGGACAATTGGTTATTTTATTCCTTATTCAAGTAGGTGGGTTAGGCTTTATTACCTTTGCTACTTTATTTGCCATTTTGCTCGGAAAACGTGTCTCATTTCAAGATCGTCTATTATTACAAGAATCATTAAATAATCTATCAGTCGATGGAATCATTAAACTTGTGAAACGAATTATCATTTTTACGATTATCATCGAAACAGTTGGCGGAATCCTCCTTACAATCCCATTTACTTATGAATACCCCACTGATCGGGCTATCTACTATGGGTTTTATCACTCTATTTCAAGCTTTAATAATGCAGGCTTTGATTTGATGGGGAGCTTTCGAAGCTTCACGAACTATGCTGAGCACCTTTATATAAACCTCATACTCTGTGTATTGATCTTCCTTGGTGGTATTGGCTTTATTGTACTAAACGAGGTGTACGAGTATCATAAAACAAAGCGATTTTCTTTACATACAAAACTGGTGTTAATGACAAGTCTTATCTTAACAGTTGTAGGGACGGTTTTGATTTTCTGTTTTGAATTTAACAATCCAGAAACCCTACAACCCCTTTCAATGGCAGATAAAATCGTTAGCTCTCTGTATCAAGCGATTAGCCCTAGATCAGCTGGATCCAATACACTCAGTATCCCTGATCTCACCCAATCCACTTTATTTCTGTTGATCCTACTTATGTTTATCGGAGCTTCACCGGGGTCGTTTGGAGGTGGGATTAAAACAAGTACATTTGCGGTATTAGTAGGGGCGGTTTGGTCACAGATCACAGGGAAGTCAGATGTTAGCTTTTTTAAGAGGCGGATTCCCTACCGATTCATCTATCGCTCTTTAACAATCGCAACGATTGCCATCCTCATCATCATCATTGTTACGATGTTATTAACGGTAACAGAACAAAATAGTAGGGTAGACTTCTTAACGATTCTCTTTGAAGCTACATCTGCTGCTAATATAACAGGCCTTTCAATGGGGCTTACACCCAATCTCTCGTTTGCCGGAAAAGTGATCCTCTCGGTTACTATGTTTATCGGACGAATTGGGCCGCTCACCATCGCATTTGCCATCGCGAATAGAAGAAGAAATCACCTATATCGTTATCCAGAAGGGAAAGTAATGATCGGGTAATACTAAAACAAAGGGGAAGATAGGATGCGCGAACAACATTTTGCAGTAATTGGAATGGGGCGTTTCGGTTCTAGTATCGCGACCACTCTCTATAAAGAGGGTAACGAGGTATTAGCGATTGATATGGATGAGCCCCGAATTGATGAGATCAAGGATCAGGTTTCTCACACGGTGATCACTGATTCAACGGATGAAGAGGCCCTTCGAGCGATCGGAATCCGCAATTTCGATACCGTAATTGTAGCCATCGGCGACGATATTCAAGCGAGTATCTTAACCGTACTTGTTTTAAAAGAGCTTGGAATTAGGCAAGTAGTCGCCAAAGCACTCAATAAGCGCCATGCCCAAGTGCTATATAAGATAGGGGCCGATATGGTAGTCTTCCCTGAACGGGATATGGGTGAGCGTGTCGCTCATCATCTCATGTCGCCCAATGTATTAAACTTTCTCAAACTAGCAGATGATTATAGTGTAGAAGAAATCAAGGTTCCTCGAAGTATGACCGATCGAAATTTACGAGAAATCAACCTACGTGCCGAGTACAATTTAAATGTGATCGCAATTCGTTCAGGTGAACAGATTGATATTTCACCTAATCCAGAGCGCGTTCTAGGGATCAATGATGTCTTAGTCGTCATTGGAGAGAATAGCGATTTAGAAAGATTTACAGATTTGGCTTAGAATTCTATCATATTTCGTTATAGCTTCCTTTCTATCAAATGCGCCAACGTCGTTTGGTCTAATAGTTGCGCAATCGAATCCCGAATTAGTGCCCAAAATGGCTTTAGGAGGCACGTTCCCTCTAGTGGACATGCTTCGTATGAGGTGATACTTACACAACCCATCGGGGCAAGCGGACCTTCTAAGCTCCGGATCACTTCACCTATGACGATTTGATCCGGGGCTTTTGCTAACATGTAACCCCCTTTCTTCCCTCGCCTACTTTTTAGATAGCCTAACATCTTCAATTGCAGGAGGATTTGTTCCAAGTACGCAGCAGGAACTAGGGTTTGTCCAGATATATCCGCAATCGTTGAAACATTTCCCTCCTGTAATCCCAAAGCGATGAGTGCCCTTAATGCATACTCCCCTCTACTCGATACTTTCACCTTTAATCCCCCCTTTTCCGATCTAATATTATACCTATCAATTTATGAATTTTTCCTGTCGTTATGCCGATTTTAGTGCGCATAATGAATGAAATTGACATATATTAGTCTCATAGTCAGTTCGATACCTGAGTATGTTAGTCAACATAATCAAGTAGAAGGGGTAGATCGATATGAAGTATGCCAGACATATCCAAAATCTTTTGAATTTAGAGGGTGTAAATCTTGATCCCCACAAGGATGCTTCGCATTATTATCAAACCATGTGCCGTTTGATTCGAGCATCTGATTGTACCATTGACCGAATTACTCCTTATCTAACTGCACCTGTTGCTCCACTTGAATATGGACGAAATCAAATCTATTGCTCTGATTTATTTGAGGTGATCGTGTTACACGTTCCATCAAAAGTAGAAACCCCTGTACACGACCACGGTGAAGCTTGTTGTTGTGTTCACGTGATAAAAGGGAGTGTTTTAAATCGTGTATATCGGAAACATGCTAACGAAACACTCGAAATATTGAGCAGTAAGCATTTTACAGCAGACGAATTTTTCTATAGCCCACATGGTCAAATTCATTCGATGTACAATCCAACAGATCAACCCATTGTTACTTTACACGTCTATACCCCCCCCATTTCAGGTAATCATATTTATCCCAACAATGTGCTACAATCGCACAAGGAGGGGGTATAAACTTGAAAACAAGGGAGAAAGAATTTTCGGAAAATCTAAATGATCAGAGAAACGTTTGGCTAAATGGAAAACGAGTTCGTGTTCTAGAAGAAGAAGCATTTCGTGGTGCGATTCAAACCGTTTGTAATCTGTTTCGAATGTTGGATGATCCTACCACTCAAGAAAGTGTTGCCTATGTGAGTCCTACTACTGGCGAGTGGGTTCATCAATCATTTCATATCCCCCAGTCAATCAGCGACTTACAAAAAAGACGCATTGCTTTTGAACAATGGAGCGAAGCAACGGACGGAATGATGAGCAGACTTTCTGATTATGCCCGCTCTCGTTTAACTGGATGGTACTGTGCTCGTAATCAATTCTCTAGGTATGATTCGGCATTTCCAGAAAAAATCGCTCGTTACTATCAACGGGCACGAGACGAGAATCGATTTATCACCGTTGTGCTAAGAGATGTGCAAATCAACCGAGCTAATCAATATGATCCTCAGCTTCTACGTGAATCAGGCCTACTACACATCACCCGAAAAACAAAAGACGGTGTCTATTTAAACGGAGCTAAGATGATTGCTACAGCAGCTCCCTATACGCATGACTTCCTGATCTATCCGGTTGTAAGGCTAAATGAATCTCAGAAATCAGTAGCGAATATGTTAATTGTCCCTGCGGATTCCGCTGGATTACACATCGTTTGCCGGGAATCATTTGCCAAAAGTGATCTGGAGCAACAAGACTTTCCCCTGAGTTCCCAATATGACGAGATGGACGCCCTCCTTATTTTTGATGATGTCTTTATTCCATGGGAATATGTATTTATCCATGAAAACCCAGAAGCGATCTGGGCTATCAAAGAGAATCCCCATTCAATTTGCTTAGGATATCATCAAGCCATCATCCGCTTAAAGACAAAACTAGAGTTTATCACTGGCTTAGCTTGTAAAATCGCTACAACCATTGGAGCTACTCAATTTCTTCATGTTCAAGAAAAACTAGGCGAGCTGATCTCACAAATAGAGACCATTCATGCATGTATTATTGCCAGTGAGGCAGAGGGCGCAATGACCGAGGAAGGTGTTTATCTACCAAGAGGAACGACCATAGACATAGCGAAAAATCTCGGAACCACCTTCTACCCACGGGCAATTGAGATTCTCCAATTAATTGCTGCTGGGGGGGTTATTCAAACTCCTTCGAGTGTACAAGATTTCCAATCTCCTATCTCTGACCTGATGAATCAATATTTTCGGGGTGCAGATGTAGATGCGGAAAAAAGGACCAAGCTATTTAAACTGGCCTGGGATGTCATAGGGACTCCGTTTGCCTCACGATCCGAGTTGTACGAACGATTCTACTCTGGTGACCCCATCCGCAATCAGGCTGGACAGTATTTATCTTACAATAAAGATAAGATAACAAATATGATAGATAAGTATCTATGAACTGACCTTAAAATAAAACAAGCTCTCACGGATGGAGAGTTTGTTTTATTTTAATTTAACCTATTTTATCTTCGAAATGGCCACCAATTTGCCTTTCCCAAACTCTTCACCAGTACAGGAATGAGTAGAGGGAGCACAACGAAAGTGTATAAAAATAGCCCGATCAAAATGATTGACGCAATCTGGATGAGGGATAACATACCAGATGGGATCATCGCCGCAAAGGTACCACCTAATATAATAACGGCTGAAATGATAACGGTCCCCATCTTTTTCATCGACAATAGCATCGCATCCGCAACAGGTATTTCGTGATACTCATTAAACCGGTCCATGAGAAAGATACTATAATCTACTCCAAGTGCTATCAACATCACGAAGGCAAAAAACGGTACAATCCAGCTAATCCCGCTATAACCGAGAATATCCACAAATAGCGCTTCATTGATCGCCATACTCGTATAATAAGTGAGAAGTAATGATCCAATGATATAAATCGGCATCATGAAAGAACGGAATAAAAATACCAACACAAGCCCGATTCCGAGCAACATGAGCGTAACGGTACGAGAGTAATCTTGATTCGACATGGCTTTTAAATCAGTGTTCATACTTGTAATACCACCTATTGCCACTGTGGCATTTTCTAACTTCGTTCCCTTGACCGCCCGATGTACAGCCTCTTTTAGCTTTTCTACTTGATTCATGGTTTCACGGGCATATGGATTCGATTTAAAAACGACGTCCATCGTCATCGTCTTCCTATTGGGTGATAAATACACCTCTAATACGTTTTGAAAACCCTTATCCTCTACAATATCAGCCGGCATATAAAATCCATCAACATTCGTAGTAGTGGAGAGATCTGTTAAATATCTTTGGGCGACTCCTAATCCACCAGATACCTTATTTAAACCATCTGCCCCCTGACTCAGACCTGATTTTAATTCCTCTAATTGATCTCTTAGCTTACCAAATCCGCCAAGTAGTTCTTTCTGTCCATCATTCATTTTGGATAATCCATCAGTAAGGCGAGGAAGCTGTTTCACAATCTGCCCCTGTGCATCCGCCGCTTTTTCCAGACCTTTTACTTGTTTTTCTATTCTTTGTGTAAAGGCATTTATTTCTTTGGTTATCTTATCCTCATTTTCCATCATTTTTTCCAAATTGGAACGAAACTTCATCATTTTGTTCTTTTTCTCTACTGCTGACAGGATATTGCTTTTGATTTTTTGATACTCTACTGAAGACCCCAAACCCTTAACACTGCTTTCTAATTTATGGAAATACTCTTCTTTTATTTGATCTAATTGATTTAACAAAGGATCAATCTGTTGCAAATCACGATTCATCTCGTTAAATGCCTTAGAAAAACTTTGATACATACGAAGTAGTTCCTGTGTCCTTTCTTTTGCTGTCTCTAGCTCTTTTTTTGCTTGTACAGAACCAGCCCTCATGCCTTGTTCCATTTTTGATAAATATGTTTCAAGCAGCGTTAATTTTGATTCTGCAAGACTTGTTCCATCAATCAGGCTCTGGATTCCGTTCGTTGCTCGTTTTAATTCAGGTTCTTTCTTTGTTAACTCATCATTTGCTTCCTTCAACCCCTCTGAAATCTTTTCGACGCCCTCTTTTCCTTTTCCTAACCCTTTTCCTAGTTTTTCTGACTGCTTTGTAATCAAAAATTTTTCAAAAGGTTCTCCCATAGGCCTTGTAATCGAGCGGACAGAGGCGACTAAGTCTACCTTATCTAACTCTCTACTAATCCGTTCCACCACATAGAAATAATCAACTGAATCCAATCGTTCATCATTTTTGAAAACCAGTTTCGTGGGCATGGATTCCCCAGCACCAAAGCTATGTTCAATCACGCGAAACGCTTTAATAGTAGGTACATCTTCGCCTATTTCTTCTATCGAGTTAAACGATACCTCTCCTTTATAAGCAATCATAAAGGGCACACAAATAACCGCAACCAAGAGTATAGAGAGAATGGGCCTAGATAATGAAAAATGTCCTATGAAACCCCAGAGCCTACTATCCTTATGTTCTAATTTCCTTTTGGACGGCCAGTAAATCGTTTTCCCCAGAAGCGCCATAAAGAGTGGCACCAGTGTAAATAAAGCGAGTAGTAGCACGACGATCCCTATCGCAACTGCTGCTGCAGACTGATACAGATTAAACTGAGAGAAACCTATGGAAGCAAAGCCAACCATGACCGCAATTCCACTAATTAGCACGGTACGACCTGCCCGTTTATATGTTTCTACGATTGCCGGAACTACCTGACCGCTATGTATTAACTCTTCTTTAAAACGGCTTAAAAGCAAAATGCAATAATCCGTCCCAATTCCAAACAAAATAGCTACTAAGAAAATTCGTGTGTTACCTGAGATCGGAAAATCAAATTGGTCAACTAAGAGGGAAATAACTGATTGGGAAGTAAGATAGGAGATTCCCACCGTTAATAGAGGAATAACCGGGGCAACAACGGAGAGAAATACCAGGAATAAGACGAAAAGGATGAAAATAACAGTAATCCCTTCTGTCTTCTTTAATCCTTCTTCTGACTTCTGGAGCAGTTGACTTGTGATAATCGACTCATTCGTATAAGCGTATTTGACTCCTATTCCATCCAACGTTTTAGATAAGGATTTCGTAAGGCTAGACAGACTGCGCTTTTTTTGATCCATATTTAATGAAGCTAAGATTGCTTTACCATCTTTGGAAACAAGTGCTCCTGTCAACTGACTCTCTTTAAAATGAGTAGTAACCTTCTTAATCCCTAACAATTCTTTATTCTGCTCTAAACGGTTTACTGCCTCTTCTGCTTCCTTAATCTCATGATTTGTCAGTTTTTGATCGCTATAAAAAACCAAGGCAACTTGAGAAGAATTTCTTTTTCCATACCCTTCTACTATCAATTGAGAAGCAAGTTTAGATGAATATCCTTCTGGAATTTCTATCCTTCCTTTCTCACGTACTAAATCAGACATACTAGGAGCTACATAGACCAAACCTGCCACAATAATCCCCCAGATAAGGGCAATCCACCAACGACCTTTTAACATCCTCTGCAAATTCAGTCCCCCATTATAACTACTTATATTTTTATATATTGTTTTAATTTCTATAAATTATTAAACACCTCCTCTTATGACCTTCACTTGTCATCATTTAGACAAATAAAGAAACCCCTCTAAGGAGGTTTTCACCTACTTAAAGGGGTTTTCCCTGCATTTTTTTATCTACGAAACGGCCACCAGTTCGCTTTCCCGAAGTTCTTAACTAATACAGGGATCAAAAATGGTAGTACAACAAAGGTATACAACAATAATCCTATTAAAATAATCGAAGCAATTTGAATGAGTGATAACATGCCTGATGGAATCATCGCTGCAAATGTACCACCCAAAATGATAACCGCAGAAATAATAACCGTCCCCATCTTCTTCATTGATAACAACATCGCATCAGCAACCGTTACGTCTTGATACTCATTAAATCGGTCCATAAGGAAGATACTGTAGTCCACCCCGAGCGCCATCAAGATCACAAAACTAAAGAATGGGACGACCCAGCTAATTCCACTATACCCCAAGATATCAATGAACAAAACTTCATTCATTCCCATCGTCGTATAGTATGTGAGAAGGAGAGAGCCTAAGATATAGGCCGGCATGATGATCGAGCGGAATACAAACACTAAGATAATCCCAATCCCCATTAACATAAGTGTAACCGTACGAGCGTAGTCTTGATTCGACATCGTGTTCAAATCCGCACTCGCACTAGTGATCCCACCTACGGCCACAGTGGCGTTTTCTAGCTTCGTTCCTTTCGTCGCCCGTTGGATCGCATCTTTGATATCATCTATCTGATTCATGGTTTCACGAGCGTATGGATTCGTCTTAAACACTACATCTAGCGTCATCGTCTTCCGATCGGGTGACAGATAGGCATCTAACACTTTTTGGAAGTCTTTATTTTCTAGCACATCACCTGGGATATAAAATCCATCGACACCCGGAGAACCAGTTAAACCAGTCAGATAGTTTTGTGCATCTCCCAAACCACCAGATATCTTATCTAATCCTTTTGCACCTTCTGCAAGACCTGATGACAGTTTACCTAGCTGACCAGTAAGTGCTTGGTACTCTTTTAGTAGCCGTTTTTGACCATCATTTATACTAGATAAACCGTTGATCAATTGGGGGGTCTGTTTCACAATGACTCCCTGTCCGTCAGCTAGTTTCTTAGAACCGGCTATTTGCTCATCGACTCCTTTTATGAGTTCATCTAAGCCTGTCACTATCCTTTTTTGCTCGGTAATTGCTCCTGCTAACCTTGTATTAGTGTTCTCCATTTTTGACCTTAATTCTGATGATTCTATCTCTTGGCTAATTCCTTTGTAAGTTTGATAAAGCTCTTGATAAACTCTAAGCAAATCCTGTACACCTGATTTTGCCTCCTGAAGTCCCTTCTTCACTTCCGTAGAGCCTGCGATTCCCACTTGACGAATGCCGTTATCCACTTGGGCTAGACCTGATTGTAGCTTCGATAGCCCTGATTGAACGCGAGATGTTCCGCTAACTAAGTCGTTAATTCCGCTCACACCACGCTTAATTTGAGGCTCTTGTTTCGATAATTCCTCACTTGTCTTATGAAGCTCGTCCGAAACTTTGGAAACACCCTCTTTTCCCTTCCCCACTCCTTCTTCTAGTTTCTCTGACTGTTTCGCAATTAAAAATTCCTCTAGTGGCTTCCCGATCGGTCGTGTAACAGAGCGAACAGATTGTACCAAGTTTACCTTCTCTATTTCTCGGCTGATCCGTTCCGTAAGATAAAGATATTCGTTTGAATCCATACGTTCATCATTCTTTAATACCACTTTCGTCGGCATGGATTCCCCCGCTCCAAAGCTTTTTTCAATCATATGAAATGCCTTGACTGGCGGGGCGTCCTGGCTAATTTCCTCTAGTGAATTAAAAGTAAGCCTTCCCTCATACGCAAAGATAAAGGGAACACAGATAATCCCCACAACGAGCAGCGAAAGAATCGGCTTTGATAGAGAAAATCTTCCTGCAGCTCCCCATAACTTACTTTCCCTATGATCCAATTTCTTCTTAGATGGCCAGTAGATCTTCTTCCCTAGTACCGCCATAAAAAATGGCACCAGTGTAAACAGAGCCAGCAATAAAACAGCAACTCCCACTGCTACTGCCGAAGCGGATTGATACAGGTTGAATTCCGAAAAACCAATCGAAGCAAAGCCTACCATTACCGCAATTCCACTAAAAAACACTGTACGACCAGCGCTTTTATATGTCTCCAAAATGGCAGTGGTAACACTCCTGTTATCGGATAATTCTTCCTTAAAGCGACTTAAAAGCAAGATACAATAATCGGTTCCAATCCCAAATAATATCGCTACTAAAAACATTTGCGTGTTATTGGAAATAGGAAAATCGAACCGATCGATCAAAATAGATACAATCGATTGAGATGCAAGGTATGAAAAACCCACAGTCAAAAGTGGAATCACAGGTGCCACAGCAGAACGGAAGACTAGTATCAAGACAATCAAGATAAATACAACTGTAATCCCCTCTGTCTTCTTGACGCCCTCTTCCGATGACTTCATCAACTGATCCGTAATCATCCAGTCACTTGTAAATTGATGCTGAACCTTAATCCCGTCCAAAGCTTTTGATAGATCTTGACTAAGAACAGATGCCTTCTTGTCTCCCTTTTGTACGTTGAGAGATACTAAGATCGCCTTTCCATCTTTTGAAACCATCGTATCTTTTAACTGGCTGTCTTTAAAATGGGTAGCAATTTCTGTAATGCCAAGTGATTCCTTGTTCTGTTCCAACAAATCCACCGCTTTTTTAGCTTCCTTTATATCACCCTCAGTCAATTTTTTTTCGTTATAAAAGACAAGTGCAACTTGTGAGCTATGTTCACCACCTGTTTTTTCTTGCAACTGCGACGCAAGTTTCGAAGAGTACCCATTTGGAACTTCAATATTTCCTTTTTCACGCACTAAATCTGCCATGTTAGGAGACATATAAAACAATCCCGCAATCAGTAAAACCCATGACAAAACCACCCACCAACGACCTTTAATAATCGCTTTCAATTCCATTCCTCCTGTCCATTTATGTTTGTTTATAATTCTCTAAGACTCGTTGCAATTTTTGATACGTACAAAGAAATTGTTTCAACTCTTCTTGTTCAAAGTTGTTCAGCATGGAACCCACTAGTTGATGAATCCGCTCTTCTGTTTTCATGTACAGAGCTTTCCCTTCCTCCGTCAGTGTTAGATAGACGACTCGACGATCTTTCTCATCTCGTGTTCGCTGGATCCACCCTTTCTTCCACATGCGGTTAACCATCGCTGTAATTGCACTTTTCTTCACCTGAAACTTTTTAGCTAGGTCAGAAGGGGTACAAGATTTGATTTGATAGATGTAGCGCAGAGTATAATGCTGATCACTTGTCATATCGTCATTCATCTGATCTCTGACTAGGGATTCCCCATTTTTATTAACCGAAAAAGATAACTCTATATACTGATCGACTAGGTGTTTAATCTCGATGGGAAGCACGTTTCCTATCACTCCTTTTATATTCCGTACAAATATAGTTCATTCATTTAACTATTAATTAATTTAACTATATGGCCCTATCCACTAATCGTCAATCCATTTCGCTATTCGTTTTCAAAATAGACATACGTTCTGCCAGCCTCCTTTGAATAATATTCCATGGATCTATGCATAATATGCCAATCTATATGGAAAGAGAGGAACTTACTCGATGCCTCCATGGATAGAGATTATTCTACGCACCGTATCTGCTATTTTCGTTTTATTTATCGTTACGAAAATACTAGGCAAGCGACAATTATCTGAGCTGTCATTGTTTGAGTACATCACGGGAATTACAATTGGTAACTTAGCAGCATCTCTCTCAATTGATCTGGAAGGCAGGTGGTATCAAGGAGTCGCATCACTTGCTGTCTGGACACTGGTTGCCATGGGAATTGAGTATATTACACTGAAAAGCAAACGATTGCGAAATGTACTAGATGGTAGGTCCACCATACTCATTAAAGATGGACAAATTCTAGAAGAGGACCTCAGAAAAGAGAGAATTACCGTAGATGAACTAATGGAGCAACTACGATATAAAAATATCTTTTCTCTCAGCGATGTGGATACAGCCATTCTGGAGCAGAACGGGACATTAAATGTATTGCTGAAAAAAGAAAATCAACCTCTTACCCCCAAAATGCTAGGTTTAAAGGTTGAGAAGGAATTATTTCCAGAGATTGTAATCTCGGATGGATGTATAATGGCAGACACCTTAACAGGCATGGGCTTGTCTAGAAGCTGGTTAATGTCAGAACTGAAAAAACGTCGATTACAAGTAGAAGATGTTTTTCTAGCACAAGTAACGTCAAATGGAAGCTTATACATTGATTTATACGAAGATAAGATTCATCCTGTACGCATACAAGCAGGTGAAAAAAATCTTTTATACACTTTGTTAAATAAATGCGAAGCGGATCTAGCACTCATGCATCTATCCACTGAAGACCCTAAAGAGAAAAAAATATATAAACAATCAGCTGAAAAATTACGAAAGGAAATCATGAATCTCAGGCCCTTTTTAAAATAGGACAGACATGGCATAAATCACTACGCCATGTCTGTTTACGTTACTCTATGACAGTTGTACTCGCCACATAGTAATCCTGCCACTGCTCACGAAGATCCCGCTTAAGGAACTTTCCTACTCCCGATTTCGGAATCTCATCTACAAACACAATATCATCTGGAATCCACCATTTAGCAAACTGAGTGTGTAAAAATTGGAGAATCTCTCGTTTGAGATTTTGCCCTTTGTATAAATCCTTTAAGACGATACAGGCCAATGGACGCTCCTCCCATTTTTCATGGGGAATCCCCACTACACAAGCTTCAAAAACGGCTTCATGCGTCATCAGGGTATTCTCTAAGTCAACAGATGAGATCCACTCCCCACCACTCTTAATTAGATCTTTTGTTCGATCCACGACTCTGATGGAGCCTTCTTCATCCACGGTTACAACATCTCCAGTATGAAGCCATCCGTCTTTAAATGTATCAGTACTCCGTTCATCACGATAATATTCGCTTGCAATCCAAGGACCCCGAAGTAACAGCTCACCCATCTCCTTATCATCCCATTTCACTTCACCCTCTGCTCCCACCACTTTCATCTCGGTGCCCTGTACCATGTAACCTTGTCTGGTCAGGGATTGGATGCGATCTTCCTCAGAACCATCTTGATAGCTTTTTAATCTTGCAAATGATACAAGTGGGCTTGTCTCAGTCATACCATACGCATGGTAAAAAGGAACGTTCCACTTCTCTTCAAAAGCTCGCACCATCGCAAGTGGTGCCGCTGAACCACCACATAACACACCACGCAAGCTAGAGAGATCGTACACCTTCTGCTCTAATTCCTTTAATAATCCTAACCAGATGGTCGGAACACCACCTGTGACGGTAATCTGTTCTGATTCAATCAACTCAGCCAGCAATTGAGGGGTGAAATAAGGCCCTGGCAAGACCTGAGTACTTCCAAACCATACACATGCAAACGGTAATCCCCACGCATTCACATGGAACATCGGCACAACCGTTAAAACTGTATCTCTTTCCGAAACGGCTGTACTATCCGCCAATCCAAGGGCCATCGCATGAAGGACGATACTGCGATGGGTATAAACCACCCCTTTTGGATTTCCTGTTGTAGCCGATGTATAGCACATGCCCGCCGCTTGGTTCTCGTCTTCTATTGGCGGAAACGAAAAAGAAGGGTCCGATTCAGCTAGAAGTGTCTCATACGAATAGAGTGGCTTTAAAGGAGAGTTCGGGAGATCCGTATTAGACATAAGCACAAATGCTTTTACGGTAGAAAGATGAGGAACAATCGCTTCTACAAGAGGGAGAATATCCGGATCAATCAGGAGGACCTTATCCTCCGCGTGATTGATGATATAGGCGATCTGTTGAGGGGACAGCCGGATATTAATCGTATGCAATACAGCTCCTATGCTGGGGATCGCAAAGTATGCCTCTAGATGGCGATGATGATTCCAGGCAAGCGTCCCTACCCGATCCCCCTTCTGTATTCCTAGCTTTTCTAACGCATGAGCAAGACGTCGTGTTCTCTGCGCAATCTCCCCATATGTAAAACGATGGATCCCTCCAGCCGTTCGGGAGATCACCAGTTTCTTAGAAAAATAGCGCTCTGCGTGTTCAAACATCATCGGTACCGTAAGTGGAACATTCATCATCATGTGCATCTGCCCCTTTGATCAATTAATAAAAGTCAGTTTAATCGGAAAATTAATATCATGTGAGAAAATACCTATAGAATACATACAAAAATGTATTTCTCGTTCGTTCCTGATTTGATACTCATGCAATAGTATTAATTCTATTCTTTAAATATAAATTCCTCTTTATGATGTGTGTTTGTGTGACAAGCTTACAAATGTGTAATCGATTTGTTAGGGGTTTCGATAGAAATAAGATCATGAATCCCTTAAAGTGTACCTATATTTCAGTGATCAGTGTAAAAATAGAAGAAAATGAGAAAATAAGATATACACGGTTCACTAGGAGAGTAGGAGACGAAAATGAATACACTCGAACTGAAAAAAGTATGCAAAATCTATGAAGGAACCGTCTCCTATCAAGCCCTCGATGATATGGATTTCACCGTGAAAAATGGTGAATTCGTAGGCGTCATGGGTCCCTCCGGAAGTGGGAAATCAACCCTGCTCAATGTCATTTCCACCAACGATTTCCCTACTTCTGGACAAGTTTTCTTGTTAAATCAAGACCTTCATCGTTTATCGGAAGAGGAGTTAGCCCAGTTTCGTCGGACTAATCTAGGATTTGTGTTCCAAGATTTTAATTTGATGGACTCACTCACCATACGGGAAAACATCCTGCTTCCCTTGGCTTTAGAAGGAGCCAGATACTCTACTATGAATCAAGCATTACAGGAAATCGCAATGCAGCTAGGGTTAACCGGGATCCTCGAACGATTTCCGCATGAGATTTCAGGTGGTCAGGCTCAACGGGTAGCCATCGCACGGGCAATCATTCATCGTCCTTCCCTTTTACTAGCAGACGAGCCTACAGGGAACTTAGATTCCCGAGCATCTCACGATGTATTAAACGTCCTAGAGCAGATGAATCAAGATTTCGGTGTAACGATTTTAATGGTTACGCATGATCCGATCGTAGCTAGCCATTGTCACCGAGTCATCTTTATTAAAGATGGGCGCATTTATAACGAAATGTACCGTGGCTCAAATCAACAAGCGTTTTACCAAGAAATTTTAAATGTGCTTTCATTACTAGGAGGGGCCAGATATGACTTTTAAGCAGTTTGCCTTGCGCAATGTACAACGAAATCTCTCCTCCTATTTGGCTTTTTTTATGGCAAGTACCATTTCAGTTATGGTCTTTTTTATCTTTTCAGTCGCTTTTTTTCATCCCGGTATGCATCTAGCAAACAAATCAATACCCTTAACCGAGTTATTAACAGACATCCTACCTTTTCAATATGGATGTTCATTAGTATTTATATTGTATTCATTTGGAACTTTTCTCCATAGACGGTGGGGAGAGTTTGGTTTACTCCGCCTCCTAGGCATCACGGATTTGCAGTTTATCAAACTGATGTTTTTTGAAAATGTCCTGATTGGCTTCATTTCAATTGTCTCTGGAATCCTACTAGGGCTTCTCTTTTCAAAGTACTTCTTTTTCGTCATATCGATGATATTTCGATTCCCTTTAGAATTCCATTTATCTACCTTTCCAATCTGGTTCACCTTTATTGCGTTCATCAGTTTATTTATTTTGGTGTCGATCCTGTCTCCATTTTTCGTTCGCTCGAAAAACATCTACTACCTATTAACCAAAAGTCGAAAACAGAACCGTCAACCTAAGACTTCCCTCCTACAATCCGTATGTGGCATCACCATTATTCTGCTGATGTATGGATGGTTAGTGTATGAGATCCAGAATCAAGACAAATTGAAAAAGATAGCGTTTACAGAGTGGCTCATGTACTCAGGTTACGATATCTATATGGGCGTTGTTATTCTTATCCTAATTACCTATCTCCTCTTCTCTCAAATAAGCACGATAGGTATCACATTATTAAAGCGAAATTCACGTTTTTATTTTTATAAGACAAATCTTCTCTGGATCTCCAACCTAGCTCATCAAGCGAAGCATAACGTCCGAAACTTATTTATGTCTACCGTGTTAATCACAATCTCCCTAGCCTTTACAGCAAATCTGTATACAAGCTACCTATATACAGCTGAGCAAATACTGAAGGAATTTTTGGTTCCGATCTCTTATTTATCGTATCCTCAAGATAAACAGCTAAAAGAAAATATAAATTATATTGATACATATCTTGAGAAAAACGGATATGAATATGAAAAAATCCAGATTCCTCTTCTCGCTTTGAGTAACCTGCGAGCACCATCAGCATCTAACGAAACCTCCATAGCGCTCCTATCCAACTCACATTTCAATCAGTTAGCTCGCTTTCTAGGTAGGGAACCAATTTCTCTTGAAGGAAATGATTCCCTAGAGCTGGTATCGGGAGGTTGGGGAGTAAATCCTCCTTCTACGTTTCAAAGAAAAGAAATGGCAGTAGGAGAAAGGAAACTAAACATAATTGGAACAGATGACACGCATTATGTTAGATCTGTAGCACAAATTTATTATGTACTTAGTGATTCCCTTTACCGTCAAGTAAAGTCAAGCTATCCGACATACACCCTTGTAGAATATCAGATTCCTAACTGGACCCGTCTGGGGGACTTTAGTACGCAAATTACAAAGCGATTTAATGAAGGACCTAGGGAAGTAATGACTGCAGCTAATAATTTTCAAGGAGAACTAATACGTAATAAAACCTTCTTCTTCATTGGCTCCTTTATTAGTATAGTCTTCTTCATTGCAGCGATCAGCTTCCTCTACTTCCGCTTGTTTGCAAACATCCAAGGGGAAAGGGAAAAGTATCGAAACCTAGCCAAGATCGGTCTCAAACGAAAAGAGATCAAGCTAATTATCACCCGACAATTAGCCATTTTTTTCTTCCCTCCCTTTATAATTGCTTCTGTCCATACTCATATGATTCTCGTTTTCTTGAACAAAGAAAATGTTGAATGGGCGCCATTTGATAAAGTCCTTCAGGTCATTACCATCTTCGGTGTGATCCAAATTCTCTACTTCATATGGATCCGCTCTAAGTATATTCGTATGATCTTCCACTACTTGGATCAAGGGAAAATCTAACTACTTTATTTCTCGAATACAATCATTGCCTGTCCAAATACACCCGTTTTCCTCCAGTAAAATACGGGAATGTCCTCTGGGGCAATTCCCCACCCCTTATCCCTCACGGACAGATAGACTTCCCCACTCTTTATTATAAGAATATTATTAATTTTTATATTATCACCCGAAGTATAGCGAATTGCATTGGTCAGCAATGGAAATAAGTTCATTGATCTTACTACTCTGTAATCAACCTTACAAATAAGTAAGGTTGATGTAATCGACATCGATAGTTGAAAATGATCTGCTTGAATAGTATATGAGGAGTGCTTTGAGTAAACAGAGGAGGTAATAAGGATGGAAGTACTTGCTGTAAACAATCTGGCAAAAAAGATTGGTGACAAAACAATCGTAAGTCAAATACAAATGCGGGTGAATCAGGGGGAAGTGTACGGATTTTTAGGACCCAATGGTGCAGGAAAAACCACAACCATTCGAATGATTGTGGGATTGATCAAACCTACGAAGGGAAGTGTACGAATCTGTGGACATGATATAGAAACTGATCGAGAAGAAGCTATGAAGAGTGTGGGTGCGATTGTTGAGAATCCAGAGACATATTCGTATCTCAGTGGCTACAAGAACTTGATTCATTATGCACGATTAGCGGGGATTCCAAATAAAGAAAAACGGATTAAGGAAGTAGTTACGTTTGTTAAACTAACCGATCGCATTCATGACAAGGTGAAAACCTATTCTCTTGGTATGCGTCAACGCCTGGGCTTAGCGCAAGCATTACTCGGAAAGCCGAAACTATTAATCTTGGACGAGCCTACCAATGGTCTAGATCCTGAAGGGATTCGTGAATTTAGAGGTTTGGTACGTCAGCTAGCCGATCAAGGAACAGCAGTATTTGTCTCCAGTCACATTTTAAAAGAAATGGAAGCCATCTGTGACCGAATTGCGATTATCAAAAATGGCCGAATTGTCACAGAGCAAAATGTCGCGAAGGTCTTAGAAGGACAGGGCCAAAAGGTGAGAATTAAAGTAGATAAAATCAAGAAAGTAGAAGCCTTTTTGCAACAAAATGAAATTTCTTATCAAGTGATCGATCACAATACGATGGATATCCCAATAGCAGAAAGCGAAGTTTCGGAGTTTGTGCGCTTTCTATCTATGCATAATGTAAATCTGAGAAGTATCGAAACCGTAAAAGATTCATTAGAAGAATTATTCTTTAACTTTACAGCAGACGAAGAAGGGGAAAAGAAAAATGCGTGATATAGGAATCGTTATCCTCAATGAATGGATGAAAATGAGACATCGTTTAAAGATTTGGTTGGTTTTTGGGATGACCATATTGCTTGCAATTGGATTTTCTTATTTGTCATTCTCAGGAGATCAAAATAAAGCAACAGATATTGCTTCCGTTCAGAAGAATGATCTTGCTTATAATACGAAAGCACTGGAGAAAATCAAAAAAAACGGAAATCCTGAGGAAATAAAGGAATTAGAGAAAGCAATTAAAGGAACAAAACAAGGTATCAACACTACAGAAAATATATTGAAAGGAAATTGGAAGCCTGCTATACAGAAGCAACTTGAGTATGATAAAGCAGAACTCGAAAATGCCAAACAAGACAAAAAAACGCTTCATTCAGCATCAACTAGTAATTTAGAGAAGCAGATTGCTTTTAATGAGCATTACTTAAAGCAGGACGAACATCCTTTACTCACTCACAATGCAGGAAGTTTTTCAATTACTGAGTCAACAGCTTACTCTGCAACAAAAGATGTGCTTGGTCTTGGGTTGTCTCTGCTCCTACCATTAATGGTAATTCTGATCATAGCTGATATCGTGTCCGATGAAGCAACACGAGGGACACTAAAGTTACTCTTGATTCGACCTATTTCAAGAACCAAAATATTATTTGGTAAATGGATAGTCAGCATACTGGTGACTGCATTGCTTGCTGTTATCTTTTTTACCACCGTTCTTTTAACAAACTTTGCTCTATATGGAACATTTGGTGCCCACGCTCCTCAATTTATGGATGTTTCATATATTATGCAAATGGTGGAACAATCCCCGTTCGTTGAACCACAGTACAGCCAAGCAACTCTTGTACCCATTTCAGAAGCTTTATTCTATGGCTTCTTGCATATGTTGATCGCTTCCATTGCGATTACATCGCTATCATTCTTGTTTTCTACTATTTTTGCATCGGCTATGATTAGTACCGCCATCCCAATGGTTATCGTCGTAGCTGGATCTGTTTTGCTTAGCATGTCTTTGAAATTCCCTTTCCTTAGATACTTTATCTGTACAAACTTAAGTTTTAGTAGTACATGGTTAGAAAGCACCTATGCGAGTATGAGTGATTTCTATCTATTAACAAGGACTAACATAACGATGACAGGTAGCATCATGATTCTCTTGGGCTGGATCGTCGTCCCTACTGTTATAGCATTCATTCACTTCCGTAAAAAAGACATATTGAATGCCTAAATAGCAATTAATGAAGCATTTCCTGAAAATGAGGAAATGCTTTCTTGATATTCGACAAGGGAACAGCTGACTTTTTATTGCTGAAATACAATCGTTACCTGTGTTCCTTGGTTTAACTCGGATTGAATCTGTACGTCATGGGTTAACTCATCACAAATCTTTTTCACAAGAAAGAGTCCAATACCTGTCGACTCACCAAACACACGTCCATTTTTCCCAGTAAAATACAAGTCAAATACGCGGGGGATGTCCTCCGGGGCAATCCCCACCCCCTGATCGATCACAGACAGATAGACCTCCCTGTCCCTCTGCCCAATACGAATCTTGATTCTTTTATTTTCGCCCGAAGTATAGCGAATCGCATTAGTCAGCAATTGAAAGAGAACAAACTTCAACCATTTGCCATCTGTCAGAACCGTAAACTCTCCCTCTGCTTCAATCACAGGAAAAATTTCCTTTCGAATAAAGAGACGCTTCATTTCATTGATCGTTTCTGTTGCGATCTGATTTAAAGAGACTTGTTCCACGTAAAAATCATTTAAAAATGACTTAATACGCGAGAGATATAAAACCATATTTAAGCTATGCTCAATCCGATCAATCTCCTCTTGCATATCATCAGCGCTATCCAAAGCCTCTTCTGCTTGGACTGTTAGCTTCAAGGCGGATAGAGGGGTTTTTAATTGATGTACCCAGTGATAGATAAAATCGATATGCTCCTGCTTCTGCTTAAGTTCCTCTTGTGAAGCTAGACGAAGAAGACGATGCTGTTTGGAAAACGCTTTTTTTACCGCATCGGTAAGAGGAGTTCGGTTCAAAATACCTAAGAACTCATCCCCTTTCTCCCACTCCTTCTCCAATCGTCGAAAAAACGATCCCTCCATCCCTAAGCGAACCAGCAGAAACATAGCAAACGGGAAGACGCTCACTAAAAATATATAAAGAATATTCCCTTTGATAATTCCTTCATCTAAATGGCGAAGCGTATAGTAGAAGAGTAAAAACTGAACCACATAGATTAGGACAAAAGGGCTATATATCTTAAAGAACAGCCTCATTCAACAATTTCCTCCCATGTAACATGTATTCGATAACCCACTCCCTTCACCGTCTCAATCGCATGATCGATCTCTAATTCTTGTAGCTTCTTGCGCAGTCTTGCTATATATACATTTAATGTGTTTTCACCAATAAATAATTGCTCATCCCATACATGCTCGAGCAGTTTACTCCTTTTAACAGAGCGAGGATACGAACTTATGAGGAGATCTAACATATCCATCTCTTTCTTCACCAAGAACAGTTTCTGATCACAAAAATGTAACTCAAGCCGCTCTGGATACAAAATTAAGCCATGAAAACGAATTTCTCGCTCCTTATCAGCAGATGAATTCATAGAAAATTCACCGTAACTACGCCGAATTTGGCTCTTAATCTTGGCCATTACGACATCATAGGAAAATGGCTTTGTAATAAAATCGTCCGCCCCATATTCAATCGCCATCACCTGATCCATATCCCCAATCCGTGCTGAAACAAAGATAATCGGACATGACGAAAGTTGACGAATCCTTTTACACCAATAATAGCCATCATACTTAGGGAGATTAATATCGAGTAGAACCACATGCGGAGAGTGCTTTTGAAATAGATCATCTATCTGGTCAAAATCATCTACTAAAATCGGTTCATAACCAAATTTAAACAAATGATTTGATAAAAGTTGGGCAATTTTCTGATCGTCTTCTACAATAAGTATCTTATACATAGATGGATCCCTCCCTTCCGCCGTAACCGCTTATAAACAAAAAAACCTTTCCTCCTATTCTGTTCGCTTGATGAAGTCCTCAACCTCACGGAATAAAGCTTTTCGCTCCCGATCTAACGTAATAATATGACAAGACTTCTCAAACCAAGATATCATTTTATCTTCGGATTTGATATTTGCATAGATATAATCCGCACTCTCAGGACGAACCGTTTCATCGTTTCTAGATTGAACTACATAAGCAGGTATCTTCACTTCATGAAGCTTGCGCCTTACCTCACGGATCAGCTTTAGAAGCTGGGCGATGCTACCTAATGGAGTTCGAGTTACCGGAACCATTGCATTTTGAATCTGTGCGCTTCTCGCATTTCTCTTTTGTGACGTATGGTATAAGTTCCGAGCAAAAAAATGAACGATCTCCACATACTTCGACCGCTTATCCCGTATCCAAATAGGCGAACACATGGTAATCACTCCAGCTAGCGGACGATTCATAGCCAGTTTTAAAGCCAAGACTCCCCCCATAGATAGCCCAGCAGCATATATCTTTTCTACACCTGATTGTTTTAATTGATCGTAAGCATTTAGAACATCTTGAAACCAATCATGACGATCCGACTTTTGTAAATCCTCTGGAGTGGTACCATGCCCTGTTAAAAGAGGGGCACACACAGAATACCCTAACTCCTGAAAATACTGACCCATGGGTCGCATTTCGGATGCAGAACCTGTAAATCCATGGATAAGTAAAATCCCCGTTTTTCCACCTGGATAATAAAATGGCTCTGGAGAACGCTGAATCGTTTCCATCGTTGTCATCTTCCTCCATTTCCCGTAAACATATATCATTAGGATAACACAAAAATTTTTCCTTTAAACCTTATACACCATTACCCAGTACTTCTCTTCCAAATTACCTTCTTCCACCACTTTTCTCCAACCATGTTCTTGATAGAACTTCATTGCTTTATGATTTTTCGATACACATTTTAATCGTATCGGTTGTGTCATTTTTTCTATAGAAGCCTGAAGCAACTTAGTACCGACCCCTTTTCCGGAGAACTCGGGGTGGACAAATAGATTATGGATAAAGTTATCTGGTAAATACAATGAAGCAAATCCAAGAATGCTCTGATTCTCTTCTGCTACAATAATATGTTCTTCTAAAGTATGTTGGTCAAAATCCTCTAAAGTCATCTGTTCCACATCCGCCCAATAGAAGCTTTTACAACGGGATTCTAGATATAAGTGTCTTAATTCAGGGAAGTCATCCTTATTTGCTTCTCTAATCTTCAAACTCTCACTCTCACTTTCTTTAGTAAGTACTTCGTAAATCAGATACCACAAGCCGAGTAAACCCAGTCACAACTTTAAATATAGCATATAAATATTTCATAATAGTATAATTTTACATTTACTGTTTGCATAATCCGTTTCGAGGGAGGGAAAACGTGCGATCAAATATCTGTGGTAGGCCTCGGCCATGTCCTCCTTCTCCACCTCGTCTACGCCGGAACTTTCGATGGAAAGGTCGCTATATTGTTCACGATTTGGACATTAATGTACCTTTTACCTGGCATGCAAACAATGGCAATGTCCAGATGATTGCTGGCAGCGAAAATCACCGCATCCACTTTACAAATCTTATCTATAACAATCATCTATATACTTACACGTACAAGTGGCCCGGACTTCAACCCGAATTCTTGCCACCGCTAGAAAGGTGCGCTCCTCTATTCCGGTTTAGCATAAGAGACTTAAACACCTTTTTTGCTACATCCCAGTATGTAGGACCAGAGATCTTATTAGGGAAAACAAACCAGCATGTCCATCATTTTCGAGCTAGTGTTGTCGTACCAGAACTTCCCTCCGGATTCTATCCGCGTCTTCCCGTCTCGTCAGCTGATATCTATGTAGACCGAGCGGATTCTAGCAGGTTTGTACAAGTTCTCCACTTTGGTCTCCAGAATATTTACGACCCATCGCTCGATGAATGGATCATTGTCAACAAATTTTCCAATCGCCCGGGTAGAGTCATTCTTCCTCCTGTTTGTACCTGATATAGACGATATGTTTCTCTTTGATGAGTTGCCCCGAATTTGCCCCAGGAGGTCAGTTCATTTGTTTAAGGGACAACAACTGGACAACAAACACAACCTAAATTTGGGAAGCAACCTTTCCACTGCTTTTGACGAAACGAAAAAATCCTGCAACATCAACGTGTACAGGATTCTTTCTTGGTGCTGATGACAGGATTCGAACCTGCGACCCCTTCATTACGAGTGAAGTGCGCTACCAACTGTGCCACATCAGCGTATGGAATTTTTGACAACATCATCATTATAGTAAGGGGTATCTTGTCCTGTCAATATAAAAATGGCTCTGTTTGGTACAGAGCCATTTGCTTGTCTCACATAAAGTTGGTGGAGGCGAGCGGAGTTGAACCGCTGTCCGAAGACCTCGCTACATAAGCTTCTCCGAGTGCAGTCGTCATATTGGGTTGTTTCATCACTTGAACTGCCCAACGACAGGCCTTTCAAATGACTAGCTACTCATGTTTCGCCTTTTAGACAGTAGCCGTCTAAAACGCTAGCCTACTAAGTTATGAGACCCATCTACGCCACATAGGCGATGGAGCAGTGGATCCTAGTTGCAATTAAGCAGCTAGAGCAAAATTGTTTTGTTTGCCAGTTATAATTGGCGTCCGCGTGATTAACGAGAAACGCAGCCCCTCGACTCGCTACTTATGCTCGAACAATCCCCGTCGAATCCCATAAACGCCCCCATAATAGAAGAGTTTAGAGAATGATATTCTAACAAGTTTCATCTTACCATGTAAGAACATGTCTACTCAATACCAAATGATACCTACTGATTTTGTTCTTTTAAACGCCGTTGAATCTCACGCTGTGCATCGCGTTTAGCGGCAGTATGACGCTTATCGTACAACTTCTTACCCTTCGCTAACCCTAACTCGACTTTGGCAAAGCCACTACGTAGATGGACATTGAGCGGAATTAAGGTAAGACCCTTCATCTTCGTTTGTCCGATCAATTTGCTGATCTCTCGCTTGTGTAGTAGTAACTTGCGTGTACGTGTTGGATCCACATTAAAGCGATTCCCTTGCTCAAATGGACTAATATGCATCCCAACAATCCATACTTCTCCTCGATCTACACGAGCATAGGCGTCTTGTAGATTGACACGGCCTTGACGAATTGACTTAATCTCTGTACCAGTGAGTACAATGCCAGCTTCAAAAGTCTCTTCAATATGATAATCATGCGTTGCTTTTTTATTACGGGCAATTACTTTTGTTCCTTTGGAGCTCATTGTACCACCACCTAACAGAAAAAATATCGTATTTAACATTTTACCAGATTTCTACTTCTAACGTCAAATGTGAAAGTTAGCATTATTTTTAAAAAAGATCGCTCCACGTTGAAATGTATACCCGCCTTTTGGAGGATCGAAACCCAAGAGCAGGGTGGGAATCCCCGCTCTTATCAATTTTTTTATCGTTTTTTCTTTCTACGAGAGTCTTTTTTCGGTCCTTTAGATGCAAATGACTGATCTGGGCTCGTAGTACTAATTCTACCTTTTTTGGAATTTGAGCTTCTTTTTTCGGAACGCTTCGATTTTGGACCTCTATTACCAGTGGGTGATTTTGAATCGGATTTCGATTTTCGTTTTCCCTGGCTTTTACCGCGACGGCGATCCCCACGATCTCTTTCGCTCGGCTTTACTCTTTTCGTTTTTGACTTTTCTCGATGGAAAAAGCTCTCATCCAGTTCATGTTGGGTGATATGTTCCACTAATTCAAAGTCCACTTTTCGTTCTTCTAAGCTAGCTCCACTGACCCGAATTTTGATCGGATCTCCCATTCGGAATATATGCTTCGTACGTTCACCAATCAAGAGGTACGCACGTTCATGGAAGTTGTAGTAATCATCCGTAAGGTTACTAACATGAATCAAGCCTTCTACGGTATTAGGTAGCTCTACAAAAATCCCGAAATTCGTGATACTGCTAATGACGCCTTCAAACTCTTCCCCCACATGTTCCTTCATATACTCTGCCATTTTCAGCGCATTAGTCTCACGTTCTGCATCAACTGCTACACGTTCACGAATCGATGACTGCTGAGCTGCATCTGTTAAATAGGCTTGAAGGTGCTCAATTCGCTCTAGTGAGATATGTCCATTTTCCAATATCTCACGAATAACACGGTGAATGAGCAGGTCTGGATAACGACGGATTGGCGAAGTGAAGTGAGAGTAAAATGTTGCCGCTAAGCCAAAGTGTCCAACGGATTCAGTAGAGTATTTCGCTTGCTTCATCGAACGTAGCAAGATCGTACTAATCACCATCTCCTCAGGACTGCCTTCCACTCTACCCAGTAAGCTTTGAAGAGCTCTCGGCTTTACTTTATCTGCTTTGCCTTTAACGTTATAACCGAAATTGTTTACTAGCTCGTAAAATGACATTAACTTTTCTGGATCAGGATTTTCGTGAATCCGGTACACAAATGGGACTTCTAAACGGTAAAAGTGTTCCGCCACGGTCTCGTTGGCTGATAGCATGAATTCTTCAATTAATTGCTCAGCCGCAGTACGTGGTCGCTTGACAATATCGGTTGGCTTCCCTTGTTCATCCACCAAAATCTTCGCTTCCGTAAAGTTAAAATCAATCGCTCCACGGTTCATTCGTTTCTTCCGCAGTGTATCTGCTAAACTCGCCATCAAGCGGAAATCTTCAACTAAATGCTGATATTTCGCTATCAACTCTGGGTCTTCATCAATCACGATTTTCTTTACATCTCCATACGTCATCCGTTCATTGGTACAAATGACAGAGGCGTAAATATCATGATCCACAACATGACCTTCCGAGTTAATCTCCATATCACATGTCATCGTAAGCCGATCTACCTTTGGATTCAAACTACAAATCCCATTCGATAAGCGTTTTGGGAGCATCGGGATGACACGATCTACTAGATAGACGCTACATCCGCGTTCATACGCCTCTCGATCCAGCGCGCTTCCTTCTTTGACATAGTAGCTCACATCTGCAATGTGGACCCCCAAGCGAACATTACCATTAGAAAGACGCTCTACCGAAACAGCATCGTCCAAATCCTTCGCATCTTCTCCATCGATCGTAACCATAACACGCTCTCGCAAATCACGACGATGTTTGATTTCGTCTTCACTAATCCGATCTGGAACAAGCTCTGCTTCTTGCTCCACTGCCTCAGGAAACTGCTCTGGCAAACCATGCTTACGGATAATAGACAGAATATCAATCCCAGGAGCATCTTTATCTCCTAAAATCTCAATAATCTCTCCTTCGATCGTAAATTTATCCGAAGCCTTCGGAACGATCCGCACCACAACGATCTGACCATCCTGGGCATGCAGTTGCTTTTCAGATGGAACAAAGATATCTACATTCAGCCTTGATTCTTCGGGTATGACAACACCAAACAAAGGAGACGAGGCCTTAAAGCGACCTACAATTTTTTCTCGTCCACGTTTCAAAACATCGATAATAATACCTTCTGGACGACGATCCCCTTTTCGAGGCTTATTTAACCTAACTAATACGGTATCTCCATCAATCGCACCATTCGTATCACTACCATGAACGTAGATGTCGTTAATCTCTTCTGTTTTTGGAAGCACGAATCCAAATCCCTTGGCACTTCCCTGCAACTTCCCTACCACCATGTTGTAGTGCCTGGGGAGACCAAATTTCCCTCCACGTGTCTGGACAATCTCACCTTCCGCCTCCAGCTGGTTTAGTAAGGAGACAAACTCTGCTTTGTCCTCTCCTGATACCTGAAGTTTACGCATTAATTCCTCTGAACCAATTGGTTTATAGAGCGGATTTTTCAACATTTCTATTACTTGTTTTGCTGTGATCAAACTTTTAGCTCCTTTCAAAGCTACTTCCTTTTATCCAACCTATGGGATACATTTCAGAGGCTAAATTGATAACCATACGTGAGTAGAATACCCGTTTTTTGATTAAGCTACTTACATTTCAATCAATCCTCAGAACTCACATGATCTCGAAGCTCGCTCCCTGCACTGTTTTCCATGTATCCCTAGCATATCACAATTTTTTCCTTTCCAACCTACGTTAATCAATTCGAATGAGTAGCTTCTGTAATGCTGATAAACGATTTTCAAATAAAATTTCACCTAACTCCGTTGCAATCGATTGAACTCCATTCCATTTTGAATCATACCAATGATATGGAATCGCATTGTTGCTTAAAATGATGATTTCTGTATCATGATTCATATTCAATTCCCATCTCGAAAGGAAGCCGGATGGATGAATCCCCGAATAGCCAATACTCATCCCGTGAATAAATTGATAAAACCATCCACTGGCGATCAGTGACACATCCAACCATTTTTTACGCCGGAACGAAACAGTCTCCATTCTATTTTTGCTATCACGATTTAGAAGCTCACATCTTTTGTAGCATTGCAGAAAGTGATGCAGATCTTTGGTCGTAGAAATGATATCCCCACAACCATATCCGTTGTTAGAATTCCGCAGACTCTGCTTTTTTCCTTTTATATGTCCTTCAGCTAATAGTGACAAAGCTTCTCCTTCAAACCCAGAATCCTCCATACCCGCCGGAACAAATATCTTTTCTCTTACATAGTCACGATAAGGCATGTCAGTTACCTTCTCTAAAATCATGGCTAACAAAAAGGTATTGGTATCATTACAAGAAAACTTGCTTCCTGGTAAAAAGGACAGATTTTGATCTCGAACCTGTTTCCACATTTCATCCTTCACACACCCCACACTGGAGAGTTCACCTATCACATTTCGATAATCTACAACCCCAGAGGTATGGTTTAGTAAATGTTGAATTGTTACTTCACCTAAAGAAGAATCAGAAAAATATTTATCTAAAGAATCAGACAAGTATAGGCGATTTTGTTCCATTAATTGAAAGATCGCCAGAGAAGTGAACGTTTTCGTAAGCGATGCAATTGGAAAACGAGTACAAAGGGTATTCTGAATCTCTGTATTAAAATCGGACTTACCAAAGGCTTCATGAAAAACAATTTTCCCCTTCTTTGCTATCAACACCGTCCCTGAGAAATTGGGTCTTTTTTCCTGGAAATAGGAAACAAGTCTCTCCATCCTAATCCCCCTCATGTCGTAAATTTACTTGTATTTTCTTGTATTATATTCTAATTTAGAAAAATATTAAACTAATTTCGAATATAATAACGACAATTCATTCGACACAGAAGATCTAATCCAATATATTAAATTCCTTTCGATAGCGACCCATAATAATATTAAAATTATTTATAAAAAAAGTATGGTTTAAAATAAACTAAAAAGTTACTATATGGATGTTACCTTTTTTAAGTCTTACGGTAACGAACAAAAAAATGATCTCAAAGGAGAGTACATAACATGAAGATGTGGATTCGTTCTGCTTGCACTCTTATACTAATTTTGGTATTCCTTATAGGATGTCAAACTAAAGAAGCCGCAAATCCAGAAAAAGGGGGAGAAAATCCCACTTCGGTTCAATCGAAAAAAGAACTTACAACCGATGAACTTATCGCCAAAGTTGAAGAGAATAAAAAGGCACATACTTACCAGCTAGTAGTCAAAGGAGCATTGTCGCTATCAGGTAAGGAAGTACATTTTGAAGAAAGCTCCAAAGTCAAGGAAGTAGTCAACCCAAAAGCGACCCACCAAATAGGAACATCAAAATCGCTAGGATCAAGCGAGAAAGTAGAGTCCTATGAAAAAGACGGTTGGACCTACTCTTATATAGCCAACAAGAAAACCTGGATGAAAACAGAATCAGCTAAAGAAACAACAGATCCTTTTTCCAATATGGATAACTCTATTCAATCATTCAAAACTATGAAAGAAGCCATATCTTCTTCACATGAAGGAAGCCAATACAAAATTGTATTCGATATCTCAAAAGCAAAGAATCGTTCAGCGTTAGAAAAGGAACTAACAAGTAGCTTTACACAAGATACCGACCCTCAAATGAGAGCAGCATTTAAAGGAATAAAGCTTAAGAGCTACATCGTAACTTTCACATTTGATGACAAAACATTTGCTCAAACATCCTTAGAGGGTTCTTTAGAACTTACCACTGATAGCAAAACAAAGCCCACTTCGGTAAAAGCAATTGTTAAACAAAATCAGTTTGAACCATTCAATGGAACGATTACGATCCCAGCTGATGTAGTGAAAAAAGCCAAAAAGATATAAAAGAAGTAGGACATAAAAAAAGAACAAAGCCCTTATGCCTTGTTCTTTTTTTATTATTTCAGGAAGAAAGCAACTACAATTGCCATGATCATAAATAAAGTTGCGAAGATGGCTGTCAGTTTGCTTAGCAGGGCATCGATACCACGTGCTTTTGCTTTCCCCATTACTTGTTCAGCACCGCCACCAATTACACCCGATAGACCTGGGCTTTTACTGGACTGAAGCAAGACAACTACGATCAGCAAGACGCTAATAACTGCAAGGAATACTTTTGCAGCGAGTGCCATAATATGTGACCTCCCTTGCGCATAACTATCTAACTCTACTTTATCATAGAGTAGAACCTTGATCAATGAAGGAAAAAGAACTATAGTGTGGAATATAAAGAGATGCAAAATGGAGGGTTAACACCATGACTATGTTGCCCGATTGCCCTAAGTGCAATTCGAAATATACTTATGAAGATCGTGATCTTTTTGTATGCCCTGAGTGTGCTTACGAATGGAATGATGAGGGTCCAGACAGTCAGGAAACTAAGATCTATAAAGATGCCCATGGCAATACTTTAACGGAGGGCGATACCGTTACGGTGATTAAAGATTTAAAAGTAAAAGGAAGTTCGTCTGTTATCAAGATGGGAACCAGAGTAAAAAATATCCGTTTAATTGATGAAGATCATGATATTGATTGTAAAGTAGATGGTTTTGGAGCCATGAAGTTAAAGTCTCAATTTGTAAAAAAAATATAGCCTCTCCTTTCTCTATAAAAAAGCAATGCATAGGGCTTATCCCCCTGCATTGCTTTTTTCAGTTCTTCTCTTACTTGTTTCGCAAGTTGTAGAAAGCCATTAATCCAGGATATTGAGAAGTGTAAGCTAGTTCATCTTCGATCCGGATTAATTGATTGTATTTCGCTACACGATCTGTACGGGATGGGGCACCTGTTTTGATTTGACCGGCATCGGTTGCCACAGCGATATCGGCAATCGTGGTATCTTCCGATTCACCGGAACGATGGGAAATAACAGCTGTATAGCCAGCACGCTTTGCCATCTCGATAGCATCAAATGTTTCGGTAAGTGTACCGATCTGGTTTACTTTTACCAGGATGGAGTTCCCAATCCCTTTCGTGATTCCTTCGTATAAGCGTTCTGTGTTGGTTACGAAGAGATCGTCGCCGACTAATTGTACTTTGCCACCTAGACGTTCTGTGAGCAATTTCCAACCATCCCAATCGTCTTCAGCAAGACCGTCTTCAATGGAGATAATCGGATATTTAGAGATCAATTCTTCGTAGTAGTCTACCATCTCAGCGGAAGTGCGAGAAACGCCTTCTGCTTCAAAGTGGTATTTGCCATCTTTGTAGATCTCTGTCGCGGCAACATCAAGAGCAAGCTTGATTTCTTCGCCTATTTTATAACCAGCATGTCCAACGGCTTCAACGATGGTTCGAAGGGCTTCTTCGTTTGAGGAGAGGTTTGGTGCAAATCCACCTTCGTCGCCTACTGCTGTATTTAAGCCTTTTGATTTTAATACCGATTTCAAGCTGTGGAAGATTTCAGCGCCCATACGGACTGCTTCGGTAAAGGTAGGGGCTCCCACTGGCATTACCATAAACTCTTGGATATCCACATTGTTATCCGCGTGAGCTCCACCATTTAGGATGTTCATCATCGGAACAGGAAGTGCTTTTGCATTAAATCCACCTAGGTAGGTGTAGAGAGGAATACCTAGTGATTCCGCTGCTGCTCGGGCTACTGCCATGGACACACCCAAGATAGCGTTAGCTCCTAGTTTCCCTTTATTATGCGTACCGTCTAGTTGAATCATGAGTTGATCAATCTCAACTTGTTCCAATGCATCCATGCCCTCGACTGCTTCTGCGATGACGGTGTTGACATTTTCTACTGCTTGCTTAACACCTTTTCCCAGGTAGCGGCTTTTATCACCATCACGAAGCTCTACTGCTTCGTGAGCACCAGTTGATGCACCGGACGGAACGATGGCACGACCTACTGCGCCACCTTCTAATGTTACTTCTACTTCTACAGTTGGGTTACCTCGGGAATCAAGAACTTCGCGAGCATATACATCCATAATAATCGTCATCGTTGCATTCTCCTCTGATATACCTTATTTTGAATGAGAGACGTACCTGTCATCTCAGCTGGTTTCGATACTTGTAACAAATCTAAAAGGGTTGGAGTCAGATCCGCTAGGATGCCATCCTCACGTAGAGTTACTCCCTCTTTAGTAATAATGCAAGGAACTGGGTTGGTAGTATGGGCGGTAAAGGGCCGTTCGTTATCATCAATAACCATGTCGGCATTGCCGTGATCAGCCGTGATAATAGCTACTCCGCCCTTGGAGATAACGAGATCCACAATTTTACCTAGACACTCATCAACAGACTCCACTGCTTTTATCGTTGGCTCTAGCTTACCAGAGTGCCCAACCATATCAGGGTTGGCAAAGTTTAAGATGATCGTATCGTAGACATCTTTGTTTATGGCCTCAAGCAAGGAATCCGTCACTTCATAAGCACTCATCTCAGGCTTTAAATCGTACGTGGCTACATTAGGAGATTTGATCAAAATACGATCCTCGCCTGGGTATGGATCTTCGCGTCCACCACTAAAGAAGAAGGTGACGTGTGGGAATTTCTCTGTCTCCGCAATTCGTAGCTGTCGTAGGCCTTGTTGCGAAATTACTTCCCCATACGTGTTATCTAAGTTAGTTGACTTATATGCCACATAGCCACCTACTGTTTCACTAAAATGAGTGAGACACACATAATAGAGATCTTTCGGAGCACACTCCCCACGATCAAATCCACGGAAATCTCGATTGGTAAAAGCTAATGAAATTTGAATCGCACGATCGGGACGGAAGTTATAAAAGATAACAGAATCATGGTCTTGAATCGTACCGACTGGTTTCTGGTTCTCATCTACAATCACCGTTGGCATTACAAACTCATCATAGACCGATTTATGATAGGATTCCTCAACCGCTTTAATCGGATCGGTATAGGAAGGCCCTTCTCCGTATACCATCGCACGATACGATTTCTCCGTACGCTCCCACCGCTTATCACGATCCATAGCATAGTAACGACCTTGCACAGTCGCAATCTTTCCGACACCAAGCTCTTGGATCTTATCTTCTAGGCGCTTGATATAGGAGACAGCGCTATCAGGCGCCACATCCCTACCATCTAAAAACGCGTGAACGTACACTTCTTTCACTTGTTCTTTAGCTGCTAGTTCGAGCAATGCAAATAGGTGATCAATGTGACTATGAACGCCTCCGTCTGATAACAAGCCATACAAATGAAGGCGAGTATTATGCTCTTTTACGTGACGAATCGCCCCGAGGAAGGTTTCGTTTTCAAAAAAGCCCCCTTCGGAAATGGACTTCGTTACACGGGTCAGTTCTTGATAAACAACACGCCCTGCTCCAATATTTAAGTGTCCTACTTCCGAATTCCCCATCTGCCCATCAGGAAGCCCAACGGACAAGCCGCTTGCTCCTAAAGTGGTATGTGGGTATTGATCCCAATAACGATTAAAATTAGGTTTCTTTGCTTGAGCCACCGCATTGCCATGTTCCGAAGAACGTAAGCCAAATCCGTCTAAGATACATAATAATGCTGGTTTAGGATGGCTCATGCTTGGTCACCTGCTTTACTCGCTGCCTTCACAAGACCTGCAAATGACTCTGGACTTAATGCAGCACCCCCGACAAGAGCTCCATCGATATTCGGCTCTGCCATGTAAGTAGCAATATTTTCCGGCTTCACACTGCCACCATATTGAATCCGTACTTGCTCAGCAATCTCTGCACCAAACTCATGCGTCAACGTTTGACGGATGTAGGCAATCACTTCTTCCGCATCGTTTGCAGAGGAAGCCCGTCCTGTTCCAATCGCCCAAACAGGCTCATAAGCGAGAACCACCTTAGATAACTCATTCGAAGCGATTCCATTTAATGCTTTCTTCACTTGGGAAGCCACAACATCAAAAGTACGGCCACTTTCACGTTCTTGAATGGTTTCTCCTACACAGACGATCGGAGTGATTCCTAACTTTAGAGCCGCTACGGCTTTTTTGTTCACTTGTTCACACGTCTCCGCAAAGTATGTACGGCGTTCAGAATGACCTAAAATCACATAACCAACCCCGAGGTCTTGAAGCATATGAACACTTACTTCTCCTGTGTATGCCCCTTCTTTTTCCCAATGGGCATTTTGTGCTCCAAGTCCAATCGAACTACCTGCTAGTTTATTTTGCAGAGTAGGTAGAGTGAGAAACGGCGCGCAAATCACCGCTTCTACACCTTTGGGGAGTTGATTCGTTTGGATCGTTTCTATATATTGAACGGCTTCGTTAACCGTTTTATGCATTTTCCAATTTCCTGCTATGATTGGAGTGCGCATGAGCGTCATCACCTAACTTCTTTGTCATTTAAAACTGCTACACCAGGCAGTATCTTGCCTTCTAATAATTCTAGAGAGGCTCCTCCACCTGTAGAAATATGATCTACTTCGTCCGCAAGCCCTGCCTTCTCAATCGCAGCTGCGGAATCCCCACCACCCACGATGGATAATGCTTCCGATTCTGCGAGGGCCTTGGCAACGGTATTCGTCCCTTGAGCAAATTGATCAAATTCAAATACACCCATTGGCCCATTCCAAATGACGAGCTGAGATGAACGAATCACGTCGGCATACAACTCACATGTTTTCGGACCAATATCAAGGGCCTCTAAATCGGCTGGAATTTGATCAATATCCACTACTTTTACAATCGGCGGATGCGGGGAAAATTCATCGACTACCACAACATCGACAGGTAGATAGATGCGGACTCCTGCCTCCTCAGCTTGTCGTAGATACGAAGCAGCTAATTCAATCTTATCTTCCTCTAAAAGAGATTTTCCTATTTCCAGACCTTTTGCTTTGATGAAGGTATAAGCAAGTCCTCCACCAATAATTAAGTTATCCACTTTGGTCAATAAATTTTCAATGACACCAATTTTATCTTTAACCTTGGCTCCACCCACGATCGCGGTAAAGGGCCGTTTGGGAGTCTGAAGAGCACTACCTAATATCTCTAGCTCTTTTTGTAATAAGAACCCTGCCACTGCTGGAATATAATCAGCAATTCCCGCTGTAGAAGCGTGAGCACGATGAGAAGTGCCAAATGCATCATTTACAAATAAATCCGCTAGAGCGGCAAATTGACGAGATAGTTCAGCATCATTTTTTTCTTCGCGCGCATCAAAACGAACGTTTTCCAAGAGGAGAACGTCACCATTATGTAACCCTGCTACTTTTTCTGTGACTTCTGGACCAATCACTTCATTTGTCTTCGTCACTTCTTTACCTAATAGTTGGCTTAAACGCTCTGCCACAGCCGTTAAACGCATCTCTTCTACTATTTTTCCCTTTGGTCGTCCTAAGTGGCTTGCTAGAATCAACTTAGCCCCTTGATCCATCAGGTACTGAATCGTAGGTAGTGCTGCTCGAATCCGCGTATCGTCTGTAATCTTTCCTTGCTCCATCGGAACATTAAAGTCTACCCGACAAAACACTCGCTTTCCATGAACATCAACATCTTTGATGGATTTTTTGTTCAAGGATGCCCCTCCTTATTAAGAAGAAAGAGGAGAACGATTCTCCTCTTTCCAAATTCCCTACTCATTCATTCTAATTCTTAGATCCCACGTTTGGCAATATATACAGCCAAGTCAACAACGCGGCTAGAGTAGCCCCACTCATTGTCATACCAAGAAACGACTTTCACCATGTTTCCTTCTAACACCATAGTAGAAAGACCATCCACGATCGAGGAATGAGGGTTACCATTATAGTCAGAAGATACGAGAGGCTCGTCCGAGAAAGCTAGGATTCCACTTAGCTCATGATCTGCTGCATTTTTCAACACTTCATTTACTTCTTCAATGGTTACGGATTTATCTAGCTCTGCTACTAAATCTACAACGGATACGTTTGGTGTTGGGACACGCATGGAGAAACCGTTCAGTTTTCCAGCAAGCTCTGGAAGTACCAAAGAAACAGCCTTAGCCGCACCAGTAGAAGTAGGGATAATGTTTTCAGCGGCTGCACGGGCACGACGTAAGTCTTTATGCGGTAAATCAAGAATTTGTTGGTCGTTCGTGTAGGAATGAACCGTTGTCATCAAACCACGACGAATACCAAATTTATCATGTAGCACTTTTGCAAATGGCGCTAAACAGTTTGTCGTACAAGAAGCGTTAGAAATTACATCGTGTTTTGCTGGATCATAACTTTCATGGTTAACACCCATCACAACGGTGATATCTTCGTTATTTGCTGGAGCAGAAATGATTACTTTCTTCGCTCCACCTACCATATGTTTCGCTGCATCTTCACGTTTGGTAAAGCGGCCTGTCGACTCTACCACGATATCCACACCATAGTCCGCCCATTTTAACTGAGCCGGATCACGTTCCGCTAATACTTTGATTTCGCGGCCGTTCACAACGATACTACCTTCATTTGCTTCTACTTTTGCATCTAATTTTCCATGAACCGAATCGTACTTTAAAAGGTGTGCAAGTGTTTTCGAATCAGTTAAATCGTTTACGGCTACCACTTCTAATTCAGGATGATCTAACATCGCACGGAATACGTTACGTCCAATACGTCCAAAGCCGTTAATACCAATTTTTGTTTTTGCCATTCGAGTTTCCTCCTATGTTTCCTCTTGTGTAGTATGACCCGGTAAGTTTTGTCTTATTTATTTTCATAGCGGGTAATTTTGAGATAAAATTTTGCGCGCCGCAGCTTCATCTGTAACCAGTGTATCTTGTGGAAATACTGAACAAATCGCTGCGATCGCTTCCGCTTTACTAGCTCCACCTGCTACAGCAATCTTGTGCCCCACTTTCGGAAGGTCACGAAGACGTAATCCTGCTGTCTTAGTACGATGGACAATCGTACCGTTTCGGTCGAAATAATATCCGAAGCTCTCTCCCACCGCTTGTTTCTCTTCAAGTAGCTGCATAAACTCCCGGCCATATTTCCTCCGACCTGCCATCGTCTTTGCATCCCCAATACTATAAACCAACACGCTGGCCTCTTGAATCATGTGAAGCACATCAGAAATCTGTGTTTCTTGTGTTAGTAACTGATATGCCTCTTCACTAATCTGGTCTGGAACGTGTAACATTCGATAGCGGCCACCTGAGTTCTTCGCCATGCGAGAGGCAATGTAGTTCGCTTCGTGTTCCACCGCATCTCCTACTCCCCCACGTGCCGGTACAAAAATAGTCCGTTTGAAGGTTGGAGTAGGGCTCATCGATTCAGCAACAGCCTGCATAGTGGATCCACCTGCTACTGCTACCACCTGATCCTCCCGGACCCAGGATTTAATCAATTGAGCACCAGCTCGTGCCAATTCTTTCTTCGCCCACTCATCATGCTCTGAATCCCCTGGAACAATCCAAACTTCTTGGATGTTGAGTCGTTCCTTTAGTTCCTCCGAAAGCTGTGAATAACCCAAATACTCTTCTATAAAGGGTTGAAGTTTCTGCAGAACCTCCAACCCTTGCTCTGTTAAGGTCATCCCTGCTTGAGCGATATTTACCAACCCTTGCTCACGCAAAAAATCAACCTCTGAGCGAAGAATTCGTTCGGTCATCTGAAGAGATGCGGTAAGAGAACGCCTTCCAACCGGCTGAAGATAATAGATTCGTCTGAGAACCGTATATCTCTTATGCATGACAGAAAGTAAATCGGGACATAACTGACTTTGAAGAGTTAAAAGGGTTCGCATATTTTTTCCTCCAAGGGACTTATTATGTCCCTGTTATACAAAATAAGTCCCACATAGAGCAAAAAAAATAAATCCAATCTTTCCTCCTTTATTTTAGCGGAATGTCTGTTGAATGCAAAGGGTTTTTTTATTTTATTTTGCGAAAGCGCTCTCAAGGTGGGATAGGGATGTGAATGGATTCAGCTATGAGAAGATAAAGGACTGGAGAATTTATTCGATATCTACTCGAAATATCGAACAAATTCTCTCTTCCCTCTGAACCTAATTTCTCGTTTTTTTCTTATCCCCTACGCCTCTTGGTGGATGAGGGGATCCCTAGCTCTTCTCGGTATTTGGCAACCGTTCTGCGAGAGATAGAAATGCCAGTTTGTCCAAGTAGATTGGAAATAAGTTGATCAGATAAAGGTTGGGCTGGATCTTCGTCTGTGATTAGTTCGGCTATTTGATTCTTCACTTTGGTTGTTGTCATCTCAATCCCATGTTGATTTATAATGCCGTTCGGGAAGAAATAACGAAATGGGAAGACACCTCGGTTTGTTTCGATGAATTTGTTTTGAGTGACGCGACTTACTGTTGATTCATGCACCCCAATTTCCTCTGCTACTTCGCGTAAGTTAAGAGGGCGAAGATAGAATTCCCCTTGCTCAAAAAAAGCCCTTTGATACTCAATTACCGTTTGTGTAACAGATAAAATCGTTTTTCGGCGCTGTTCAATCGCTTTGCTTAACCAGATCGCACGTTGAATGGCACCCCGCACATACTCCTTTGATGAGTCATCAAGTAAACGATAGGTACATTCATCATATCCAGAGTGAATCTCGATCTGGGGAATCAATCTCTCATTTAGTTGAACCGTATAATCCTCTTGTGCCCAATGAATACGAATATCGGGCTCAATGTATCGAGGGGATTCCGTTCCATAATGGGCTACAGGTCTAGGATTACACTTTTGTATTTCGTTTACTGCCGATACGATATCATCCACTGTACATTGATATCGTATCGAGAGCTCCTTATACCGCTTCTCGGCTAGTTCGGCTAAATGATAAACCAATTGACAAGCAAGTTCCGTCGCCTTCATTCTCCGAAGTTGAAGTTCTAGACACTCAGATACACTTCTGGCACCGATTCCCGCTGGATCTAAAGACTGGATCGTATGTAGCGCACGGGAAATAAGTATTTCAGAATTTTGTAAGCGCTTACATTCTTCTATGGAAAGGGAATCGATCATTCCACGTTCATCAAGTGAATGAATCAGAAATAAACAAGCATCTCGTTCCTTAGCGTTTAAAGGAAGCAATCGTATCTGCTCCTCTAGTTCTTGTATGAGAGATGGACACGCTTCGACCTCATACAGTTCCTGATTATGATGATCGTAACGTTGCCTTTTAGACGTGTAACGAACTCCAAAAAAGCCCACCGATTCGTCATTCTTTGGTTTTTCTTTCAAAGAAATAAGCGGGTTTTCCTGTATTTGCTCATGAATATACAATGCTAATTCAGAAGCTGAGTATTGAAGGAGTTGAATGGATTGACGCAGTTCAGGGGTCATCGTCAATTGTAAACGCTGTTCTTGTTGTAAGTGAAACCCAAGTTCAAGAGCCAATTCTCCACCTCCGAGCCACAAATGAATTCGTGATATATTGTATTCAGTCACATAGCAATGGGAATCATTCAGACTTTAGATAATACAGAACTACCTTCATTATCATCATCTTATCATAAACGGGACTTACTCGTATGTAACAAAAGTTAACAATAAGGCTATCTCCTGTAGATCAAGTGAAAATATCCTTGTTTCTCAATAGATAGATATGATATAATTTCATTTGATTTCATGTGCGCCTATAGCTCAGGGGATAGAGCGTTGGTCTCCGGAACCAAGTGCATAGGTTCGAATCCTATTAGGCGCGTAAAACGTAAAATAGAATACCCTCAACATGTTGGCACGCTTGGTGTTATCATTCTTGGGGGTGTTTTTTCTTGTGAAGAAATATGGATTGCAAACGAACTGCATACACCTTAAAAATCGTCTAGTTTCCTGTTGGTAGTCGAAAAGAAATACAGAGTAGTGTTTCAAAAATACCTCAATTTTGAAGATGTAAGTTGAACAAGCCGACTTCTTGTATGTGAAGAAGTCGGCTTGTTCAACTTACATATCTTTAATTAGTTCACGATAAATTCAACGATAAGTGGAGTAGCATCGTCAAGTGCATCTCCACCTGGAATTGTAATTGTGGTTGTCGTTATACTTGAAACATCAGCGGTCTGAAGTACACCATTAATATAAAGTTCATAAAATGCAAACGAGCTTGGAAAGGCTGTAGCAGCAACTCCAGCGTCATCAATAAAATCAGTAGCAGCAATCGCAAATGTAGCACCCGTACCTGTACCAACACCAATAGTGGATGTAAAACGTCTTCCACCTATAAATGGTTTAACAATAGGCAAAAATAACACTCTCCTTAAAATAGATTCAGAAGCTATTTTAAAAGACATATTTCGTAAATATTTACATATCTCTTCATTCTATAATTATTTTTTGAAATAGCTTCAATCTTATTAAATGTAAATAGCTCGAAATTGAGCACGGCTAATAGTTACTAAAATGAAGAGAGAAATGAATACAGTAGTATTAGCTTGAATCTGCATTACTAAAATAAGTAATACCCCTATCACCAGCTCAAGTACTTCTCTCTAAGTGAAAATGATAATATCTGGTGGCGAAATGGTTGGCTGGATCTTGATTGTTGTCATATTTGAAAACTCAATGAATTCTAGAGTGATAGGCATTCCTCCATATATTTCCGTAGAATGCAAAGTAAATCGGTCTTCTGAAAGTGAATATAAGTTATCTGCTTGTAGGATGCCGTTTATACTTACGTTTACATAACCATTTGAAGGTATAGGGGGCAGTTTCGCTACAATAATCCCTTCTTCAATAAAACTAGTTGCAGGGATTATTGTATTCAAACTACCTATCATTTCACCCGAGAGTATAGCATACAACTTCCTGATATCAGGACGAATTGTGGTTGTTGCTTCCTCGTTACTCGCAATGGGAGCAGTAGATTTACCTCTTACATGAGGTTTGATTAGGCTCTGAGGCTGTTTTGCTAAGCGTTTTTTAGACATTCTTCTAGAAGATGGGCGGATTTGGATAAACTGAACAATAATTGGTACACCAGCATCTGGGATAGGGTCTACATTTAACAATAACTTTCCCTTTTTAATCCGAAAATGTGATTCGGGTTGCAAAATACCATTGATAAATAAATTAATGTATGTCATGTTATTAGGATTGAGAAGGAGAGAACGTCTATACCCTTCCACACCATCATTATAGGTATATATCCTTTTTTCTCCATCTGAAATAGCATAAAAAGTCCTTACATAGGACATGAATGGTCTATAGCGTCTATACTTCTTATTTATCACTTCTAATCACCATTTCGTCCTAAGACGTGTTTTTTCAAACTAAAAACACATCTCATAATTTAGTAACTATATGCTCCCAATAGGATTTTTTAGACATAATCCCACCGCTTAAAATTAAGGTTGATTTACTATATGAACATATTGCCTTAAATGTATAGTCATGAACTTAATAGCCTTTAAAAATATACAGCATATTTTATGTATAAACCGAAAATTACTCTGAGATTTTACTAGGGCAAAACACGCTTTCAAATGTGGATACGAAACTCCACATTTGAAAGCGTGTTTTGCTGTCTAGAAAGAGTGAAACGAATCATCTCCAGAATCTTTATCCTAAATCGATTTCATCTTTATCTGATCTTTATCTCCTTACTTTAAAATATTCCATTAAATCTTACATTTTTCTTCGCTTAAATGGAAAACGAAAACTCTATTATTTCTTGGCACTAGATGTTGGGTTAAGGAGCTGAATCATTTGAAGAAACCAAAACTTTTAGCCAGTGCCATGCAAGTACAAACAAGAAAGTTGGAGACACAAGATACTCTTCCTCCTCGCTCCAAACAACATAAAGATGGAAGTCATGGTAAGCAAAAATGGAAGAAGTATGTGAATTGGAAGACATTAATAGCTGCAATAGGTCTTCCTGTTTTATTTGGTTTGATTTATGTAATGTACCTTATATCTAAAGTACCTGATAATGCAAACGCGGAACTTCAAAAACCAGACTCTCCTTCTACTCTAGTGGATCAAAATGGTAACATCGTAACGAAGATCGGGGCACAAAAGATTGAGCCTGTCAAACTGGCTGAGCTTATGAAGGTGAATCCCAAGCTACCTGCTACCTTAGTTAAAGTGGAAGATCAACGCTTTTGGAAGCATGATGGGGTTGATTTTTTGGGCCTTACCAGAGCTGTGTTCGATAACTTGCAAGGCCGTTCGGGGGGTGGAGGAACCATTCCCATGCAAGTTGCTCGGAACATGGTACTGGACTCAAAACAAAAAACCTTACAACGAAAGGTTAACGAAATCGTATCCGCTCAAAAGTTGATTGATACACATAAGCATGAAGGAGTATTAGAAGCATATTTAAACTATATTGACTTTGGTCCGACCATCCAAGGGGTCCAAGCTGCTTCGAAGTTCTACTTTGGGAAAGATTTAACCAAGACTGCCTTAACAGATGAAGAGGTTGCTTTGCTTGTGGCCATTCCTAACAACCCTACTCGGCTTAATCCCAAAGGAAGCGAAGAACAGAAGACAAATGCTAGGGAACGCCGTGATTGGATTCTAAAGAAGAAGATGATCAGCAACGAAGACACACCTGCAGTCATCTCTAAGAAAGATGCTGCAGTCGCTACTACAAAACCACTTCAAACCGCTACAGATGAGCAAAATCCATTCTTAAATGAGTTTAAACAGAAGAACCATGCAGCGTATATTGACTTAGTACGGACTGAGTTAAAAGAGCGATATGGAATCACAAAAGAAGACCTACGTACAAAAGCATATGTGATTAAAATTGCGATTGATCCAGAAATAAATAAAATGATAGAAAATGAGACAAAGAAGCTCTTTGAGGCTAAGGCAGATTTAAATAGTAGTTTTGCGGTGCTGGATCGAAAAAAAGGACTCATTCTCGCCCTATCCAGTGGGAAGGATTACATACCTGGAGGTCTAAACTGGGGAGTGACAAAACAACAGCCCGGTTCTTCGATTATGCCGCTTGCTGTTTATAGTCCCTATCTAGAGTTCCATAAAGATAAAAATGAATATTCTCCAGTTGGGACCGTCCCACTTGCCCAAGTAGTATCTAATTCGTCTGGGTATGCAACTACTCAGCTTTTCGAAAAAGAAGTTACATTAAGCCGGGGAGTACCATTCTTACAAGATACATTCCAGCTGGCACTAGAAAAGAAAGATTCAAAATCACCGTCTGCCATTGCCACAGGTGATTTAATTAAAGGTTTTTCCCCTATACAGATGGCACAAGCTTACTCTGTATTTCCTAATAACGGTAAATTTACTAATGTATATACTGTTTTAGAAGTACAGGATAACAAACAAAATAAAATAGAACCCTTGCCTAATCATGAGATTGAACAAAAACAAAATAGCGCTAAACAAGTTCTCTCCCCTAGGACTTCATACTATATGACCCGGATGTTGAAAGGGGCGGTAGAAAATCCTAAAGGAGATGATAAGGGTGCGCAGATACCAGGATTTGAAGTAGGGGGTAAAACAGGAACAACTCCCAATAAGCGAGCGGGTTGGTTTATAGGTTTTACACCCGATTACGTAGCGTCTGCTGTCATCTTTAATGAAGAGAAAAATGGGAGGCAAGGTAATACAAAAGTGACCAGTGACGCAGTGGCTGAAATGTGGGGCAAAATTATGGCGAAAGTAGTGAAAAGCAGTGATACACATCGCTTTGAAAAACCGGCAGATGTCCCGGAACCCACTCCACCCGTACAGTTACAAAATTTTGACGTTACGATCTCAACAGAAGGATCAAGTAGAGATATCAAGATTAACATTATCGGAGGCTCCCGTGACTCCAAAGTCATTTATAGAGTCGAAAGAATGGATTCAAAAGGTCAATATTTACTCATCACAGAAGGTGCTGTGGATTCACTAAAGGATACGTTTGCCCCTGTGGATCCAAAGATTCCAAATCAGAAGTTTACCTATAGGATTATTGCCAAGTCAAAAGATACATCTGTTCTCCCAGTAGTCGTAGAGAAAGAGTTAACTCTTCAAAAATTAAAAGAGCCCTCACCCAACAAGAATCAAAGTCAACCAGATAAAAGTCAACCTAATCCTAATCCTAATCCTGGTCCAAGTATACCAGATATAAAAGAACCAGATTCAGAGAATGAGAGCGAAGGAAAGCCGAGCCTAGGAAATGACCACCCAGAAGGTTCACAAGAGAAAGATCCTACAAGTCTAGAGAATTAGCAAGGTGCATTGATTACGATCTTCCATTGGTGCTAGCTTGGTCTCCACCAAGCTAGCTATCAGGGTTCGAATCCAAACAGGTATGTAAAATATATCATCCTAGTCAACATGACATACTCCTTTCCATTATATTTTAAACTACGAACGCATAATAAGTATTAAACGAATAATACTTATTATCGTAATAGATAAAATCATAAGTGGAGGCGGTATTAATTGACAGGATTGACTACAAATCCGACCATTTTATATGACGATCCTTTGGTGTCCCTTTATGAGCAAGTGATAACCCCAGAGGAATGTAAATATATTATTGAGATCGCAAAGCAACATATTATTCCTGCTCAATCTTACGGGCACGGACCAGAACGGACATCAGATTATACCTGGATCAATCATCACTATGACCTAATATTCTCTAACGTATGCACACGAGCTGCGGTTCTTGTAGATAAGCAACTCAATCATGCGGAGCCGTTACAAGTAGCAACATACCAACCGGGAGGGCAGTTCATTTTTCATCATGATACTTATAATGTTCATAGGGAACATGGAAAGATCCAAGTAGACTCAGGTGGACAACGGATGTTTACAGCAATCCTCTATCTAAATGATGTTCAAGTGGGTGGAGAGACTACTTTTGACTATCTAGATCTCAAATTTACTCCTCGCGAGGGCAATATTCTATTCTTTGAAAATTGCATTAGAGGAACCAATGTTCCAAATGAACGATCGATGCATGCAGGGCAACCAGTAGGCGAGGGCGAAAAATGGATTGCCACACTATGGTTCCGTGAAAAACCTCAGTATTGATTAGGAAGAAGGATGTTCCTACTCAAAACTAAAAGAACTACCTAGTTAAGTGATTGCAGTTGAAATTAACTAGGTAGTTCTTTTATGGTATGATTCACATTACTTTTTCTCGGCTAGTAGTTCGGAGACCGTCTTAAATGTATAGCCTTGACTCCGCAAAGACTCTACGATTCCCTTTATCGATTTCAGTGATTCCTCTCTATTCTTGTACATAACGTGCAGGAGGATAATCGATCCCGGCTTTACATTCTCTTTTACATGTTGCACAATTTTATCTGAATTTGAGCCGATGTCTGTATATGAATCTGGTTCAATATCCCACATAATCGTTTTTCGGTTATGCTGGTTTAGGTAATACGGTAACAATAGTAGTTTCTTTCCATTGGGTGGCCTAAATAGGATCTCCCCTCTGTAACCTGCATCTCGAATGAGTTGATCCGTCTTCTCTATTTCATTCTTAATAAAGTTAGGCGATTTTAATACCATCCGAGTGTGTGCATATGAATGATTTCCTAATTCATGACCCGCTTGAACAATCCTATTCCCTTCTTCTGGGCGCTGTTGTAACTCTGCTCCTGTCACAAAAAAAGTAGCTTTCACATCCGCCTCTTTGAGGACTCTTAGTACTTCGTCCGTTTTTTCGGTTGGTCCATCGTCTAAGGTTAGGGCTACCACTTTTTCATTGGTATCAACCCTGTCGGTTAGCTCTCCAATGAATTGATAGGTTCTAGATTTAGACAGTTGAAATAGTCCATACGCAACTATAACTAAAATAGCAAGAGTAAGAGCAACCCGAATCATCCATTTTTTCATAAGATCAGACCCACCACCAATATGATTTTAACGATTACTCCACATATTTCTTTTTCAATTGGTCAGATCCTACCCCACCTACTACCATAAGAACTAACGGCAAGAAATTAGAAAGGTATGGTATTTCCTTCAGGATGGTGATATCTGTACCTGCAAACCGATTTAAAGCCATTATAATCAATTTCGTCACTAATAAAAGTAAGCCTACTATAAACAAATTGTCAAAAAATCCTTTCCACTTTGGATATGCTAACTGCTTACTATCTCGTATCACTTTCTTTTGCAACTCTTCGTCACTCCTCAACAATTCATCAACGGTAATACCAAACAAATCACTTAAATGGATGATGATTTCTATACTTGGATAGTTCTTTCCCGTTTCCCATTTCGAGATCGATTGGCGACTTACGTGGATTTTTTCTGCTAGATCATGTTGTGACCAGCCTTTTTTCTCACGTTCATTTTTTAGTCGTTCACTAAAAGTCATAAGCAAGTTCATCCTTTCTTCAACCTTAGTATGACAAGAGAATGAATACAAAGTACAGCTAGTTATGAGTGCATCTGCCCGCAACCTATCCGTTACAACCTGGAAAAAACACTACCAGAATTAGTATTGTACTTTTTTATTGATTTTATTTGACCTTTTTTGACCTTTAGGTTATGATATAGGTATTGAAATCCAATATTTTCTTTACATAAGGAGTTGCTTCGGATGAATTTAGTACCAATTGTTGTGGAACAGACATCTCGTGGAGAGCGCTCTTACGACATATATTCTCGCTTGCTAAAAGACCGTATTATTCTGCTAGGAAGTCAAGTGGATGACCAAGTAGCTAACGCGATCGTAGCACAATTACTTTTCTTGCAAGCGGACGATCCGGACAAAGATATTCACTTATATATCAATTCACCCGGTGGCTCGATTACAGCAGGGATGGCAATCTATGATACGATGCAATTTGTAAAACCTGATGTATCTACGATCTGTATCGGTATGGCGGCATCAATGGGGGCTTTCTTGCTTTCTGCTGGGGCAAAGGGAAAGCGATATGCTCTGCCAAATAGTGAAGTGATGATTCACCAACCACTTGGTGGCGCACAAGGTCAAGCAAGTGATATCGAAATCAGGGCACGCCGAATCCTCAAAATGCGTGACCAACTGAATCATAAACTTGCTGAGTTTACAGGTCAGTCTCTTAAAAAGATTGAGAGAGACACCGATCGCGACAACTTTATGTCAGCGCAAGAAGCTCTAGATTACGGATTGATCGATAAAGTAATTACTTCAACCAATCAAACGTAAGCCCAAAAAAGAACCCTAGTACATAACAGTGCTTGGGTTCTTCTTTTTTATCCAATCTATTCTGTTTTCATCACAATTGCCGCGAGCGCCTCCACTGCTTTTTCTTCATCGGTTCCTTCGGCACTAATTACAATCTCTGTACCTTTCGCAACAGCTAAGCTCATTACACCCATAATGCTTTTAGCGTTTACCTTTCGACCTTCTTTTTCTATAAATACTTGGGAAGCATACTTATTTGCTTCTTGAACAAAGTAAGCCGCAGGGCGAGCGTGTAATCCTGTTTCAAGTTGAACCATCACTTTTTTTTCAACAGCCATTTTATCTTTCCTCCGATTATCCTCTAATCTTCTTTTAATTGCTGGGCGATCTCATCCAGTTTGCGAAGGCGATGATTTACAGCTGATTTACTTACTGGCTTGGGTAGAAGTTGTCCTAGTTCCGTAAGGTTTACTTCGGGATATTGGAGACGAGCCTCTGCGATCTCTCGAAGACGATCAGGCAGTTGGTCAAGTCCCATCTCTCGTTCAATCAGCTCTATATTTTCCTTCTGTCTCATTGCCGCTAAGATCGTTTTATTTAAGTTAGCGGTTTCACAATTTACGAGCCGGTTAACTGAATTTCGCATGTCCTTTAAAATTCGGATATTCTCAAAGTGTAGAAGGGATGGGTGGGCTCCGATGACATTTAAAAACTCACCAATCTTGTCTCCCTCTTTAATATACACAACATAACCCTTTTTCCGCTCAATTAATTTCGCATGTAATTGAAACTCATTCATTAGTTCACATAAAGCTAAGCTATGTTGGTAATAGGTAGAAATAACCTCTAAATGGTAGGATGCACTATCCGGACTATTCACTGAACCACATGCTAGAAATGCGCCTCGAAGATAAGCACGTTTGCAACATGGATCTACAAAGAGAGCCGGTGAAATCCCTTCAATTCTCTCCCATGTATTCGGTTTCAAAATCTGTAAGTCTGCTAGAATTTCTTGAGCACGCTGCGTTACACGAACTAAGTAAACATTATTCTTCTTCAAACGGACTTTTCGCTGAACCAACACTTCCGGCTGAAGATGATAAATACTTTTGACTAAGGTAAACATGTAACGTGCAGTCGAAGGGTTTTCTGTGACCATATCCATCACCAAATGCCTAGGCCTCAGATGAATCGTGCCATTCATTCGGACTAACGCTGATAATTCTGCGCGTTTACAACAGATCTGAGACTCCACCTGTGTCAGTTCTTTTTTGGTTTCAGAGGTAAATGACATCATTATTCCTTCCTATTAGCTCTTATCACGCCATGCGCTCTTGGATCAGGCGCAGGATGTGGCGGCTAATACGCTCTGCATCGTGTCGCAAAACAGAGCGGTATAACAATAAATTATCAGCCAATGGTTGACAGCCTAACTGATGAACTAACTCCAAATCAGGCAAAACCATGGTTTGATTTTGATTAGCATATTGTTGTTGAATCACAGTTGGAGGAACCTCATTATTCAAAATAGCTACATCAAAAAATGATTCACCCACATGGTCATAGATGGCACGGATATGATCACTAGCATGAAAGCCATCTGTTTCCCCTAACTGTGTCATGATATTACAGATATAAATTTTGAGCGCTGAGGATTTTCGAATAGTCGTCGCCATATCTTTTACCAGTAGATTTGGAAGTATACTTGTATAAAGACTACCTGGCCCTATTACCACACCATCCGCTTCTAAGATTGCTTCAATCGCTTCATCCAAAGGAAGGGGAGAGGAAGGTTCGAGATAGACTCGCCGAATGATTTTATCTATGTTTGGAATCTGTGATTCCCCTTTTATAACGGTTCCATCTGTCATCTCAGCACATAGTGTAACATCTTGATCACTTGCCGGAAGAACCCTACCTCGGACAGAAAAGACTCTACTTAGCTCTTTTACTGCCGTCGTAAAATCTCCCGTTATCTCCTTCATCGCAGCGAGCATCAAGTTTCCCAATGTATGTCCCGCCAGTCCGTCTCCTGTTTGAAAACGATACTGAAATACACTTTCTAATAAAGGTTCTGTATCAGCAAGAGAGATTAATACATTTCGAATATCACCAGGGGGAGGCATTTGAAGATCCGTGCGTAGGCGACCTGAGCTTCCTCCATCATCAGCTACTGTTACGATAGCGGTAATATCAACAGGGAATTTCTTTAGACCTCGCAATATGACCGAGAGCCCCGTCCCACCACCCATGCACACGACTTTCGGTCTTTTGGATGACAATTTAGAAGCCGCCTTTCTCTATATCACGATGGAGCACTTGGCAACGTTCATTCTCTTTAAAATCCTCATAAAGAGCCTCAGCCATTGCTACAGAGCGATGCTGACCACCTGTACACCCAATCCCGACAACGAGCTGTCTCTTTCCTTCTTTTTCATACTTAGGAAGTAAAAAGGTCAACATCTCTTTAAGTTGGTTCAAGAAGCGATTGGTTTCTTCCCATTTCATCACATAGTCGGCTACTTCTTTTTGTTTTCCGGTCAAAGGACGCATGGACTCAACGTAATACGGATTTGGGACAAAACGAACATCGAATACAAGATCCGCATCAAGAGGAATCCCGTGCTTAAAACCAAATGACATAAAGCTAAGATTTAACCCAGAGTTATGTTGCTCCGAATACGTATGAACGATTTTTTCCTTTAATTCAGTAGGCTTCAAGTTACTCGTATCAATGATTTGATGTGATCGACCTCTCAGGTCACACAGTAACTCTCGCTCTTGAAGGATCCCATCTAAAACCGTACCATCTGGGGAGAGCGGATGGGTTCGACGTGTTAATTTATATCGACGAACGAGCGTTTCGTCGTTTGCTTCGAGAAATAAGATTTGGTAGTTTACACCTTTTGATTCCTTTAGTGCCTCCAATGATTCAACTAAAGCGCTAAAAAATTCACGTCCTCGTAAGTCAATCACCAGTGCAACCTTCTGGAGTCTTCCATTGGTCTGCTCTAAGAGTTCAGCAAACTTGGATAACAAGATAGGGGGGAGGTTATCGATACAAAAATAGCCTAGATCTTCAAGACTCTGTACCGCAACCGTCTTCCCAGCACCGGACATACCTGTGATGACAACTAAATGTAACTCATTGCTTGGCATGGTCATATCCCCCTTTGTTGTTAAGTATACAAAAAAGATGCAGAGAAAGCATCTGCATCGAACTTTGGATCAGAGATAGATCTAGTTATTCCAACTCCCTTAAGAAGGTGGTAACTTGCTCTTTTGTCTTAGCATTGCGAGATGGGAGACGCCCTACTTCTTTTCCATTTTCAAAGACAATAAAGGTAGGAATTCCTTTTACCTGAAACTGCTGTGCAACCTCTTGCGACTCATCCACATCGATCATGGCAAATTCAAACGTGGAAGAAAATGTACTCTCAAGCTCCGGAAGATCGGGTGCAATCCGAACACAATCAATGCACCAGTCTGCACTAAATTCAACTACTTTTCGGCCGTTAGTAATGAACTCAGGGAATGTGTTTGTTTGAAGTTGTTTCATGAAAAAAACCTCCATTTAGTTAATTGGGTATTTGTCAAACTCCTTTATCGCCTTGGTGATAGATGAAGGAGAGATTCCGTATTTTTGAGCAACATGTGTTTTGGAGAGAGGGCGATCCAATTGGTTAGAAACCCAATACTCTAGCGCTGCTGCCCACACTTCTAATTTACGAGCCGATTGAAGCAAGATCTGCGATTTTGGCTGAACAGACCAAGCCCTCCAAAAATCCTCCATCGCCATCACGATTAACTCTCCCATCTCCTTCAAATGGGGCAAGCAAATCTTCCATACCTGTCCAGATAAGTCAGCATCTTCGTCCGGATGATCAGACCGTACACTCCCTTGAAGGATCGCAGATAAGGAAGCATCTGGGTTCATTTTCTTAATTTGCAAGATCGCAATCTCTTTTAACCAATCTGGCTCATCTGGAGACATTAAGAAAGAGCGAAGGGCCCTCTCCGATTCAGCATCTTCGATCATTCCCAGTGCATAAATCACCTGCAACTTCGTATCCTCTTCGCCGTGCTCTAAGCCCCATAGTAGACTGGACCGAATCAGGGGGCTTTCTTTTACCTGTTTCTGTAACTGCTTCGTATCTGTAATGGGAGTACGCAATAGCTGTTCTTCAAAGGGGAGCTGCATTTGATAACTCGCATAATGTAGGCTAGGATCTTCCCCGTCCAAGGCATTTATAAAGAAAGACGGAACCTCTGAATCTGGAGCTAACTGCTTTGCTTTATGCCAAAAAGCACGGGCACGATCTAGTTTGCCAACACGATAGGAAGCAATCGCCGCGGCATGATATAAAGCGGCATCTGGGCGATCTTCTAAGCGAGCAATCCGGATAAATAATTCATACGCCACTTCATGCTCACCTAAAATTCCCATTGTGGTTGCTAGCTTGTATGCCTGATCCTTTTGAAGCGGTATCAAATTACGTAGCATCTCGATCAATTGTTCGTACTCTTCATTCTTTCCGATATGGCTACATAAAACAGCTAAGTTACAAAGAGCATGGATGTTATCTTCTTCCATCTCTAACACTTCTGAAACTGTACGGAAGGCTGAGTCCATCTGACCCATATAGTAATAAGCTAATGCTAGATTATTACGTGCAGGTAGGAAATCAGAATGTTCCTCTATGATCTCTTGTAACATCTCAGTTGCTTGAACAAACATACCTGTTTCTAGGAGCTGCCTAGCTGATTCATGTTTTTGGACATATGCTTCCCCAAACAGCGGAACCACTTCTTTGGCTGGACGACCTAACTCATAGGAAATCAGCATGAGAAGCTCTTCAGCCTCCTCCGCAAACTCACCTTCTGGATCTCGTCCAAGATACTCTAACAAGTATTCCTCAGCCAGTTCAAATTCCTCCATATTGGTAGCATTATTCGCCAGATAAAACCAACATTCAGTGAGGTTTGGATCGATTTCACGGACTACGCATTCCAATATATCGTTAGACTCTTGAAATTTCCCCATCTCCGAAAGAAGCCCCGCTAAATTACAGTGGTTAATCGGGTTCGAAGGGTCTTTTTCGGTAGCAAAGCGGAAATATTTTAGAGCCTTTTCATACTGCCTACGATCTAACATTTTTAAAGCACGTTCAAAAAAGAAGCTAGCATCTAAGTTAATGCTTACCACTTTTTTGCTCGTATGATCAAATTCTACTTGTCTCTTCATCATTTTCCTCCAACCAGCATCATTCAACCACAAAAGCTGGTGGTTTGGTAGCTTGGGCAAGTATACCACATTCCCCTTGATTTACACACCAGACTCCGAACGAAACAGGGTACTAATTGAGCCACCTGAGATAATAATGTGGATGGCCTGTCCTAATAGGGGAGCAATCGGAATCGTTTTATACTTGTCACTGTTTGGTATAAAAGGGATACTATCCGTCACCACCACTTCGTGAATCCCTGGATGGTTAAGGCGCTCCAAGGCATTCGCAGAAAAGAGTGGGTGCGTGGCACAAATGTAAGCGGGATTTGCTCCCTTTTCCATCAGCCCCTCTACTACACTCACAATCGTCCCGCCTGTATCGATAATATCTTCAATAATAATTGGAGTGTATCCCCCAACGTCTCCAATGATATGGGTAATCTTTGCTGAATTATGAGAAGGTCGTTTCTTTAACATGATAGCGAACGGTGCATCTAAATGAGTGGCTAATTTTTCAGCCATTTTCGCCCGCCCTGCATCTGGAGATACGACAACTGGATTTTTGATATCTTTTTCTTTCAGGTATTCCGTAATATAGTCTAACGCGGTCAAATGATCCACTGGGATATCAAAAAATCCTTGGATGGCAGGGGCGTGTAAATCGACTGTTACAACGCGGTCCACCCCAACCGTTTTGAAAATATCAGCGACCATCTTAGCAGTAATCGGTTCCCGCGGTGCATCTTTTTTCTCTTGACGGGCATAAGGATAATAGGGAACAACTGCTGTCACACTTTTCGCGGATGCTCGATGTGCAGCATCTGCCATGATCAAAAGTTCCATTAGGTTTTCATGAACAGGAGCACCCATTGTCTGAATGAGGAACACATGACAGTTACGAACTCCCTCTTCATAATGCACATAAATTTCCCCGCTCTTAAAACGGTTAATTCGAGCCTCTCCTAGCGGTATCCCCAGATATGTACAAATGTTTTGTGCTAGTGTAGGATTAGAGGAACCAGTAAAGATTTTCACATTCTTCATATGGACAAGCAGCCCCTTTAGATGAAATCATTCAGTCATTATGTGATTACCACTATTATAAACTAGAACAGTTCCAGATTAAAAATAGGTGATGAAAAATGTTAAAACAAATCGAGCGCGTGAAGCCGTCCCTTTTTGGACTATTTACGAATCCGATCAGAGAATTTCGTTTGATTCGGGAGCAACCTCGCTTCTTTCTCTCTCTTCTCTTGCTCAGCTTCATTGTATCGATGACTTTCTACTATATGGGAGAAAAGATCGGTTCAAACCCTGAAGCGATTGCTAATATTGAAAGGCTTCAAGGACAGGCATTTCCTCAAGCTATAAAAGATCAAGCAAATGTGTTCATGGGGCTCTCTTACGGTTTCGCAGGATTCATGATTCCATGGGTAACGTGTTTGTTAAATTCCCTTGTCCTTTTTCTTCTTGTTAAGGCTTATCAAGGAAAGGCAACCTTTAAACAACTGTATGCTTTTTCGGCTCACTTGTACCTCTTAACTACACTGTCACTTATCGCTGACTTTTTGGTGAATCGGTTGGCCGGCCCTCTAGGAGCACCGGTTACCAGCTTGGGCATATTATTTCCAGACCTCTCTGGAGGATTGCTATCTTCTCTACTCAGCTACCTCTCTTTATTTACTGTATGGTATGCAATCTGGCTTATCTCAGGTCTACAAGAGATTTCTGGACTATCAAAACAACATTCTCAAATCATAACGATGCTGTTTTTGGTCATTGGATTCTTTGGCCTTACCAATGTAACGATTTTTTATCAAGATATCGCAACAATGCTTCTTCGTTAAATAAAAGTAGATCCAATTGAGGAATTGGATCTACCTTTATTTCAAGCTACTTCTATTGTCGATTGCCTTGATAGAAAATCTGTGTCAAAAATTGATCCAGAAGTTGTATTCCATAAGTACCACTTTTTTCAGGATGAAATTGCATTCCTACCAAATTTCCCCGGGACACCACAGCAGGAATAAACCTAAGATAGTTTGTATAACCGACTACATCATCTTCATTATCCGCATCGATTACGTATGTGTGGGAGAAATAAACCTTATTTTCTGCAAGGCCTTTGTATAGACGATGTGGATATTTGAATTTTAGCCAATTCCATCCCTTGTGAATCACATCGTCCCCTTCTAATTTCTGCACATGACCCGCTAATAGATTTAAACCCTGATGGTAACCACCTTCATCACTACTAGTAAAAAAAAGTTGCATTCCTAAATTAATCCCTAATATAGGCTTACCTGAAAAAAACTCTTCCTTCACTACTTGATCCAATCCCGAACTAGCTAAACCAGCCATACCCTCGCCGAATGTGCCGTCACCAGTCAGAATAATTCCCTTAGCCATCCGCACGTCTGCTGCTTCTGTCGCAACCACATATGAATGTCCTAAATCATCCAAAACTTGTAAGAGTCCATCCACCTTATTTACACCGTAATCCAAGACCGCGATCATTTATATCTAAACTCCTCTCGTAACAACAATCCACTTAGTCCCTTACATTCTCTTTCATCCAAAGGGCCATTTTATCGAGTACTTTTCGTCTATATGAAAAGGATAATCGTTCTTCGATATCCATATCAGCCAACACTTGCTTTCCGCCCTCAGGCACAAAAAGAGGATCATACGGAAATCCTACATTGGTAAACGAATCGGTAGTAGGAACTCCTTCTATGATCGCTCCTTTGGTCATACCGGAAAATATCTTCTTCTGACCATGCCAATATAACGCAATCGCTCCCTCAAATTGGGCTCTACGATCTTCACCCGATAATAACTTATCAATGCCGCGGTATCCGATCCTCTGAAAGACTCGCTTCGCTAAAACACCTGGAAATAAGGGGTATGCTTGAAAAAAGATTCCTGCATCATCTACCATCACTCGCGGCAACTGGGAGTGAGCTTGCAAGACTTGCTCTAATTTTTGCATCGCAATTTCTTGAACAGTTCCTTCATCTGGCTCTATGTAATTCACTTCTAGGCCTAAAACCTGATATCCTATCGGCTCTAGAACTTGCCTTGCTTCGTGTAACTTAGATTCGTTCATTGTGGCAAAATAGATTTCCATATTGCTCCTCCTGATGAAATTTCGTCTTGAAAGAAAAAAGCAGGCGTTTTTTCCAGCAAAATCATGTACAATGAAGGTAACCAACGTATAAATCAGATAAAAGCCTCTTGTGACCAATCATGCACGAGAGGCTTTTGTATGACGTAAGAAAGGATAACGCGCTATGTACCCAATCATGAAAAAAGTCTTATTTCGAATGGATCCTGAAGTAGCACATGAATGGACGATTCGATCCTTACAGCTTCTTCAACGAGTGCCTTTTCTAGCTAAGAGCCTCCAACAAAAATGGGAAATACAACATCCTTCTCTATCTTCCCAAGTAGCTGGGCTCTCTTTTTCGAATCCGGTCGGGCTGGCCGCAGGTTTTGATAAGCACGCCAATGTATATCCTGCCTTGGCTCACTTGGGCTTTGGTTTTGTCGAAGTAGGAACCCTTACCCCACGCCCTCAATCTGGAAACGAGCGCCCTCGTTTATTCCGCTTACCGGAAGATCAAGCTGTCATTAATCGAATGGGCTTTAATAACCACGGAGTAGAAGATGCGGTTCATTCTTTTCAGACCCTTCCTCGTCCTACCATCCCCATCGGGATCAATCTCGGAAAAAATAAAGATACTTCTAATGAACAAGCTAGTAAGGACTATACCACTGGACTTCAAGCACTATATTCATATGGGGATTACTTTGTCATCAACATTAGCTCCCCTAATACACAAGGCTTACGAGATCTACAAGAGGCAAAAGCACTTGAGAAGCTGCTAACCCATATCTTGCAGACAAGAGACCACTGTATCCAATCTCATCAAGTGAAAAAGCCGATTTTCCTAAAAATCGCCCCTGATTTAACAGAGGAACAATTAATCGAGATCATGGAGATCGTTTTACATACAAAGATGGACGGCATCATCGCAACCAATACTACCTTATCGCGAGATGGACTTTTGAATCAAGTATCTACCCATGAAACCGGTGGCTTAAGCGGACGCCCACTGACCAGTCGTTCTACCCGATGGATCGCGGAGATCTACCGCTTCACTCAAGGAAAGTTACCCATCATCGGTGTCGGTGGGATCTTTACCGCTGAAGATGCATACGCCAAAATCCGCGCAGGTGCTAGTCTGGTTCAAATTTACACAGGTATGATTTACCAAGGACCTACTGTGGTCAAGCAGGTGAATCAAGGGCTTGTACAACTCCTCGAAAGAGATGGCTTTTCATCCGTACGAGATGCGATCGGGGTGGATGTTTCTATTTAGGAACATCCACTTTCTTTATCTCCCTCATCGGATTCCCCGCAACAAACGTGTAAGGTGGAACATCGCCCGTTACCACTGTGCCCGCCCCCACGACAGCCCCATCGCCAATGGTCACCCCCGGCAAGACGGTTACATTCGCACCGATCATAACGTTATCACCAATATGTACCTCACCCAAACGATACTCAGCAATCAAATATTCATGTGTGAGGATAGTCGTATTGTAGCCAATAATCGAGTTCCTCCCGATATGGATCAGCTCTGGATAGAATAAATCCATCATCACGAAAAATGCTACCGCCGTCTGATCTCCTACTTTCATCCCAACTAATCGGTAAAGTCCATTCTTGATGCTCAAAAACGGCATATAACGGGCTATTAAAATAACAACGGTTTGACGAAATACTTTCCAGAAGGAGATTGTATTGTATTGTTGCCATAATGAGTTGCTACCTGTCACTGGATATCTCTTTGTATTTCTCACAATCTAAGCTCCTTATAGAAAATCCCTCTCCCGTGTAGAGAGAGGGTTCCCTTTAACCTTCTATCAATTGTTCGCGAACTTGTTCTGGGTCCCGATAGGATTCCTTGGCAGTGCCTCGTACGCGACGCCATACGATCATAAAAATAGCACCTAGCATCAATAACAAGCTAATAAACTGTGCAATACGAATATTACCAGAATCCATACTTCCTGCGGCAAACATCACCTGCATCGGAGACCACAGTCCATTTAAAATACTTTCTAACCAACCTGGACCCGTAAAGGTTAAACTATCTGTACGTAGCCCTTCGATAAAGAAACGCCCCAACGAATACCAAGCAAAATATGTAAGGAAGATCTCTCCACGCTTCGGATTGAAGCGACGCATCATGAGTAGAAGTGCGAAGCCAACTAGATTCCAAAGGGATTCATATAAAAAGGTAGGATGGTAATAGGTTCCATTTATCTGCATTTGATCGATGATAAAATTCGGGAGATGCAAGCTCTCTAAGAAATTCCGGCCAACCTCTCCACCATGAGCTTCTTGATTCAAGAAGTTTCCCCATCGCCCGATCGCTTGTCCTAAAATGATACTAGGCGCGATAATATCAGCTACCTTCAGAAATGGCATATTTTTACGTTTCACATACCAGTATCCAACGACAATCGCTCCGATCAAACCACCGTGAATCGCTAAACCACCATTCCAAATTGCAATGATTTCACTTAGATGATCTTTATAATAGCTCCATTCAAATAAAACATAATACAATCGGGCGCCAATAATAGCTGCAGGAATGACCCAGAATACCAAATCAATCAGATCATCTTCTTTTACACCACGGCGTTTTCCTTCTCGAACTGCAAGCAACAACCCTAATAGCACAGCGGTCCCCATAATAATTCCATACCAATGAATTTTCAGAGGGCCCAGTTCCAATGCAACTGGATTGATTGCCGCCAAATATGAAGATAGCATGAATCCATATTCCTCCTTACCGAATCACGAACGTTATATTTCATAAACCCATTTTACCTGAAAATCCTTGGATATTATATGGTTTTCATCAGCAGTTTCTCGATCAATCATAATCATCTACATCTGGATCTTGATCATCGATTGTTTCACCTAGCTTTTGGACAAATTGTTGGGCAGCATCATACCCCATTTGCCTTAATCTCATATTCATTGCTGCTACTTCGATAATCACCGCTAAGTTTCGCCCTGGTCGAACAGGTACAGTCAGCAGGGGCACATTGGTATCAATAATTTTCATTCGTTCCTCATCTAATCCCAGACGATCATACTGCCTATTGGCTTGCCATGTCTCGAGTTGAATCACGAAGGAGAGACGTTTTTTATTCCGCACAGCACCTGCACCAAATAGTGTCATGACATTAATGATTCCGAGGCCACGAATTTCAAGGAGATGCCTGATCAACTCCGGTGCACTCCCGATCAGCATATTCTCCTCAGCCTGTTTGATCTCCACTGCATCATCTGCTACAAGCCGATGGCCCCTCTTTACTAGCTCTAGAGCTGTCTCGCTTTTCCCAATCCCACTATCTCCCATGATGAGGACTCCCTCACCATATATATCGACTAAAACCCCATGAACCGTCGTGGTTGGAGCTAATACTTTTTCAAGATAGTTGGTTACCTTACTCGAGAAGCGAGTCGTTGCGAGCACGGTTCTCAGGAGCGGAACTCGGTGGCGTTTAGCAATATGAATTAATTCTTCCGGTATCTCCATATTTCTCGTTACACAAATACATGGTAGAAAAGGGTGACAAAAACGTTCAATACGCTGTTTCCGAACATCAGGGGACAGACTCTCGATAAAAGTTAACTCCGTCTTCCCTAAAATCTGCAAACGTTCAATCGGATGGTAAGTAAAAAAGCCAGAAAGCTCCAATCCAGGACGATACAAGTCACTTACTGTAATATTCCGGTCCAATTGCTCCTCACCACAAACAATTTCTAACTGGAAATGTTGCTGCAATTTACGGACCGACACCGTTTTCAACATACGAAATAAGCCCTTTCTGCGTCGCAAGCGACCGATCATGGATCAGTCGCTTGCTATTTTGATTCATACAACCGTCTCTTCGGTTTCTATATCGAAAATATAAGCCTGATCCATATTTACTGATAGTGTCAACTGAGAACCCAAACGATATTCAGACCGCGCTTTTACACGAGCCGTCATACTACCTTGGCCCACACCTTTCAGATAAAGGTACATCTCAGAACCTGTATTCTCTACCATCTCAATCTCCGACACAAGCACGTTTGATCGGTTTGGCGATTCTGATTCATCATAAAACGCCTCGGGGCGGATTCCGAAAGTAACATTCCTCCCAATGTATCCTTTTTCTCGCAGACGATTTGCCTTCTCCATTGGGATTCCCCATCTCACACCTTCTGTTACGAAGAAGAGTAGACCATCTTCTTCTGTAACAAATCCATCTAGTACATTCATGGCTGGAGAACCCATAAATCTAGCTACAAATAGATTTGCCGGATGATGATATAGTTCGCTGGGTGTAGCAATTTGTTGAATAACACCATCCTTCATCACCACAACGCGATCCCCCATCATCGCTTCTGTTTGATTGTGTGTTACATAGATCGTCGTGGTCCCTAAGCGTTGATGTAGCTTTCTAATCTCCGCTCGCATATGTACTCGTAATGTTTCATCTAGATTAGAGAGAGGCTCGTCTAGCAAAAACAGCTCTGGTTCACGTACCATAGCACGGCCGAGAGCTACCCTTTGATGCTGGTCACCTGAAAGTGACTTAGGTCTCTGATCTAAATAAGATTCTAACTCTAACATCTTCACCGCATTACGCACTCGCTGATTGATCTCTTTTTCATCTATTTTCTTCATTTTTAAACCAAATGCTATATTTTCATACACCGTCATATGTGGATAGAGGGCATGAGATTGAAACACCATTGCAATATTACGATCTTTAGGCTCTACATGATTCATCACGCGACCATCGATCGATACAGTTCCATCCGAAATTTCTTCTAATCCAGCCAACATACGAAGAATCGTCGACTTCCCACAGCCAGATGGCCCCACTATCACGAGAAACTCCTTATCTTGAATCTCGAGATGAAAATCTTGAATCGTTGGTTCATCAACTGAAGATTGTTTATAAATATGTTCCAGAACTACCTTGGCCATTTGGTCCGCAAGCCCCTTTTTCGCTTTTGTAGTACGCTTCTATTTTACTCTATCAAGTCCATAAAAAAAACAACGCAGATGAGCACCTAACGGGCAACATCTGCTTTCCGACGTAAGATGAACTGCATCAGCTTCACCATCATCGCATCATCAAAAACACGTAAATCATAGCCAATCTCTTCGCGAATCTTTTCTAAGCGATAGAGTAGCGTATTTCGGTGAATATATAATTTACGAGCCGTTTCACTCACATTTAGATCCTCGTCTAGAAAACATTGGATCGTCTTCATCATCTCCGCATCACTCCATAAAGGAGTCGTAGGAATCACAGCGCAAACTTGGTCTAGTTGGTGTATCTGAAGACTATGAATGAGTTCATATAAAAAAGTATTCCATGTCGTTACAATCGCTTGATCCGGATCAATCTTATATGACATTTTCTCTGCCCTTTTCATTCGATCCATCTCTTCAAACAACGTTTCGGGCGAATCTACCGTTTCTCCCACAATGATTCGTGCTTCTCCGCCCACCTCGGATCTCACAATTTCTAGAAACCCTCGAGCCTTAGAAATCAATTCACTTCGCTCCACCATACGATCCCGCTGATCCGAACCACGATCTGGTTGCATGACAATCCACTGTTCATACAAAACCTCTACAAAAAGTACATCTGGGTCTTCAAAGTAGCGGTGTAGAAGTTTCTCCCAATCTACCTCTATCTGTTCCCCATGAACCGGAGGATCGACTTGAATATAGAATAAAGACCATTTCTTTATTCTTTTAAAGAAATCGTGAGAAAGAGAACCCCGAACCCCTTGTTGCCAGAGCAAAGCGACGCTATCCGAGTTAGAACAAGTTTGAATTAATTCTTGTGATTTAGTCATTTTCTATATAGAGAGCGCCTCATGTTTCTTCTAGATACACCCGCTCTCTCTCCTTTCTCTCACATTACTCTACCAAATAGCCTACCATTTCCGGCATCATTCACATATATATTCACTCATACCAATACCGCAAAACATATGGGAAATCCTGCTATATTATCCTGTTTTCTTGAAACAAAAATCAGATTTCACTATGGGTCTCTTATATATTTCTATCATATTAATATGAACAAAATGTGAAATTACCAAAATCACGCCAATTTAGGACACAAAAATCGAGTTTATTTCGATATAGAATATAGAACTAATTATTTTGGTTACATAGGAGATGATTTGAATCATGGCACGTATGACAAAGCCATTCGCAGTACTTGCGACACTAGCACTTTCTGTAACTGCTTTCCAAGGGGTCGTAGCAGCTGAAGATACCAAACCAGCTAATACCCCGGCTGCCCCTGCTACTGCAGAACAAAAACCAGCTGATACAAAAGTGGAAGGTACAACTGAAACGAAGGTTGAGGACAAAAAAGCTGACGGCAAAACCGATGCTAAAGTCGAAGATAAAAAAGCAACTGATGGCAAGACCACTACTACTCCAGCCGCTGAGAAAGGCAAAGTAGCTGATAAAAAAGAAGTAAAACAAGTGGAGATCGTGGTAACTCAAACGGAATCAGTACTAAAAGCGGAACTTAAGGGCGTTAAAGAAGCAAAAGGTACTTGGAAGTTTTTAGCTGGTACAACAGAGATCATCTCCAAACAAGGCGGAACTTCTTTTGAAGTTGACTTCTCAAAACCAGAAATCACAAAAAAACTCATTGACGCGGGTGCTGATTATGGCGTAATCCAGTTCGAAGGAACTTCTAATGGAACACCTATCAAAGGACAAATTAAAGAGAATTTTGCACAAGAGGTTGATTCAAAAGCCTCAGTGAAAAACAATACTCTTACTGTAACTTCCAAGATAAATGATGCTAAAAAAGCAAAAGGTACGTGGGTTGCTTTAGTAAGCAGAAGCATGGACTTTAGCGAAAAAAATATTGTGGTTCATGACATGATTGAAAACGGTGGTCTCTCCAGTAAGTTTACCTTCAAAGATTTAAAGCCTGGTACTTACTATGTACTTGTCGTTTTTGAGGGTACTGTTGACGGTAAAGAGAGAGAAACCGGTAATATCCTTAGAGTTGTTGTCAAGAAAGAAGGCAAAACTGGTTCTGATAAGGACACTACTGTAGAAGCTACTCCAGTTCAAAAGCCTGTTACAAAACAAGAAACGAAAAAAGCAGTTGAAGATGCCAAAGGTGGTAAACTACCAAAAACCGCTACTAGCTATCCAATCGCTACTGTTGCGGGTGCAGCAGTTCTAATGGTGGGTGCAGGTCTCTTCTTCGTAGCACGTCGTCGTAAACAAAAACAACAATAATCTTGGTTATTGGTAAGTAGAAAGAAAGCATACCTATTGTGGGTATGCTTTCTTTCTATAAATGTGAATCAAGAAAATTGCCTTTTCCTACACTAGACAATCAACATAAAACTACATACCATTGAAATGAAGGAGTGGACATCATTCGAATACTATCTTGGTTATTAATCATAGCAGGAACGGTCGTTCTTGGGTGGAACGCATATAATTGGTGGAGTGAAAGTGCTTCATCTATACCTTATGATGAAGCTGTAATGAATAAAGTTGATAAAAAGGGAGACGATACATCCCCACAACCAGCTCTTGCGAAAGGGGTCTCATCTGCCCTCAAACATAATAGAGGAGATATGATCGCTACATTAAGCGTTCCCCGTTTAAAAAAGAATCTTGAAGTTGTGTATGGTGCAGACTCCGATTCATTGACCAAAGGCGTCGGGAGCTATATAGAAGATAACGATCCCAATACTAACGATAAAACAGTAAAGCCAGGTGAAACTGGACATGTTGTTTTATCTGGTCACCGTGATACTAAGTTCAAGGGCATGGGCGAACTAAAAGTTGGAGATCGATTAATTATTGATTATAACAATCACCATTTTATCTATCAGGTACGGAAGATGTGGGTTACATCCAAGGAAGACCGAAAGGTTATCGTAACAAAAGATAAACCAATCCTTACCTTAGTTACTTGCTATCCATTTAATATGTTAGGTAGTGCACCGAAGCGATATATTATCGAATCTGAACTAATTGAAATTCAAAATAAGTAGCGAAGCCCATTATCATAATAGGCAAAAAGGAAACCCTCATTTTAGTACAGGGGATTCCTTTTTATTATAAAATCAAACTCCTACATGTAATAAATTGGTTAGTTAAATATGAACAAAGTGTGAAACAAATTACATTTACTCCTTTTATGACACAAAAAAAGAAAAGTGTTTCGATATAAAATATGTAGAACTCATTTTATACATCATTCTAGGAGATGACTATTTATGGCACGTATGACAAAACCGTATGCAGTACTTGCAACACTAGCCCTTTCTGTTACCGCTTTTCAAGGCGTTGTAGCAGCAGAAGAACCAAAAGCCCCTATCACCCCGGCTACAGAGCAGAAAACTACAGCTCCGGAAGTCAAAGTAGAAGTGAAAGCGGAAGATACAAAAAGTACGGAAGCAGAAAAGCAAGCAGAAGTGAAACCAGAGGACAAAAAAGCAACCGAGACTGGTAACAAAACAGATGAGAAAACAACTGAAAAAGCTGACAGTACAGCAGGTGGGAAGACTGATGGGAAACCAGGTGAAACATCACCTAATACCAACCCTTCAACACCTGGAACAAGTAAGCCAGTTGATAAAAAAGAAGATGAAGCGAAAGGTCCTTCGCTACATGCAAAAGCTTCATTTAAAAATGGCACTCTTACAGTAATCGCCTCTGTTGCAAATGCAAAACATATTAAAGGTCTTTGGTACGCAGATGGATATAAACCAGGTTCAGAAAAAGTAGAGTTTACATCTGAAAAACAAAGTAAAAACGGCTTCACTCAAACCTTCACATTTAAAAATGTAAAACCGGGTGTCTATCATGTGGCTGTAGGCTTTATTGGGACCATAGACGATTTAGAAGTAGGTAACGACGAGGACTTCGTTGTACTAAAAATCGATACAAGAAAGGGTGGAGCTACAAAACCAGTAGAAAATAAGACAACTGTTAAAGCTTCAGCTAAAAAAGAAGCTACTGCAGAGAAAGCTACCACTGACAAAAAAGAAGCCAAAAAAACTACTACAAACGGCCAAGGTGGTACACTGCCAAAAACCGCTACTAACTATCCAATCGCTACTGTTGCGGGTGCGGCTGTTCTAATGGCGGGTGCCGGGCTCTTCCTCGTCGCACGTCGTCGTAAACAGAATCAATCTTAGTCACAAACAGAAAAACAGGATTCCTCACTCAACGTGGGAATCCTGTTTTAATTCAATCTAGTATGAGTCCAATGACCCAAGAAGTCATACTGATAATCAACGATGCAATGATCGCAGAAATAAAGCTTTGAATCTCAAATCCATCGACTAAAAATGCGGTTAAATATAACATTCCTACATTTATTAACAAGGTAAACAAGCCTAGTGTTACGACTTGAATGGGTAACGATAAGAATGAGATAATGGGACGAATAAGGAGATTAACCAGTCCCAAAACGATAGCCACCGCTAATGCGGTTCCTGCTCCATTAACGCTGATACCAGGCACATAGTGGGCGATAAGGAAGATTACAACGGCATTTAATAAAAGCCGGAAAATCCAAGTCATAGTACATACCCCATTTCGTAAATACTTTATCTTTCTTATACCCTTTCTGATACAAAACAAGCTTATAAGGTATAGTTTTAAGGAAAAAGCAGATTCTATATTGAAGTATGCTTCTTCTTTTTCCTACTTTTATGTTACTCTCTAATAATAAATGTTTCCATACTTAAAGTCGATTATGAGGTGAACGATTATGCAATTAGGAATGATTGGTCTCGGTAAGATGGGTTTCAACTTAGTACGAAATATGTTAAGTCATCGTCATGAAGTGATTGCGTACGATGTATCGCCAGAGCCTGCAAAGGAGTTAGCAAGCTACGGAGCCATCCCAGCTGCTACCATTGAAGAGCTGGTAGGCAAACTTCATAAACCACGCACGGTCTGGATGATGGTGCCTGCAGGTAAAATTGTGGATCAGGTGATTGATCAAGTGACTCCTCATCTAGAACCCGGTGATATCGTGATCGATGGAGGAAATTCCCACTATAAAGACACCCTTGCAAGAGGTGAAAGGCTCCAAGCCCAAGGCATTCATTATATGGATGCCGGTACATCTGGGGGTACTTCTGGCGCTCTAGAAGGTGGCTGTTTCATGATTGGGGGTTCTCCAGAAGCATGGGAGCATGTGAAAGATATGTTCCACGATTTGTCGGTCGAAAAAGGGTACCTATATACCGGAAAAGTAGGTAGTGGGCACTTCCTTAAGATGATACATAACGGAATTGAGTACGGCATGATGCAAGCCATCGCGGAAGGCTTTGAAATTCTAGACAAAAGCCAGTTTGATTATAACTTTGAAGAAGTATCACGAGTATGGGCCAATGGTTCTGTCATCCGTGGCTGGCTAATGGACCTTATGGAAAATGCCTTCTCCAAAGATCCGAAACTAGATCAAATCCGTGGTGTGATGAATGCTTCCGGTGAAGGCCAATGGACCGTTGAAACCGCCCTTGATCTCAAAGCAAATGCCCCAGTCATCGCCCTATCCATGTTCATGCGCTTCCGCTCGCTTGAAGATGATACCTTCCACGGAAAAGTAGTCGCCGCTCTACGTAACGAGTTCGGCGGTCATGCAGTAGTCAAAAAGTAGATGAATCTAATACTATACCCCTACGATCAAGATTGATCATAGGGGTATGTTTGTTCAAATTTTGAACTGTGGGCAGATACATGCCCCGGACTAACTCAATCAAGCACTCTCACGATAACGTAACCGCAGTCTCTTCTCGCGTAGCCCGATCTTTTTTCTCCTGCTCCATCCGCTCTCGATCTCGTCTCAATATCGGCTCTAGATATTGCCCAGTGTAGGATCCTTTCACCTTCACTACTTCCTCAGGAGTCCCTTTAGCGATAATCTTTCCGCCTCCGTTTCCTCCCTCTGGACCTAGGTCAATAATATAATCAGCTGTTTTAATCACATCCAGATTATGCTCAATAACAAGTACGGAATCCCCATTTTGACAGAGTCGTTGGAGCACAACCAGCAAGCGAGCAATATCATCAATATGAAGTCCTGTTGTAGGTTCATCTAAGATATACAAGGTTCGTCCTGTGCTCCGTTTGTACAACTCAGAAGCGAGTTTCACCCGCTGTGCTTCCCCACCCGATAAGGTAGTAGCTGGCTGTCCAAGCTTCATATAACCCAAGCCCACATCAAACAACGTTTGTAACTTTCGCTTGATACGGGGGATATTCTCAAAGAAAGCAAGCGCATCTTCGATGGTCATATCGAGGATGTCGGAAACATTTTTCCCTTTATACTTGATCTCTAGCGTATCGCGATTATAGCGTTTCCCTTTACATTCTTCACACGGAACGTAGACATCAGGCAAGAAATGCATCTCAATTTTAATAATCCCATCCCCACGACAAGCTTCACAACGTCCACCTTTCACATTAAAACTAAATCGTCCTTTCTGATAACCACGCACTTTCGCCTCTTGTGTGGCCGAAAAGACATCACGTACGTCATCGAACACACCAGTGTACGTAGCTGGATTGCTCCGCGGGGTACGACCGATAGGCGATTGGTCGATATTAATTACTTTATCCAACTGCTTTAAACCAATAATTTGTTTATACTGACCCGGAACAACCCTAGAACGATGCAACTCGCGTGACAACGATTTTAGCAAGATCTCATTGATTAAGGTACTTTTTCCAGAGCCAGAGACCCCTGTCACTGCAGTAAACACACCGAGTGGGATTTTCACGGAAACATTACGCAAATTATTTTCACTTGCTCCCTTTATCTCTAACCACTTCTCACTCGTCTTTCTACGCTCTTCTGGCAAGGAGATAAACTTGCGACCACTTAAATAGGCACCTGTCAAAGACTCAGGATTCGCCATTACTTCTTGGGGAGTCCCCTCAGCGGTTACCACACCCCCGTGTACGCCAGCACCCGGTCCAATATCAAGGATATAATCAGCGGCTAGCATCGTATCTTCGTCATGCTCCACCACAATCAGCGTATTGCCTAGATCACGCATCCTTTTTAAGGTTTCAATCAAGCGAGTATTGTCTCGTTGATGCAGTCCGATACTAGGTTCATCGAGAATATAGAGGACTCCCATTAAACTGGAACCGATCTGAGTAGCCAGTCGAATCCGTTGGGCCTCTCCACCTGATAAGGTCCCCGCCGCACGATTCAAGGTTAAATAAGTTAATCCCACATTAACCAAGAAACCAAGACGGTCCTTGATTTCTTTCATTACTTGACGAGCGATCTGTGTATCTTTCTCAGATAATTGGAGTTGATCAAAGAACTCCCACGCATCGGCGATCGATAAAGAGCCTACAAAATGAATATTCTCTCCACCAACCGTTACATGAAGAATCTCCTGACGAAGACGTGCACCCTTACAGGTTGGACAAGGCTTTGTCGTCATATAAGACTCTAGCTGCTCTCTTACCATCTCAGAACTCGTCTCTCGATAACGGCGCTGCATATTGGTAATAACACCTTCAAAACGAGCATCCATTTCCCGGGACATGCCCATATCATTTTGATAGAGAAAACGAAATTTTTCTTTTGATCCGTACAAGACTATGTCTTGATGCTTTTTACTCAATTTCTCAAAACCAGTATCCATATCGATCCCAAATGCCTCACACGCCGCTGTCAACAACTTCTCATAATAAGAGTTAGGGGAGGAAAACCAAGGTTCAATCGCCCCCTCGCGCAAGGACAAAGAACGATCTGGAATCATAAGATCAGGATCAATCTCCATTCGATTCCCCAGACCATCGCAAGTAGCACAAGCACCAAAAGGGCTGTTAAAAGAAAACATTCTAGGCGATAACTCATCCATACTAAATCCACAAATCGGACAAGCCAGATTCTGACTAAACATTAATTCCTCGCCATCTATCACATCAATGAGTACTTCTCCATCTGATAATTGAAGCGCCGTCTCAATAGAATCTGTTAACCTTGTTTCAATGCCTTCTTTGATCACAATCCGATCCACAACCACTTCAATCGAGTGCTTTTTGTTTTTTTCCAGTTGAATTTCCTCGGAAATCTCCATTAGCTCTCCATTCACTCGTACCCGTACAAACCCCTGACGTCCTATCTCTTGCAGAAGTTTAACGTGCTCACCTTTACGCCCCTTTACAATCGGTGCCAAAATTTGAATCCGAGTCCGCTCAGCCAATTCCATGATTCGATCCACCATCATCGGTACAGTTTGTGATGCAATCTCAATACCATGTGCGGGACAATGAGGATGCCCAACACGAGCAAAGAGAAGCCGTAGATAGTCGTAAATCTCCGTCACAGTCCCTACTGTAGAGCGGGGATTGCGGCTCGTCGTTTTCTGATCAATCGAGATGGCTGGCGAGAGACCTTCAATCGCCTCGACATCTGGTTTATCCATCTGCCCGAGAAATTGACGAGCATAAGCAGACAACGACTCGACATAGCGACGTTGTCCTTCTGCATAAATCGTATCAAATGCCAACGATGACTTTCCTGAACCACTTAAACCGGTTAAAACCACAAATTGATCACGTGGGATGGTAACATCGATATTTTTGAGGTTATGCACCTTCGCCCCACGGATTACGATAGAATCTTGAGCCATATGCGTGTTATACTCCCTCTGCTTTTAATTCAATCAGCAAGTCACGCAATTCTGCCGCTCTTTCGAATTGCAGTTCCTTTGCCGCCTTTTTCATCTCATACTCTGTCTGTTCAATCAGTTTCACTCGATCCGCTTTCGATAGCTTTTTGCCCGTTTTACTGGTAGCATATGTCTCTTCACTCTCTGCCACTTTCGTCGCTTCAATGACTTCACGAATCTTCTTCTGAATCGTCGTCGGTGTAACGCCATGCTCTTCGTTATAAGCCATCTGAATGGAACGACGACGCTCAGTCTCTCGGATCGCGACATCCATCGATCGGGTTATTTTGTCTGCATACATAATCACTTCACCATTTGAATTACGCGCTGCTCGGCCGATCGTCTGAATAAGTGACTTCTCTGCACGAAGGAATCCCTCTTTATCTGCATCAAGAATCGCGACTAACGAAACCTCTGGTAAATCTAAGCCTTCCCGTAATAAATTAATCCCAATCAGTACATCAAATACCCCCACACGAAGGTCTCGTAAAATCGCCATTCGTTCAATCGTTTTAATATCCGAATGAAGATATCGCACCTTAATCCCGATCTCTTTAAGATAGTCTGTTAAATCCTCTGACATCTTCTTAGTAAGCGTCGTAACCAACACACGTTCATTTCGTTTGATTCGTTTGTGAATCTCACCAATTAAGTGATCAATCTGCCCCTTAATCGGTTGAATATGGATCACAGGATCAAGGAGTCCTGTCGGGCGAATGATCTGTTCGATTACTTCAGGAGCTTTCTCAAGCTCATATCCGCCTGGAGTAGCGGAAACAAAAATCAATTGATGAATCTTCTGCTCAAACTCTGCAAATTTCAAAGGTCGATTATCTTTAGCAGATGGTAAACGGAAGCCGTGATCCACCAATACACCTTTTCGTGCTTGGTCACCGTTATACATAGCATTAATTTGTGGGATGGAAACATGAGACTCGTCCACCACAATTAAAAAATCATCTGGAAAAAAATCGATCAATGTATATGGCGCTTCACCGGGTTGATTCCCTATTAAATGGCGAGAGTAGTTCTCGATCCCCGAACAGAAACCGATCTCTCTCATCATCTCAATATCGTAACGAGTACGTTGTTCCAGTCTTTGTGCTTCTAATAGTTTGTTATCAGCTCGGAATTCTTCCAACCTGATCTCCAGCTCTTCTTGTATTGTTTGAATCGCTCGTTCCATCACTTCAACACTGGTTACATAGTGAGAAGCCGGAAAAATCGCTACATGCTCACGATCTCCTATAATTTCTCCTGTAAGAACATCAATTTCACGAATGCGCTCAATCTCATCACCAAAGAATTCGACACGGACTGCTTGTTCACTCTTTGAAACTGGGAAAATCTCAATCACATCGCCTCTGACACGAAAACTCCCCCGTGTAAAGTTGATATCATTTCGCTCATATTGAATATCCACAAGTTTGCGCAAAATCTCGTTGCGCTCCCGCTCCATTCCCACACGAAGCGACAACACTAAATCTCCGTATTCCTTAGGGGACCCCAAGCCATAAATACAGGAAACACTTGCCACGATAATTACATCTTGGCGCTCAAATAAAGCACTCGTAGCAGAGTGGCGTAATTTATCTATCTCATCATTAATGGAGGAATCCTTCTCGATAAAAGTATCCGTCGAAGGAACATATGCTTCAGGCTGATAATAATCGTAATAACTTACAAAATACTCGACAGCGTTATTTGGAAAGAACTCTTTTAGCTCTCCACATAACTGGGCCGCGAGTGTCTTATTATGGGCAATTACCAGTGTTGGTTTGTTCACACGAGCTATGGTCTGAGCAATCGTAAACGTCTTCCCCGTCCCAGTCGCTCCTAATAGCGTTTGAAACTTCTTGCCAGATTGAATCCCTTCTGTCAACTGTTCAATCGCGCGAGGTTGATCTCCTTGCGGTTTATATTCTGACACAAGTTGGAATACATTCTCTTGCATGGTAGTCACCCCCATTTCCAGATATCACAAAAAAATTATATCATAATTCATATAGATACGAACATAAGTTCTTTAATCTCTTTACAATCATTCTCTAATATATACTATTTCATACTGAAAGAAGTAAAAAACGTTAGGAGCACACTTCTCCTAACGTACACGATATAAATAACTCTTACGCACCTGTACTCATCTGCTCTTCCATTTCATGTCTAACCATCTCATCTCTTGGCCCATCTTAACCGATGCCGGTATGGCCCCAATCATACCTAGATGCTTCGGTGTATCCTCATAAATCGCTGTATGCAGAATCTGAAAATCATTACGCTCATCTAGTAATTCAAACTTACTATAGGCAGAAGTCGCCAGTGCACTTTCCATATCATCCATCGTATTCACACAAATTCCGTTTACCTTTTGAATCGTATATCCAGGTCGGATCCCCATCTCCGCAGCAGGGGTCTCCGGTACCACAGCTAGCACCTTCACTCCCCGTTCATCCGATACAAATACAGGCTCTTTTCGTTTCTCTCTATACTTTTCAATTAAATAGATGCATTCATGACCAACCAGCGTTAAGATGGATGCGATCCAGATAAAAGGTTGCCATTGCAGGGAAATCCAACTACTTACAAATAACAAGGCAGAAAGCATCAAGACATATGTAGACGTTAACCTCTGCTGACGTGCTAACGATTTTGTGCAATTATTACTAGCAAAGCTAAGGGAAATCGGTAATGGTAACCAACCACTTGAGGTTTGAATCATGGAAAATAGGGTCCACACACGACTTAAGAGGTATCCACTTACCACTTGTCCATGATTCTGTTTGATCTCAACGGGAAGCATACCTCGATTCCCTTCTAACCGAATAAGCACCCACTCTATTAGTTGTGCACTTGCAACAATCATGATCCAATCTAAGACTGCAAAAGTTCGAATTGGCTCTAACCATAATTCATATTCAGCCGCCAAGCGGAACTCAGGATTCGCCGCGAGGACCAAGCTTATCACTGACAACAAACCAACCGCATAAGAAAAACCTGCAAAACGAAAACGGAGTAGCGAAACAGCGAAACATACACACCATACATATACAATCTGCTGGGCTGTAATATCAAAAGAAAATGACGTCCAAGCAAGGGAAGCTACAAAACCCCATCCAATCCCAATTAAGCAAGTGCGCAATAACAAACGGATTGGAGATTCAATTGTTCTTCCATATAAGCGATATTCACGCCACACAAGAGAGAAAACGTGAATGAATGGTAATAAAAAAGCAATCAACCACCACGGCTGTTCCCACATCTGAAGCCAAACCAACCCAACATCTCCAACCGACTGTAAAACATCCATTCCGTATTGCAACCAGACCGACCAATCCATGAGACTTCGCCCCCCACCTCAAAAAAAATTACCCCCAAAAAATATAGCTAAGGGGGTAATTTCGACGAGATTTCCATAAAATCCTTTTTATGACATCACTTCATATTCTTTTTTACTGTTTGAACAGCAACTTGTAGCTGAGCATCTTGCTTTGGATCTTGTAAATGCTCACGAAACTTGTTCAGTAGCTTCTCGGCCGTATTTTTATCAATCACACCTGAGGCAGATAAACTATTCGCCCTTTGGAATGCTGTCACTGAGGTCTCTGTTTTACTATCAAAGTAGCCATCTACTCTTCCAGGTGCAAAGCCGAGAGCATCCAACATCAACTGAGCATTTTTCACTTGCAGATCATTGGAATCCTTTTTCCATGGTGTCTCCGCATTAATTGGACCTGCCGCTGTGTATGCAGGAGGTTTTACTTCGATATCTGGCTTAATTCCTTTCGTTCCTCCATGTTGGTCCACCCAGTTTCCATTCGGTGTAAGCCATTTCGCAACTGTGATTTTCAGATTGCTAGAATCCGCTAAATCGATCGCTGTCTGTACGGTACCTTTACCAAAAGTAGTTTCCCCGATTAACGGAACCCCTGCACTCTCTTTTAAGGCACCCGCTAAGATCTCAGAAGCACTTGCGCTCCCTTTATTAATCAACATGGCAATAGGGTATGGTTTTCCTTCTGATACTTTGGAAGGAAATTTCTTTTTCGATCCATCTTTGGCTTCTACTTGCAAAATCGCTTTCTTACCGGGAACGAGTTGTTCTGCCATCTGCTGAACAGCTGGAAGTAATCCACCTGGATTTTGACGTACATCAATGATAAGCCCCTTCATACCATCTTTCTCCAAGCTAGCAATACTCTTTAAAAATTCGTCTGCTGTATCCTTCGAAAACTGCGTAACTTGAACATATCCAACCTGGTCAGGTAACATCTTCCCGTGTACAGTGATCAAGGGAATCTCATCACGTACTACATTTATTTTTTGAACGGTAGATACACCTGGACGGAGGATTTCGATAGCTACCTTGGAACCTTTCGGGCCTCGTATTTTCGAAACAGCCTCTTTCACACTTAAACCTTCCATACTGGTCTCATTTACACGTAGAATCTGATCATCCGGGCGAATCCCGGCACGCTCAGCAGGAGATCCCTTAATAGGCGATACGACTGTTAGGCGACCATTTTTAATCGTAACTTCTGCACCTATGCCAGAAAAAGAGGAATCCAAGTCTTGTAGAAACTCTTTTGCCTCCGTTTGGTTCATATAATCGGAGTAAGGATCACCTAGAGCTTGAACCATTCCTTTCAAAGCACCATCAATCAACTTATCATCCGCCACATCACGCACATACCGTTCTTTAATGATGCGATATGCTTCATCCATTTTAGCCTGATATGGGGTACTGTTTTTCCCGCTAGTCTGAACAAGTGATCCCTTTCCCCATGGGGTCATCATCACTGCTGACGTAACCACCCCACCTACTAGCATCGAGCCAGCCATTAAAAGTGCAACTGTCTTTTTTCTAAACTCCACGTTCGCTTCACCCTCATTCATCTGCGTTGCCGCTAAACTTGTCTCATAAAACATATGTTATCAAAAAACAAAATAGTCTTCGAGTTAGGAAAAGGTTTGAAACCTTACAAATCCTATCCATTCCTAGGAAAAAACGACTACTACAAATTTATAATGTAATAGTCGCTCTATCTTACTGAAGAGGCGGTAACCACGAGCGTGGATTCACAGCGCCTTCCTTATTTACATTCCCTACTCGTACTTCAAAATGAAGGTGAGGGCCAGTTCCAATACCATTATTCCCTACTGAGGAAATACGCTCTCCCCTCTTAACAGGGTCCCCAATCAGCTTCGTGATAACTTGTTGGGAAAAACTATGTGCATACGCACTATAGATCGCTCTTCCATCTTTATGGCCATGATAGATTACAATCAGCCAGCCATATCCACTAGAAGGTTTACTAGCTACTACCACGCCATCTGCCACTGCATTGATTGGTTTTCCATAAGGGGCATCTATATCTAATCCATCATGCCTACTCCGTTTCTTCGTAACCGGATGGATTCGTACTCCAAATTCAGAATTCACCTTAGTACAACTATCACACGGTAAACTCATCGGGCCTGTAAAAGGGAAATTCAACTTACCACTCCGTAATAAATCTTGATTAATTTCAATGATCTCATCTTCATAATGCTCTAATTCCTGATCGTACCCATCTACTTTATTTTGGCTCACTTTTTGTTTCTCACGCAATTGATCTTTGGCCAGACCAATCTTCTTCATTTCTCCCCCTAATTCATCCTGAATCCCCTGAAGCTCTTTCTTTTTTTGCTTCACTTGATCTGTTGCTTTTTTGTAGTGTTGGAAGTCCTCAACCATAAAGTCCATCACAGACTTCAATAGGTCAAATTGCTCTGTGAACTCACGAACCCCATCAGATTGCAACAAATTCGCCAGTGGACTATCTAAGTATCCTTCTTCATATAAGCCCTTCGTAGCGGTTACTACTTTCTTCATAGCGGCAGCCTCTTGCTCTCTGGCTTTCACTAACTCCTGCTCAGCGGATTCAAATGTTTGGCCTAATTCATCCATCTTTTTTTGATATCCAGCAATTTCGGACTCAATCTGAGTGATTTGTCCATTTATATCATTTAACTTACTCTGTTCTTCTTTTTTCTTATTGGTAAGGTCATCTACCTTCTTTTTCGTGTCCGCTTGTGACTCTGCATAGGTTGTAACAGCTGGTGTCGTAGTTACTTGTAGAACTAGCATTGCGATAAATAAACGCTTCCACATACGCATAGATGTTGGATCTCCTAACGTTTAGGTATATGAAATGAATCTACTAAAAGTAAAAAGTTTGAACCATCTTGCTAGTGAATCTACTATTTTCATCCGATAACAAGATGGTTCAAATTTTATATCCCTTACGACCCATCGCTTATCTTAGGTAACTTAATGGATTGACGGGAGTAGAGCCTTTATGAACTTCAAAGTGTAAATGTGGACCTGATGAGCGTCCCTCATTACCTGAGTAAGCAATCAATTGACCTTTTTGTACACTTTGACCCACACTTACCGTAATGCCAGAGCGCTTCATATGTGCATATAAAGTTGATATATTATTTCCATGGGCAATGACTACATAGTTCCCATACCCACCTGGATTTGATTTGACTAATACCACTCTTCCCGAATCAGCTGCATAGATGGGTGTTCCTATTGGGGTGCGAAAGTCAATCCCTTCATGCATACGACCACCACGCGGACCAAAACCCGAACTAACACTACGGGTTTTCATCGGCCAACCAAGTTGACCTGAACCAGCTGGACCATCATAAAATTGAGTTGCTTGTTGAACCTGTTTATTTTTCTCAGCGATTTCTTCCTTCGCAACCTCTTCATCCTCTTTTAACTTCTCTACGTCTTTCTTTAACTTCTCTTGTTCCTTGACCAACTCTTCATATTTCTTCTTTGCCTCTTCGACTAGTGGCTTTTGTGCCTCAAGCTTGGTTTTCATCTCTGCCTGCTGGCCTTCCAGTTTTTTCTTCGAAGTAAGGTAGCGTTTAATCTGATCGTTTTGTGCATCTAGTACAAAACGAGTCTGATCTAGCTTCTCAAAGAAGTTACCAAAGTCTACAGAGGAGAGTAATTGTTTAAAGAAGCTATATTCGCCTGATTCGTACATCTGACGAACCTGTCCTTCTAGTGATTCTTTAGACCTATTCATTTTCTGCTCTTCTAATTGGATGCTCTTATTTAAATCATTTAGGTCGGTATCCAGTTTCACAATGTCTTTCTCTAAAGCTTCCAAGCTCTTTTTTTTCTCTTCCATATCTTTGGAAGCGTCCTTCAATTCATTTGTTGCTTTCTCTTTTTCCTTTTGAATCTTGTCTAACTTTACAGAAGGATCAGGCTTTGTTGCATATACACCCTGAACAGCAAATGTCGAAAAGACAAGGCTTAGTGAAAACATACTGATTATGATCTGTTTCTTCATTCTAGCTCCTCTCCCTTTCACGCTGCTTTTCTATTCTATCTCTCTGAAGAAAAGGGGAATGGTTATCATTATTGAAGATAACTCGTTGGATTTACTGCATGATTCGCACCTGCATATACTTCGAAATGAAGATGGGCACCCGTTACTTGACCGTTTGCACCTACTGAGGTAACCTGCTGACCCTTGGTTACCTGTTCTCCCACTCTAACTTTAATTTGATTTGGGTAACTATGGGCGTACCGGGTGTAAATCGGAACCCCACTCTTATGACCGTGATAGATCGTCAACAACCAACCATATCCACCCGATGCTTTGCTCGAAACAACAACTCCATCTGCAGCAGCATAGATCGGCGTGCCCGTCGGACTCGGATAATCGACACCTTGGTGCATGATATATCTACCGTAGATCGGATGCTTCCGTAATCCAAATGGAGAATTCATTCTCGCATTAATTGGGCTCTTTAGTGGCCCTGTATAAGAGAAGTTTAGTTTACCACTCGCAATAAGTGCTTTGTTTACATCAATCATTTCTTCTGCATACTGTTCAATGATCTTATTTGCTTCTGTTAAAGCACTATTATCTTTCTTTTTCGCTTCTACTAGGTCTAAATATAGCTGTTTCGCTTTATCGACTTCCTGTTGTTGAAGGTTTTGCCTAGCAACGAGATCATCTCTTTGTTTCTTAACTTGATTTCGAGCCTCTTTTATCTTGTTAACCAAGTCATGCTTGCGGTCCGCAATCAGTTGAACCGTATCAAGATTCACGATAAAATCATCAAAACCTTTTGATTGTAGAAGCATAGCAAGTGGTGAAAAAACTCCTTCTTCATACATGTTAGATACTAAATCAGCGTACTGAGATTCCATATTGTTTAACGCAGTTGTTTCCCGATCCAGTTTGTCCTCAATGGGGGTAATTTCCATTTGAATCTCATCAATTTTTCCCTCGATTTGCTCCATCTTCTGTTCAAATTCTTTTAACTGAGTATCCTTCGCATCAATTTGAGATTGCAGCTTATTTTTTTCATCTTGAGCATCTTTAAATTTTTCTTGTATCTTACTAGAACTCTCGGCAGATACCTGAACGGATAGTAGAATCAACGCGATGAAAACAGAAGCGGAAGACAAAGTGATCCATGATCGTTTCTTCAAAAGAGATGTCCCTCCTAATATCTTAAAAGGAGAATCGTACAATACAAAAACTTCTTAACCCTCTAAATTTTATCTTGATACATACCTCGATGGGTTTGTTGCAACGCCATTTATCATTACTTCAAAATGTAAGTGATATCCACCACGTGCTCCTCGTACATTCCCTGTATTTCCCACACCTGCAATCTGTTGACCTCTAGAAACACTTTGCCCCGGCTTCACGAGAATCGTCCCGGAGGAAATATGGGCGTAACGAGTTTGTATCCCTCCACCATGACTGATGATAATACAATTACCGTACCCTCCACCGCTTGAAACCATCGAGACCACTCCACTATCTGCAGCCAGAATCGGGGTTTTGGGAGGTGCAGCAATATCTAATCCCTTATGGCTGCCACCACGAGTACCAAACGTATCAGTAATCATGCCACCACCACCGACAGGCCATATATATCGCCCTGATCCTTTAGCAACCTTATCATGAGGAGCGATCATCGTACGATCCCGCTCACTCAGGTCCGTCTGATCCTCTGTCGCTTTCAGCGTACGGATATCTTTACCCAGTTGTGCGATCTTCTTCTCTAGCTCGTCTTGTTTTTGCTTGGTCTCTTTTAATACCTGATCCTGTTTCTCACCTAAGTCAGCTAGCTTTTTTTTCTTATCTTGAGCCATCTGTTTTATTTCTTTGAGTTCGGTTACAGCCCGTTGTTGCTCATTTAAGAAGAACATCGTAAAATCATACCGCTCTAAGAAATCATTTAGGTTATTCGCATCAAGGAGTTGTGTAAGTGGATAAAGATAGTTTTCCATATACATAGAGCGGAGGAGATTTTTCACTTTTTTCTCTTGAAGCTCTAGTTTGTACTCCGTTCCAGCTAATAGAGACGCTTGCTCGTTCATCTCTTTATAATGTTCATCGAGTTTTTGTTCCAATTGCTGTACTTCCAGATCTTGCTTTCGTGCCTCATCTTCTAGTGTCTTCTTCTCATTTTCTAGTTTGGTCTGCTGATTTTTGGACCCTTGTTTTAACTTTTCCGCAAGTACAGGACTATCGAATGTACCCATGACAGAAACACAAACAATAGCTATTGCTACTAAACGTTTATTGCCCAAAATGATCTATTCCCCTCCCTTAGATTTTCAAGAAGCGACGGATAGATAGGATCGAACCAAATACTCCAATAAAAATTCCAATTCCGAGTATCGAAACGGTTAGGTACATAGCCATGTCACCAAACCCTACCATTTGTAGCAAGTTTGTATTTTGAGAGCCACCACTTATCATCTTTACAAAACCTTGATAGACGAGGAGCAAAACCCCGATTGGAAGAACCGAACCAACAAACCCGATAAAGCCTCCTTCAATAAAAAACGGCCAACGAATAAACCAGTTACTAGCTCCTACCAGACGTTGCACTTCAATTTCGCGCCTCCGTGCAATGATGGTCAGTTTAATCGTATTGGAGATCAAAAAGGCCGCCAATACAGCTAGTCCAACCCCGAATACCAAAATGATATTTTTAAACAGCAAAACGGAATCAAGAAGCTCCTTTGCTGTGTTGCTATTCTTTACGTTTTCAATCCCCTCAAGGTCTTTAACCGATTGCTCTACTTGCTTTGACACGGAGACATTTTTCGGTGTCACTTTAATCAAGTTGGGCAAGAAATTGTTTTCCCCTTTTTGGAGAACACGTGTAAAGTCAGCATCTTTTAAGTTCTTCTTAACTTCATCTACCCCTTCATCCTTTGAGATAAAGCGAGCATCATTTACATTAGGTAAGCCTTTGATTTTGGTAGTTAACGCAGCAGCCTGCTCTTTCGTCACTTCGTCCTTCAGGACCACATTCATCGACACGTTATCTCCAACTTCATCGGTAATACTTCCTAAGTTAATCGCAAAGATCACAAACACACCAAAAATCATCAACGTTACAGCGACAGCACCAATTGCTGCAAAGCTCATCCAAGAATTCTTTACAATCCCTCGGTACGCTTCACGGAAATGGCGACGTAGGGTATCAATCTTCATAACCGTATTCGCCTCCTACTTCATCACGAACCACTATTCCCTGTTCAATGGCAATGACACGTTGACGCATGGTATTAACTATCTCTTTGTTGTGAGTAGCCATGACAACTGTCGTACCACGCATATTAATTTCTTCCAGTAAGTACATGATATCCCAAGAGTTTTCCGGATCTAAGTTACCAGTAGGCTCGTCCGCAATGATAAATCCTGGATTATTAACGATTGCTCTAGCAATCGATACCCGTTGTTGTTCTCCACCTGATAGTTGAGAAGGGAGAGCCTTCATGCGATCAGATAGACCCACAAGCTCCAGCGCTTCCTCTACCCTAGGTTGGATCTGTTTCGTTGGGACTTCGACCGCTTCCAGAGCAAAGGCCACATTATCATAAGCAGACATATGTGGTAATAACTTATAGTCTTGGAATACAACTCCGATTTTTCTGCGCAAATGAGGAATCTTCCAGTCACGAACACGTTTTACATTTACTCCGTTAATTAAAACAACTCCAGAAGTAGGCTTCTCTTCTCGATACATCAACTTGATAAAAGAACTTTTACCAGCTCCACTCGGACCTACCACATAAACAAACTCACCCGTATCAATCGTGATGTTCACACCACGAAGAGCTTCGATTCCGTTTGGATATACCTTCCACACATCATGCATTTCAATCACAGAGTCACCTTCTTACATTAATCACTTTATTTGAAATTCCATTTCTCTACAATGATCACGTATGTATCCCTACTAAATATAATAGGATTTTTGATCAATAACACTCCTATTATAGCATTCATCTACTTGTTTTCTCAGATAACATTTTTCAAAATCATGATAGATCAGACACTTAAGGTTACATAAATACGGTCCAAATGGAGAAAATACACTCCAAAGAACCTCTCTGAAACTAGTATTTAATAATTCTACTAATATCTGGAATAACCTTTAATCCATAACTTGGTTAGCCTATCAACTATCACTCTCTCTTTTTCTATCTCTCTTCATTAAGTTATCATCTATCTTTACATACATTTTCTTATGAATCAATGACAAAAATGTAGATATTATTACCACTTCTAAACAAGAAAGGGTGAGAAATATTGATCCGAACGATGGTTCTCACTAAGGAAGATAGACTCATTTTAGATGAGCCGATCCATGATATTTTGGCGAGAAGGGATTTAAGATGGTATTGGATCGACTTTTCAAAACCTACTATAGAAGAAAGGGATTCCATACATTCATTCGGCTTCCATCCTTTAGCCGTAGAGGATTGCCTACATGTAAATCAGCGCCCCAAGGTAGACTATTACGATAACTATCAATTCTATGTAATGAATGGTCTCTATCACAAAACATTAAAATCCCATGAAATCAGTGCCTTCTTAAGCCCGACTATGCTGGTTACATACCATGCCTTAGATTATGTCGAGATTGATGAAGTATGGGACTATCTTTCTTCTAACCAAGAAACACCACTGCAAGATACAAAATGGATTTTATATAGGATTATCGATAAAATGGTAGACGCTAGTTTCCCCCATCTTGAAAATATAGAAGAACAATTAAATCGTTTAGAAAGTAAGTCCTCTCGTTCCTATCAAATTCAAACATTAATGGATGAGTTATTTGTGATACGAAGAAAACTATCTCATATCCGTCACTTTGCCATCCCTATGCGGGAATTGATAGATCGTATGATTCACTCAGAAAAACAAAACCATAGTAACGAAGAACGGAGACATTACCAAGATGTCCACGATCATCTAGTAAAGCTCGCCGCCATGATTGAGGCCAGTAGAGAAATCACATCGGATATTCGGGATAACTACCTTTCGGTTAACTCAAACCGTATGAACACTGTGATGATGACCCTTACTGTCATTACAACGATCTTTATGCCCCTAACCTTTATTGCCGGAATCTACGGTATGAACTTCCAAAACATGCCTGAGCTAAAATGGCAATATGGTTATTTTCTGGTTCTGGGTGTAATGGCCATTCTGGGTTTTACTATGTATTTACTCTTTAAGAAAAAAGGATGGTTTGATGAATAAATCTACGAAAATAGCAACTCTTGTCATGACTGTCACTGTTTTCTCATCTATGATCATGACTGCTTGTCAATCAAATCAGACAAGTCCCACTGAGCCATCAGAAACTACGAAGACAACGGCTGAAACGAGTCAAAAAGACAAGACTACTCCCGATGAAAAGCAAATCCAAGCAATCCGATCCCAGTTTCAAAACGCCACCCCTGCTCATTGGGGAGAGAAAATGCCTGGAATCATCTCCAAGCTTCCCACAAGCGAAAAAGTAATTGCCCTCACTTTTGATGCGTGTGGAGGCAAACACGGAGACGGGTATGATGCGGAACTGATTCAATATTTACAAGAAAATCAGATCCCAGCGACACTCTTCTTAAATGCTCGTTGGATTGAATCCCACCCAGAGTTGACAAAGCAACTCGCTAACAATCCATTATTTGAAATCGAAAATCACGGCTCTGAACACCGTCCACTTTCTATAAACGGACGTTCTGTTTATGGAATTCAAGGAACCCAAAATCTTGATGGTATCATCCAAGAAATCATCGTCAATCATCGCCTCATTGAAAAGATGACTGGCAGAGCGCCCCGCTTTTTCCGTGCAGGCACTGCTTATTACGATGATATCGCAGTTCAGGTAGCCAAACAGTTAGATGAGCAGATCGCTGGATTCCACATTACAGGAGATGCTGGAGCTACTTTTAATCAAGTACAAGTTAAAAATGCAATGTTACAAGCGAAACCCGGATCCATCATTCTCCTACATATGAACCAACCCAGAGGCAATACAGCAGAAGGCATAAAAGAAGCGATACCCCTTCTAAAAAAGCAAGGATACCGCTTTGTAAAAATGGACCCGTATATTCCTACTCAACCTTCATAAGGGGAAACATAGATTACATATTTTTTTCGATTTTCATCCACTTCTGTCGACTGCTTTTGCCAACAACGCCCTTGAATCACATGCAATTCCGCTAGTAAAGATAGCAACACGTCCTGTGCTGAAAAATGCTTCTGTTCTTGTAAAATCGGATATTGAGTCCAATCTGGGTGAAAATGGCGAAATTCCAATTTCACCCCTTTCCAATTGGGCTCAAATACAATCCCCTTCTCCACAACCTGTTCCTCCGGATTGTGTTGTACATAAATCGAATAAATCATCCCGTCGATCTCCGTCAATGTCTGCTCGTATACCTTATGGTCTTTTACCCAGTAATCACAAGCAAAACGGAGGAGGATCTCCTCTTTGGCGATCCTCGGATAGTGAGCAATAACAGGATACTTTTTATTAGAATCATCTAAAATATACTGCAAATAATGCACGAGAAAGCTCTCCTTAATAATAGATGGAAGCTGCTAAAATTAAGCTACTAATGAGACTGATTCGCGAAGAAAAGATCGCTACAGGAACATTCCCCTTCGGAATCTCCTTAATCACGCTAAATGGAGTGATGAGATGGAAAAGATAGAATACCAATACTTGAAAGACAACCCCAATCACACCCCAAATAATGAAATCAACTATATTTTGAGCGCTTAAGATAGCCGAAGCTAAGACAATAGTCAGCCCTAAAATCTTGCCGCTCAAATCATAAGCTGCCGCTTTACCTGCTGCGACTTTACTTGCGTCATCCGTCTGAGAAGCTTCCTTAAGCAATTGAAATTCTGGGTACGGTGTGGTTACAGCAAAAACGACTATCCCTAATATTAAAATAGGGATGGAAATCCCTAAATAAGTTAAAAAATTAATAAATGCCTCCCACTGCGTCATTGACCATTAGCCCCCTTATTTATAACCAAATGGGAGATAGTAAGCTAAATTACCTGTAATCTCCCGATCCAAGCGAGTCACCAAGGCAGAAGCTTGCCCTCCCACATAAAAGCAGCCCCATAACAACTTCCCACGATAAGGGCCTTTCAGTGTCTCCACTTCCATAGTAGGTAGTTCGGCCAACTCCTGATAAATCATCATTTGGTCCCTGTATTCGTCTTCTCCATCTTTCGCAAGAATCTCACCTTCAGCCGAATATAAGGTGACTGCTCCACCTTCCCGTCCGAAGATTGGTTTTTTTACATATGGCTTTTCACCACTAAATTCATCATCTAAATAGGTCGGTAAAAAATAAGTTTCAATCACTTCATGCTCTTCAGGGGTAAAAAATTGATTTTGCTCATGCAATGACCATATAAGTGCCTGGATCGCCTTTGTCTGAGCTACGAAGGCAGATGGTGGGTTAATCATTGCCAATCGCTTTCCCGCTACTAATTGAAGAATATGTTCACCAATGGGGTAGCCCTGTTCCGTCTGATCCTTGGCAAAAAACTCACCTGCATGTAACCGATACAAAACATCGACAGAAACCCAATTTCCTTCATCCATGTAACATAGCTGATGATCCTCAAGTAAAATCCCTAATTGAGAAAGTGGGATAAAACGACCGCCAATCCCACTGTGATTCAGAAGGAATTTCGCCGTTCCCTCATCCTCTGCATGACCGCCAATTGAGGTAAACACCTTTGTATGGATACCGTATCCGGATTCTTGATAGGCTGTTACCGTTTGCTGAAAGGCTTTTGTGATATGTGCTTCCATACCGTGATTCGGGTTCTCCATTCCAAAAAAACGGCAAGCTTGTTCATTCACATAATAAGCCTCTACCACACTCGTCGGCGTATCACTATTAAATTCCATCATCTTAATACCTTGAGGAGTACATGCAAAATCAAACCTACCAATCGTAGTGATAAACGAAAGCGGTAGGGTCGTACGGCAAAACAGAAAGGCAGCATGAGGAATCCCTAGTTCACTGAGTAATGGATCAGAACCTTGTTGAAGAGCACAGGTCAGCCGTCCGTAAAGATCTCCGATGCACTGAGTTGCCACGCGAATCTCATCGACAAATGACTCTGTTATAGTCTTACACTGTCCTAAGGCATACTCTTGTCCCTGCGTGAGATCCCATGTAAATATCCCTTCCTCACGAATAGGCTGGTACATTTGTTCTCGCATTTGATTATATTTATTCATAATCTATTGTTCCACCCTAACCACCCGAACTAGATGAAACAGAGCTATCATATTTTACATACCCGGCTTTTTTTCCATCCTTAATAAGATAAGAGTTGGGATTATAGGTACTTCCATCATCATCACAAAATTTATCTGAGTTCAAGTCATCACAGAATTCCAAGTCGCTCCCACTACTACATCCCGAAAGTGGAGCCATTGTCACAGAAGCAACAAACAGTCCTACTAATTTGGCTGTTCTGCTTTTCATCTTACCCCCCCTATAATCAAGATCCACTGTTATCTAATCATCTACTATGAGGTTTGTACCTCATCCGTTGCTTTTTTACTCTTCTGTTTTTGAAAATATCCCCAAGCCAAAACACCAAGTACAGCTAATACTTGAACACCGTAGCTAAGCAGCGAGCCTGACGGGAAATAAGGTTTCATAAATTTCTCTTTGATGAGCATGCCACCCGCCGTCCAAGCTAATACTCCAGAGCCCACATATAAAATCCATGGAAAACGATCCATCAACCGGAGGAATAGAGTACTTCCCCAAACAATAATCGGCACACTAATTACTAAGCCTAAGATCACGAGTAGATAATTTCCATGTGCAGCACCTGCTACTGCTAATACATTATCCAAGCCCATTACGGTATCTGCAATTATAATCGTTTGAATCGCTTGGAATACCGTTTTCTTCGCTTCAATCTCATGACCCTTGTCATCAGCTAATAACTTGCAAGAAATCCATAATAATAAAATGCCACCAACTAATAATAAACCCGGAATTTTTAGTAACCACACTACCGCTGAGGTTGCTACAACCCGCATGACAACAGCACCTACAGTCCCCCAAAATATAACCTTGTTTTGTTGCTCTTTTGGAAGGTTTCTTGCTGCTAAACCAATGACAATTGCATTATCCCCTGCTAGTACGAGGTCGATGATCACAATCGATATAAGTGCTGTTAAAAACTCTGTTGTAAATAAATCCATATAAACCTTCTCCTTTTTTTGTTTAAAATTACGTAACCACAAGAAAAGACCTTTACCCTAAAAGGAAAAATCCAAATAGGATAAAGGTCTTGCTAACAACGATTACGTTGCCAACAAAGCCGGGGAATCCTCCCGTAATGACGACTTTGTTGTAACAGCTACTCCCCTTTAAACATACATATATGGCATTTGTTACTTCCATCATAATCGAGTAATCAAAATACTGTCAATGAGTATTTCTTATAAAACATAACACGAAATTCTATTAGTACAACCGTTTTTTCTTATTAACCCTTTTTCTATCTTGAAACCCTTCGGGGTTCGCTTTTTCCCGAGTAGCACTTGGCTCTTGTAATTCCTTGCTCTGAGAATGATCTGCAGCTATCGGAGTCACCTTCATTGTCTCCATTGCTTCCACCACCGGGACCTGTTTAGAGGAATCCGTCTCTTCTTCAGTAGAATCTACCCCTAAAAGGTTTTGCTTATACAATCGTCGCGTAATCGCTTTAGAATGAGTCGAAGACGAATCTTGATCCTGCTCTAGCCCTAGCTCAGGTTGCACAACAGAATGGGGGGAAGTAGGTTCCTTCCTAGCAAAACGACGACGTGCAAATGGTTGAGTGTGCGTTAAGAACTCTTCTTCATGATGACCATTCTGTCCACTTTCTTTCCTATCATCTTCTAGAAGAGTGTTCTGTGCATGCTGCTCTCTTCGACTTCTCCAAGAAGATGGTTGGCCAAATTCTGCTTTTTCTACTTCTTTTTTCCTTACTAGTTTATGTTCAATTAACGAGGATGCTACATGATCTTTATTAGTAATTTCTTCCTGATCCTCGTCCACTTGTTCTGTCTCTGATAAGTATTGTGCTTGTTGGCGTTTTCGTTCACGTCTACGAGTACTCCGACGCACTTTTTCTACCGATATACTTGAAGTTTCGTATTGCTCATCTTCTGGAAAGAATTGATTCAGCTCTTCCAATTCCTTAGCCCGCTTTTTTCCGATGATAATACTAACTCCAGCAATCATAACAACGATGATTACTCCAAGACCAACCCAAAGCATTGGTCCGTTAAGAAAAGACATAACGAAACCTCCATTGATCATTAATTTCCTTTAAAATGAGGACGACGTTTTTCAATAAACGCATCCATTCCTTCCATCCGGTCCTGTGAGTGGAAAGTGAGTCCGAAATAAGAGGCCTCCATACGCAAACCACTCTTAAGGTCTACTTCCACACCATTATGAATGGCTTTCTTTATAAAATGAAGTGCTAGCGGAGCCTGTTTCGACAACTGGTCAGCTAGACGTTTCGCTTCATCCATTAGTTGATCAGTAGGTACCACTTTCTGTACAAGCCCGAGTTGATAAGCTTCCTGAGCAGAAATACGATCCCCCGTCATACAAAGATACTTCGCATGATTCCGCCCAATCGCGCGAGCAAGACGTTGCGTACCTCCATAACCCGGGATTACACCTAAATTAATCTCTGGTTGTCCAAATGAAGCTTGATCTGATGCTAGTATCATATCTCCACACATGGCAAGTTCGCAACCTCCACCTAGAGCAAATCCATTAATTGCCATAATAACAGGCTTGGTAAGGTCCTCTATTTTTTGGAAAATGGCTTGCCCTCGTAGAGCTTTCTGCTCTGCTTCAATCGATGTTTCGATCTGACGCAACTCCGTAATATCTGCACCAGCTACAAATGCCTTCTCACCCGCACCCGTTATAATAACCGCACGAACAGACTCTTCTTGCTGAATCCAAGTAATAACTTGATCCAATTCTTCTAACAACTCTACATTAAGTGCATTTAATACTTTAGGACGATTTAAGGTGACCATTACCGTTCCGTCTGATTGCTCTACCAATAAATGTTTATATGCTTCCATCATATAATCCACCCTTCTGCGCCTTTACCTATCATGCTTGATTTATCGCTTTCAAACAAGGGTTCTTCCCATTAGTTCAAGAAAGAGCAATATTCTCCTCCTTCATTATACAAAACGAACAATTCATTCATAAAAATATAAAAATTGGAAAATGTTTTCATCCTTCTTAGGTTGCTACTTCGAACCTATTATATTGTAACATTTCACTGGGAGAAATGAAATCAAAGCGACCGAATTGTAAATCGGTCGCTTTGGCTAAGTTAACATTATTTCATTTTGCTACGAAGATACCCTTCAATAAAAGAGGTGATTTCTCCGTCCATGACAGCTTGGACATTTCCCATCTCCACCGAGGTACGGTGATCTTTTACCATACTATACGGGTGAAATACATACGAACGGATTTGACTCCCCCATCCAATCTCTGCTTGTTCCCCTTGTATCGCATTCATCTCTTTTTGTTGTTCTGCTAGCTGTCTTTCATATAAGCGGGCTTTCAGGATCTTCATCGCTCGTTCACGGTTCTTAATTTGCGAGCGCTCCGATTGACAAGTTACCACCACGTTGGTCGGAACATGCGTGATCCGAACTGCCGAGTCCGTTGTATTTACATGCTGACCGCCTGCTCCGCTAGAACGATAGGTGTCAATCTTAAGATCTTCTGTACGAATCTCGATTTCAATATCATTATCTATCTCAGGCATAACGTTACACGAAGCAAAAGATGTATGACGACGTCCCGAAGAGTCAAACGGACTAATCCGTACTAAGCGATGGACTCCTTTTTCTGCTTTTAGATAACCATATGCGTTTATCCCTTTAATGAGTAAGGTAACACTTTTCACTCCTGCCTCATCTCCAGGCAAATAATCAAGGGTTTCCACTTTATATCCATTTCGTTCGGACCATCTGGTGTACATGCGTAACAACATCTCAGCCCAGTCCTGGGACTCTGTACCACCCGCTCCCGGATGTAGTTCCAAAATAGCTGAATTCCGGTCATATGGCTCACTCAACATCATGTGAAGTTCAAAAGCATCAACATCTTTAACGAGTTGCCGAACTGCCCTCTTTTGTTCTTCTAACAAATCTTCATCTTGTTCCTCTACTATTAATTCTAACATCATGTTTTGCTCTTCAAGTGCTTCATCAAGAGATGTGATCTGCTCCACTTGTTCTTTCAACGATTTCATCTCATCGATTACTTTTTGGGCGGCCTGCTGGTCATTCCAAAAAGTAGCGTCTGTCATTTGTGTTTCTAGTTCTTGCAGTCGTTCTTTTTTCTGGTCTAAGTCAAAGAGACCCCCGAATGTCCGCCAGTCGTTTGGCTGTATTCTGGAGCTCATGTCTGATTTCTGATAGATCCAAAGCTCTCACCTCTTATGGTTATGTCGCGTTAGTTTGTTCTGGGGTAATGTATCTCCCCTAATCATTCCTATTCTAGTTGCTGGCCTCTCTTGAAGCATGTATGTCCATTATAACGTATACGAGCAAGAAAACCCACGATTCCAATAGGATGGAAAAAAGGTAGCACGGCGGCTACCTCTTCTCTTGTTGGTTATAAACGTTACTGTGGCTTTTTCATACAACACTGTTTGTATTTCTTTCCGCTTCCACATGGACAAAGGTCATTACGCCCTATTTTTTCCATGTTGCGGACAGGGCGTTTCTTTTTAGCTTGCTCAGAGCGTTCAGTGTCGTCACCGGAGACAGCTTGAGCATTCATGACAATTTCGTTTGGCTCTACTTCAATGGCTTCATCTTCTTCGATGACCGTTTTCATCATATACTTCGCCACTTCTTCTTGGATCTCAGCAGTGAGAGCCTCAAACATAGCGAAGCCTTCCATTTGATAGCTACGAAGCGGGTTATCTTGACCATAGGCGCGAAGGTGAATTCCTTGACGCAATTGTTCCATCGCATCAATATGATCCATCCATTTGCGGTCTACTGTGCGCAGGATAACCACCTTTGAAAACTCTTGGAAACGATCATGACCGATTTCTTCTACACGTTGCTTATAGAATCTCTCAACCTCTTCAGAAAGAATGTCGATGATTTCTTGCGACGTTTTATGTTCGAGATCGTCGTCATCTAGTGTATCATCTGGAAGCAAGTTACTATGCGCATAATCCACAATTGCATCTAGATCCCATTCTTCTTCATCACTATCAGCAGTATGGATACTAACAACTCGCTCGATATCAGCCTTAATCATGTTAAGCACAACATCTTGTAGATCGGTAGAAGTTAAAATCTCCTTCCGCTGTGTGTAGATAATCCCCCGCTGTTGGTTCATCACATCATCATATTGAAGAACCCAGCGGCGTGTATCAAAGTTATTTCCTTCCACCTTTTTCTGTGCATTCTCGACAGCACGGCTAAACATACCACCTTCAATCGGTTGGTCTTCATCCATGCCCAGACGATTCATCAAGCCTTCTATTCGCTCCGAACCGAAACGACGCATTAAATCGTCAGAGAAAGAAAGGAAAAATTGGGAGGTACCTGGGTCCCCTTGTCGTCCCGAACGACCACGGAGCTGGTTATCAATCCGACGGCTCTCATGACGTTCTGTTCCAATAATATGGAGTCCACCTAACTCAGCCACACCTTCACCCAGTTTGATATCGGTACCACGGCCCGCCATATTGGTTGCAATCGTAACAGCGCCCATCTGCCCTGCTTGTGCTACAATCTCAGCCTCTTGAGCATGATTTTTTGCGTTGAGTACTTGATGAGCGATACCGCGTTTTTTCAGTAAACGTGAAAGTTTCTCGGAGTTTTCAATCGATACCGTTCCCACTAGTACAGGTCGTCCTGTTTGGTGGCTTAGTACGATTTCCTCTACAACGGCACGGAACTTCGCCTCTTCTGTCTTATAGAGTACGTCATTTTTATCTTCTCGGATCATCGGACGGTTGGTAGGAATTTGTATAACGTCCATATTATAAATCTTACGGAACTCCTCTTCCTCCGTCTTTGCCGTACCCGTCATGCCACCCAATTTATCGTACATCCGGAAATAGTTTTGTAAGGTAATCGTTGCTAGTGTCATGCTCTCTCTCTGTACTTCTAGACCCTCTTTCGCCTCGATCGCTTGATGTAAGCCATCACTGTAACGACGACCTTGCATCAAACGTCCTGTGAATTCGTCAACGATAACCACTTCGCCCTCTTCGGTAACGACATAATCTTGGTCACGCTTCATGATCACATGAGCTTTTAAGGCCTGTTGCACGTGATGATTTAAGGTAATGTGTTTCATGTCAAATAAATTGTCAACACCTAAGAAAGACTCTACCTTCTTAACCCCATCATCCGTTAATGCCACTTGCTTCGTCTTAATATCGATGGAATAATCCTCTTCGTCACGAAGGCGTTTGATAATCTGGTCCGCAGTATAGTACAAATCAGTGGCTTTCGCCGCTTGCCCACTAATAATGAGTGGAGTACGGGCTTCGTCGACTAAAATACTGTCAACCTCATCGACAATTGCGAAATTTAATTCGCGTTGCGATAAACTATCCACATCCGTAACCATGTTATCACGCAGATAGTCAAAACCAAATTCATTATTCGTACCAAATGTGATATCAGCGGCATACGCTTCCCGCTTCTCTTCCGGAGACATAAATGGCAAATTAAGTCCAACCGTTAACCCTAGGAACTCAAACACTTGCCCCATCCACTCTTTGTCACGTTGAGCCAAGTAATCGTTCACAGTAATGATATGAACACCTTTGCCTGAGATCGCATTGAGATACGCAGGTAGAGTAGACACTAAGGTTTTCCCTTCACCCGTCTTCATCTCCGCGATATCGCCGTTGTGAATTACCATCCCACCGATTAATTGCACCTCAAAATGACGCATGCCCAGCACACGTTTCCCTGCTTCGCGCATCACAGCAAACGCTTCTATCAACAGGTCATCTAGCGTTTCCCCGTCCTGATAACGTCTTTGGAATTCTCCTGTCTTTGCCTGCAGTGCTTCATCACTTAACGCAATCATCTGTTCTTCCAGCGCATCAACCTGCTTAGCAAGCTGAAAATACTTTTTCAATTGTCGTTCCGTCGGATCTAAAAACTTCTTTAGCGCTTTAATCATGTAAACACCCTCCAAGAGGTAGTCTCATACCGTTTTCAACATACTATTATTTATTCTATCAAATAACATACCGTTTTTCACTTTAATCCTTTAACAAAACAGAAAACCGAAAGAAAACCATCCGGTCGATTCGATAGAGAGAACAGATGATAAAAAATGCTCAACTCCCCTTTCTCTCTACGAATCCCCACCATGGTCTATATACTGGCAGCTCCTATTTCTCTTTCGATACCAATTTTTTCAACCGCAAGTAAAACGCATGCGCAAGCTTCTTACGATCACCTTCACGGTCAATGTAATTGAGGCCGTTTATGGCAATCTGTTCTTTTTGCTCCTCCGAATATTGGCGCACTTGACCAATAGCGGCCGCCAGCCCTTCCGGATTTTCAGCACCCGCAAAAATCCCTACCTCATTCTTCTCTACAATTTCGCGAACTTCCCCATCTACCGTTGATAAAATGGGTTTTCCTAAAAAAGTATAGTCAAATAATTTATTCGGGCGTGCCCCGCGAAACACTTCGTTATCAGCCAAGGAAATGATTCCGCAATCAGCCGCATATGTGTAATCAAAGATCTCCGACTTCGCAACCGGATCCAGTAGGTGGACATTCGTTAATCCCAACTCCTCACGAAGGCGAACCAACTTCTCTTTTTCAGGTCCATCCCCGATCAATACAATCGATGTCCCAGGTTCCAGATAAAGTCCTGCGCGCACTACATACTCTAGAGCATTTGCTGGTCCATGTGCCCCTGTATATACCGCTAAAAACTCATCTTCCCGAATTCCCATCCGCTTGCGAAACTCATCTCTTGTCTGCGGCGTAGGTTCCCATGAACCGAGTACGACTCCGTTAGGAATCAATTCAATCTTACTTGGATCGATTCCCCGATCTGTGATAAAAGTACGTTGGTGATCGGTAAGAACTATAATCTGATCCGCTTTTCGATACAGATGATTTTCCATCCAAGTCAAGATTCGAATAATATGTTTATTCGTAAGCCCGCCCATCTTGATCAGGGAATCTGGCCACAGATCACGGACTTCAAACACAAACGGAACGCGCTTGATTGCCGCTAACATCCAGCCTGAAAAGGCTAAAAAGAGATGAGGCGAGGAAGCAATCAACACATCCGGACGCTTCTTAAACAAACCCTGCAAGAAAAAGACGACAGCAAAGCTTGCCATGTTAATCATTCTACGAAAATCGTTTACCTTATGCGGAAACGACCATAACCAGTTTAAGCGCAAGCCTTTTACAGGAGGAATCGCTTGTTTCTCTTCTTCTGTTACCCAGCTACGACGCGGGTGGACGAAGCGGGACATCCATAGATCTACCTCTGCTCCCTCCTCTTCCGCCCATTCTTTCGCTAGCTCATAGTGCCTCGTAATCCCTGCAATATTAGGGGGAACAGCATAGTGATTGGCCAACCAAATCTTCATTGCTCTACACACTTCCTTGTAATAACGAATCATTCATCTCTATCACAGCTCTTGTTCTAAGATGTCCACGATCTGTGTAGCGGTTGTTCCATCTCCAAATGCGGCTGGCACCTCTGAGAAATCGACTGTAAACCGCTCCACCATCTCTAAAATCTGTGCAGTATCGGCTCCAACTAATACATTGGTTCCAAGATCTACTGTCTCTGTCCATTCCGTTTCATCACGCATCGTAATACAAGGAACTTGTGCAAAAAAAGCTTCCTTCTGCACACCACCTGAATCGGTTAAAATCTTACTCGCATGCACCTCTAACTGCAACATGTCTAAGTAACCCACAGGCGGAATCACCCGCACATTAGGGTTCGTAATCTGTAAGCTGAACTGCTCTAACTTTCCAACGGTACGCGGATGTAGAGGGAGAATCGTAGTCATAGGTAGCTCATTCAGTGCTGACACGATCGCTCTTAGACGAGCTGGATCATCTGTATTCTCTGCACGATGCAAGGTGACCAGAATATACGATTTAGACGTAATCCGACATTCATCTAGTATATGAGATTGATCCTCTGCTAAGGTACGATTAAAATTCACCACATCTAGCATAACATCCCCCACAAGAGAAACTCCTTCAGTCACTCCCTCAGAAGATAAATGCCTCAAAGCCGTCTCAGTCGGACAAAATAGCCAACGAGATACATGATCCGTTAGCACACGATTTACCTCTTCAGGCATGCGACGGTTAAAGCTTCTAAGCCCTGCCTCCACATGTGCTACTGGGATATGTAGCTTTGCTGCGGCAAGAGCTCCCGCAAGAGTGGAGTTGGTATCTCCATATACGAGAAGTGCATCAGGCTTCTCTTTCATCAACACTTCTTCGACTTTTGTTAGCATCTCTCCTGTTTGTGCGCCATGCGATTTGGAACCAACATGTAAATGGTATTCAGGATGAGGAATTTGTAGTTCTTCAAAGAAAATATCCGACATCGATTGATCATAATGTTGTCCAGTGTGCACAAGAACTTCTTGTCCACGCGAACGGATTGCTCGTGATACAGGAGCTGCTTTTACAAATTGCGGACGAGCTCCTACCACTGTTACTACCTTCATCATCATTCCTCCAACGACCTAGAGCATAGTGTATGATGCCTATCTTAACACAGAACCTGCCCCACTCTAAACCATCCAGACTAATCTGACATAAAACAGACTAAAGGCGAGTGAGTGTACCCACTAGCCTTTAGTCTGTTTTCCATTATTCTTTATATCATCAATTCATTATCCAGCACTTACTCTGGAGTAATGAGTCCATACTTACCATCTTTTCTGCGATAAACCACATTCACCTCATCTGTCTCAGCATTTTCAAAGACAAAGAAGTTGTGACTTAGCATGTCCATTTGTAACACCGCTTCGTCCATACCCATTGGTTTAAATTGAAAACGCTTCGTGCGGACGATCTCAACATCTGCGGGAGAACTAGAATCCCACTCTTCTTCCACTGCTGTTGCCGCGATAGATGAGTAGGCGGCTAAAGCTTCTTCCATATATTGCGAACGGAGACTACCTTCCTGACGGGCTTTGCGATGAATTCGGGTCTTGTACTTACGAACCTGACGTTCTAGCTTCTCTACCACAAGATCAATTGATGCATACATGTCCTCACCCTGATCTTCGGCTCGAAGAAGTAACCCTGGAAACGGAATCGTTACTTCCACCTTGTGTTGATCTTTGTTGCCTTGTACAGTTAACGATACATGCGCCTCAGAAGTATCATTACTTATGAGGTAACGCTCCAGTTTTGCTAAACGCTTTTCGACGTACTCTCTTAGTGCATCTGTCACCACAATGTTATTGCCACGGACGATATAATCCATAAAATTGAATCCTCCTTCCGCTTTATACTATCTATTACCCTTTTACTGAAAAAATTCCTCCTAAATCTTTACGAAAAAAGTAAGTTAAATTATTCCAATAAGACTTGAAAAAAATCATGTTATGATAGTGGACCAAAAGGATTATATAGAAAACTCCCTAGCCAAATAGGCCTAGGGAGTGGACTAGCTTAGTATTAGACTTGAAGAAGTCCTCGAAAAAGCCAATTAAGCTCTTACTACGTTTGCCGCTTGTGGACCACGTGGGCCATCAACGATTTCGAATTCTACTGTTTGACCTTCTTCAAGGGTTTTGAATCCGTCGGTTTGAATTGCGGTGAAATGTACGAATACGTCGTCTCCGCCTTCGCGCTCGATGAAGCCGTAGCCTTTATCAGCGTTAAACCATTTTACTTTGCCTTGCATGGAAACACTTCCTTCTTGGTTAAAAAATATTGCAGAAGAGTTACATCTTTGCGATTAAACTATATCACCAGAACTTTCATCATGTCAAGTTAACATGAGTATATACTCACTACCATCATTTATCCAAATTATCGATCTACGCCCAATTCGAGGTAACCTAATGAGGGAGAATGAGTTCAAATCACAAAAGTAAGACACCTCCGCGAGAGAAGTGTCTAATGGGCCAAACTATACATTTACTGCATCTTTTAATTGTTTACCAGGTTTAAAAGCAGGAACCTTGCTCGCTTCAATCTGAATTTCTTCGCCGGTCTGTGGATTGCGGCCCATACGAGCGGCACGCTCTTTTACCTCAAAGTTTCCAAATCCTACTAACGTCACTTTATCTCCACTTACAAGGGCCTCCGCAATCGCTTGGAGTACAGAATCCACCACAGCACTTGCTTCCTTTTTTGATTTTCCAGTAGACTCTGCTACTCGTTCCACTAATTCTGATTTATTCATATCTTACACTCTCCTCATTTTTTCTTATTCATCTGTCTTTCCCAAACTCACCCGATTTATACATATTCAGAATTCGTCCTTGCAAATGTACACGCAACAGGCTGTAAGTTAGCTCTTCGCAAGAGCTTTGCGCACTCCCTTACGGTTGATCCAGTTGTATATACATCATCGATCAAAACAACCGAGTGACCGGATAAATCCATCTGTTTTCTTTGGTAAGAAAAAGTTCCTACAAGTGCTTGAAGCCTTTGATCTCGACTTCGCTTACTTTGCGGCTGATCTTGATACCTCTGTCGAACTAACAATTCCACTACAGGAATATGTAATTGTGCACCGATAATATGGGCTAGCTGTTTGGCTTGATCAAACCCACGCTCATATACTCTCTTGCGATGGCAGGGAACATATGTAATCAAAAAGCGATCCCTATGTAAAAAACGTTGCTTAATCAGCGAAGCCATCCAAAGTCCCATCGGCCTCGATAGTCGCTCATCACCCCGATACTTCCATTGCTGAACAACTAAACGCGCCCAATGGTTATACTCGACACAACTCATGTTTACAACTCGGTCAGACTCAGGAGTCCGCAGGCAATCGTAGCAAAAAGAATCATCGATCAAATTCGGTTTCCCACAAACTCTGCACTGTGGGTATGCTAAAATCTTGCGTTTCTCTGTACAACCTGCACATAACTGTTCCCAGATAGGATTGCCTATCATCCTAGGACGAGGGGACTGACAAAACCAACAGTATGCAGACGAATCACCAAATATTTTCGACCACCAACTCCTCATCCGCCAAACTCCTTGCAAGCCTCTCGATTTAAGAGTTGTATCTCCCGAATCGCTTGGCAAATAGGTTCTGTTTTATGATTGGATATAAACCACACTTTTCCTGCTTGGTATTGCAAACTTCTTCCGACCCTACCTGCAATTTGGACCAAAGAAGCCCTGTCATATACGGAATGATCTGCACCGAGCACGACCGCATTACATTTTGGGACCGTAATACCACGTTCTAAAATAGTAGTAGTTACTAGATGAAGAATGTTTCCATCACGAAATCGCATAATTTTCCCCGTTCGATTTTCATCTGTACTCGATACAAAATCCACTTGTCCCTCATCACAAAGAAATTGTCTTTTTAACCATTCCCCTACCACCCTTGTATCCTCAATACGAGGCACAAACCACAATGCTTGTCCATCTGTACTCGTAATCTCACTTATGATTCGTTGCACCGTTCGATTCATTTTGTGAGATTTGATCTGAGCCCACAAGGCCCTTTCTCTTTTCCAAATCGGGCATGGCATCAGTTTGCCATGAAATCTACATGGCAACAATACAGTAGGTAAAATTCCCTTTCGCATCCTATAAATCCATAAATCCGTAGGCGTCGCGGTTAAGAGAACAATCGTACCACCTGTTCTTTTTGACCTTTGGATTGAATATTCTAACGCAGGATTCCCCTCGAGCGGAAAGGCATCCGCCTCATCCACTATGACTAGATCAAAGAGATGGGCCATTCGAATCGTCTGATGCGCTGTAGCAATCACCAATGGACTTAACATCCATTTATCTGGGCTTCCTGCATAATGTTCAGAGACAATCCCATCTGGAAAAAATCGTTTTAACCGCGGGGCTAGTTCCTTCACCACATCTTGCCTAGGCGTACACCATAGTACCGACTTCCCTTGGCGAATCAGTGGTTCGATCACCGGAATCATCGTCTCTGTCTTACCTGCCCCCGTTACAGCCCAAAACAAGACAGAAGGCATTTTTTGTCTCACGTAAGTAGATAACTCCTGCACAGCAGTCAACTGCTTCGCTGTTAGTTGGATCGAGGGCGCGTTTACATCTCGTGGAATCTGCACCCTATCTCGTCCTACTCGCACAAACTGATACAGATACCGGCAACTTCTTGCCCTTCCAAGTAGTAGACAATGTTTACAGCTGGCACAACTATCTCGTTCGCACCTTCCACAAGGGGTGAAGAAGATAAACTCTTGATCTGCACCGCAACGAAGACACTTCCATCTCCCTTCCCGAAGCACAATGGCAGGAAACACAGAAAGCCAATTCTTCCCCCTCCATTGATGTATTATTTCATTCCACTCATTCTCCGATTGTTGTGGAAAATGAAGTGCTCGAAATCGCTGTACTTCCTGATCTAGTAGTAGACGACCTTCCCAAAATGAATAGGCGTAATCACTTTCTTGTTTGATCTCCACTTATCACATCACCCCACAAAACCAATAAAAAAACCAGACACGTACACGGAGTCTGGTGATATTACGATGCTGACCACTTTCCTTTAACTGTATCCTCTTCATACGAAACTCGTAGATCCATCACAATAAATCGCTCTCCGACCTTCTGATTGTCTTTCATCCATCGCTCTACAGCACCATCATCGGATTGCATATGAATAAACTCTAACTCCACATATATGCGGTTTAGCTTCTCCAGCAATCGGTCTGCCTCTTCCGTGTGGCCGATTAGCAGACAACTAACCTTTCCATGACTCCCTGAAATGCGATGATTCGTATAATAAGATCGAATCCACCATTCTAATTGCTGTTCTGTATTATCTGCAATGACGACCAAGTGCGATGCTTTATTATGATAATAACTTCCGTAAAGCCAATTTGACCTCTTTACTAACATCCAGATTACAAAATAGGTAGCTACTCCTGCTAAACAAACCCATACCATCATCATCACAACCCCCTTTTCCTATCTCAACTGGATTTCTATATTAATTGGACCCACCCGTATTTGATAGCAAGCAACACAGCTTGTGTACGATCTTGGACATCTAATTTATATAAAATCTTACTTACATGATTCTTAACGGTCTTCTCACTAATAAATAAATGTTCTCCAACCGCCCTGTTATTTTTTCCTTGTGACAATAGACGTAAGACTTCCATCTCTCGGTTGGTTAGAATTTCTTGCCAATTCACTGTATGATACGATGTATGAATTCGACTAAAAGCACCTTCTTGCCGACTCAATCGACGAAGTTCACTTGCCATCTTGCTCACCAATACTGGGTGTATATAGGTTCCACCACAAACCACCACTTTTAAGGCTTCAATAAGTTGTTTCGGTTCTATTTCCTTTAGGAGATAGCCAGTCGCTCCATTGCGGATGGCTTCTACTGCATATTGATCGGCTTGATCCGTTAGAATGAGGACTTTTGTTTGAGGAGTCACTCGATTGATGTAGTGCGTAACCTCTACTGCATCCATTCTGGGTAAATATAGATCCATCACAACTACTTGCGGTATAAGAGTTTCACATACATGCGCTACTTCCGATCCATCTATACAAGATGCTACAATTTGCAACTCAGGATAATAAGAAAATAAATTTTTATATCTATTCAGATAAATGTCACTGGAATCTGCTACTAAGATACGAATGGGGGATATATTGGAAGGCTCACTGAAATGGGCATTTCGTTGGTGAAGAAACGGACTCTCAATCAAAACGTTCACCTCACTCCCTTGATGAATATCCAAAATCGCCTGACATCTCTTTTTATTCTATCATGAATCCTTTTTTGTTTAAACAAAAAGAGCCATCCTTTGTTGGATGACTCCTCGTGATTCATTTATAAGCCTGCGTCAGTCTTTAATACCTCTACTTTATCTGTGCGCTCCCACGGTAGGTCAATATCGGTGCGACCGAAATGACCGTAAGCGGCGGTTTGGCGGTAGAGTGGACGACGTAAGTCTAGTTGACGGATGATTCCGGCTGGGCGGAGATCGAAGTGTTTATTTACTAATTCAACTAGAACCCCTTCATCTACCTTACCCGTACCAAACGTCTCAACACGAACGGACATAGGGCGAGCCACTCCGATCGCATAAGCCAATTGCACTTCACATTTCTCAGCAAGACCTGCAGCAACTAGGTTTTTCGCTACATAACGTGCCGCATATGCAGCAGAGCGGTCTACCTTAGTAGGATCTTTACCAGAGAATGCTCCTCCACCATGACGAGCATATCCACCGTAAGTATCTACGATTATCTTACGACCTGTTAATCCTGCATCTCCAAGTGGTCCACCGATTACGAATCGACCTGTTGGATTAATGAAGTACTTTGTATTTTCATCGATCATATCTTTTGGGACGATCGGACCAAAGACATGCTTCCTTATATCGCTCTGAATCTGCTCAAGTGTAGCATCCTCAGCGTGTTGAGTAGAGCATACAAGTGCATCAATTCGAACTGGCTTGTCATCTTCATATTCTACTGTCACTTGGATTTTACCATCAGGGCGCAAGTAATTGAGTGTTCCATCGACACGTACTTCATGAAGTCTTCTAGCCAGTTTATGTGCTAGAGAAATCGGGAGTGGCATCAATTCGGGAGTCTCGTTACAAGCAAAACCAAACATGAGTCCTTGGTCACCTGCACCAATCGCTTCAATTTCTTCTTCCGTCATAGAGCCCTCACGAGCCTCTAATGCTTGGTCTACACCTTGAGCAATATCAGCAGACTGCTCATCAATCGATGTCAAAACTGCACAAGTTTGAGCATCAAAGCCAAATTTTGCACGAGTATATCCGATATCACTTACTGTTTTACGTACAATCTTTGGGATATCAACATAGCAGTTGGTTGTAATTTCACCCGCAACCAAAACCAAGCCAGTGGTAACAGAAGTTTCTGCAGCAACACGGGCATTCGGATCTTTCTCTAAAATAGCATCCAAAATAGCATCCGAGATCTGATCACAAATTTTATCTGGATGACCCGCTGTTACAGATTCAGAAGTAAATAACGTACGCTTCTTTTCAGACATGGATTCATTCCCCCTAAATAGCCATTATATGTAAACAAAAAAACCTCTCCTCTCTTGGAAAGGTGTTTCTACTCTTCAGCTTGATGACAAACTTCTCGTGTGAACACCTAGTAAAAAGAGGCTACCTGATTCTTAGTCAATCTCTACATCACCACTAAGAATACAAGATTATACTCATAAACACAAGCAATATTCGGTATGCATATAGTTTTATTTCTTAATTAAATAAATATTCCACCACCCCCTGCACAGACTCAACGTCTCCGTTCATTTTTGAGGATTTTGTGTAACTTACATAGTAATGTGTTAAAAAGGTAGAAAAGGTGATAGGATGTAGTAAAAAATTATACAGAATAAGTGAGGGTTAGTTATGCAAGATGGCTTCGGGCCCACAGGTTCAAGTAAACAACTAACTCCGAAAAAGAGTAGAAAAAAAAAGATTGTCATTTGGACATCCGCTATTCTCTCAACTCTTCTTGTAACAGTTGGTGTTTATTCCTATAATCTCTATACGACAGTGGCCAACAGTCAAGACTCTACAGCCGGAAAATCTTCCTTACGAGAAGAACAAGTAGATGTAAAGAAAGAGCCCTTTACCATCCTATTCATCGGTGCAGACCAATACAACTCCAAAAAAGAGTCAAAAGAAGGCTGGCGTCCTGATGTGATGATGCTTGCTGTCGTCAATCCAGAAAAAAAGAATATCCACATGGTAAGTATCCCCCGCGATACCTTTTTCCAAATCCATGGGACGAAGACACAAACGAAAATCAATGCTTCTGCAGCCTCCATATATACGAATATCAACAAGCTTACCCCCATCAACTCTGTACGGGAAACCGCTCAAGATTTTCTGAATCGACAAGTCCCTATCGATTACTATGCTAAAATCAATTTTAGTGGGTTCATAGGCCTTGTCGACAAAGTAGGTGGAATTGACGTAGAAGTTCCATACAACTTTAAAATGCAAACATTTGGTGGGAAATATCTCCACTTTAAAAAAGGAAACCAACATTTAAATGGGGAAGAAGCACTTGTTTTTGTACGACAACGAAAACTAGACCCTGAAGGTGATCTCGGACGTAACAAACGCCAACAACAAGCTGTACGGCATGTTTTAGATAAAATGCTCAGTTTCAAAAACTTAACACAGTTTACTGATATCACTGAAGTAATCGGGAATAACTTCCAGTATAGCTTTCATGTTTCGGATATCTTACCGCTAATGAGTATTTATGCGGATATACCTAAAGAAAATAACCACATCATTAAATTAAATACCTATTCTAAAACCCTCCCTGGTCACGGCGACTGTCAGATCACGACAGAGGGTGAACGTAAACGAGTAGTCGCAGAACTGCAAAAAGCAATGGACAAACCATTCAATGAGGCAGATCTCTTGTACGATTTTGAACAAGATCTCAAGAATCCCAATCGGAAACAGAAGCCCGCAAAATAAAGATCTCTGAAAGGAGAATGAAATGATGAACTCCCAACGAAGTCGACTCGAACGAGTAGAGATGCGTAAAAAGAAGAAGAAAAAGAGAGTCATTATTTTTAGTGCCATCCTAGCTCTCTTTATCGGTGTAGCTGGCTACTATGCAACTAATCTCCTGAGTGCATTTTCAAATTCCCACGATGAGAGCTTGAAAACAGATGCCAAGAAAGTAGACATAAAACAAGAGCCTTTTACCATGCTTTTAGTGGGAATTGACCAGTATGATCTTGAAAATGAAAGTAAAAATGGAGGGCGTCCCGACGTCTTAATGGTAGCTACAGTAAATCCAAAGGAAAAATCTGTACGAACCATGAGTATCCCTCGTGATACGTATGTGAAATTTTATAATTCCACCAGCAAAGGGAAGATTACGGAGACACTATCTTCTCTGCACTCTGGTTCGGATGCAAAAGCAAAAAACCAGCAAATCGTAAAACAGGTAGAACAATTCTTGGATAACAAGATCCAGATCAACTATGTAGCACAGATTAATTTCTCAGGATTTATGGATCTAGTAGATGCAGTAGGTGGCATTACCGTAGATAACAAATATAAATTCCAAGTTCCATTCTACGGGGGGAAAATGCTGAAATACGAAAAAGGGCAAATTAACTTAAACGGAGAAAAAGCCCTGATGTATGTAAGAACTCGTAAAAACCACAAAGGCACTGGCTCCATCGTGCCTACAGAAATGGAAAACGATAATGATCGAAACCGTCGTCAACAAGAAGTAATCAGTGCCATTTTAGGTAAAATGACTGGATTTACTGGCGTGACTCAGTTTAGCGACATCACCAAAGCAGTAGGGAAGAACTTCCGTTATAGCTTTGATATGGGCGAGATCCTCCCTATGTTTAATGTGTATCGTGAAGCACAAAACAATAAAGAATCGATCGCTCTACACAACTACTCTCTTAAACAAAATGAGAAATGGTTCCAGATCGTTCCCGAGGGTGAGCGTCAACGTGCCATCGCTGAGTTACTCAAACATCTAGGAAAAGAGTACGACAAGCGTGCCATCACATATGATCACACGCTAGATCCTTTCGAGGCAAAAACGCTCGAACAAATCCCGAAACAAGTACCACAGAAAGCATATCGGAATTCTGAAGGTACAGGTACCCATGAATCGAATCAACCTTCAGGCTCCACTAACAATGGAAGGTAAATCGACTACCACTACTCCATAATCGTATAAAAAATACCTGATCCCATTCAGGTATTTTTTATATTCCGCCCTCGAAACTTGATCCTAATATTTCCCAGATGATAGTATAAGGGCAATTCGTTTTCCCAAGCTTCTAATGAAATGAGGAATCATTTGGTGAAGAATCAACGCTCAGAGCAACAAGTAGCGCGTAGAAAAAAGAGGAATCGAATACTCCTCATATGCTTGGCAATTCTCGCTCTAACGGGTAGCTTTTACATATATCAAATGTGGAATGCACTGGCGAAAGGACATGATTCTAATGCAACAAAATCGGATCTTAGACAGAAGCAAGTAGAAATCGGGAAGGATCCGTTTACCGTCTTGCTCATGGGTGTCGATTCACGCACTGCCAAAGGGGAAAAGGAGTCGTGGCGCCCCGATGTACTCATGATTGCTACCATTAATCCAGCAAAAAAATCAGCCTCCATCGTCAGTATCCCCCGCGATACTCGAACCACCATCACCCATACAAATGGCTGGAAAGATAAGATTAATTCCGCTGCCACATGGGGAAGAGAAAAGGGCATCGACCCCGTTTCTAATGTAAGACTCACCGTTGAGAGTTTTCTAGAAGGCGTCCCCATTGATTACTATGCGAAGATTAATTTCCAAGGCTTTATGGACGTCGTCAATCAACTGGGGGGAGTTGACGTAGATGTAAAGAGGGCTTTCACTTACCGCTCCTTTAACGATAAAATCATCCACTTCAGACTTGGGCCCATGCACTTAAATGGGGAAGAAGCCTTAGCCTATGTCCGCATGAGAAAACAAGACCCTGAAGGTGATCACGGTCGTAATCGCAGACAACAAGAAGTAATCAATCAACTATTAGACAAATTAACAGGGGTTCAAGTGCTAACCAAATTTACTTCCCTCACGGAAATCGTTGGGAACAACTTTTCCTATAGCTTCAGTCCCTCCGAAATCCCTACTCTAGCTAGCATCTATCGTAGTATTCCAAAAGAATCCTTAAAACACATAACGATTCAGGCCCCTTCTGAAAGAATCAACGGAATCTGGTATGATTTAGTTAGCCAAAAAGAGCGTGATCGTGTTAGCAATCTACTAAAAAAAGAGTTAGACCTCCCTTACGATCAAAATAAAATCGAGGTCCCTCAAATGAAGAAGACAAATTGAACAACACCTCAAAGACGGCCAATAAACGCCGTCTTTTCTTTGGGAGAGGAGCCCCTACATCATGAAAACACCCTTATCGTATCTAACCATTGCTAGATATGGAGAAACGGAGATCATTATTCAAAAATCTCGTTTTATTTGTCAAGCTACACCTGTCAAAACGGAGGAGGAAGCCCAAAAATTTATCGCTGACATCTCTAAAAAATACTGGGACGCAAGCCATAACTGCTCTGCCTACCTCGTCACCGATCTCATCCAAAAAGCATCCGACGATGGCGAGCCTTCCGGAACAGCAGGCAAGCCGATGCTCGAAGTCCTACATTCCAAGAAAGTTCAATACACTGCGGTCGTCATTACGCGATACTTCGGAGGAATTAAGCTAGGAGCTGGCGGCCTCGTCAGAGCTTATAGCCAAGGAACATCCGCGGCCCTAGAAGCCGCAGGAATCGTCCAGCCTGTCCTCCATCAATCCATCAACATCTCCTTTGATTACACTCATATAGGTAAGCTCGAGCACGAACTACGTCAAACCTCCTACTTTTTAGACCAACCTATATTTACCGAGCACGTAAGCTGGACCCTATGGGTACCTGTGGACGAAATAGAGCAAATCCAATCCCAGATCATCGATTGGACCCATGGTCAGGCAAATGTAGAACTGGGAGAGTTAGAATACCGAGTGAAGTAGAAACGATACAGAACCATTTTTGCTAGCTCATGATCCACCAGATAATTAACTATCTCTTCAAGTATTAACCCCCTACGTAGTATCTACATAGGGGGTTAAGCCAATCTTCTCAGTTGAATCTACATTGTTTCTCCATAGATCTACTTCTTATACAGAGCATGAACCACTTCTTTAGTCGCCTGTGCAATCAACTCCTCGTTATAAGTTGCATCCTTCTCGCCTCGGCTTGATAACATCGCAATCACAATCGGTGCTCGGTTCGGTGGCCACACGATAGCAATATCATTGCGAGTTCCGTAACCACCTGATCCCGTTTTATCCCCCACGATCCATCCATCTGGAACACCAGCACGTATTAGCTTATCCCCTGTCGTATTTCTCTTCATCCAATCAATCAACATATTACGCTTTTCCATCGGAAGAACATTCTCCAGTGTGAAAGCCTTTAGACTTGTTGCTAACGCCTTTGGCGTGCTTGTATCACGGATGTCACCAGGAGTCGCCTCATTCAGATCCGGCTCAAAACGAGAAGGTTTCGTAGTATGATCGCCTATCCTCATTAATTCCTGTCTAGCTACTTTCGGACCCCCTATTTCTTCGAGTATTAAATTTAGTGCCGCATTATCACTATAGCGAAGGGTAGCATCGCAAAGTTCTCTTAGGGTCATTCCCGTGTCTATATGTTTTTCGGTAATAGGTGCATACCCAGATCGAGTTACATCCTCTTTTGTATAAGTAATTAATTCATTTAGCTGATCAACAGACTTTTGCTTCAACAGCATTCCTACGATTAGAGTCTTAAACGTAGAGGCATAAGCAAAACGCTCATCCGATCGGTGAGTAACAGTTCGTCCTGTTCCAGTATCGATCGCATAAACACCTAGCCTCGCCTCAAATTTCTTTTCCAGATCAGTGAACGCTTGATTCACATCAGCAGCACTTACACGATGTTTGACTTTATTTTCTTCTGCTTGAACCATTCCACTTACACCCGTAAGACTAAATAAACATAAGCCAGCAAGCATACTCATAGCCATTTTCATTTTCTTCAAGAGATATCATCCTTTTTTGTATAGATTTGTAGAGGGGGAATTTGGTTTCCCACTTTATTCCTTCGAAAAAGACACCTCCCTTAGGGGATTCTATTTCCCCTATGAAACTAAAAAAAACGAGAAATAGGAGGGAACTGTGACAGATTAAAGTCCATCTCTAACCTAAATCCACCCTGTACACCTCTTATTTCTCATGATGAACACAAAAATAGCGAGCTACGTCTACCCGCTCACTTATGATAAAAATGTATGAATTAGTTCTAAACAATCAGCCACCACTTCATCCGTCACTTGCCCCTTTGTTTCAAATCCCCGTGCATGCCAGTCTAAGCTCTTCACTTGATCAGCAAGTATCACCCCTTGAAATGGAAGACCTTCTGGTAGCTTCACCTCAAACGGATACCCTTTTTCTACGGTGGTAATCGGGCAGACAACTGCAAATTTCGTAGTTTCATTAAAGTTTTTCGGCGATAACACAATCGCAGGTCGTCGCCCTGCCTGTTCGTGCCCAGCTTGTGGATTAAAACTGAGGTATACAAGATCACCTCTTTCTGGTGCGGCCATTACAAAAGCTCAGCTCCTTCTGCTTCCCCAAAATCAACTTCATGATGTCGGTTTTCGGGAGTCACTTTTGCTAATAGCTCCTCAAGTGTCGGTCTCTGCTTCATGGGGATTAATTTAATCTCCTGACCCTCTACTACCATTTCCATTTCCGATCCATTCTCAATCGATAACATTTCCGCAACATGATTCGGAATTCGGATGGCAAGGCTGTTACCCCACTTAGACACTAATGCAGTCATACTAATTCCTCCCTTTCTTGCCTTTGCTCCCATTATATCCCCTCCTTATTTCCATGTATATACATTGTATCTACATTATTGCCAAATTATTCACGTTACATGACAGAGAAACAAAAATTCCCCAGCACGTCCTATTACGTTGATAGGTTCGTACTGGGGAATTCGATTAAAATGCGGCCACTACTGCACCTTTGTATTTCTCATCAATGAATTTTTTCACTTCTGGTGAGTTCAAGACTTTCGCCAATTTTTTCAGGGCTTCTTTATTTTCGTTACCTTGTTTTGCCGCAAGTATATTTACATACGGTGAGTTTTTATCCTCGATGAACAGGGCATCCTTGATTGGATTTAGTTTTGCTTGTAATGCATAGTTTGTGTTGATAACCGCTAAGTCTACCTCACCGATAGTACGAGGAAGCATAGCAGCTTCTAATTGCTTAAATTGAAGTTTCTTCGGATTCTCTTTAATGGACTGAAGAGTTTTCTCACCATCTGAGCTATCTAATTTGATCAAACCTTTCGTCTCTAAAAGCTGAAGGGCTCGTTTGAAATTAGAAGGATCGTTCGGCAGTGTTACCGTTGCACCGTTTGGAATCTGCGCTACCTCTTTCCATTTCTTTGAATATGCCCCCATTGGTTCAATGTGAACGCCTACAACTTTTGCGATATGGTATCCCTTTTCTTTATTCGTTGTCTCTAACCAAGGAACGTGTTGGAAGAAATTCGCATCAAGTTGTCCTTCTTCTACTGCTTTGTTTGGTAATACATAGTCTTGAAATACTTTTACACTCAGTTTTACGCCTTCTTTTTCCAGTTGTGGTTTGATATGCTCTAAAATCTCAGCATGTGGTACTTGGGAAGCTCCTACTGTTAACGTTGACTCTTCTTTCTTCCCTCCACAAGCAACGGCAAGTAGGGATACAATCGCAATTAAGGTAACAAGCCAGCTTTTTCTCATCTCTTATTCCTCCAATGTAATATATAGTTACTCTCTTAACGGTGGTCAACTTTGCGACTGATCACATCGCCGATCCACTGAACGATTTGAACAATCGCTACCAAAATGAAGCTACATACAAGCAACATCTCATTATTAAACGACTGGAAACCTACTCGTAGAGCAACGTCTCCCAATCCACCGCCACCCACTATCCCAGCAAAAGCGGAATAACCGACTAGTGAAACGCACGTTACTGTAACTCCCGAAATAATCGCCGGCAGGGACTCGGCTAATAAAACCTTGCAAATGATCGTAAATCGATTCGCCCCCATCGCATGTGCGGCTTCTAGTGTGCCGCGATCCACTTCCAGTAATGCCGTTTCCACCATTCGAGCAAAAAAAGGTGCAGCCGCTACGGTTAGTGGAATCGTAGCAGCAGTCGGTCCTAAACTAGTACCGATGAGAAACGTAGAGAGCGGAAATAATAATAAAATAAGGACAATAAAAGGAACACCACGAAATACATTCACTACAACAGCTAAACTTTTATGAGCCACTTGGTTCTCCCATAAATGATCACGGTTCGTAATCACGAGGAGTACTCCGAGCGGTAAACCCAATAGCACTGTAAATAACGTTGAAATCCCTACCATTTGCAATGTATCTAATGTGGCCTGCCAGACAGTCACCCAATCTACCTGATTAAGCAATGTGACCACCTCCCAAACTTTCTGTAAAACGCTTCGTTACTTCATGTTGTGGATCCCGAAACACTTGTTGTACCTCACCCAATTCCACTATCGATCCCGTCTCCATCACGGCTACTTTGTTACAAATCGCATCTACTACACTCATCTCGTGCGTGATCAAGACAACGGTAATCCCCATCTCTTGATTGATCTCTTTTACTAATTGCAAAATGGAAGACGTCGTCTCTGGATCAAGTGCAGAAGTAGCCTCGTCGCATAGTAGCAAAAAGGGATCGTTAGCAAGTGCACGCGCAATCCCAACACGTTGCTTTTGCCCACCGCTCAATTCGGATGGATACGCATCTCGCCGCTCCCATAGCCCTACACGACGCAATAATTCTTCCGTTCGTTGCTCGATCCCGTGCTTGGCTTTTCCTGCAATTTCAAGTGGAAAGGCTACATTTTCTCTTACGGTACGGGACCATAGTAAATGATAATGTTGAAAAATCATGCCGATTTTTTGTCTTAGCAACCTGAGTTCTCCACCGGACAAGGCTACTATCTCTTTGCCGTTCACATGGATCGAACCACTGGTTGGCTTTTCTAATCCGTTTAGCAGGCGAAGTAAGGTACTTTTACCAGCACCACTGTAACCGACGATCCCGAAGATATCACCCTTATCGATCTGGAGAGTAATCTCTTGCAACGCAATCACTTCTTGCTCTCGCCCTTTGGCTGGATATCGTTTTGAAACTTGCTCGATTTGGATCAATTTGATCACCATCCTTATTTACAAAATAAAAAATCCCCCTCTGCAGATGATTGCAGAAAGGGGATATGTATCTATACAAAGATCCACTTTCCTCTCATCTACCAGAACAAAAAGCTCTGCAGGAATTGGCACCTTGTTTGTATGTTTGATCATACAGACTGGTTGCCGAGGTATCATAGGGCCTGTCCCTCAACCTCTCTGGATAAGAGAAAATCTCAGATATTCATTTTTCAATTCAATATTGTAACGAACTAAAACTTATACTAGATCAATTTATTTAATATGTCAATGTTTTTATTTTCTCATAGCGCTCGATCAATTGATTTGCATTTTGCTCCAGCGAAAAGTCACGCGATGCTACATAGGCTTGTTTCCCTAGCACTTCTCGCACATCGTCCATGGTCAAAATTTCATGTAAACATTGCGAGATATGCTCTACATCTTTGGGGCGTGCAAGCTTTCCCGTTACACCATCTTGTAGGACTTCTTTGATTCCGCCAACATCCGTCGCCACCATCGGACGTCCACATCCCATCGATTCAAATAAGATGGAAGGCAATCCTTCGCTGAGACTGGTTAACGCAATCACATCCGCACTATTCATCCAATGTATCATTTCATCGTACGGTCTTCTCCCCATCAAGTGAACGCGACCTGTGAGACCAAGCTTTGTGATCTCATCCTCTATGCTACTTTGAAGTGGTCCTGCGCCTACTAAATATAGATTCAAACCTTCATGTTGCTCATCCTGAACGAGACGGCGAAAAGCTTGTACCAAATAACTGATTCCCTTGACAGGCAGTAAATTCCCGATAAATACAATCTGTTTGCCCTCAAGCTGAATCCCCAGACGATGGCGAGCCTCTTGCTGATCAATCGGGTAAAATCGCTTCGGATCAAAGCCATTATAGATCGTAGATACAGGTAACCTTGGAACCATTTGTTCCACTTCACTACAGAGCCGATCACTTACCGTAATCAATTGGTCACTCGTCTTTAATGCTTCGATCGTTCGATCATAGACCTTTTTACTTTTCTTCGGATAAAGCATAATATCAGAGCCATGAATCGTGCTAATAACAGGGACTCCAAGTTCTTCTTTCAACTGTCCACCTGCATATCCATCTGGAAAGATCGTGTGACAATGGAGTAACTCATAAGGAAACTCATGCTTCATTTGGTGCAAAATCGGTTTAAGGGATCGTATATAAAATTCGCCATAGCGATGGAAAAAGAAACCGCCAGGAAACATCCATGTAGGCACATAATGGACAGGAATTCCATCCAGATCGATTTGGCCTTGTAGGTCTGAGTACCCCTTCCACTTTTTATATAACGGAAACCTAGGAATCGGTACGACTACTTGCACTTCGCATCCTGCATCTTGTAGTGCCTTTGTCTGATTATGTACGAAGATTCCAGATTGTGGATTTATCTTGCTTGGGTACATATGTGAAACAACCAAAACTTTTTTCGTCAATTCATTCACTTCCTTGTACAACAGCCTGTTTCTTTCTCTCCAATTCGCCAACACCAACCACAGCTAAACCAATCCCTAGCGTAATCCACATCGGGGTATAGTGAATACAACTACTAGGTGCCATCCCGCCGAAGAAGAAGCCGATCAAGCTGGACAACGTAGCAAAAGCACCACAACGGACCACAGGGCTCGTTGATGCCCCGTGTTTTAAGGAAGCGAGCTTCCATAAGCGCCACAACAACCAGAAATATAGCGCCATATACATCATAAAGATCAGCACCCCAAAATTAACAAGGATTTCTAGCCACCAGTTGTGGATATTTTTTTTATCTACATGAGGCGCACCTTCCATTAACGGCTCAACATTACCCGGTCCTACTCCCAAGTAATACGAATCATGTAAGAAGTGGAGTCCATTGATAATGAGAAACTTACGAACCGTAGCACTTCGGCCCGTTTCTCCTTCAATGACATCTTCTCCCTCTGCATCCCAGCCACCTTTTTGAAAATCACCTAGAAAGCCGAAGATGGAAGCCAATTTTGCATTATTGGCAGCCCTTGCCTTATCAGATAAAAGAACAAAGCCTACTGCATTAGCTAATATAATTGCCGCTAAAACAGCTATGATTGACTTGACCACGTTTTTCTTCGTCCATTTCTCGCGCTTCACTACGAAAAAAGCACCGATCAATAGTACTCCACAAGCAAGCGGCAGGGCAAACATCACATTACTACGTGAACCCGTTGCGAAAAGGGTATAGAGACTAAAAACACATCCAATATACAGGAACCATTTATATTTTTTATGTAATGGCAACAAAAAGATCGCCGTAATCAAAAATGGCAGTGCCAATGTAATAAACGTAGCTAAGTCATTTTGATTGGTAAAAACCGAAGTAACCACACTTACCAGTTCAGAATTGTAACCCCTAGAAACAGGTAAATGGATAAAGGTCATCGATTCAAATACAGCATAAGCAATAATCATTGCGTATACTGTTACCAGTGTTTTCGCTGTTTTCCAAATATTTTCATATGTACGGATAAAGAAGGGGAAAGAAAAAGTGAGTGCAAGCATCATTCCAAGGAAAATCAAATATCGAATACCCTCTTTTAAACTAACAGCCCAAGTTAGCGAAATCAGTGCATAAAAGAGCCAAAAGCAGAAGAATGCTCCAAACCAACGAACTTGATAAATTGTGGTTAGCCCGTGATTTTGATTAAAGTTCATGTATTCTTTGTTCCAAACAAGTCGAATCAAAACACCTACAGATAAAACAAAAAAAGCGATCCTAAAAAAAGTAAGACGGAAGTCCCCTGCACCAATTCCCAGTGTCGGACCAATCAGTGCAAATGCAATCATGTAGTAGAAAATCTTTTCTAATCGATCGTGTTTTCGAAGTAACAATTGATCCACCAATCCTCACTCTTTTCATCGTCAATATCAAGCTTATGTTACCTGCAGATTACATTTTGTTAACAAGTTCGACAAATGTAACTAAATGAGTATACCGTGGCGTATAATAAGTTTACAAAGCGAAAACGGAGGTGTCTCACATGGAATATCCAGTCGTTGGTAAATCATTTTGGATTGGTGTCATGAATGCCGCTGGTATCAGTGTACCGTTTTGGTTGCTGATGTATGCAGGACTTCGTCTGATATTCTAATGTGAGTCACAGTCATATAAAAAGAAAGCACGGATCATCATGATGAGATGGTATCCGTGTTTTCTTTTTATCTTGCACCGCTTCCTGACAAGACAACCCAAACCGTACGTAGTAGAATACGCACATCCATGGCAATCGATTGATTTTGAATATAGTACATATCTTGTTCCCATTTTTCACGTGGAGTCACTTCGTAACCGCCTGTTACCTGTGCCCATCCAGTAAGGCCTGGTTTCACTAACAAGCGCTTCTTAAATCCAGGAATCTCTTTTTCAAATTGCTCCGTAAAACAATCTCGCTCTGGGCGAGGCCCGATTAAGCTCATATCTCCATTTAATACGTTGAGAATCTGAGGAAGTTCGTCAATCCGGGTTTTACGAATAAATTTACCTACCTGCGTAACACGAGGATCATCTTTAGCAGCCCATTGCGGTCCGTTTTTCTCAGCATCCGTTCGCATGGAACGCAATTTATAAATCCAAAATTTCTTCCCTTGTAGCCCCACTCGCTCTTGCTTATAGAAAACAGGGCCAGTAGACTCCATTTTAATCGCAATCGCTGATAAGATGAGGACAGGTAAGGTGAAGATGAGAAGGGCTAGCGAGAAGATGATCTCAAACGCCCGTTTAACGATTAAGTAGACCATAGAAGCAGCTCCTAATTCTCCTGTCAAAACACTTGCATCGTTTTCGACCGACATCTTCAAACGCATCTGCTATTCACTCCTGATCGCTATAAATCATCTATGTTTATCAACAGTTTATACTCATAGTTAGATTACAAAAGTAACAGTAACATTACAGTAATATTTCAAGCCTATAATGACACAGTATACTTCAGGAGAGCCTAAATAACAATAGACGTTTTGTTACAGCTTTAGCGATTTATGTATGAATACATAACCATCTCTGCTTGGTCCAACGTTTGCTATGTAAAAGAGTATGCTAGTACCTCTCTAAATAGTATTGATACGTTTGCTTTAAGCCATCTAATAATGGGATTTTCGCTTCCCACTCTAAGGTGTCCGCGGCTTTCTTCGCATTAAAATAACTATCTTTAATATCTCCAGCACGCTCTGGTCCATACGTAACGACTACTTCTTTTCCAGAGGCTATGCGAAACGCTTCGATTAATTCATTTAATGAAGTCTGAACACCCGTACCGATATTGATAATTTCCCCTGATGCCTTTGACAATGCTTGTACATTTGCTTTGGCTACATCTTCTACATACACATAGTCTCGTGTATGTTCCCCATCACCAAACACCGTTAGCGTCTGTTTACTTAGTACTTTGTCGGTGAAGATGGATACCACACCACCTTCGCCCCTTGGGTCCTGACGAATGCCGTATACATTTGCATAGCGAAGTGCTGTGTACTCTAGTCCAAATAGACGATGGTAAACGTCTAGATAATGTTCGACTGTGTATTTGGAGATACCGTAAGGGGAAATAGGATGCGTTGGGTGGCATTCATCGATTGGCAAATACTTAGGCTCTCCATATACAGCGGCAGAAGAAGCATACACGAATTTTCTCACTCCTGTATCTTTTGCTGCTTCTAATAAATTAATCACTCCCATGATATTTACATTTGCATCATAGAGAGGCTTTTCAATCGATGTAGGGACATGCGTTTGCGCCGCCTGATGAATTACTGCATCCGGTCTCACCTGTTCAAATATCTGATGGACTTCTGGATGAGTCACATCAATCCGATAAAAGGTCGCCTTTGGATGAATCTGCTCTTCGTGTCCTGTTATCAGGTTATCTAGGACAACCACTTCATTCCCTTCGTTAATCAGTTGATCTACGATATGGGATCCGATAAAGCCAGCTCCTCCTGTCACAAGAACTTTCATGCTGATACCCCCTTTGTTTTCCTACCTTGAACATCTCATAGTCCCATTTCTTGGTACAAGCGCAGCAATTTTTGCTCTTCAATATGCCAATTATAGTTTTCTTCGTATGCTTTCCGTCCATTAACACTCATCGATTTAGCTAGTTCTGTATTAGTCAATATCTGCGTTGCCTTCTCTGCCATTTCCTTCGGGTCCAGAGCATTTACAGTAAACCCACAGTCGCTTCCCTCCACAATCTCTTTCCATAACGGGAAATCGGTTGCAAGTACAGGCATACCAGCTGACATATACTCGAACATCTTAATGGGTAGAGATTCACGGTAGTTTTCAACCGGATGCAAGCAAACCAATCCAACTTTTCCAGATGCTAATTTCTGCTGAACCTCTGTAAAAGGAATTCTTCCATGAAGGTAGATCCGTCTTTCACTAAATCGCTCTGCTTCCTCCACACTCACTTGGATATGCTGAAGCGGACCGATAATGTGTAATTCCGCTTGTAGTTCTTCGGGAATATGATTCATCATTTGAATCATTTCATCATACCCTCGCAGGCGAGAAACCCCACCCACATATAGGATTTGATTTTTACCATCTTCTTGTCGTTCGATCATCGGCATGGGAAGTGGATAGTTTTTTATGACTTCCCTACGCGTCACTCCAGTAAACTGGATGGCAATGGGTTCCGTTGCGGCGATGACCGCTGTTAATTTGCGCGCTAGCCCCTTTTCAATTCGGTGAACCCATCTAGATAGGGGCCTACGAATCTTGGGATTAATCCACACTTTGGTATAGATTTGTTTGGGTAAGTCCTCATGTACGTCATAGATCACAGGCTTACCCGTTCGAAGCCGCAAGAGAACTCCCCACGGAAGTAGTTCCGGATCATGAAAATGGAACACATCAGCGCCACTTTTTCTTGCCCGTTTATATAATTCATATCCCTTTAGTAACCTGCGAAAGCGATTCGACGCCCTCTTCACTCCTACAATCCTAACACCTTGCTCCCTTTTCTCTTCCACATCCGAAATGGCATGTAGCTCTACCTCGTATCCCGATTTTGCTAATGAGACAGCTTGTTTATGAAAAATTCGGGAGTCATCACAAGGATGAACTGAACTAAATATCATCACTTTTTTCATTCACGGGTTCAGCTCCTTCAGGCAACTTACTCTATAAAGAAAGGGAAGGAATCACAAATCTAGGCTCCCCCCGCTCATTTCGATCCAGATATCAACTTTGGTCTAACTTGTTTATCATGTTCACCTAGTACTAATACAGCTAAAGCAAGGCCATAACTAATCCACATCGGAGTGAAATGGATCGCAGTGCTCATCGCCATGCCACCGAAAAAATATCCAGTCATCGCCGCTAAACTCGCTACTGCCCCGAAGCGTAAATATGGGGAAAGATGTGGAGATCTTTTTAAACTGATCAGCTTCCACAATCGCCACAGCAACCAGACGTATAAAGCCAGGTAAAGCGCAAAGGTAATCACACCGAAGTTAACTAAAATCTCAGCCCACCAGTTATGGATATTTTCCTTATTTACATTTCCACTCACATACTCATCTGAAGAAGGGTGCATCCACCGTTCAATATTACCTGCACCCACTCCCATAAAATGGCTTTTGACTAGAAAATCAAGTCCATGCTTTAAGAGATTGACACGTACCGTTATGCTCTCTCCTGATTGGCCTTCTATCTTTGACTCCTCTCCTTCTACAAGTTCCTCCGAAACCGCATCATGAAGGTCAGAAATGCTTGCAGAAGTACTTCCAAGCTTATCCTCCACTACTCTTTGACCCTCTGGGGTCAACATAGTCGATAGCATTACCTGAACCAATACCACAGCAAGGAGTAGAAAGAGGCCATTTGTCCGGATGCTTTTTAGACGGAATCGATCCCGATCCAAACTTTTCCAAAAAAGCACGAGCAAGGTCACTCCAATCAATGGGAGAACGATTAACTCGTTTACGCGTGATCCTGTAGCAAACAAAACATATCCTGATAGGATGAATACTCCGTACAGTACCGCTTTCATCATTCGGGACAAAGGTAACATGATCATGGCAGCGACGATAAATGGCAAAGCCAGTGTAATGCATGTCGCCAAATCATTTTGGTTAGTAAAAACGGATGTAATCGACGCACTTACTCCATCTGAAACATTTTCATCTGCCGCTCGAGAAGTAGGAAGATGGATTAAGGTAACCGATTCAAAGACCGCAAATAAAATAATCGCTGTATATATACCGAATAATATTTTCGTGATCTTTTGATAGTAGGATTCATTTCGAATAAAGTAAGGAAATGAAAGAGCTAACGCAATCATATTAGTTAAAAATACGACATAACGAATCCCTTTTCCCATATCAATAACCCACGTTAATGTTAAGACGGCATACAAGATCCAAAAGCATAGAAAAACGACATACCAACGAATCGGAACCATATAGGATGCTTCTAAGCTTTTTTTGTTTACAAAGCGAAAAATGAATCCGACTAGTAAAACCAAAAAAGCGAGGCGGAAGAAAGTTAATGTAAAACCGGATGTCACCGGAATACCAAAGCTAGGCCCGAGTAGAGCGAAGGCGGCCGTTAGATAAAACCACGTATCTAAACGTTTTCGTTGGGAAAGCAAACCCTCATTCACCATCTCTCACTTTTTACCTCCTAGTTTGGGCAAAAGACTGCCTATTCGATTCAACATGCGAAAAGGAATTAATCCTGTTAAGAAAACGACAGCTATATTCACTATAAATGCAACCACATACGTAATCCACGGATTCGGCAAATGATTAGCTTGCACGTAGCTAATCCAAGCCATAGAAGCGAGGAACACCGTCATGTAGAGCATCATAGCGCCAAATTTAAACTCAACTGGATATACTTTTTGACTGGCTCGATAGATCAGGATCACCGCAATGAAATAACTAGTAGCGGTCATACTAACTGTACCCCAAATTTTAAAATACGGCACGAGTAGAAAGTTACCAATTAAGAAAATCACAGAAACGAGGATAAAGATTCGTGAGATGTGTTTGGTTTGTTTTTTAATGAATAATCCAACGCCAAATACGGGATGTAGTACGTTTAATAAGGTCCCCAACGATAACATCCATACATAGAGATACCCACTGGACAGGTCCACCTTCGTCTCTGGGCCGGGAGTACCGATATATAGATTGTACAAAGGTTGTATAAAGAATGTGAGTACCATAATAGCTAACGTTCCAAACACGAGTAAACCTCTGCCGATCAATCCATACACCTGCTGTGCATCATCACGATCCTTAATCGACATCGAAAAAGGGCGCCAAGCTAATTGAAACGGTGCCGTAATCAAAACGATAAAGCTGGCGATACGTACAGTCGCTTCATAGATGGCGTTTGCATCGTACTTAATAGCAGAGTTATCTTCTACTAAGTAATTCAGCATAGGTCTACTGATGGATGACATAATCCAAAAAGATAATAGGGAAATCATCACAGGAGACCCATATTTAATGAGCCTCATCGTATGAGGTTTAGAGAACTTCCATGTTAGCTCTTTTCGATATAGCCATAGCAAGATCAAGGCTACCGAACCTTGACCGATCAACTGACCGTAAAAAATACCGAGCACAGACGGTTTCATGTAGTAAGCAAGTACCACACTTAGCACAGAGGACCCGATCACAAATGCCATGGAAAAAACATTAAAAAACCAGACTCTTCGGTTGTAGCGAGCATAGGCGAGGATATGCTGAATCACAATCGCCCCCAATGTCGCAACGGTTGCAATCGTCAATAGATGGGTATCGTCATACCGATTACTTCGATAGACGACGGAAGAGATCGCAGAATCAAAGAGGAAGGATAGTACACTAAACAGAATGCACATCCCTACACTAAACAATAAGGTATTTGTGAAGTAGACCTGGCGATCCTTCTCATCTTTGGTGTCATAGAAATAATAAGCCAGTGCCGTATCCGTACCTAGGATACACAGATACGTTAAAATAAGCGTGTACGTCTGCGTCAGGCCCCAGTCACCGATAGCATGCTGGTCTTTTTGTAGAATTCGAATATAAATAGGGGCCAACACGACTGCTGCCAGCTTGTTTCCCATCGTAGCGATCGCAAAGGCAGCTGAGTCTGAAAACAAACGCTTGATTAGTTGGTTCATGGATTGCTCCTACCTCAACTACTCTTGATTTTCTAATAATTCACGGACTGGCACATCACGTAGCACACGCGCTGGCACCCCAACATACACTTTCTTTTCCTCTGTATCACGGTGTACAACAGCGCCTGCGGCGATAAAGCTTTCCTCGGCTACCACTACACCTGGTAACAAGATAGAAGCTCCACCAATACGTGCTCCTTTCTTGATGTGTGCACCTTTTACAAACTGGAAGCGCTCTTTCGTACGCCCCATAAAGTTATCGTTGGTAGTCGTTACAGTTGGAGCGATAAAAACCCTTTCTTCAATCGTCGTATAAGCAGTAATGTAAGAATTGGTTTGAATCTTCGTAAAGGAGCCGATGGAAACTTGGTTCTCGACCGCTACTCCACGCCCGATTACCACGCGATCCCCGATCTCACACTTCTCCCGTACAGAAGCTTGATCTCCAACCATACATTCCTTCCCAAATGAGGAGCCACGATATAAAACTGTATTTGCTCCAAGGGTTGTCCCATCTCCGATCACAAGCGCCGGCAAAGAAGCATCTACTTTTACCGTCGATGCTTTCGCAGGTCTCGGCCAACGCCCTACCACGCAATTATCAGAAATAAATACATCATTACCAAGAATAGTTCCTGCATGAATCGTGACATTATTCCCGATCGTCACACGATCCCCTAATACAACACCGTCCTCAATAACCGAAAAATGGCCAATGGAGACATCTGTCCCCATCGTCGCACGTTCATGTACGAAATTGTTCATGAGCCCACACCCATTTCCTATAATTTTTCGTAGTCTGCTCGAATGTCAGAAGTAGAAATACCTACTCCTTTAAAGGCATTACGCGTATCAAAAATCACTTTTGATTCTCGTGCAATCATCTCATAATCAAAGGCACTGTGGTCCGTAGTAAGCAGGACAAGATCCGCATTTTGAAGACGCTCTGCTGTCAACTCGACAGTCTCCATCACTTTTGCATCTGCATTATGTGAGAAGCGGAAAGAAGGTACATGTGGGTCCGCTACTTCAACATCCGCGTTATACGTTTCGAGCAACTCTAAGATCGGAAGAACAGGAGATTCGCGCATATCATCAATATCTTTCTTGTAAGCCACACCCAGCACAAGAACCTTAGAGCCTGCGAGGGCTTTTCCATAGCGATTTAAGATTTTCATCGTACGATCTACCACAAATTCTGGCATTGCATTATTAATTTCACCTGAACATTCGATTAAACGAGTGTGATAATTATATTCACGTGCTTTCCATGTTAAGTAGAATGGGTCGATTGGAATACAGTGTCCACCTAGCCCTGGGCCTGGATAAAACGCCATAAACCCGTATGGCTTAGTCTTAGCGGCATCGATTACTTCCCATATATCAATCCCCATCTTATGACAGAGGATCGCCATTTCGTTGGCAAGTCCAATGTTAATGTTACGGAATGTGTTCTCGAAAATCTTCTCCATCTCCGCTACTTTCGGACTTGATACTTCGTGAACTTCCCCTTCCAATACCGCGCGATACATCGCAGCCGCTACCTTCGTGCAATCTGCTGTAACACCACCCACTACTTTCGGGGTGTTTTTGGTATTAAAGATTTTATTACCTGGATCGACACGCTCTGGGGAGTAGGCTAGATAGAAATCTTGACCTATTTTCTGTCCCGTTGCTTCTAAGATCGGTCCGACTACTTCTTCCGTTGTGCCTGGATAAGTTGTACTTTCTAAGACAACTAACATCCCCGGATGTAGATATTTCGCGATATCTTTACTAGATGACTCTACATACGAGACATCTGGCTGTTGATATTTATCCAAAGGAGTTGGTACACAGATCGCAACTGCATCTACTTCCGCGATCTTAGAGTAATCTGTCGTAGCCATAATCTTTCCGCTGGCAACTAGTTCTTTTAACTCTTCATCAACGACATCACCGATATAGTTAATCCCCCGATTTACTTCATCCACACGATGTTGCAATACATCAAAACCGATGACACGGAAGCCTGCTTTTGCTTTCTCAACCGCAAGTGGTAAACCCACATAACCAAGCCCTACGACTCCGATGACAGCGGAACGACTCTCTAACTTCTCTAGTAGCACGTTTGTCACTCCTCATACCTCCTTATTGATAGAACTTCTTAATGGTATCCGCGATATAATTCATATCCTCACGAGACAGCTCTGGGTAAAGTGGAAGAGCAAAAGTACGTTTCGATAAATACTCCGATACTGGCATACTACCTTCGCCTTGACCAAGATCTTTATACACTTCTTGAAGATGAAGTGGAACTGGGTAGTAAACACCTGTAGAGATGCCATGTTCCCCTAGATACTTCATCAATTCATCACGCTTTTCAGCTTGTACAATATACAAGTGATAAATATGCTTACGATCGGGTGCTTCGTAAGGTGTCACAAGAGGAGTATCTTTTAATAGTTCATTATAGATGGTCGCTTTTTCTCGACGTGCATCGTTCCACTTGTCAAGATGGCGTAATTTAATACGTAATGCGGTTGCCTGAATTTCGTCCAAACGGCTGTTATAACCAATCATGCTGTGATAATATTTCGGGCTACTACCATGCACCCGGAGAATGCGGATTTTCTGTGCAAGTTCATCGTTATTCGTTACAACCATTCCCCCATCTCCGTAACCACCGAGGTTTTTAGTTGGGAAGAAGGAGTAAGTGGCCGCATCGCCCCAAGAGCCGATCATCTGACCTTGATATTGAGAGCCTATCGCTTGTGCCGCATCCTCTAAGATGTAGATGCCTTTCTCCTCTGCAATCGCACGAAGCTCGTCCATGTTCGCAGGTTGACCGAAGATATGAACTGGAATGATTACTTTCGTTTTATCTGTAATTTTTTCTTTCACTTGTTCGATATCTAAGTTATATGTCTTTGGGTCCACATCCACGAATACAGGCGTTCCCCCTACTTGTGATACGGTTTCGGCAGAAGCAAAGAAGGTAAACGGAGTCGTGATCACTTCGTCTCCAGGTCCCACTCCCATCGCATCTAGCGTTAGTACAAGGGCATCTGTCCCGTTTGCAACCCCAATCGCATGTTTCACTCCAATGTACTCAGCCACTTCTTTTTCTAATGCTTTTACTTCCGGTCCGAGAATATAAGCTCCACTTTCAAATACATTTTCTACTGATGCTAAAACTTCTTCGCGAATAGTAGCAAACTGTGCTTTCAAGTCTAGTAAAGGAATTTTTTTCATTTTGAAATACCCCTTTTATCATTTATTTTATTAGGATTTTCCGTTCTAGCGTATTCATTTTAATTGGCTTACCTGATTCTGCCGACATCTGACAAGCGACGACTAAGCTGAGTGCATCACGGCCTTCTGTGCCCGAGACAATCGGAGTACGACCTTCTGTAATCGCAAGCGTCATATCACGAATAATACACTCATGACCTGGCACACCCCATGGATCTTGCGTAATTTGTTCTTTCAACTGTGTCACTTCTTCTTCCGTCAGGCCTTCAAAATCCCACGTTTTAATCCAGTTAGCAGTTGGACCACCTACAACAGCGCTACCTTTTTCACCAAAAATACTTAGTGATTCTTCTAAGTTCTTCGGATAAATCGTAACAGCCGCTTCCAGTAACCCAAGTGCCCCATTTTTAAAGCGAATCACCGAAATGGATGTATCTTCTGCTTCAATTTTGCGAATCCGGGTCGCATCATATGTATAAACTTCATCCACGTCCCCCATCATCCATAAAAGCAAGTCCATATTATGAATCGCTTGATTCATCAAGACTCCACCATCCATGGCCTTCGTTCCACGCCAAGGCGCTTGATCATAATATGCTTGATTTCGATTCCATCGAACCGTTGCGTTAGCATGACCGATGGTCCCAAATTTTTCATTTTCAATTTGTTTTCGTAGTTCTACGATAGCTGGGCGAAAGCGGTTTGGATGGACCACAGCCATCTTAACACCATTTTCCTCACATGAATCGATCATTCGATCAGCATCTTCCAAAGTTAATGCCATTGGCTTTTCAACCACGACATGCTTCTTCGCTTCAGCCACTTGGATAGTGAGTGCAGGGTGTAGACCGCTTGGTGTACAAATCGATACAACATCAACATCTGCTTGTAACATATCAGCTAAGTCCGTATATCCGATGACTCCATCGATTGCAAATTCCTTCAAACGCTCTTTATTGGTGTCGCATACTGCCACGAGTACAGCCCCAGGATCAGCTTGAATCGCTGAAACATGCTTCTTAGCAATATGACCACAACCTACAATACCATAGCGTACCATAGATCTCCCTCATTTCCGAAACTTGTTCCGTATAGAAAAACTTACTATTATTGTACCTCTAACAAATGTAGAATTACGCATCTAATGTTACAGAAACATTACAAACTACAATCTCACTGTAACATAACTGAAATCTTTTGGGTAGCACACTGGTAGAATGCGCGGTTCCTAAATATGTATATACGTTACGTTACCCACAATCAGCGGAATCTTCCATTTGCACCGTCGTATAAACCCCTATCCAACATTCGCAAACTAAATGAACACTCAGGCGACCAAGGAGGATGAAGCAATGGAAAACCACGATTCAGTCGAGTTAGAATTGGAAACAGATATCGATATGGATGAGCCTCAAAATCCCTTAATTGGAATTCGTAACTCATTACTTCTTAGTATCCTACTCTGGATCATTCTTTATCTCGTTATCTACCCATTCAGATAAAGAAAAAGGAGAGGTCACTATGACCCATCCTATCCCCTTGAATACCTTTTATCCTTAGCTCGCTACATCAATAATCGCAAACATCAATTCCCCTGATGCGACTACCTTTCCATCAACACTCGCCGTTCCTTTTCCCTTACCAATACTTCCTTTAAAACGAGTTAATTCCACCTCTAAGCGCAACTGATCCCCCGGCACAACTTGTCCACGAAAACGGAAACCATCAACCCCTGTAAGGAAACCCGTTTTGCCTTTGTGCTCTTCTGAGGTGAGAACGGCTAATGCTCCAACTTGAGCTAATGCTTCGACGATGAGTACGCCTGGCATGACTGGGTAATGGGGGAAATGCCCCTGGAAAAATGGCTCGTTTATCGACACGTTTTTAATGCCAACTGCTCGAACATTTGGTTCACATTCCAGCACACGATCCACTAATAAAAAAGGATATCTGTGTGGAATCGTCTCTTTAATCTTATCGATTGCCCATTCCATAAACAAACCTCATTTCTTATTTACTTTACTCCTCTTTCATCACAGCCATCTCGACTGCTTCTGCCACAATTTGATGTGCTTTTAAATCGAGTGGGTGAGGAACTAGCTGGCCTGGCTTGGTATGGTTTGAAATAGCAGTAGCAGCTGCTACTAACATATCATGGGTAATCCGTTTTGCTCCAGCATTTAATGCTCCACGGAAAATGCCTGGAAATCCAAGAACATTATTTACCGATCGTCCATCTGCTGCAAACAAAGCTCCTGCTTTAATTGCCTCATCTGGCTCAATCTCTGGTTTTGGATTCGAAAGAGCTAAGATCACTTGTCCCTCTCGTACCCATTCAGGTTTGATTAGGTTAGGTACACCCGTCGTAGCGATCACGATATCGCATTTCTCCATGATTTCTTCCAGCGAGTGAGCAGGTGTTCCACCATACATAGCAAGTCGATCTAAGGCAGCAGGCTGACGGTCAACTCCAACCATTTCTTTTACACCGTAAGCCATAAACATCCGACAGATAGCTAAGCCCGCTGCACCCAGTCCGATTTGCCCGACCACTGCTTCTTTTAAGTTAACACCCGCACTACGGCAAGCAGACATAACAGCTGCCAGCGTAACCACAGCAGTACCATGTTGATCATCATGCATCACAGGGATATCAAGCTCTTCAATCAAACGTTCTTCAATCTCAAAGCAGTGCGGGGAACCAATATCCTCTAATAAAATGCCACCGAATCCTTTTGAAATCCGCTTTACAGTTGTTACCACTTCATCCGGATCGCTTGTATCTAGCAAGATGGGAATTCCACTAATCCCTGCTAAGCGATCAAATAAGGCCGCTTTCCCCTCCATTACTGGCATCCCTGCCAATGGTCCAATATTTCCAAGACCTAAAATAGCCGTTCCATCTGTAATGATTGCAACGGTATTTCCTATGCTTGTATAGTATTGAGCCAAAGATGGGTCCTCTTCAATCGCGCGGCACACGTTAGCAACACCGGGAGTATATACTTTTCGCAAGTCATCTATTGAACGTATATCAAAACGGCTACTCATATGAATCTTACCGCCTTCATGGGCGTGGAGGACATCATCAGAGACAGCTCTTACATGGATTCCTTCCCCTAGCTGTTCAACAGCCGCTATCGCTGTCTCTAATTGCTCTTCACTTTCACACTGTACAGTAATATCCCGTACAGTCGAATACGGTCCTATTTGTCTGGTTTTAATCTCTCCGATATCCCCACCAAACAAGCCAATAGCCGTTGTCACTTTCCCTAAATTCCCTGGCTTTGATGGTGTTTCGACTATAATAGTGCGAGTTACATTTCTTGCCCCCATGTTGCATCCTCCTAATTTTATGTATACAAGAATGAAAAACGATATCGCAAAGAGAAAGAATCGGGGTTCATCGCCCCGATCCCTCTATTATTCACATCCCCTTACTCATTTACCACTTTTAATTGGAACATATAAGACAAAGTCGCGATATAAGAGAGCCCAATTACAATCCATAGTATCGTTGAAGCATATGGAACATCAAACATAACCATAAATAACACGAGATAGGAAAGCACTGTTGTCAATTTCCCTAAAAAGTTAGCAGGCACCGTTTTTCTTCCTTGAAAATGAACAATCGCCCCATAAACAATCATACCCAAATCACGGAAAAGGATTGCAAATGCTGCTTCCCATGAGATTTTATCCGACAATAATAAGGATAGAAAAATGGCCATTAACATACACTTATCCGCCAGTGGGTCTAACATAGCACCCATTTGCGTTACTTGATTATTACGCCTAGCTAGATACCCATCTACTACATCGGTCAGGCCCGCTAAGAAGATAATTCCAATCGCCCAACAAAGACGCGCTGGTGAAGGAATATCCGAGAAAAATATGAACAAGTAAACTGGAACTAATAGAAAACGAACCAACGTCAACAGATTGGGCACATTCAACATAGTCCCTCCTAAGCAGTGGTTTGACACGAAGAAACCCCGTCTACTTAAGCGGGATTTAGGGGGGTTACTTCTGATAAATTAAGTTATATAAGTGTTCCCATGAATTCCAACTAAATATGTCTGAAATGGGCTTTCCACCAATTATCGTATTCCCGATCACTAGACCCGTCATTAATGCCGCTATCAATAACATCGGAATCCAGAGAATTTTTATAGCTGCTTTCAAAGGACTTCTTTTTGTTTCTGGCTTTATTTCGTTTGCTAATACTTCTTGATTCTCTTGGTCTATAGACTCTACTAGTTCTTGTTCATTATCATGCGCATCAAAAGACGTTTTCACAACCTCATCCTGCACATGCTCTTCCTTCTTGAGATCTTCTACATCATCCATTACAATATTTTCTTCTTTTAGAGGTGTTTCAACTGCAGCAGAAGCTTCCTGAAGCTGTTCAAGATCGACTTTATATTCTTTAAAATCAAGAGGGCTGAGTGTATCTTCAAAATTCGCAAGCTTGTCCTCTTTAGAACCCTCGCTCCCTTGCTTTTCTTCCTCTTTTTTCAATTCTTTAAACTCATCATCCAATCCTTCGTCTGTCCGCTTTTCTTCCTCTTTTTGACTCCACTTTAATTTCCCCACCATCACACGATCCTCTTGAGTATCTGTATGATTTTTTTCATCAAGCTCCAGCTCTTTTTCTCGGTCTAATTGACTCATTTTTTCTACCTCTCCAAAAGCAGATCATTTTTTTGTAAACCTACGTATATCTTATTCTGTCTATATAAAAAACGAATGCTGTCTTATACAGCAACACTTTACGATCATAAATAGAATATATCCTAGAAAAACCAGTACGTCTAGATTCATGTGTGACGACTCTGTTAGATTGTACCATAAATTCGAACACACCGGAGGATTCCTTTTATTGTCATTTCGTCAATTTTGTTACATAAAAAGTACTACCCCGGTGTAGTTAATATCAGATCTTTACCGCTTCTTTCAAACGAGAATCTTTGGTATTTGGCTTTCTTTTATATTTGATCTTCGTAGCTTCTCCACCTCTAAGATGACGAATAGATTTATGGTATTCTAATATTTCCTTTACTTGATTTGCCAAATCGGGATTAATCTCTGGTAGTCTTTCCGTTAAATCTTTATGAACTGTACTTTTGGAAACTCCAAATTCTTTGGCAATCGAGCGAACTGTATTTTTTGTTTCTACAAAGTATCTTCCAATTTTTATAGTACGTTCTTTTATATAGTCATGCATCGATTCCGTCCTCCCTCCCCTCATTTCTTGATAAAGTATATGAGGCAAAAATGAGGTTATTCTTCGAATTTGGACAGGAATAGAAAAAACCCACTATTTCGTGGGCTTTTCGTATCTTACTTGATAAATTGTTCTGGGTTTTGAGGTTGGTTATTCTTTCTTACCTCGAAGTGTAAGTGATTTCCATTAGCTTGTTCAAACTTGTTCGTACCTGCTTGTCCAAGTACATCTCCTTGGTTCACGGTTTGTCCCACTTTTGCAGAAGTGGCCGCTAAACTTTGGTAAATGGTAATGAAACCATTTTCATGCTTTATTTCAACTTGCAAGCCTACTACTGGATTGGTTTCTACTCTGGTTACGGTACCACCCATAGCAGCTACCACATCAAATGGCTTCCCATCTTTTCGTGCAAAATTTACACCTGTATTCCGATAAAAAGTACCTTGATAATTTACAAGGGCTAGCTCTTTATCTTTACCAGTCATTTTCTCATCATAAAACTTCTTGATGACCGTCGCTTCAGCGTTGGATGCTACAGGCAGTACCATCGTTTCAGCAGTGGATGGTTTTTCTACGGGTAAGATGGTATCAATCGATGGCATATTTTTGCTTACGTCTTTGCTAACAGTCCCCTGTACCAACCATACTCCACCTAGTACAAGCGCGACGACTGTTAAGTACACAGCGGGAAAGAACCATTTTTTCGTAAGAAGTCTTTTCCACGCAAGTTGGCGTTTGTTTTGATTCAAGAAGGATACCTTCGTTTTTGGATCCTCTATTTTCATAAGTTTCTCACCTCTGACTACATTGTCGACGTGAAAAACTCATTTTATACCTAAGTTGTTAAATTTTTGGTATATTGCGAGTGGGTGAAAATCATTATAGTTTGTTGATAGTTGCGAGCTTTATATTAGAACGACCCGACTATCCACACTATTTCCGCTCAAACTCGCTAATCTGAATGCCTTGATAATAATGCTTAACGATTTTATCCGCCTTCGCACCGGTCTGTGCCATGAGATTAGCACCCCATTGGCTTAAGCCTACCCCGTGACCGTATCCATATGTAGTAAACGTGATCTTGTCGCCTTCTTGCTTCCAAGTAAAGTCGGTGGAAGCTAATCCAAGGGCTTCTCTCACTTCTCTACCCGAAAAACTCTTATCACCGATACTCAAGCTAGCAATACGGTTCCCTGTCGTCTTTTTCACAATTCTCATTTGATTCCCAGATTGGAATAAGGATACCGGCACATCTAACGATTTTTTCGTTTGCTTTTCCAGCTTAGAAAAAACCTCTGATATAGGATATGTAGCCTCTTTCTCAAACTTAGGAGAAGAACGATCCCATGATGAGTCAACACTGACGAGATACGGATACTTAGCAGTAAAGTATTCATCCGAGCTTTCCGTTCTGCCATTACTAGTAGAGAAGAAAGCGGCATAGATCGGCTGGCCTTGATAAGTTAAAATCTGTCCTCTCGTTTCTGCAATAGCCCATTTTATCTTCGCTTTATACTCATGATAGCGATCTTTCCATTGATTTTTTAATTTGTCATCCGTTGAATAAGCTTGATGTTGCACTGTATCGGTTACGTCTGCTAATTGATGGGGGAGTCCATATGATTTTAGGTTCACTGTAGAACCCTTTTCTAATCGATTAACCACAAAGGTCCGTGCTGCCATTGCTTGTGCTTTCAGCGCTTCAATCTCAAACGTAATCGGCATCTCCGCAGCAACGACTCCCTCTAAATAGGTCTCCAATGGGAGTGAGATCACCTTCTTCTCTTTAGACAAATACACGCGTACATTTGGATTATAGGTATTGGTAATTGCTCTCTTAGCGTCTGTTATCTGCGCCTTCTGCGCACCAGGGTTCGTTTCCTTCTCCTGGATTGCTTGCCCCGCCACAAGTGCCACATTCGACCCAAATCCCACTAGAACCGTCGGGATCGCTAATAATAATAGAAAGCCCCCGATAAAGAGGAGGATCATCTTTCCTTTGAACAAAAGCCTCTTATTCCCTCGTATTCGTCTCCACCTAGTCAACCATATTTCCTTATACGATCTCACCTGCATCCCCCTCATCTATCTGCTTATACTACTCTATGGGTCTCCTCGTGACTCTAGAACTGAGTTTGATAGATTTCAAAATTGGGAATAAACAGGGGAGATTGTATAACTCATAAAAAAGCACGTCGCTCTCTAGCAACGTGCTTCCGGAAGAAAAACTATGCAAAAGTTACTTGCTGTACTTCCTCTACTTCTTCACCGATCTTTACTCGGGAGATGGTAGCACCTAGTTTTTGTAACTTTCCTACTAAATCTACATAACCACGATCAATATGCTTTAGCTCTGTCACTTCCGTGATCCCATCCGCAACTAATCCTGTAAGTACTAGAGAGGCACCTGCACGCAAATCGGTTGATTTGACCTCAGCCCCAGATAGTATGTGGCCACCTTCGATGACAGAAGAACGGCCATCAATTTTGATATGTGCATTCATACGCTTAAACTCTTCCACATGCATAAAGCGATTCTCAAATACAGTTTCCGTAATCATACTTGTTCCTTTTGCGGTTAGCTGGAGCGCCATCATCTGCGATTGTAAATCGGTTGGGAACCCAGGATACGGTAGAGTCTTCACATCAACTGGCCTCAGATCCCCTTTTGCACTTACATGAATGCCGTTATCTCCATCTAAAACACTAACTCCCATCTCTCGCAACTTAGCGATTAGAGGTACTAAGTGTTCGGAGATTGCTCCCTCTACAAATACATCACCACGCGTGATGGCCGCAGCAACCATATAAGTACCTGCTTCAATGCGGTCTGGAATCACGGTATGTTCTGTACCACGTAAGAAATCGACTCCATCAATGCGAATCTCATCTGTACCAGCACCGCGTACTTTAGCTCCCATCGCATTTAGAAGATTCGCTAAGTCTACGATTTCTGGTTCACATGCTGCATTGCCAATTACAGTACGCCCCTGCGCCAATGTAGCCGCCATCATTAAATTTTGGGTCGCTCCTACGCTAGGAAAATCGAGATAGATATTCGCACCTTTTAAGCGATCTGCTACAAATCCTTCTACACAACCATGTGAAACTTCAAATTGAACACCCATCGCTTCGAAGCCTTTAAGGTGAAGATCAATTGGACGTGAACCAATCGCACAACCACCAGGTAATGGAATACTAGCATGTTTCTTTCGAGCCAAAAGAGGTCCCATCACCAAGATAGAAGCACGCATTTTCCGAACTAACTCGTATGGAGCAGCTGTATTCGATAAATTCTCTGCATTAATCGTGACAGAGTCCTCTCCTAAGCTTGCTTCTGCTCCTAGACTGTTTAGTGTTTCTGTAATGGTTTTTACATCTTCCAATAACGGAACATCTTCAATGTGGACGTTTCCTCTAGATGCTAAAAGCGATGCCGTGATGAGTGGAAGCACTGCATTTTTGGCTCCATGAACTTTTACTCTACCTTTTAGTCTAGCTCCACCCTGTACAACGATTTTTTCCAATGATCTTCCCTCCGCTTGATCTAATATTCTATGGTGATAATCGGCGTCCCCATTGTAAGGACCGCCCGATTGGTCTGATAATTCCAGCGTGCAGAAACTTGTAAATTCATTTCGCCGCCTTGTGTAACAATCCCAGATCCCCATCTCGGTATAAAGTAGGAGATACTAACCGTTTTTTCAGTTGTCATTTCTTCAATTTGAGTTGCTCCCAAAGGCTTCATCGTTGATTGAATCAGACTTTTTAATTCACTAGCTTGCTTCAAATCCACATCTCCTTGAATCGAGAAGTGAAGACTAGGAGTCATCCCTAACGTTTGGCAAATTTGCTGAAATTGCTTTTGAAATTCGTACAAACGAGCATCTGGTGCACCCGTTCCCCTCAGTTGCAATGATACATATGGCTTTTTCTTTATTTCTGTGGGTTTATCATCTATGACTCGAATAGCTATTTTTAAAGATGGCGAGAGTAGATAATCACTTTGGTAACGCACACCGTCTTTGCCTTTATATGTCTGCAAGTTTGTTCCATGGAATTCACCGTTCAGTCGTTTTGCTAGCTCTTCCACTTGTTGCCCAGTGAGTAACTGATTGGTTCGACTTCCATGATGGAGGACAAATAAAGATGGAGTTGATCTGGTTGTCTGATAATGATCCAGGATTTCTCGAATCAAATCCGTTTGAGCTTGGGTATTTCCCATCAACAACACACAAAGTACAATCCAAACCAGAAACACTCCCCACTTTGCCTTCATCACTCATACCCCTCACGTACACAGAATTTTCTCACTATCATTGTGTACATGAAATCAATAGATTATACCCTTACTAAGATGATATCAGGCTAGGAAGCCATCTCGACCATGTCAAATAGTCCAAAATAAACCGTGCTAGCAAATGTCCTAATATAACCGATAAAAAGATCATCATCCACTTTACATGATACGCTTGTTTCACTCGTAAAATAGCCTCAATCCGGACATTCAGCAGAAGTCTCCACGCAAGTACAATGCAAAAGAGCGATACGAAGATAGATAATAAGGACTGGAAACCAATTGATGCCGCTCCGTTCATGCTATGCACCCCTTTCACGTCTTGTTCTCTCTGCAATAAACCTATGGTATCGTAAATTCCAACCGGAATCAAAGAAATCCTGCGTTTGACTTAATTTCGCTATATTTCAAAGCTTCCTTTTTAAAACCAACTACTAGTTTAATCTTTTTTCATCTATGAAGCAAACGCATAATGAACAGGCTCACCATACAAATTTTGTAAAACAAAAATTTGTATGGTGAGCCAAATTGCCTTCGAAAAAGAATCAGTTTTTCAATTGCTGAATCCCCTCTAACGGTATTAGACCATATCCCCATTTTACTGCTTCTAGCTTACTTAATAAAATATCTGGAACAATCCCAAGCCCGATTGTTCCGAGTACTACTACGAGTATGGTGAGGGCTGGGAAAATCGAGATAGGTATCTTTTGATCCGAAGTTGCATTTTCGACAAACATACGTTGCACAATCCGGAAGTAGTAATAATACGAAATCACAGTGGTTACGAGCAAAGTGCTTATCAATAGCCACATATGGCTTGAAGCAAACGTATTTAAGGACAAGTTTACTTTTCCAATGAAACCTGCTGTAAGCGGTATTCCCGCTAGTGAGAGTAAAAAGAGTGTCATCGCAATTCCAAGTCCTGGAGATCTTCGAACCAAACCATCAAAGCTAGTAAGCTCATCATTTCCTGTCTCTTTTGATACAACATGTACGACCGCAAATGCACCGATCGTCATGAACATATAAACGACTAGGTAAAAAACCACGCTAACAAAGATTAAGTTAGACTGTAAGCTTGGAAATATAATAAACAGATAGCCTGCTTGAGCAATTCCAGAGTAAGCCAGAATCCTCTTCACATTCTGCTGTCTAAGAGCCACTGTATTTCCAACAATCATGGAAACAGCCGCTAAAATCGCCAAGGCCCACATCACGTTCTCCCCCCATACTTCAGAACGGAGCAAGGGATACATTCCAATTAATAAAAAGCGAATTAAGAACAGAATGCCTGCTGCCTTCGATACGACCGCTAAGAACGATGCAACAGGGGAGGAAGCACCTTGATATACGTCCGGTGCCCACATATGGAAGGGAGCTAGCGAAATTTTAAAAGCAAATCCAACTAGCATTAGACAAAGACCCACTATAATAAAAAGATCGGATTGAGTACTCTGCACGACTTCTGACAAACTCTGCCCCAAAGTAAACAAATTCGTTGTTCCTGATATCCCATAGAGAAACGAATATCCATATAAGAAGAAGGCAGAGGAGACCCCTCCATATATGACATACTTCCATGCGGCTTCTGTGGCAAGACGTTCATGCTTTCTCATCCCTACTAAGATATACGAAGAGATACTTAATAACTCTAATCCGATAAATAAGGTGATAACATCCACAGAGGATGCCAAGAACATCGCACCTAATAAGGCAGAGAGCATTAAGATATATTCTTCCGCAATATAGCGATCGGTCCTATCGGCCTTTTTTCGATCCATCGCAACAAGCAGAATTAACGCAGTCGAGGTTAAGAACAGAAGCTTAAAAACGAGAGACATTGGATCTAAGCGATATGTTCCAAATAGGATTTCTGCTGACTTTAGCGGTAATTGACCTACTACAAACACTAAGGCTCCCAGAACACTAGCTAAACCAATAAAGCCAAACCATTTACGTGATAGGGATGAAGGAAAAATCAAGTCCATCAAGAGAAGCAGGACAATCCCAGCGATAATGGTTGTTTCAGGTGTCAAAAGAGACCACTCTATCTGTGCAAATACATTATTCATTATCCTTACCTCCCCATCTGAATGGTCTGCTGGAGTTGGTTTCCAATCCAGTCTGGATCAACCCCCATCCAAATCGATAAAATGACTAGTAACAACATCGGTAGCCATTCCCTCACTTGGATATCTTGCAAATGTTGAAAGCGAGTTACAGACTGCCCATAAGTTACTTTTAATAAAGCTCGTAAGGTATAAGCAGCCGCGATAATAAACCCAAAAGAGCCGATAATCGCAATCTGTGGATTTACTTGATACACCCCTAGGAAAGCAATCAATTCACTTACAAAACCCGATAATCCCGGGAGACCCAGTAATCCCATAGCCCCCACCATAAACAATCCTGATAGAATCGGAAGTTGTTTCGCTAACCCTCCTAATTCAATCAGTTCCGTCGTACGTGTACGCTCTACTAAACTGGTAATAAGAAAGAAAAGAAGCGCCGATATAATCCCGTGAGAAACAGCCTGATAGATCGCTCCTTGCATCCCGGCTTCCGTCAATGAAGCTAGGCCGATTACGAGAATCCCCATATGACTAACGCTTGAATACGCGATCACACTTTTTAACTCTTTTTGTGAAAAAGCAAGTACCGCCCCGTACAGAATACCTATCAAACCTAGAATCATAAGCCCCGTTGCGATCTGCGCAAAGAGCGTCGGAAACAATCCAACACCGAAACGAATCATGCCATATGCTCCCATTTTTAGTAGAACACCCGCATGAATCATCACCACAGATGGTGGTGCCTCCACATGAACCTTTAACATCCATGTGTGGAACGGGAAAACAGGCAATTTAATGGCAAATGCAATCATGAAACTGAGAAAGATTCCCCATACGAATGTAGTCGCCTCTGGAGGAAGTCCTCCTAAATCAACTTGTGCAAAAACAGCTTTGATTTGATCTAATTCAAGCGTACTCGTGAAAGCTAACAAACCGATGATCGCAAAGAGCAGAAAAGCAGATCCAAGCCCGTTATATAGCAAGAACATGTACGATGCTTTTTTCTTTTCCAAACCACCCCAACCACTGATGAGAAGGAATAACGTAACCAGCGTCATTTCAAAAAACAAGAAGAAAAGAAGGAGATTTTGGGAAGCAAATACACCGAGAGTACCCACTTCCAGAAGCAATAGTAGTGAATAGTATAGCTTCGTCTTCGTTGTGATGTAGAGTGAAGCGATCCCTGCAAATAAAGCAATCGCCGCAGTGAGGAGCAACATAATAACGGATAAACCATCTACTCCTAAGTGGTAAAACAGCTTCATATCGCCAATGTGAAACCATTCAAACTTCTGAGTCCATTGAAGACTACTTGCTCCACTACCCAATCGTTGATAGAGATAAATGCTAAGGACAAGTGAGGGAAGCATCGCGAGTAAACCAATCATACGATGCCAAGAGATTTTCGCACTTGGTACGACAGCCAAAAACAGCAAACCAAGCAAAGGAGCAAATATAATAAAACTCAGGAGCCAGTGCTGTAGAGCATTCATCCGATCAACCTCCCGAATGCCAAACTAACAAATAAAATCAAGAATGCGATGAGACTTACCCATACATACGTCTGAACCTGCCCATTTTGCATCATGGAACCCAATCTACCTATAGACATCGTCCCCCAACCCACAAAGCGAACGATCCCACCCACGACAAAGCGATCAAATCCATTCAAGAACCACGCAACTGCTTTTAACGATGAAACAAACATCATCTGATAAAGCTCATCAATCCAATATTTTCGATACGATGCCTGATAGAGCCAAGAGAGCCGTTTAGACAACCCCTCTGCCGCTCCCTGTTTCCACACATATAGAAAAGTAGCAAGCAAGATCCCTAGTAAGGATGCCCCTACTGCTGAACCAATCAACCATAGAGGAGCATGGCCGGGCAATTTCGTTATCTGGGTAATCGTTTCAGCACTCGCACTCGTTGTTGGATAGGAAAAGAATCCCCCAACGATTGAAAACACCGCTAAAACAGCTAAGCTAACCTTCATACTCCCAGAAATCGAATGGATTTTTTGATCTCCGCGGGATTTCTTTGCAAACACCAGGTAAAAGAGCCGGAACATGTAAAAGGCTGTAAAAAAGGTTGTGAGTAGCCCGATCACTAATAAATCTGTCTTACCCGATAACTGGATCGCATACATGATTTCATCTTTTGAGAAAAATCCTGAGAACGGCGGGATTCCAGCAATTGACAAACATCCGATTAAGAAAGGAATGCCAAGCCATTTGGAACACTTCCATAGTCCCCCCATTTTGCGAACGTCTTGCTCATGATGCAAGGCAACCATTACCGCACCAGCCGATAAGAAGAGAAGGGCTTTGAAAAATCCATGTGTGAGCAGATGGAAGCTACTAGCATAGACAGATCCTACACCCATTCCTAGCATCATAAAGCCTAGTTGACTAACGGTCGAGTATGCTAAAACTCGTTTGATATCGTTCTGTGTAACCGCAATCGTGGCCCCAAATAAAGCCGTAAACCCACCGATATACGCTATTGTTGTAAGAGCAACCTCTGAACCCTGAAATAGGAAGAATAGATTCCCTACCAGGTAAACTCCTGCCGCCACCATCGTAGCCGCGTGGATAAGAGCACTTACAGGAGTCGGCCCTTCCATCGCATCAGGTAACCAAGTATGTAATGGAAACTGGCCCGATTTTCCCACGGCCCCCACAAAGATGAGAATCGCCACCGTTGTTAGTGCTCCACCTGTTAATACACCTGAACCAACCGCATCTTGAATCACTCGTAGATCAAAACTACCTACCTTGTGATAGACCATAAAGATCGCGATTAGTAAGCCAATGTCACCAATCCTTGTCACGATAAACGCTTTTTTAGCCGCTTCCTTTGCTTCCGGTCTAAAATACCAGAACCCTACTAGTAAGAAGGAACATAAACCTACAAGTTCCCAGAAGAAATAAATTTGTAGTAAATTAGCGGAGATTACGAGACCTAACATCGAGCTAGTAAACAGTGAAAGATACGCATAAAACGTGGTTATGCGAGCATCCTTTTTCATATATCCCATGGAATAAATCTGAACCAGTAAGCTAACCAGTGAAACTAAGAAAACCATTATTATGTTCAATGGCTCTAACATAAAATCAAGATACAGCGGTTTACCTGCTATCGAAAACCACTGATATTTCGCCGTTTGAATCACATTTTGCTGAAAAATCCCCATCCAAGCTAGGTAAACAGCGAAACCGAATGAAATGCCTATCCCTATCAGACTTAACGTAACCGCAAGCCTTTTCTCAATTACATCGCGCAAGGCAATAAGAAGGACAAACGCAATCAACGGAAAAAGAGGTAAAACCCATGCCCACGTAAACATCATGCTTCATACCACCTCTATCCCTTCAGCAAATTAAATTTCTCAGCATCGATTGTTTCTCGATTGCGATAAATAGCAAACAAAATCGCAAGACCCACCGCCGCTTCTGCCGCAGCAACTACCACATTAAAGAGCGCAAATACTTGCCCATTCAAATTAGGCACGAGACCCATTTTTGAAAAGATCACCAAATTGATATTGGCAGCATTTAGCATTAATTCTAGTGAAAACAGCACGATCACTGCATTCCGTTTGGTCAACACGCCAATCAATCCAATGACAAATAAGATGGCAGCAAGCGCTAGATAAGAAGCTATTAACATTACTCCTGCCCCTCTTTCCTTGCTATAATAATCGATCCAATCAGAGCAACTAATAGCAGGATCGAAGCAAGTTCAAATGGAATCATATAAGTCCCAAAAAACAACTCACCAATCTTCTCAATCCCGTATTCGTTGGTATCTACAGCATCCGAGACAAATGTAGCGCCCCGTGATAACAAGACCAAACTCACTAGCAACACTCCTGCACCTACTACACTCAACCAATAGTGAACAGGTCGATTTAGTGTTTCTTCGGTCTCTTTATGTCTCGTCATCATAATTCCAAATAACATCAAAATAGAGATAGCCCCGGTGTACACCATAATTTGAATAACAGCAAGAAAATCAGCGTTTAGTAAGAAGTAGATCCCCGCAATACTAAGGAAAGTAAATGCCATCGATACTACCATATGGACAACATTCGTGAAGAAGATCATAAAAACGGCTCCGCAAATCGCTAAAACAGATAAAATAAAAAACGCAATAAATTCGCCCGTAATCTCCATTTACTTATTCGCCCTCCCTGTAGCCCCAGGCGGTTTGCTAGACATGTTTTCTTGCCGGATATTTTGATTGTTATCATGAAGCCACTGCATACTCTTGAATAGATCATCGCGGCTATAAGTCGCTAATTCAAAGTTATTGGTCATCACAATCGCTTCTGTGGGACAAACCTCTGTACATAAGTCACACAAAATACAAATTTCAAAATTTATATCGTAGACTTCAATTACTTTTCCTTTTTTCTCAGGATCTGGATTTCTCTTTCCTGTGAGCGTAATACAATCAGTTGGACAAACCAACGCACATTGGTTACAGACAATGCATTTTTCCGCATCAAAATGCTGAATCCCACGAAATCGATCTGGAACGGGAATGGGTTCCGCAGGGTAATTATAGGTAACTTTCGGCTTCGTCATGTTTTTCAATGTTACACCAAGCCCTTTTACCAATCCAAACATTCTGTTCCACCTACCTTGTCTCAATCAAATCAATAGAATGAAGAAAGAACGGGTATTTCTTTGAAGATCGCCGTTAAGAAAATATTGAGAAGCGATAATGGAAGCAGTACTTTCCATGCAAACTGCATGAGTTGGTCTACACGCAATCGTGGCATTGTGGCCCGAATCCAAAATAATGAAAATACAACCAGTGAGAACTTTAATAAGAACCACAAGATCCCAGGAATCATCGTCAATCCAAACAATGGAAGCCATCCACCTAAAAAGAGACAAGTGGTAAGCGATGCCATCGCAAATACATACACATACTCCGCGAGCATAAAGAAAGCAAAACGAAATCCAGTATACTCCACGTGATATCCAGCTACTAACTCAGACTCCGCTTCTGGCAAATCAAACGGCGTTCGATTTAACTCCGCCAATGAAGCGATGAAGAAGATGAGAAACGCTAAAAATTGTGGAACAATAAACCAAACTTTTTTCTGGGCAAGGACAATATCATTTAAATCTAAAGACCCCGTAGTCATCACGATCCCAATCACAGAAAGCACGAGTGGAATCTCATAACTAATCATCTGTGCTGCTGAACGCATTCCACCAAGTAATGAATATTTATTATTCGAAGCCCAAGCTCCTGTCAAAATCCCGATGATGGTAATACTAGAGATCGCAATGTAATATAGAAGCCCCACCGCAAAATCACCAAACTGCCATGAATCTGTAAAAGGAATAACGGCCAAAACAGCAAATGCTGGCACAAAAGCAATAACAGGCGCTAATTTGAATAAAGAGCGATCTGCTTTCCCTGGTACTATATCTTCTTTCAGCAATAGCTTCGCCACATCTGCAATCGTTTGAAATAATCCCCAGGGACCTACTTGGTTGGGACCAGGTCGATTCTGAATCCATCCAATGACTTTCCGCTCAAACAAAATGGCATATGTCACAAAACCAAGCAATAGAAGCATTAAGATGATCGGACCGAGATAGAAGAACAAATCCATTACCCATCAACCTCTCCCAAAATAATATCGATCCCACCTAAAATCGCAACCAAGTTTGAGATATTCTCTCCTTTTAGTAATACTGGCAAGATCTGAAGGTTGTAAAAGGATGGACGACGGAATTTCAAGCGCCACGGCTTATTCTTCCCATTGCTGACGATATGACAGCCTAACTCCCCTCGAGGAGACTCCACACCCGCATAAACCTCCCCTTCTGGCACACGTAATACTTTCGGTACTTTCCCCATAATCGGGCCTTCTTTTATCACATCAAGAACTTGTTTCACAATTTTTAACGACTCTGCTATCTCCTGCATTCGTAGATGATACTTATCTAATACATCACCTATTTCACCAACTGGAATCTCAAACTGAAACTGATGATATAACGAATACGACTGATGCTGCCTTAAATCCCACGGTATTCCTGTCACGCGCAGATTGCTTCCCGATAAGGCATAGGAGAGGGCTTGCTCTTTTGTATAAACCCCAATCCCTCTAGTCCGTTGAAGGAAAATATCATTACCTGAAATCAGATCATGATAAGTATTCAATTCCTTCTGCATATAACGAACAAATTCTTCCACTTTCTGAAGCCATCCATCTGGAGCATCCCACTTGACGCCCCCTACTCGCATATAGTTATATGTCAAACGCGCTCCACAGAGCTCGTTAAATAGGTTCAAAATGGTTTCCCGATCCTTGAAGCAGTAGAGGAATGGACTCATCGCACCTAAATCAAGTAGAAACGTTCCCACCCAAACCAAATGGCTCGCAACCCGATTTAGTTCCATGGTAATCATGCGTAGATAATCTGCGCGCTCAGGTATTTCCAGACCCATCAGCAGCTCCGTCGCATGAACCACCGCATAGTTATTTGTCATCGCGGATACATAATCAAGGCGATCCGTATAGGGAATGATCTGTGTATAAGTTAAATCTTCGGCTAACTTTTCTGTTCCACGATGCAAATAACCTACCACAGGATCAACCTCACGGATAATCTCTCCATCTATCTTAATAACCAGACGTAAAACTCCGTGGGTACTAGGGTGCTGTGGGCCCATATTTAGTAACATTTCTTCTGTACGTAACATGCTCACACCCCCTCATCATACGGCACATAATCTTTACGTAGCGGATGCCCAACCCATTGATCTGTTAACATGATTCTACGCAAATCTGGATGTCCCTCGAACGTAATCCCCATCAAATCATACGCTTCTCGTTCATTCCAATTAGCAGCATCCCAAATATCAGCTACTGAATCCGCTTTTGCTTCTGTCCGATCTACTTTGATTCGCACTCCAAGACGTTCTTTATGCGGGAACGAAAAAAGATGTACAACCACTTCCAAATGAGTTTCATAATCCACAGATGAAAAGTTCTGCACATAATGAAACTGACAATCCGAATGATTTCGTAAATGAAGAGCGAGAAAACGCCACCACTCACCTTTTATAACCAAAGTGGGCAGATCAAGATTCGCTCGATTAATAAAGGCATCCTCTAAGTGCTCAGATCCTTCCAGATCCTTTAGCTTGACCACGAACTTATCCAACCAAGGTTGTTTACGAGAAGGCTCTAACGGCTTATCCTCCACTGGTTTCTTCGCCACTGGGCGTGGTGTAGCCGCTGGTTTCCTAGGGGGGACAGATGCCGCCTGGGGCTTCGTTACAGCTTCTTCTGCTTGCCCAGACAAAGTCTTTACCGACATTTGAGTATCTTGTTCTTTGCTTACGGGTTCAGATCCATCCCCTGTCACCTCTTGAGAAGGAGCATCTGACTTTTGAACACCTTGTTCCCCATTAGATGACTCATTTTTCACAGTTCCCTCACCCATCGCATTTGCAGGCTTCGTCTCTGTAATAAGCTCTCTTTCCTGTTTTTTTTCTTGGTCACTCACGGATTGTCACCCGCTTTCCATGCTTCGCTTCATAGCGAATCTTTTCTTGTAATTTGTGGATTCCATATATTAACGCGGCTGGATTAGGTGGACAACCAGGTATGTACACATCCACAGGTACAATTTGATCCACACCTTTTACTACAGAGTAGGACTTAATGTAGGGTCCGCCTGCTGTGGCACAAGAACCCATTGCGATAACCCACTTAGGCTCTGGCATTTGATCATATAATCTACGTAAAAGCGGTGCCATTTTCTTCGTCACCGTACCTGCTACAATCATCACATCTGACTGACGAGGAGAAGCACGAAAAATCACTCCAAAACGGTCCAAATCATAGTGAGAGCCACCTGTCCCCATCATTTCAATCGCACAACAAGCAAGGCCAAATGTAAGCGGCCACAAAGAATTACTTCGAATAAGAGATTTCATTTGCTCTAGATTCGTAGTTAGTACATTGCGCTGTAGTTCTTGTTCTTCAAACGGAGAAAAATCCTCAAAATTTACTCCCATTTCAACACCTTCTTTTTCCAAGCATAGGCGAGGCCTAGTACCAAAAGCCCAATAAAGATAATCATTTCATACAAAACCCATACACCTAATGTAGCCCGCAGAGAATCATACGCGACTGCCCATGGATACAGAAAAATGGTCTCCACATCGAAAATAACAAAGAGAAGAGCAAATAAATAATAACGAACGTGGAACTGCACCCATCCCTCTCCAGTAGGATCTACCCCACTTTCGTACGTGATTGCTTTGCGAGAAGATGGTTTATTCGGTCTTAGCCACTTCCCAACTGTCAATGCTGCTACAGGCAACAATATCCCGAGTGCAATAAACCAAGCAATCGTTAGAAAACTAGCCTCTAACTCCATGCAAAAGCCCTCCCTAGCCCAAATAACCTATATATCCTTCTAACAAACTATGCATGTAACCTGATTCTCAACAACAAAATCAAAAAATAACAAACTAGAATTAATAGAATGATTTTATATATTGTTTTGAATCATTAATAATGATTATAGCAAAAGGCTAAAATAGTGTCTAATTTGTTGATATAATGTATCTAAAAAAAATAGATTTCTTTTTGGGAAAAGCTGTAGTGGTTGGCTAGGTTCAATTCCAGCATTAGATATATCGATTAAATTTATAAGATGATTTGGACAAGAACCTGTTCGTTCACTGCATACACACCGAATCTCTACTTAGATAATAAATAGCAAAGACTCTCCAATATCTACGACTCCTAGACGATGCCCTTCTCCTTGAAAACTGTAGCTACATAAATACTTTCTTTTATAAATATAAGACTTAAACCTTCCGAATCGCCTACCCACCATATACATACACTAAGCTAGCCTCATTATTTATCTAGCAAAATAGATATTCAAAAGAGTATTTTGTAAATAATTTAAAATAATTTATAGACACAGTTTTTTGTCGTGTGGTATATTCTAGAAGGCTAAATCGACTCACAACCTAACCTTGAAAGAAGGAATGTAAAATGAAAAAAGTAATAATGGCCACTCTAGGCTCTCTCCTTTTACTATCTCAAACAGCTCATGCCAGTGAAGGAATGGTACTTGGCAAGCAAGATCGTATCGTCTTCTCTCAAACCTATAATCTAGATAAGTATACCTATTTTGGCTGGGATGTACAGGCGGGTCAAGATACTCGTTACTATGTTCAATATGAAATCGTAAAAAATGGGAAAGTAGTCAAAACTGGCTATCTGAGAAGAGGCGAAACAGCACATGGACTAGAGCCAAAAGGCCCGGGTGAGTATTTACTCGTTTTGAAATGCCAAAACGGATATAGTCAAGGATGTTCTGCAACTGGTAATGTAGTTCTTGCTATGGAGTAGCCATAAGTCTTTATCAGTTATCCTTCACTATTCTTGCATGCATTCAAAAGCTTCTTCTAGAATTAGGTATGGTGGTTGTTAACCATGTCTTGAAACCTAGAGGGAGCTTTTTCTAAGCAGAAACACATTCTATACCAGATGTGGCATATACATAATAAAAGAAGCATCTAGTTTATCCAAATGGACTAGATGCTTCTTTTATTATGTATATGCCTGGCGACGTCCTACTCTTCCAGGACCCTGCGGTCCAAGTACCATCGGCGCTGGAGGGCTTAACGGTCGTGTTCGGGATGGGAACGAGTGGATCCCCTCCGCCATCATCACCAGAC
>NZ_FPJZ01000024.1 GCF_900119485.1 Thermoactinomyces sp. DSM 45891
TGGGTCAAAGATGGATCATCGAACCGTGGTCTCATGATCCGTCATAGTGATGAAGGAAGCAAAACAGCGAAAGAGAAGCTACTCACAGTTAGTAGTGAGATGACCCTTGCACCACAGCTAAAACCGAAGCTAAAAGTGGTCTATATCGATAAAAAAGCCGCCAATTCATACTACTCGCCGAAAACACCGACTACGATGAAGGCAGGCCAAAGCTATGAAGTGGAGGTTACCCTATCTAATCCAACCGATACCGCATGGAGTGGTAGCACCGATTCACTCGGTTGCCACTGGGCACTCCCTAACGGAACGGACCGGACAACCGAAGATAACTGTATCGGAGCCGAATTTAAACCGATTGATGCGAATGGCAATGAATCCGTTGCTACGGTTAATATCCCGCCTGGTGATACGATTACCGTTCGAGGAAGAGTAAAAGCTCCTGCCATTAGCCAGCCAAACCAATTACGTGAAGGGCTGATCCTTCAATGGGATTTGAAGCTAAACGGAACTTGGCTATCGAAGAGTAAAGACCCGATTCCGACTCTGAATCAGTTCGTTATGGTGGAGGATCCAAACGGCGGGAAAGATCTGGGAGTAGACGATAACCATGCTTCTACGGATGGAAATAAGAGCGGGACAGGAATTAACCTCTATCGTGGGAATGCAAGTTTCTCCTACGCTTCCTTTGAGAATCCATCCCGTGGAGATTTCTCCACTTCTGTAAACCTAACTTATAACAGTTTGGATACCAGTGATTCGCCTATTGGTGTCGGTTGGTCGCTAGATACCTCTAGTTTTGTTCGCTTAGGCTCATCTTTGGGTGATCAGGTTTATACGGATAAACAGGATAAAATCATTCGAGGTTCCATGGATCTCCTTGATAGCGATGGAACGAACCACACCTTTACGTGGGATGAGAAGGCAAAAGAATTTAAATCTCAGCCGGGGGACGAGCTCTATCTCCAGTACCTAAGCGGCGGTGCGAGTAGTCGCAAGTGGCTGGTCACTGAACCAGATCGTACACAATACTACTTCGATGACAAAGGGTATTTAGTCGAAGCTACTGACCAAAATGGGAATAACTTACGGTACACATACGAAGAGAAAAGCGTGAGTAACAAGCCAATCAAGTTGCTACGTTATGTAACCGACTCACAGAACCGTCAGACTCTCACCATCGATTACAACGATAATCACAAAGTATCCAAGATCAAGGCTCTACAACCAACGGCAACCGAGACACCACAACGAGTCATTGAATTCACATATGACGCGTCCAACCGCTTAACAAAGTTTGTGGATGGTGCGGGAACCAACATCGCAAAAACATACGAATTTACTTATGACCTACTTTCTACCAACGTTATTAATCAGATCAAAGATCCTCGTGGAAACATTACGAAGATCGATTACTATACAGACGGTGAGAATAAGCATCGAGTCAGCAAAATGAGTAACAAAAAAGATGAGGTCATGCTCTACACCTATAAAGATAAAGAGCGAACCGAAACCGATCTGAAAGGGAACTCCACCAAGTATCTCATGGATGACAAAGGAGATCCGATCAAGGTTACCGATGCCAAAGGGAACGTAACCGAGTTCAAGTACGATCAGAACCATAACATGACGTGGAAAAAAGATCCCAATGGTGGAATTACCACGTGGACGTATGATGAACTGGGTAATGTCTTAACCACGACCGATCCGGTGAACAATGCGATCTCAGATGAATCCAAACGAAAGTCGACCCGCTATGACTACCAGTATTCGCTCAACAAGCATGTAGCGGAGTTGATCAAAACCACTACTCCAGAAGGTCGCTTTACCAAGACTACCTATGATGAGGTAGGAAATGTAGTATCGGTGGAGGATACCGAAGGAAATAAAACCACTACTGCTTACCACGGGAATAGCGGACTCGTGAAGAGTGTCACTGATTCAAATGGGAAAGTCACTACCTATGGTGATCCAAGCGCAGCCGACTTCGGCTATGATGCCAACGGAGAAGTTAAGAAGGAAACGGATGCTCTAGGAAACACAACGGTTACCCAATATGATGACTTTGGCAACGTCATCAAAGTGACTGACCCTAAAGGGAGTATTGCCACCTTTTCCTTCGATGTCTTTGGCCGACCGCTTGAATCCAAAATGTCGAAAGACCAAGCAAAGGGTGAATTTATCACTACCCCTGCCCCGGTCTATGATGCAAACGATAATGTAATCGAGAAACTTTCTCCAACTGGAGCGAAATTTGTTTATAAGTACGATGAGTACGACCGCTTAGTAGAGGAAATCGAGCCGAAAGATCATCCGAGTGATCCAGAGAAGAAAACCACCTATTTCTATGATGAATTAGGAAATCTCATCAAGGAAGTAGAGCCGAAAGGCAATCTCACTGATGATCCGAATGATTACACCACAACGCATACGTACAATGAACTGAACCAACTCGTCGCCGTTACCAACAGCCAAGGACACAAGATTACGTACGAGTACGATAAGATCGGGAACCAGACCAAAGTCACGCAACCAAAAGGGAACCAGACCGCAGATAATCCTAACGATTACGTCGTTACGACTACGTACGATTTAAATAATCGCCCGATTAAAGTGACCGATGCTGATGGGAAATCGATTGAGACCGTTTACGATGCCGACGGCAAAACGATTCAAACCAAGGATAAAGAAGGCAATGTTCATAAAGTTTCTTACAATATTCGCGGGTTTGTAGCAGAGGAACAATCCCCACAAAAAGCGGGTGTAACCAGAACAACACGTTATACCTACGACAAGATGGGTAATGTGATCCAAGTCGATCCACCGCGTGGAACTGCTACGCCATACGCAGACGATTTTGTACAAAAGAAGACGTACGACGATCTCGGCCGAGTAAAAGAAATCATCTTCCCACGTGATCCCAATAGCTCAAACCCGCGCTTCAAGGAAGAGCAAAAAATCATGTACAAATATGATTCCGTAGGCAACGTCATTGAAGTGAGTACGCCGCCTTCCGAAGGACAGACCGAGCGTAACGTGTCTACCTTCACGTACTTTGACAATGGACTGCTGAAATCCATCACGGATACATGGGGTGTCACGACGAAGTATGATTACAACCAGATTGGGAACCAAGTAGAGCGCGTCGTTACCAGCTCCGACGGCAAGGTTGAACGGAAGATGACATGGGATTACTTCCCAGACGGCAAGCTAAAGAAGAATACGGACGAGGGTCTGCAATCGAAAGGAAGCACCTCTGACAACGAACGAAAACAATTCGAATATGTGTACGACCCAAACGATAACATCGTTTCGATGAAAGACTCTAGCAGTAACAAGAAGGTCGATGAATACCGTACCTCCTACACTCCTCTTAATCAAGTGAAGGAAGTACAAGAAGTCGTCGATGGAATCGTCAAACGTAGTATCGGGTACGATTACGATGTCCATGGGAACTTGCTTAAGCAGGAGTATTCGAATAGCATCTCGGAATACAGTTATAACGGCTTGGATCAAGTCACCCAATTCTCTCAAAAGAAATCGGTTCAGGATAACAAACCTCAAGTATATGGTTTTCAATATACTGTGAGCGGAAAAACCAAACAAGAAACAAAGCCAAACGGAATCGTAACCGATTATCAGTACAATCCAGACGGATCTGTTGCGGGGTGGGAATCCAAGAAGACAAACGGAACCTCATTGCAAAAGCATAGTTATGAGTACGACCTTCATGGTAATCCCGTCAAGGATGTATACAGTGGTCTCGATGCAAACAATAAGCCAATCAACAACACATACGCGTACACATACGACCCGCGAGATCGACTTGTCCGCTATGATAAATCTGGGACCCAATCCTCTACCGAAGAATACACCCTTGATGCGAATAGCAATCTGGTGCAAAAAACGAGAGATGGTATACTCTCGACATACAAGTACGATAAAAACCGTCTCATCGAGGAAACGGAAGCTGGACTCGCATCCAAGTATATTTACGATGCAATGGGTCGTGTTGAGAAGATCACATCGGATGGCAAAGACAAAGAAACATTCTCCTATGACCAATTTGATCGCACCGTCGAGCATACAAAGCTGGACAAAGATAATGTTACGACCATTAAGTCTCGTTTTACTTATGACCCACTTGATCGTACTACATCAAAAGTAGAGAAGGCAGGTACAGCCAACGAGAAGGCCACCACCTTCAATTACTTAAGCAACACCGATCAAGTCCTATCCGAAGAAGTAGCAGGTAAGGTTACTCAATCCTATTCCTACTCTGCATGGGGCGAGCGACTCACCATGCTAAAAGAAGATACGAAGGAACTCTCCTACTTCGAGGCAGGAAATAACGGTGTCGAGATGCTGACGGACGAGAAAGGGAATATCCGAGCCACTTACGGGTTTACCCCTTACGGTGAAGATGACAAAGACATGTTTACGGGTGTGGATAAACACGATTCCACTAAGCCAGATAAAGACATGTACAATCCCTTCCGCTACGAGGGCAAGCGATGGGACTCGCATACACAGTCTTACGATCTCGGATTCCGTGACTATCGACCGGGAGAGGGACGATTCCTAACCAGCGATTCTTACAACGATGCAGGCTCTCATCTCGCTCTCATGATGGATACAGGAAACTACAACCTATACGGTTATACGGGTGGAAATCCGATTTCCAATAGCGATCCAGATGGTCACGCATGGTGGAATAATTGGAATGACTTCAAAGCAGGTGTTAAATCTGCGGCCTCTGCTGTCGTATCCACCGTATCTACCTACGCTCAGAAGGCATATACTGCGGTTAAAGAGGTAGCGAAGAGTACGTATAGGGCAGTGAAGAAGGTCGTTAAAAAGGTAGTTGCTCCCATTAAACGAGCGATCAAGAAGGTCTACAACAAGGTAAAGAAAGTCGTCAAGAAAGTCGTGAGTTACACTAAGAAGGCCGTGAAGAAAGCCAAGAGCACTATTAAGTCCATCACCAAGCCCAAGCCCAAATCGGCGACTAGTAGTAAAACTTCGTCTTGGGTGTCCGCTTTACGGGAAACTGCTTCATGGATAGTAGCTGAGACCCCGATTTTAAGTAGTGTCAATGATGCTGTAGTCCTTATTGCAGGACACGATTTCATCACGGGTGATGATGTCCCAAGACTATACGGAGCGATTGGTCTCTTTTCGCCAATTAGTTCGAAAGAAGCAAGACTAGGCGGAAAGATGATAGAAACGGCTGGAGAGCAGATTGGAAAGCGGATCAACTGCTTCACTGCGGGTACTCTAGTTCGTACTGCTCGTGGAGACAGACCGATCGAAGACATTCAAGTCGGCGATAAAGTCTTGTCCAAAGATGATAAAACAGGGGATCTTGCCTACCAGAAGGTAGTTAGCATCATGAGCAGAGATGTGGATGAGATCTATACAGTCCACGTAGGCAATGAAAAGATCGAGACCACAGCCGAGCATCCATTCTGGGTAGAAGGCACAGGCTGGTTGAAGGTAGAAGATTTAAGTATTGGTGATTTACTCCTCACAGCAGAAGGAAAACAACTGCCAATCAAGAAAATCTTAGTGGAGAAGAAGCACGCGACGGTTTACAATATGACTGTCGAGGGTTATCACACCTATTTTGTATCTGATTCACACGTCTTTGTGCATAACAAGTTAAAGCTCGATTTGCAGGCGTTTTCAAGAGATCCGTACAAGAGACCATCGGGTTATCGAAAAGGTGTCAGAGATAAAGCATGGGATTCAAACAAAAGTGCGGATGGTAATGTGTACGATCCTTTAACGGGTTCAAGGATGAATCGTAATGAACCATGGGATATGGGGCATAAACCGGGGTATGAATTCAGGAAGCATCAAGCTAGTGCTAGGGAAAGAGGAATTTCCAGAAAGCAATTTTTAAACGAGCATAACAATCCAGATCATTTCCGCCCAGAGCTTCCTAGTTCCAATAGGAGCCACAGGGGTGAGGATGATACAGATACTTATTTTGGTCCCTAAGAGAGAAGTGTGGTAAAGAAGATGAGTGTGCCAACTGAGAGTAAACAAGTAGCTAAGTTGATAAGAGAAGCATTTTGTGGTGAGGGGAGACCTGCTGTCATAAAGTATTGGGATGATAGTAGGAAGAATTCAATAGGTGTGGTAATTGCGTCAGACAGTCCTGACGAAGGTTATACCTCCTACTCAACAGTTGGACTTTGGGAATATTCAATAGACCGAATTGTTGACGGGATTTCTCTTCGAGTGGAACTTGCAGGAGCTTGTATTTCGGGTTTCGAATCTTTTCCGAATATGATATCTACCTGTGCATTTAACATCATTAACTCTGGATATACCATTTTTCCGGGGGCTATATATCCTGATGTAGTAAAAATGTATATGCCAGATTCTCAAATGCAACATGCTTTCTTTGTTTCACCTTTTTTATGGGGTGGAGAATTAAAGACCATTCGTTTTGAAGAATGCAGTGTTACATGGTTACAAATGATTCCCATTTCTGACGAAGAAATGGCTTATGCGGAGGAAAATGGGGCATTAGCTCTTGAGGATCTATTTGAGCAAAAAGGAATTGATTTTTGGGATCTGAATAGATCATCTGTACTCTAACCTCATCTATCCAAGGTGATTGAAGAAATATTTGTGTATCGTTTCTGGACTCCGGTCTGAAAGCGACTTTTAAAATAGATTCAAGTGAACAAGGATGCTATATAAATCACAGCATCCTTGTTTTATTTTTTCCTACGCAGTAAAAGGTTGAGTAACATTGACCACAATGCCCACATTTTGACCACGCACTACTGTGAAATAAGGTTGACTGATGTTAACCCAGATAAAGATTGAGTGTGATATTCCGCGCTAATATTAACTTATTTACATTATAAATCACTGCAGTGATTAGATTTAGAATACAATATATATTGTACATAAATTCAAGCCTATTATTGGTTGGTAATAGGTTTACCCTAATATGCTGAACAACAGACTCTAAATAGTTGCATATCAGTTTACAAAGGGGGATAGATCAAATGACTGGAAAAACACATTTATCGGTGGGGGCTTTGTTCGGGGTTGGTTATGCCACTGTGAATGGGGATGGGAGCCAAGATTGGCTAACTATTTGCATCGGGATTGCGGTGGCAACCCTTAGTAGTATGTTGCCTGATTTAGATCATAAGGGAAGCTATATTAGTAAATATGTAACGTTAAACTTGAAGACACGATATCGGGCAATTTTTGCCTCTTTAATAGGCTTTTTGCTCATAGCTGCATGTTTTTATTTTAATGGTCCGCTATGGATTGCATTAACGGGTTTATATGTGGTGATCGCGGCATATGTTCCTCATAGGAGCTTTACTCATTCTCTTATGGGAGTAGGGCTGGTGGGAATGATTAGCTTTTTAGCTTTGCCGAATCAGGTGTACTTTGAATATTTTATGGCTGGTTATCTCTCGCATTTATTTGCGGATGCACTAACTGTATCGGGCATTCCGTTATTTTGGCCCAATAAAACGGGTTTTCGATTAGCCCGAATAAAAACAAATACCCGTTGGGATATTATTATTCGTTATGTATCAGGTATTTTTACGGTGATCGGGCTGGGATATTTAGTGCTTCACTAGAGTTTTTGGTTTTGTGTATACCTTAGCCAATGACCCCATATAATAGGAGAAATGCCAGTGTGGACAAAGAAAGGAGTGGGACATTGGACTACTCTATTTCCATTTCTCGTCGAGATCCCATTCAGTTGGCGTTTTTACGTGATCGCTTTGGCAACATGATAATGAAGTTAAAGAAGATTGGTGTCAATGCATCGTTCGTAGAAGAACCAACTGGAGAGCTTCATTTTTTCCAAATACATACCCAGCGGAAGCGCCGACTTCAGGATAAGGAAGTACATCGAGAGATGGGAGACGCTATAGCTAGCTTTCTGTGTGATTTTGCTGAAACGGATTTGATCAGAGGAATTATCCAAAAGGAACACACGAATATAGCACTTGAAGAGATGGACCAGATTGAATTTCGTGCGCAACAGTTATTAGAACGAAATTCATGGAGTTATTTACGCACTGGTTATCATGTTCGTAAAGAACGGATTAGTAAGCAAATTGCTATATATCTAGATTCAAATCGTGTCCTGTCCATTGATGGGTTTGTTCGATTTCGTCTCAAAGCGTATCGGAAGTCGCTGACTCGCTGTGTAAAAGATGCGTATGAAGAGTACCAACTAGATAAAGAGTATCGTGATTTTATTGAACTCCTTCGTTATTTTGTGTCGGTTCAAAGCCCGAAAGTAGAACTTATTCATGTCGTTCATAAAGGATCAAAACAGTTTCAGTTACTAAAGGGAGATGGAGCACCTTACCAACTTCGCGAACTGGATGGAGCTGTGCAAGAACTGATGGATCAAAGTCTTTCACATGAAGATTTAGTTGTTAGTTCCCTTTTATCGATCGCACCCGAAAAGTTAGTCCTACACACGAAGCAACAAGAGGAAAATGTGGTTCGCACACTTCTCCAGATTTTTGAGGGAAGGGTAGTGGTATGCCATGATTGTCAGCATTGCCATGTAAAATCGATTCCTGTGCAAGAAGATGCTTGATCTTTTGGTCCTACTTGCATATAATGATTAACAAACTTCAACTGTAAGAGCTGTGACGAGGTCATGGTAGCTGTTTACGATGCTAGAGAGTGGGGATCATCGGCTGGAAATCCCTTCATCCTATGAACAGTCTATTACCCCCTCTGAGCGAATGTGGGGAATGCCTGCGGGGCTAGTATCTGCAATCGGTGACACACCGTTATCAGTGTCTTGAGGATCAGGCTGGCTTTTTTGTGATTCAGTCATGATTAAACAAGGGTGGAACCACGGCACAAAGCTCGTCCCTATTGGGTACGGGTTTTTTTGTTGTTTTAAAGACGATCACCATTAAAGGAGTGAGTTCTGTTGAGTATTTCTGTACGATTACCAGACGGTTCTGTGCGTGAATATGATCAAGCTGTTTCTGTTCTAGATGTAGCTTCCTCTATTAGCAATGGACTAGCTAAAAAGGCAATAGCAGGCGTAATAGATGGGAAGCCGGTAGACTTAGGTCGTGACGTCCCATCAGGCTCTGAATTAAAAATTGTTACTTTGGATGATGAGGCTGGATTAGAAGTATACCGACATAGCGCAGCCCACATACTCGCCCAAGCATTGAAACGCCTATATCCTGAGGTGAAGCTAGGGATTGGCCCTGTGATTGAAGATGGATTTTATTATGATATTGATCTTCCTACACGTCTTACTCCAGAAGATTTGCCGAAGATTGAGGCAGAGATGGCTAGGGTGATTAAAGAAGATGTGCCGATTACTCGCCGTGTCGTAAGCCGTGATGAAGCGATTGGAATTTTTGAAGCGATCGGGGACCACCTAAAACTAGAGTTGATTCGTGATCTTCCTGAGGAATCGACTATTACAATCTATGATCAGGGTGAATTCTTTGATCTCTGTCGAGGGCCTCACATGCCATCGACAGGTAAGCTAAAAGCATTTAAGTTGATGAGTATTGCAGGTGCCTACTGGCGGGGGAACTCCGATAACCAAATGCTACAGCGAATTTACGGTACTGCTTTTCCGAAAAAATCTCAACTCGATGAATACCTTCACTTTCTAGATGAGGCCAAGAAGCGAGATCATCGTCGTATCGGAAAAGATTTGAGACTATTTATGTTCTCCGAAGAAGCACCAGGGATGCCTTTCTACCTACCGAAAGGAATGGTAATGCGGAACGAGTTAGAAAATCTTTCTCGTGAAATCCAGATTCAGTCTGGGTATGAGGAAGTACGCACTCCACTCATGATGAATCAACGTCTCTGGGAACAATCAGGTCACTGGGATCATTATCATGAAAACATGTACTTTACCGATGTAGATGAAAGTAAATTTGCACTAAAGCCGATGAACTGTCCAGGGCATATGCTGATGTTTAAAAATGAGCTTCGTTCTTATCGGGACTTACCGATGCGTATGGCAGAGTTTGGGCAAGTGCATCGCCATGAGCTTTCGGGTGCTCTAAACGGAATGCTTCGTGTCCGTACATTTACACAAGATGATGCTCATATTTTCGCTCGTCCTGATCAAATTGAGGATGAAGTATTTAGTGTAATTAAACAGATTGATAAACTATACTCCGTCTTCCAATTCCCTTATACAATTGAACTTTCTACTCGTCCAGAAGATTCGATGGGCTCGGATGAATTATGGGAACAAGCAGAAGGGGCTTTAAAAAATGTACTAGATCGCTCGGGAATTGACTATCGGATTAACGAAGGAGACGGTGCTTTCTATGGTCCGAAAATCGACTTCCACATCCGTGATGCCTTAAAGCGTAGTCACCAATGTGCGACAGTTCAGCTTGACTTCCAGATGCCAGAGAAATTTGATTTATCTTATGTCGGAGAAGATAATGAGAAACATCGCCCGGTCGTGATTCACCGTGCTGTAATGGGATCAGTTGATCGTTTCTTAGGAGTCTTAATTGAGCATTTTGCGGGCGATTTCCCACTATGGTTAGCGCCTGTTCAAGCGAAAGTGATTCCGGTATCGCGATCCTTCAATGATTATGCTAGTGAAGTTGTAGAGCGGCTAAAAAGTGCTGGTATTCGGGTAGAAGCAGATCTCCGAGAAGAGAAGCTTGGATATAAAATCCGAGAAGCAGAAGTGCAAAAGGTTCCCTATATGTTTGTCATAGGGGAGAAGGAACAAGAATCGAAATCGGTAACAGTTCGTCGTCGTCATAATAAAGAGCAAGTATCTTGGAAGATTGAAGAATTGTTGAAAGACCTAGTTCAAGATATCAAAGAGCGTCGCTAAGATCAAAAAGCTTCCACCATTTGCGTTTGGTGGAAGCTTTTTTGTATTTTCTTCCCTAGATGAATGTCATAGGCAAATGAGATGCATATCATAACTCATAGAAAAGAGATGGGAACGGAGGGTCTAGATGAATCTAACATGGCAAGAAGGCATGGTAATTTTTGAGATAGTGGGAACAGGGTTGGGAGAATCATCTGAGGTTCTGGAGGTTGCGATTGTTGACTTTGCAGGTATCGTACTCTATCACAGTTTAGTGAAGGCTAAGGGCCGGATTTCAGCGAGAGCAACGGAGGTACACGGAATTCGGAGATCCATGATCCAAGATGCTCCCGATTTTCTAGAAGTATGGAAGGAAATTAAAACTACTTTGAAAGATAAAATCGTTCTTACGGGCCAAGAAGACCGTACGTTGAGGCTGCTTCAAAATAGCTTTTCTACTTGGGATAAGCCAGCCAATGAGGCAAATTCCATTCCAGAAATGCAGAGTGTGTTAGCGATTTATGCGAACGCAGTAGGTAGCAAAAAGATCGCTAAACTGGAATCACTAGCTCCAGATTCATTTGACCATCGCGCAATCTCCAGAGCATCGGTTGTCAGGTCCATCGGGCAAGAGTGTCTATTACAGTTCTCTGAGACGATCATAGCCATGGTTGAAGAAGAGACTTCGTATGATGTTGGAGAGATACCAACGCTGCATGAGGCAGGTGAAGATATATATACAAAAGAGATATATACAGAGTCAAAGTTGGCAAAGATCCATTCGGAATCTGTGGAAAATGAATCTCTTCATAGAAAGATTAAGAAGTGGTGGGAGAGATTAAATCAATTGTTACGAAATCAGGTTAAGTAGGGCAGAAGCATTGAGAAGGGGTTAGATATTTGGTAAGATCATGCAGTAAGCAGTTCTGCTTATGCGAGTTGACATTCTGTAACCAACATGATATATTCATACCATTCGTGTAAGAAGAGGCGCCCGCTTCTCACCTGATTGACATTTTGTTCAGATTAGGTTTTGACATTCGCTGATGGATTGTATAAACTTCAGGAATCAGAAGTGTGGGCGCATCATACGTCCACACTTTTTTATTTTATCTATATTACATTTTTTGGAGGTGGCAGGTCATCAGCAAAGATCAACAACATCAAATCAACGAAGCTATTCGCGCCCGCGAAGTACGTTTGATTGATGCAAACGGAGACCAAGCTGGAATCGTCGCATTACGTGATGCACTTAAAATGGCACAAGAACAAAATCTTGACCTTGTGAATATTGCACCACAAGCCAAACCCCCTGTTTGCCGGATTATGAACTACGGAAAATTCCGTTATGAGCAAAGCAAAAAGGATAAGGAAACTCGCAAGAATCAAAAGATCGTTCAACTGAAAGAAGTACGTTTGAGCGCATCGATTGAAGAGAATGATGTGCAGACCAAATTGAAGCATGTTATCAAGTTCTTGCAACATGGCGACAAAGTGAAGCTATCGATTCGTTTCCGGGGTCGTCAGATCACTCATCAAGAGCTAGGTCGTAAGGTATTGGATCGTGTGGCTCAAGAAGTAAAAGAGATCGCCGATGTGGAGCGTCCAGCGAAACTAGAGGGTCGTCAGATGATCATGATTCTAAACCCAAAACAACAATCGTAAGGAGGACTCGCTCATGCCAAAAATGAAGACCAAAAAAGCAGCAGCAAAACGCTTTAAGAAAACGGGTACGGGCAAAGTAAAACGTAGCCATGCATTTACAAGCCATATTTTAGAGAGTAAATCCCCAAAGAGAAAGCGTAACCTACGTAAGGGTGCATATCTGTCTAAGGGCGACCAAAAGCGTATCGAATCTTTAATTACGTATCTATAACATAATGGATTTGTTCAGGAGGGATTACTAGTGGCAAGAGTGAAAGGTGGTACCGTTACACGTCGTCGTCGTAAAAAGGTACTTAAACTAGCACGTGGATATTTTGGTTCCAAACATAGACTGTTTAAAACAGCGAAACAACAAGTAATGAAATCTTTGATGTACGCATACCGCGACCGTCGTCAAGTGAAACGTGATTTCCGTCGTCTATGGATTACACGTATCAATGCAGCTGCGCGCATCAATGGACTTTCTTATAACAAATTAATGTACGGCTTGAAAGTTGCTGGCGTTGATATTAACCGTAAAATGCTTGCTGACCTCGCTGTCAACGATGCAAAAGCATTTGCAGACCTTGCAGATATTGCGAAAAAAGCGAAATAATTTCAGTTTGTAGGACCTCGCGACTAGCTAATGTTAGTCATGGGGTCTTGTTTGTATTTTAAAAAAAAAATGAAATAAGAGCAGGAGATTTGCTTTCTTCATTGTATATAGTTTATATACAAATTTTTACAATATGAGCCATGAAACTACGTTATGGATCATGTCGACAAAAATAAATTTTTGTAAGACTTGGGCAGAGAAATTAATATTTTTATCTTATTCATATGCAAATGAACTATAATAGAACAGACGAGGAGATCGTGAAGACGCTCACCCAACAAAGGGAGGAGTAAGCTACATGTTAGCAGAATGGCTAATTACAGAGTACGAACAAAATGGGCATTTGGCTGCTGAAGGAGAAGTTTATCTCCCGGTGAGTGCCATCCATGAGTTTGTCAAAGATTGTGTGGACTTGAACATTGCCATTATTGGTTTGGATTATGTACTGAAGCAAGACGAAGATTTCTACATACGTTTAAATAGCCTTGACTGTAGTGAGATATTAGCAAGTTTTACAGATTGGAACAGTTTAGTGGAATATTGCAATCACATTGTTTTAAGCAATATTGAAGGTGAACAGACATCGGAAAACATGGAGTATTTCATCCCGATTATGATTGAAGAGTTCAACTGGAGGATTAGCCACTTGCTGTAAAATGTTTTAGCACTTATCAAATTTATAGAGTTCCTTCATCTGACCGGTTAAGTCAAACCGTTTATATCATAAAAAAACGAGCCCTTTTTGGCTCGTTTTCTCATTTTAAGAACTTAACGTTTATTACTCGTGCGAAGTTCGATCTCGGGTATATAGAAGCTAATGATAAAGGCAGCGAGGATGAGTATACCAATCCCTAGATAAACATGATGCAAAGAAGTAAGGAGAGTATCTTTTGTTTGCACTAAGATCGATTGCATAAAGGATTGAGATTCTGGTGTAAGATGGGCTTGAACTTGATTCAATTGTTCCGGATTCATTAGGATCTGTGGATCTCTTAACAGTTTTACAGTAGATTTTGGAAGCCCGCTGTTAGATGCCGCGGAAGCAGAGACCTCGCCTATGAATTTGTTTTGTGGAGAGGCTTGCATAATCATTGTCATGACGGAAACCCCGACAGTCCCTCCTAGTTGGCGGAATAACTGCACGGAGGATGTGCCTGTCCCCAGATGTTCGTACGGGATAGCGTTTTGAATGGTGACCGAAAAAATAGGGAATGTGATCCCAAGTCCTAGGCCGATTATTGATAACTGTAGCATTGTTTGGAGCGAAGTGGTATAAGTCGCTGTACCCAGCATAGATAAAATCCCCACCAGTATCAAACCGAGTCCAAAGATGCTTAGTTTTTTATATTTTCCTGTTCGGGATAAGATCTGTCCTGTAAAGAAGCTAGCAAAGACTAGACCAAACTGAATAGGAATCATAATGACACTTGAGGTAGTAGCATCTTTCCCTTGAACTCCTTGTAAAAAGAAGGGAGTAAAGGTTATACAACTAAATAGCCCCATCCCAAGAAGCAGATTAATACTATTGGCCAGTGTGAAGATTTTGTTTCTAAATAAGGTAAGCGGGAGAATCGGATTAACGGCCTTTTTCTCCGTACGAATAAAGAGAACAAGGTTCAAAATCGATAAACAAGATAGTCCGATAATCTGCGGAGATAGCCAAGGATAATCTTTTCCTGCTAACGAGAACACTAATAAAAATGGGGCGATAGTCCCTATTAATAGGATAGATCCAAGATAGTCAATTTTTTTGTTTCCTGAACTCTTGATAGTGGGAAACAGTTTTGAGATAAGTAAAAAGGCTATAAATCCAATAGGAAGAAAGACCCAAAAGATATAATGCCAATTCCATGTATCGACGATCACACCGCCAATGGTGGGACCAAGGATGCTAGAGGTGGCAAATGTAGCACTTAAGAATCCTTGCCACCTACCTCTTTCGCGTGGAGAAAATAAATCCCCTACCGCAGCAAAGGAAGTGGATAAGATCATACCACCGCCGATTCCTTGCAGGCCGCGATAAAAGATTAATTGTTCGATAGATGTAGCGGTGCCACAGAGAAAAGATGTGATAAGAAAGAATCCAATTCCGACTAAGATAAACATCTTTCTACCGTACAGATCAGATAACTTTCCAACTAAAATAGCTGTAATACTGGAGGTTAACATATAAATGGTAAACACCCAGTTAAATAATTCTGCTCCGTGTAACTGAGCGACGATGGTAGGTAGGGCATTTATGACGATCGTCTGGTTGAGCGAAGCAAAGAGTAATGCACAGGCAATAGCGCTCATAATAAAGATTTTCTCGCGTCTACTTAAATCTTCCATAGGTTAATATTCACCTTCCCGAAATATTTGTTTTACAAGATTAAATAAATGAAGGAAAATACGTTTCACCCATGTTAGAAGAATGAAACGCATTGTAACGTATTTATAAAAGCTTTTTATACAAATTTTGAAGGATTGAAAGATCATCGAGTGTAAAAGGATCAAACTTTTGCAGCAGGTACTCTTTCCTTTTTTCAGACATCCAAGATGATTTCTCTTGTCCTTTTTCGGTTATATGAACTTCGACTACCCGTTTGTCCAGCTGAGAACGCTGGCGTGCTACGTATTGTTCTTTTTCGAGCTGATCTACTACATGTGTGATATGACTAACTGAAACCTCAAATTCTTGAGCTAAGGCAGTGATCATCTGCGGCCCGCGCAAATCAAGGTGATGTAATAGGACAAACTCAGCTCCAGTCAGTGTTTCTCCCCATGCTTCCCGAAGCTCTTTTCGCATAGAGCGTTGAATCAACCGAAACATCGTCTCGATTTCTAATATAGCCTCAAATCGTGTACTCATAGTTAACTCCTGCATATCTACGCAAACGGATGCGCATGATGGTAAATCGGATTCTTCTTCTATTATACCGTATACGAATGAGAAAGCCCACGCTGGTTTATAACGATCGTTTTCATTTTAGGCAATATTTGCTATCCTATACTTATATAATGGAGATCCATTTTCTTGGTATTAACCACTTTATTCTTTTTAAAAATGATAAAGGTTAGCTGTTAGAGAGTAGGGAATAACATAAGAGTATGTTGTTAATTGAAATAGAGTAGCGGGGGCGTTATAGGTGTCGACATGGTATCAGGAGAGTTTTGGAAAAGATTACTTACTCGTTTATCATCATCGCGATCAACAAAATGCAGAACAAGAAGTAAAACAAATAACAGAGTGGCTTCAGTTAACGACTGATGATTTTATATTAGATTTATGTTGTGGAACGGGGAGACATACAGCAACCCTTGCTATGGAGCATCTCAATGTAGTGGGTTTGGATCTATCGCCTACACTGCTTTCAAAAGCGGTGTCTAGAAATCAACCATATAAGATTCCGTTTATCATTGGAGATATGCGGCATTTGCCCTTTGTAGGAGAAACGTATGATGTAGTACTAAACTTATTTACCTCATTTGGCTATTTTGAGACAGATGAAGAAAATGAACAAGTGATCCGGGAAGTGGCACGCGTTTTAAAGCCGAAGGGACGCTTTTTAATAGATTATCTGAACCGTGAATATGTGGTTGAACATCTAGTGGCCGTGAGCCAGCGGGAGCAAGATGGTATCCATATTCAAGAGGAGCGCTCTATTCAGGGTGATTTTGTGGTTAAAAAGATTACATTATCGGACAAGCAAGGAGAGCGAACTTATACAGAGCAAGTAAAAATGTATACATATGACCAAATGATTGATATGCTACATCGAAATGGCCTCCGTGTGAAGCAAATGTATGGAGGCTTTAATGGTACTTCATATCATGAAAATAGCCCACGTATGATACTGATAGGGAATGTTGAATAATGGGGTAGAAAGCTGTTAATAGAAAGAGAACAGATCGGTGTATCAATCTGTTCTCTTTCTATTGCTTTACATCTCGTCTGCTTTTCGGGCAATTTCACTTCTGTAGATAAAGGGTAGCTCTACCTCGCCGTAATAAGACTGTCCACGGAATACCTCAGATAATCGTCTCATCCCGTTATTGATTCCTTCGTAACTAGTATGGTCCACTTGCGCTTCGAAGTCCCCATCAATAATGAGTTTGGAATCTTCCCCGACACGTTGGACAGCGAGCTTCATTAGATCCACGTCCAAGTTTTGTGCTTCAATGATGTAGACAATGGCCTTCATACCTGTTGTATCAAAGCCCCTAATGTCACTAAAGGGTAGTAGTAAGAGCTTTGGAGGTTGTTTTTCTTTTTCATTTCCTTTCATCAGCTCTTCTAATACCATCTTATCGCCAAATTTACTACATAGCATGGATCCAATAGCCGAATCCATGATTTTCTCATCCCGTGTTCCTGGATAAAAGCCCAATTTAGCACTATTTCTAGCAGCCATAGGGTTTACGAAACAGATGAGACGATCATATTTTCCTTTTTCAATCTGATGCATCGCGTAGTTCAGGGCGATGAGTGATTTTCCAGTCCCTGCTTTTCCCTTGACTACAGTCATAGGATTATTTCGTAAACTGTCAAGTGCACAGCGCTGGTAAGCATCTCGAGGAGAGAATTTCCCAAAATAGAGAGTTTCAAATCCTCGTGGGCGAACATGCATATGGGTTTCACCAGTCCATCGAAGCAGATCTACATGCTTGCTGCCGTTGTTGATGACGAGGTATTGATTTGGTAGCAATTCAAAAACATTTTCATCTAGGTTATGAAGTAAGTTTGCATAACGCTCGTCGTCCACATCTGCTTCGATGTATCCCGTATACGCGCACTCATCTTGATCTTGTTCCAAAACTTGAATTCCTAAACCTCGAGCTTTCTGCTTTAAAAGCAGGTCATTTGTGATAATTCCATACTGATTCTCCACACAACATTGTAGGATTTTATTATCAGCATAGTTTGGATCAAATTGATCTCCGAGCTGTACCTTGTAATCTTTGGTATCGAAAATCATTTGTTCTTGATTTTGTTCAATATATCGAGTAGCCACACGAGCATCATAAGCTAGACGCGGATTATGACTTAACTTATGTTTCTCTAGCTCCCGAAGTACCATCGCTGTGATGACGAATTTAGCATCTTGTAGTTCTTCTGGACAGCTTATCCCTGTCAAAAGTACATTTGTATCAATGACATATTTCATACAGGGGGAACCCCCGATCCCTTTGATGTTAACTCAAGGTTTTGGAACACTAAGGCCAAGTGTATGGTGTACATCATAAGTGTTACCTGTTTTATAGAAAATTAGATCCTGTATATATTGGTATGGAAAAGAATGGATAGTGCTCAAACGGAAGCCCTTGTATAGTTTATGAAATTGGTTTGTTTTTGGCACGTACATGAATTGATAGTCATATGGTTGAATCGAATATTACTTTTCGGAGATTCGCATCATCCTCCATAAATATGGCGTAAATAATTGTTTATTGTTAGTCTAATTCTATGGTACAAGTGATGGGAACCATTTTGCAAGATGAAAAGATAGAAAAATCAAACTCTTAAGGAAAAATTGACGTAAAAACCAAAAAAAAGATTCTCTTGGTATCTCCAATTTTTTGCTACAATAATATTGCCATGAAAGATTCATACTGAATAAAAAGGGGGCGTTATTATGGCAAATCGCCATAAACAAAAAGGAAAACGCGATAATACTACGATTGTCTTTATCACTTTATTAGTATTGTTCTTGGGTGTTGGGGTTTACTCATTAGTAAACATGTTCAATTCTGGAAAAAAAACAGATGCAGTTCAATCGGATAAGGTGGTTGATCTGAAGGTAGAGAAACAAGCTACAATCGGAAAAGCAGATGCACCGGTTAAGATTGTGGAGATCGGGGATTTCCGTTGTCCACACTGTAAACTGTTCCATGATCAACATTATGCACAGCTAAAGCCGTATATTGATTCTGGAAAAGTACAATTTACATTTGCCCCATTTCAATTTATGAAACCGGAACCACTCGTTGCCGGAATGGCAGCTAAGTCCGTAATGGCACAAAATAAAGAGGCCTTTTGGAAATTTTACGATGCAGTTTATAACAATCAAGTTGAATACAATAAACTACCAGAAGGAAAAGCAGCTGATTTCTTAGTTGACTTGATCAAGAAAAATATCCCTGAGGTGAATGCCGAACAAGTGGTCAAGGATATTAAGTCTGACAAGTACAAAGCAGATGTGGAAGCGGACAATAAGTACGTAGAATCACTGGGAATATCAGGAGTGCCAGTTGTATACATCAATGGCAAGATGGCAACAGATGCTGAGATTAACAATGTCCAAGCTTTTAAGGCGAGATTGGATAAAGAACTAGGTGGGAAATAATGAACTTCTTATCTAGATACGCTCTATATTTTGCCTGGATTGTCTCGATTGTCGCTACTGGAGGCAGTCTCTACATGAGCGAGGTATTGGGCTGGATCCCCTGTGATCTGTGTTGGTATCAGAGGATCTTTATGTATCCCCTTGTCTTATTACTTGGTATTGCTACATTTCGGGATGATCGAGAAGTGGGGAAATATGTATTTTCCCTTGCAAGCATTGGTATTTTGATTTCTAGCTATCATATTTTAGTCCAACAAGTGCCTTCTATTGGGGGAATGCTCAAATGTAAGGTTGGCATCCCATGTAGCCAAGATTATTTGAATTGGTTGGATGGTTTGATTACGATTCCAGTCCTTGCATTTATTAGCTTTTTCTTGATTTTGCTTTTTACTTGGTTAAGCAAAAAAGAAGCAGAATAAAAAATAGGTGATAATCGCTCGGATACTAGTCCAGCCAATTAGATATCTTGTACATAAATTAAATCATGGGAAACTTCCCAAAGAGGAGGTATTCACATGAGTGGTTTAAATGGCGGATGTTATGATGGCGGCGGCGGCTTCGGTTTTGGCTGGGGCGGTGGTGGTATCTGGATCATCCTTGTTATTTTAGCCATTGTCTGCGTCTTCTGCTGTTGTGGCTTCTTCGGCTTCGGTGGTTGGGGAGGAGGCTGGGGCGGCGGTAGAGGAGGTTGCGGCTTTGGTGGTTGTTAATCATAAACCATTGATCTAACTAAGATTAGTGGATGATAATCACCGTGGGAGCCTTATAGAGATCTCTTAAGTGATTAAGAGATCTCTATTCTTATTAGATTGAAAAAAATGATATATAAACGGAGTGTGGTAATGATGGGGAAATCAACAGAAGGTAAGACGTCGTTCAAATCCATGCTGAAGGAACTGACGGAGGCGCCAGGACCTCCAGGATTTGAAAGAGCTGTAAGGGAAGTAATGGAGCAATATGCTACTCCCTATGCTGATGAAATACATAAAGATCGTCTAGGCAGTTTTATCGCTCGTAAAGGAACGACAGGACCTAGAATTATGATTACAGGACATATGGACGAAGTTGGATTTATGGTTACTCGTATCACAGATGATGGTTTTCTAAGATTTCACCCATTAGGTGGTTGGTGGGGACAAGTTCTCCCTGCACAGCGTGTAGAAGTGATCACATCTAAGGGGAGACATTTAGGTGTAGTGGGCTCTGTGGCTCCTCATTTATTGGAGCCAGCTAAGCGAAAAAAGGGTGTCGAGGTAACGGATTTATTTGTCGATCTAGGTGTGGAGAATAAAGAAGAGATTGATCAATTAGGAATCAGGCCAGGAGACTTTATCATCCCCTACTCCCCCTTCACAACGATGAGTAACGAAAATCGCTGGTTAGCTAAGGCAATGGATAATCGTTTAGGTTGCGCGGTAGCATTAGGTGTATTGCAAGAATTATCAGAGGATGACGTGTTGCATCAAAATCAAGTGTTTTCGGTAGGAACTGTGATGGAGGAAGTAGGATGTCGAGGTGCAATCACCTCTGCGCAAGTAGTAGATCCAGATATCTCGATTGTGGTGGATGTAGGGATTGCAACCGATTCCTTGGGAACGACTAACCCGCACGGAGATACCAAAATGGGAGGGGGACCACTTCTCGTCCTATACGATGCAGGTCATATTGCGCACTGTGGCATGATCGATTTTGTCAAGCAGGTTGCCGAGGAAGAGGGTATTCCTTACCAGTTTGAGGTGATCACGGGTGGTGCGACTGATAACCATTTTATCCACACGCATAAAACAGGCGTACCAAGTATCAGTCTAGGGGTACCAACTCGCTATATCCACAGTCATTCCTCGATCTTAGACCGTCGAGATTGTGAGGCGTTGGTCCGTTGGATTGTAGCGATTGTGGAGCGTCTTGATGAGGCTAAAGTGAAGGAAATTCGAGGGGTTTTCGAAGCAAAATAGTTTCCACTCGCACGATAAAAACACCAAGTTGTTTCACTGCTTGGTGTTTTTATCGCTATTTACAAGTTATTTGTTCTGACCAAATTCGATTAAGTGTGGTGCCTTTGGGGCAAAAAGTGACTTGAAACACATCGGGATTCGATAAGGATTTCCATTCTTGAAATCCAATTTGAGGATCAAAGTACTTTAGGATGCAAGTCATGAGATTACCATGTGTAACAAAGACAACCGTAGATTCTTCACTTTCTAACTCGCTTCGAATCAGGGGAGCGACACGTTGAAATGCTTGTCGATTCGACTCTCCTCCTTCGATCGAGAAGTCAAGGTTTTCGAAGCTTTGTTCCAGTACCTCTGTCCAGTTGTCAAGCGGAGTCGGAGAGAGTACTCTTTCGGATAATCGCTCATCTTTGACAATCTTTTTTTGTAAATACGTTGCTAGTGGCTGAATCGTTTGGATTGCACGTTTATAAGGGCTTGAGATAATTTTGGAAACGCTATCATTTCGGTTTATGAAAAATTTTGTTAATTCGTTTGCCTGCGTAAATCCATTAGTAGTTAGGGGAGCTTCCCAATCTTGCCCCTCTGCTTCACAATGGCGGACAACGATAAGTGATTTCAACGGGCTCCCTCCTTTACCATTTATATCTATCATATCAAATCGTGAAGAGTTGAACAATGTTGTTTTTGAAAACGTTTTTAAAAAAGAATATTCAGTATTTAAAAACCGATCAAGAGGTTGGAATAATCAACCTCTCTTGAGTAAACAATTTTGGTTCAAGGGCCAAACGGATCAGGCTTAGGACCTGTCATGATTTTATTATGGAGTGTATCAATCATTTGATCACGATCTTGTTCGTTACTATTGTTCCATATTACTTCAAAAAGCACACCTAGTCCTGGTAAAAGCTTTTCGTCGCCTTGCTTGATTGAATCGACGATCATTCCCTCTAATTCTTGTTCGGCCATACCACTCAGATTATGTAAGACAGCACCACGGATATTAAAATTCAATGGATGCGCCTCCTTTACACTATTTTTCAATAGAATGGCCGATTATGTGTCTCTTTATCCAATATGATGGCAATGGTATAATGAATGAACCAATCTGAAGGAGTTCGGATATATGCTTTGGACAATGATTACTTCTGTACAAAATACTGCCTTAAAAAGATGGAAGAAGTTAAAGACTAGAAAAGGACGTAAAGAGTATCAAAGTTTCTTGATTGAAGGAGAGCATCTGATTCAAGAAGCGATTCGAGCAGGAGCGAAGTTCGTCACCGTGATGGTAGAAGAAGAGCAACAGGAAAAATGGGAGAAGTTTTTTTGCACTCATCAGGTAGAAGTGCCGTGCTATGTACTTCCTGCCCCGATTTTTCAGTCACTGGTGGAAACAGAAACTCCCCAAGGAGCGATGGCAGAGATTGAGATGCACAGGTGGGAGGAAAACGATCTATTACAGCAAGGGACTTCTACATTCCTCTTACTAGATGAAGTGCAGGACCCTGGAAATGTAGGAACCCTTTTGAGGACGGCACAGGGTATGGGGATTACGGGAGTATATCTAGGGCATGGTACGGTAGATCTATATAATCCGAAAGTAGTTCGAGCTTCGATGGGGGCGCTCTTTCACGTACCAATTTTTCCACGTAATTTGGAACTCGCGATTCAATCGATGAAACAAAAAGGGATTACCATTGTAGGCACGTCCCCACATGCAGGTCAGTGTCACTTCGAATACCCCTTTCCAAGTCGTACCGCGATCTTGTTAGGAAATGAAGGGCGTGGCGTAAATCCTGATGTTCTAGCCCAAGCAGATGTCGAAGTTCAAATTCCGATGCCGGGGAATACAGAGTCTTTTAACGTATCCGTAACGGGAGCGATTTTAATGTACGAGCGAGTGCGCCAATCTTATCGATAATCGATTGCAAGCTGAGGCTGACTTCGTTATAATAGCGATAATCAATGTGGACAAATGAATGACAGCGATGAGCAAGATCAGTAAGCAGAAGTGCTCCTTTACAGGGAAGAGGAACCTTAGACTGCAAGTGCCTCTATGGAAGCGACTGCTGAATTCACTTGTGAGCTGAATCTTTGAACAGAAGACAGATGATTGTCTTCTAAATAGAGGGTTTCCGGTTTTAGCCACCGTTATCAGGTTCGAAAGTGGAAAGAAAGAGCTGAGCCTATTTCAGGATCTTTCTTTCAAAAAGGGTGGTACCACGGAAAGACTTTCGTCCCTTTATAGGGAGAGGTCTTTTTTATTTTGGCTTGAAAATTTACTTAATAGGGGTGTTTTCCTATGCGTGAACGTTTAGAAAGTCTACGTACGGAGGCGTTGCAAGAAATTCAATCCGCTTCTGAAATGGAACTGATCAAGGATTTAAAAGTAAAATACCTCGGTAAAAAAGGGGAGCTAACAGCTGTATTACGTGGGATGGGTTCCTTATCTGCGGAGGAACGTCCTGTGATAGGTGGGCTTGCGAATGAGGTGCGAGCTGCACTTGAAACAGCCTTCTCTCAAAAAAGTGAATCGGTAGAAACAGCGGAGTTAGAAGCCAAGCTACAAAGTGAGACCATTGATGTAACGTTACCAGGTGCATCACTTGAACCAGGTTCGATTCATCCACTCCATTCTGTAATTGAGCAAATTGAAGATATTTTTATCGGAATGGGCTTCGAGATTGCAGAAGGTCCAGAAGTAGAGCTAGATCACTATAACTTTGAAATGTTGAATCTGCCTAAAGATCATCCGGCTCGTGATATGCAGGACTCATTCTATATCACTCCTGAAATTTTGTTGCGCACACATACTTCTTCGGTACAAGGTCGCACACTGCTTGCCAGAGAAGGAGAAGTTCCTGTTCGGATCATCATGCCAGGGAAAGTATATCGCCGTGATGATGATGATGCGACCCATTCACACCAATTTACGCAAATCGAGGGCTTGGTAGTAGATCGTGGTGTATCGATGGGAGAGTTAAAAGGTGTATTACTACAACTGATTCAGAAGATGTTTGGTCCAGATACAGAAGTACGTTTACGTCCTAGCTATTTCCCTTTTACTGAACCGAGTGTAGAAGTGGATATTTATCATCCAGAAAAAGGGTGGCTGGAAATCCTAGGAGCAGGTATGGTTCACCCACGTGTATTAGAAAAAGCAGGCTATGATTCAGAGCGCTACACAGGATTTGCTTTTGGACTCGGAGTAGAGAGAGTTGCGATGCTGAAATATGACATTGATGATATTCGTCACCTATATAACAACGACTTGCGTTTCTTACGTCAATTTAAATCGGTTTAAGAGAGGAGAGGGGATACATGTTAGTCTCCCATGATTGGATTTCGGAGTATGTAGATTTGACGGGAATTACCCCTGAGATGATTGCAGAAGAGTTAAATCGTACTGGGATTGAGGTTGAAGTGATCTACACTCGTGATAACGGAGTAACTCATGTTGTGGTAGGACATGTTTTATCGGTAGAGAAGCATCCTGAAGCGGATAAACTAAATATCACACAAGTGGATGTTGGGAGTTCTGAACCACTTCAGATCGTATGCGGTGCACCCAATGTAGCAGTTGGACAGTTGGTGCCCGTTGCGATCAAGGGAGCTACTCTGCCGGGTGGGATTAAAATTAAGGATACCAAATTGCGTGGCGTTGCTTCTCGCGGTATGATCTGTTCCGCGAAAGAACTTGGGGTTCCAGATAAGTTCCTTATGGAGCATCAAAAGCAGGGGATTATGGTGCTAGGGACAGATGCGGAAATCGGCCAAGATATCAAGGAATACCTTGGGATGAACGATCAGGTAGTCGAGCTAGAACTCACACCAAACCGTTCTGACTGCTTAAGTATGATGGGAGTTGCTTATGAGCTTTCCGCAATTTTTAATCGAGAGCTTCGTTTGCCAGAGAAAAAAGAAGTCATCGTATCTACTAAAGACACACTAATCGAAATCACAACAGATCTAGAAGAAGATTGTCCATTTTATGCAGTACAAGTTGTGAAGGGAATTCAAGTTGGACCTTCTCCACAATGGCTACAAAATCGGTTGATTTCAGCAGGGATTCGTCCGATTAACAACGTGGTGGATGTAACCAACTACGTGATGATAGAGACAGGACAGCCTTTACATGCCTTTGATCTTCAAACGATTCCAACAGGAGAGATCATCGTTCGACGTTCTCGTGCTGGAGAGACAGTTGTTACGCTAGACGGAGTGACAAGGGCATTAGATGATGAAACACTACTTATCACAGATGGCGAGCAGATCCTAGGGCTTGCTGGTGTTATGGGCGGTGAATCTTCAGAAGTTCGTCCTCATACCACCACGGTGCTACTAGAATCTGCATACTTTGATCCTACTCTTATTCGCCGTGCATCTCGTAAATTAGGCTTGCGCTCTGAAGCAAGCAATCGCTTCGAAAAAGGAATTGATCCAGAGCGGATCTTACCTGCACTAGACCGTGCTGTTCAGTTACTGCAAGAGGTCGCAGGGGCGCAAGTAGGCTCAGGTGTGATTGTAGAACGTTCGGGAGAAATTGAAGAAGTGACAGTTTCCTTGCGCCATGATCGTCTCATGAAAGTGTTAGGAACAAGTATTAGTGAGGAGCAAGTTGCAGAGATCTTTCACCGTTTGGGCTTCGTGTCTCACTTTGATGTAGAGAAAAAAGCTCATCATGTTCAAGTTCCGACTCGTCGCCCAGATATTCAATTAGAGGTAGATTTAATTGAAGAAGTGGCAAGAATCTATGGATATAACCGTATCCCTACCACTTTACCATGGGGACAACAACAGCCAGGGAGTTTAACTGATTCACAGCGTTTGCGTCGTAAGTTACGCCATCTCTTGATTGATCTGGGATTATCCGAAGTACTTACATATAGCCTTACTTCGAGCAAGCGCGGGACCGAAGTAGGAACTCTTACCCCATCAACTGGTTTCGTTCGCTTGGCGATGCCGATGTCTAGTGAACATGCTGTATTACGTACGACCCTCTTGCCTGAGCTCATTCAGGCGGCTGCTTATAACGTGAAACATGGTAACGAAGATCTTGCTATCTTCGAGATGGGACGGGTATATGTAACGAAAGAGAAAAAGCTTACAGAACTTCCTGAAGAGCGTACGGAACTCGCATTCCTTTTAACTGGAGATTTTCGCTTGGCTCGTTGGAACCGTCAAGCAATGCACGGTGGCGATTTCTATGTAGCGAAAGGGATTGTGCAAGCTATTTTTGAGCGAATCGGCGTGTCTACTGTTGAGATTCAGGCAGCAAGCCACTATGAGGGATTTCATCCAGGACGTACTGCTGAATTGGTTCATAATGGAGAAGTAATCGGTGTACTCGGACAAATGCATCCACAATTGGCGAAACAACATGACCTCAAAGATACTGTAATGGTTCAACTCGACCTCGAGCGTCTACAACAAGCGATTCAGGCAGATATTCGCTATCAAGCGATCCCACGTTTTCCAGCAGTCACGCGAGACTTGGCTCTGGTTGTGGACAAAAATGTAGAGGCAGGAGTACTTGAAGCAGGAATCCATGAAGTAGCTGGAGAACTTCTTGAATCGGTACGCTTATTTGATGTATTTATCGGCTCCCAAGTAGGGGAAGGCAAGATGAGCATCGCCTACTCGCTTGTTTATAGAGCGGCAGATCGGACCCTAACGGATGCTGAAGTAACTGCTACACACTCAAAAGTCGTTGAACATCTGCAGACCACATTAGGCGCTGTATTAAGAAGTTAATGTGACGATTTTGATTCCATTAGCTCCCAATCACCCAAAATAAGCCTAATTAGTGATAGACTTGGGAAATAGGATCGTTTTATTCCAATGAAGATCGGGTAATGAACATTTCAATTGGTATACAACAAGTAAGAAAACAGTCTACGTGTGGGTTGGTGATATGAATGGTACAACGTTCTCGTATGAATGTAGAGATCTATGGACAGACCTACCCTATCATTGGGAAAGCAACCCCCAGCTACACTCGCCAAGTAGCTGGGTTGGTGGATTCAAATATGAAAGGCATTGCAGAAGGAAATCCTCGTTTAGATATGACTCGTTTGGCAGTATTATCTGCTTTTAATATTGCAGATGAATACTTGCGATTGAAGCAGGAATACGACGAAATCATGCATTTGATCGAGGATAATCAACCTTAGATGAATTGGATTGATATCGTCCTATTACTCGCGATCGTAGCGGCCTGTTTTCAAGGCTACCGCCAAGGGTTAGTCCGTCAAGTATTCGCGTTACTTGGCACCATTGTAAGCATCTATCTCGCGTACAAATTTAGTGGACCTTTTGCCCAAACCTTCTCAAGCTGGTTCCCTGGAATTGTTCCAGAAACAGGTGTGTGGGGACTATTCCCGATCAGTAACATTGTCTATTCATTCCTTGCGTTTCTGATAATCTTCCTAGTAGCCAGAGCTATTTTTCGGCTCATTGGCGGAGTTGCGGGGAGTGTAGCCAAAGTTCCTGTTTTATCAGCGGTAAATCAGACGGGTGGTCTGGTTTTCGGGTTCTTGCGGATGGCAATTTTACTGGTTTTAGTGGTAAATGTTTTTTCGTTTGTTCCTGTGCCAAATGTACATAACAAAGTGCAGGATTCCTTCTTGTCTCAACAGATTTTGGCGATTACTCCTGATTTAAAAGATGAAGTAATAGAATTGTTTAAAGGAAAGACACCATAAAAATAAGGATGGTCCCCTTCACTCATCATTGGAGAAGGGGGCCATCCTTATTTTTACAAATAGGAACTGTTGATTACCACAGGCACTTTACGTCTTTTTCAAAGTTAGAAGAATGGATATAGGTGTTTGCCCACATGTTATGTACAACATACCATTTGTCTGATCCGTTTACTTCTTCACCATGAACCACTCCATTAAACATATGCGTTCCATAAAAAAGTTTTGTTGGGAGCTTCTCATGAGGCTTAGAAGAGAGGGATGGTTCCATTAAAGAGATTACGCCGCCCTTATCGACCACTTCTTTTGTGAGTGTGGCATTAAACTGAGTGGAGCTTGATTTACATGGGTGGTCTTTCCCTTTATACGGGATAGCTAGCTTCTCCTCCGTAGCCGATACTCCAGCGGCTGTTGCCATCATGATACTACAACCCATAACAACAGCGATGCATTTTTTAAACATGTAACTACCTCCTAAAAAACGATTTGAAAAACCTTATTAACCATAGCAGGTTCTATTTTATAAGTAAATCTCACTTTATAATTATTTATATTTTTTTATAGTTCTATAGTTGTAAAAATGGTAGTGGAAGTTTAGTATGAAATTGTATTCTCGCTTTGTAGAATTCAAACTACTTGATGACGAGAAATATATAAATGGAGGTATGGAGATTATGAAGAAAAAAACAGTTTCTGCCGTTCTTGCAACTTCCCTTGTAGTAGGAGGGATGTTTGTTGGATTTACTGAATCACAGCCAGTTTCAGCAGCTCAAGTAGAGCAGAAGGTTGCTCAGAAAATCGTACTAGAAGATACGTTTAACAGTGGTTATAACGGATGGAAAGGTGGCTTTTCAGACTATCCACCAGGTAAAGAAGACGATTGGAGATTATCATATTCCCTACGAGATCTTCCAAAAAATTTAAGTAATCAACAAAAAGGACTCCATTTGGGTGGGAGTAATCATAGTGATGATTTATTCATGTATGTTACGAAGCCAGTACATACCACACACAAAGTGAAACCGAATACTACGTATAAGGTAGACTTTGATTTTGATATTGCAACCAATACACCGTCCGGTACATTTGGTGTAGGTGGATCTCCAGGGGATTCTGTGTTTGTGAAAGCAGGAGCCTCCGCCATTGAACCAAAATCATATGTAGCAGATGATAACCACTACCGCTTAAATGTGGATCATGGTCAGCAATCTCAAGATGGGAAGAATGCGGTATTAGTCGGCACGATCGGGAAAGAAAATACCACTGATGATTCTTTCGAAATCAAGAATTTTACTAACACGAAAAAGCCTTACTATATAAAATCAGATAGCGACGGTAAGCTTTGGTTATTAATCGGAACAGATTCTGGTTATGAATCCTATACGGAGTACTATATCCCACGTGTTAAAGCAACTTTGACTGAAGTAGTAAAATAGTCTGTTCAATAAACAAAAAACAAACAACTCCTAAAAATAATAGAGAGTTGTTTGTTTTTTGTTTGTGCGGGTTCATGGGTTATCGATTAAGTTAACCTGTGAACGGACCAAACAGTGGATGAGGGACTGACCGGGCTTAGGGTTAAGTTGGCTCCTAAACCGTCTGCCTCATAGAAGACGCCTATTACATCCCCTGCCGTTAGATCAAAATCACCTGTTAATGTGATGGAAGCATTTCCTAAAGCACCTCTTATTGTTAGCACGAGAGCTACGTTAATATTTAATAAGGGGAGTAACCCTGTTACTAAGTCTGTTACGACAGGAGAGGTCCGACGTATGACAAATGTTGGATCTGGTCCAGCGCCAATAGTGGCTGTTAGGGCTGCAGATTGGTAACTGATAATCAGTTTAATAGAATACCTGCCAGTTTGCTGGATGGTATAGTTTCCTGTAGTTGCGTTAAATCCAGTTCCTGTGTAGTACGGACTGGTCACGGTCCAGGCTCCTAACTGTGTATCCGTGTTGATTACACTAGAGGCGCGTTGAGCAGAAAATCCGAATAGTGCTACGTTTGGTCCAGTAGGTCCGGTATTGCCTTGAGGCCCGGTATCGCCTTGAGGTCCCGTATCGCCTTGAGGCCCAGTATCGCCCTGAGGTCCAGTAGGTCCTTGGGGCCCAGTATCACCCTGAGGACCCGTAGCTCCTTGGGGCCCAGTACCGCCTTGAGGACCCGTATCACCCTGAGGACCCGTATCACCTTGAGGACCCGTATCGCCTTGAGGTCCCGTATCACCCTGAGGCCCAGTATCACCCTGAGGCCCAGTACCGCCTTGAGGTCCTGTATCGCCTTGAGGTCCAGTATCGCCTTGAGGTCCAGTATCGCCCTGAGGTCCAGTAGGTCCTTGAGGACCCGTATC
>NZ_FPJZ01000012.1 GCF_900119485.1 Thermoactinomyces sp. DSM 45891
CTCATAGCCAAAAAGCCTATCACCACTGAGGAGATAAGAAATACCGTGTAGACGGCTGTTTCGTTACGAAATCGACTCGTTATCAATTGACAAAGTAGAGCAAAAGCCGTGAGTCCTATAAAGAAAAATATCATCATGAAGCAAAGGAGAGTTCCCACGTTTAACTCCAAATGAGAGAAGAACATCTGAAAAAAGGAACTCCACCTAGCATTTATGGAGAAAAACATAGAACCGATTATCATGTGAATGAGAAAATACACAACACAATACAACAAAACAGTCATGATGAGAGCGAGTACTTTTACAATCCACCAGTTACTCCTCTTTTTCATGCGTGTTAGAACGAATAAATCAAATCCACTATTTACATTCATCATATGATACACAAATAAGATAATCGGGAAAACGACACACACCCAAGTTAAGTATTGCAGTAGAGAGTCCGGAAATACGCCTCCCATTGAAAATAGTAAATAATCTACCAACTGCGGCTCAAATTTCTCTCTCTGTCCCAGTTCATTAATCATTGGGATATGTATGAGGGTAAGGAGAATCAGCAAAATCGAAATCCCAATCGCCATTTTGCTTCGAATGCACAAGTTAACGTTAGTTAATATTAGTTTAATCATCTATACCGCCTACTTTGCAAAATCTACTTTTCTAACCTTTATCCATCCTACTACTAAACAAACGAGAATGAAGGCAAGACCACACAACATCGATATACTTGCCGTAAGTGTAGGAATGGGCGGAACAAGTTGATTTGGAAAATGGGCTAAAAACATCAGGTGTGAAGTAGGGAAAAGGAAAGCCCAACTAGTAAATTTCTTGAAAACGATATATCCAGCGTACGTTAGTGCTCCACCTGTTATCCAAGAAAAACGGTCATACCGAACAACCAGTCGACGAAAGTTATCCATCCAAGCAAAACTACGTTCAACTTTAAACCGTTGTTTATAGGAGCTTTGGAAGTCCTTTGGCTGAAGCCCCTTCGGGGGCTTTTGATTTTTCTTAAATGGTATACGTACAAGAATCCCTTTTCTTCGCAAATAAGTCCGAAAGGCTTGACTTATATAGCCTTTATCTGCTACAAGTATCTTAGGTTTTCGAATGGGTGCTCCTCGTTTTTGTGGAATACGAATCTCACTTACGATTTTCTCAGCAAAGGTAATCTCATGAGGATTCGCATTTTCAATCAGCAAAGCGATGGGTAACCCGTTCTTATTCTCCACAACACTAAATACCTTAGATCCCTTACCCAGCTTCGTTTTTCCGATTTTGTCTCCTCCTCTTTTGGCCGGAACAAAGCTAGCATCCACATGTGCGATGCCTAGTTGGATTTTCTTCTCTTCGTATAGATCCCGCAGTAACCATTTCCATATTCGATCCCAAATTCTTAATTTGGAATAGAGACGGTGTCTCCTCCAACACGTTGTGTAAGAGCCATATTTCTTAGGCATATCCATCCAAGCACACCCTGTGCGTAATACGTACAGAATTCCGTTCAATGTCTTTCGTAAATTTGCTTCAGGTCTTCCTCTTCCTCGTTTTGCCTTCGGCAAATATCCGTTTATCTTTCGCCACTGTTTATCTGTTATCTCATGTCTACTCATATTACTGACTTTACACACTTTACTTATTTTTTCAATGTTTTCTATTCACTATTTGCATATTTATGTTTTTTGAAATGGCTTCTAAAGCTAAATCCTAGAAACTTTCGTTTCCAGGGCCTATCTACTGCACTTTTCTCTTGATTTACCTTGAGTTTCAATTTCTGTTTAATGAATTCGGTGACTGATTTCTTTACTCTCTCCCCCGCTTTGCGGGTTCTCACGTATATGTTGCAGTTATCGGCATACCGAACGAATCTATGCCCGCGCTTTTCCAGTTCTTTATCTAATACATCTAGCATGATATTAGATAAAGAACTGGGCTTAATGGGCCACCTTGTTCATTGGAAACTCGTAAGCCTAACCATAATTCCAGACTGCAAATACCTACGAATCAGTTTCAATATTTGCTTGTCTGTTATCTTCTTTACAAGTAAGCTCATTAATTTGTCATGGCTCACTTGATCAAAGAACTTCTCAAGATCTAGATCTATTACCCATCGATAGCCTTCCTCTATATATCCCCTGGCTTTTCTAACTGCGTCATGTCCACGTTTTCCTGGACGGAACCCGTAGCTACAATCTGAAAAACCCGGATCAAATAAAGGTGTTAGAATTTGAGCGATTGCTTGTTGTACGAAACGGTCGAACACAGTAGGTATACCTAATAACCGAACGCCCCCGTTCGGTTTCGGGATTTCGATTCGACGTACGGGCAACGGTTTATAGGTTCCATCTTCGATGGAAGAACGGATAGAAATCCAATGTTCTTGGATGTGTTCTCGTAGGGATTCTACTGACATTCCATCCATCCCATGGCTACCCTTATTCTTTTCCACTTGTTTGAGTGCTTTCAAGAGATTTTCTCTTGAAAGTAGCCGTTTCATTAACATCGATATAACCTTCCCCGTGAACCATTCGTTCTATTCGTCCATTCCTTACTCCACCCTCCTAGAGTCCCCCATGGACTTCACCACTTCCTCCTCTAGGCAAGCCTATTATAGGTTGTCTGTATCAATGTAAAGAATGAACCATAGTGAACCGTTCTTCTTAAATGTTCAGCCCTTCCCTTTTCAAGCGTCCCCTACTCAGGTACTATGGCTTCTGCTGACTTCTGCACGTTCAGCTAAACCTTTCGGTCTAGGTTACCATGTGAGCATGGCTTGCCATGCAGATCTCCCCGGGTAAGAACGCAGTCTTTCTCTCCATCTATCTGTCTCATTTACTCTCATTCGCCTTCGGTAGCAAGGACTTTGTCTTGTAACGCAGACTCATCCAACGAATATTAGCCTTATATGAGATTCGTGTTCCTCAGACCGGAGATTTGCCGCCGGCTTCCTTCAGATTCCACCTCACGGTGGACGCCCATGCCGGGCGCACATTAAGGAGATGGGGATTAATTAATAAACCTCATCTCCTTTTTCATCTACTTACGGTGCCCAACTGTACCTGAAGCCAGTCCAGTCAGGATTATTGTAAGCTGTTTCAAAATGCATACTAATTTGTTGATCACGAATTGCAGAGCTGTGCAGAGCTGTAGTTGTATCCTGTACACATTGTTTTTGTGAAGATATATTTCTATGGTCAACAGTATTAGTCATACAGAAGACACGACTACTTGCATCCATTACTCTTACAAGCTGAGTTGTAGGATCACCTCCACCGTGTCCTGCGGGGCGTGGATCAGAATAATGATCATCCTTACCAAATGCTCCAATAATTGTATCAAACTCATCCTCATGGAACCACGTAGCAGAAGCTGCTCCCATAGAAGTAACTAACATTCCGGCGGCCACTAGTGTTCCGACTAGTTTTTTTTTCATTTAAATCTACCTCCCTGTGTAGTAATATACAGCTTAAAGACAATGGAAATTATATAAAAAATTATACTGGTAATCTTCTATATTACGGTGCCCAAGTGTAGAGGAAGGTAGTCATATCAGGGTTATTGTAAGCTGTTTCAAAATGCATCCTAATCAATTGCCCACGATATGCTGTGCTGTGCAGAGCTGTAGTTGCATTCTGTACACACTGTTTTTGTGAAGATATATTATTCTTGTTAACATCATTAGTCATACAGAAGACACGACTACTTGCCTGATATACTCTTACAAGCTGAGTTTTAGGATCCCCTCCACCGTGTCCAGCTTCACGTGGACTCGAATAATGGTCACCAAAACCATACCCTCCGATTGCCACAGGACCAAAAGACGGGAACCAGGTAGCAGAAGCTGCTCCCATAGAAGTAACTAACATTCCGGCAGCCACTAATGTTCCGACTAATTTCTTTTTCATAACAAATCAATCTCCCTATGTAATAATTTACAGCTTAATGCCATCAGTAATTGTATAAGAATGAGTTATGAAAATCAATCATAATAATCGTATTTTTATTGATCACAAGGAATTGTAGGATGATACCCTACCGCAAAATATGCTCCAAAATATCGGATTTTTAGACCAACAAAACGCTTTAGTGTGATAAAGGAATGTATGATTTAACCTGTTTTTTTCCTATAGTTGAAGCAGATAGCAAATAGGAATTGTCAGACTATAAAATCCAGTCATATCAAGGGTTCAATGCTTCTAGAGGGGGTGGTGGGGGTAGAAAAAATCGGGAGGGGGATAGGTTGGGACTGTGAAAATATTAGATTTATTCGCAGGGATAAGAGGATTTCGATTAGGTTTTGAATCAGCAGGCCATGAGACAGTAGGATGGGTCTAGCTCCATTCCCTATTGCATATAAAAATGCATTGAATGGATTATGGGTGTTAGGATCAAATGGAACCAATTCCCCCGGACGAAAAATTTCTACTCCTACAATTATACATCCAACAAACAAGACAAAAGCAATCCACGTTTGCCAACGTAATATGGCCCTCTTGAATTCTACATTTAGAATATGTAACAACAAAAATTCACCTCATTTAATAAAACATAGGTTTAAAAAACCGGATGAAGAGATTATGAAATCTCCATCCGGTAATCTTCTATTTACGGTGCCCATTTATAGAAGAAGTAAGTAGGATCAGGGTTATTGTAAGCTGTTTCAAAATGCATCTTAATCAATTGCCCACGCTTTGCTTTGCTGTGCAGAGCAGTAGTTGTATCCTGTACACACTGTTTTTGTGCAGATATATTGTTCTCATTATTATCATTTGTCATACAGAAGACACGACTACTTGCAAACTCTATTAGTACAAGCTGAGTTTTAGGATCCCCTCCACCGTGTCCAGCTTGTTGCGCAGGAGAATAATGATCATTTTTACCAAATGCTCCAATTTCCTGGTAGCCATTTGCGAACCAGGTAGCAGAAACTGATCCTAGTGAAGTAACTAATACTCCAGCAGCCACTAACATGCCGACTAATTTCTTTTTCATATCAATCTCTCCATTCTTTTTATTTTTTTGTGTTACACAACATATACTCATATAATAGAAAAATAGTTTCACTTTTTATGATTATTTTTTAACAGACTATCTTTCTCCATATAAACACACGTAAACACACGACTCAATCACCTTCAGCAAGAGGAGTTACGTTGCTTTAAGGTGTCTTAAATCCTATCTTCTACTATTCACGTCATATGATAGAACAGCATTAAAAATACCAGATGGAGATGACACCGTTCCATCCGGTAATCCTCTATTTACGGTGCCCAACTGTACTTGAAGGTAGTACCATCAGGGTTATTGTAAGCTGTTTCAAAATGCATCTTAATCAATTGCATACGCTTTGCTGTGCTGTGCAGAGCTGTAGTTGCATCCTGTACACACTGTTTTTGTGAAGATATATTGTTCTCGTTAACATCATTCGTCATACAGAAGATACGACTACTTGCCTCCTTTACTCTTACAAGCTGAGTTTGAGGATCCCCTCCACCGTGTCCAGCAGGTCGGTCAACTGAATAATGGTCAAACATACCATACGCTCCAATCCATGTATATCCCTCATCCTCATGGAACCACGTAGCAGAAGCTGCTCCCAGTGAAGTAACCAATACTCCAGCAGCCACTAACGTGCCGACTAGTTTCTTCTTCATATAAAATCAATCTCCCTATGTAATATTATTACGGCTTAATGCCGTCGGTAATTATATAAGAATAATTTATGAAAATCAATAATTATATTAACCTCTTTTTTATTGATCACAAGGAGAATTTGTAGGATGATATCCTACCGCGAAATATGCTCCAAAATATCGGATTTTTAGAGCAACAAAACGCTTTAGCGTAATAAAGAAATGTATGATTTACCCTGTTTTTTTCCTATAGCTGAAACAGGTAGCAAATAGGAATTGTCAGACAGGTAAAATCAAGTAGTACCAAGGGCTGATGATACCTAAACTATGACACTTAAGGGTAAGTAGTATTTATATATATATATTAACAAAGGAACCTTAACTGTCATTTCCTACAGATAAAAAGGAGGTGGTGGTGGGTGGAAAAGAGGGATAGGTTGGGACTGTAGGAAAAAATCACCCACATTTCTATAGGTAGGGTTTATAGATTCGATAGGGCACGTTGTATTCCGGTAATCTTCTATTTACGGTGCCCAACTGTACTTGAAGGTAGTACCATCAGGGTTATTGTAAGCTGTTTCAAAATGCATCTTAATCAATTGCATACGCTGTGCTGTGCTGTGCAGAGCTGTAGTTGCACCCTGTACACACTGTTTTTGTGAAGATATATTGTTCTCATTCTCATCATTCGTTATACAGAAGACACGACTACTTGCATCCTTTACTCTTACAAGCTGAGTTTGAGGATCGCCTCCACCGTGTCCAGCCACTCGTGGAACTGAATAATGGTCATCTGTACCATTCGCTCCAATCCATGTATATTCCTCATCCTCATGAAACCACGTAGCAGAAACTGATCCTAGTGAAGTAACTAATACTCCAGCAGCAACTAACATGCCGACTAATTTCTTTTTCATATAAACCTCTCCATTCTTTTCGTTTTTTTACACTATACAACATATACTCATATAATATGAAAATAGTTTCGCTATTTATGATTATTTTTCATAGATTATCTAATTTAATATAAACACACTACTCAATCACCTTCAGCAAGAGGAGTTACTTTACTTTAAGGTGTTTTAAATCCTATCTTCTACTATTCACGTCATTTGATAGAACAACATTAAAAATACCGGATGGAGATTATAAAATCTTCCATCCGGTAATCTTCTATTTACGGCGCCCAACTGTAAAAGAAGGTAGTAGGATCAGGGTTATTTTGAGCTGTTTCAAAATGCATCTTAATAAGTTGATTACGATATGCTGAGCTTTTCAGAGATGTAGTTGCATCCTGTACACATTGCTTTTGCGCAGATATATTGTTCTCACGATAATCATTCGTCATACAGAAGACACGACTACTTGCTTTCTTTACTCTTACAAGCTGATGAGTAGGATCTGACCCACCGTATCCAGCTTCATGTGCTTGCGAATAATGGTCATGGTTACCATGCGCTCCGATTTTCACTTCATGAGCCCAATGGAACCAGGTAGCGGATGCTGCTCCTAGTGAAGTAACTAATACTCCAGCAGCCACTAATGTTCCGACTAATTTCTTTTTCATTCAAATACATCTCCCTATGTAATAATATACGGCTTAAGACCATTAGCAATTGTATACGAATAATTTATGAAAATCAATCATGCTAAAGAAATGTATGATTTACCTTGTTTTTTGCTATAGCTAGAACAGGTAGCAAATAGGAATTGTCAGATACGTAAAATCCAATAATACCAAGGGTTGAGAGTACCTAAACTATGACACTTAAAGTCAAGTAGTATTGACCTGGTACAGCAAGGAAGTTCAATACTTTCGAGCTATTGAAAGTTTGGATCTCATCAGCGGCCGAGAAATGGGGCAGTTTTCGCGAAAGCGAAGAACAATCTAAGGGCAAGCGAAAACTTGATAGAAGTGAATTATTCGACATTTTCTAAGAAGGCATCATCTGTCCCTTACTCTTTTTTCAAAAAACTACTTCACTTATTCCTAAGTCGATGTAATCGACGCCTTCGCAGAGATCTAGAATTGCCACCATCCATTGCTGTAGATTCTACTACCATTACAACTGGAGCCGGAAACTGGAAATGGGCACAATTCCGCGGTGAAAAAGCGGGTGTGAAGTTGCATGTTTCCTTTGATGTGAAAACAATGACTCCCATATGTGTGGAAGAATCAGTTGCGTCGCAACATGATTCAAAGAAGACATCTCAGTTGGTTACTATGAAAAGAGCCATCTATATTTGTGATCGTGCGTATGCCAAATATGATCGGATGGATGAACTTCATGGAGAAGACAAATTCTTTGTCATCCGATTAAAGAAAAATGCCGTTACTCGTGATGAACGTATCTGCTCTGTTCCAACAAAGGAATCCTTTGTTAGAGAAGACTGGATAGCGCGTTTGGGCGAGGAAGTGAATGGAACGATCCATCCATTTCGGTTAGTTACTTTTCAAGATCTGGAGGGACATGAGATTCGAGTGGTTACGAATCTATATGATGTGAGCGCTGAGGCAATTGCTGGAATGTATCGTGCCCGATGGCAAGTTGAGCTGTTTTTTCGCTGGATGAAACAACATCTGAATGTAAAGCGGTTGTTCGGAACAACTCCAAATGCTGTATACGGTCAGCTATACGCTTCCCTTATCGCTTATGCATTAATTCAATGGTTGTATGGTTACACACGTCCAGCCTTTTCTGCCATTTCGAAAATCGTTTTCTTGCGCAAGCTGTGGCTTGGTCAACTCCCAACCGAGTGGTTAATGAGGATCTATCAGTTCCTTCATGAAGAATGTCATAGATCATCCCTTTAACTCCTAAAATTATGCAAATCAACACATCTGACAAACTATTAAGTTAAAGTTGTTTTGATATGAAATAAACTCACATCGAACGTTATTCTATTAGTCTATAGTTCGAAAAGAAAAACATCCATTTCCCAAAAAGAGAAAAGAATGTTTTGAGACAAAAAATAACAACATTAAGCTTCACCATCGTCGCCAAAGAAATCATCAAATCCGCCTGCCATATCTTCTGCACCATCGAAAACCTCGTCCATTACCTCAGCTGCGAGCATTCCCGCGGCAAAACCCCCGATAGCCCCCATCGCCGTTTTGCCCATTCCACCGGAGGAATGACTGCGATGATGTCCGCGGCTATAATGATGACTACGATGTCCTTGCTGTCCTTGGTGGAAATATCCTGAATATCCTTGAGAGTACATACTTGGGTCATTCACCACCTCGGTAATCACTTGATTCAGATACTGCACTAACTCTGAAGTTTGACTTAGCATTTCATTCGCAAGCCAGATTTCACGCTTAATTTCCCTTTCTCCAAAGAAAGAATATAAATCAACTTCTAGAAGTAACCGAATTCCTCCTTCTTCAATCGCGGCTTTAAATTCTACTTCCTGCACTTTATCCCGGAAATAGTTCGTAGGTGCAAACTCAAATTCTTGCATATATCCATCAAACGAACGTGAATCATATTTCTCGTGGAAGCCCAGTTGTTGGAAAGCATGGATGACTTGTTGGAGACGGACAGGAGGATCAATGTGAACAAAATCACGATCTGAGGAATCTACTCCGTCTGCAATGTCTAAACGAGTCTTAAAGAAATAGGCAACCGAAGTCCCCGATACAAGTAGATTGTTTGGCATCGTGTACGAAAATGGAAAGGTGCGTCTCTCTGCAGGTTGAATATGAAATGTATGATGAAAAGGAAACGTTTGGATCACTTGTTTATACTCATGTCCATCTTTTCGAATACTTACCACGAAATCAATATCAATGCGATTGATCTTCTGCTCTACCTCTCCACCTTGAATCATCAGGCTTCCACTAACAGACTCACCCAGTGTAAAGGATTTCTTATCCAAAACTAAGTCCACCTTCGCAGAACCGTGACCAAATTTAGCAAGCAAATTTTTAAACATATTATTACCTCCGTTTATACCAGTACTTATATCCTATCAAAAAAGTGAAACTTAGTTATGTACGGTTTTGTTGAAATGGAGTACAATTTCACATTCGTACCGAATCATTTCAACAATCAACCACTTTTATTGTACATACCACTGGAGTAATTCTTTGAAACATAGTAGAACATACTCAATTCGTTTATATTCTATGACTTTATCACTCCCTTCGTTTAAAACTAGACTCTGATGTATATATAACAAAACCCACACATCTCTATTAATGATAAGTGCGAGTTTGTTGTTAAAACCTATATTCTTTCTAAAAACTCTATCCTATTACCGAATGGATCATGAACATAAAAGCGATTAGTCCCTTCCAAAGGCTCATCGTCTATTACTTCGATTTTGTTTTGAATGAGCTGTTCACGCAATCCTTCTAAGTTTTTAACCTGAAATGCAGGATGTGCTTTTTTAGCTGGAGAAAAGTCTTTTTGAATCCCGATATGTAGTTGCTGTGCCCCTACACTGAACCAAACTCCTCCTCGCTTCTTCAGATTATCTGGCTTAGGAATTTCATTCATTCCAAGGACATCACTGAAAAAAGTACGTGCTGTCTCTTCACTATCTGCTGGTGCAGCTAACTGAATATGATCCAGCCCTTCTAATTGAAACGCCACGTAATCACCTTCACTCTTATATTAATTAACATACAATCTACTAAAAAATGGTATTTGAAACGAGTAATCCTATTCCTAAGCCACATGCAAAATAGATGATTGCTTTGACATAAGCCTTTATTCTCATCATTGACTCGTAACCTCTAGGAAGCGGTCTTCCAATGATTTTGCTTTACTTTGAATGCCGTATAAACGAACCCCATTATGAAGGAGAAAACTACTTACCTCGGAAATTTCCTCTCTATTAATAGCGAGGACTAATTCATTATCTTTTATGGCCACCTGGCTATTCGGGAATTGCTCTCTCACATGGCGCTCTGCTAGATCAAGAGGCTCTACTTGGAACGTAACTTGCGTCTCTTTACTATCTCCATGGATAAATTCATTCATATCTTCTACTTTTACCAATTTACCTTGTTCTACAATCCCAATTCGGTCGCACATTAGTTCCATTTCACTTAGCAAGTGGCTCGAAACAATCACTGCAATATCCTCTTCACTGGCCAGTTTTCGAAGGTAATCACGTAATTCGCGAATCCCTGCTGGGTCAAGTCCATTAGTAGGTTCATCCAAAATAAGGACCGATGGATGATGAAGAAGTGCCTGTGCCAGTCCCAGACGCTGCCTCATACCAAGAGAGTACGTCTTCACCTTATTATGAATTGCATTCTCCAAACCAACTAATTTCACGATTTCATCGATACGGCTATCTGTAGCATTCACCATACGAGCATACTGCTTTAAATTTTGATATCCCGATAAGAACTTATACATATCCGGATTTTCTACTATAGCACCTACTTTAGCAACAGCCTTCTCAAAGTTCTTCTGAATGCTATTACCATCAATTATTACATCTCCTGCCGAAACAGAAGTGAGACCTACCATCATCCGAATCGTTGTTGTCTTTCCGGCTCCATTTGGTCCTAGAAAACCAAAGACTTCACCTGGGTAGATATCAAATGTTAACCCTTTAATGATTTCCTTACCTCTTATTACCTTTTTTAAATCTTTTATCTGTACAATTGCTTTTTTCATATGATTCATTCCCCTTTCTCTCTAAATGGCGATGTCCCTCTTCTTAAAAGTAATCATAGCAATGGCCAAGAAGAGGAGGAAATAGGCACCGAGTACGATAGAGGAGGAGGAAGTGGTCATTCCCTTAATAAGCGCATCTCCTGAAGACAAGTAATCCATATGGATAAACGGCGTAAACTTAACCCATTTATACTTCAGCATGAATAGTGTTGCAATATTACCCCCAAAATAAGCAGCCATTGAGAGACCGATTGCTAATCCATTATTGCGGAAAACCGTTGAAATCATAAAAGTAAAGGTAATGACGAAAAATGGTAGAATAAGTGATAACAAAAAGCTTTTACTCCAAGTATAAAGGAAAGTTTCCTTCACTAGATGGTCCCCTTGCATCACAGCATGCGATGCAGTAATTCCCTCGAACCCAAGCAATAATCCGCCTACTACTAAGAATAGAAGTATACCTAATAGTAATAAGCTAGCTGTAGAGAAGAGGGCAGAAACGTATTTTGAAAGTAATATTTTAAAACGATGGATGGGTCTAATTAACAATAATTTAATGGTTCCTGTTGAAAATTCACTTGCTACACTATTAGCAGCGATGATGATCCCAAAGAACGCACCAAAGAAAACAATCATCCCTTGTCCATTATCTAAATATGTATGGATCGTATATGGCTTAATATGATTGGCCAAAAGGTATTCACTTTTTGCTATTTCCTTTTGTGCCATTTCCTTTGCATCTTCGTCAGCCTCTTTATCGTTTAATATTGCCGTATTCTTCTCGATTCCCTTCTGCAGATCCGCCTGCCCATCTGCGGGCTGTTTATACCCCCCAATAAATGTAGTAAGCAGCACAGCCACTACTAAGAGTCCCATCATAATCCAAGTAGATAAACGATATGACGTTTTAATATTTTCGTTGTGAATCAACTTAAAAAACATAACTCACTTCCTCCTAATCTAAAAATTTATAGTTCTTTATAAATACAACCTTAACACATATACCCCTTGGTTCTCTTCATTGAAACTTGATTTCCTTTATTTTTCGAAAAGTAACTCATAGTCCCCAAAAACTATATAGTAAACATACATTACTTTTTATTAATTCAAATAAAATTATTTAATGAAACTTTTATTAATCTAAATTCTGTCACACACCTTTTCATCAATCTATATCGCATTTCATACGAATAATCTTTTTTTCTGTATAAATATAAATCTATTGAATAAAAAAAATAAACATCGTAACATATTAATGTATTACTTTAATGAAGAGTAATGTAAGGAGGATTCTTGGTGAAGAGCAATACATGGAAAATCATATCTATTTTATTTATCGTGCTTGCTGGACTTTGGTTTATATTCCGTCCCGAAAAATTATTTATTGATAAAACAGTAAATGAAGCACTTCAAACCACTAGTGGAAAAACGCAAGGATCGAACATTTTATACCAAGGTCAGTTTCATAGTGGAGATACTTTTCATAAGGGAAAAGGAACTGCAACGATTCATCAACTGGAAGATGGGAAACGAATTTTGCGCTTCACGGAATTTGAAACAGATAACGGTCCTGACGTAAAAATCTATCTGGTTGCCCTTCCAGAAATCAAAAAAAGTAAAGAGGTAACCCAAGAAAACTCTATTTCATTGGGACAAATAAAGGGGAACAAAGGAGATCAAAACTACGAAATTCCCGAGAATATTGACTTAAACAAATACCAGACCGTTTCGATTTGGTGTGAACGCTTTTCTGTCAACTTTGCCTCTGCATCGCTAAAAAAAGGAAGTTAGACATAGGATGTTTCTATCCTAAAAGATCTTTTTGGTAGATAATTGGTTGTTCAATATATCATGTCTAGCAACACAAAAAGGCTTTACTTATGGACTTGTCCACGAGTAAAGTCTTTTTTCTACTTTCTTGTTTAATCTACTAACATAAAGAAAATCAACAAAATAACCGCCAAAATAAAACGGTAGATGGCAAATGGGGTTAAACTAATTCTCTCCATCAAATGTAAGAAGAATTTAATCGCTAACAGCGCTACTAAAAATGCTGTAACAAACCCCGTTACAAAAAGGAGAAGATCACTGAAATGCAACTTACCCCAACTCTTGTACAATTCAAGGCTACTGGCACCCATCATCATCGGTACGGCAACAATAAAAGAAAACTCTGCCGCAGTTTTATGATTTGCACCCATTAAAAGTCCACCTGAAATAGTGGCGCCAGAACGGGAAAAACCTGGCCATAAAGCAAAGCATTGAAATACACCAATCATAAATGCTTGTTTATATGTAATCTCATCTAAGCTGGTAGTTACGACAGGGCGATTCCACTTTTCCGCGATGATCAATAAAATACCTCCCAAAATTAGGGGATAAACCACGGCTTCAGGAATGAATAAATCTTTAATAGAGTCCCGTAACAACAATCCCAGCAAAACAGCCGGAATCATCGCGACAATTACGTGTAGAATCGTAAGATGACCTTGTCCCTTGTTATCATCCTTTGATTTTTGAGAAATATGAATTCCAATAAGACTTAATAGACGTTTCCAAAAAACAACCACCACAGCCAAGATAGATCCTAACTGGATGACTACTTCAAAAGTGGGTGCTCTTTCATTATTTTCATGGAAGCCTAGTAACAAATCTCCTACCAAAATCATATGACCGGTAGACGAGACAGGGATAAACTCTGTCATCCCTTCCACAATGCCCAAAATAACTCCAACACAAACGTCCCACCACATCGTTGATCTCTCCATCTATACATTTTGTCATCCAAAAAAACATCTTTCTATTTACAGTATGATCCTAAAAACCGATTCATAATATGAGCTTTCTTATATCTAAATTCCTTTACAAACAAAACACGATCTGTCCACGCCCCTCATATGTGAAAAAACCACCTTTTAAAATAGGTGGCTTCAAACGAAATATAAAATTCCTATCAATTCACAAACTATCTTTCTTATTAGTATCCTTCATCATCTTCAACATTACTGAATACACCGCTGATTCAAGCTCGATCAATAAATGATTCGCACCTTCAACCTCGATATATTCTGCTTCGAGCACTTGGCTTTGTATTTCTTTACTATAGTAGCTAGGAAACATCAAATCGTATTGACCGTGTATCAAATACATCGGTTTATTTTTGAGAGTGGAGAGATCGCCTGTAACTTCAATATGTAACAAGGCGTTCAAAAGCATCACTAACTGTTCTTTCGTAAAAAAGTTGAGGCGCTCCTGCATAGAGCTTTCTCTAAATTGCGACCAACTCTCTGATTTAGGACCCAACAACAGGCTACTATTTAGATCCCAAAATCTTCTCATCTCCCCCTGCTCCACTAACTGAAGAAAATTAGTCCAAAGGGCTCTAAGGGGTGCTCCAATATAGAGGAATGGGGATATGAGGATCAGACCATCTACATTCGTAGGGTTTTGTATGGAATACTGTGCAACAATCCCAGCTCCTTGACTATGACCAACCAGTATCATCTTTTGAAAACATTCTTTTTCTTTTAGGTAACTGACCAGATCATCTAATTGCTGGACATATGCTGGAAATGAAGCAAGCTCCCATAAATGTGCATTATTTCCGTGTCCTACACAATCATATGTTATGAAATTAGCATGATCTTTGATGGGATTGATCATGTCATCCCAGCATACTGCTGATTCAGAGAAGCCGTGAACCAATACAAAGCAACATTTCTTATTTTCGTGGCGGTGAATATTTGCAACTGAATATTGACTTGAAAATAACAAGTTAGACTCCACTATATACCACTCCTATCTCAGAGCATGACTTCGATATTCGCCTACTGAATGATTCAGGCATCATTAAACAAAAAGTTCGCTCTCATGCCCACTCTTCACATAAACCACATCATCTTTAATCTCAAGTTTATCCTCCAAGAATAGATGTACCGCCCTTGCCAAAGCTAATTTTTCCACATCGATAATGGCTTCTCTCAAATCCGACTCTGTATAATGCGGTTTTACCTCGACGGCTGCTTGCGTAATAATAGGACCTTGGTCCACTTCATTATTGATAAAATGAACCGTAGCTCCTGTAATTCTGACTCCTTTCTGAATTGCCTTTAGCTGTGCCTTATCTCCTACAAATGCTGGGAGTAGGGACGGATGCGTGTTAATGGTTTTATGGCCGTATCGCTCCACAAATTCAGTACTAAAAATACGACGGTATCCCCCAAGTACAATCAAGTCAATCTGATATCGATCGATCAAAGATGAGATTTCATTTTCATGATCCCTTCTGCTTTTATAATTTTGGTGATCAATGCAGGTAAAATAGCAACCTTCGGAAATGGGAAGTTGGGAAGAATCAACTTTAGGGTTGTTCGTAATAACTAAAGTAAGTTCACTTGATAACTTCTTTAAACCGTCCTGTACCGCCCCTAATAACGACCCACGTCCAGAAAATAAAAATGCCACTCTTTTTTTCATATGATCTCTACCTTCCCCATTTTTTGTTTTGTAAAAAATGATCGCTCACTAGATTAAAATCACAGTGAAGAAAACTCTCATTCAAAATAACAAATTCCCCGTTCACCATTACATGAATCGGATGATGGCTTAGAATCACATCTAAAAACAGTAAGCTCGGATCTTGTGATTCAACTACCACATCACCTCGCTTAAAAAAACATAAATCAGCGAACATTCCTTCTTTCACACTTCCTACATGATCTAACCCTAATGCAGACGCTCCTGTTTTCGTTATCGAATCAACTATGTCTGTTACATCCACTTTTTCCTCTAAGTTTGATTCACCATGAAAATAAAGTGAGAAGGCAGCATCAAATGCTAATTTATGAAACGGGTTTACCATAGCTGCATCTGTACCTAATCCAATTTTGTTATGGATTAAAGCCTTAAACGGAAATCTTCCAGCTCCCGTAAAACTATTACTGACTGGACAGTGTATAAAGTTTACCTTTTTGTCAGATAGTACATGAAGATCTTCATCTGACAGTGTTGAAGCATGAACCAATAGAGTAGAAGAGTCTAATAAATGAAGCTTGTCGAGTACCTGAATTCCAGATTTCCCATAATGAGAGATACATTGCTCAACTTGGCTTTTACCTTCACAAATATGCATGACAAACTTCTTATTTTCTTGAAAGGCAATTTTATGAAGCTCTTTCATTAGTTCTGGAGTTGCCGAAAGCTCTGAGGCGGTGGCTGGATGAACTTTTATCAAGTCTGATTCATATGTATGTACACAATCAGAATAGCGTTTGATAACCTCTTCAAGAGAGGAAGAACTCGGTTTGGATTCCCTCCCTAACCATTGATCATTTTGTGAAAAATGAATAACTGCTCGAACACCCGCTTTTTTCGCTTGCTCCGCATCTATCTCAGCTCGGCTCGTGAAGATGCCTAGAGTGGTTATACCTTGGCGTAGCGAATGTAATATCGAGTATAAAGAAGATAATCCTTGCAGTTCTTCTGTTTCTAGATGATTATTTCGATGAACCGTATCCAAAACCTCACTTATACTACTAAAAGCTTTTACTCCTCCATATAGCTCTTTACTTGGATGTAAATGTCCGTTCGTTAATCCAGGTAAAACGATGAGACTTTTCGCATCGATTACATGGTCACTACTCTGAGAATTTGGCTGGCATATTTTTTCGATTTTATTCCCATAAATCACAATATCAGCAAGGCGAAAATCGTGTTGATCTGAATAATAGGTAGCATTTTTTAACGTTATCCGATCCATTCCTTTATTTGGTTCCATACTAATTCCCACTGGAGCACCTCTTCTACTATATGTTCTTGTTGAATATGGAGGGTCTTCATCCCTATATTCTTAGCTGGCATGATATCATTTGTGAGCGAGTCTCCAATAAACAAAATATCTCTTGGCTCTGCCGCAAGTTCATCCACTAAACTCTGAAAAAAATGTAGATGAGGTTTACAAAATGGATAACAACTTCCGAATTGAAAACAAGAAAAGTATGAATCCATTTTATGATATTTCAGCTTCCCCATCTGAATTTGCTCCATCCCATTACTACAAACAGCAAGCAAATAGGACTCGCTTAATTTGCTTAGTAAAGATTCAACCCCCTCATACGGCACACATTTTTTTATGTAAGCCGACTTGTAAGCACTCGAAACTTCCGCCAGCCTTTCTTCCATTCCATAAAAATCACAAAGCAACTTAAATCGATATGTTAAAGTAGCTTCTACATCCTGTATCCCCTTCTCAAAATTCGCCCAAGAAACCCTATTAAACTTTGAGAAAACCTCATGAAACTCTCCAAACGAAAGACCCAGATCACAAAAATAAGCCTTAAAAACTTCCTGTAGGCTATCCTGTTCACCCCGGGTATGATTACACAACGTTTCATCTAAATCAAAAACAATAACTTTCATATTTTCACGCTCTCGTTTCTATTTGCAATGGTAGGTAGGGCTAAGCCAATAATGACGAAACATGCCGCTATTATTTTTACATTTGAAATCGGTTCGTTATATACAAAAATCGAGAATAACATGGTAAAAATAGGAATGGAATTAGAAAACAACGATGGAATAATTATATTGGTCTTCTTAACTCCAAAATTGTAAGCCATATCTGCTACTAGATTGGCAAATAAAATAGCAAACAGTACATAGAGTAGAGAAGTATGATCCAGATTCTTATACGCCGTCAAATCACCCCAAATGAATGCCGGAATAAAAAGCAATCCACTGCCAAATATAAAACACCATGTAGAATAGTGAATGGGATTAATCGAATTCATAATGCTTTTTCCAAGTGAAATGTAGATAACGAACGAAATAACGGCTACAAATAAAATGAGACTACCATATAAATGATCATCGCTAAATCGGACCGAGCCGAACTCTCCATTGGTTACTAATAAAACAATTCCTGTAATAGACAATAAAGTTCCAAATATATTTATTGCTCGTAATGGATTCTTTAACCAAATCACATCAAGAATATTACTTATCAATGGGACGAGTGCGATAATCAAAGCTGCATCAACTGAAGAAGTTTTCTTCATCCCGAAATTCACAAGGAGGTTGAATAAAAAAATCCCAAAAAAGCTAGCAAAGAATATTTTTACTAATATTTTCTTGTCGTAACTAAATAATCCTCTCCAAAAAATAAGAACCGATATAATCGCTGCCCCGAAAATAGCATAAAAAGCTAATACAAAGGGACTTAGTACAACTAATAGAAGTTTTGTCACAATAAAGTTATAGCCCCACAGAATCACTGCTAACAATAACGCTATAACAGGAATAATCGATATCTTTTTCATACCATTCTCCTTAGGTAGAAAGGACATTTAGTAGAATATACAAATTAACATATAAGTTTAACTATATAATATAATTCTGAAAAGAACAAGCCAAAAAACCGTCCTACACTCCCGAATTATTTATAAGAACATCTGATATAATTGGAAAAATGGCCTTCTCAAAAAATGATTTGAGAAGGCCATTTTTCACAACTAAATCGTATCATCCCATATTACACGGTTTTCAAACCACATTGCCAACTCATCGATACGGTTCTGAACTTGTGCCTCAGACTCTCCCTTAATAAGCACTTTAGCTATATAGTCACCACTACTTGAAATCTCATTAAATTTCTGGCCACAATGTGCGGTGACCTTATATTGAGTTACCCATTCTGGCAGAGGATCTGCAGGCATCTCTTTTAGAACTCCTTTTTTAGCTGGTACTAAAAGATAGCCTCCCAGCATCTCAAGTTTTGGAACATTGGACAATGAGGCAGAAACCTGTTCCACTAATCCACATTGTGCCTGTACAGAGAGCTTAACTAAATCAATTCCAAAGCCTTGTATTATTTTCTCACGAATGAATCCCCCTCCTGTACGACTAGCAATTTCACACAGGACTAATTCATCATGTGGGGTATGGAACACTTCGGCATGAAATGAAGTGTTTTTAGGGGTAGGAAGTGCTTTTAATAATTTTTGAGTAAACTCTACGAGTCGGGGTAGCAATGGATTTTCTGATTCTAGAAGATAACCTCCATTAAATAACTCATCTTGAAAGGCAAGACATCCATTTATATACTTAGATGGCCAACAAAGTACCATTTCACCGTTTATGACTAAGCCATCTACCGTATACATGTCCCCTTCGATGAATTTCTCCACCTCAAGATGAACAGCTAATCCCTTGCTCAAGAAAGTCATTAAATCATCTCGATCTTTTATAATGACTGTATGACACGAACCTACCCCATCTATTGGTTTCACAATAACGGGATATCCATGTTTTTGGATAAATTTATACAAATCCAACGGGGACTCTAATGGTGAGAATTCTGGGACATTTAAACCCTTTTCTCTTGCAAGCTTCTTCATAACCGTTTTATCCCTGAAAGCGATCGCACTTTCCAAAGATTGACCCTCTATGCCCAACTGTTCTCTTAATCTAGCTGCTCGTATAAGGTCATATTCAGATGTTACAATAATCGCATCAAACTTATGAGTCTCATACAACTCTAAAGCACGTATCTCCATTTCACCATTGGTTCGATAGTTTTCAAAACCTTCAACTAAATGGTAATTCACTGCTCCTCGGGCCTTTTCCGAAGTAGTCAGTAGCAACAAATCCTCATTCAAATCTTTTAACCAATCGTCATACGGATACCCCGTTTTATTCATAATGAGAATACTCATATTCAACTGCCCCTCCTATCTATAATTCCTATTCCAAACCTATTAGGTAATGTAATCAAACCATTGTTTACTCTAATTCCTGTAAAGGGATCTGATTGGAGATTCAAATGGCCATCAAGATCAATGTAATCTGCAAGCCCAGCTAAATGCGCAATGGCAGTAATCCCTAAAGAGCTTTCTGTTTTACACCCCAACATTACCTTCATCCCAACATTTCGAGCTAACTGGATTATTTCCTTTGCTCGTCGAAGCCCACCACACTTCAGAAGTTTGATATTAACTACACCTACACTTCCGCTCAAACTTAGTAGGTCTTGAATACAATGAAAATCTTCATCCGCAACAATGGGAATAGGCGAATGATCTTGAACCCATTTCAACTGTTCATGTGATCCTGCAGGAATCGGTTGCTCTAAAAGCTCTACACCATATTGATGAAGTTTATTGGCTGCTACAATGGCATCTTCACAATTCCAAGTTCCATTCCCATCAATCCAAATACGCCCTTGGTATATTTCTCTTAGCCTTCCGATCAACTCTACCTCACTGGTCAAAGTCATTTTCAATTTTAAAATAGGCCATTGTGAAAGCATCTTGGCCTGCTTCAATAAATCGTTTTGATCCATTACACCTAGGGAAATGCTAGTGGGTGGAATGAATAGTCCTTCAAGTCCCCATAACCGATGAATGGGAAGATTAGTCATTTGCCCTAACATATCATGAAGTGCCATGTCGATTGCTGCTATCACAGTTGGCTGATTTGGTATCAACGCCTCGAGATCGTTTAATAGCTTTTCGATTTCAAAAGGGGTATGCTCCTTCACTATGTCTGAGCACAGATTGAAAGCATTTACAACGGTCTCAGCTGTCATGCCGTATTCTTTGGCGAATACAGCAGTGCCATACCCTCTCCATTCCTTCCATTTCAGTCTGACTATTATCTGATGAGCAGATGTAAATGTTCCTTTATTACTTTGAAAAGGCTGCTTTAACTTTAAAATTAAATCTTCATATTCGATTTCCATTGTGTGTACTCCTTACATCTTTCTCTCATCAAATTCCCTGCAAAATGTTCCCTATTTACTCCCAGAGCGTGCACGAAAAGAAGGACGCTCTAGGCCCAGATGATCTCGTAGTGTTTGGCCTTCATACTCTGTTCGAAATAACCCACGTCGTTGGAGCTCGGGAACCACAAGTTCAACGAAATCTGTTAGCCCATCTGGTAATTGCGGTGGCATAATATTAAATCCATCAGCAGCTTCACTCACATACCACTCTTCTAGTTGATCTGCAATTTCTTGGGGAGTGCCTAAGATCATTCTGTGTCCACGCGGACCTGCAATAGAACGATAAAGCTCACGAATCGTTAACCCTTTGGTTTTCGCTTCCTCATACAACAACTTCTGACGGCTCGTACTTCCTTGTGTCTCCGGAAGTTCTGGTAATGGGCCATCCACTGGATATTTTGAAATGTCGATATTTCCCAATTGAGTGGAAAGTAAGCCAAGACCTACGACTGGATCGATTAAATTTTGCAATGTTTCATATTTTTGTTCTGCTTCATCTCTGGTCCTTCCTACCACTGGAAAGATACCAGGCATCACTTTCACTTGATCTGGAGATCGACCATATTTGACGACTTGCTCCTTTATACCTCGATAAAACGCTTTTGCCTGTTCCAAATTCTTATGTGCTGTAAAGATAACTTCTGCCCATTGAGCAGCAAAATCCTGTCCATCTGCGGAAGAGCCTGCCTGTACAATAACTGGATAACCTTGAGGGGGGCGAGCCACATTTAGGGGGCCTCGTACTGAAAAAAATTCCTTCTTGTGATTCAATATATGAAGTTTTTCAGGATCAAAGAAACGACCCGACTCCTTATCAAACAAAAAGGCATCGTCTTCCCAACTATCCCACAATCCAGTTGCTACCTCCATGAACTCCCTAGCTCTGAGATATCTTGTCTCGTGGTCAGGTTGCTTGTCCAGATTAAAATTTTGGGCTTCCACGTCAGTTGTTGAAGTAACGACATTCCAACCAGAACGACCGTTACTCAAAAAATCTAAAGAAGCAAATTTTCTGGCAACGTGAAAAGGTTCGTTATAAGTAGTAGAACATGTTGCAGTTAACCCAATACGCTCCGTTACCACTGACAGTGCAGATAGTAATGTTAAGGGCTCAAAATGAACCATCCGTCCCCAGCGACTAAGTTCATCCGAGTCTTTATAATGCGTACGTACTCCTACACCATCCGATAAAAAAATCATATCGAATTTACCGCGTTCTGCTGTCTTAACTATCGAACTATAATAATGAAAATCAAGTACACCTGCTGGATATGCATTCGGGTGTCTCCAAGCAGAAATATGATGTCCTGGAGCAGGTAAAAAAGCACCCAATTTTATCATTGAACGACTCATATTAGCACCTCATTCTTTTTTGTGATGACATAGCTTCTGTATTAATGATTCACTTCACCTTGAACCTTTTTCGGTGACCTTTTAGACTGCTTTTCTTTCACTACGAGTACACTTAGAACCACTGCTGTAGCTAGATAAAAAACGAAAAAGCTATAACCGACCCTTTCTAAACCTAACTTATCTAAGAAAAAGCCAAAAACAAATGGACCTAATCCAAACCCTATATTAAATGTTGCATTTAGGATCCCAAATGCTAGCCCCCTCTTCTTTGCAGGAGTAAACTGATTTACTTTTGATTTTAAATTAGCTACATGGGTTAACTCTCCGATTGTAAATACAACGATGAGAAGTACGCATAGATAGATAGCGGGAATCCTCTCAAGGGTTCCGAGTAACAAATGGAATAAGGAAAATAAGGTAGCCGTAAATAACATTTGGCTCATAAAACTCCATCTGCTTACTATTTTTAATGCTTGGAGTTGTAATATGACAATCAAGAAAGAATTCAACGCAAACAACAAACCAATAACGAATGGAGATAGTTCTACGAAATCATGGAGAATCGCTCCTAATAAATCATTAAATACACCGTATGTGGAGACTAAAATAACATTGAGCAAGAAAATACTAATCAATATATATATATGACTAGACTTACCTTGGTAGGACTGTTCCACTTCAACTGGTTCTTGTTCTTCTACCTTTATTTCGGATCTACTTTGATTTTTTAATAATGGATGGAACATCGTTATAATAGAAAAACAAAGTAATAATAACCCAGTAGAGATATAAATAAAGCTAGAACCTACTGCTAGGATAACCCCCCCTAGAAGCGCTCCTATACCAACAGAAATATTTTGATTGATATAAAACATCGCAAATGGGATAGTAGGATCTTTTTTATCCACTGTATCTCCGATTAAGGCAGAAAAAACAGAACGGAAAAATGAATGTGCAAATCCTAACACAATATAGACTGTTGTGAATTCTAAGACGTCACTTACAAAAGGGAGGAATAGATAAGAAGCACTTGTTACAAACAAGCCCATCAATATAAGCGGTCTACGTCCGTATCGATCTGATAAAGCGCCACCGATCACTCCACCAAATGTACGCGCAATGAAATAAATGAAAACACTTCCAGCTATAGTAGTATAACTAGCACCTAAACGCGTCATCATGTCCGTAACCAAAAAGGGAATGATAATGCCCCGAGATAGACCAAAGATAAAATCAAGAAGTAAAATGAGTCGGTGAATGGCTTTCAGTTTCATAAACTGTTTAATTACCATAAAGCACTCCTCTAACTCTTTTATTCATATAGCTGATTGATGATTGTTTCATTTAATATTTTCTCCGACATTTCCATGTCTTGCGATGATGAAGAGTTGATACTATAAACAATGTATAGATGTCTTGTTAAAGAATCCTTCACTGGTAAGGCTTTCTGATTAGGAGGGACCAATATACCTAATTCATATACAGTTAAATCTAGACCTTTATCAATAAGAACACCTTCTCTGTTTCGTACCAACCCTTGAGAGTCTGGATTTGAGGGCCAATGAACGGGTAGGTCATGATGACTCATTTTACCTTTTAAAATGGTATCTTCTTCTAAAACATAATATTTTTGGATAACTTTCTTACTCGAATGACTGGATACGTACTCTTTACCTGGTTCATTTAACACAATCGAAAGAAGCAGATCGTATGGGTTCACTTCACCTGCGTATAGATACAAATCCATAATGCGATCACCTGGATTGCGTACACACCATTCCATCACTTTCGGTATGCCACTTTCATCGATCTTAAACTCAAGATGCACAATGGCACTCTGAATTTTTGACATTGTAATGACGAAATGATTCATTTCATTAACTTGTTGAATCGTATCCTCTGATAATTCACGGTAGTGAACTTGATGGCCGATTTCTACCGGGAATTCGATACCTTCTGATTTTAAAGTTTGCTTCTTAGTAATAGAAGAATACAGGACTCCCCCATCCCTAACCCAACTCTCGATTGAATACTCTTGCCCCACAATTCTTTCTTCAAGTAAATATAATTGCTCTTTAGACTTTTGCACTTTCAATAAATCAAGCACCGATTTCTTTTGATTCTCATCAGACCATATCATTACGTCCATAGAACCGTACTTATTAATAGGTTTTATAACTCCGCTATCTGGCAAAATAGTGGTCATTAGTTCCTCTAACGTCACTTTTTGTGAGCGAACCTTCCACGGAGTGTTTTGGATAAGCTGTCTCTGCTTTTCTTTATTTCGAGAAATAACAGCTGCCTCAAGTCCTCCATTAGACAATCCTAGATATCCCGCTAAGATGGCTGTTTCTACTACCAATCTTTCATCTATAGGAATGATCCCTACTATTTGATCATGCTCTAAAATATTATTCACAACCAAAAAAAACGATTCCATAGAATATTCTTCCATGCAGATGATTTCATCCACGAGATTAATAAAATGATGAGGATTACACTGCTTATATCTGTATAATTGATTCAGCTTATTTTTTCTGCTATCTACAATAATGGCTTTTAGACCTCTTTTTCGAATACATCTTACATATTCTTCTGTAATCTCAGAAAACCCCCCGAGGATTAGCACCGCTTTTTCCATTAAAACACCCCATTATTTCTCATTAGGATAAATAAGGGTTTCATACTCTCTCATTTGGTTGCTAGACAATACGAAACCCTATTTTTACACGTAAATCATTTCAAATGCTTATACGAGTGTTCGAATCGGTGAACCATTTACAAATGCAATTATGTCTTCCACAGCTTCCTTGTAATAAGTGTGGTAGTTTCTCTGTGTCACATATCCTAAATGTGGCGTGGCGAGTAGATTAGGTAGGGTCCGTAACGGATCGAGCTCCGGTAAAGGCTCGATTTCAAATACATCCACGCCTGCTCCTGCAATTTGTTTACTTTCAAGAGCTTTCATGAGAGCCACTTGATCCACAATGGCTGCACGTGATGTATTAATTAAAAAAGATGATGGTCGCATTAGCTGTAACTCTTCTTCACCGATTAAGCCCCTCGTTCGATCGCTAAGTACCAGATGGATGGAAACAAAATCACTGTTTTTAAGTAGTTCTTCCTTTGAAGCAGCCAGTGCTACACCTGTATTTTCTGCTTGTTCACGTGTCAAGTTCTGGCTCCAAGCAATCACATTCATCCCAAATGCTTTCCCGATTCGTGCCATCCTACCTCCAATTTTACCCAACCCAAGCAAACCAAGTGTTTTTCCATATAAATCCGTACCCACAGTTTGTTGCCATGGACCACTTTGTTTCAATGCATTATTTTCTACAACAATATTTCGAGCTAAACCTAAAATTAAAGCCCAGGCAAGCTCTGTGGGAGGCTCCGAACTACTTGCTGTACCGCAGACGGTAACGCCATTGGAAGAGGCAGCCTGTAGATCTATGGATGCATTTCGCATTCCAGATGTAATCAACAGCTTCAATTTCTCCAAACGCTTAAATAGTCTCGCAGGAAAAGGAGTACGTTCACGCATAATGACCACAATCTCATAATCTTGGATGGTATTTACAAGTTCATCTTCATTCTCAATATAATGGTGAATCGAAGTGACTTCTACTTTATCTGCTATAGCAGACCAATCTGTTATCTTCATAGCTACATTCTGATAATCATCCAATATGACACATTTCCATTTCATTCTCTACACCCCGTTACCATTTTTTAGTTTTCAACCCATAAGTGATCCAACAATCATACACGACTGTTGAAAGGATAACTCTCTAAATCCTTCTGGCTCAACCGAGCGGCTAAAGTCATGTGATTTTTGATTATTCAAGATTCCACACTTAGGGATAAAGCGATCGAGAAAATATTGGGAGAGGTTGGATTTTTGCTCTCCTAGCCATTGCAATGTTATGCACTCCACCTCTATAGCCATCTGACCTGGACATTCTGCAAGATGATCTGTTCCCTTCCTAACTCTGAGGAATAACTCAGCTAAAAGCTCATTGTCTCTAGGATGCTGATCAGTCGGACATAAAGAAAACACGACTGCTGGGATCACTACAAACAAAATCGGATCTACTTCTGGGTATCGATCTATAATAAGTTTACAAATCCTCCTATAACTCCTAACCTTGGACTTAGTAGCAATATATCCGCTCCGTTTGGGTGGATAACCTGCCATGTCTCTAGCTCCCCAGTGAAAGTGTGGGTTAAATGGTTGAGTCATTGTAGAACGAATGACATTTCTATCTGGATAATGCGAACTTACTACAGCAGAGAAAATACGCATGGCCACATTGGAGACAAGTGGCATATGTGTAGGCATTTGATCGATTTGTTGAAAGAACTGATCTGGTTCATCCACGGCTCGAAATGGTATCATGGCTGCTTCAACTAGTTCACTCGCACTTGAATAAAAAACCTCTCCCATTCGGAAACCTCTATCTTCACAAATCAGGTCTGATCTATACATTCTTCCATCTAGAGTCACTTGATGACTGATTAAATCTTGGAAAATGGCTCTCGAATTCTCACGTTGAGAAGCATCTTCTATCAAATCACATAGAATCCTTTTTACTAAAGGCTCCTGCTCATACACAATAGAAGGTTCAAAACGAAATTCAAATTTTTGATACTGAAGCCGATTTTTATGAACTTGTATTAATGGAATGAACTCTCCCCTGTATTCAGTTTTTACAAAAGGAGTAAAGTACGAATGTTCACGTCCTCTTCTAACAAACCCCGATCGATCCCATGTAAACAAGGGCAGCTCCATTCTATTATCCTGTTCTACGATCGAACCAGGCACATACACAATATCACCATTTTGCATGTCTTGTGTTTCTGTTTGAGTAAAACAGTAAAGTAGCGGGTATCCGTATCCTTTAGAACAAATCGCATTATTAAAATCCATCATTCCCGCTCTGCCTTGCATAATTTGCTCCCAATTCCCAATATGTCCCGTTCGTGGTGGTAGCAACTCAGGCGAGGACTGGATAAGAGAAAGAAGCTTTCCGATCTTAACATCTGTAGTTCCCATGTGGATCCAATTAAAGGAACATTCCCTCCTTTCGAATGCATCTAGTGCGGAATCTTTCTTCCATCTTAATTTATCTAGCACACTGAGTTCAGTCAGAAGCTCGATTGGACTTTTCATTACTTCTGTTCCCATGCTAAATCCTCCTGTTGCTTCCTTCACTAGAAAAGTGACTCATTGAAAGTAGCATATTATTTATCACAAGGGGTAGAATTCCTCCGCTTTGATAATATTTCAGCTCATCATCCGACTCGATACAAGCCCGTACAATAAACTGAACCAGATCACCATTCTCCTTCAGGGCCTTCACGCTTAATTTCATTCCTACTTGAAGCTGTTCAATTCCACTAATGTCATAGATTTCACTTCCATCCAAGCCAAGAAAGCCCGAATTTTCACCTAGTTGAAATGCCAAAGGAAGTATGCCCATGCAGATCAGATTGGAACGGTGGATTCTCTCAAAACTCTCAGAAATCACTGCTTTAACTCCCAAGAGTTTAGGACCTTTAGCTGCCCAATCCCGTGACGAACCCGTTCCATACTCTTTACCTGAAATAATCACTAGAGGAATATCCTCTGCTGTGTATCTCATAGCAGCATCATAGATAGTCATCATCTGATTGGATGGATAATGCATTGTGAATCCTCCCTCCACTCCCGGCAGCATCTTATTTTTCAAACGAATATTGGCAAGTGTGGCTCTCATTAAAACCTCATGATTACCACGTCGAGAACCATAGGTATTGAATGCTTCCCGTTCGACTCCATTCTCTTTAAGATAAAGACCAGCAGGGTTATTGGAATCGACTACTCCACCTGGAGAGATATGATCTGTCGTAATACTATCCCCTAACAAAGCAAGCACGCGTCCTCCGATAATCGACTTCGGTGCAGTCACCTTATCAAAATAAGGTGGTTTTTTTATATAGGTGGAATCTTCCTCCCAATGATACAATTCGCTCTTAACCATAGGAATTGCCTGCCAACGTTCATCGGCCTTTTGATCATAACGTTTGATATACATATCTTTTGAAATAAACGTTCTCATCATGAAAGCAATCTCTTCATCAGAAGGCCAAATATCATGTAGGTAAACGGGAGTACCTTTGTCGTAACCGATCGGTTCATGTTCCAGATCGATACAAACTGTGCCAGCAATGGCGTATGCGATAACCAAGGGTGGTGATGCTAGATAATTAGCCTGAACAGATGGATGAATACGCCCTTCAAAATTGCGGTTCCCACTAAGTACAGAACTTGTAACGATACCCTGCTCCTTCACCGCAAGCGCAATTCGCGGATCGATTGGACCACTGCTACCTGAGCAAGTCATACAACCATATCCTGTTACATGAAATCCTAGCTCCTCCAAAGGTAGCATCAAACCAGAAGATGCTAGATAATCTGAAACCACCTGCGATCCAGGAGATAAGCTGGTTTTCACGTATGCAGGCACACACAGATTACGCTCAACAGCATTTCGTGCCAACAAACCTGCAGCGATCATAACAGCGGGATTCGAAGTATTGGTACAAGAAGTAATAGCGGCAAGTAATATGGATCCGTGGGTAAGGGTGATCGTCTGATCATCAAGCTGTACTCTTACTTCAGGTCCGTTTCTTCCGTTCTGCGAAAACTCCTGAGAACCTAAGGTAGTTTCGAGAGATGCCCTGAAAGACGTTTTTAAATCCTTCAATACAATACGATCTTGCGGGCGTACTGGACCAGCAACACTTGGTTCTACCTCATCCAGCCTGAATTCAATCAGTTTATTGAACATAGGCATCTGATCATTTTCAGTCCAATACAATCCCTGAAGCTTATAATAGTTCTCCACTAATTTTACTTGTGCTTCCGAACGCCCTGTCATGCGCAGATAACACAGTGCCTCGTCATCTACAGGAAAATAGGCACAGGTAGCTCCATACTCGGGCGCCATATTTGCAATGGTGGCCCGTTCCGCTAAACTAAGAAATCTCATTCCTTCACCAGTAAATTCAACAAACTGATCCACTACTCCCTCACGGCGCAACTTGTCCGTAATCGTCAGCACTAAGTCCGTCGTAGTAACCCCGGGTCCAAGTCTCCCCTTCAATTCCACACCCACCACAGAAGGACTTACAAGCATGAGTGGGTGGCCCAACATAACTGCTTCTGCTTCGAGCCCTCCGACACCCCAACCTAACACGCCGAGCCCATTAATCATAGTTGTATGGCTATCTGTTCCACAAACACTGTCTGGAAATATAACTTGGGCACTACCCCATTCTTTCACTTGAATAACACTTGCTAAGTATTCCAAATTAATCTGGTGACAGATCCCCATTCCAGGTGGGAACACCCGAAAGTTTTGGAATGTTTGTTCTCCCCAACGCAACAGTTTATAACGCTCTTGATTTCGCTGAAATTCAAGTTTTGTATTTCGTACAAAAGCATCCGATGAATTCGAATAGTCTACTATTATGGAATGATCAACCACTACATCCGTTTGGATAACAGGATTGACTTGTGTGGGATCTCCACCAAGTTCCTTGATCGCTTCTCGCATAGCAGCTAAATCTACTAGTACAGGAACACCCGTGAAATCCTGCATCAGTACACGGCTTGGTAAGTAGGGAATGGCAGTCTTTTCCTTCCCATTAACCAAAACATGAATCTTCGAATCGATTGTATCCATATCAACATGCCCCATACTCACTGAGCGCAAAAGAGATTCAAGCAATAACCTAATTGAATAAGGAATATGCGATAAATTTAGATCAAATCGTTCCCCTAATTTCATTAATGACCAAAATGTATAGACCTGCTGTTCAAACTCTAGAGGAATACAAACCCCTAAGGGATCTTTTAAAGAGTTTATCATTTAGTACTCCCCTTTCATCTCCTCAGACTCAAGATGTTTCATAAGAGCTTTTCTATCTATTTTCCCATTCGAATTCAAAGGCATCTTATCAAGCACATGAACGGTATGGGGGACCATATAAGCGGGCAACTCTTTTCGAACTCCTCTAAGTATCGCATTAGAATCTAGATTGGCACCTACAACAAAAGCAGTAATTCCTTTAATAGTACCGCTTTCAAGCGGCCATCCCACTGCTACTGCAGACACCACATTGGGTTGTCGCAAGAGCATTGCTTCTACTTCACTTAACTCCACTCGATAACCTTGTACCTTCACTTGATGATCCAAGCGACCTAAATAAGTCAGATCTCCACTCGGTAGATAGCGAACACGGTCTCCAGTTCGATAAAAAACCTTAGTCTGACCAGAGTCATCCTTATACTCAACCAAAGATGTAAGAGTTTGCTCGGAATTGCTCCAATAGCCTAAGAATGTCTGTGGACCCGATATACATAACTCTCCTTCACTTCCATATGGAACTGGCTCCAAGTTTTCATCCAAGATGAGAGACTCCATTCCCGGATACAGTTTACCTATAGGAACTGATTCATTTACGCACTCCATAGGTGATTTTATCGGATCCCAGCGGTAAGCCGTGCAAGCAATCGTAAGCTCCGTAGGACCATAGAGATTTTCAATAATCGAATTGGGCGCAGCCAACTGCCAAGCCTCAGCCGTTGTTTTCAGAAGTACCTCTCCACAAAAGAAACTCCAGCGCAAACTTGGCATACTATTTTGCTTCAAGAAGTTTTGCTTACACAAAAGTACAGCAACAGACGGCACAGAAAACCAAACCGTAATCCCCTTTTCCCGAATAAAGCTAAATGGAGATAAGAGATGTATGGGATCCATAGAACAGACAGCAGCTCCACATCCCCATGCCATAAAAAGATCGAATATAGACAGATCAAAGGTCTGATCAAAAGTTTGGGTGAATCGATCATGATCAGTGATTTGATACCTTTGTTGGTTCACCTGCATAAAATGAGTAACATTTTTATGGGTAATCGGCACACCTTTTGATATTCCAGTACTTCCTGATGTAAATAGAAGATACGCAACTGAATTAGTAGAAATAAAAGGGAATTTTACTAATGGAGGTGCACACTCTAAGTCAGTTTGATCACGAACTTCAGCTCTAATATGAACTAGGTCTTTTTTACTAGACTCGGGTAAAAGTACACACTTAGGAACCTGTTTTAAATTTTTTATTATTTCGCAAAACTGAGGCAAAGAACCCTTATCAACCAAAACAGCATCGAGGTCAGCTAACTCCATCATCATACATGTTCGCTGTATAGGAAAATTACGATTAAACGGCACAAATGTCGCCCCAGAAAATAAACTCGCCAAAACACCTACATAGGAAGTCAAACTACGATAGGCGAAAATCCCTACCCTTTTGGGTGTGGTATCAGAGGCCTCTAATAGAGCAGATGCCCAACGACAAGCCTTATCATTTAGTTCAGTATAGGTCCATTCATTTTGCTTAATAGATAACGCTACATTACCTGGGAAGCGTTTAACACTAGACAGAAAACCAGAGTGTAATAATGGACCCTGATTTTCCACTTGGAGAATAGTGGGTTGCAAAGTCATAACAAACCTCCGAAATGATTACAAATTATTAAGATTTTTTACCTCTTTGATCTATCGGAATATAGGCGAGATCAGTATCACCCACATACTCTAGTAAAGGTCGAATGAGGATATTATTCTCACACTGTTCTTGTATCTGAGCAATCCATCCAGGAATACGGCCAACTACAAAAGAAGATATGAATAAATCAGAAGAAATTCCAAGCAAGTGATACACTACACTTGCATAGAGATCCACGTTTATACCCACCCCTTTTTCCATGTAAGGATGCATAGCATCAACCACTGCCTCTAAAATGTCATAGCACTTGGAATCACCCAATGCACTACTAAGATCAAACGCAACTTTACGCAAATGTCTGGCGCGAGGATCTTCTGTTTTATAGACTCGATGCCCAAAACCCATAACGGGTCTATTTTGGCTCTGGATCCGCATCACATATTCAGCTGCATACCGGGACTCACCTATCTCTTGAATCATCGACATAACATTTTCAATTGCCCCGCCATGGAGAGGACCGGCAAAAGCGGAAATAGCTGCAGTTAATGAAGCATAGATATCTGCGCCTGTTCCAGACACCACTCGTGCAGTGAACGCTGAAGCATTAGATCCATGATCAGTATGAAGAATCAATACTTTATCTACCACTCGAACAGCAGATTCAGTTGGTATCTTTCCATTCAACATATAGAGAAAGTTGGCTGCATGGGAAATCGAAGGATCTGGTGAGATAGGCTCTTTACCTTGTCGTATAGCTTGGTGAGCCGCCACTAGGATAGGGACTTGTGAAATCAACCTAATTGCTCTTCTTTGAAATGCCTCCATAGAGACATCATCTTTTTCAGGATCGAATACAGACAACAAAGACACGGCAGTCCGGAGCACCTCTATGGGATGCGCCTTACTCATGGTCCGAATCATATCAAACATTGGAGTAGGGATATCGCGCGCAACTTTCAGCCTTTCATTGAATTGGCTCAGTTCCTCTGTAGTGGGTAACATCCCGTATAAAAAGAGAAAAGTGGTCTCTTCAAACGTCGAAAATTCCACAAGGTCGTGAATGGAATATCCCTTATACTGTAATTTTCCCTTATGACCATCAATGAAAGTTGTACGTGTTCGATCAAACACAACTCCAGAGAGCCCTCGATGAACGGGCTTCTTATGAATGGAATCCTCAGACTCATCTCCATTTTGTCCACTCATTTCCATTAACTCGTTTCCTGATGTTCTATTATGCTTTTCAATATGGTCTACAATAGCAGCAACAGAGTTCAATTTGACTATTAAATCTGGATCGATTTGTATACAATACTTCTGTTCAAGGGCAATCATTAAATTCACATGTCCTAAGGAGTCCCATTCATTGATAGATAGATACTCTAGATCATCAACAACTGAATCAAGTTCAATTTTAAATGTATTTGAGATTAAAGTCTTGATTTCCATTCGTTTCTTATTTCCCATTTCTAAAATAGGAAGGTTATTATTTTGCATTTTGCTTCGTCACTCCGGCTACTAAATAGTTTAATTTATTAGATTATACACTAAAGTCAAATGATAAATAAACATATAAATTATAATAATATTTTTAATAATATAGATTGATTTTTATATTCTTGCATTTATATAAAGAAAAACCGCCTCCTCGAGAAGGCGATCTATCACTCTACTTCCTATCCTCTGTTTTCGCAAAAAAGTGCTTCAATGCTTGGTACACTTGTCCTTTTTCTTTAATAACGTAGTGCAAGAACTTCTCATCTTTCACATGGCGATAGGCATTCATGAGGGTGCTGTGGCGGTTGTATTGATTGACCTCGCCGTAGCCGAAGATGTTGGAGCGTTTCATTAGCTCTTGGACGAGGCCGATGCATTTTTGGTTGTCGCTGGTAAGGTTGTCACCGTCGGAGAAGTGGAAGGAATAGATATTGAATTGGGATGGAGGATAGCGAGTATCGATGATTTCTAGAGCTTTGCGATAAGCGGAGGAGCAAATGGTGCCTCCGCTTTCTCCTTTGGTGAAGAAATGTTCTTCGCTGACTTCCTTGGCTTCCGTGTGATGGGCAATAAAGACGATTTCTACTTTTTCATATTTGGTTCGTAAGAAGCGGACCATCCAGAAGAAGAAGCTCCGTGCAACGTACTTTTCAAACATGCCCATTGAACCAGAGGTATCCATCATAGCCATCACAACAGCGTTGGAATGTGGGATGGTGATTTCTTCCCATGTCTTATATCGTAGGTCGTCAATCGAGATGTTCGGCTTTCCTTTATTACCTAGTCTACCGTTTCTGCGAATGGCTTCTAAGAGAGTTCGCTTCTTCGCAATGTTTCCGGAAAGACCCGTTTTACGAATATCGTTGAATCGTGTGTCTTCAACCGTAATTGAATCCATTTCCTTCTGCACGAGATACGGAAGTTCCATTTCCGCAAAGAGAATGCTTTCGAGTTCTTCCATCGATATTTCTGCTTCATAATAGTCTTCGCCCGCTTGCTCTCCAGCTCCTTGCCCTTTACCCGATCCTTTCTGTGGTTCACCATCTTTCGCTACGACGTCCCCTACTTGCGTGTCACCTTGTCCTTGACCCATCTGTTTATTTTTATTGTGATTGAAGCGAAAGCGGTACTCTTCCATGGAGCGGATCGGGACTTTCACGACTTGTTTTCCATCGGATAAAATGATGCTTTCTTCGCTTACGAGGTCAGGTAAATTTTTCTTGATCGCTTCTTTTACTTTCTCTTGATGCCGAAGCTGGTCTTGATCTCCCTTACGATGCAGGGACCAATCCTCCTCTGATACAAGCATAAATTCACCTCCCACTATCCCGCTGGTTGCTGGCTAACGGTTTAACAAACTACCAACATATCGTAGAAGCCCGTTGGCACTAGCAGGGGTATACCCGTAATCTTCGACTAGACGCGCAATCACTTCATTCATCCGTTTCAGTTGCCCTTCATCTGGAGTTTTAGTAGATGTGGTAATCTTGACGATATCTTTTAGATCGATAAATAGTTTCTTTTGAATCGCTTCTCTGAGGCGTTCGTGGCTGTTGTAATCAAAGCGTTTCCCTTTACGAGCGTAGGCAGATAAGCGGATTAAAATCTCTTCTCTGAATGCTTTTTTGGCATTTTCCGAGATTCCAATTTGCTCTTCTATGGAACGCATCAGCTTTTCATCTGGCTCCATCTCTTCACCTGTAAGAGGGTCCTTGATTTTGTGCCAATTGCAGTACGCCTCCACATTGTCGAGGTAGTTATCCATCAGGGCTTTTGCTGATTCTTCATAGGAGTAGACAAATGCCTTTTGTACTTCTTTCTTCGCGATATCATCATATTCTTTTCTTGCTAAGGCAATGAAGTTAAGATAAAGCTCGCGTTGCTCAGAGGTAATCGATGGATGCTGATCTAAGCCATCTTTCAGCGAACGGAGGATATCTAAAGCATTGATATAATCGGCATCTGTCCGAATAAGAGCACTTGAAATACGGTTGATCACATAACGAGGATCAATTCCGTTCAATCCTTCGTCGTAGAATTCACTTTTCAGCTCATCTACATCAATATCTTTAATGCCCTCTAAGCTTTCACCGTCGTAGAGGCGCATTTTTTGGATGAGATCCATTCCTTGCCTTTTGGAATCTTTTAATCTAGTTAGGATGGAAAATACAGCAGCGGTACGAAGAGAGTGAGGAGCGATGTGTATATGAGATAAGTCGGATTGTTTAATCAGTTTCTCATAAATTTTTTCTTCTTCGGAGACTTGTAAATTGTACGGGATCGGCATTACGATAATCCGTGAGTGAAGCGCTTCATTTCGCTTGTTTGCAATAAAGTTGCGGTACTCTGTTTCATTTGTGTGAGCAATGATTAATTCATCTGCAGAGATGAGTGCAAAACGCCCTGCTTTAAAGTTTCCTTCTTGAGTGAGAGATAGTAAGTTCCATAAGAATTTCTCATCACACTTTAGCATTTCTTGGAACTCCATCAGTCCACGATTCGCTTTATTCAATTCCCCATCAAAGCGGTAGGCACGTGGATCTGATTCGGAGCCGTACTCCGTAATCGTCGCAAAATCAATCGAACCCGTTAAGTCAGCAATATCCTGCGATTTAGGGTCAGATGGGCTAAATGTCCCAATCCCCACCCGCTCATCTTCAGATAAAAAGACTCGCTCTACTACCATATCTTCAATCCGTCCATTGTACTCATCCCGTAGGCGTTGACGACAAGACGGACATACGTTTCCTTCTATACGAATCCCTAGCTCTTTTTCAAACTCTGAACGTACTTCTTTAGGAATCAAATTTAATGGCTCTTCATGCATCGGACACCCTTTGATCGCATAGATTGCACCCTCATCGGTTCGCGAATACTCTTCTAGTCCTTTTTTGATCATAGCTACTAGAGTTGATTTCCCTCCACTGACAGGGCCCATTAAAAGCAGAATTCGTTTTCGAACATCCAGGCGACGAGCGGCTGAGTGAAAGTACTCTTCGACAAGGCGCTCAATTGCGTAGTCCAGTCCAAAAATTTCCTGACTAAAAAATAGATATTTTTTATTTCCATTGGAATCTGTTTCAACACCAGCCCTACGAATCATGTCATAGACACGTGAGTGAGCCGTTTGGGTAACTTGAGGATTCTGCTTTACAATCTCCAGATATTCCGTAAATGTCCCTTCCCACAACAGCTTCTTTTCTTGTTCTCGGTGATCTGCGAGACGCTTTAAAATATCCATAGAGGTCCCCTCTCCCTATCCAGCTTCACTCAAACCAATCGGTCTGAGTATCTAACATTTATTTGTCTCATGACATCATACGCATCATAACTCTAGCAAAATCCATAAAAAAGAATGAGAGTTCTAGTATATGCTAGTAGGAGATACAAGTTGCGTACGCACATTCGAATCAGAACAAATTGGGGGTTCACATCACTCGTAATGAAGGGGTCTTTGGGTCTATTAATCAGAGGTGTAGAATATGGATAAATTGACATGAAAAAGATGATACATATTAATATTATACAATAATACAAACATTAAAACAATTTAAAGGATAAGAAAAAACGGTTCCATCCATTAGTATTTCGAAACTTGTTTTGTCTTTGGTACTATATGTATGGATTGTTTCCCAAAGGGGGCTAAATAGGGGCTGTGATTCCGCCCCATTTCACTTACTTCATCCCCGGAAAGCCAATCTGACGAAAAGCCTCATATGTCACGATCGCCACAGAGTTGGACAAGTTTAACGAACGCCTCACCGGCAGCATAGGTATACGAATTAATGTATCTCGATTCGCCTCTAAAATCTCGTTACTTAGCCCCTTCGTCTCTTTGCCAAACACGAAAAAATCGCCTTCACGATATGTAAAGTCTGTATACCAGCTAGAACCTTTTGTAGTTGAACAAAAGAAGCGAGCATCTGGATAGTTCCGCTTGAGATCGGCAAAGGAATCATGATACTCAACTCCTAAATCGTCCCAATAATCTAATCCCGCACGCTTTAATTTCGCATTATCAATCTCAAAACCAAGAGGCTTCACCAAATGTAGCTTGGCCCCCGTAACCGCACATGTACGAGCAATATTCCCAGTATTTTGCGGGATTTCAGGTTCAACGAGTACAATATGAAATGACATGTAGGCATCCCTTCCATCTGAAAACAATTCTTCCCTATTGTACGAAAGGAATGCCTAATCCACAAGCTAATAGACAATATGGAAGAATGCATACTTCGTTTTAGGAGTCCAACCTGGTGAATCCAGATATCTCCACGGCCTGAAGGCACTCGGATATGTTTGCGCATGTACAAGTGGTTCTCCATTTTCATCAAAGCCGGTTACAATCGTATTATGGTTCCATTTGCCATCGCCTTCCCAATCATAGCAAATGACGTCCCCTAACTGGAGCTGTCTAGCCTCTTGCCTCACTTGAACGCGTTTATTCTCTCTTAAGTACCAATATAAACTGTGAGCCACAGCCCAACTATCACTCCAACGGTCATTTTTCCCCCCTCTATGCATGTACCACCAACCTTTTTGGGGATTTCCATGACCTTCCATCGGAAAATGACCTGCATACAAACACTGTGAGATAAAATTGGTACAGTTATCCGAAAACACTAGGTATGCTGGATTATTATGATTCCAATGTTGTTTCGCATAGGCTACTGCTTGTTCACGTACATACGTCGATACTTCCATTGGCATAAAAAACTCTCCTCTCTCAGAAACAGAGTATGAGGAGAGAAAAGAAAAAAGCACGCTTCCATATTGATTTTCAAAAAGATTAATCTTTATTTTCACTAAATCCTTCTAAATATAACAGTTTTTTTTTGATATCCAAGCCGCCACCGTATCCAACAAGGGATCCGTTTGCACCGATCACTCGATGGCAAGGCACAACAATCGAAATCGGATTTTTATTATTTGCTCCCCCTATTGCTCGAACTGCTTTCGGAGCTCCAATCGCCTCTGCAACTTGTTTGTAAGATGCAACAGTCCCGTATGGGATTTGACATAGTTGCCGATATACGAGCTGTTGAAAGGGGGTACCTGTGAGATCTAGGGGCAAATCAAACTCTTTACGTTTCCGGTCAAAATACTCTAGCAATTGGGTTAGGGCTGGAGTACATGCTTGCTCATTCTGCTCGAAATGAGTAGAACGGGCTCGCTTACTCGCCCAAATTCGCAAACCGAAAATAGGATCCTCTTTCTTCGGAAAGTCAAGATAACAAAGCCCCTGCTGAGACACCGCCACAGTAATAACACCCACTTGGGATTTCAATGTACTCCAAGCGATAATGGGCTGGCACTGGTTCACAAGTAGATCCTCCTTTTGATCATACCAATACAATTCATACTACGATCATACCCCTTTCGGCACAGTAGGTGAGCATGTAATGATTGTCAATTTTTATAACGAATAGTTAGGACAATCTTTCTTTGTTTATGAGGAGGAAGCTGATTTCTGAATTCGCTCTAAGCCAAAACAAATCTCACGAAGAACCTCTTCATCCTGTTCTTCATGCAATGCTTGATTTAATATCTCTTCTATCTCCACCCCACCGATTTTGCTCAAAGCCCATGCACTCATCCCTCGAATAACAGGACGGGAATCTTGTCTTAATAGATTTTTCAATAATGGAACGGCTGATTGGTCCTTAAAGTGAGCAAGTGCAATAATCGCATTTCGTTGGATCGGCTTTTTCCCCCGCCATGAGCCTGACATATACCCATATTTCTCTTTAAATTCACGATTGCTCATGGTAAGAAGTGGTTGCAAAAGAGGCTTCACCAACTCAGGATCAGGCTCAAACTCAGCGTGATGAGTAAAGTTACGTTTTCGATTCTTTGGACAAACCGTTTGACACGTATCACATCCGTAGAGCCTGTTTCCTATCTTTTCACGATAGAGCTCATCTATAAATCCTTTCGTTTGCGTAAGAAACGCAATACACTTGGTCGAGTCTAGTTGCCCTGGCTCTACTAGAGCACCGGTAGGACAAACATCTAGACACAACGTACAATCACCGCATCCATCTAAAACCGATTCATCAGGAGGAATATATAAGTCTGTAATCATCTCCCCCAGATAGACCCATGAGCCAAATTCTTCGGTTAGAATCGAAGTATTTTTCGCACTCCAACCAATCCCGGCACGTTCCGCTACAGCTCGATCCGATAGAGCACCAGTATCTACCATCGATTGGATTCGAGCGGTAGGGACTAATTCGAGTAGATACGCCTCTAGCAGTGCCAGCTTATCTCGCAAGACATCATGATAATCTTGTCCCCATGACGCCCTAGCAAAAATCCCCCGGTACGCTCCAGGCTCAGAACGAGGGGGATTACTCATTTTGGAGGGGTAGGCGACCGCAATGGCAATAATGGATTTCGCTTCTGGTAGTGTGAGTGTAGGAATCGTGCGCAGATTAAGATCCGGTTCTTCAAAACCTGATTCGTAACCTGATTCCCGATGCTGAACAAGTTTTTGTTTCAATTCAACAAAGGGATCCGCTGTAGTAAAGCCGATTTTATCGATTCCGATCTCGTTTGCTTTTTCAATCAGCTTTTGTTTCAATTCCATTGCGTTCACCTAGTCCACCTCCTTTTTCCATTATGTAGTTATGGGTTATTTTCTAGGCACCGCAGCTCGGGCCAATTCATCACAACGATTATTTAACTCTACATTGCTGTGACCCTTCACTTTGATAAACTCTACGTCGTGTTTTCGTGTCAGGGCAAGTAGCTCTCTCCATTGATCAGGATTTTTTTTAAAGCCCTCTCTCTCCCATTTGACATACCACTTTTGATGGAAGCAGTTCACGATATAAGCGCTATCAGAGTGCACTTTTACCTTACATTTCGTCTTTAATATTTTAAGCGCTTCGATGACAGCCTGTAACTCCATACGGTTATTGGTGGTATTGGGATCTCCACCTGAGATTTCTTTACGATGCCCGCCATATAGCAAAACAGCAGCCCATCCTCCCGGTCCAGGATTATAAGAACATGCTCCATCTGTATAAACAATTACTTCTTTCACCGATTTTCATCTCCTTGTAGAAGCATATGATAGGCATCTCGAATCTGCTGGAAATCACTCCATGCATCTTTTTTCGCAGATGGGTTTCGTAATAGGTACGCAGGATGTAGTGTGGGCATAAAATGGACCCCTTTTCGCTCGATCCATCGCCCTCTCACTTGTGTAATTCGCGCCTTAGGATCAAGAATCGCTCGCGTAGGTGCTGAACCTAAGAGAACGATTAATTTCGGACGTATCAATTGAAACTGTTGTCGTAGGATGTGGATACAGGCAGACATTTCTTCTGGTTCGGGAGTGCGGTTTCCGGGAGGGCGGCATTTGACAATATTGGTGATATAAATCTCCTCTCTCGGAATTTCAGCAGCCTCTAACATTCTACTTAATAATTGTCCAGCTTTTCCCACAAAAGGTCTTCCCAAACGATCCTCATCCGCTCCTGGCCCTTCTCCTACCAGCATCAAGGGAGAAGATGGATTTCCTTCCCCGATAACAACTTGAGACCTCCCTTGTGCATGGAGTGGGCACATTTGACATTGACAGTATTTTTCATACAGCTCCACTAAGGACATCCCTAGGTATCTCCTCTTCTATTCGGGTCTATTAAATCCTCTAATCTTTTCTATATTGATCTGGGCATAGAAAGAAAACTACCCAACTAGTGAGTAGTTTTTTGAGTGGTCGGGATGACACGATTCGAACGTGCGACCCCCTGGTCCCAAACCAGGTGCTCTACCAAGCTGAGCCACATCCCGATATTCAACTTATGCAATCAATTAATGACAAGAAATAATATAACATACCCGTTATGAAGTGGTCAACACCTTTTTTAAAAAACAAAGCCCTCTTCCTCGAATGTTTGCATCAGAAGAGGGCTTCCCTTTTCTCTATCTACTAAGACTTGTCGCTCCCTAGCATGTCTCGCTTTTCATCTACCACCTGAGCTAATTTGCGAATCGTGACAAATTCGAATAGCTCACGAATCGAGAACGAGACTCGACATTTTTTACTAATCTGTGAAACGATTTGAGCAGCTTTCAAAGAATGACCTCCCAAATCAAAAAAACTGTCCGTTACACTAATGCTCTCCATCTGAAGGATCTCTCTCCAGATATTCAAAATTTCTTCCTCTGTTTGACTCTTCGGTAATATAAACTCTCGCTCAGCAAAGAGTGTGTAGGCTTTAGGCAACCTATTTTTATCAATCTTACCACTTGTCATAAGTGGCATTTGGGTTACAAAAACGTATTGCTGCGGGACCATATATTCAGGCATAAATTCTTTCAAATAGCTTTCCAATTGACTTGAATCAACATAATTCCAAGTCTGCGCTGAATCAAGTGGATGCTCCACCCAAACACTCGGATCCCAATACTCCCCTATTCCTTGTTCCAAGTCAATATGGACAGGTGATAGAGCTTTCTCTACCTCATAAGAACCACTTTCCTCAAAGATAGTACCTGCCCATCTTTGCCAATCAACAACACTTGCCTTAACATACTGAGACTTATGCGCAATCTGAAGGATTTTTCCTCCTACACGCTCATGTGAACGTAACCAGTTATCTACAGGCAATCCGTCTTCCCTCCGCAATTCGCAGTAAGAAGAAAAATCGAGATCCGTGTACGCATTTTTACCTGTTGGGCGAACGGGTACAATCAGACTTTGTAATCCATGTCCATGAGCGAGCATTTTAAACGCTTTTACTAGTAATGTTGCAAGTCCTTTTCCTTGATATTTCGTATTCACTACCCCCGCGAGAACGAGTAGTGTATTTGGTTTTTGGTCTCCTTTGGCGTCTGTAAAACCTTTAATCAAAGCCTCATCCCAACCTTGTGGCAAATGCTCCTTGGTACCCTCCCAGTAAATCGGAATTGCATTCCCAACAGCTACTACCTCTCCTAAACCATCGACCAAAGCAAGTTGGTATTCGGTAAATTGAGTAAAGAGTTGAGGCCAATATTCCCGTAGCACTTCTTCTCCAGAGAAAAATTCAGGCCATGCAGTAAAATGAAGCTCGTTCATTTTGTCTTGTAGACTAGGGATTTGTGAAAGAGTATATAACTTTAACCCTTCCCCATCCATTTGAAGAACAGGACTTTCCGATTTCATTTCCACATAAGCGACGAGTCCATCCATTCGTTCATCTTTCTTATGAATCACGACACAACTACTTACACGCTCGTGCGAAGCTAGCCAACTCTCTACTTCTTCTAGCTCTACTCGATTCCCACGCACTTTTACTTGATGATCGATACGGCCTAGGTAGACGATATTTCCATCTTCTACATACTTCGCAACGTCACCCGTTTTATATAATCGAGCGTTCACATCTGACGTAAAGGGATTCGGTACAAAGTACTGGTCCGTCATAGCTGGATCATGCAGATATCCACGTGCAAGTCCTGGAGAATCGATATAAATTTCACCCCGTACTCCAACGGGCACACGATTCATGAATTCATCTAGTAGGTACACTTTCACATTGTGAATCGGCCTACCAATCGGAACGGCATTTCCTAAATAGGGCTCATCACAATCAAATGTAATCGCATCTACTGTTATTTCAGTCGGGCCATAGTGATTGCTCAGACGACAGGAAAACTGACTCTTGAATTGATCGCATAACTCGCGAGTAAGTAGAGCCCCTCCACAAATCACATAACGGAGTGACGGCAAGTTTTCAAAATCCCCATTTTTCCTTGCCGTTACAAAGGCTTCTAATAATATCGGCACAAACTGGAGAATCGTAATCTGATGTTTCTTTACCAACTTCCCGATCGAAGCTGGGCTTTTACGTTCCGCAGGCTCTGGAATCACTACTTTCGCACCTTGTGTTAGAGGCCAAAATATTTCAAGTAGCGATGCATCAAATGTATAAGGTGTCATAAACAAAGTTGCATCTGAATCAGAAAGTGGATATTTGCTCTGACTCCACTCAAACAGATTAATGATACCGCGATGTTCTATTTCGATTCCCTTTGGCATGCCTGTCGTACCGGAAGTAAATAACACATAGGCTAACGTGCTAGATGATACAGAGAGATTTAGATTCGTATTCGATTGCTTATCAATCAGCGAACCATCTACATCCACGATAATCCTTTTCCCTTGAAATAATAGATCTTCTCTCACATATTGACTCTCCGTAAGGATTACATCAATTCCTGCGCGTTGGATGATCATCTGCTGACGACTTATTGGAACTTCTGGGCTAAGAGGAACGTAGGCAGCTCCTGCTTTTAACACAGCTATCAGTGCCACCATCATGTCTGTAGATGGCTCAAATGTAATCCCTACCTTATCTTCAGGCTTTACACCCAGGTGTGTGAGCCAGTGTGCTAAGCGATTTGCTTTCTCATTTAGCTCACGATAGCTGAGAGTAGTCTCGTTATATAGAATGGCTGGATTTTCTGGTGTCTTCGCAGCCTGTCTCTCGATCATTTCATGAAGACACATTGCACCTTCGGAGGAATTCTCTGTCTGATTCCACTCATTCATCTGCTGTTTCTCTGATTCCGATACCAGCGCATACTCTTGAAGCTGTTTCCCTGGTGCACTAACTACCTGCTCCGCGAGCCATATAAACTGCTGCGAAATCTGCTCTGCTGTTGATTTCGTAAATAAATCAGAGTTGTAATTAAGGTTAATTTCAAGACCACTTTCTAATTCATCAAAAACAAATGTTAAGTCAAAGCGGGAATTTCGCTCGATGAAATCATACACGCGAAAGTTACATTGCAACCCTTCAAATTGAATCTCATCCATCAATCTCTGCTTGTTATTTTGTAAACCATACATCACAGAAAACAGTTTCGTTCGCGACAAGTCTACTTCCGCTTCAATCTGCTCAATCACAAAATTACTTGGATATGCATGATGATCATATGCCTCAATCGAGGTCTGCTTACTATGTGCAAGTAGCTGTTCAAAAGTCATATCTGGCTCAATCGTACAGCGCAGTGGGAGAGCTGTAGCAAACAAACCAAGCATACTTTCTAGCTTCACATCATCACGGTTGAGAATCGGTGAGCCTACCACAAAATCAGATTGACCACTTAACCGGTGCAACTGTAAATTTAATACAGTGAGCAAAAACATATTTAACGTAATATCATTCTGTTGACAAAAATCAACCATTTGCTTTTGAAGACCTGGATCAAATCTTCCTAGTATCGTCCCCCCATTAAATGTAACCATAGGCGGTCTAGGGTAGTCTGTTGGTAAATCAAGGCCTGGAGGCACATTAGAGAACTGCTTTAACCAATATTGACGTTGATTCTCCAAATGCCCTTCCTTTACCAAACGATTCATCCACTGTACATAATCTGTATACTCCACCTCAAGAGTGGGTAACTGTGGCTGTCTACCTGTTATATATGCATTATAAAGCTCTTTAAATTCTTTCATTAGGTTCATCGAGGAAGTTTCATCCCAAATGATATGGTGACTAGCAAACATATATAAGAACTGTTTACCTGGCAGTTCAACCAACTTAGTAGAAAATAAAGGACCTCTCTCAAAATCAAATATTTGATTCGCATGTGCCTCAGCAAGCTCTTTGATAGCCCCAGGAATCTGATCTTCCGCTATGTGGCTATAATCTTCATAGAGATCACTAAGCCTCATTTCTCTACTTGGAGCTACTATTTGTAGTGGGATTCCATTCTCGTTTTTAAAGGTGGTACGCAGTACTGCATGTCGCGACATGAGAGTTTGCCAAACCCTCTCAAACACCTGCAAGTCCATATCTCCATGAAACATCAAGTCAAAACTAGTATTATAAAACGGATTATCTGGTTCAAAATGGTGCATATACCATTCAGGAAGCTGTACTGGAGCTAATTCATATAACTCCTGCTTAGGCATACGTTGAAGGGAGAGATCGTGTTTTTCTTCTAAATCACTCTTTTTCGCAACCTCTATATCGATTACACCCGCCAACTCACTCAATTCAGGAGTAATAAAGATCTGTTGCAGAGTCATTTTGATCTGGAATCGGTCACGTATCCGGTTGATCACTTTTACTGCATTAATTGAATGTCCGCCCAGTTGGAAGAAGTTATCACCGGCATCTATCTGGTTCAACTCAAGGATATCCTGCCAGATCGATGCAAGCTCTATCTCGGTTTTCGTGTGTAGCCCTGATACTCTCTGTTTCTCTCCCTCTCCTATTTCCCACGCCCTTAAAGCATGGCGATCTATTTTTTCGCTCGTTAGAAGAGGCATACTATCAATTCTCAATACGAGCGCCGGCACCATATAATAGGGTAGAATCCCCCGCAGATATTCCTGTAGATCACTAGATCCAAGTAATTGCTTACTGGTATAGAAAGCCACTAACGTATTATCACCGGCTTCTGTCTGCTTCACGATAACCGCTACCTCGTCAACTTGTGAATGGTTTCCAATCGCACTCTCAATCTCACCTAGCTCAATTCGAAATCCACGTACTTTCACTTGAAAGTCTATGCGACTAAAGAACTCAATCGATCCATCCGGCAACCAGCGGCCTAAGTCTCCTGTTCGATAGGCACGCTCCTCTGTCCAATCCTCTGCAAACGGATTCGAAATAAATTTTTCTTTTGTCAGCGCTTCATTCTTCCAGTAACCATCGCCTACTCCAATCCCACTAATCCAAATTTCGCCTTTGACCCCAACTGGTGCCAAATGATGGTATTGATCTACTACATATAAAATCATATTGGGTAAGGGTTGTCCGATCGGAACACGGAGTTGCTCTGCATCTATCACGCCAGTCATAACATGCTGTGTTACATCATCCGAGCATTCTGTAGGACCGTATGCATTAATTAATTTGATAGTTGGATACAGATCAAACCAGCTATTTACTAGTTTAATAGGTAGCTCTTCACCATTCGCAATCATCCAACGTAACTTGGGCAATTGTCTATTGGCTTCCGATAATCCTTTTACTGTGTCAAGAAATGCGAACAGGAGTGAAGGAACAGTTTCGACTATCGTTACTCCTTCTTTTTGCAAATGCTCAAACAATAAAGCTTGGTCACGTGAAACTTCAAACGAAGCAATCGATGTTTTCGCTCCTACTAACAAGGCCACTAGGGACTGCCAAACAGAGACATCAAAGCTGATAGATGCATTTTGCACAACGACATCCCCAGCTCCTAAACTCAAGCTAGTAATCTTCGAATAAAGATGATTAATCATGCCATCATGACGTACCAATGCCCCCTTAGGCTTACCTGTAGAACCTGATGTATAAATCATATAAGCAAGATCCATCGAAGTGTTGATCGGATCGAGATTATCTGAACTGCACTGATTTAGATCACCCTTTGCATAAAGCCCGGTTCGTTTCGAATGTCCCATTTCTGCATCCAAGCAGATCATCGTTTGTACCGTCTGGTCGATCTGTAGCGATAGTAATCGTTCCACAAAAGCATTCTGGGTCACGATTGCCCTCGATTCGCTATTTTGTAAGATATACGCAATCCGTTCATCTGGAAGGTTGGGATCAATCGGCACATAAGCAGCCCCACTCTTAAAAATAGCCAACATGGTTACAACCCAATCGGGATTTCTCTCACTTACCACTGCTACAAATTGATTGGCCCCGATTCTTTGTGAACGAAGTAAGTACGCCATGCGATTCGCTCGTTCATTTAACTCCTGATATGATAACTCTTCTCCTTCAAAACTCACCGCAATATGACCTGGCGTTTTAGCCACTTGCTCCTCAAACAAAGTTTGCAACGGAACGTGAATAGGGAATATTTCTTTACTCGAATGAAACTGCTTCAGGACTTGATTTTTTTCCTCCTCTAATAGCATGTCAATCTCACAAACATTTTGTTCGGGTCTTTCTACCACTTGCGCCACTAATTGAATAAAATGCCGACTTAAACGTTCGATTGTTTCCTTTCGAAACAGTGATGTACTGTATTGGATATAGCCATCGATCTTGCCTTCCGTCTGGAACAGTTCAAAAACAAAGTCAAACCCCGAATACTCGATATGATCTAACGACTTTTCAAAGGAGAGGCTAAGATCTTTCGTCACTTCTACCTCTAACTGTTTATCTGTACGCAATGTATGTAATTCAAAAACCGCATCAAACACTGGATTTCGACTTAGATTCCGTTCAATCCCTAACTCTTCCACAATGCGATCAAACGGATATTCTTGATTCGCATATAACTCGAGAACTGTTTGTTTGACTCGTTTCACAAAGTCTGTAAACAACTCACTTCCGTTTACTTCATTTCGTACAGGTAATGTATTAATAAAGCATCCAACCAGATCGGCTACCTCTGGATGAACTCGACCCGATAACGACGTTCCTACGATAATATCTTTGTTTCGAGTATACTTGGCTAAGAGAACTTGAAACGATGCTAATAGAAACATATACATGCTGACATCTAGCTTTTCGCACGTTTTCTTTAATTTCTCCATTAACTCCCCGTCAATTACGAGCGGAACAGTATCACCATCAAATTTTTGCATGAGGGGTCGTGGAAAGTCCAAGGGGAAATTGAGATCAGGCAACTCCCCCGCCAAACGATCTAACCAAAACTTCCGTTGTTCATCTAATTCTCCTCCCTCTAGCAATTCATTATGCCAGTGTGCAAAGTCACTATATTGAATCGCTAGAGGTACTAGTGGATTAGGCTGTTTATTTGCCATAGAACGATAAAGAGTAGCGAACTCAGACATTAAAATATCAATTGCCCAACCATCCGCAATAATGTGATGTGCAACAAGGAGACACATATGCTCTGACTCCGACAACTTATATAGAGTAATGCGAATGAGCGGCGCCTCCGTTAACCGAAATGGTTTATTGAGCTCACTCATCACTAACTCTTGTAGAGATGTATCCTGCTGAGACATATCTACCATATACGTATCATAGTCAATATCGGAAAAGACTACTTGTACAGGAGTTCCATCTTCTTCACGAAAACAAGTGCGCAATATATCATGACGACTCACTAAAGTATTTATGACTTGATGAAAGACCTCTCTATCTAACTTCCCTTTTAATGTAAATGCAGTAGATACATGAGACAGCGCATTTACCTTTGATGCTTGTACAAACTCCAATTGTTCCGTAAACCAGAAGCGCTTCTGTGTGTGTGATAACTCGTACTTGCTAAGTTTGAGTTCTGTATTGGTTGTCATAGCTTTCTCCCTCTCCATCTAGCTCACCCATAAAATATACTAATATTCCCTCTTATCAGAGAGTTGTGATCCAGTGCCTCTGAAACACCTTACATATTGGTATAGATTATGGGCTCGATATCTCTATCCTGAAATCCCTGCAATATGTCGTTTATTGCTCCTGTCACCCTAGAATCATATGGATTGAGAATCGATCCAATCATCGTGCCAGAGTGTGCAATGACTGTACCACAAACTTCTTTTTTATGATTCAAGCTCATGAAAAAATCAAAGTACTCTTTATAAAGTCTTTTCTGATTCATTTCAGCACTCATTGTAGAAACTCTACCAATTGCATCTAAATCTCTACGTGTGATCGCAATTCTAAGGTCCTCAAGCAAACGTTGAAACGTATTTCGTTCCGAATCGATATATTGAGGACTCCTACGATTATGTTGTATGGAATCAACCATTCCTCCTGTATCTGCAGCTACAATAATCATCGGGGGCAATTCACCCAGCCTCCCGGCTAGACGTACTTCTCTATGATAGAAAGTGACACATTCTTCATACATGACACCATCACTCGGTTCGATTTGACGCATGACCTCCTCAATCATACTGGGAGTGACAGGAAGACTCAGATATTTAGAAACAGCTCGAATACTTGCGACGATATCTGCAGATGAACTAGCCAATCCTTTCCCCTCTGGTATGTCACTATGAATCATGAGAAGGCCACCAAACTGAATATTAAATCGGCGTAATAAGTAGTCGATTGCTACTCTCACTTTCTTCTTATTAGGAGGATAAACACTTATCACCTTCGTATTTTGGTCGGGTAAAAAAGTTGCTTTGGATTGTAAAGAGATCGGTAGAGTAACGAGAAAATGATTTCCATCAGGTAGCTGTCCCTGTAACAACTCTCCAAAAGTACCTCTTGCCCAATCCACGCCCAATTGAGTGTAGTTCGCGATTGCTTCCGGCATAACCTAATTTCTCCTCTTTATTTCGTTCACTGAAGTAGGGTACTCATGTCTAACTTACGTGGACGGAACCATACGATAAATCAACTGCTCCTTTTTACGATATGCCATCCGTATTTGCTGAGAAACATCATCTAATTGATTCTTGATCAGTTCTAATGAATCCATACAGTAGGAAATATGCTTATTCACTTGCTTCTCTCCAGGACCCATCCCATAAAATCGATCTTGTGATGGTAACACCTGACTCATCTGAATACCAAACCTTTGATTTACTAACTTGACGAGAGCCTCATAATCAGTCCCAACCAACGGGATGATTTCACCAAGATAATGGTGCGATTCTCTAAACGAAATGGAGTGTTCATGGAATAAATACTCAGCTATATCACTTAGATAGGAATGGCTTTCCATCAGGTGCTTTTTAGCCGATGCCTCATGAATCGATAAACCGTTTAATAGGATATTAGTCATATGGATGACTTTCGTTACCTTTGAAATCATTTCACAAGAATGGTCTGTGCTAATCCCTGAAATCTCAAACGAGTTCGAGAATGGAGTCTTATGTACCGAAAAAGTAAGGGTATCCTTGATCGCTAATAACTCATCTATCCGAGATTTTACCCACTCCAGTAGGTACGGGTTCTTTTTTTGTGGCATGGCTGATGACCCCCCACAAAGGTGATCCGGTAATGAACATAACGAGAATTCTATCGAAGACCAGATTTGCAGGTCTTGAATGAATCGACTGAGGGTCAGACCAATAAAGGAACACTCACTAGCGACACGCAAATTCAGGTCTCTACTACTAACAGCAGCAATTGAATTTCGATATCCCGTTCTGAAACCTAGTAACTGAGCTGTAATATTGGGATTGATCGGAAGTGTTGTCCCTCCCCCAGAGCCAGCCCCTAAAGGTGACTTCATACTCCATTCAAGAAGGCTACTCAACTGATGGGTATGGTCTAACAGACTTTCTACAATTGCCATGAGATAGTGTCCAAATGTCCCCGGCAATGCCGTTTGATATTGGCTATAGATAGGGAACACGGTGTTTACATACTTTCTAGAGAGCAACGTCATCGAAGACATCAATCTCCAAAGAGTCTGAATCAAATCGAGCCCATGATCTCGGATAAAAAGATGATTCATCGTTGCATTGATATCATTTCGAGATCGAGCCAACTGCAAGTTCCCCCCTAACCTCTCCCCAAGCTGGGCTATCATATAGCTTTCATATGTTAAATATAAGCCCCTTGGAGCTGGAAGACTGAGAACGCTCTCAAACTCAAGTCCTCGTAATCTCTGTATTTCTCTTAATACTGGAATCACATCATCATGTGGTAAAATCCCACTTTCTAGAAGCATAATCTGATGTGCTTCATCTATGTCACAAATTAGCCGTATTTCTTCTAGGCTTGTCCTGCTTTTTTCTGTCTTCATAACTGCTTGCGCATAAGGATGGAGTGTGGAACTTAACCTGCCTGTACTCTCTAAAAAATGAAGGGTGTGGTCTGCTAAAGATGGATCCTTCCTATCGCAATAAACAGTTTCTATCCTGCACAGCCAACCTTTGGCAACCTGCTCACATTCCTTGGTATCTGAACCTGCTACAATCACGCATGCAATGCGATCCTTAAAATCTCCCGAGAGAGTAATTTGATCTCCACTCTTTTTCAACAGTAGGATCTCATGATCCAACTTATCATCATTTTCTCCTTTCTTTACCATTATGTTCTCGATTTCTCCTCTATCTTCTGCCAGTTTGAAACGAATAACACCTTTTTGACGGAATGTAAATCCCGCCATCTCCTCGGCAAACTCTCCCACCTTGTCTAAGTGTAAAAGCAGACAAAGTCGAATCATATTGATATTGGTACATTTGTTCATCAAAACTGGGATCATCCCACCGGCTAATCTAGGATTGATCTCAATTATCTTCACAGTATGGTGCTTTACGCGGATTTCAACATGGGATGCTCCTGTCATATAACCAATTTCATCAAGAGCCTTATGTACGATACAGCAAATCTTCTCTGCCTCATCCCCATGCAAGTTAGCAGGGAAATCGTGCCCTATTTCAATAAAATTCGGTTCCTTACCCAGATACTTTCTTGTAATCCCCATCACATGATGCTCACCATGTACAGATAGAACCTCTACCGAAAATTCCTCACCATCCATATATTCCTGGACAATAAACTCGTCTGAATCTATCTCATTCGCGTATATAGCTAATTGGTCTGCATCCCGAATAAAACGTACTCCCTGACTACCCGATCCTTTAAGTGGCTTCACAACAAACGGGTATGGCATTAGATCATCAGCCGTATTAGTTAGAACGGTAGAACGTAAGACACGTATTGCCTTCGGGCATAATTCCTTCTTACTGAGCATTTCATATAATGCAAGTTTGTTTCTACAGATTGCTATTGCTTCCGGTCGGTTCGATACCAACCCCAAACGCATATTAATCTGATTCACGATCTCTACATAAAATTCGCTTGATGAAAAGACAAGATCAACATTAGGAATTCCTTCCACCATATGAATGATTTCATCGAAATTTTCTGTGTTTATTTGAGCGTAATGGATTGGGTACTTCTCTAAAAACGGGTATTTGAACGGATCTTTTGATAAGAAAAATACATTATACCCCATCACCAAAGCTTCTTTGATAAAAAGCTCACCCGTTCCCGTGGTATTACTTTCCACAAAAACAATGGATCTAGCTTCCATAAATCAACCCCCCTATAAAGCCGATTTTCGATTCCATTTCATAAAAGCCCAATCATGAGGACTACCAGATACATCCCACGGACCTATGCATTCCTGTGGTTCCACGAGCTCATTACTGGCTAGAAGAAACTGATTCTCCCGTAGCCAATCATCGTTATAAATCGTTTCCATATAACGGACTCCATCATCAGGTCCAATGAACACAAACGTTTCATCTGGTGAATTCCTTGAAAGAAAATCAGCCACACCATAGCATGCTCCTGTCGTTCCTCCAGCATATATAGCATGTTTTCTATGTAAATTTCTGGTCCAAGAGTATGCCAATCGTGCACTTACCCAGTGAACTTCATCATAAAGATCATGCTTTAAGTTTTTTGGAACCACACTATTCCCTAATCCCCGTAGCTGTCTTTTTGAATCATTTAATCCAAACAAGACACTTCCAAACGTATCTACTGCAATCATTTTCGAATCAGGGTTTCGGTCTCTAAGAGCTTGAATAATACCACTCGTTGATCCACCTGACCCCACAGCACCTACAAGTGAAACCTGATCACCGATTTTCTCAGCAATCAAATCTGCAATCAGGCTGTATGACTGCAGATTATCAGGATTGTCATATTGATTGCACCAAAAGGCATTTTTATTTTCCTCTACGATTTGCTTCACAACCTGTAGGCGCTTCGACTGATAATTACCTTGTTCGTCCGGCTGTTCAACAACTACTACTTGAGCCCCTAAGTCTTCTAATCGAGCCTTTAAATTTTTATCTAAGGCAGGGTCGCTTACAATCTTCAATTTCAATTTAAAATGATGACATACTAGAGCAAGACCTAGAGCAAATGTCCCACTCGAAGTATCCACCACCAATGAATCTTGTTTAATTTCTCCCCGATCCATTGCACGACGCACAATATTAAAGGCCGGCAACACCTTCATCACTTTAAACTGAACAAGAAAGAGATTATCACGCACTCTGTATAGATGAGGGTGGATAAGCTCTTCATATGGAGATTCAAATGGTTTATGCCTCAACTTCATTTCCATATATACAAACTCCTATAATAATACTCTATTTTGTATTTATACTGATTTAGAAAATCATTTTGTTTCAACACACTAAATTACATTATTATTTAAATTCTGTATATCGACTATTTAACACTTTAACATAACAAAATCATTCTTCCTAGGCATAAATATATTTTTTAATATATTGTACACATTTATAAAAAAATAAAAATAATAATAAAACAATAAGAAAAAACAGAACTTTTATCACGTTCCTAAATCTAATAAATCCTATTCAACTATTTTGATTTACGAATCAACGTTTGTTCCTATCAATCTATAAAAACTTACATATATATAGAAAGAGACTGAGAGGAGGAAAACATACTTGAAAAAAAAATCACATTACGATTACGTACCAGTTAGAGTACTGGAGCTAGATCGTAGTTTCTATAATCTATCTCCTAGACCCAATCATACTATTTTCATAAATGCAACGGCCGCCCGAAGACTCGGAATTTCACCAAATACTACTCACATTAAAGTACGCTTAGGAAGTAAGGTATTCTTCTTTAGGTTTGTTTTATTCACATTCCCAGGTGAATCACGAAGTGCCGTACGTTTTACAGCAAGAACGTTAGATCGTTTTAATTTAGACGCAGGTCAAGTCTATCCAATGACCTATGACTCAAAGAGAAATGAATTAACCATTATTCGTGGATTACTATAAACTGTAAACTGAATAATTAACATAAAAAGGCCTAGCACCACATGTGACCATGCATACGGTGCTAGGCTTACAAAGCCCTCACTTAAAAAATCTTAGTAGTCCAGTTTTCACCATTCCACACATCTGTTACGACATCCTGATAAAACTCAGGTTCATGACAGATGATGAGGACACTGCCCTTATACTCTTTCAAAGCTCGCTTTAATTCCTCTTTCGCATCTACATCTAAGTGGTTGGTAGGCTCGTCTAAAACTAGAAGATTCGTAGGACGATTGATTAACTTACATAGGCGAACCTTTGCTTTTTCCCCTCCACTCAGCACTTCCACTTTACTCTCGATATGCTTGGTAGTCAGTCCACATCTAGCTAATGCAGCTCTTATTTCAAACTGAGTAAAGGAAGGAAACTCTTGCCACAATTCCTCGATACAAGTATTATGATTCGCTTTTTTGATCTCTTGCTCAAAATAGCCCACTTCCAAGTAGTCTCCTAACTCAACAGAACCTCCTAAGGATGGTATTTGTCCTAAAATACTTTTCAGTAGGGTCGTTTTTCCGATCCCATTGGCTCCGACCAGCGCAATTTTTTGCCCTCGTTCCATCGAGAGATTGAGAGGACGAGATAACGGATCATCGTAACCAATGACTAGATCCTTCGCTTCGAAAATCATCCTACCGGATGTACGAGCACTTTTGAAATCGAACTGTGGCTTCGGCTTCTCAGGCGCTAGCTCTATTTTCTCCATCTTGTCTAGCTTCTTCTGACGAGACATCGCCATATTACGCGTCGAGACACGTGCTTTATTGCGTTGTACAAAGTCTTGTAAATCGGCAATTTCTTGCTGTTGCTTCTTAAATGCTGATTCTAACTGGGCCTGTTTCGCCTCATAGATCATACAGAAGTTATCATAATCACCCACATAACGATTTAACTCCTGATTCCCCATATGATAAATAACGTTGATTACACTATTGAGAAACGGGATATCATGTGATATTAAAATAAATGCATTTTCATATTCTTGAAGATATCGCTTCAACCATGTAATATGTTGCTCATCCAGATAGTTGGTAGGTTCGTCTAATAGGAGGATATCAGGCTTTTCGAGTAACAGCTTAGCTAGAAGAACCTTTGTCCGTTGGCCACCACTAAGATCATTTACATCTCGATCCAGTCCGATGTCATCTAAGCCTAAACCGCGAGCAATCTCAGTTACCTTCGCATCGATCACATAGAAATCATTGTTTGTAAGGAGGTCTTGAATAACGCCTACGTCTTCTAACAATGCCTCTAGTTCCTCAGGAGTACACTCCCCCATTCGCTCATAAGACTGATTCATCTTCGTTTCCAGATCAAACAGATAAGAAAAGGCCCCTTTTAACACATCACGAATCGTAGATCCTTTAGTGAGAACCGCATGCTGGTCTAGATAACCAACACGTACATTATTCGCCCACTCCACACTCCCCGCATCTGGTTCCAACTTACGGGTGATGATATTCATAAATGTCGATTTTCCTTCTCCGTTTGCACCAATCAATCCTACGTGTTCTCCTTTTAACAAACGGAAGGACACGTTATTAAAAATAGCACGATCACCAAATCCGTGGCTCAAGTTTTTTACTGTTAAAATGCTCATGGCGTTTACACCTTTTTCTAAGTTTCTTTTTGGATTCTATCTTTTTTACTCTATCAGAATAGAATAACCCAAGTAAGCGGTATTTTCAAAAATACACGCACTTGGGTTAGATGGGAGTTGATTTTGTGAGCCAGCAAAGATGTGAAAAAGCAAGTCCGCATCGTCCATCGAAACTTCGGGCAAGTGGCAAAACTCGCAAAGAATGCTAAGACAGCTCTCGAAATTTATCATACAGCTTCTTTCTCGAGACAATCCGCTGTATAAACTCTCCTTCTCCTACTATCCCATGTTCATGGGAAGCGGTCACTCTACAGGTAACTTGTCGATCTGTCCGATCCATAACCTCTGCTTCAAACACGACATCTACTCCAACTGGAGCAGGCAAACAATGCTTCACTTGAATCTCCACGCCAATCCCCTCTTCATTCTCCTCTAAGAACGGTTCAATAATCAACCGCCCCACCCATTCCATGTGATAAACCATGGCCACAGTGGACAAGACTGGGTGAATCAAGCGGCCAGCAAAAGAAGCAGTCATTTCTGGTGATACTGTCATTTGCATTGATTTCTTATTCCCTTTTTCCAAACCTGTTTTCATGTGAAATCATCATCTCGCTGTAATTTATAATTGAAATGGATTGAGTGGCTTTGGACCTATATAGGATAAAACACTCTTGGTTTCCAAATATAATTCAAGTGATTCGGTAGCCAACTCTCTTCCAAAACCAGATTGTTTGTACCCACCAAATGGAAGCCCAGGGAAGGTAGAGAATGGATTATTCACCATCAAAACCCCCGCTTTTAATTGCGAAGTAACGCGATGCGCTTTGGCATGGTCCGCTGTCCAGACAGCCGCCGCTAGGCCATAATGACTATCGTTAGCGAGTTGAATCGCTTCCTGCTCCGTTGAAAATTTCTGAATCACGACAACAGGGCCAAAAATCTCTTCCTGTACCACTTTCATTCTCGAAGTAACATCTACAATCACCGTCGGCTCATACCAATATCCTTGGGCAAATAACTCCCCTTCCGGCGTACGCCCTCCGCAGAGTACGGTAGCCCCTTCCACAATCGCGGATTTTACATACGAATCTACCACTTCCCACTGTTCCCGGGAAATAATTGATCCTACGTGGCTATCTTTATTCCATACATCCCCGATTCGAAGTTTCTTCGTCTTCTCTACAAATTGCTCCACAAACTGATCATAGATTTCCTCTTGAACCAGTAGGCGAGAACGCGCTTCACAAGATTGTCCCGTATTATAGTAGATACCATAAATGGAACCATGGATCGCACCTTCCAAATCCGCATCGGCAAACACAATGTTAGGGGATTTACCACCTAATTCAAGAGTTACCCGCTTTAGAGACTCGGAAGCTTTTGCCATAATATCTTTGCCCGTGCTGGTTTCACCTGTAAAGGCAACTTTATCAACACCGGCATGCTGGACTAGATAGGAACCAACGTCTGCACCGCTTCCCGTAATGACATTCAACACGCCTTTTGGCACGCCTGCTTCATGACAAATCTCGGCTAGTGCATAAGCAGTAAGAGGTGTAAGACTAGCTGGTTTTAGAATAATCGTGCATCCAGCCGCCAGAGCAGGAGCTATTTTCCATGCTGCCATCATCAAGGGATAGTTCCAAGGGATAATCTGCGCACAAACCCCCACCGGTTCTTTTACACTATAGTGAAAAAATCCCTTGGGAACCGATTTTGTAGCCCCTTGAATCGTCGTAATTGCACCTGCGTATAGCTCAAAGTCTTCAATCGCTTGGTACACTTGCCCCTTCGCCGCCGATACCGTTTTCCCTGTGTTTAACACTTCAAGCTGTACCAAGTCAGAGAGCCTCTCTCGCATAATGCTCGCAATCTTAAACAAAATTTGGCTTCTCTTGCTGGCTGGCCAAGTAGCCCATTTGCCCTTCTCTAGAGCTTCCCTCGCAGCTATAACGGCTTGATCGACATCTCCTTTTGTCGCTTTGGCAACATGGGTAATCACATCCCCAGTCGCAGGGTTCGTAATAGGAAATGTCTCTCCATGCCCTCCCGGCACAGCTTCACCATTAATCCATAGAGAATATTTCTTACCAATCTGAACGGAATCAACTGCCATCCCATTTCCTCCTTCACCCTTTTACATGCTTTGCACAATCATCGAAACTCCCTGCCCCACTCCAATGCACATCGTAGCTACTCCATAAGAACCAGACTGAGACTCTTGCTCTAACTGATGAATTAATGTGGTAACAATCCGCGCACCACTTGCACCGAGTGGATGTCCTAAAGCAATGGATCCTCCTAGTGGATTGACACATTCAACAGGGATTTTTAGCTCTTTGATACAAGCAATCGCTTGGGCGGCAAATGCTTCATTCACCTCAAACCAATTGATATCTTGAATCCGTAAACCTACTTTTTGTAAGGCTTTTTGAGTAGCAGGAACGGGTCCAATTCCCATCACATCGGGATGAACACCAGCTACAGCCGATTGCACGAACCGAGCCATCGGACGAAATCCGTACCGAAGAGCATACCCTTTTTCCATCAAGAGCAAAGCAGATGCTCCATCATTCATCCCAGCCGAGTTTCCAGCTGTTACAGTTCCCTCTTCGCGAAAAACAGCTTTCAGAGTCGATAATCGGTCAATTGAAGTATCTGGACGCATCTGTTCGTCCATATTTACCCATTTATTCTTCTCTTCTCCTTTTTTCTTCGTAGGAATCGGGACAATTTGACTAAAAAATCGCTCATCTCTCCATGCTTGAGTCGCTTTCTGGTGGCTTAGATACGCAAATTCATCCTGCTCCTGCCGAGAAACGTAGTAACGCTTAGCTATATTCTCCGCCGTTTCTCCCATGCTATAAGGATAAAATCGCTCCTCCATTTTTGGATTCATAAACCGCCATCCTAGTGTGGTATCCACTAAGCTCTGATTCCCTCGCATCATTCTCTCGTCTGGCTTCAGCATAACCCAAGGTGCACGGGACATGCTCTCTACCCCGCCTGCTATGACCACCTGTCCAGCACCCACTTGAATCAAACGCGCCGCTTGAATGATTGCCTCCATCCCTGAACCACATAGCCGGTTCACAGTTGTACCTGGAGCCTCATAAGGAAGACCTGCCAACAAAGAAGCCATTCGAGCAACATTTCGATTATCTTCACCCGCTTGATTAGCACATCCCAACATTACATCTGCTATATCAAGGGGATCTAGTTCTGGATTTCTCTCCAACAATGCCTCAATGACATAAGCGGCTAAATCATCCGCCCGAACCGTGGAAAGACTCCCCCGCACCTTGCCGATCGGGGAACGAACCGCATCCACAATGACAACTTCATGCATCGGAAAGCATCTTCGATCTTCGTTCTGAGCGATCGGCAAAACAGTGTGAATCTCGCTTCATCTCTTGCGGTCCATAGCGGTAAAAACCTTGCTCTGCCTCAACACCGATAAACTGGGCATACATCATCTTCCGAAGCAACGGTGCCGGTCGATAACGATCTTCCCCGTACTCGCGTTGCAACCCTTCTAAAACAGCATAGAGATGATGAACCCCAACCCGATCCGCCCATTGGAGAGGGCCTTGTGGATGATTCAATCCTTTTTCCATCGCTAAATCGATATCCGTCGCCTTCGCAACTCCTTCCGATAGAGCAAACGATGCTTCATTGACCAATAAAGCTAACGTTCGCGCACATACGAGACCTGGCTGATCCCCTACGATCTCAACACCCTTACCTAACTTTTTCCAGATGGAAAGGAACTTATGATTGGGACGAAGGGATTGAATCGGAAAGCAAACCTCTACGACAGTCATCTCGGGCATCAGAAGGGGGGAGAAACCAACTAGTCTCTCCGGATAAAATAACCAAGAAGCGATTTCTGTCGCCGTTCGATGTAGGACCGAAGTAAAAATAGGAGTCTGTTGCGTAACTCGTGTCTCAACCTGTTGTAAAAGTTGTCTTTTTTCTTGATTCAATCCTATTTCCAGATCGAAAACCGCAATCACTTCATTAGCTGGAAATGCTTGATCGAGAGTCTTGGTCTTCATTCCTTGTTGGTTTAAATACAAATCTATTTCTTCTACTAATTTTCCTTTACCTACCAGTAGAATGAATTCATTCATAGATGTAATGCCCCTTTCCTGACTTCCGACCCAGCTTCCCGCTCTCAACCAAAGCTCGTTGCTCTGGATGAGGACGAAAACGGGGGTCATAGTGGAAGCCTTCATAAACAGAATGAGAGGCCGAATAATTGATATCGATACCGATCAAGTCTTGTAGCTCAAAGGGGCCCATCGGAAATCCAGCGGAACGGAGAATACGGTCTACTTGATTCTTCTCTGCCGATCCTTCCCCTACGATGCGATACGCCTCTAAATGAAAGGGGCGTGCCACCCGATTCACGATAAACCCCGGGGTATCCAAAACATGAATCGGCTCTTTTCCCATCGTCTGTAGCCAGCTCATCGCCTGCTGAATCAATTCCAATGGTGTATGAGCTGATTCTACCACCTCTACTAACGGTAATCGCCAAACTGGATTAAAGAAATGTAATCCAATAACCCGCTCTGGGTGCTTTAATTTGCTAGAAATCGAGGTCACAGATAAAGAAGAAGTATTTGTTGCAAGAACGGTATCGGCTGAGACAAGAGAATCTAATTGATGAAAAATATTTCTCTTCATTAGCAAATCCTCAGGCACCGCCTCAATAATAAAATCACATTCGGACAAATCTTGTAGAGAATCTACTAACACTAGCCTCTCTTGCATTGACTCTACTTCAAATAAAGTTTTCTTCCCTTTCTCCGCCAAATTCCACCATCGCTCTTCTAACCATTCACGGGCACTAATACGATTTTTTTTGCAGTTATCAAACGCTTTCACTTGATAACCCGCGGTAATCAACATGTCCAAGATGCCTCTTCCCATCGTCCCCGTACCGATCACAGCGGGAGACGCCCATATCCGCTCGGTCACATTAAGCTTCCCCTTTCACTTCTCCTACAATCATCGTCACAAGCTTCCCAGCAAAGCTCATCACGTCCTTTGCCGCTGCCTTTCCCTCCGGAGACTTCATCGCCGCTTCAAGAGCTTCTTTTGAGGCAAAATACAGGTCGGCTTGTAAATAGTAGGGAGGATGGTCACCCATAGGAGTTTCGGTATACCTAGTAACTTCCATTTTTAATAGAGCCGGCATTTTTCGAGCTAGTGGTATATGACCCTCAAAGTATCTCGTCTCAAACTCTTGAACCTCTTCCGGATGACGGTATAAAGCGGTTAGTTTTACCATGTTATCTCCCTCTTTCCCTCATTATCAAATAGGTTTCATCGCTTCAAACGGCTCTTTGCAAGAGCGACAATAGTAAATCGAACGGCACGCGGTAGAGCCAAACAAATTAACCAAATTTGTTCCACTTGATTGGCAATAAGGGCACTCCACCTGATCCAAACGATCTATTGAAGGTGTCGCCAGACCGAAACCAGCTAGCTTTTCTCTCCCAATGGGGGTAATCCGCTCACTGCTCCATAACGGATCTCGGATAAACTCAACAAATACCTCATCCATATCAGGCTCTTCCAACATTCGCTCTCGAATCGACCTTTCAATCATCTCTAAAGCCGGGCATCCGAGAAAGGTAGGCATGACTTGGATCCAGATGATTCTCTCTTCAACCGTAATCTGATGGACCATTCCCATCTCTACTATACTTATGACTGGAATCTCCGGATCTTTCACTTCGTCAAGGATTTGATAAAATCGTTCCTGTTTTTGCTTACCATTTTGCGTTTGGGTCAAATCGTATCACCTCTGTCATATTTTCCAATGCAGAGGCTAACGCTTGAGAATGTTGTCCCATTCGCCCCTTAGATGCTTGCTTAGAAAAGATAATCCGTCTCCCTGATAAATCAGAAATTTTTCCCCATAGATCTTCATATTGACTATAAAACTCGCTTCTCATCTTCGCGGGCTCCTGGGTAAGAATCCCCCATGAAAGGAGATCGCTTTCATATAAACCGATATCCAATAGATCATCGAGATCCTGCTCCGCCCACTCCATCGCTTGCTTCATCCGCTCTCGAGCTTCCCCACCACACCCCGTTAATCGGGTAAACCAATGTTGAAAGTGAATGAGGTGGTAATACTCTTCCCGCTTCATCTTTTTTGTTCCATGCGCTAAGGGGGTATATCTCGATTTCACCATAGCATCAAGTCGAATTTGATCCCATAAATCATACAGATAGTGGCGCACAATCGTATAGGCCCAATCGCCGTTTTCGCGCTCCACAAGAAGGGAGTTCTTTCGCTCGTGAGCCGGTCGTTGAAAAGCTAGATAATCAGCGCTTACTCCTTCTAACTCCTGAATCAATTCATAGTAAAATGCCGCATGCCCCACCTCATCTTGTGCAATCGAACTAAATGCTACATCCTCTTCCACAGTAGGGCATAATCCCAGCCACTCTGAATCTCGGTGTCCCAATATAAATTCATCGTCTGCTAACTTGGTTAACCAATCTACCAAGGCCATGTGCTGTTGCTCTGTTAATTGTTCAGGTGCTAGGGAGTTCGTCTCATGACTCATGATTTCCCTCCCTACGGAGATCATCTTTAGACTGCTTTTTCTGCTCGACGTATCGAACAATCTCCTCTAATGTAATCTCCTTTTCCTTAAACATTCGCCACAAACGACCGTTTTCCGTATAACCCGAAACTTCACGATATGATCGATCCATCTCTCTCGCATGGAAATCAGCTTCTGCTGAAGAGTGAACGTGCGTTCGTTGCACCACCCAAATCTGAATAATCTGTTCCCGACGGGTAAAATTTTCCCTTGCTAACTGAAGAGCCAGTTCATCTGTGGGCGCTAGTAAACTTCCTACATGCATCATAGGGTCTAGATGATCTCTTTGGACAAATACTTCATAAATGTAAGAAGGTTCCGTTTGCATTTCCTTTTCCATCGCACTCAAACTCCCCTCTCCCATGAAACAACGTCATATTCCCATTGTCATGGCGAGACGCACCCATTTATGCTGATCCTGGGCAATGCGTCGTAAGGCAATTCTCTCTTGCGATTTCGGCCCTTTATTTTCTGAGACGATTCGTTGAAATGTTTCCCATTCTGGTTCGGCATAATGCCAACGTTCTAACTTGGAATCATAGTGTAGTGTGGGGTCAGGGATCGTAAGGCCGAGCGACCAGATCCGAGGAATATATTTTGCTAGAAATTTTTGTCGCAGTTCTTCGTTTGTTTTGGTTCGAATGCGATAATGCAACATTTTCCGAGCGGCTGGAGTTATTTCTAGAGGTCCGAAGAAAAAGAGGAGAGAATACCACCAATAATTAAGGGAATCTTGCAACATTTTACGTTGCTTCTCCGTTCCCATCGCTATACTTAAGATTACGTTTTCACCATGCTGCATATGAAAACTCTCTTCTGCACAGATGCGCTTCAATATACGGGCATACGGGGCATACGAAGTAGAAAGCAGAGATGCCTGATTAATAATGGCGGCTCCATCAATCAGCCAGCCAATTAAGCCAGCATCCGCCCACGTTCTCGCTTCCATATGAAAAACATTGTGAAATTTAACCTTTCCTTCTACTAAATCATCTAATAGCTCTTCACGCCCTTTTCCATAAGGGGCGGCCAAATCCTCTACGATACGGAGCAATAACTGTCCATGGCCCATCTCATCTTGAACCTTAGCCATCAAAGCGAGCTTCCGCCGTAAACTCGGTGCTTTCGGCACCCATTCCTTTTCAGGATAAACACCCATAATCTCACTCACTGCATGCATATGAATCAATTTAATCAACAAGTGTCGGTAACCATCCGGCATCCAATCATTGGATTCAATCTTGGCTCCACTTTGCACTCGTTTCACAAATTCTTCTTCCAACCCTAGTGAATCCACATTTTTGCCTCCCTTGATCCATAAGAGAAACCGATAACCTATGCAATCCACACGATATACGCACAATAAAAAAGCAGGGGATTATAGGACCCTGCTTTTAGCATAGACGAACATTCTATTTATTGTCAATATTTCCAACTAGGTCTAAAGTAACATTCCTCTTTTTTCCTTTCATACATACATATAACACCTCTGTACATCACCAAAGGAAATCAGATGAGTTCTCAATTTGTATAGGAGTAGAATGAATTCTACTAATCAACGAAACGGACCTTTCATACTGTTCACCACACGGCAGAAAGTCACTATATCCAACAAACTGATTATCAGGGCAAAGTTGTACTTCAATCTCATATTGACGATACTCTGAGACGATTTTATTGACTCGTTCAGCAAGAATATCTTCATTTTTAGCAGATACTCCAAATACAACTGTCATGAAATGCACATCCTCCAAGCTATCCATTTCCTTCCTCGCTGATATGGATACAGGAAAATCAAAGATGTTCGTCAGGTACGCCCATTCAGATTTACCTGGGAATTGAAGGTCCTCAGGAAAATAGACTGCATACAAGTAGGAGGTATAGACTTCTCTGACTTCACCAGTCGCCTCTTCCACATGTACAGTCCTTATGTGATGCGGATGGATCTCAATTTCACTATCATCTAGAGTAAGAGTACTTATTCCCAACTCAGTCACTAGTCTTCCTTTTTCATTTGATAGGGGAAGCTTATGATCCTGATAAACATGTTGACGAATATACCATTTAAGATCATAAGTACTCAGTCTATGTATACTCATAAACCCACGTAATGATTGGAACAACAGCTCTTCTTGTCCTGTATACTCAAATAGCTCTTCCTCTAAAATCTCTCCCTCTGCAATCCCAGTAACAGAGTAGAGATAGCGGATGAAATCTCGGATCTTGTGTTTCCATCGACGACGCAAATGGTTTTTAAGTTGTCTTTGATTCGGCTTTCGTAATCGAAATCCAATAAAAACCCTGATCTCAGTATAAGAGTTAGTAATCTCACTGATCAGTTGAGGAGGTTGATCAGAATGAATGCTCGTTTCTTCTTCAAATGAAAACCATTTAAGCTCGCTATTTGCTTGTCTATTTGTATAACATGGTACTTGAATGTAGTGATATTCTTCGGAGAGGTGAGCATCTTGAAATCGAGCATGCATTTGCTTGCTTTCATGCTCCGCTCTCTTGATTTCATAATACGCCCACACAGATCCATCCTGACCAAACGTGAGATTTCCTTCAATGTGACGGGTGGGAAACTCAATGCGAAGGGGTCTCATGGTCCCTCTCCTTTCGTGGGGAATCACGACAGGTAACAACGGTTCCGAACCGGACAGTTCGAGAAGAAGTCGACCCACGAGGTTGATTGGCTAGCTTTCCATTTTCCACTTTCGCAATCCCATGACTTACAGATACCTTTTTCATACTATCTACCTCATAAACTACTTAGTTTCCATGCTGACAATAAGCCAACGGTCCCCATTTTTCTCCAACTTGATCGTATACGGGTAAGTATAGACCCCGCTGGTTTTGGTTTCTTCCTTTTCCTTAAACTGAGCTTTCGCTTTTACCACAACTTGTTTCTCTTTATATACTTCCAACTCTTTTATCTTAACAAACTCCAACACACCATTCATACCTTCAATCCGTTTAGAGTCTGATTTTGTATAGTTGGAAAGTTTATCTATATTATCAGAAACATAGTCTTGGAAAAATGTGTTTAAGTAGGTTTCTATCTCTTTTTTAGTAGAGCTATCCACTTTATTAGCTAGAGTCTCTTCCTTCAACGTGACATTGGGTGCACTGGGTGCGCTGACATAGTAAGGGATCTCTGACACGACAAACAGGCCGTTCCCAATACTCTCAATCGGAACTGCGAGGAATCGTTTGTCCATCGACAGAACCTTATCACTTTTATCCCGTATGTACACCTCTGCTTGCACCATCATAGTAGCTCTGTTTGGGCTTTTCTTCTCTACTTTCCATACCCGAACTTTCCCTGTAGAGAGATTTACCTCAATCGACTCTAAACCTGCTTGTTTGTCCAGTCCCTTCATCAAAAAGGGCCTTAAGCTTTCGGCCCGATGATCCTCAAATCCCTGATGCAGACTAAAATATGTAGAAACAAAGTCCTCGGCAAAAGCCCTTGCAGTCTGGCTCATCACAGGAGACTCCTGCTCAGCACCTCCAACAACTACCATTTTATCTTTAAGATAAAAAAAACCAACTGGAAGAGCCACCACATTGATGGTCAGCAATCCCCAAATTAAAATCTTCTTTGATCTCATTCCTTTAATAACCTTATATTCTCTTGGATGATCACCGTTTTTTCTAATCAAATCCGATCCTCCTCATTCTTATGAAAGAAAAAAAGGGAATGAAAAAAAACTCATCCCCTTTCACTACACATTACTTTTTCAACTCTGGCATTTTTAGCTCTTGTCCAGGATAAATCCAATGACCAAGATCTTTCAAATTGCGTGAGTCGCGTTTTACTAACATATCTTTATTTAATTCCCAAATCTCTGTCCATTTGTTTCCATCACCAAGATGCTTTTTCGCGATATCCCATAGGCAATCGCCTTTTACCACTGTGTAAGCCTTTTCTGATTCGTTCGTAGTTGTTTCAGTAGTGGTTGTTGCTTCATCATTATTTGTTGTTTGTGCAACGGTAGTTTCATTGACATTTGTATCTGCTACTGCAACCACCGTTGCTCTATCAACTGCTGGTGCCCCAAGAGATGCTACAGGCCCTTGTTTTGCGCCGCTAACTGGAGCAGCAGCTACTTTCGAAGGCACAGTGGGATTAGTAGATTTGGCCGGTTCTGGCTTCGGCTCAGGTTTTGGTTCCGGCTTTGGCTCAGGTTTTGGTTCTGGCTTCGGCTCAGGTTTTGGTTCCGGCTTTGGCTCAGGTTTTGGTTCTGGCTTCGGCTCAGGTTTTGGTTCTGGCTTCGGCTCAGGTTTTGGCTCTGGCTTTGGCTCTGGCTCAGGATTTGGTGGTGGCGGTGTAACTTCTCCGCCTGGTGGTGGTGGCGGCGGTGGATTCGTATCCGTTGCGTACGATGGAACAGTTAGGCCTAAAGATAATGTTAGTGTAAGTGCAGTAAGTGCTAGCTTCTTTCTCAAAATATCTCCCCCGAAACTCTTTGTTGTATTTGTGTTCTTTCAATCAAGAACTATTAACCTTTTTCACTATTTTTTATAAAAAGCTCACGAAAAAGGCCAATCTTCCTTATTATGTTCAAAATTGAAAACTGTTTCAAGTCCTTGCAAAAAATATTTATCTTTTATTTTTTCGATCCATTCCATACACCTCTCTTGAATTTAAATAATTATATACTTATCTATTTTATCAGATAGTAAAGAGATATTGTTTTACAGAAGTTTGTATTATACTCTTCTGTATCAAGAACCGTAAAGCTATTAAACTTTATGAACAAATGGGCTTTCACATAAGAACAGTATCTATGAGTTTGCCACTATGGACTAGAGAGAAGTGTGATGAAGATTGAGCCAAAAGAAGGATCATGAATCATACTGGGGCATATGGAGCGTTCTATCCATTATTTTGATTATCGTAGGAATGATACTATGGGTGCTTTTTTTTACAATCCCCAGTCTTAACTATAGCTTCGACGAAGGAATTCCATTGTACCTATTTACATTGATAGTTAATCCAATAGGAATAGCATTAGGTGAAATAGGAAGAAAGAAGAGAAATCGCTTTTCTATCTTTGGGATTGTTGGAAACGTCATTCTAACCATTAGCATAGTACTAATGATTCCTATTGGAACCTTACTTTTAGGCCCCTAAAATTCAAAATAAATATGAGTGTACAAGCTGATGAGTTTTGGAGACAGCCTGATTATTTTACGAACACAATACAGAGACTTTTTCTTTTGTTCATTCGGATACATAGGACAAAGAGAGCTACTTGTAAATCAGCAGCTCTCTTTCATTTAATTCCGACCAGTTTCTATGTCAAAATAGATTCCTCTCCGGGAAATCGCTCTTTAATTGGAGTATCATCAAGAGAGAATCATTCGTTCTATAGCAGAGAATATCTTCTCTTTTTAGTTACTAGAAATATAAATAGGATCTTACATGTTTGGTATCGTACGTCTAAGAAGGTCCCTTGCCTGTTCTTCATTTATGTTGTTGACTAAAGAAAGTTCACTCATCAGAGTGTGTATGGCCTTTTGAAGCATATCCTTTTCAGCCATCCCTAATTTTTTAATTTCATTTAATCGAGTTAAATCACGAATAACTTCCGTTTCTTGGTAAATGTCTCCACTTCCCATTTTATCTGTATTAATACGACATCTTTCACGCCAGGAAATGGATTGGTCTGTTTCATGGCTAAAAAGAGTCAGTAACACATGTTTCATCGTCTCTGTATCTACAATTGGACGAACCTTTTTCTCACTTTTCATCTTGAAGGGAATCATAAGGCACATTCCATTAAGTGATTGAGCCGTCTCCTCTAGAATGTAATACAGTTGGCTCTCCTCTAAAAACTCCCGCTCCTCAATTGCTTCTACACTGAATACGCCATGCAATGGATACACACATCGATCACCGACTTGAAACATATCCTCACCTCTATGTACTCAGGATAACGCATTTTTTTGAAATTGTCAAATCAATAATTATAACACAATATATACATTGTGTATATGATAAAATCACAAAAAACTATATAACAAAATCAGGATATCTGTTTATATCCGCGATAGCCAAAAGGAAATAAATAAAGTAACAACACGGATAAAGCCCCTATGGATCCTACCATAAGGGCTTTTGCATTAATTTTTGAGAGTACTTTTTTCGCTTTTTTCTTCAAAATCGATCGCCAAAGTAAGAACCCTAATAAGTTGAACTAAAGCAAATCCAGATAACACTACAACCAAAATTAATGGAAGAGTAAGAATATATCTAGTCAGAACATCCTCATATATTAGAGTGCATAGCTGGCAAAACCATTCCTTTATTTTCCCAATACATAACATACATCCTTTACTTACTCTAGAAAAGAGCCATACATGCTTTCCAACCTAGAATAAATGGTTTCCGCATCTACATTTGTTGCATCTTTTGGAAGCAAGATATGAATATCATAGCTGCCTGATAAGCTAGATTTCCTTGAGTTATAAATAGTTAAAGAAACAGGTAACACCTCTTCCCTAGATAGAATATCTGTAGAATGTATCACCATGGCAAGTTTTTTTCGATCGTTTGATAATATCTCGATCAAGAATTCTATCTCGCCCATTGGTCCCGTTACTATATAGCGTACTAAAAAGTTACCACTGTCCATTTGAATTATATTTAAATCTCTTTTCATTTCTTCTCATCCCTACTTTTGTGACCATCAAAGAGTCTGGGTTTTTAAATCTACTATATCATGGGTTCCAAGGTTTTTTGGCTTTGTCTATTGTCCAACTATGCGCCTTGTCATAATCAAATTTGTACAATCCTTCTGCCCACGACTCATAGAGCTCATGATTAAGTAAATTAACATCCTCCATACGGTATGACCCACTTGTTAATCTTCCCCATGCATCTGCTATATCTGGATCAGGATCAAATTTACCAAATGTTCCGTCACGTAATTTATGATTTTTGTTAAATACATGATCTTTGATTTTTTGAATCCTATGCTCAGGCCATCCTATGTTCTCCGCAATTTTAGGAATATCATTTGTCGATCTTCTTATTTGTTCATATGCTTGCGGTGCGTATTCAAACCAGCGCTCATAATCAGACATTTTGGAGGTGGATTTACCAGAAAAAACATCGAACTTTTGAATCCCTCCCTCCGGTACCACTAGCAAACTTCTGTAACCATTGACCTAAATCTGTATCTCCTATGGTCTTTGGAGCTGTAGCCGTACCATCTGCAAATAACTCAGTTGCAAAGGATATGTCTATACTGTTAATTCCCTTAACAATATCGTCAGCATGACTGGTTATGTAAGCACCACCACCCACCACACTGCCACCCAAAGCCATAGCCATAGCCACTAATAGATTCTTCCAGTTGAACTTCCCACTACTTAGAAAGTCCATGATACCTTGGTCTGCTCCTGCTGCAACAGAGCCACCAAAGATGCGAGGGAATGCACTTTGTAACCAAGAAATGTTGATCTTCGAGGCAATCCAAGTGGCCAACTTAGAACCTGCAATCCATTCACCTAATGGGGCAGATAATATACCGCCTAGGCCACCTATAATCATATCCTTCAACATTCCATCGCTCATGAAACCGTTGTCACTGCCTAGCCATGAAACAAGTCCCATAATCCCCATGCCTGCTAATGAACCAACACCACCAGCTACAAGCAAGGGAATACCTATAAAGATGCCTGCTATTGTAGCTAAAATCCCAAGTATAGTAAGGACGATTACACTAAGCACTTTGTTTTCCATAATGTAATCCCAGACACCTAGTGAGAAGTCCTTAATCGATGTCCATATAGAGTCCCACGTTTCACTACACCAGTCAGTCACATCGTTGAAAGTATCACTAAACCAGTCCTTGGTATCCTCCCACCAGCCATCCTCAGTAGTTGTAGATGTGTTTGCGATTTGTTGGTTAAACTCTCCATTTATTGGAGTATTATCAATGAATTCTGCGTATGTAACCCCTTGGCCTATAAATCCAAACCCGATTAAGAGAACAAACATAATCAGTATTATTTTCGAGAATGTTTTGATGTTAATTTTAAGCTTCATTGTTTTTTTGTTTTTCATAAAGTAACTGCTATAAAGAAATATAACTTCTTCATAGTCCCTCCTCTTGTGTATAGATATAGTATATTTCTACATTCCAATAATTTTATAGTATGTTATCAAGAATTAGCAATCTTCCTTTTTGATGCTTAGTGAGTATAGGTATATACGTAAGAGGAGGTAAGACAGTGGTTAAAAAATGGCTAATATAAGGGTTGTATACGGCCTCTGTTTTACGATCTAATAATTTCACTCATGAATTAGTCAAAGTCCATGTATAAACCTTCTATTAGCTCTGGTGAGGAATCTTTATATACCATCATCTAACTACACAACTCTCCAACAAACACAAAAAAGAGCTAGTAAAAACTAGCCCTTTTCATTCACTCATTTATCGAACTAACCGCTACCTGCTCTCTCGCAATAACCGCCTTAATCTGAAAATAGGTCACTTCGGCTGGCAAGGCTTCTTTGAGTGGCTTTAGTTTAGATGCGCCTAATTCTTGGACTGCTTGTAGGATGGCTTCTTGGTACTCCTCAGGAATAATGGTATCCCAAGGAATGTCGTAGCCTTCGCTGTGACATCGAACGAGGTGATCTTCGATTGTTTTATTGGACATGTTCCGGGAGGAAGCAATTTCTTTAATTGATTTACCGGATTGAAAGAAGTCAAAGGTGATAAGGTGGCTTTGGTTTGTATCTTTTCGCATTGATGCTTTCGATTGGATTTTCTGCTCACGTTCATCAGCAAAGGTGGATGTGATTTCTAGAATTCTAGCCCCGTATTTGGCGACTTTATGCTGTGTCATACCGACCATAGAAAGAAGTTCCTTTTCATTTAATGGAATCCGATCTGCCATAGTACGCAAGGTTGAATCGGATAAAATCATATATGGAGGGAGTTGTTCTTCATTTGAAAAGACTCTGCGAAGATCATCTAAGCGATCAAATAAGGTAGAACGCTTCGTTCGCAGTTGTCTCTCCTCTGGTATCACAGCAGTTCGAAGCGGACGAAGGTAGACATTTAGCTCCCCTTTTAGCACTTGGGCCGCTTTTTCAGTCAATTTAATGAGCGGTAGGGAACTTGTAGCAGAGTTATAGGTTTTGATATACCCTTCTGCTTGCAACGTAAGGGCTAATAGTTGTATCTCTTTTTCCGTATAGTCTCGTAAAATCCCATATGTAGGGAGTCGATTAAACGCGAGTTCTAGCACTCTTTTCGATTTAGAACCTTTTAGCACTTTCGCAATCATAGAGAGGCCAAAACGTTCCTTCATACGACGGATACAGGAGAATAGCTTCTGAGCTTCTACAGTAAAGTCTTGCAGACTTGTCTCCATTTGAGCCAAGCAGTTATGACACTTGCCACATGCTTCTTCAGCCGGATCATCGAAGTACTGGATAATGGTGTTTTGCAAACAGGATTGTGTAAAACAATATTGGTACATCGCATGAAGCTTACTAGACTCTAGCTTCTTACGCTCCTCGTTCATTTCGGACTGATCGATTAAATATCGCTGGGTTCTTACATCTTGTCCTTGATATAACAAGATACACTCGCTCTCTTCCCCATCACGTCCTGCACGTCCTGCTTCTTGGTAGTAGTTCTCGATATTTTTAGGCAAATTGTAGTGTATAACGTATCGTACGTTATGTTTATTGATTCCCATCCCAAAGGCATTTGTTGCTACGATAACGGAAAGTCGATCATAAGAAAATGCTTCTTGGGACTGTGCTCGTTGCCCTTCTGTCATTCCCGCATGATAGCGCCCCACAGAGTATCCGCATTCCCCTAAGTGTTGATAGAGCGCATCTACATCCTTACGTGTAGAGCAATAAATGATGCCAGATTGTTTCGGGTATCGCTTGAGATAACTTTCGATAAAGGAGACTTTATCTTGATCATGCAGGACAGAAAAACGTAAATTCGAACGCTGGAAGCTAGTTAGTACTGTGTTTTCTACAGGGATTTGTAGGATCTCTTGGATATCTTGGCGCACTTGTGCTGTTGCGGTCGCAGTTAACGCTGAGACAATCGGTGCATTTGGTAGTTGTTGAATCATCGTACCTATACTTAGATAGCTAGGACGAAAATCATGTCCCCATTGCGAGATACAGTGAGCTTCATCGACTATTACAAGGGATACAGGTACCTTTTGCAGCATCTGTACAAAGGATTCCATTTCCAATCTCTCAGGAGCAAGATATACGAGTTTTATTTTCCCTGAGTAGATTTCTCGCATCCGTTGCTCCATCTCAACATAATCAACCGTGCTATTTAAATAAGTAGCTGGAATACCTAATTGGTTAAGAGCATCTACCTGATCCTTCATCAGTGAGATCAAGGGAGAGATGACTAATGTAATTCCATCAAGTAACAACGCTGGTATTTGATAACAGAGTGATTTTCCGCCACCAGTAGGCATAATCCCGAGGGAAGGTTGTCCCTCTAGGATTTGGTTGATCATCTGTTCTTGTCCGTCTCTAAAGGTAGGATAGCCATATAGATCTTGTAGCAATCTCTCAGCTTTTTCTATTAACTTCATCTTCATCCACCTATTCGCTTTCGTTGTTATCATCATAGCGAATTTTAAGGGATTGGACGAGAGTAAATATTATTTTTCCCCTTATATAGCAATTAGATGAAAACGAAAAACATAATCAAACCATTAATAAATACTTACATACTAATAAATAATATATTACATAAACAAAGTGGTTCATTTATTATAAAAACTAATATTTGTTTATTGAAACCGATTTCATCTACATATATAGTTGAACTAAATATTAGTACAGCTAAATATTAAATAAGGAGACTAACAATGAAATATGATCAACTAGCAAAAGACATTTTACAAAATGTTGGTGGCAAAGAAAACGTTAACAGTTTAGCTCATTGTGTAACTCGTTTACGCTTTCAGTTGAAAGATGAGAGTAAAGCGAATGCGGAGGTACTAAAAAGCATGGATGGCGTGATCACGGTTATGCAAAGCGGTGGCCAGTATCAAGTCGTCATCGGAAACCATGTACCTGATGTATACAAAGCTGTAGTATACGTAGGAGGATTAGACGCTCAAACTCCTGTGAATACGAAGGAGGGCGAAAAAAAACAGGGCCTCTTTAATCGCATTATTGATATTTTCTCTAGCATTTTCACACCCATTCTCGGTGTTTTAGCAGCTACGGGGATGATCAAAGGATTTAATGAATTATTTGTAACACTGGAATGGTTCACACGTGAGTCAGGAACGTACCAGATATTAAACGCTGTTGGGGATTCACTCTTTTATTTCTTCCCCATCTTTCTTGGCTATACAGTAAGTAAAAAATTTGGGGGCAATCCTTTTATAGGGATGGCGATTGGAGCGGCGCTGGTTTATCCAGCTCTATCCGGTATATCAGGGGGTAAGCCACTTTATACCTTATTTACTGGAATGATGTTTGAATCGCCTATTCATATTACATTCTTAGGCATTCCTGTGATTTTAATGAGCTATGCATCGTCCGTGATCCCAATTATCTTTGCCGCTTCTTTTGGAGCAAAGGTAGAAAAAGGGCTGAACAGAGTTATTCCTGATGTAGTAAAAGCATTCTTAGTTCCCTTTTTAACATTACTAATCGTGGTGCCCCTTACCTTCCTGATTATAGGACCGATTACTACGTGGGGAGGTCAGCTATTAGGACAAGCCACACTCTGGGTTTATCACTTAAGCCCTCTCGTCGCCGGTTTACTCCTTGGTGGCTTCTGGCAGGTCTTTGTCATTTTCGGTCTTCATTGGGGCATTATTCCAATTGGCATGAATAACATTGCGGTGAATCATATGGACCCAATCCAGCCCTTGGCCTTTAGTGCAGCCTTTGCGCAAATTGGTGTTGTACTCGCAGTCTGGCTTAAAACATCAGATAAAAAGATCAAGACCCTCGGGATTCCAGCCTTTATTTCAGGGGTTTTCGGGGTAACTGAGCCTGCCATTTATGGAATTACACTTCCTTTGAAAAAGCCATTTATCATCAGTTGTATTGCGGCTGGTATAGGCGGAGCGATTTCGGGTGTATTTGGCTCCGTCAACTACATGGTGGGAGGTCTTGGGATCTTTGAACTTCCCGTCTACGTTAGTCCGAAAGATGGGATTACGGCAGGATTTTGGGGCGCTATCATTGCCATGACCGTTGCCTTTATCCTTGGATTTATCCTTACTTCTTTGCTCGGTTTTAAGGAAACTACGAAAAATGAGGAAGGCAAGAATGAAGAGAAAGATAAAAAAACTTCTGGATTAGAGCTATTTAGTCCTCTAAACGGCGAAGTAAAACTTCTATCAAATATAAAAGATGCCGCCTTTGCATCAGGTGCTCTCGGCAAAGGAGTTGCTATTGAACCTTCAGAAGGCAAGCTATTTGCACCGGTATCTGGCACCGTTTCCGCTCTCTTTCCTACTCATCATGCAATCGGGATTACTACAGACGATGGGGCAGAAATCTTAATCCATATTGGAATGGACACAGTACAGTTGAACGGTGCGTTTTTCACTCCTCATGTTAAGCAAGATTCGCGTGTCGAGGCGGGACAACCATTAATTGATTTTGACATAGAAGAGATTAGAAAAGCAGGGTTTGCTTTGACAACTCCAATCGTGATTTCGAATCAAGATCAATTCACTATCACAACAATCAATGAACAACGGGTTCATGTGGGTGATCATTTGATGAGATGGGAGAGAAGATAACATGAATCGTTTTCCAAAAGGATTCCTATGGGGTGGAGCCATTGCGGCCAATCAAGCCGATGGGGCATATCTAGCGGATGGAAAAGGCCTAACCATCGTTGACCTTCTCCCTACTGGTGAAAAACGTTGGCCTATTATGGATGGCGGACTAAAGTCTTTCACACCTGAGCCGGGAGAGTTTTATCCATCTCACGATGCAATCGATTTCTATCACCAATATAAAGAAGATATCGCTCTTTTTGCAGAAATGGGCTTTAAAGCACTTCGCATCTCCATCTCTTGGGCACGTATTTTTCCAAATGGCAATGATGAGAAGCCAAATGAAGGTGGCTTACGATTTTATGATCAATTATTCGATGAACTCCTGCATCACGGCATCGAACCGATCGTCACTCTTGCCCATTTTGATGTACCGATTCACCTTGTAGAAACATACGGAGGTTGGAGAGATCGGAAGCTGGTCTATCTCTTTGAAACTTATTCGAAGACCCTCTTTACCCGCTACAAAGAGAAAGTAAAATACTGGATGACCTTCAACGAGATAAACATGCTCCTACATGCACCATTCCTCGGTGCGGGCCTAGTATTTCAAGAGGGAGAAAATCGAACACAGATTCAATACCAAGCCGCGCACCATCAGCTCGTAGCAAGCGCATTAGCTGTAAAAGCATGCCACGAAACCATTCACGGGGCCCAGATCGGGTGCATGCTCGCTGCTGGAACGGTTTATCCGTATTCCTGCAATCCAGACGATGTATTCCATGCGATGGAAAAAGATCGTGAATCCTTCTTCTTCATCGACATCCAGTCAAGAGGGGAATATCCTGGGTATGCGAAGCGTTTCTTCCAAGACCATCAGATAACGATTGAGATGGAAGAAGGTGATGAGGAAATGTTAAAGAAACATACAGTGGATTATATCGGATTTAGCTACTACTCTAGTCAAGTAACGAGCACCGACCCAGAAATCCATAAAAACACCACGGGTGGTAATATTTTTACCTCGATTGACAACCCTTACTTAGAAAAATCTGAATGGGGATGGATCATCGACTCCAAAGGCCTACGGATCACGGCCAATCAACTGTATGATCGCTATCAAAAGCCATTATTCGTAGTCGAGAATGGTTTAGGAGCCATAGACGAAGTAACCCCTGAGGGGGAAATACACGATGATTATCGGATCAACTACCTACAATCTCACATCAAAGAAATGGCCGAAGCGATAAAAGACGGCGTAAATATTATCGGCTACACTAGCTGGGGACCCATTGATATCGTCAGTGCCTCCACAGGTGAGATGAAGAAACGATACGGCTACATCTACGTTGATCGAGACAATAGTGGAAACGGTACCCTAAAAAGAGTTCGTAAGAAAAGTTTCTACTGGTACAAACAAGTAATCAAAACCAATGGCGAAAATCTTAATTCATAACATTGCACTGTAAAGGAACAGAAGCTATCCCAAGTAACATGCATTACTTGGGATAGCTCTCTTTTGTTACCCATTCCCAAAGTGAAAGGAGTGCTCCCTATTAAAATCAGAAACTCGGTTAAAGTCGTCCTCATTTACAAAGAATCGCTGCTAGTCACAACCTATGAAGATCAAGACGGGATCTATCACCTACTTCCAGGTGGAGGACAGCGTGCTGGAGAAACCCTAGATCAAACTTTGATACGAGAGTGCCTTGAAGAGACTGGGGTCAAAATCAAGATTGGCGATCTCCTATTCGTACGGGAGTGCTTTATGGACCCTGATGTTCATCGAGTTGAATTTATGTATATAGGCACTCCCATGTCCAGCCAGACAGGCTCTCCTATTTTAACTATGGACTACAAACAAATAGGCGTTTCATGGCTACCCATAGACGATTTAGAGAACCATCCATTATTCCCAATTGGACTCAGAAAACGTATTCTAGCATTTCACAACGGAGACTCCCATTCCCCTATCTATTTAGGCGAGATCAAGTAAACCTGATTCTCGCCAATCATGATGAAACTTGCTCTGAACTAGAACGCAAAACACGCCCAGTCTCCATCTCATCTAACACATACATTTCACCTAACTCGCGAATCACCACACAATCCTCCTTCTTACTAGCCTGCGCAGCATCTAACAATCGTTCGAGAGGCTCCTCTACTGGTTCAAACGATAAGACAAACGTATTCCAATGAATCGGAACTAGCTTCTTCGCACCTGAGTCGACAAACATCTTCCACGCTTGTTCTGGTGTACAATGATTTACTTGAAACGATGCTGGCTCATAAGCCCCAATCGGCATAAAGGCGAGGTCGATTTCGCCCCATCTCGGTAACTCCTTACATACATCTGTATAAGCTGTATCACCCGGATAAAATATCTTCTTATCTCGATAACTAAGAAGAAATCCCGTATACCCCTGATTCCGACTCCATGGATATCTCTTCCCCCAATGAACTACAGGAATTGCTTGGATCACAAGGCCATTAGACAGAACCATGTTATCCCATTCCCCATCTAATTCTCGAACTTCCTTTGCCCCTAGCTTTTGAAGTAAGCGAGATATGCCGGAAGCTGCAATAATTACCGTTTCAGGAGTAACAACTTTTCGTAATGATGACAGATCCAGGTGATCCATATGTGCATGCGACATAAGCACCACATCGACAGTCCCGATGCTCTCTACATCTATCGCAGGACTTGTATGACGCCTAGGCCCCATCTTCCAATTATCTCCCCAACCTAGAGGGATCCCAATCCGCTCCGTTAAAACAGGGTCCGTTATGATTCGAATCCCATAAAACTGAATTAGTACCGTAGAATGACCAATCCATCCAACCGTCACACGCTCTTGATCCCACTGAGTTGGGTCGATTCGCTTAGGCGGTACTTGATAAGGTGGATTCGGCATTTGCGACATTTTATAAAATAGAAATCCTACTACGAGCAGGATGAGGGTAACCACGCAAAATAAGAAGGTAAACAATATACCCATCTAAGCTCACTCCTTTTACCTTGTTTCTTTACTATAACGGACCTGCATTAAACAATCACATCAAAAAGGTTAAGTCTTTGTTAGCAAGTCATCCTATTATCTATTCTCATTTTGACAAAAATGATAGCGAATCATACGTAAATCATCATGTTTGATATGCGCTACTGGGCAGATATCCTAACTACAGGCTAAATTCCTTGGTATCTCCACTCTATTAGACAAATGCCTTTTAATTGGGCCAGTCTCCCCACTCCTTTCTGGGACCATACCCAGCCTACGGGCATACACATAGTAGAAAATAAGCATCTAATCAGGAGGAATGAACATGTCTCAAGCGAATATCCCTAATATTTCCCCGAATATTACCATTACCAGAGATGACGCAATCAACTTACTCTTGTCTTCGATTGCACTTGAAGAATTAGGCCTAAGCCACATTATTAATGCGGAGGGCGAAAAACTTCAGTACGTCTTAGGAACCCTACCCGGGTTTACTCCCCCAGTACAACCATCAATTTCGGATTTACTTCTCATAAATTCCAGTGTCCGTGAAACCATTCGTGAGATTAGAAAGAAAGAATGGATCTTAAACGAGAAATTAGAAACCGTTTTAGAAGCAGACAATACTTAGGCTGTAATAATTTCATATATAACAAAAAACACATGCCTGATAGCTACGCGCTATCAGGCATGTGTTTGAAATAGATCGCTTATTACTCCACCAGAGCCTAAAAACAGTTATCCCACATAATCCTCATGATTACATTTTAGATAAAGTAAAGAAAGATCAGGCAAGGTATCCTGATCTTCTTTATTTCTCCAAGATTGAATGAAGCAAATATACTATTCTCCAAAAAATCCAATAGATCCAGTAGCGTTACATCCAAGCTGCGTTTGACAAATCAACTGCAAAGAATAATCACCTTTTTCAAAGCGCTTAGAAAAAGTCTTATTTCCATTGGGAGCAATATAACCATTAGCAACCACTTTCGTATTCCCTAGACCATCTGCCTTGAGGACATTATATTGAATTTCTTCATGGCCCTGAGATTGATTATTGATCATTACGGTCAATTGTCGATTTTGGTTGCTGAGTACAGTAACATACTTTGATGTTGCACTGGATTGAACCTCAGAAAGATTAACCTCTTGTACGCGTTCTCCATGAGCAAATACAACAGAAGTACTTAATGCAACCACAGCAGTTGAAACGAGAGAAGCAATTTTCATTTTCATTTATCATTTCCCCTTAGGTATATTAAACTACCCATTCATAATACTACCTAAATATTATTTTTTATATAAATATTTTTAAATACTTAAAAATATAATGGTAAAATAAAAAACTTTGTGAACAAATTGACCGAAAAGAACAAATTAAACAAAACATACCTCAATATGTATTCCACAGTCAGTTTAACGTGATTAAGAGGTATTTATATTGACGAACAAATATGATCGTGCGATCAAAATCTTCTCTACGTTTGTGTATAAGTTTCATTCCCATTACAATAGAATCACCGTATCTATTCTTTCATTAACAATAATTTTGTTTCATAAATAGTTTGTTTCCTTTTAGCAAGAATATAGATAACAAATCCACAAGAGATGAGCGATACGACGATGATTCAATTCTTTGTAACAGACCTAGACAATACCTTACTAAATGACCAAAAAGAAATAAACCCAGAAGATCAATTAGCACTCGAAAAGCTAATGGTAGCAGGTGTGAAGATCTGTTTAGCATCTGGACGGAGCGATCACGAGCTAATCAAAGTAATGAATAACCTAGAAGCAAAATACCATCGCATTAGCCAAAATGGTGCTTATGTGCGTACTCCAGACGGTGTACATCTTCGTTCGACTGTCTTTGAAGGCGATTTAGCCAAGCGAATTTATGAGTCTGCTGAGGAAAAAAATCTATTTGGATTTATTGCAACCGAAGACCGCATCCTCATACCCAACCGGAATCATCCCAGCATCCCACAAATTGAAGAAGGATTAAAAATCAAGTTTGAAGAACATCCTGATGCACTTATTGAGATTGGTCAACAACTTCAACCAAGCAAATTATGCTACTTTGGCACAGAAGACCAATTACACGACCTTCAAAGCCATATCCAGTATCATTTTCCAGATGAGGTAGACAGCTATATTTCGGATGTCCATTGTGTAGACTTTATGCCAAAACATGTATCCAAAGGGACCGCCTTAGCATATTTATTGGACTATCTTCAAATCCAGCCAGACTCCGTAGCTTGTGCAGGCGACTCCTATAATGATATATCCATGTTCGAACTCATTCCGTATAGCTTCGTCATGAAACATGCCAATCCGGAGGTAAAGGCTTACGCCAATCACGAAATTCAATCTGTTTCGGAAGCAGTAGAATGGATACTTCAACATAACAAAAACGTGTAAAATATAGAGAACAGGGAGGGAAAAAAATGCGGGTTCAATTTTTAGGCACGGGGGCAGGAATCCCTTCCAAGCAACGAAATGTGTCATCATTAGCGATTCAGTGGTATCAACACGGCGGACAGACGTGGTTGATCGATTGCGGGGAAGCAACACAACACCAAATCCTTCAACATCCAGTCAAGTTAAATAAAATTAATCAAATCTTCATTACCCACCTTCATGGCGATCATATCTACGGATTACCTGGGCTACTCGGTAGCCGCTCCTTTCAAGGCGGAAAATCACCCCTACGTATCTATGCGCCAAAGGGATTACAAGAATGGATAAATGTTTCACTACAGATTAGCGAAACTCACCTTCATTACCCTCTGGAGATCATCGAGATTTATGAAGGTATGACTTGGTCCGATGACTCCTTCCACTATGTCGTAAGGCAATTAGAACACGGCGTTCCTTCTTTCGGATTCCGATTCGAAGAAAAGAGTCAATCAGGAGCCTTACAAGTACATAAACTACAGCAGATAGGAATTCAGCCAGGTCCCCTTTATCAACAATTGAAGAAAGGGAAGAGAATTCAATTAGAAGATGGGACATGGCTAAACGGTGCAGATTACTTATCCGATCCAGTACAAGGTCTTCATATGGCGGTAATCGGTGATACCCGATTCACCTCAGCCATTCATGAATTGGCAGATGGTGTAGACCTCCTCATCCATGAAGCTACATTTCGTGCAGAACAAGAAGAGCTTGCCCAGAACTTCTTCCACTCCACCAGTACACAGGCTGCCGCAATCGCCAAGCTGGCAAACGTGAAGCAGTTAATTCTAAACCACATCAGTTCTCGTTATCAGCCTGACGAGATTGAACAACTACTCGCCGAAGCGCAGGCCGTCTTTCCTCAGACCCTCATTGCCCATGATGGATTTGCCTTTGAGTGGGATCAGAAACGTATACAAAAATAAGAGCCTGTCTCCATTTGAACTGCACCCCAATTGTTGGACATGAAATTAAAATCCAATAGTTGGAGGTGTTTTTTCTATGGCTAAATATTCATTAGAAACAAAATTGAAAGCTGTACAAGCCTATCTCGACGGCGTCGAGTCGTACAAAACCATTGCTCAACGGTATCAAGTAGGAGAAATGGATGTAGTGAAATGGGTGTCTCTATATCAAGAACATGGTTACCAAGCTTTACAGAAAAGATATACAAATCACTCTGTCGAGTTTAAAATGGACGTACTTAATTTTATAAACGAAACAGGAGCGTCCATTAGAAGAGCAGCCGCTGTTTTCAACATACCTTCTCCTCAAACCGTACGGACTTGGCAGCATTTGTACGAAACACAAGGGATTGACGCTCTTAAACCAAAGAAAAAGGGGCGTCCATCCTTGAA
>NZ_FPJZ01000040.1 GCF_900119485.1 Thermoactinomyces sp. DSM 45891
TAATAAACTGCGAAACCGATTTGGTGGCAGATTGGGTTGCTTTCTTGACATTGTTTACAATTTTCTTGACGGCAGACTTGACCACGTTTTTGACATAACTCTTGGCCTTGTTTACAATCTTTTTGACTGTTTTCCTTACTTTCTAACCTTGTTGTAAACTTTTTTGACTCCACCCAGTCAAAAACGGTTGTCCTATGCTAGAACAACCGTTTTTGATCTTGATGACTTACCCTTCTATTTCATCACGGATTTTTGATCGGGCCACCTGAAGTAGATCATCATATTTTGAATTTAATGGGGCAGCAAGCTTTGACTCAAGTATCGATTCAATGTCCCACAACACACGTTGCTCTGCTTGATCTTCAAACTCAGTATACTCTTCCTCGTTGAAGCGGCATATCCAGTCGTAGAATACTATTGCTTCTTCTGGAGATAAACCAATAGTAATTTTAGATTCCTTCATGACTCTAACAACCTCCTTAATAAACTACACGAAAATTTCACATCTTATTGGACATTACCGTTTTTCAGAAGATATTCAATTTGCTTTTGACCCAACTCCCAACCACTATGGAAATTTCCAGCTGCATCAGACATAACATTCAAGCCTGTATTCGGATTAAAATAGTGAGTTACAGGCATCTTACCACGATACGTACCCGGGATTACTTGGGTATCGGGATTTTTTATGTGAGCTTGCATTGCCTCTTCAAATTTAGCTGCATTCGCTTTGTTATAATTACCTTCAACACCAAAATCTTTTGCATGCTTAAATTTCTTCTGAAGTTGTCCGGAGCTAAAATTGATTGGATTGCTAGATCCCCCTCCACCTCTAGAAAACATACTAATCAATTCACCAATATCTTGCCCCAGATTCTTCGCTCCACCACCTGCAACTCCTGTACCCCAAGCGGCTGCTACGGCACCCGGTGCGGATGCAGCACAGGCTGTCGTTCCACAGGCTACAATGACTTCACCGCCTCCACCTACTGTGGCAGATACACCTACTAGCATGGAGACGATATCACCTGCCACGGCTCCTACGTGATAAGAGACTCCTTTTTTCCTCGTTTGGATCACTTAAATCTGCAAGTCCCAGAGGGAAGATATTACTGTTGATTCGATCTCGTGCTCCATGGTAAAACTGCGAAATCGATTTCACAGCAGACTGGGTTGCTTTCTTGATAGCTTTTTTATATTAAAATTGCATGAAATATTTTCCGTCCTACTGTGTCTACTTTTTCGACATATAATCATTCTTAGATATCCACCATGATCTCATAACGATGTCAACATAAGTGGCTTCCCCTATACGAAGAAGCCACTTCTTTCCTTTATTACTGAGACTGGCTATTCCAATACCAGTTTACGCCTGTTTGACCATCGCATACGATAAATTCACAATTAGCTGATCTTAAAAACCCCTTAATATCCTCATCTGTCGTGAAAAAAAGCGTTGTAAATGAATCATGCAAATTCATAAAAGCATAATTCATATCCATATCTGTCAAAATCAATTCATTATCTGCTAAATCACAGATGTCCAAAGGGGTCGTACCATTTATATTCAATACTCCGTTCCGCCCCAAAAGCGGATCTGAAAAGCAGAGCTCCTTAATCCCTTTTGCTGAAAATAATCTTAAAAAATTATCCAGTATAAATACAGATGTATTATCTTCTGTCGGGTAATAAATCTCTGGCTTAAGATTTGAATTTAGCTTACTCGCTAAATCTTCTCGTGCATATTCTTTCCTTAAGGCATGAATAGAGGTTTTTAGAGCTAGTGCTACTTCATCATGTGAAGTTAACCCATTATCAGACATAATCTCCTGCCAAGTAACCGGATATCCATAATCTAGTATTTCTTCATTACTAGGATATATTCCGTCATCAGAACTCCTTTCTTTTCCCCATTCAAAAGGCATTTTGATAAACGGGTGGAATAATATTGCCGCAAATTTAAATCTATTGGGCAATTGATTTAGAATAGGTGTCTTTTCATCCAACCAAATATAATCTAACAAATCATAACCTCCTAAAAAGAGCCTGTAAAAAAGAACAGACTCTTTATTTTTAACAACTCGATCAATCTTTTTCTAGCTACCACACATCAGTCATCATACCTAAATTTAAACGATTTTTTCCCATCATAAACTTCTAATGTGGGTCTTTGTTGATCATCTTCTGTTTGATTATTTCTCGTAATTGAGTTAAGCTCAGCTCTTTCGATTGCCAGTCATAGTCGTCATCATCTCCAACTGGTAAAAAGCAAACTTCATTATCCTCATCGTGCCATTGCCAGCCATTCGATATGAATGCATCAAACAAGTTCATTTTGTTCTGTCCTTCACCATATCTCACTTGAAAATCCAAGGATGCCTGTACTGACATAATCTTCAACTCCTAATCAAGCCATTCATACCGTCCGGATCTTTTAACTATCACTACTCACAAAAGGCTTAACAATATCCCTATTGCCAATTGAACCCTGATCCAACAAAAGTATTTCTATTCCGTATAACTGCTCTGAAATAACATCAATATTACAAGCATATTTGATCTTCCGAGCTACTTGTAAATCCTTATCAAATAATATTTCTAGAGTCCTTCCTGACTCATTAATAATAGCTTCATGCATTGGGAATTCAATCTCCTTTAATGGAGGAAGTTGAATGGGTCCATTAAAATTTTCATTACTGACCTCTAGTCCAATCCAATTATTTTTATCATCAAATAACAAACAGCAGTTAACAGAGAGGTATGTATCTTCTACAATACCAAATCCATTTCTCTTCAGAAAACTTATATAAATATATTGACCATTCTCTATTGTAATGTTCAATTTCATCATCCCCTCAATCATATTTAAAAATCATTGAGTCATTTGTTCAAAACTGATAACAAATGACTCAATATGTAATTATACTAACGCATAATTACCATGGAGAATCAGAAAAGCCCCCCTGATTTCTCATCATTTTCTGAACAGCATTCCAATCTGGTAAGGTATTACTTCCTTTTCCACCACCAACAATACTAACTATGTTCTCACTAGAGTCCAAGACCACAACATGATACCCATCTTTTTTTCGTTTTCCATAGACAGTTCTCCCGCCCGGCTGATACCCCTTGTTGGTCCAATCATCAATAATATCATCGACATCTTTTGACGAATATCCTCTTTGATTAGCTCTCTCAGCTGCGTGTTTAGTAAATGTCCTACCTCCTGGTGTTACATCCCCCGGAGTAGGAATAGATGTCCCTTTTCCTTTCCCAGAAAACATATTAATCAATTCACCAATATCTTGCCCCAGATTCTTGGCTCCTCCACCTGCAACTCCTGTACCCCAAGCGGCTGCTACGGCACCAGGAGCGGCTGCGGCACATGCGGTCGTTCCACAGGCTACGACGACTCCGCCGCC
>NZ_FPJZ01000008.1:0-95453 GCF_900119485.1 Thermoactinomyces sp. DSM 45891
GGCGAAGCTCCTCTCCTCCACTCCGATCAAGGCTGGCATTATCAAATGAAGAAGTACCAACATTCCTTGAAACAAAGAGAAATTACACAGAGCATGTCCCGTAAGGGAAATTGCTTGGATAATGCCGTCATAGAAAACTTTTTTGGTTTGCTCAAAAGTGAGTTGCTTTATCTTCACACATTTGTGAGTATGGATCATTTCAAACAGGAGCTAGAGGATTATATTCACTATTACAACCACAAACGATTGAAGATAAAACTAAAGGGCATGAGTCCGGTTCAATACCGAACACATACCCTACAGGCTGCTTAAATCTTCATGTCTAACTTTTTGGGTTCACTTCACAATTGATCCAGCTCGAATATTACCAAAAAGAGTTGGACGAGTACGTAATTCGAAATGTTTCATTATCTCCACAAAATGTTGTGATTGTGGAAGGGATTTTCTTACAACGAGAAGAATGGCGTTCTTTTTTCGACTATGTGGTTTATATCGATGTTGATCGTACTACTCGCAATGATCGTGTATTGAAACGAGACACGTATATCGGGGATCTGGAAGAAAGACATGCCAAGTACATGCGGCGATATTGGCCAGCAGAAGATTATTATTTAGAACATGTTCAGCCTAAGGCATTGGCTGATATGGTGATATCGTAGTCCCCGCGTTCTTTATAAGTTTTACCACTTGCCACTGCTACGAAGGATGAAGTAGGCTTCATACATTTCAAAGGAGGTAGCCGGTACAAATGGAACGCATAATCCTAGAAAACGGAATCATTACCACGCTCGACCCTAACTTCCCACATGCCGAAGCCATCTATATAGAGAATGGAAAAATTAGCGCAGTCGGGACTAAGAAAGATATCCGTTATAAATACGACGGAGCTGGTGTAAAGAGAATAGACTGCAAAGGAGCCTACATATACCCTGGATTTGTCGATAGCCATATGCACCTTTCATTGGTAGGGCAAAGGCTACAGATGATCGACCTTCGAGAGATTCGTTCGAAGGAAGAGCTGCTTCGGTTGATCCGCGAGAGAGCAGAGGGTCTACTTATCGATGGATGGATCGTAGGGCAAGGATGGCAGGAATCGATGCTGGATGAACTTCCTAGTCTCGAAGAATTAGATGAATTCTCACTAGGAAGACCCGTATTACTTAGTCGAGTCTGCTTCCATAGTTACCTCGCTAACGGGCGGGCAGCTGAGTTAGCAGGAGTTCGTCCCCATCAAGAAGAGCCAGAAAAAGGAGCGTATGGACGAAACGTAGATGGACGGTGGAACGGAAGAATTTATGAAGAGGCATCGCTCCCTTTTCACCAAGTACAGCCGAAGCCAACCTATGAGCAGAAGAAATCCACGATACGGCAAGCGATGGAGTTGGCGTTGCGATACGGACTCACAGCCGTACATACGGAGGATTTGCGTTTTATCGAAAGTGTATCCGACTTAATCCAGATTCACCGCGAATTATGCCGCGAAGGAACTTATCTCCGGACACATCACCTCATTTACCAGCCATACTTTGACCAACTAGAAGATCTGGAATTACATTTTCTGGATGGAGATGAATGGTTCCGTCTCGGGGCGATGAAATTATTTGCGGATGGGTCACTCGGAAGTTGGACTGCTTGGTTACAGGAGCCGTATGCAGATAATCCAACAACAAACGGGATCTCGATTCATACAGATAATCAACTCTTCCACTTCGCAGAGCATGCCACCAAGAGAGGGTATCCCATTGCAGTTCATGCGATCGGTGATGCTGCAGCCGACCAAGTAATCCGTACCATTGAGCAACTTCAGCGAAAATATGGCAGTGTAGATTCCCTTCGGCATCGTCTGATCCATGCCCAAATTTTGCAACTGTCCATGGTAGAAAGAATCAAACAAGCGAAGATTTCCCTCGATTTACAACCTATCTTTGTACAAGGGGATTTTCCGTGGGTAGTGAAGCGAATTGGAGAGCAACGATTAGCTACTTCCTATGCTTGGAAAACATTGATCGAAGCGGGAATTCCGTGTGCTGGAGGAAGCGATGCTCCGATAGAATCATTATCGCCTCTTCTAGGCATGTACTCTGCCATGACACGAAACCATTATCCAACCGATCACTTGCACTATCACGACTCCCAAAAGATAACGACTGAACAAGCGCTTCGATTATACACACTTGGAAGTGCCTACTTAGCAGGCGAAGAAAAAGAGCGTGGATCCATTACGCCTGGAAAATACGCAGACTTTACTATCTTAGATCAAGATCTCCTACAATGTACACCTGAGCAAATTCGAGATGCCACCGTATTGGCTACGATCATAAATGGAAAGGTAGCTTATACAGACCCGTCTTTTACAGGAACAACCGGATGACTTCACGAAGGGAGTCATCTTTTTTATGTTCTAACTGATGGGGTGGAATCATAGGCTATGCATGAGGTGATCACATGGCCGTGATTCGCACTAACTCGGAACAAATTAAATTATTAGCTAGGTTATTACGTGCGGAAGCCGAAGGAGAAGGCGAGCAAGGTATGTTGATGGTAGGAAATGTGGGTGTAAATCGGATTCGAAGTAATTGTTTAGACTTCAAAAATATCCGTACCATTCAACAGATGGTGTTTCAAAGTCCAGGGGGATTTGAATCTACGCAGAAACCGTATTTCTATCAAGCTGCCAGAGACCGTGAAATTCGTCTCGCCCAAGATGTGGTAAATGGAAGGCGAATCGATCCTGCTAGAAATGCGTTATGGTTTTTCCGGCCGGTGGGGGCTTGCCCGCCAACGTGGTATAACCAAGCGAATAGTGGCCGCTTTAAGGCTCATTGCTTTTTTGTTCCTACACAAGCTGATTGTCCTAGAGTATATACTTAGCAAAGGGAAAGGGGTAGGGGGTTATGTACTGGCAATATCCGTATCAACAGTATCAGTATGGTGGTAATGTTTCACAAGCAGGAAATATTCAACAACGAACAGATCGCTATTATTCTGAAGACCTTTTGCAAAAAAACATAGGGAAGACGGTTACCGTGTATCTCACATTTGAAAATAATAAACAATGGAATGCAAGGCAAGTAACTGGAAAATTACGTGAAGTAGGAAGAGATTTTATCCTTGTTAAGGACCGTCAAACGGGGAAAGATCAGATGTATCTAAATATAAATGTCGATTATATCGTATTTGATGATGCACCCGCTACCATCGCAGATGGATATGATCAAGACTGACTAAATGAAATAAAGCAGGCTGAAAGACTAGGATCCTTGTGATCACTAGTCTTTTTCTGGTTAAGCAGTGACGTAGCGTTTAATCAATGGTTTGATATTTTCGGTCGGGATCGCAAAACCGAGACATTGAGAAGGATAGATAATAAGTGTGTTTACGCCTATCACGTGACCATGAAGATTGATAAGAGGACCGCCGCTATTGCCTGGATTGATGGGGGCATCTGTCTGAATCACACTATGATAGTATCGATTCGATAATTGAAGAGGACGATTTTTTCCACTTATGATCCCAGTCGTGGCAGTTTGATCTAATCCAAAAGGATTGCCAACCGCTAAGACCCATTCTCCTACTTGTGTTTGTGTGGAATCGCCTAGTTTTAACGCATGGAGTGGGTGAGAGGTTTTGATTTGTAGTACAGCAAGATCTTTTTTTGGCTCTGACCAAACGACTTGTGCCGTTACTGGACTACGAATGCCATCTAGTTTGATATAAATTCGCCTAGCGTTTTGGATGACGTGATAGTTTGTTAGAATGTATCCTTTACGTGAAATAATGAAACCACTGCCAAATTGTCGTTCCGGTTGTTGCTGCTGATGCCTAGGTTGCTCCATCATAATGCCAAATCGATGGGTTGTAGTCGGAGTATCTTCCGTCTGGATCGCAACAACTCCTTTTCGTACAGAGCGAATGAGCCGCACAAAATAGTTAGAAGGATGATGGGCAGCTAGTCGATTTGTATAGGATCGTTGCATTTTTTTGGATGCCATCTCGATAATCACTCCGTTTCTCTCATGCTACTCCAATCATTTTATGTTCGAAAATCATGACTGGTACAGGCTGATAACTAGAAAATGAGGGATTCATCATAACTTGAAACGTTTGTCCATATATTGAAGTAGAGGAAGATGATACGGGAGGAATGGGGATGAAAAAATTTATTCGTAAAAGCGGAGCAACGTTAGCTTTGATAGCAGTTTCGATTCTAGGTACGTTCCTATATATGAATTATATCGAGGATAAACAGGCAAAAACGTATGTTGAAACCTATATCCAACTAGGTGGTAGCCAGATAGTGAACGAGATGACAGAGACCTATTCCCAAATCATGGAGCAGTATTCTAATTATAAATTGAACCGAGATACAAAAAAGAAGCTGGTTGACCGTCTCCAATTATTAACGAAAAAGCTTCAGCAAGTCGAAAGCCAGCTAAATACAAAAACGGACTCTCAGAAACTAGACTTCGCGTACTTGTATCAAGATGCTAAGTTGGTTTCCTTAAGCTTGTCAGATCCAACCAAAGATGACATTGTTCCTGTAGTCGTGCTTCACGCTTCTGAAGGGGTTGGAGAGTGGAAGAAACAGATTGTGAATATGGAGCAAGGGGATTAGGAGAAGGTACTTTTGAAAGCATGAATATAAGAGAGCGAAACATTGTCAACTTCATCTCATAATTGGTTGACAATGTTTCGCTCTCTTATTATGATTTTATAGAAAAGTTCACCATAAGAAGGAGAAATCATTGTGACTAATAAATCATTCTTATCAATTCGAGAGATGACTTTATGTGCTATGTTTGTAGCGCTTATGACCATTGGAGGGCAGATTAAGCTTGATTTTACAGGTGTTCCCTTTACTCTGCAAACCTTGATTGTGATGTTAGCTGGCTCCTTATTAGGCAAGCGTTTAGGTACGGTTAGTATGTTTGTTTTTATTGCTCTTGTCGCTGTGGGGGCACCTTTATTGGCTGGTTTCAAAGGTGGCATTGGTACCTTGTTTGGTCCGACTGGAGGATATATTTGGTGTTTTCCTCTATCAACGTATCTAATTGGATTCATGATCGAAAAGCTTAAAAGAGGCCAAAAACCGAAGTATTGGCATGTTCTAGGTGCCTATCTGTTAGGAGGGATCGTGGTTGTTCACTTAATCGGATATATCTGGTTTTGTAGTTATATGAATGTGCCTTATGGGAAGAACTTAGTTCTTGGACTGCTTGTTTTTATACCTGGGGATGTGATCAAAGCCCTCGTGGGTACGGTAATTAGCTTGGGTGTGTATAATGCGATTCCTAGTTTGATACCGAGTAATGGGAAACAGAACAAGGTGCTTAGCTAATCAATAGCCCCACGACTGCAAATACTAAAAGCCATCTAGAATACATTTTCTAGATGGCTTTTTCTCTGTTACAATCAAATATACAAGCTAGGCTAAAATTAAGCTAACATGTAGTTAGGAGAACAGTATGAGTAAAACAAAAACCTCCCGTTTAGATAAAATTCTTGCTAACACTGGATTTGGGACCCGCAAGGAGATAAAAAAGCTTTGCAAACAGGAACTAGTCCGCGTAAATGGTCAAACGATAAAAGATCCATCTACCCACGTAAATCCGTATCAAGACGAAATATTTGTGGGGAATGAAAAAGTTTTTTATAGTGAGTGGATCTACTTGTTGATGAATAAACCAGCAGGTGTCATTTCGGCTACGGAAGATCACCAACATGAGACGGTCATTGACATAATCGATGAAAAGTACAAGCATTTTGATCTGTTTCCTGTTGGGCGTCTAGATAAAGATACAGAAGGCTTTCTACTACTAACGAATGATGGAAAACTGGCCCATCAGTTGTTATCGCCTAAGAAGCATGTGACTAAAACGTACTATGCTGAAATCGACGGGGTAGTTACAGAGGCAGATATTGAAGTATTTTCTAAAGGAGTTACGCTAGAAGATGGATATCAGACACTCCCTGGAAAATTAGTTATCCTTACTAGTGGAATGCTATCAGAGATTGAGCTTACGATTACAGAAGGAAAGTTCCACCAGGTAAAACGGATGTTTGAAGCAGTAGGGAAAAAGGTAACGTATCTTAGGCGGATTTCCATGGGACCTCTTCAGTTAGACCCTTCTCTTGATTTGGGAGAATACCGAGAGCTGACCCAGGAGGAAGTTACTCTACTCCAGCAAGCAAATCATAGTGAGTAAATTTGCAGTTGGAGTACATTGTTAGGAGGGACCATGTCCATTACGACCGTGGCCTTATTAAAGAAAGTATCCTTTCGCGTCTTCCAAAAAAACCTACCTGTTACAGATATTCATATTCCACCTGAGCTTAGACTGATAGGTACGGGAACAGATGCTATCGTGGTGCAGGATCCCCGGGATACATCTGTCGTTTACAAACTATTTCATCCTGATCGATTATGGAAAAAAGAAAATGAATGGAAATCTTATCTACAACTAGGTGAATCACCCTATTTCGCTAAATGCTATGGAAATGAAGATCACTATCTTATCTTAAGTTATGAATCTGGATTGACCCTATTAGAATGTTTGGAACAAGGTGTTGAGATTCCAGAACAAGTGCTCAAAGATGTAGATGAAGCTCGTGCATATGCGCGATCTGTTGGATTAAATCCAAGGGACATCCACTTAAAAAATGTTTTTCTTCAAGAAGGACGTGCAAAGCTGATCGACATATCCGAGTATGTGATTCCTGGAAATGATAATCGGTGGGATCACTTGGTAGAAGGGTATCGGCATTTTTATCCACTGATTCGAGGGATGAAAATTCCTAAATGGATGATTGAATACGTCAAAAAATCATATCTTGATCAAAATAGCAAAAAGAACTCTTTCTCTGTATCAGAATTTGGAAAAAGATTGTTTCGGTTGTTTAGTGCATAATGATCTGAAAAAGAAAAACGAAAGGGAGTTTCGTTTTTCTTTTTCTACCTAAATGTTGAATGATACAATAAAAGGGACGATAATAAGCGCGGCTTGTAAAAGTTACAAATGAGACGAGGGGGAATACGTGATGACAAATTCTGTTATAGATTCATCACTGTTATGGATTCGTGGCATTCGGATTCCTGCAAGTCAATACAAACGCATTAAAATGAGACTGGAACAAAGCCTTCAAGGTGAACCATCTCGTACATATTATCTGGAACTAGCCCGATTAGAGTTGCGGAAGCAGAATTATGGACTTGCAATGGAAGCAGTAGAGGAAGCTTTACAATTAGACCCTACCGATGCAGAGAGCCAACTATTATATGCAAATATTCTAGAGCTTACGGGTGAATGGGATCGGGCAAAATCAGTATATCGTACTAATATTATGTTACATCCCGTCTCTGCTCAAGGATATCGAGAGTATGGACGATTTTTGCTGAGTATGGATCATGATGATTCAGTCCTTCACATAAGATCATTGATTTTAAAGGGATTGGAACTAGATCCGAAAGACTCCTATGCACATACGATTTTGGCAGAGATTTACTGGAAGCTAAATCAAAGGAGTCAAGCAGAGCTACACCTAGAAATCGGCCTGCGCTACTTACAAGAAGAACCATGGATTCATCAGCGACGGGCTTCTATCTTAGCAGAATTAGAGCGGTTTGATGAATCAGCCCATCATTATAAACAAGCTTTGAAAGAGGATAAAAAGAATATCTATATAAGGCACCAATTGCAAAAAGTAGAGCGGTTATCGAAACAGAAGACCATATAGACAATGATGTGAGCTGTGGTCAGTTCACGAATCAGTGCAATACGATAGATACATGCTGAACAGGACTTATGGTTAACGAATGATATAGTCTATGATAATTGTCCGAAATATCGACAAAATTCGATATCTATGTTACAATGTTCCCCGTAGGTAAGGTTGACCTTCTTACTTATGTTACTTACCATGCTTCTTTTTAACTCCTTAATCTTGACCCTCTTTCATGTGACCAGGATGGAGACCTGTACCTGGTCTTTTTTATTTGTTACAATAACAAAGGAAATTGCTAATTATAGAATAAGGAGGGGGTAGGGATGTCGTTTCATCCACTCTATCTCCAATTTTTTGACTTATATCATGCAAAAGAGTACTGGGAAGCTCATGAAGCGTTAGAAGAGCTATGGCAGACGGAAAGATCGAATGATTTTTATCATGGATTGATTCAAATTGCTGCTATTCACCACCAGTTAGAGCGAGGCAAAGTTCGCGGAGTACGAAAACTTGCCACCTCGGCATTACGATACTTAATTCCTTATGCCCCAGAAAATGATAGAGTGCAGCTTACATGCATTTTAGAATGGTTACAGATGTGCTTAGATCGTTTACCGGATGACATACAGCAAATACCCGTGGAAGATATGGCCAAATTTGCTATCCCTATTTGCTCTTTGCCTACTTCAAAAGAGTTACAGGAAACAGAAATAAGATAGATAGCGCAACGATTTTTGATATAACAAGTCCTATTTAGGGCTTTTTTTTATTGTTTTCTTACATAATTGAATCACTTTCCGACTAAATACATATATAAGAGCCTAGAAAAGTGATAAGCCTAGGTGGATGATGTTTTATAGAAGGAGAGGACTGAAATGAAAGGAAGACGTTGGACGGCAGAAGAAGATCAATATTTGAGAGAGAGAGTATTACAGTCTATAAGTAGCGGTGGTAGCCAGTTAGATGCATTTGATGAAGTGGGTAAGAAAATGGGCCGTACTGCAGGAGCATGTGGTTTCCGATGGAATGCGGTACTACGCCAACAAGATCCTGAGTCTTATTCGGATGCAAAGAAACAACGGGTATATACGCAGCTCCAGAGGAAGAGACGCCCTCGCTTTGAATCATTGTCTCGTATTGGAGAATCATTAGCTGAAGTGGAAAGACAATGGTTTTATAAGAAGAACCATGTTGAACAATTGAAGAAGAAAATCCAATATATGGATCAGGAGATTCAAGCGTTAGAGAATGTCATGAGAGCCTCGACTGAGACCGAGAGAAAGTCGGAGGAACTTACACAAAAAGAGTTGCAGGAGCGCTATCAGGACTTGTTACATTTGGTAGGTGAGATTCAACAGCAGCCTGCCTTTGCAAAGTTTTTTTCGGAGATGAAATTTGAGCTCCCCGTGACAGATGGGAAGTCAGATAGGGGCACCTCATCATAAGATATAGCAGTGATCGTAGGGAGAGGTGAGAACTATCGCAGAACAAGGTCCATCCAAACGTATGAATAAGCAAGAAATGCTAGAGTATATGGAACAGCTTGAAAAACGTGTCGGATTGGTACAGTCTGAGATTGCACGTTTAAACCATTCCCATGAAAAGATGAAGCAAGATTTACGTTTTTTAGAGTTAATGTTATTAGAAGAATATCATATGCTACTACAAATTATGGATCGGAAGCAAGGTACATTGCGAATTCATGCAAAATAAGACACTGCTATTGGTGTCTTATTTTATTTGTTTTTTGAGAATGAAACCATAGCTGTTCTCCTTAGTAATAAGGTTTGCAATTCGTTTGCAAATCTTATTGCTTTTAGAGTTTGATACCTTGATATGACAGGTTTTAGGGGGTTTCTTAATAGAAAAGCGCCCTCTGCCAGAGAGGACGCAACCTTTTAGTTCTTATTTTATTAGCAACCCCATCCGCAAACGAATACGAATATGGTAGCAATGACTAGCAAGAAAATGAGAAGGCTTCTCCAACCGAATCCACCACCGCCATAGTAGCTTCCACAGCCGCTCATAGATCTCACCTCCCTTATAGGTTGCCAATGATCATAGGATTAGCATTTATAATCATCACAACCCCATCCGCAAACGAATACGAATATGGTAGCAACAACGAGTAAGAAGATCAAAAGACTTCTCCAGCCGAATCCTCCGCCACCATAGTTTCCGCAACCGCTCATAGATTTCACCTCCTACCAGAGGTAATCAGTTCTGGTTATTAGCAACCTCTGTAACCGCCGCCCCATCCACATGCAAAGACGAAGATAGTAGCAACGACGAGCAAGAAGATCAGAAGACTTCTCCAACCGAATCCTCCGCCACCATAGCTTCCACAGCCGCTCATAGATCTCACCTCCCTAAACAGGTAATGTTCTTTTATTTATTTAGCAGTCAAATCCACCGCAAACAAATACGAAGATTGTAGCTGTAACTAATAAGAAGATGAGAAGGCTTCTCCATCCAAATCCACCTGCATATGCACCCATGTAACACCCTCCTATTTGTTTAGATTGCTGAAGAGAACGGTTTGCAGTTGTACCCAATTTGTTTGACAAGTTTTTTCGGTTCTTCATGATCTCTTAAGCTAATTTACTGTATGCGCCTCGAGGTTCTTGTGTACAGGCATGAGCCTGTAGAAAAGAAATTAGGTAGATGCTTAGAGAGAGAATACAAATACGAATATGGTTGGTATCAATAACAGAAATAAAAGAAGTGCGCGCCAGATGCTCATGGATCATCACTCCTGCCTTGAATAGATAGCTGCTTTTTTACGATATGTAAAAATTACTCATCAGGAGTGTCCATTTATTGATTAGATAGAAAAATAGGCTACAGATAGAAAATAGAGTGTGACCGAGCAATGAGCGGATTCATACAGTAAAGAATAATCAGGATAGGAGGGGGACCTATGAATCAAGGGCCAACGATGCAGAGTTTAGTAAAAATGATCAACAATATCATGGGACACAACGTTCTCAGTGAACAGCAATTAAATAAGATTTTAGAAGGAGCGAAGAAGATATACGATAAAGGTGGAATGCCAGCGGTTATTCAGTACCTAATGAAAGTCACACAAGCAGATGTCGACGCCCAAGAACTTACACAATTTGCAGAAAATGTTAAAAACAACCCACAGATTGGAATGGACATTTTAGAAGGCAAAAAAAGCATTCGTCCACAAAAAAAGAAAAGGTAGTAGGCAAAAAAGAAGCAAACAAGGAATATATTGTTTGCTTCTTTTTTGTTTGTCAAAAGGATCAAGAAAAGACCAAAAGGAGAACCAATTAATGCCAACTATTTTGGTTACACTATGTAGCAAGCAAAAGGAAAGGTGGAAAAGACATGTTAAAAAAGAAGTTTTTAGCTGTTACTTTATCAATGGGTCTACTAGCAGGTGGGGTATTTGTATCCAACCAAAAGGCATTTGCAGACGAGCCCAATACGAAAATGGGAGAGCAAAAAGGGCATGAGAAGAAGGAGAAGGTGTCAAAGGAACAGCGTATAGAACAGATTTCAGGAAAGGTTAGTACCTACTTAGGAGTTCCGAAGGCAGAAGTTCAGAAGCTCGCTCAAGATTCTAAAATAGGTGTAAAAAACGTAGTCTTTGGTGCTGTCATTGCGAAGAAGACGAATCAAACATTGGCACAAGCAATAGCCGAAAAGGAGAAGCTGGGTCATTGGAAACAAGTGATGACGGCTCATAAGTTGGAATGGAAAGACATTCATCCTGAGATGAAGAAAATCGCTCCCCATTTTGGTAAAAAGCTTGGATTGATCAAAAATCCAACGATGATGTATAAAGTACTATCCACATACACAGGAGAAAGTACAAGTACCTTAAAAGGATTAAACGAGAAATACAACGTACATCCAAAAGGATTGATAAATGCATCCGTTCTCTCCAAAGCGAGTGGAAAAAAGCTGGAAGATGTATTAAAGCTTAAAACGAGCGATAATAAGTGGAAAGACGTCGCTACTAAGCTAAATGTGGATAAACAAAAACTTGTTGATGCGAAAAAAGAATTATTTACAAAGCTACGAGCTGAAAAAAAGGAACAGAAACTAGAACCAGAACAGAAACAAAATCAAGGATCTAACCAGTAATTTCAATAGCTGAAATCCAAAGAAACAGGCCTACTGCTGCATACAGTTGGCCTGTTTTTTATGAAGATGGAGTCATCGTTTAAAAACCAGTCAATGTTTTCCAAACTTCAATCTTCGTTTGTACTTTACGAATCACTTCATTAGTAAACTCAGTTGTCGTAGCACTTCCGCCTAAGTCCGAGGTGCGGATGCCTTCTTTTACGGTTTCAATTGTGGCTTCATAGATCGCACGGGAAGCATTTGTGGCACGTGGATCATCCATGTAAGTAAGCATTGCTGCCCCTGCTAAAATCATAGCCATCGGATTTGCAAGATTTTTTCCAAATAAGGATGGAGCTGTTCCGTGCGGAGCTTCAGCCATCACAATATCTGGTTCAAAGTTGTCATTGAAGCTCATGAGGATTGATTCAGAACCAGCGATGGTTCCGAACATTTGAAGAACCAAATCACTCAAGCAATCCCCATCGCGGTTTAAAGCAGGAATTACCATCGGATCACCCGAATTATTCAACAATAATGCATAGGTTGCATCAATTAATTGAGGTTCGTATCGAACGCCAGGATAACGTTTTGCTGCTTCATCCATCTCTTCTTTCAACATGCCTTCGTATACAGGGCTAACTGTATATTTTGGACCGCCAAATACTTTCGCTTTGGTTTTCTTTGCATGCATAAAAGCGAACTCAGCTACAGCACGACAGGTTTTGCGATCAATCGTCTCAGTACGACAAGCAATCTCGTCTAAACCGCTTCCTTCACGCCATTCTTTCGCACCGTATGCATCACCGACTGCCATGCGAATAACAGAGATGGGAGAGTAGGTACCTGCTACTGGGCGAACTCCAGGAATACGACGCCCTGTACGAATGATTACTTTGCCATCAATTTCTCGACGTAAAATCGCATTCGGGGAACCCACGTCTCCTTTGATCTCAGGAGTAACAGTAGCTGCTTTTATTCCATAACCAGTCCGTTTCATCGCTTTGGCCGCATCATGGACGACTTGGTTATTGGTTGCCCGTCTATTTTCTAAGCTCAGATCAAACTCTTGGAATTCTAAGTCTAGGCCAATTACATTTGGATCCAGTACACGAAGAGCCTCATCTAACAACTCTTGACCTGTCTGGTCTCCTTTCATTACAACAATCACTTTTTGATCACTCAACATCATTCACCCCATTTTAAAAATACCACTTCCTTATTATACTCGTAGATAATTTCACAAACTAGACAAAGAAAATTAAGAATATTAAAGAGCCTTGTATAGATTTGCGCGAACTGTGGTATGATCAAGATTGAACATATAACCTATATTTAGTTTGTTCCAACCATTATCAAGGTATGTAGAATGAGGGGGAGTTCACGGTGATTTATCAAATTTGTGCGGGTATAGCAACATTTTCCTTCTTACTTCTAGTGATTTACATAATCCGTACACTCATAACTATGAATCGTACATTACGAAGTGCTTCATCTAGTTTGGAAGAGGCGACATTGTCCTTACAAACCATACAAAAAACGATCCAGGATTTACAACCTCAGGTTCAGGCAGTGCTTACCGAAACAGAGAAGGCTCTTCACGTGACCAATGAGCTTGTAGCAGATGTCCAACATAAAGCAGCACAAACACAAGAAGTATTTGACACCATTCAAAATCTCGGAAAATCCATTGATCGTGTTTCACATACGATTGTTGAAAGTGTACAAACTCATAGAGGAACGATTGGCAATGCGGTATCTTATATGGGTTTAGGATTAGAATTAGTACGTAAATGGAAAAATCGAAACCAATCATAGTTGGAGGGTGAAAAGATGAGTGAGAAAAAAGGAATGAATGTAGGCGAATTTGTGGTTGGTGCAGTAATCGGTGGAATCATCGGAGCAACAGTAGCCTTACTAACTACACCCAAGACGGGTAAAGAGATGCGAGAGGATTTAAAAGAAGGACTGGAGGTAGCGAAAGATAAGAGTTGTGAGCTGGTCCATGTTGTAAAGTCCCAGACAGGTGATGCGTTTGAAAAAATGGGTGATGCAGGGACGAAAGTTCAAAGTAAGTGGATCGAAATCAAAGATTCAATGGATAAAGATCCTATTTAGTGGACAAGCGTAGTAGCTCTCACAAACAACTTAGAGAGGGGAGGAGCAGAGTTGAGCGGGAGAGTAGATGAGATTCGAATGCAATTAGATCGGTTAAATTTGCAGATCTTAGAACTTCTAAACGAGCGTGCTAGGTATGTACAAGAGATTGGTGAGATGAAACAGAAGCAAGGGACAAAAAAGTTTGATCCTGAGCGCGAAACTGATATGTTGCACAAAATTATTTACCATAACCACGGTCCTTTTGATGATCAGACCATTCAGCATCTCTTTAAGCAGATCTTTCAAGCATCCTTAACCTTAATTGAAGATAATCATAATAAGGGCTTACTCGTTAGTCGAAAAAGAAAGTCTGATGATACCGTGATCGATTTAGGAACAGTTCAAATTGGGGACGGTATTCCTAAGATTGTGGCGGGCCCTTGTTCGGTGGAATCGGAGGAGCAAGTCTTCCAAGTGGCCGAAGTAATGGCCAGACAAGGAGTGAAGATGATTCGCGGTGGAGCATTTAAACCGCGTACATCCCCTTATGATTTTCAAGGTTTAGGGCTGGAAGGTCTTCAGATTTTACGGCGTGTTGCGGATCATTTTGGATTAAAAGTAATAAGTGAAATTATGAACCCAGCCGATGTCGAAATGGCTACCCGATATGTAGATGTCATTCAAGTCGGTGCTCGAAACATGCAAAATTTCGATCTACTTCGAGCCGTAGGCACTGCTTCTACCCCGGTTCTCTTAAAACGAGGACTTGCCGCTACGATGGAGGAGTTTTTGTTTGCCGCCGAGTACATTGTCGCAAGTGGGAATGATCAAGTGGTTCTATGTGAGCGTGGGATTCGTACATATGAGAAATGGACGCGGAACACACTGGACATATCTGCTGTTCCTTTAATTAAACAAGAGAGCCACTTGCCTGTTATGGTAGATGTAACGCATTCTGCTGGACGTAAGGATCTGCTTCTCCCGCTAGCGAAAGCGGCTTTTGCAGCAGGGGCGGATGCAGTGATGGTGGAGACTCATCCCAACCCAATCGTTGCCTTATCTGATTCACGCCAACAGATTGATTTACCAACGTTTGAGCAATTTATGACCCAACTACGTGAATCGCGTTTTCTTCCAGAATTACTGGGAACTAGATAATTCATTACAGAAAAGCGAACAGATTCGAATCTGTTCGCTTTTCTACGAAAAAGTTTGTTATGATGATTAAATATAGAGAAGTTGATGGGAGGAGTTCCCTATGAATGCAAGGGAATGCTTAGAACTTGCTAGTCAAAATCAGATTAGTCCTGATCGTCTGTATGATTTCTTTTCTCAGAATGTACCTAGACTAACTGTTGTATATCAAAATTCAGAAGCTGGAAGAAAACCTTTATTAGCGAAGAGTAATCACCCGAATGGGAAAAGTGTGATTGCGTTTACAGATGTCGACGTGGCACGATATGTAAGAGCGACGAATCCAGAATATCTAGTGATTCATGAAGAGCCAGCCTTACCCTTTTTACTAAAGGCATTTCGTTCGGATGCAGAAGGCGTTTTATTTAACCCTGGATTGCCCTCTAGGTTGTATATAGATAAAGGACGCCTTATGGCGCTTATTAGTGCATATGCGGTACATATACTATCCCACTCAGCAGGTGCGTGGCTTCCCTCGAGGGGAAATGAATTATTGTTAGCTCCATATGAACCGGGCAAATTTACAGTTGTCATCTATGTGACAGAAAAAGATGCTCGTCATGTAAGTGCACAACAGGGTGGAGAAGTGAGATTGGCTTCATGGGAAGATATTTTTGGGCGTGTAGAAACATTAGGTGCGCCGGCTCCTCTATTTCATTCGGGACTACCTGAGCAGATATTATTAACGCAAAGTCAGGTAGTAGCCATTAAGCAGGGTCCGAAATCAGGCTATATTGAACCTGAAATGACTCAACATCCATTTATTCCTGTAAGTAGTCCAGCCGAGGAAGGGTATGAGGATACAGGTGTAAAGCAAGAAGTGAAGCCAGAAAGTGTGTCCCCGTTCGAAGAAGTTGCGACTACGACTACAACCGATGTGAATGAGGTTATAGATGAAAATAGAGGGGAAGAGCCTTCTTCGGTAGAAGTGGCTCAAACGGAAACCATCGAAAAGGGCAAAGACCCTCAAGAACCCCCCTCTGTTGAAAGTGTCTCATCATCAAATAAAATGGATGTAACACCGGCAACTTCAACCCCAACAACAGAACCAGAACCAACGCCAAATCCTGCTAAAGAGCACGTCGTCCCTGGGAATCTATCCATCCCACCAGAATTAAAAGCTCAGCTAGAACAATTAGAACGGGCTACGATGTCTGGACAAGGTGTAGCGAACGGTTGGGAAGTATGCCGGCTTTTAGCAGATAGCCGCCGGATTTGGGTGATTACGGATCACAACGGAAATATGGTGATCTTGGCTGGGCAAGATCAAAGTCCGATTGTTGATTTCTTTACTTCTGATGCTCATGCAGAGCAGTTAATACTAGAAGCGAAGAAACAAAACTCCAGCCTCCCTGAAATGATGCCGAGGCTTGTATCGACGAAGAAGCTTTTCCGTGCCCTCGCTAGTCGTCAACCTGTCGTGTGGATTAACAGAGGCACATCGGTTGCTTGGACCAGCGTGATGGGAGATACGATTCCCTATATCTTGCAATTAATGGCTCAAAATGAGCGAAATCAGAACTAGCCTAATTAGGTTGGTTCTTTTTTGGTACAATGGAAAGAATAATCTTTGCTATACTAAAAATGAATAATCATAATGGATGTGGGAAAACAACATGAAGAAAAAAGAGACGATCACGATTTATGATGTTGCACGAGAAGCCAATGTATCGATGGCTACTGTTTCCCGGGTTGTAAATGGTAATCCTAATGTAAAACCAGTTACACGTAAAAAAGTGTTAGAGGTGATTCGGAACCTAGGTTACCGTCCGAACGCGGTGGCACGTGGTCTTGCTAGTAAAAAGACAACAACGGTAGGAGTCGTGATCCCTGATATCTCAAATGCTTTTTATGCAGAGGTGGCAAGGGGCATTGAAGATATCGCGACGATGTATAACTACAATATTATCCTGAGTAACTCAGACTTGCGACAAGAAAGAGAGCTTCGGTTGATTGAAACGTTAATGGAGAAGCAAGTGGATGGATTGTTATTTTTGGGTGGAACGATTACACCTGCTCATAAGGAAATTTTTTCGGCATCCTCAATTCCGATTGTGTTGGTGGCGACAGAAGATCTAGAGAGGAAGCTTCCTTTTGTTCATATTGACCAGAAAGAGGCGTCCAAAGAAGCGGTAATGGTTTTACTAGCAGAAGGGCATAAGAAGGTTGGTTATATCTCTAATCCAAATGAAGATAGGGTGCAAGGTGTGCCACGCCTAGAGGGCTATAAGCAAGCGCTTCATGAGACAGGAATGGAGTATGACGACTCGATGGTTCGTTATGGGGATAACGGGTATCGATCCGGGTATCAGGCGATGCAGGATTTACTTAAGGCTGAGCCTGAGATTACCGCAGTAGCATGTGCAAGTGATGAGATGGCAGTTGGGGCGTTACATGCACTGCAAGATGCGGGTAAAAAGGTTCCAGAGGCATTTTCTGTCATTGGTTTCCATAACATTCCTTTGGCTTCGCAAGTACGCCCGTTGCTCAGTACGGTAAGTTATCCGATGTATGATGTGGGAGCCGTATCGATGCGATTATTGACCAAATACATGTTGCATGAAGAAATCGAAGCAGAGCAGGTTTGGTTACCTTTTAGTTTAGAATTACGAAACTCAACGAATCTGAAGCAGTGGCCAGAATAGAGAGAGAGGAATCAATCGGATGAAGATCGGAATCATAGGAGCAATGGATAGTGAGATCGCCCGTTTTTTAGAGGATTTAACAGAAAAACAAGTACATCAGATCCATGGTTTTTCCTACTATGAAGGGATTATGGCAGGTCGTCAAGTGGTGATTACCAAGTCAGGTGTGGGTAAGGTAAATGCCGCCATCTGTGCAACAACATTAATTAGTCATTTTCAAGTGAAATCGGTCCTATTTACCGGAGTAGCAGGGGCTGTGTATCCAGATCTGGAGATTGGGGATATCGTGGTTTCGAGTGAGTGCCAGTATCATGATGTGGACGTAACAGCTCTGGGTTTTGCACGTGGCCAGATTCCATTTCAAGAGACTTCGATCTTCCCAGCTAATCCAGCTTTAGTACAGTGGGCGGAAGAAGCGGGTCTGGAGATGGAGGGAGTTCAAGTGAAAGTAGGAAAGGTTTTATCTGGGGATCAGTTTATATCTAGTAGCGAAGCGGTACATATACTTCGTGAGGAGCTACAAGGCGCTTGTGTGGAGATGGAGGGAGCGGCGGTCGCTCATGTCTGCTTTATGCTTAATACCCCATTTGTTGTGATCCGCTCTATGTCAGATCGAGCCGACCATTCTGCTCATGTCAATTTTGAGGAGTTTACCCTTCTAGCGGCGGATCGTTCCTATACGATGGTCCGATACCTTTTGCATAAGATTGCATAAAAGTATGCATATACGTAGCAAATGATCCCTGTTTCTGTGCGTTTAAAATCCCCTTTTCAGAGCAAAATAAAGTCACAATATGAAAGGGGGTTTTCTAAATGGCACGTGATGTTCGTTGTGAGGTAAACAACTGTACGTATTGGGGATCTGGCGACAAATGTGAGGCCGATGCAATCTATGTAGTGAGTCATAGAGGAAAAGAAGCGGAAGATCAAAAGGAAACCGATTGCCACACCTTTGAACGGAAAGCAAAGCACTAAGTTTGTTTCATGAGACGGTTGTGAAAATCTGACCCATAAAAAGGTCAGGTTTTTTTATATGATGAATGAAGAAAACACTCTATGTTATAATCATACATAAAAGAAAATTTTTATATTTCTTAGGGGGAGAATTATATGCTAGATCACTCGAAATCAGTAGGGATTCAAACAAAAGAAAATAACTTGGTGAACTATGAGGAAGCTTATAAAGATTTTTCTTGGGTGGATGTAGAGAAAGCATTTACTTGGAGCGAGACAGGAAAAGTGAACGCTGCCTACGAGGCGATTGATCGGCATGTAGTAGAAGGAAAAGAGAATAAAACGGCTTTATGGTACAGTGATGAATCGAGAGATGAGAAATATTCATTTGGTGATTTAAAAACATTATCCAATCGATTTGGAAATATACTTAGAAAATACGGAATTTTTAAAGGAGACCGAGTTTTTATCTTTTTGCCACGTACACCTGAGTTATATATCAGTTTCTTAGGAGCTTTAAAAGTGGGAGCAATTATTGGCCCTCTGTTTGAAGCATTTATGACGGTAGCGGTAAAAGACCGTTTGGAAGATAGTGAAGCAATAGCGCTCGTGACCACGCCCTCACTACTGTCGCGTGTGCCACTTGACGAACTCCCGCACCTCAAGCATGTCATCTTAGTAGGAGATGATGCTGACAAAGGAGGGATGATTTCCTATGAAGAGGAGATGGAATCAGCCTCCGAGGATTTAGAGATTGAATGGGTGGATCGAGAAGATCCAATGCTCATTCACTACACGTCGGGTTCAACAGGGAAGCCAAAAGGAGTTGTGCATGTTCACAATGCGATGATTCACCACTACCAAACAGGAAAATGGGTCGTGGATTTACAAGAGGATGATATCTATTGGTGTACAGCAGATCCAGGCTGGGTGACAGGTACTTCTTATGGAATATTTGGCCCCTGGTTGCACGGAGTTACCAGTGTGGTTCGAGGTGGCAGATTCACCCCAGAAGATTGGTATCAGACCATTACTGATAAGAAGGTTACGATCTGGTACAGTGCGCCGACTGCTTTTCGGATGCTGATGGGTGCAGGGGATGAGATTGTAGAGAAGCATGACTTATCTACGGTGCGTCATATTTTAAGTGTAGGAGAACCTTTAAATCCGGAAGTAGTACGTTGGGGATTAAAAGTATACGGCAAGCGGATTCATGATAACTGGTGGATGACCGAGACAGGTGGAACCCTCATTTCCAACTATCCGCAGATGGAGGTGAAGCCTGGCTCGATGGGACGACCTTTTCCGGGAGTCTACGCAGCGATTATCGATGATCATGGAAATGAGCTTCCTCCGTACTCAATGGGGCACTTAGCGATTCGAACTGGCTGGCCTTCGATGATGAGACAGATCTGGAAAAATGAAGCCAAGTATCAAGAGTACTTCCGGATTCCGGGATGGTACCTATCTGGGGACACAGCGTACCAAGATGAGGATGGCTACTTTTGGTTCCAAGGCCGGATTGATGATGTGATTAACACGGCTGGGAAGCGAGTAGGACCATTTGAAGTAGAGAGCGCTCTAGTGGAGCATCCAGCGGTAGCGGAAGCTGGGGTAATAGGGAAACCTGATCCAGTACGAGGAGAGATTATTAAAGCATTTATTTCTTTAAGGCAGGGATATGTTGCGTCTGCTGAGTTGAAAGAAGAGATTCGTCAGTATGTAAAGGATCACATGGCGGCTCATGCGGCTCCTCGTGAGATTGAGTTTATCGAGAAGCTCCCGAAGACGCGGAGTGGTAAAATCATGCGACGTGTGTTAAAAGCCTGGGAATTAGGATTGCCTACGGGTGATTTATCGACAATGGAAGAGTAAGCAATCCTCCGTAGCTCCAGTTGGTATGTGAGTGCATAATAAATTTCTATAAGAAAATCGTTTTTTTACAATGAAAGAAGGAAGCGTTTACTTGTATATAACGGCGCTTCCTTCTTTCATTTGTGTCTATATTCTTAATTATATTTGTACCTTGACTGAGGTACATGTTCAGCAAGTGTTTTATACTTTTTATCGGAACGGAATCCACTCTTTTTCACATAGTTCGGTTGGGACCAGATTCTTAACTTTTCTGTCTTTGCTAGCTGTTCCGCTTTCCGATAGCGTGCCTTGTGTTTATGCCGTGCAAAATCATATGCGTAGCGAGCATAGCCTCTGCGAAGTAGTTCTTCATTTAATAGGCGATCGGTGTTAATCCAAATATGAGCTAAAATTCGCCCGTGCTGATCTCGTAAAGGGTGATCTAACTCGATTTCCAATTTGTTAGCGAAGATTAATTCGTCATAGATATAACTTTTCGCATCTCGTGCAAATGGTTCTGGTGTAGCTCCAAACGGAGCATAATTCATTTCTGGAGTATCAATGAGAAGAAGGCGTACTTTTTCTTTTTGCCCGCGCCATAGGACAATAATCGTGTCCCCATCTACGACTTCTTCTAGGCGCACTTCTTCACGTAGGGTAGACATAGCTTCTCACCTTTCATCAACTTTTTCTGCCTATTTATCAGGAGATCTTATTATAATTTTAAACGATTTGATAGAGCAGGGCAAAGCGAAATCGTGAGAAATCTATGAAAAAATGATAAAAAAAGATCCCGAGATATGCTCTCGGGATTCAAATTAATGATTGTCTCCACCATCGCCAAAATTTATTTGGTTCTTGGTTGGATCATCCGGATTAATATTATCGCCGCCTGGCGGTTTTTGACCGTTATTTCGAGGTGGCTGTTGAGGTGATGGTTGTGGTTGTTTCTCTTTCTTTTGGTTATTGGTATTGGTGTTTGTGTTGGTATTCGGATTCGTTTGCGTTCCAGAAGGTGTATCTGTCTCAACAGGTGATCCTGATTCATACTGGACGTATCTCGAAGTTCCACTTGGGAAGCTAGAACCTTTCTTAATCAAATCAGGTCTAGCAGTAGCAGCGGCTTTAAATAATTTCACCCATGCTTCTTTGGCTAAGGTTTTATCACCCACAGCATTGTAGTCATAACCAGACCAGACACCCATGGTCACTTCTGGTGTATAGCCTACGAACCAGAGGTCATATTCGCTTGTGGTGGTACCTGTTTTACCGACAACATTGTATCCGCCTGTTCCGCTACCAATGATTTTCCCTGTACCGCTTGTCACAACTCCACGTAGCATAGAAGTAAGTTGTCGTGCTGTATTGGTTTCAAACACTCTTACTGGATTTGGTTTGTACTGATAGATGATCTTATCATCCTTATCACGAATTTCACGGATGATATGGGTTTCGTTATATACGCCATCATTAGCAAACATGGAGTAAGCACCTGTCATTTCTTCTACAGTGTAACCAAAAGATGCTCCACCCAGAACCAAACTATCTACCGCTCGGTCTTTCTGAATAATGTCGATGCCCATTTTCTTCACATAGCCATCAAACAAACCGCCTTGTCCGAGTTTCCGTAGGACACTACGATAGATTTTGACAGCAGGTACGTTTTTAGACCACTCCAGAGCGTACGTAGTACTAATTGGTCCTTTGTTTCCGTCATAGTAGCCGCCACTACCACGCTTGGCGAGAGGCTCATCAACGACAATTGAGCTTGGACCGATGATTCCTTTATCTAGTGCTGGACCGTAGGCTAAGATAGGCTTCATCGCTGAACCTGGTTGGTTTCGGGCGGCAAATGCATGATCTTTTTGGTTTTTCTTAAAGTCTGCACCACCTACGAAAGATAGGACTTCACCTGTTTTTTGATCTACCATAACGGCCCCGATTTGCTCGGTAAGCTTTCCGTTACGGCCTTTGACTGATTTGCTATTGTATTTGATCTTAGAGGCAGCTTTTTCCATCTCATCGTACATTTTCTTATCGATGGTTGTGTAGATTTTTAATCCACCACTTCTTACGTAATCGTTGTATTGCTTGTCTTTCCAACCGCGGTCGGGATTTTTTTCTTTATCGATATCTTTGAGAATATCAACTGCTTCTTTTTGAACGGCTGTCATAATGTAAGGGTAGTTTTCCATCCCACCTTCTTCCTTTAGGGCTTCCTCGGAAACAAATGATTCTGAGATATCAGCCTTGATCGCTTCGTCATACTCTTTTTGGGTGATCTTGTTTACGGTAAGCATATTTTTCAGGACCAACTGCATCCGCTTTGTCCCTAACTTAATGGCTTCTTCAGCTTCTTTGGCTGGATTATTAGGGTTGTATCGATTTGGACTTTGTACCATCCCTACGAGATAAGCGGCCTCTGGAAGCGTTAGCTTATCGATATCCTTGTTAAAAAGTCCGTATGCTCCTACCTTAAAGCCATAAAGAAGCTTATTATTAGCACCGTTTCCTAAAAATACACTGTTTAAGTAGCTTACTAAAATCTCTTCTTTGTTGTAGTATTTTTCTATGCGGTTTGCATCGATTAGTTCTTTTGCTTTTCGTTGATAGGACTTTTCAGTGTTTTTGAGGATTTCCCGTTTGACTAATTGTTGAGTGAGGGTACTACCACCACTTGCGTCCTCCATCCCAATAGCGCTTTGCCATGTGGCGCGTAGGATTGCTTTGGGAACAAACCCGCTATGCTGATAAAACTCTCTATCTTCTGTCGCAAACAATGCGTCTAGTAAGTGTTTGCTCACTTCTTTAGAGCTTTTAATTAATTCGCGTGAATCTTTGCGGTGCATTTTTCCAACTGGTGTTTTATCTGTGTCACCGAAATATACATACGAATCCGAGCTAAAGTTAGCGAGTGTTTCTTCGAAGTCTGTCTTTTTACGAATTTTCTCATCTTTGGTGAAAGCTTGAACAGCTCCGAGCCCTACTCCAGCAGCTCCTACAGTTATGGTTAATAGGGATACGGCTACGATAAAAGTAGTCTTACCCAGCTTTTTTAGTATGCGTTTACCTTTTTTAGGTTGTTTTTGTAATTCCATCTTGCTACCTCCTTGTGTAAGAATTATATCACTTAACGGCTGATTTTCTTGTGACAATTCCGTGCTACTACGTTTGTTATGGGCATAAAAAAGGGACTCCTGTATTGTATCAGAAGTCCCAGGTACAGGATATGGTAATTTGGTAGTGAATTATGGCAATCTGTGGATATTTGCATCATTACGGAAGCTGTCTCTCTCGCTCTGTGAATCAAAAGGGAGTGGGATGTTCTGATGTTGAATATCGTCTGGTTTGGCGGGCTTACCTGGCTGAGTCGGTCTACCCGGAGGTGTAATAACAGGTATCGTGATTTCGTTCCCTTCTTCATTCCCTTTTTCTTTTTCCTCTTCCTCTTTTTTCTTTTTCTCTTCCGCTTCTTTTCGCTTTGACTCTTGCCATGCAGAGAAGCGGGCACGGTCAAATGAAGCGACTGCCATTTCAAAGCCTAAGTTTCCAGGATTAGGGAATTTACCTGCGAGCAATTGAGGGTTGACTCGTTCGATCGCTTTAAAGATATTGACCCATGCATTTTTCGCCATGTCCTTATTAGTCATGGACATGTTGTAATCATAGCCAGCCCATACGCCGATGCTGATCTTAGGCGTATACCCTATAAACCATAGGTCGTCATAGTCACTACTGGTTCCTGTTTTACCAGCCACATCATATTTAGGATTAATTTTTCTTCCTATGATCGAGGCTGTGCCCCCTTTTACAACTGTGCGCAACATTTTGGTGATCTTGTAGGAGGTTTGAGGCGAAAAGACTTCGACTGGTTTGCTTTTGTGTTCAAAAATGATATTTCCATCCGTATCTTCGATTTTACTGATGACATATGGGGGGTGATGGGTTCCGCCGTTGGCAAATGTAGCAAACGATGCTGTCATCTTCTCTACGGTAAATCCGTATGTATTCCCTCCGATGGCAGATGATTCTGTATCATGGGGATGCGGATTTAAACCCATTTGACGGATAAAGTTAAATGCTTTCTCCTGTCCAACGGCTCGAAATGTTTTGATGGCAGGGGTATTAAGTGAAAATTTTAAAGCGTGTTCCACTGTGACGGGTCCTTGGAATCTTTCATTCGCATTTTTATAATCGCCGCCACCTCCGCCTTTTTTAATTACTTCATCCACAATTTTGGCTTGAGGGGAGAGAAGACCCAGTTCCAGTGCAGGGCCATAATCAAGGACTGGTTTAATGGCTGAACCTGGCTGATTTTGTACATCGAAACAGTGATCCTTTTGGTTCTTATCAAATTTGTGGGTGCTTGGGACAAAGGCGAGGACGGCTCCTGTCTGATTTTCGATTACACAAGCGCCAAGCTCTTCTTCATATTTCTTGCCTGATTTGGGATATAATCGGGGGCGAAGTGTGATTCCTTTTATGACGTCCTGATTAATTTCGCTGTATAATTGCTCGTTTAACGTTGTGTAAAAACGATATCCTTTCGTCGAGGCAAGCTTTTTGTACTCTTCCAGTGTAGAGCGATATTTACCTTGCTTGTTCAATTCCGCCAGATTTAACCCGTCATTTTCCATCAGGGTCTTGGCCGCTTCATCTTCAATGGTAAACATAATAAATGGATATTTGCTGTAGGCATTTTGAAATTGTTCTGGTTTGGCTAGGGATTCTTCTAGGTTAAAAGAGAGGGCCTCTTGGTACTCTTTTTCATTTAAATACTGATATTCTCTCATTTTAGAAAGAACGAGCTTCATTCTCTTTAGTCCGCGCTCAAGGCCGGTATTGGTCTCTTCTTTAGTAGCCGTAGATGAATCGCTGTAGAAGGGACTAAGTGCATTAGGGCGTTGAACCATTCCAGCAATGTAGGCGGCTTGGGCAGGGTTTAGGTCTTTTACATCCTTTTTAAATAATCCATTTGCTGCGGATTTAACACCATACATTTGTTGGCCGTGGGCACCGGGTCCAAAATGGACGACATTCATGTAGTTACGGATAATTTCATCCTTGTTGTATACTTGTTCAAGGCGCAGAGCTAAAATGATTTCTTTTGACTTTCGCTCTAAATCTTTAGATCGATCATTTAGAATAAGGTTCTTGACTAATTGTTGTGTGATGGTACTGCCGCCCGTTTGAGAAGAGGCGTTTGTGGCAGACTGATAGGCAGCACGTATGATGGAACGTGGCACAATACCTTGATGTTTGTAAAAGTCTCGATCCTCGATAGCGATAAAGGCATTGGTTAAGTTAGGACTTACCTCTTTGATATCGCCTAATAGGGTACGGTCCTGATTTTCGGCACGTAGAGATCCGATGAGGACAGGCTTCCCATCATTGTCTTTATTCTGAAAATAGGCATAACTCGTTTCGAATAGTTTCTTTAAATCTTTGTCCAGATCACTTTTTGATCGAACTTTTTCATCTTTTACGATCGACTGAACAACACCAGCTGCAACACCGACTCCCAACATCACACCAGTAAGAGAAATGGTTACGATGATCATTCCGATATAAAGGAATGTTCTTAGTATTCTTTGGGTGGTTGAATGGGAGTTCTTGTATTTATCGACCCGTTTCTTCATTTTCCTTGATACCCTCCTCGGTTTCGGGTAATATTATACCATATATTTGAAAGTGACGAACAAGTACAGTAGCCAATAAGTTTTTTCGAATTCAGAGAACTGGTGGTAGGTGCAAACCAGTCGAGCCTTTTTGGTGAATTACGCTTGGGAGCTTATGTGGACACGGGTCTGCACGGTTTCAAACCGATATCATGATCGAGTGGGAGATTCATTTGTCATGTGATCTTCAACAAGGGTGGTACCGCGGAATAACTTCGTCCCTTATCGGGAGTGAAGTTTTTTATTTTGCCTAAAAAAGGAGAGAGAATGTTGAGTCATCGAGATGAAAAAAAACCAATGACACCAGAGGTTGAGCAAGAATTACAACGACAGTTAGCTATTTTAGAGAGAGGGACAGTGGAGATTCTACCACTAGATGCCTTTCATAGTAAGTTACGTCGTTCGATTGAACAAAAGAAGCCGCTAAAAGTAAAATTAGGACTGGATCCGACTGCTCCTGATATTCATATAGGGCATACCGTTGTGTTTAATAAACTAAAACAATTTCAGGATCTAGGTCATACGGTTCAATTAGTGATCGGAGATTTCACGGCTCGTGTAGGAGATCCGACAGGGAAGTCGGAGACCCGAAAGCAGTTGACGGAGGAAGAAGTCCTTCATAATGCGAAGACCTATACCACTCAATTATTTAAGAGACTGGATCCAGCTAAGACGGAGATTTCCTTTAATAGTAAGTGGCTAGCTCCTCTGACATTTGCTGATGTAACCAATCTAGCCGCGAAAGTAACGGTTGCTCGGATGCTTGAGCGTGATGATTTCTCAAAACGTTACCAAAGCGGTCAGGCGATTAGTATTCACGAGTTCTTCTACCCGCTCATGCAAGGATACGATTCCGTTGCGTTGCAATCCGATGTGGAACTAGGAGGCACGGACCAAACCTTTAACCTGCTCATGGGGCGTCAATTACAAAAAGAATTTGGCCAGGAAGAACAAGTCATTTTAACGGTGCCACTTCTAGAAGGTCTCGACGGCGTGAAGAAGATGAGTAAAAGCTTGGGCAACTATATTGGAGTGGACGATGAACCAAGTGATATGTACGGGAAGTCGATGTCGATTCCAGATGAGTTGATGTACAAGTACTTCCAGCTTGCCACAGATCTTCCGAATGAGGAATTAACGAATCTGAAAACGGGCATCGAAGCCGGTTCGATTCATCCACGTGATGCCAAGATGCGTTTGGCTTACACCTTTGTTGAGATGTACCATGGGGAAGATGCGGCAAAAGAAGCAGAGCAGCGTTTCCGCACTGTCTTTCAGCAAAATGCACTGCCAGATGATATTCCTGTAGTAGAGATCGCACAGGCTGATCTAGAGACGGAGGGCACATGGGTTGTACCATTGCTGACTCAGTTGAAGCTTTGTCCGTCCAATGGAGAAGCGAGGCGGATGATTCAAAACGGTGGTGTGCGTGTGAATCAGGAGAAGCTATTGGATGTACAGGCGAGGATTCAGTTAGAAGATGGGCTTGTGATTCAGGTTGGAAAGAGGAAGTTTGCTCAGATTAAGTTGGTTTAGGTGATTGTTGATTTAATGAACAAGGGAGACCCTACGATAAAAAGTAGAGTCTCTTTTGTATTTACATGGCAAATTGATTTATAGCTAGTCCATTTTCATGGATGAATAGTTGTAGGCAGTTATCACGCTAATTGGGCTGTATGCATAAGCTAAACTATAAGTTAAGTGTGAACTAAAGGAGAATTAGTATGCCAGTATCGGTGATTATGAATCAAATTAATGTCAATTTGGTTCAGGGGAACGGCGCGGTTTCGACGGGTCAAAATAATTTGTCGGATTGGACCTGTCAGGGTAAAGCGAACATAGCGAATGGGATACAGGCTGGTATATTCTTATCGACAGCACCTATAAACTTCCAAATGGATAGTGACCTACTCGATACTGCTATTACACAGCCTGAATTGTTCGCACCGAATACGAGTATGCAGATATAGGGATGCGATATGGGAGAGAAATAAATGGATGTCACGGTTGGAACGATTCAGGTCCAGTTAATCACCCAAAATGCAGGGATTTTTGTAGGAGAGAATTATCCGATTCAGTGGAGTACGCAGCTAAAGATTAATTCTGCCGGTGGGACGGTTGCGGGGGATGGAAATATTTTGTATCGAGCTATCAATGTTATTGATGATCCTGATATTATCGATTCGTATTGGGTCAAGATTGAAAAGGGTGAGGAAAAAGAGGAAGATGAAGGGCCGGTAGGTCCTCACTCAAGTTGTGGATGAGGGAGATCCATTTTGCTCGTTTTCATCCGGCTTCATTTTTTCTGTTATCAACTTTTGTAGCCAGTCCGGAATTTCTTTTGAGTCTGCAGCCTGTGTAAAGGTGTCTATGAGATCAGAATCCTGTAAAACCGAGTAAAGATCGTGAATCTGATTCTGGTCTCCATGAAATGATCCCAAGCCCTGATTATGCTTTTTTACACTCTCGAAGTCACTTAACCAGTTATTCCCCATATTGACAGAGGAGGCACCCTCCATGACTCCGATCCGGATCGTTCCGAGTAAAAAAGTGGGAGATTTCATCGGTATCACCACTCCCTTTATATATTCGTCTGAGCTAATCCACCGGCTTATTGGGATAGCGAATGGAAAATCCACTCTGGTTCGAACTCACTTTCATTTCAGACAATGGGTCAGTAGAAGATGGATCGGATGGCTGTGAGTGTTTGGATACCGATTTCTTGGAGGCTTGGATACCTAGATTGTTCCCAATATTCAGCGACCCGCTTAGCTCGTCGATATCCAGCTGGTCCAGCCGAAAGGTGAGCTGTTCGAGTACAGGTTGGTGAATATCGAGTTGATGGATATGGATGTGGACTTCTGAGGATCGATTTAGCAGTTCCTTAACACTAGACTCCAATTGGTCGAGTTTGGTGGCTAGTTGTTGGGTCGGATGAGGCGAATGAATACGACGTTTTCGAAACCAAGAGATCATGTAACTCATCCTTTATGGTTAATGGCTAATTCGAGCTTGGATGATGAAAGTCGAAATGGTCTTGATCATGAATGGTTTGGATCGTACGGATCATACAGTTTTGATCTCCTACAACGCTAGAACCCTCGTTCTTTTTAGTAGTGGATCGGATTTGTGTATGAATGTTTTTTCCCGAGAAAATGCCTGCTGATTGTGTCATGGCGTCTACTTTTAGAGAGTCTAATTTAAATTTTATCTGAAAAACCTCCTAAACGAGATGATAAGGAAGGTGTGGATATGATGAATGATATTTGGAGTACAATTCGATCAATACCTTGGCAAGGTGGGGACCCGATTACTCCCGGAAAATTAAATCCTACTCAAATACAAACATTTATTCAAAAAAGCATTCAGCAGTCGCTGGGTGAGGTATTTCAAAGTAATCCGATTGCTACTTCTTTTAGTGGAAATGATTCCGGAATGCAATGGGATTTAGTCGAGTTGATGGATTACGTTATTATTAAGGGTGAGCTACCAAATAGCGTTCGCCCCAGTGAGATTCGATTTTTTTGTACAAAGTCAGAACTCATTATTGAGACGGGGTCGAAAGGAAATAGAACAACTGTTTCGTTACCTTGTTTAGTGAAAGAAAAAGGGATTCGTGCGAAATGTAAAGAGGGAACTTTTGAGATACGGCTACCGAAAGAGCGTGGAGGAAAGGAAACATTAATTGCTGTAGAATGGGAATAGCATTCATAATAGTTCCACTTCTTTTTTATATGATTCATTGCGGCTATATATGATTGGAAGGATAAAAAAACTGCCATGTCTACTAGACATAGCAGTTTACTTACGAAAAGATTAACGAGAGTAAAACTCTACGATCAAGGTTTCGTTGATTTCGGATGGTAATTCACTACGGTCTGGAAGACGAGTGAGAGAACCTTCCATTTTGCTCTCATCAAAAGTGAGATATTCTGGTAAGAAAGAGCGCTCTGCAAGAGCTTCTTTCACGATGGTTAGGTTTTGGCTACGCTCGCGAAGACCGATTACATCACCGATTGAAACAGTGAAAGCTGGGCGGTCTACTTTTTTGCCGTTCACAGTAACGTGACCATGAACTACTAATTGACGTGCTTGAGAACGAGTGCGTGTTAGACCGAGACGGTATACGAGGTTGTCTAGACGTACTTCAAGAGCTTTCATGAAGTTTTCACCATGAATCCCTTGTACTTTACCAGACTTATCGAATAAGTTGCGGAACTGACGCTCGTTTAAGCCGTACATGAGACGTAGTTTTTGTTTTTCTTGCAATTGGATTCCGTACTCGCTCAATTTTTTACGAGCTTGTCCGTGTTGTCCTGGAGCATAAGGACGTTTTGCCAACTCTTTACCAGTACCGGAAAGAGAGATGCCAAGACGACGACTAAGTTTCCAGCGTGGGCCAGTATAACGTGCCATAGTATTAACTCTCCTTTTGTGATCATTTGCGATCAATTGTGTTGTTATCGCACAAACGACAGGGACTATTTCGCTGTAATGGATCTGCCCGCTTCCGGATAGCGACGAAAGCAAGAGATTCCTATCTATAAATGCGATAGGGCGAAGTAGTGAGGGTGATCCCTTCACCTTTTATGAGCTATCCTCATCTCCCTAAGGAGGGATACATTTGAGCCATACAAGGATGAATTATATCATTCTACTAAAAAAAGTCAATGGGGAGCTCGTGGACAGGGTTACCGTCCCTGAGGTGGATATGCACGTACATAGTTGATCGTAAAGCCTCGTCCCGAAAATTTTTCCTCGTATTCAGTGGTGATATTGGTGTTTGCCCATTCGCTTTGATGTAAATCGCGGGACATCTCGACAATCTCCCAACCGTGTGCTTCTAGCTCTTCTAGTGAGAAATCGAATAGGGAAACACTATCTGTTTTTAAGATGAGGTCACCGTCTGGTTTTAATACGTTGCGATATTTGTCTAGAAATGTGTGGTGCGTGAGGCGACGTTTGGCATGACGGGTTTTCGGCCACGGATCGCTAAAATGAAGATAGATCCGGTCGACTTCTTCTCCTGGAGAAAAAATTTCTTCTAATTTGGTAATATCCATCCATATATATCGGAGATTGGTGCACTCTGTTGCTTCCCCTTTTTGGACTGCATGCATGAGAGGTTCTTCGATCTTTTCTACGCCAATCCAATTAATATCAGGGTGAAGCTCCGCTGCCTTGGCTAAAAATTGCCCTTTTCCTGTTCCTAGTTCGATATATAACGGTTGTTTGGAAGGAAAGCGAGTCCCCCATTGACCTTTGCTTTCTTCGGGTTGTTGCACGACGAGTGGGTGAGTAGATAAGATCTGCCGTGCTAATGGATGTCTTCGTAAACGCATAGATTTGTCCCTCATTTGTTCAGAATTAGCTATATTATTATAGCCTAGACTTCGCTTGTCGACAAAATAAGATTGAAAAGCTTGCCTAGATTGCACTAGGTTGAATCGTGCGCTAAGATGGAGGTGAAGTGGGGGATTATGCATATGATGAAGCCATATAAAGTTGTGGCAAAAGCGATTATCTTTGATCAGAATCGCGTGTTGATTTTGCGTAAGTCATTGCAGGAGAGGCTCGCGAAAGATTCTCATGGCTGGGATTTTCCGGGTGGGACACTGGAACCTGATGAATCATTAATGGATGGGCTATCTCGGGAGTTACAAGAGGAAGTGAGTTTATCTGTAAAAGTGGTGGCCCCTGCGTATATTTACGATGAAGTTCAGGAAGAGAAACATATGATGATCATTAAGTTTGCTTGTCACCAACCGAGTGGGGAGGTCATGATCAGCGAGGAGCATGACTCTTATCATTGGTTTGATCTTGATAGCTTACACCAAGCATCGATTCCAGAGTGGATGAAAGAAGAGATTCGTCGAGCCCAGCGTATCTATAAAGAATTCCAAAAATAACTGTTTGCCTTGGAGAATACCTTGTTTTCCAAGGCTTTTCGAGCACAGAATTGCCATAAGGCCGCCTCTTTTTGTAAGTAGCTTCATGATATACTATGGATATATTAGAATGTTTGTTTAAATAATGAAGAAATAAGGTGTTATGATCATGACTAGGAGAAGTGTTATTAAATCCATTGCTTTATTATTTTTGTCCATTATCGCATGGCAATGGAAATGGCTTCTTTCCAAGATACAAGGACTTTTTCCAAATGCGACCTCAACCTCCTCTGTTGCTATGCCAGCAACACCTAAGTCACTACCCAGTTTTCAGGCAAAACAATTATTATACCAGTTCAAGGTAAAAGGACAGGCACCAGCCCAGAGTTTGATTGAATTACGAAATAAAAATAACATTTTGTTCTCCAACACGATTAAGCTAAGTAAAGAAAAAAAAGCGGACTATCCACATGTTGTGTATTCGAAAGAACAAGATGTTTCGATTGTAACAATTGCTTTATCGCCTGAGTATGACTCCTATCCCGATTTAAAAGTGGAAGCAAAAGGAATCCCGATTCACGATCAGAGAGTGGTTCGGCAGACAGAAGTGAAAATGATTGAAAATACTCATCCCATAGAAGGATATACTCCAAAGATTAGTTATCAGCCAGGAGAGAAAGTAGAATTTAAAGTTCATACTAAGAAAAAAGAATTTAATCTAGTAATTAGCCGATTTGGATTAGAAGAGAAAGTTCTATATCAAAAAACAGGAATAAAAGGAGAGGTGCAAAACTATCCGGCTTATGCATATAGGGAAGGATGTCATTGGCAAACTAGCTTTGAATTTACGATCCCAGAGGATTGGGAATCGGGGATGTATGCGGCCAAGGTATGGGATGAGAGTAAACGAGAATTTTATATCACATGGATTGTTCGGCCGAAACCAATGAAGGAGAAGGTAACAGCGGAAGTGAAGAAAAAGCGTATCGCTATGCTTTCTGCTACGAATACATGGCAAGCGTATAATCCTTGGGGCGGAGCTTCGTTATATACATATAAGAGAAATCCGAGGTTCCAACGATATTTACCCGATCAGATAGGCCCGAGGTTTGCGCAGTATGTAACCACACAACGTCCGAATCATGAAGGGCGTCCGGTTCCGATGCTAGGGCAAGAGCCTACCCATTTGGCGAGTGGAGAGAGATATGTGTTTGCTTGGTTTGAGCGTGAGAAGATTCCATTTGATTTATACAGCGATATGGATTTTCATCAAAATCCTCATCTACTGGACTCATATGGCACTCTCTGCATCCAAACTCATAACGAGTACTGGACTAAGGAAATGTATGATCAACTCGAAAAATTTGTAGACCGTGGTGGGAACTTGATTTATCTGTGTGGGAATGGTGTCTATTGGAAGATGGTTATCAATAATGATCTGATGGAAGTGCGTAAGGATAACGAAATGCATATGTTGAATGGTGAAATGGGAGGTACTTGGAGAAGCTTGAAACGGCCAGAGTCAAGGTTATTAGGAGTGCGCTATACAACACCTGGTATCACTACCTTTGCTCCATATCGAGTCTTACATCCAGACCATTGGATTTTTGAAGGAACGGGAGTAAAAAAAGGAGATATTATGGGTAAGGAAGGTCCGAGAGGGCCTGCTTCTGGACACGAAACGGATAAACGAGATAGTCATTCACCTAAAAATGTGATTCTCCTTGCAAAAGGGCTTAATCCGGATGAAGACCCACTTCAACGGAGTGATGGAAGTCTGCCTGTCGACACAGAAAAGGGCATGGAAGTGGGCAAGGGTGGTGGTGAAATTGTTTACTACGATCACGCTAAAGGCGGAGGCGTGTACTCAGTTGGCTCGACCACGTATGGGACTTCTATGTGGGTAGATCCCGTTTTATCAAAAATGTTGCGTAATGTGCTAAAACGCTTTACCGGATTGTAAAAATGAAGCGATTGATTAGGTTTCATTACCTAAATCAATCGCTTCATTTTTTGAATGGATTAGTTAGGCGATATTAGGCCTGTGTGGCTCACCAAATATTCTACATACTGTTCCAAATAAGTTTGATCTTCTTCGTTGAACCGCTCTAATTCAGGACTATCAATATCCAAAACCCCGATTATTTCTCCTTGAAATCTCAGGGGAATTACGATTTCTGATTTCGTTTCAGCATCACAAGCGATATGTCCCGGAAATTGATGTACGTTTGGTACGAGGATGGTTTTATTCTCGGCTACTGCTGTACCACAGACCCCTTTTCCAACTGGGATTCGTACACAGGCTGGTTTTCCTTGAAAAGGCCCTAATACGAGTTGATCTTGCTTTCGTAAGTAGAACCCGACCCAGTTAACTTGTCCGAGGGTGTGAAAGAGATGAGCAGCACTATTCGAAAGGTTTGCTAACCAATCGGTCTCTTCCTCGATCAGATGTTGAAGTTGTTTTAGAATAAGGGGATACTGATTTTTTCGATCATGGGCTGTGATTTCAAAGGAAAACATCTTCCATTCCTCCGTTTTGAGTTTGTATGCGAAAATATTTTAGCTTGACAGAAAAAAATTAATCTGTTCCCTTGTGAATACAGGGAATGATCGTTACAATATCTTTATCATATAGGACTTATTTAAACAATAGAGAAGGGGATTATGATGCGCGACGAACGTATTACAAAACTAGCTGATATTTTAGTCAATCACTCCTGTCGAGTGAAGAAGGGCGATAACGTCTTTATTGATATGTTTGGAGACGACCGCAATCTGATTCGAGAAATTATTCAGAAAGTGTATGAGGCAGGTGGGTTTCCACATGTCCAATTAAACGACCACACTGTTACACGTGCCGTACTAATGGGGACAAGTAAAGACCACATGACACAGGTAACCGAGATACAAAAGACAATCATGAGTAAGATGGATTGTTACATAGGAATTCGTGGAGCCAATAATATCAATGAGCTTAGTGATGTGCCAGCGGAAAACATGTCATTGTATATGCGTTTGTTTAACCAACAGGTACATTCTGAAATTCGTGTGAAGAAAACTCGCTGGGTCGTACTTCGTTATCCAAATGAATCCATGGCACAACTTGCTGGTATGAGTACAGAGCAGTTTGAGGACTTCTACTTCGAAGTATGTAATGTGGACTATAAGAAGATGGATCAGGCGATGAATCCGCTTCAAAAACGTATGGAAGACGCTGATTTGGTTGAAATTAAAGGACAAGGTACGGATTTGCGTTTCTCCATTAAAGGAATTCCGGTTATCAAGTGTGCCGGTGAATGCAATGTTCCAGATGGCGAAGTGTATACCGCTCCTATCAAAGATTCGGTCAATGGATACATCACTTTTACAGCACCAACTCTCTATCAAGGCACGGTATTTGAAAATGTGCGCCTAGAATTTGAGAACGGAAAAATTGTAAAAGCGACAGCTAATTCTGATGCGAATACGCTGAAGCTTAATGAAATTTTAGATACAGATGAAGGCTCTCGTTTCATTGGAGAATTCGCGATTGGAGTAAATCCATCCATCTCACATCCAATGAAAGATATCTTATTTGATGAGAAGATCAATGGTAGTTTCCACTTTACACCAGGTCAAGCTTATGAGGAGGCCGATAACACGAATCGTTCTGCGATTCACTGGGATATGGTTTGTATCCAACGTCCGGAGTACGGTGGGGGAGAAATCTATTTTGATGGTGAGTTAATCCGCAAAGATGGATTATTTGTGGTCGAAGATTTAGAAGGTCTAAATCCAAATAACTTAAAGTAAAGTAAATCGTTATCAACGACAAAGAGAATCCTCAGTTGGAGAGATTCTCTTTGTCGTATCTATTTTCATAAGGAGAGAGACAAAATGACAGCTCCAATCGATCAAATTGTATCAACGATAAAAGACCTAGTACATATTCCAAGCCCAACAGGGTGGTCTACTTCTGCAATCGATTATGTAGAGAAGCGATGGCAGCAGACCCATTGGGAGATGAGACGGAATGCAAAGGGTGCACTTACCATAACCATCCCCGGAAAGGATCAAGAAGTCCATCGATTCGTAACGGCACATGTGGACACCCTTGGTGCCATGGTGAAAGAAATCAAAAGCGATGGTAAGCTCGCTTTTATGAGGATCGGAGGCTTTGGATGGTTCGCTATCGATGGAGTCTATTGCACCGTTCATACAGAAGATGGAAAAGAAGTCCGTGGTACCATTCTTGCAACCAATCCTTCCGTACATGTAAATCCAGAAGCAGATACAAAAAGAGAGCAACACACGATGGCTGTCCGTCTAGATGCGAAGGTTCGGAGTAGAGAGGATGTTGAACAGTTAGGGATTCAGGTGGGAGACTTTATTACATTTGATCCAAATTATGAGGAGTCTGAGACTGGATTTATCAAAACGAGGCATTTGGATGATAAAGCGAGTGTGGCGGTGTTGATTGAATTAGTGCTCGAGATGAAGAAGCAAGGAATCGTGCTACCTCATACGACTCATATTCAAATCGGTACCTTTGAAGAAGTTGGCTTCGGTGCTAATTCCAATATTCCGGCTCAAGTGAGGGAGTTCTTGGCTGTTGATATGGGAGCAATTGGAGAAGGACAGAGTACAGATGAGTTTACCGTGTCGATTTGTGCTATGGATGGTGTAGGGCCGTATAACTACGAACTTCGTAAGAAATTAGTGAGGTTGGCAAAAGAGTACAAGATTCCGTATCAGATTGATCTGTATCCATTCTATGGTTCAGATGCAGGAGCAGCTTTAAAAGCAGGAGAAGATGTTATGCATGCCCTCATCGGCCCAGGTGTTGATGCTTCCCATGCATTTGAGCGTACTCATAGAGATTCCTTACAAGCTACCTATCAACTATTAAACAAGTATCTGGAAACAGAGTCGTTGTAAAAGGCGTCGAGATTTTTAGGAAGCATTTATAACTTGAATTTGGTTTAGCTGAGCTTTTGTGAGAGGGCGAGTACAGTCAGGCCGATTCATTCTTCCTTTTGTTACACCAGCCCGAAATCCTCCGTCTGGAGTCGGTACGGCCACCCTGATTCCAAATACTTGGCTCACCCAATGGAAAGGGAAGCAAACGGAAATTCTGCCATCCGTCGTTCCTGCGTATTCTACAGCGGCAGCATAGTGATTCTGATCTTGTAGCCAGACAGAGCCTGAATCTCCCGCTTTTCCAACTACTCGTCGATGTCTGGTTACAATGATTTGATCCACAAATACATCCTCTCCATCTACGAGTACATCTGTATGGACAGATCGGATGTTGCCTCTTCGAAAGCCCGTTGTCCGGCCTGTTTTGATCAAATTCATCCCTACACAACAAGAAATGAGATGCCCAGGTACAATTATTTTTTGGCCTGTATTTCCTAAAAGATACCTTGGATCTAGAAGTCTATTTCGTCTAGGTTTTGCTAGCGCAGCATCTACATAGTTAATATCTGTTGCCGGTTCTGCGTATTGAAATAATTTTCCGATTCTGTTGATTCTTGCTCTTCCTCGATCGTAAACTCCTGGTTGATAGGTAGAGTTAGTGGCTCCTGGTCTTTCAGGAACGAGTACATGTTTATTGCTAAAAACATATAACTGTTTTGGATTAGGGAAGTTGGTAACGATAATCCCGGCTGTTCCGGCAATGGGTTCGTCTGAACTTATGCTTACTCCTCCAGGAACGGGGCGGATTCTCGTTTGATTCAGAGGCTTGGCAGCATGATGTTGAAATCTCCCGACTCGTTCGAAGAGCACAGGAATACGAGCGGGCACACCTAGCTTCGCTCTGATGGAAGATGCCATCGAGGACTGTTTCCGTGTGGAGAGGCTCTTGTCGATATAGGTAATAATACAAGCCCCCTGGGATGGCTTTTGTGGGTTGGCGTATCCGACTCCAATCGCATGCACACCCTCATTCCGTAAAATGGCCGGGGAAATCTGTTTTTTGTGTCTGATGCAGTCCATAAAAGTGGCCATGTAGCATTCTCCCTTCTAAAAAAACATTAAGAATGCTACAGCCTATGCGTAATCCTTTTCTCCGCCTGTGCGTTCGCCTATCATCTGTAAATGTTAAGAGCTTACAATTTCAATGGTCTGTATGGAATCGATTGGTTGGCTCTTATGATCTTGATCTCTTAGATAGAGGAGAGCAGGCCCACCTTGTTTTTCTCCCAGAGGCTTTCCATCAATCGCAAAGCATAAATAGGAATGAAGAATTTCTTCGTATGAAAGGCATATTTTCTCGCCATCTCGTCGATGGATAAGGGCAGTATGTGCACCTTCTTTTGGTTCGGCATTGATCAGAAATGGACGAAGAGCCATTCCAAGGCTACTTGGTTCGATCGTAAATCGGCGTTCGTCAAAGATCCAAACTCCCGGGTCTATATTTATAGTGAAGTTGGTATCTCCCTTTATTTGTATAATCATCTCTTCATCACCCAATCTCTATGGTACGTATCTCCCTATTATATATATAAATTCTTCCTTTCTTCCAACTCCATTTTGCAAATCTACCACTTTTCGTGATAAACTAGTTTTAGCATGCACGTTGAAGAAGTACCGTACCCCGTGTGGAACGGTCGATGGGGGGCGTAGAAATGACCACACCGACACAGACCGATTTAAATGCAAAGGCGCTCGAAATCCTTAGAAGTGACGCTTCTAAGATTGAGCAGCTGATTGCGGTTCAGTTAGAACACCTAGCTCTGCCTAAGTGTCCACTTTACGAAGAAGTGATGAATATGCAGATGTTCGGGCTTTCCCGTCAAATCGATTTTGCTGTTCGCGCTGGTATGATCAATCGTGAACAAGGTCAGCAAATCATCAATGATTTAGAACGGAAATTAGCGGATTTATTTAGTCTCATTATGCCGTAATGAAATTAAGTATAGAAAATATCAGCCTTTGAGTATCGAACTCATAGGCTGTTTTTTTAATTAATTTGTTCCATCTGCTGTGCTTTCCATAATGCCCGTTCGGTTTGGATTAACTCGCTTTTTAATTGGCGAATTTGATCATTTAAACGTAATTGCTCTTGGCGTGTTTGACGTGCTAACGGCTCATCTCCACGATGAGTGGCCATTTGAAAATCGTTTTGTTTTTCTCGTTCTTTTTTTTCGAGTCGTTCGATTTCGATGTGTAGGTCTTCGATTTGACGCTGATAGATCCAAACGGTCATATTGTCATCCCTTTCCAAATTATGTATTTTATATGTTTTTCCGTGGGGGGTGTTATTTCCTGCTAAGGTCTTATAGAAAAGAAAAAGGAACCGTTTCACACATCAGGGATCAAGTGTGAAACGGTTTCTTTTTGAATCTCTTTTATTTGTTTCACTCTAAACAATAAAAAATACAGTCCCTAAAATCACATATACGAGTAACAATAAAGTGCCTTCGTACCAGTTGGTAGAGCCATCTCGTGATACGGATGAGGCAATGAAGGCAGATACGGCAACAGCAGCCACTTCGTAGTTGGTAAAGACGAGATCCATAGGCCGGTTGAATAGTAGGCTGACGAATACAAGCATAGGGGCGACGAATAAGGCAATTTGTAAACTACTGCCGATAGCGATTTCTACAGCAGCTCCCATACGGTTTTTCATTGCTAAAAAGATGGCTGCACTATGTTCAGCGGCATTCCCGATGATGGCAATGAGGAATGCACCAACAAACATCTCGGTCCAGCCCAGCGCATGTGCGACAGATTGGACGCTATGTACTAGCCATTCGGATTGAATGGCAACAAAGGTAGTGGAGATGACGAGTACAAGGATCGAGCCCCGTTTTGACCAGATCGCATGCTCTTTATCTTCAATCCCATCCACCATACCGTCAATGGATGCACCTAGCTCGTTCCGATGAGTGATCAAGGAAAAGATGAGCCACAAAATATAGGCGAGAATGAGGGCCACGGCGATGATCACACTAACTGTGATATCTTCCTCCGCTGTAACACGCTGGGGATCTGTTAGAAAAGCCGCTGGGACAAAGAGTGCGATGACGGCAAGCATCATGAGAGAGGCATTATGTCCAGCCAAGACAGGGTTGAAATTTTGTGTTTTGTATTTTACACCACCCATGAACATAGATAATCCTAGTACAAGTAATAGGTTTCCGATGATTGAACCCGTTATGCTCGCCTTTACCATATCAAATAGGCCCTCTTTTACGAGGAAGATGGCGATAATCAGTTCAGCAGCATTCCCAAACGTTGCATTGAGAAAGCCTCCAATTCTTTCACCCGCATAGTGTGCTACACTTTCGGTTGCTTTTCCTAGAAGAGCTGCCCATATAAGTAATGATAAACAAGCTGTACCAAATTGTAATGGTTGAATGGAGGTATAAAAATGAGCCCAAGCACTCAATAATGTAAAGACAGCTAGTAATGGGTACCAAATTTTTTTGTTCACAAAATCCACACCTTTCTATGTTAGAATGAGCGATTTATCTACAAATTAGACATGTATGAATCTGGATTTTGTCATAATCTGTTGAAGTTAGTTCAAACTAAAGATGCGGATGACAGAAAATTTGTCAAAGACACAAGAAGGCTGTAGGCTTGATGTGCCTAGTATTTAAGCAGGAAAATCCAATTTTTAAGCGAAATATTGCATCATGCTAAAATTTGGAAAGGAGGGGGACAAATGGAGTTTACAAGGGATACCGCCATATTTATAGATTTAGAGAATGTGTACTATGGATTAAAGAAATATCACATGGATCCAGATCATCCTGAGATACATCATAATTTATTTTTGCGCCTACAAGAGTATTATGGGAAGGATTCCATTCGTATGATGGAAGCATATGCCGACTTTGAACAGATGGATCTGTCAATGATGAGCTTGCAGAAGAAACGAGTACACGTAAACCAAGTTTATGGAAATGGTCGTGAAGGCAAGGAAAGAAAAAATGCAGCAGATATCCAACTTTGTTTAGATGCGATGGAGGTGCTGTACCAAATTCCTGAGATCACAACCTTTGTAATTGTCAGTGCGGATCAGGATATGATTCCACTCTTAGATCGTCTATGGTCAAAAGGGAAAAAAGTGGAGTTGTTTAGTTTGTGGGATGAGAGTTTATCGAAATCATCACAGATTCAAGAGTTCTGTGATCAGTCACACAATATCCTGGAGTTCATTAATATTGAAAAGATGAATGACTACACGCAAATCGATCGTATTATGCACAATGCCGTATTGCAAATTTACGAGTGGTATCGAGATCCAAATAATATCGGCAAGAGTTATGGTAGTACTTGGATTAAGAACGACTTAGCCAGAAAGTTTAGTCTGAGTGAATTAGAATCGAACCACTTATTTACTCGATTAGTAAAAGGGAAATATCTTCTTCCTTATGAAATTGAGATTGATGAAAAGATCTTTTACGGGTATAAAGTAAATCTTACACATCCACAGGTTCAGATGATTGTAAAGATCGCAGGATATAAAGTTAGTTAAGAAGATTTTTGTAGAAATAACATGAAATGGTTCTCTCTTCTTTTCAAAGACCCTGTATGCTACAATAAAGAAACGAGAGTGAAAACTCTAACTTGTTATGGTTACTATCTATGTATGGTCACAGGGGTGTCTTTTATGACTGAAGCTAACGGTGGAATCATTCGAATCGCCGATGATGTAGTGGCGGTCATAGCTGGGATGACAGCTAGTAAAGTTCCTGGAATTTCCAGTATGTCCGCAGGTATGACAGAGGGGCTTGCTAAACGAGTAAGTGGTAAAAACCTGACCAAAGGGGTACATGTGGAAGTTGGGGAGCGAGAGACAGTAGTCGACTTACGCGTAATCGTTGAATATGGAAAAGAGATTCCCGCTGTATGTCGTGAGTTACAATATGAAGTAAAAGAAGCGGTAGAGAACATGACAGGACTCCATGTTGTTCAGGTGAATGTTAAGGTGGAAGGCGTAGATTATCAAAACCAGACTATCTTATAATACTGGGCAAATGGACTTTGAAACAACAAATAACAAAGGAGATGCGCTTTCAAAAAAGCATCTCCTTTGTTATTTGTTCTAAATGGATGTGGATATGTAGATGAGTAGCAGCCTACGCACTGGCAAGAGCGTTTTCGAGTTCGGCTACTTTTTGGTGAACTTCTTCAGTTAACTCTGCTGGAATTTCGGAATTTTCATCCATTCCATGTGGGAAGAAGTGACGTACGAAGTAGGGGACGTCTAATTCTAGACGGGCTTTTGGGCTCTCTAATTGTTTTTTGTTCACCACGACAGCACGAAGACGTAGGTAGTAATCCACCTCATCAACCGTATACTTTATATCGTACGTTGCTTTCGTATAATCCCAAGCTCCGCGGAAGAAGCCGAGCCCAGACATGATGGCTTCTAAGTCTTTGAACTCCTTTTGGACTCCTTTTGTTTTCGAATCACGAAAAAACATAGTGTGTGCCTCCTTTGCAATGCACTACTGACATCCTCAATGATAATATGAAGAAGATCATCGTGCAACCGAATACCATTTTAGCTGGAAAATATCTGGAGGGGAAATAGATTATGAAACAGATGATAGAGAAAATATATCCAAAAATCGTAGGAATACGTAGATATTTACATCAACACCCTGAGCTTTCTTATCATGAGGAGCAAACAGCAGCACTTGTAACCAAACATTTAACGGAGCTGGGTTTAGAAGTGAAAACGCGGGTGGGTGGTTTACATGGCGTGACAGGTTTCTTGAGAGGATCGAAACCGGGACCTACTGTGGCGCTTCGAGCGGATATGGATGCTTTGCCCATTGAAGATGCAAAAAATTCCGTGTATCGATCGACCGTACCGGGAGTGATGCATGCTTGCGGCCATGATGGGCATACAGCTACCTTGCTGGGAGTAGCTGAGATCTTGTCCGAGATGAGAGACGAAATAGAGGGACAAGTCTTATTCATTTTCCAACCAGCTGAGGAAGTTCCACCAGGCGGGGCGTTTGCAATGGTGCAAGAAGGGGTTGTGGATCAGGTGGCCGGCATATTTGCCCTACATCTGTGGGCGACTAGTCCAACAGGGACAATTGGAACGCGATCGGGTGAGTTGATGGCAGCGGCTGATAATTTTACGATTGAAATTCAGGGAAAGGGTGGACACGCTGGAATCCCTCATCAATGTGTCGATCCGATCGTGATTGCCTCCCATCTTGTTATTCAATTACAGAGTATTGTAAGTAGACAGATTGATCCGCAAAAAGCAGCTGTGATATCGGTTTGTAAGATAGAGGCGGGCGATTCTCATAATGTAATTCCTGATAGTTGCCTGATTTTAGGAACCGTTCGGACGTTTGATATGGCTGTTCGCGACTCGATTGTAGAAAAGTTGGATCATATGTGCCAAGGCATAGGAAAATCATTTGGAGCAGAGTGCAAACTTACCTATGTAAATGGTTACCCAGCCGTTGTAAATCATCCAGAGGCGACAGAGTTAGTCCGGAGTATAGCACTGGATGTAGTGGGTCAGCAGGGATTAGTCGAAACGGAACCGATAGCTCCTGGTGAAGACTTTTCTTATTTCCTCCAAAAGGTACCCGGTGCCTTCTGCTTTGTGGGTTGTGGTAATCCTGAGCAATATTTTGGGTCCCATCACCACCCTCATTTTGATATCGATGAAGAAAGTATGAAAATCGGGATGGAATTACTCGCAAACCTAGCGCTTCGGTTTTTGGACAAGGAAAGCAGTCGTGCTGAGCTTGCGGAGTGCATGGAATAAGTAGGGACTGGAGAGACTACTGAGGAATATTCAACGATAAAAGGAGTTTTTTCCTATGAGTAGTCCAGTTCGAGAGATCATGTCAACAGATCTTCAAGTTCTTTCACCGGATGATAATATCTATGAAGCAGCCCTCATGATGAGACAAAAAGATGTGGGGATCATCCCCGTCTGTGAAAATGGAAAGATTTGTGGAGTGGTTACGGATCGAGATTTAGTCATTCGTGGTATTGCAGAGAAGCGTCCGAATTCAAGCCAGATTGGGGAAGTGATGTCGGATGAACTTGTAACGGGGAGTCCAGATATGACTGTCGACGATGTAGCATTGCTAATGGCTGATTACCAAGTCCGACGCTTACCTATTGTGGAGAATGAGATGCTAGTTGGTGTGGTTTCATTAGGAGACTTAGCAGTCCACATGCCGTATATGAACGAAGCAAGTGAAGCATTAAATGAGATTTCACATAATACGGATCACGGATATGTCCAATAACCAAAAGCGATTCCTTTTACGGGAATCGCTTTTGGTTATTGGACATATCAGAGTATTTCTTACGTAAATGTCATCGTAGGGACTCCTGATTTGATTGTAAAAGGTTTTTGCCTAGGCTCTTTTTCGATCACTAACATGCTGTCGTAGTAGGTCATGGAGCCAATCGAAGTGGTGTATTGATCCACTTCTTCGTTATGCCATCCATATAGGGAATCCACTATATTTTTGGTGTAGTTAATAAAGTTTTCCTTACTATTCTTACCACCTCCATAGGGTGTAAGATAGCTGGTGTGCATATCTTCTATGAGATATACACCATTAGGGGAAACCTCTGAAAACATTTCTTCAAATGTGATTTTTTGTTGATGCATATGATGGCCCCCATCATCAATGATGATATCGAATTTAGGGAGGTGTGGTTTTATTTGCTTCCAAAAATTTCGATCTCCTTGATCGCCTATGATGATATTAATTCGCTCTTCTACCAGTTCTTTGCACTTTTCATAAATATCTAAGCCGTATATCGTGGCTTGTGGACCAAAATAATTTTTCCACATTTGAAGAGACCCGCCGTGATAAACTCCAATTTCTAATACATTTATTTTTTTATTTACAAATCGACTGAAATGCCGCTCGTAAATATTTAAATAATGATCCCATTTATCAACCAAATGATTGTTATTCGAAAAAAAGTATTCCCGTAGTCTACTCATTTGAGTTCTCCTTTGCCTGGGTTTTCTACTCTTAAATGTATTATGGTTCAACCAATTTAGACCCTTGAAAGAGCGATTCTACTTAAAAAGGAATCACTTTTTTTGTTTGTGTAAAAACTAATGATGACGATAGATAAGAAAGGATGGTTTATGATGATTTTTACAACGATTGGACATCAGCAATTGGTTCATCAACATGTTGTGTATGAAGTATTTCTATGCACCCTTCAATCGGATCAACAGAAGATGACGAGATTTTCACTGAAATTCAGGGATGTATATCACGGATGGTTAAAGCGTTTAGAGGAACATGCTATTCAGCAGAAGGAGTTTGTAGAGCGTGAATTAGAGCAATATGGGGTGCGAATCCTAGCTACAAGACTGAAGTTAGGATATCGAGAAGTAAGGTATCTCCATCAAGATGCTACATACACAGATAAGCTTTTAAATGAATGGTTGAAGAAAGAGTGTGAGCAGCTATTTTGTTCGTACACGTATTTGATGTAGGAATAAAATTGTACTTCGGGTGCAGGCTAAAGAAGATGGAAGGAGTGTACATAAGTTGGATAAACAATCAAAGAAAAAGAAGAAATTAGAAGATGAATATCAACAAATAGCTGATAAATATCGACCGAAACCAAAGGTATTTATGAATTGCCTCAAAGCATTTTTAGTAGGTGGATTTATCTGTGTGATCGGCCAAGGTCTAGGAAAATTATACGCTCATTTTGGCATGGATCCAGTAACTGCTGCTAATACGACTGTAGCCACTTTGGTATTTCTGTCCTGCCTATTAACAGGGCTTGGAGTATATGACACGATTGGTCAGTGGGCGGGAGCAGGGACTGCTGTTCCTGTAACCGGTTTTGCCAATTCGATGGCATCTGCGGCATTGGAACATAAATCAGAAGGCTGGGTATTGGGAGTTGGAGGGAATATGTTTAAGATAGCAGGTGCCGTCATTACATTTGGAGTGGTTTCTGCGTTTTTAGTGAGTCTTATTCAAATGATCGTAAAGATGTTTATCTAGGAAAAGAGGAGGGAGAATGGTGCATCGACGCTGTATTGGATCAAGTACATTTCAATTTTTAAATGATGTACGCTTACAATCAAGTGCTGCTGTAGTGGGACCTAAAGAAGGAGCAGGACTTCTAGGTAGAGAGTTTGACCTGATTCACAATGATTTATATGCAGGGCAGGAGACGTGGGAGAAGGCCGAGCGGAAAATATTAGAGGATGCTGTAAACATAGCGATTGAGAAGGCGGGACTTAAGACAAAGCAAATCGGAGCGTATCTCGCTGGAGATTTGTTGAATCAAAATATTACAGCCTCTTTTTCTGCTCAGACGACACAAATCCCATTTATGGGTGTTTATGGAGCTTGTTCGACTTCGATGCTATCTTTGCTTTTAGCCACCTCATTAGTAGATGCAGGATTTGTGCAGTATGCAGTAGCAGGGGTAAGTAGTCATAACTGTACAGCAGAGAAACAGTATCGTTTCCCAACAGAGTTTGGTGGTCAGAAGCCTGATACAGCCCAGTGGACTGTAACGGGAGCAGGAGCAGGAGTTGTGGGGATCGGGGGGGATGGCCCCTGTATCACACATGCTACAGTAGGTAAAGTAATGGACCTAGGTGTAAAAAATCCATTTGATATGGGCTCAGCCATGGCCCCCGCTGCCGCAAATACCATTGCAACTCACTTTCAAGATACTGGGAGAAAACCAAGTGATTATGATCTCATCGTAACAGGCGATTTGGCTACTGTGGGCCATCCGATTGCTAGAGAATTACTGATGAATGAAGGATATCAAATGGGGGAGCGATTCCGAGATTGTGGCATGATGATCTACAGTGAGGAACAAGAACAGTTTGCTGGAGCAAGCGGATGTGCTTCCAGCGCCTGTGTAACCTATGGACACCTTATGAAAGAAATAGAAAGAGGCAAACTTCACCGTATCCTAGTCGTTGCAACGGGTGCCCTATTATCACCTATTTCTTACCAACAAGGGGAGCCCATCCCTTGTGTAGCCCATGCTGTTGCGTTTGAGTCGGATACGCATAAATGAAAATAAACTAAGGGCGATATGTCTGATCTCCGCGATGTTAGTGTAAATATCGTTGTTCACATCTACAGGAAATCGCCCCTTCATCACGAACATATCTCTAGCTAGTTGCACCACGACTCAGACTTGAAGGAGAATGCTCGATGAATGCGATTTTGTCCTATTTACCTGCAATAGAAGAAAAGCGAATTCAACAAATCTGGCTGGAAGCGACGTACCGATGTCAAATTGAAGATGCTGATACGTTTCCACCTCAACTAGTTTATCAAGTTGCCAATGGATACGAAGTGAAAGGCTTGCAGGTTGCCTTGGAAAGGGTGATTCCACAGCAAACATCATTTTGTATCCATTGTTTTGGAGTGGGTATGACGGGAGTTAGGAACCCGCGATTCTACATTCCCATTGTGAAGAGCTATCCCCTTGTTCAACTTCAGCAAACCATTTGGGAAGAGACAAGATTGATTCGGATGGGGATCTGCCCTACATATCAACCGAATGAATGGATACCACGTATCTATTTTCCGTTTGTTAGGGTGACCCCATATCAAGCTTCTAAACTGTACAACGATTTAAAACAGATGATGACACAAGATCATATTTTTATTCAACAAGTATCTTGGGTCTCATCGAAAGCCACTGGAGCGGGACAAAAGAGGGATTTTTCATTTTTATCATAAAAATTAGGTTTCACCAGGAAGATAGGAGGTATTATAATAATAACAAAGTGATATCACTTTGATAACAAAATATGAAATGGGTGATAAGTTTGGAGCGGATGAAAGAGCAAAATGCTTGGCATGTGAATGGATTTCTTGCTATGTCTGTTCAGTTGCTTATATTGTTTGTTGGTGCAGTTGTGCTAGGCACTTCTGAAGACGGGGGTCAAGTGTTCGGTATCATTTTATTTGTGATAGGTCTGCTGCCATCTGGTGGGTATGTCGTGATCCAGCCGAATGAGTCGCGTGTATTTACGTTTATGGGGAAGTATATAGGTGAGCTTCGGGAAGAAGGATTCCATTTCGTAAACCCGTTCTCTCAACGTACAAAGATTAGCTTACGGGTACGGAATTTTCATACAGATCGAATAAAGGTGAATGATGCAGACGGAAATCCTATCGAGGTTGCAGCGGTTATCGTGTGGAGAGTAAAGAGACCAACCCATTCTACGTTTCATGTGGATGATTATAAGAAATTCGCCGATATTCAGAGCGAAACGGCTCTTCGCTCCCTAGCAAGCCATTTCCCCTATGATGCTCCACAGGATGGATTGTCTTTACGTGGGAATCCAACTGAGATTATGAATACCTTTGAGAAGGAACTTCATGAGCGTTTAGAGATTGCTGGGATCGAAGTAATGGAAGCGAGAATTAGTCACCTTGCCTATGCACCTGAGATTGCGCAAGTGATGTTACGTAGACAACAAGCCTCTGCTGTAATTGCTGCTCGAAAGCAAATTGTGGAAGGTGCTATGGGCATGGTAGAGACGGTACTGGCGAAATTAGAGAAGAAGGGCTTTGAATTAGATGATGAGAAAAAGGCAGCTATGGTGAATAATTTACTCGTCGCCTTGGTCTCAGAAGGTAATGTAAACCCTGTGATTAATACAGGTACCCTTTATCAATAATGAACTCTAAAAAGAAATTCCTACTTCGTCTAGATCCAGACCTCTATCAGGACCTTGAAAAATGGGCAGCGGATGAGTTTCGAAGTGTGAATGCTCAAATCGAATTCATTCTACGCTCGTCTGTTTCAAAACATCGAAAGCCGGGGCAATCAAAGGATAAACAAAATACAGAAGGGGATCTCTAAGATCCCAGGTAGAGTAAGTATATTTTTATAGAAGTCCAAGCCATAACACCTCATTCTTCATATCTAGGAGAAAGAGGTGATTTTTTATGGAAAGTCATCAAGGGGGTCAGCGGTTTACCTTTCTCTATCAAAATGAATCCAGAGTAGAGCGTTTCTTAGAGCTAGGTTGTCAGATGGAGTATGTCGGTTGCTACACGCCGATGATAACAGCAACTGTGTCATCTTGGAAACAAATGAGAGAAATAGAGAAGGACTCTGAATTAGTTCATGTAGAGTCAGAAAGTTCCCTCCAGCTACTTCCATACGAATTAAAAAAAGTTTATACAAAGAAACGCCCTGTAAAAACAAGACAAAAAGGTGAAGTATTACCTTGGAATATCCGTAGAGTTCTTCGAGGAAAAAGCCGAACTTTTACAGGAAAAGGAATTAAAGTTGGGATTATTGATACGGGTATTGATTTTAGTCACCCCGATTTGAGTCAAAACGTCCATGGTGGAGTTAATATTATTGAGCCAGGAAAACCCCCTCATGACTTAAATGGTCATGGAACACACGTGTCGGGAGTAATTGGGGCAGCCGTCAATCAATTAGGTATTATTGGGGTGGCTCCGGATGTATCTCTGTATGCGATTAAAGTGTTAAATAAGAAAGGAGTTGGATCTCTATCTGATCTCGTTCGCGGGATTGAATGGGGAATTTCTAATAATATGGATATCCTTAATATTAGCATTAGTGGTGGCAAGGTGAGTCCAGTTGCATTAGAAAAAGCAATTCAAGTAGCGACGCGTAGAGGTATTTTTGTCGTTGCGGCTGCAGGAAATGCAGGACAGTTATCGGGCAAAGGGGATACAGTGGAAGTCCCTGCTAGAGTATCCAATGCAATTGCAGTGGCTGCACTTAGTAAAAGTAATAAGCGTGCCTCTTTCTCGGCAACTGGATCTACGGTAGATGTGGCCGCTCCAGGAGTGAAAGTAGTCAGCACATATCCGGGTATGAAATATGCTGCTTTAAGTGGAACCTCAATGGCAGCAGCTCATGTATCAGGGGTGCTGGCTCTTTTCAAACAGAAGCATCCAAAAGCAAGTCATGCGACGATTCTAAAGAAATTATTTGCTTCAACGAAAGTGCTTAGTTCATCAGGGCGAAACTCATTGACAGGACGTGGCTTGGTACAATTTTAGAAATGAAAAAACACGCTTTCTCTAGAAGGAAAGGCGTGTTTTTTCAATGTCTACATATGTAAGAGTGCGTCGTCGTGATCCTGTACTATATCGCTTTTATCGGATTTCCGAACGAGTAAACGAGTGATGCTACGAGAGTCCATCTCTTGTACGGTAAAGGTGAAATCTAGGAAATGAACCGAAACCCCGACTTTAGGTAGAGCTTGTAGTTGAGAGAAGACCCAACCACCAATAGTGTCATTGTTGTCATCTTCAATTCCAATGTGAAAGTGCTCGTTAACCTCTTCGATTAGCAGTCTAGCATCAATAGAAGTTCCGCTCGATTTTTCTTGGAAGAAAGGACGCTCATCGTCGAACTCATCTTGGATCTCCCCAACGATTTCTTCAATAATGTCTTCTAAGGTGACGATTCCAGAGGTGCCGCCATATTCATCGATTACAATGGCCATTTCTGTTCTATTTTTTTGGAGTGTCCGTAATATATCTTTAATTTCCATCGTTTCGGGTACCTGGACAGATGGGCGAGCAATCTCAATTAAATCGGGAGTTCCGCCCTCAATCAGGCATTCATATAGGTCCCTGATATGTACCACACCTAGAATTTCATCTTTATCTTTCCCGCATAATGGGAAACGTGTAAATTGACTTTTCTTAGCGACATCAATGTTTTCTTCTATAGAGTCCGTTGCATAAAGACATATCATATTGATTCGGGGAACCATCACTTCACGACCCACTCGGTCTGCAAACTCAAAGATGTTATCAAATAGAGAAAGCTCTGTTTGATCAATGATCCCGCTTTTATGGCTTTGTTCTACTAGCATTCGGATCTCTTCTTCTGTGTGAGCGGCTTGGTGCTCAGCATCTATGCCTACTCCTAGCCATTGCAAGAGTTTATTTGCTGAAGAGTTTAATAACCAGATGGGGGCACGGAAGAGCATAAAGAACCAGTGTAGGGGTCTTGATATGACAAGTGTAACTCGCTCAGCTTGACGAATGGCTAGTGATTTTGGTGCCATTTCACCAATGACAATATGTAAAAATGTAATAATCGAAAAGCCTATGGCAAACGAGATGATATGCACTACATTTTCGGGCAAATGAAGGTATTGAATGAGCGGTGTAATCAATTTTGCAACAAACGGTTCACCAACCCAACCAAGTCCAAGTGATGCCAGAGTAATTCCAAGTTGTGTAGCGGATAGATATGCATCTAGATTAGCAATTAGTTTTTGTGCTGCTAGAGCGCGAAAATTACCTTCTTCAGTTAATTGGGCGATCCGTGTGGAGCGCACCTTTACCAAGGCAAACTCTGAAGCTACGAAAAAACCATTTAGAAGCACAAGAAATACAACTAATCCAAAATTCCAAAACGTACTTACCAGATCGCTATCCAACGATTGAGACCCCCTATGTGTAGAAAATGTTACCTATTTTGAACAACATTATACCTTAGGAACTGCCTTGTTATAAAGGAATATTAGTCCTCTGAAAATTGTATGACAGTCAGCTGCTGATTAGTTGGACAAATAAGGTGGCTAAACCAAAATAAATCATCAATGAGACGACATCGTTAATCGTGGTAATGAGTGGCCCGGATGCAACAGTAGGATCGATCTTAAAGACTTGTAGGACCATCGGGATCACCGTGCCTACAATCGTCCCGATAATGAGTGTGAAAAATAAGCAAACTGCTACTAAAATTCCTAATCGTCCATCGTAAGAAAGACTAATAAATCCTAAAATAAACAAGCTACAAAAAAATCCTATGAGCATGGCAATGGTACTTTCTTGGCGTAGTAGTTTTCCGTAATTCTCTCTCGTTAATTCTCCATTTGAGATCAGTCGAATCACGGTTGCTAAGGATTGCGTTGCGGCATTTCCAGTCATCCCAGCGATCATAGGCATAAAGATTAATAAAATCGGTAGTTTTTGAGTGGTTTCTTGAAACAGATTAATGAGATTAGCCGTGATTAACCCTATGAGAAGTAGTAAGATCAGCCAAGGAATCCGCTTACGGACCGCTTGTAGTGGAGAGACAAATAGTCCTTGGTCACCTCCGCCCCCGGAGAAGTTAGCAAAGTCTTCTTGAGCCTCCTCAATTAATACATCCATTACATCATCCACTGTAACAATCCCACGTAGTGTGTGATGGTGATCCACCACAGGAACAGCGAGCAGATCATATCTCGTAAAGACTTTCGCTACTTCTTCTTGGTCCAAGTCCACAGGTACCGAGATAATTCGCTCATACATGATGTCATGAATTTTAACTTCAGGCTTTGCGACTAATAACTCCCGTAGTGAGACGACCCCTAGCAGGTGCCCGCTCACATCGACTACATATAGATAATAGATGGTTTCAGCATTGGGGGCTTTTTGACGTAGTTGCTCGATTGCTTCGGAAGCGGTGATCTCACTCATAATATGAACGTACTCAGTCGTCATTAATCCGCCTGCTGTATCTTCAGGGTAGTGAAGGAGGTCTCGAACATTTTCTGCTTCCGGTTGATCTAGTTTGGTAAGAATGGATTCTGCTTCATTTTGACTAATCTCTCCAAGGAAGTCGGCTAGGTCATCTGAAGAGATTTCACGAAAAATCTTTGATTTTAGCGCATCGGGAATCAGACTCATAAATTTCCTTTTCTGCTCAAGATGTTCCATCTCTTCAAAAAGGTGAGCCGTCTTAGAGACAGATAGATAGGAGAGCAACTCTTTCTGCTGTTCTTCATCAATGAAAAAGAAAAATTGGCGTAGATCATAAGGTGGTAGCTCTTCTAATATCTCTCGAATAACATCTGGGTCATTCATTTCTAATTTAGACTGTAATTCAGCTAATTCTGTAAGAGAGATCATGTTTCTCTCCTTTCTGACTGAACAACTGTATGGGTGATGGCATACAATAGATCATCTAAGTTGGCGGAAGGGGAGGAAATGTGCATGGAAATGGAAAAATCAACTATGAATGATAAAATCCATACCAACCTTGTCTCGATTCAATCATGGATGCAATTTCGAAGCCAATATTTCTACAATTGGCGTCCATCTCGATTTGTGTCACCTGTTAGTCTGCACCGAAATGAGGAACGTTATCATAGTTTGTGGGAATCACCTGAATCACCACAGTCTCCTTGGATTGAAGTGAAAGACGAGTAAGGATGAACCCGAAGAATGCTTCTTACCTAAGAGGCATACATAGTAGGGGAAGCAGTTTGCTTCCACCCTTCCTTGCTATTTCCCTCCACTGGCACTCTTGGAGGGATTTTTTTCGTACATCTTCCAGAACACGGAAGGGAAAAGTTTGTTAAAATATATAGGGAGGGTGAGATCGGAATGAAGACGATTGATATGACTGAATTACTATCAGATGCCTATGACTTGGCTGATGAGATCAATAAATCGCACGAAGTGCAATGTTACCTTAATAGTCAGGCGGAGTTACAAGAGGATGCTGAGGCTCAAAAATTAATAAGGGAGTTTCAGAAGCAGAAAGAGCTATACGAAGAAACAAAGAGATTTGGTATTTTTCATCCAAATTATCATGAAGCCAAGCAGAAGATAGAAGAAGTACAGACGCAATTACGAAATAACTTAGTGATTCGCCAGTTCCTAGAAGCAGAAGAGAGATTGGATCAACTTTTATACCAAATCTCGTCTACAATTGCAAAATCTGTCTCACACCAAATTCATATTCCGATTCCAGAGTCAAGCACACCACGGGAACAGAGACGAGGAATGTGTCAATCATAAGCATCACTTACTACTAGGTGGATCGTAAGCGGACACAATCCGGACACCCGTTGCCACAGCAAAAACTTTTTTCCATGGGTGCAACAAACTGGGCGCGATATACATAGGCATGTGTTGAGGTGCGAATAAAAAGGTATGTGAAGTTCCAGATGGTCCCGATGATCAGTTCTTGAGCTATGTCTTGCAACTCATTTTCAAATGTTTCCCTTGTCGGATAGTGCTCTTTATTTGCATATAGAAAGGCCACCCCTGCATAGGGGCGTACGGTTAGTGCTAAGTCAGAATGATTTTTTTGGTTTATTTGTTCTTGTAGTTTTTGGTATAGTGGGTTTCTCAATTCAGTTCTCCTTCTTTCTATAGAGTTGAATGAAGTACCTTCACATGGTACGATAAAGGTAGTTCTCCCCGCGTTTCCTAACCAAATATGAAAGGAAAGCTACGAAATATATTGTAGTGGTACCTTGTTATGAATATGGTCGAACGTTTAGGGCTCGTAGTGTGGGTGAAAGATCTAAAATCGGCTAAATCCCTTTCACGTATGGGGAACATTCATTATATCTCCAAACGATTTAAGTATGTGATTCTATATATTGATCGAAAATCAGCAGATCAATGGATAAAGCGAATTGAGCGCCTTCCGTATGTAGAAAGAGTGGAACGTTCTTATCGAAGTAGCATTTCACTGGATTTTGGAAAAAAAGTAGATCTTCCTACGACCTAACGAAATTTGTACAAACAATAATCAGATCTGTCGCTATCATTCTAGTGGCGGATCTTTTTTAGTTCCCGTACAATTAGAGAATAGAAAGCTTTATAAGAAAGGATGATCACGTTTTGAATAACTTTTTACAAGATATCAAGCAAAAAATAGGAAAAAGTGTCGAACAGGTTAGTAAATCTTCGCAGAGAATGCTTGAGGTGAATCGCCTAAACCAAAAATTGAATGGAAAGAAGCAGGAATTAGGTCAATTGATGAGTCAACTTGGACAGTATACCCTTCAGCAGTGGGAACAAACGCAAACCGTCCAGATGAATTCAGAATTAGAAGCTCAGTTTCATAAAGCAACGGCATTAAAAGATGAAATTCAATCAATTGAAAAGATGATTCAACCGTTAAAAGAAGAGACAAATCAACCCAGAACGGATTATTTTCAAAGTATGTCCAAAGCACCACAAGCAGGTGAGAGGCCGATTGCGCCGATGTCGATGGCTGTTGTTTATATTTGTCCTTCTTGTGCCCACCAAATACCGAACCAATCCAACCAATGTTCTACTTGTGGTCAAAGATTTTATTAGAAAAATAAATAATTGTAATAGTGTTAAATATTTCCTTTTTTTATGTAGTCATTTTTGCTACAATATGGAGGAAACTTGTAGAAAAAACGGAAATAAATATGAGATATGTCATCCTTCTAGTTGAATATGGAGAAAGGGGTGCTTGACATTGAACCATCGTTCTGTAGCAATAACGATTACCAGCGGAAAAGGTGGAGTAGGAAAGTCAACTACTGTTGCATCCGCTGGTTTAGGTTTGGCTCAGTTAGGCTATCGGGTTTGCTTGGTGGACACGGATATTGGTCTTCGTAAGTTAGATTTGATGCTAGGACTTGAAAACCGCATTGTGTATGATTTGGTAGATGTTGTAGAAGGGCAATGTAAGATCAGACAAGCTCTAGTGCGCCATAAGGAGTACCCAGATTTGGCATTGTTACCAGCGGCCCAAACCCGCTATAAAGAAGAAGTCGTTCCACAACAGATGGAGCAATTGATTCATGAGCTTCGAAAAGAATTTGATTATATTCTAATTGATTCACCAGCTGGAATTGAAGGTGGATTCCGTAATGCGATTGTTGCTGCTGATCGTGCCATTATTGTCGTAAATCCAGAAATCCCGTCTGTACGGGATTCAGATCGGGTTATTGGCCTTTTGGAATCAGCTAATATAGGAGAGATTGACCTTATTATTAATCGGGTCCAATCGGATATGGTAAAGGATGGTGATATGCTTAGTGTAGAACGAGTGCAAAACCATTTAGCCATCAACTTACTGGGAATCGTACCAGAAGACAAGCGGATTATCCGTTCGTCCAATACAGGGGAGCCAGTCATTTTAGACGAGAAATCAATGGCTGGAAAAGCATATGCCAACATTGCTCGTCGTCTCTCTGGTCATGACGTTCCATTCCTAGAGTTAGAGTCGGATACATTGATCTCAAAAATCAAACGCTTGTTTCATATAGCATAGGGGGCGCGAGTGGAATATGACATTTTTAAATATGTTTGGTAGTAAAGAAGAGCCGACCGCTACCAAGGCAGATGATCGTTTATCCTTAGTTTTAAGCTACCAGCGTTCTGATATAGATGAGAGAAAGCTAAAGTTCTTTCAAGCTAGATTGATTGAACTTTGCGACGAATTTGACTTTGATGTTGTGGGACAAGTTACGATAATTCCTCAATCCAAGGAACGAACGACGATTATTAACGCCAGTATTCCCGTTCGCAGAAAAGAAAATGGGTAAAAAGCACGATCCATTCTGGTTCGTGCTTCTGTCCTCCTTATAGAAAATGCCGATGTTGTAAACGACTGGACAAAAAATCTGCCACGATGTTGGGGAAATTTTTGTCCTCTTCTAATGTCAATAAGGCGATTGAAACGCGAGTGCATCCATACTGTCTCATTAATCTAACTAATTGATCTTTTGTTGCGGGAGTAGATCGACCGTATCGATCTTCGAACGTTTTTAAAATTAGTGATTCTTCAAACGAAGGATGTGCTTTTTGGAGTGTGGCTCGATTCAATTGCCAGTCTTGTAGTTGTCGTCGTTTGCGGGGACGTTGCTCTGGAACGAACGAGAACTTTTCTGGATTTTTTCGGCGTAATGTATAGATTCTTTGATAAATAGCACCTTGAGTCCGAGATAGTTTTGACTCTAATTCCGTAATGGCAGTGGAAAGAGACTTTCCTTCTTTCAAAAAACGATTTACTGTAGCGATTACTAGATCTTCTTCTTCCTCTTCCCAACTGTTTAAGCGAAATGTGGTAAGGTCCCCGTCGTTTTGGATAAATCGATGGGGATTTTCTGCACGTAGTTTTCGAACATGAGACATAATCCCAGCGTATCCTCTATTTAAATCCAATGAGATTTGCTTTAATAAATCTCGATCCCGCTTACCTGCTGCAGATCCTTTATTTATAGCCTCTATGATATAGGTATTTTCTTCCTCTGTATACTTCCCTTTTTTTGGATCATACATTTTCCGAACTCCTTTCTCCATAAAATCTGGATACTTTATATTTATTAATATAACAGAAAAGACAGTCATTTTTCTACGTAGGTATAAAAAGGGAGATTAATGACGATACACATTAATAGGTTTTATTTTTGGAAAAAGGAGGAAATGAAGATGAATTCTTTAACTATAAAAGAAATTAGCTCCTTCCTATCGACACGAAAACATTTTCCAAAGAAGTCCCCCACAGAATCACCACCACATAAAAACTGGGATTCTTCTGCGCGTGCTGCTATTGTCATTTTATGGGGGCTTCTTGTTTATCCTCAATTAGATAAAGATCTTCAACAAAGAAGACAGAAAAAAATCGTTACGATTGCTGAATTACAACGGCTATTTTTTGAATATCTTGGCAGTAAAGAACAATGTATGCAAATTTTATTATTGCTAAAGAATCATGATTACATACGAATGGATGAAGAACAAACATCGATTTCTGCGGGCACAGAACTTTATAAAGCAGTAGACGCATTAAAGATGTATCGATTGTTTCGTGATTCGATCATCTCTCGTTCCTTTTATCAACAAAATCAATGAAACCAGCTTGATATTTCGCTAAGCTGGTTTTTTATGTATTTATTCTTTATTCTCTGTATCAAGCAATAGATCAATTTCATGGCGAATTTTAATTAAATCTTCTGTTGAGAGTTTAGAAAGATCACGGATCATGATTTCTAGTTTCATGGATCGGAATTCTTCCAGAAAGGGTGGCATATAATGGTTCTTAACTGACATAGGAAAAACTCCTTTCGATTAAATAGTTATATTTAGCGTAGTTTCTATTTTATCAAAATCAAGAATGGATTGTGTGTGTGAATAAGAACGGTTGGTTAAGAGTTACTATTGTTATTCGCCCAAAAAAATGTACTTTGTGGTTTTGATTTCCGTAATTGGGGTATATAAGGTTTTAATCCCTTTTACTTGTCTCTAAAATAAAAGATAAGAGGTGCTGGAGATATGCAAGAAAAACTACATGCACTGGAAGAGCGGTTAAACCAATTGGAGCAAGAATACTTATTAGCAAAAGAGCGTCATGAGTTCTTGCAACAGTACGATTTGTACGAAGAGATGAAGCAGATTTGGAAAGAACGTCGTGACCTTAAAAAGCAAGCAAAGCTTTGCAGTTGAAGATAAAATAGCAAAAAGCAGATGTCTCCCAAATGAGATATCTGCTTTTTTATTTATTTGTTTACAAAATAAAAAGTACCAAAATTTCCTACACATGAAAAACTTATTTCGACACAATATAAGAGTACAAACAGCGAGGAGGTGAAACAAAATGGCTCGTAACTCTAACTCATTGGTTGTAAACGGTGCAACTCAAGCTCTTGATCAAATGAAGTATGAGATCGCTTCTGAGTTTGGTGTACAACTTGGCGGTGAAACTACTTCACGTGCTAACGGTAGCGTAGGTGGAGAAATCACTAAGCGTCTTGTTGCTTTGGCTGAATCACAACTTGGCGGATTCCGTGGTTAATTGAATACTTGGTTAGAAAGGCAGTGGTGATCCCACTGCCTTTCGTCATTTCTTTTGTTATAATGAGAGAAACCTTTCTTATGAAAAAAAGGAGTTTTTTATGAAAACATTCGGTCACGGTAGTAACCTCAATGGTCACATGTCCACTATTGAGATGATAGCTGATACATTTAGCCCTAGAGTAAATACATATTTAGAGATGTATGATGAAGTAATAATAGGTACTCTAGATTTTGATCAAAATAAGATTTATCAATACGGACTTTTAACATCATTTGCGATTAATGAAGAAGAAGACCAAGTGCAATTCTCTTTTGAGACCTTACATGAGAAGAGCTTCCAGTCCCTAACGGAGAACTATCAAGACTTATATCTGACCCATGAGGGAGTTTTCGATCTACTTTTTCCTACGGATGATCATACGGATCAGCAGGTAGAGTATAGAGTGTTATTTTTGACTTGGGTTGATTTTCATTCAGGAGAAGAGAAAACGTATTTTATCGCACCTAATCATATCGTCCCAGAACCCCTTGCCTGTGTAGCGGAATTTTGGCCATTGGTAAGTGAGATCGGGAGAGATGTTGATTTTCAGAAAACGGGATGTCATGCCAATGAGATGAAAGAAATCCTAAAGCGAGTCAAACAACAATCGGAAAAAGAATAGTTAGTAGAAGGGTAGAAGTCCAAAAACTTCTGCCCTTTTTCTGTGTGATTGGGTATTGACATAGACAAAGTGTAGCATGGACACATACTTCTAAGGTATCACGAGAGAAACTAATTACTTCTTTTTCTTGCGAGAGCTAAGCACTGTTTTCACTAAGTCGTTTAATCCAGGGGAGTTGATCAGGTTAAATAAAGAGTCAGTCTTGTCTATATCTTCTGAGATGGTCTGTTTCTCTTCTTCATCTGAAGCCTGTTTTGTGGGTTTGTCCTTTGGAGAGGGCTTTGGTTTTAGCTGCGATTGGTTTAGTTGTGATAAGGCCCCGATCATTTGTTTAAAAGCACCTTGATCTTTAAATGCCCGAGAAAAGGATTGAAATGCTTCGATCATTTGTTTTACATCACTTGATTTCTTAGAAAAGTTTCCTGCAAGTCCCTCCAGTTTCTTCATGGATTCCATAAAGTTAAGTCGAACCGATTTACTTTTAGTTTGGGGATGGGTAGAAATTGTTTTCCCTCTTGTGGATCGAGTGGATTTACGTGATGAAAAAGTCGTGTTGTTTATAAATGGACGTTTGTGGGACTTGGGCTTTCTTGATTTCATGATATAACACCTACCTACAAAGCCCAGTTTACCTATTTATATTCACTTACCATCCTGTTAGTGAAGGGGAGTGGCAAAATGACACAGAGCTGGTGGACCCCTTCGAATTCCTCTAGGCGTGTGAAGAGGTTGAGAAGAATTTATAATCTGAAAGAAGGCTCTCAACTTGATCGCTATATTAGGGAAATGCGCCAACTCGGGGTTCGGCCTGTTCGTTTTTTAGCTGAAATTGGAATTGTGATTGGCGAGTATACGCCTGACCATCAGTCAGAAATTAGATTAGGGAAGCATCCAGATGTAGAATTAGTGGAACCTGATCTTCGAATTACGATTACAGAGCCCTATTTAAATTCAAACTCTACTTCTTTTGCTTCTCCTTATGTGACCGTTCCATGGGGGGTACAACGCGTAGAAGCGGAGAAAGTTTGGAATAGGACTAGAGGGAAAGGGATTAAAATAGCTGTAATTGATACGGGAATCGATGGTGAACATCCAGCCATTAAGCCGAATTTTCGCGGTGGGGTGAATATCTTATCCCCTAATTCCACCCCGATGGACTACAATGGACACGGGACGCATGTAGCCGGAATTATCTCAGGAAGATCGAGTGAGATGGGGATTATTGGAGTAGCTCCAAAAGCGAGTATCTATGCAGTAAAGGCATTTAATCGGAAGGGAAGTGCTAATCTTTCTGATTTATTAACAGCTATTAACTGGTGTATCGAAAATAATATGAATGTTATTAATATGAGCTTCGGAATGGAAAAAGTAAGTGAATCATTGCGGCATGCCATTCAAGTTGCTCATAAAAAAGGGATTGTGATGATTGCAGCATCAGGAAATCAGGGACTGAATGGTAGAATTGATTATCCAGCCAGATTTCCAGAAACGATTGCGGTTATGTCGGTTTCGATGGATAATGACATTTCTTCCTTTAGTAATCGAGGCAAAGGGGTAGATATAGCAGCACCCGGGGAAAAAATCCCTTCTGCATGGCTGAATCAAACGAGGAAAGAAATGAGTGGAACATCTATGGCGGTGCCTCATGTATCTGGCATTGTAGCACTCATCCTTGGGTTAGATAATACGCTGAATCCTGAACAGATTCGGTACCTATTACTTCGTACATCGCGGAGAATAGATGCAGAAGAAATTGGGTTGGTGAATGCGGTTCAGGCTTGTAAGTCACTACAGAAGGTGACACGACGTTCTCTATAATAAAATTGGTTACTTAGAAATGGATGTTTCTAGGTAACCAATTGGGCTCGTTACATAAAATTATGGATTCAATCTGCTGATCATTTTGTGGTAAACTTAACGTTACATAATGAATAACACCCCACTCCGGTGTATTGGGTTGGAGTGGGGTTGAATCTGTCCAACTAGTTTTGTTGATTTTTGTTCATTTTAGCCCGTGCTTGCATGTTATTACCAGCACTGTTTTCAGAAGCAAACTCAGTGTCCATGCTTTGCATGTTGCTATCCGCAGAAGCGGCATTGGCAGCTACAGAATTAGCGGCACTAGATTCAGAAGCGAACTCAGTGTCCAAGCCTTGCATATTGCTATTAGCAGAAGCGGCATTGGCAGCTACAGAATTAGCGACACTAGATTCAGAAGCGAACTCAGTGTCCAAGCCTTGCATATTGCTATTAGCAGAAGCGGCATTGGCAGCTACAGAATTAGCGACACTAGATTCAGAAGCAAACTCGGTATCTCGCTCATTGTTCATTGCATTTGGACCTTGTGGCGCGTTCATTTTTGATTTTCCTTGTGAAGAGTTGTTATTATTCATGACTTCTTCACCTCCTGTGCTCATAGTCTGCCCCTATAGAGGCTAATTAATTACATGTAAACATTTCCTTTTTTAATAAAATTTTCGGAGGTTCAAATGAAAGATTCGTTATATCGTGTATTATGGAAAGCAATTCCTACGCGCGGCGTCTCAAGAATTACGGGAGCTTTTGCAAAGCATCCGATTAGTAAAAAAGTGATACCATCTTACATTAATCATTTTCAAATTGAATTAGAGCCAGTAAAGAAACCGTTAGATCAATTTGATAGCCTACTTGATTTTTTTGTAAGGGAATTAAAACCAGAAGCTCGTCCCATTGATACCAATTTAGATCAAGTTGTAAGTCCTGTAGATGGTGCCGTTTCCCAAATAGGTGTGATTCAAGAAGGATCTTGTGTCTATGCGAAGGGAGAAGAGTACTCTCTTGCTGAACTGCTCGGAAACGATCCCCAGTACGTGGAGAAATTCCAAGGTGGAAAATTTGTCACTTTATATCTAAGTCCCCGTGACTATCACCGAATTCACATGCCAGTAGAGGGTGATATTGAAGGGTACACGTACCTTCCAGGCCCACTCTATCCGGTCAATCCTTTGGGAATGAGGTTGTTTCCAGAGTTGTTTGCAGTGAATGAACGACTCGTGACCTACGTTCGCTCATCAGCTGGCCTTGTTGCAGTAGTAAAGGTTGGGGCAACGAACGTAGGAAGCATTAAGGTAACGTATGATGAAGTGAGCACAAACAAAGGACACAGAGAAAATAAGCAAGTTCGATATCGAGAGGAACCTCATTTGTCAAAAGGTGACGAACTGGGGAGATTTGAGTTTGGTTCCACTGTTATCCTATTATTTGAACCGAACCGTATCGAGTGGACGATTCCAGAGGAAATAGGAACACCAGTTACCATGGGTAAATCTATTGCTAAGATAGTGGAATAGAGAAGGAACCTTAGAAGTGAGCACAAAAACCTTTTTAGACGAAAAAGTACGCTTTTTCATCTAAAAAGGTTTTTCTCATAAGGAGTTGCTTTTTGGAGCAGGCTAATATTGGGTGAAGGCTATGAAGCAATTGATACATACCAAGCGTTTAGATCGAGAGGCTTGGTACCTCCTTACCATTAGCGCCTTACATGCAGTTTCGTTAGCGCTGTCCAATACATTTTTAAACGTATATTTATGGAAGTTAAAGCAAAATTTTCTGCTGATTGGTTGGTATAATTTAACCTATCATGTCTCTGTAGCGATAACGTTTATATTTGCTGGTTGGCTCACGAAAAAGGTCGATCGTGTGATTGCCATTCGATTAGGGGTGGCAATTCAGGCGTTGTTTTATTTGACTGTCTTATTTTTAGGAACGAGCGCGGCAGATTATGTGGTGTTGCTTGGTTTCTTTATCGGTGTGGGAAGTGGATTTTATTGGTTAGCTTTTAATGTTCTTTACTTTGAGATTACAGAACGTGAAAATCGAGATTATTTTAATGGGATTAGTGGACTTACGAATTCCTTAGCTGGGATTATAGCTCCTGTATTATCGGGATGGATTATTACACGAATCAATCATTTTACAGGTTATCGAATTATTTTTTGGATCTCGCTAGGGATTTTTATTGTGGCTGTTATTATGAGTTTCTTTTTGAAAGCACGAAGTTCACGAGGGAGTTATCGTCTAAAAGAAGTTCTTCGTATTGCAAGGAATAGAGGAACCAAATGGCACTGGATTAATCTGGCGATGTTGGTTCAGGGGGTACGAGAAGGTGTCTTTGTCTTTATTACAGGATTATTGGTTTATCTAACGGCACGTAGTGAATTTACACTAGGGACATTTTATACTGTCTGTAACCTAGTCTCGTTGATTGCTTATTATTTTGCAGGAAAATGGATGACTCCGGAACGTAGAATTAAGGCCATGTTTGTGGGGGCTATAGCGCTTGGATTATGCTTTTTGCCCTATTTGTTCTTGTTAAATACATGGTCGATGTTCGTATTTGGAATAGGCATCTTTTTGTTTTTCCCCTTTTACTACAATCCGATTTTATCCATCGTGTTTGATGTGATTGGAGAGAAGGATGAGAATGTAGCCTTACGGGTGGAATATGTTGTTTCAAGAGAGCTGGCTTTAAATATGGGTAGGATTATCAGTGTGCTTGGCTTTATCATATGGGTTTCATATTATCCAGATCTCATTCATCTTAGATGGTATTTGTTGCCGATTGCTTTTATGCAGGTGCTAACTTGGTGGTTAATCCGTAAGGCAGCAAATGAAAAAGGAGTGGCTTCCACATAAAAGGAGGTCACTCGTTTTTGGATGAAAAAGGGTAATGAGGGAATGGAACATAGTATACTAGAAACAGAGATTGATCCCAAAATTCGACTCACCAGTTGACTAGATGAATGGAGGAAATGGAGTGTCATACCGAGAGTTATTAGAAGCACAGCGAAAACATTATCATTCGGGAGTTACAAGAACCTTATCATTTCGCCTTGAAATGTTAGAACGTTTGCGCTTTACTGTCAAAGAGTTTGAATCGCGGTTGTTTACAGCTCTACAGAAGGATCTAGGGAAAAACGAATATGAAGCTTATCTGATGGAGATTGGGATGGTTTATAAAGAAATTAGCTTTGCTAAAAAGCATCTTAAATCGTGGATGAAACCAGTAAGGGTAGCAAATCCAATTACCCTATTCGGGGCCAAAAGCAGGATTTACTCAGAGCCGTTCGGGGTTTCCCTTATTATCGCTCCGTGGAATTATCCGGTACAGCTATTATTAAATCCTCTTATCGGTTCGATTAGTGCTGGAAACTGCTCCGTGTTAAAACCATCCGAGTATACACCTCATGTTTCACAAGTTCTATCTCACCTAATAGAAGGGGTGTTTCCTTCAGAATATATTGCTGTAGTTGAAGGAGGAGTGGAGACTAGTAAGGAGTTATTGGAATTGCCATTTGATCATATTTTCTTTACGGGAAGTACGTCTGTAGGGAAAGTCGTGATGAAAGCAGCTGCAGAGCATTTAACGCCTGTGGTGCTCGAGTTAGGGGGGAAAAGCCCTGTTATTGTCGAAAGAGATGCAAACCTAGACTTGGCGGCGCGCCGGATTGTATGGGGGAAATTTAGTAACTCAGGCCAAACGTGTGTAGCTCCAGACTATTTGTTGGTTCATGAAGAGGTGAAGTCTGAGCTAATTCAATTGATCCAGAAGCATATTTCGATTGTATATGGAGAGGATCCACTTGCGTCAGATAATTTCGGAAGCATTGTTAGTCAGCGTCATTTTGAAAGGCTAAGAGAGTTTCTTCGTGATGGTGAGGCTGTTGTAGGTGGGAAAGTAGCGGAGGGCCAGCTACGGATTTCGCCCACTATACTTGACCAAGTATCATGGGACTCGCCTATCATGGAGGATGAAATTTTTGGACCGATATTACCTGTTTTTACATATCAGTCTTTATCAGAATGCATAAAACGGATTCAGCAGTATACTAAGCCTCTAGCGCTCTATCTTTTTACTGAAGATAATGAGATAGTGGAAACCGTTTTGCATAACGTATCATTTGGTGGTGGATGCGTGAATGACACAGTGGTTCATTTGTCAAATATTCATCTTCCATTTGGAGGGGTCCAGCATAGTGGACAGGGAGCGTATCATGGTAAGTTTAGTTTTGATGCTTTCTCGCACAGAAAAGGAATTGTCCACCAAACAACACGATTTGATCCGAACATTCGTTACCCTTTAAAAGGGAATAAGATTTCTTTATTACGGTGGTTGTTTAGATAGAAAAAGCAGGATTTTTATGGCGGGGGAAGAATATTAAAAGCAGAAAATAATTTTATTCCCCCACTTGGATGATAGGACTCTTTGTGCTAATATAGTCGGCAGTGTAACTTGACATGAGTAAGATGGCGTGATATAAGAATACCATTGATATTTTAGAGAGCGTTTTCTAATGCTCTATAGTCCCTTGGATCAAAAATGGGTAAACTTAATACCTTTACATTTTGCATAAACAGTTAAAATGGAACATATGCATGGGACGTGAAAAAAATCCGGATCTATAAGCTAGAATAGAAAAACGATCATGATTTAGGAGGAATTAATCATGTCCATTCAAAAAGAGGTACTCCTGACTGAAGAAGGACTCGAAAAAACGAAACAAGAACTAGAATACTTTAAAACAGTGAAACGCCATGAAGTAGCAGAGCGTTTAAAAGAAGCGATTGCTCAAGGTGACTTAAGTGAGAACTCCGAGTATGATGCAGCGAAGGAAGAGCAAGCGTTTATCGAATCAAGAATTATTACGCTTGAAAATATGATTCGTAATGCCAAGATTATTAGTAGTGACCAAGTTACGAAAGATGTTGTGGGTGTAGGATCTAAAGTGACGATTCAAGAGGTTCCAGATGGGGACTTTGAAGAGTATGCGATCGTAGGGAGTGCTGAGACAGATCCAGATTCAGGTAAGATTTCGAATGAATCTCCAATCGGTGCTGAATTGATTGGTAAAAAGGTTGGCGATCTGCTAAACGTACCTGCTCCAGATGGAACGATTCAGTTTAAAATTGTAAAAATTTCTTAACACCTTTAACGGAGTAAAGATAAGAGCCGACGACTACGTAGTCATCGGCTCTTATCTTTACTAACGAGGTTGCATGGTATTCCAAGCAGTTAGTTGATTGACAAAAATACTAAGGGTTCGATGCGTTTTATATTCGATCCATTGATTTTGCTGGTTTTTAATTAATAGATGGTGTTCATCCCAAGCGTTGCTAGGTAATGTGACAATGATCTCATCGATAGGATGTCTTACGGGTGAGAAGAGAGATAAAACAACGGGAGTGGGAAAGTGAATATGGTAGTAAGAGGAAGGTAATTGTAGCGAATTGAGTCCAGATAGCTGATAAACCTCCGATAAAACCATACTTACTTCTTGTCTCATTGTGGAGCTAACCCGTAGGGGGGTGTCACCCTGTTCATGATGGTAAACGGCTTGCATCGAAGAAATGGGGATGGGCTCATGAGAGAGGGAAGAATCTCCAGTAACTTTATTACAAGGTAAAAGAAGGAAATAACAGAAAACCAAGAGAATTATTCTTCTTACGGGAACCATATTGATCTCCTCTTTCTAGGAATCTCCTATGATAGTTTCAGTTTGCCTAGCTTATACGGGATCTATTCAAGTAGGGAGTATAAATTTGACAAGGTGGACAAGTCTGTAAGGAGGATGAAATGAAGAAAATAGAGTGGTTGCATACGGCTGATTTGCATCTGGATCGACCTATAGCTGGATGGAAAGGGACTGCGGACCAGTTGATGGTGCGTTATGAGGAGCATCGTGATACGTTTCGTCGAATTATTTCTTTTGTAGAGGATCGCAAGCTCCCGCTCTTGTTTATAGCGGGTGACTTTATTGAGCATAGTGCTGCAACCAAGTCGACCATTCGATTTGTCATTGAGCAATTAGAGAGAATTCCTTCTACTCAGGTGTTTATTGCTCCAGGGAATCATGACCCTTATATGGAGGGGTCTTATTATTTGCGTTCTTCTATATGGCCAAAACATGTGCATATTTTTGGTGGTGAATGGGAGGAGCATGTGGACAGTTCGCGCAAGCTTTTAATTTCGGGGAGAGGCTTTACTAGTTTTTTAGAAACGCAATCGACTCTTCCTAGGTTACATAACAACATGGAATATAATATTTGTGTTTGTCATGGAGATCTTCAAGCACCGGGTCAGGGGAGTCAGTACTTTCCGTTGACTGAACAGGACTTCTTTGATCAAGCATTTGATTATGTCGCACTAGGTCATATCCATAAAGCAGGGCAAGTCCAATTAAAAAATAAGAAAAAGACGATCATTCGTTACGCGGGTTCTCCGGAGGCTCAAAATTGGAAAGAACTAGGCAGGCGCACGGTAACTTGGGGCAAGTTGCGCTCAAAAGGAGTTCAATTAGAGGAAGTTTCGTTACATAGTCGTACGTATGAAAAAGTGGAAATCGATATTACTTTCTGTCAAACCAGACAGGAAGTGCTGGAATGTATGTTGGCAGAGATTAAAAAGCTATCAAAAGAGTCCTATTACCGCATTCAGTGGGGTGGGAGAAGGGATTTGGAATTGTCACTTGAACATGAAAAAACTTGGTATAGTAACCTCTTAGCCGAACAGGGATTTCAAAATGTATGGTTGGAAGATGAAACGGTTCCCGATTTTGACTTAGAGCAATATCGGCAACAAAGCGGGCTAGTATCGTTATTCATTGAGCGGATGGAGCTAAATTTAAAGCAAGAACAGGATGAAGAGTGCCGTCAGCTTATCAAGCGGGCGATGTATAAAGGATTGGAAGCACTATTAGTAAAGGAGCTTGCGCATCTATGAAGATCAAACGGGTAAAATTTCGCGGTTTCGGTCGGTGGATTAACCAAGAATTTGAATTTCAAGATGGGATGAATCTCATAGAAGCTCCTAATGAGGCAGGAAAGTCTACCTTGCTTCATGGAATTTATGGATTGATGTTTGGTGAGAAAAAAGAAGGACTGAAAAAGCGAAAAGAAGCGGATTGGTATGATTCATTTAAGCCATGGCAAAGTAGCGAATACGGTGGGGAAATTGATTACGAGTACCAAGATCAACTTTTTCGGCTATATCGTTCCTTTGCATTCCCGGACTCAAAAGAACAGCTAGTTGATCTTAAAACAGGTGAAGATCTCTCTACCTTATATACGATGAATAAGCAGAAGGATCGGCAGTTTGTAGAGAAGCAGATTGGGCTAAGTGGTGAAACCTACCGGCGTGTTGGGATTTTTACATCAGGCATGTGGACGCAAATATCAAAGCGAAAAGAAGAGGATCATTCCTTTCATCGGAAGATGGTGGAACGAATGACTAAGTTGTTAAAAAATGGAGCGAATCCAGACGGTTTATCTGCCTTGCAGATTCTTGATCAACAGCTTGAAGCGATTGGAAAAAGTGAATATGCACGCCACAAGCCATACGGCATTGAATGTGAGAGGGAACGTACATTAAATCAAGAAGTGATTACTCTTCAAGAGATACGCCACCAGCTTGAAATCAATTACGGACAACGTAGTGATATCATCAAGCAACTTGAGGTAAGTCAGCATCAGGTGAATGAATGGGTTCATCAGATCGAACAGATTAGACAAAAAGTAGCGGATCTTCGTGTGATAGAAGCAGATGTTCAGCAACTCGAATATCTTCATCAATCGAAGGCGCAGCTAGAGCAACGATTAGATCAATGGAGGTTACTAGAGCAACAGATTTTAGATTGGCGTAAGGAACAGCAGGAGGTTGCTGCTACTCGCGAAATATCAACGGAGCTGTTTCATGAGATTCAACTTTTATATAAACAGAGTGAAGAACTACGTAAGAAATTGGCGCAAGCTCGTGATGAACTCAGTAAGGTAAATGAGCATTTGGAAGTTGCCCGTACAAGGAAGGAACAGGTGGAGTGTGTGGAGAAAGATCGCGCCTCTATTATGATTTCAAAGCTAGATGATTATGAGGCGGGAGAGCTGAGGTATCAAGCACTTCAATATGTAGTGGAAGAAGAGGAGCAACAAAAGTTTACCCAGATCAGTCATGATTTAGAGCAACTAGGCATTTTACAGGATGAGCAAAATCAATTGCACGAGAAGAAAACGATTGCTCATCAAGAGTTTTTGAAAATGAAGACCCAACATGCTCAGAAGAAAGGGAGTTCTGTACCTTGGTTGATCGCTTCGATTGTGACGATAGCGATTCCTGGAGGGTTTGCTTTTTTTCATTGGAGTTTAGGTCTTGGAGCTCTGGTGATCCCTTTCCTTTTATTGTGGCAATATAGACGGATCTTAGTTCAAGATCGATCGCGTAAGAAAACGGAACAACATCAAAAGAAGAGAATGCAAGTGGTATTAGAAGACCTAGATCATCAACTCCAAGTAAATACACAACAACAGAAGCAAATCACGCAAGTATGGCGTGTTAGGAGCCTGACAGATTTGCTATTAAAACGAGAAGAAATTCAGGGTGGATTGAATCAATCGATGGTTCAAACGATTGAGCGTCGTAATTTAGAGCTGCAACTAGAGGAACGAAAGAAAGAGATTGAAGAATGGATGAAGAAGCACATCCGCCCTGTTCCGGAGTTCTCCGTTACTTCTTGGAAAGAATCGATTCGTAATCTTCAAAAACAAGAGCAACGTGCGGAAGATCAATACCGCCTCTTCGAGATGAAATCAGAGGCTTTGAATCGGGAAATTACGGAGAAAAGTGAAGAGAGAGAACAGATTGAGCTTTTATTAGAAAAAAAGTATCTGGAGTTCGGAGTTAGTACCTTCGGAGAGCTAGAAAACTGGTATGAACGCCATAAGCATCTGATTCAATTACATTGGCAAATTCAAGAGGCTGAGAAACGTTATGAGGATTGGAGCAAGCAAATCCAAGAGGAAAATTGTCTCGACCAATTGAAGAATCAGCGGATTCAGATACGTGAGATACAGTCGAAATATTTAGGCGCAGTAAGTTACTTACAAGACCGTCATCGGGATTGGGAGTATGAATTGGCAAAAGCGGAAGAACATCTGAGGGATCGTGAACAGGTGAGAGAGTCTCAGCAAATGGAGTTGGTGAGACTTGATAAAACGTTAGAGGATTACGAAGAACAACATGCGAGGTTACCTCTTGTCGAGAGTGAGTGGGAATGTTCTAAGAATCGGATTTTGGAATTAGAGAAAGAGCGGACGATTCTTGAACTGGCTAGGCAGGCTTTGGAGGAGTCGTCTCGTCAGTTCCAAGAGGATTTATCTCCACGCCTAACCCCCTATGCTTCGAGATGGATTCGCACCATTACACAAAATCGCTATCAAGCTTTAAATATTGATCCGAAAGAAGGAATCCAATTAAGTGTATTTGTCCCCGAGACTGGGGAACGGAAGTCTGTGGAATATCTAAGTACAGGGACGATAGATCAGATGTACCTGGCGTTACGATTTGCTTTACTACAATTTTATTCTGAGATGACACAGACAAGACTCCCCTTAATTCTAGATGACTGCTTCGTTCATTTTGATCAAGACAGACTTTCGGAAACGATGCAATTATTACATCAGTTTTCACAGGAGCATCAGGTTATTCTCTGTACTTGTCAAACTCGCGAGCGAGAACTATTAAACACGTTTGAGCTTCCGCATCATTCCATTACATTATCGTTGTGATGAAATATATTAGATCCGGGCACTCATGTTTTCCATGACGATTTCCCTCCTGTGATTGACTATTAAGAAGCCTTTGGCTAATCTAGAACATGAATAGCGATTATCCAATCATTATTTTAATGTAGGATAATCATGGGAGGGAATTTTTTTGATGTCATTGGCATTATTTCTTCATTTGTTTGGTCTAGTGGTATGGATCGGAGCGAGTATTACCATCGGTGTTCTTTTGCTTTCGATTTGTAAGCTCGATTCTTCAGCTAGCCGAAACCAAGTATTGACAGGGATTTTAAAGAAGTCTTATATGTTGATTCACCCAGCTGGAACAGTGGTTCTTGCTTCAGGATTCTACATGCTGTTTGCTGGCTGGCAGAATCTAGTAAGCCAAGGTACACCAAAGCCGTTTTGGTTAACTTTTATGCAACACGGTGGTACGCTCGCGGCTGTATTATCCTTGGTTGTTGCATCCATTTTGAGTGGAAAAGCAATGAAACAACTTACGCAGAAGGATGCTCAAACAGGGATGTTAAAAGCATATGTAGGGGTTACTTTTGCTACGGTGTTATTTTCACTGGTGATTTTGTACTTCGCGGCAGCAAAACCGTTTTAATTTGGTTTATTAGTAGAATTTCGTACAAAAAGCCACTATCCTGTTTGCAATTCTTTCACTCAGGCTAGTGGCTTTCGTATATCGTGTTATCATTACTCTACTTTTTCTTGCTCTGCCCCATCTACATCGCCAGACTGGCTATACGCACGATTAATGGCTGCTTGTACAAAGTTTTCTCCCTCTGACTCTTGCATCCCAAGAAGTTCATTGGAGAATTCCGCTTCATACTTTGTTTGTTCTTTTTGATTTCTCGGTTGTTTCATAATAGACCACCTCCAGGATTTGAATATAACGTTTCACTAATTCGACTAGGCTATACTGGAATAATAAGGATGGAGGGATTTAGATGTCCGGAATGATTACTCTTCACCCCATCGAACGAACGGGACGTTTAGCGACCTTCGCAAAGGAATATATGGAAGCAAAGCGTATAACGTATGTGTTTCCTAGTAGTGAACTAGTATCTCGTTATCGTTCTGAGATTTTCTCTAGCTCCATTCAAGTAATGACCATGGATCAAATGGTGATGCGAATGGGTGAACATAGTCGGGAGATGAAGAGCTCACACTTTCGATATAAATGTATCGAAACCTGTATGAACGAAGGGATTCAGGAGGGCTGGTTTACACAGTGGCAAGAGCTTACCGTTGAATCCTTTTCTTGGATTATGAAATTGGAGAAATGGATTGGGGAAGTGAAGAGGGCGGGTGTACTTCCCGTACGCTTAAGGAGAATATTACCTCAGGAAAATCAGTTAGCTCAAGGACTCGTGAGCTTGTATGAACGATATCAGCAAAAATTGAAACAATATAACTGGTTAGATCAAGAACAAGCGTATTTGACATTATTAGAAGGACTAAAAGAATGCGACCTAACAAGAGAAGTCTTTATTTTTGAGCAATTCAATGATCTACACTATATCCAAGAAAGCTTGCTATCAGGGTTGGTTTCTTGTAATGCTACGGTTGAATTCCATCTCCTATATGACCGGAAACGAAAGGGCTTTCGATCGATAAAAGCTACGTTACAGCGTTTGAAGAATGTTGGTTTTCAGATCATTGACTACACAACCGGCAAGGCTTACGTCTTATCTACAGATATAAATGCAGAAACCGCACTACAACATCTAAAGAAATCACTCTTTGTCTCGAATCGAACGGTACAACCCTTCGTGAAATCTGATGACAGCGTACAAATCTGGCAGGCCAACCACAAGGTATTGGAGGTTCGACGGGCGATTCGACAAGTGAAGGAATGGATGCTTCGTAACCATATACCAGGGGATCAAATGGTACTCGTGACAGAGCAATGGGATCTATACGCACCTCTGGTAAGAAGGATAGCAACGGAAGCAGGAGTTCCGTTTCAGTTGCCACGTGTTCAATCTGGGATGGAACAATGTATGGGACAAGTAATACGTTCTGCTTTTGCTTGTAGAGATGGTGATGTAACGGTGATTCCTTTTTTATCACGTTCTGCTGGCATTGTGCTAACTTCTTTGGACGAATTTCAGCAATCTTGGAGGAAAACCTACTATACTGATGAAATGCTGCAATGTTGGCTAGAAGCAGCAGAACCACAATATGCAGAACAGGTCTTGGAGTTATGGAGATGGATCGGACAAATTCCGGAAGCAAATCGAGAGTTAGATTGGTATTCATGGTTCGGGTCATGGGCGGCTGTTCGTCTACGTCCGAACGTTACGGTTTTTCGAGATGATGAATCATTACAAGGTTGGATCGAAAATAAGCGCCTGTGGATGAAGATAGAGCAGTGGTGTCAGGAGATGAGTGAGGGTGAGACGAACAGCCGCCCATCCATCTGGAGTTTCCGTGATTTTGCCCAAGAGGTGACAAATTGGCTATCCAGTATTCAATTAGTGATTGATCCAGAAGAAAATGGTGGGGTACGTTTACTAGCGGCTAATATGATTTGTGGCCAGCCTTTTACCAAAGTTATTTTACTTGGATGTGAAGAGAAGAACTGGCCCGGAGCTTACCAAGATGATTGGTTATTTCCAGATCAATTACGTAGGGAGTTGAATACAGAATCAATCTGGCTACTCGCATCGGACCATATCAGAGAACGACAGAAATTATCGTTTCTTATGGCGGTTATGAGTGCTCAAGATCAGGTTGTTTTCTCTTATTCCGTACGTAGCGACACGGGTGATCTACTTAATCCATCTCCTTTTATTAAAGAAGTGATTCAATGCTTGCCAGAGTACGATGATGAATCGAAGTCAAATCAGCACATGTTATCTCCCTGTTGCTGGATTCGCTCCAAGGATATGGTGTGTGCCATCGCAAAAGAATCGGTCTACAAACCAATTGCATGGTTGGATCGAATCGGATCAGAATTGAAAGAGGAGATTCGAATTGCTCGATCAAGGAGTGCCCAGATGCCTTCACCATGGTTTGGATTGCTAGACAGCGATGAAGAGAATCTGCTTTCCCGTGTGCTGGCGACAAAAGTATGGAGCGCTTCTGAGCTCGATGTGTTGATGAGTTGCCGATTTCGATATCTGTCTCAGAGGGTCTGGAATGTGAAATCACGCGAGCAACAAGGTAGAGGATTGTCCAGAATGGTTGCGGGTAATGTGATACACACCTTTTTACATGCATTGTTCAAAAGATTCCAAGAACAAAGGGAGGGTTGGGAAGCCTTTGCCTTTTCAAAGGCTGATGTGGAGGTCTTATTCGATGAAATATTAAAGGACGAGCTTCAACACTATCCACCACTCGTCAGAGAAATCGAGAAGAGAAAAGAAATAAGGAGGCTTATGCAGTTTATTGGACTAGAAAAAAAAGGACGAAAGGGGGAAAGGGAGAAGCACCCGCTTCAACCCACATTCCTTGAATTGTCATTTGGCCTTCCCATGGATTCAATGGAACATGTGGATCCTCATTCAAAAAGGGAACCCGTTACACTCTCGTTGACTGAGGATATGAAGATACAGGTCAGAGGGAAGATGGATCGAGTGGATATGGACGAAGAACATCTTGTTGTATATGACTATAAATCGGGTAACAATCTCCCTACACTTCAAGAGCTGTATGAAGGAAAAGCAGTTCAGCTTCCACTCTATCTATGGGTATTGCAGGAGGGTTTTGGATATTCAGAGGAACAAATGATAGGAGGGGCGTTTTATACATCAGAAAGAAGGTCTTTGGGGATATGGAAAGCAGGTTTTGCCCAGCAGAAAGCAAACATTCATCGATCTGTTAAGGGATTAGATACACAGCGATGGTCAGAGGTGCATCATCATATAAAAAGTATGTTAGCTAAACAGATTCAGGCGTTACGCACCGGAGAAGTGGAGGTGAAGCCAACTTGGAGCTGTCCGTCATATTGCGCAGCAAAGCGATTTTGTCGATATCGAGACCCAAAATAGGAGAGTGGGAGGAGGATACGATTGGAAACGTGGATAGAGGAACTCATCTGTGAATCACTGTCAGAGGAACAGAAGGAAGCAGTGCTCAGCAAGCAGGATCGGTGTGTTGTCATGGCAGGGGCTGGTGCTGGGAAGACTCGTGTGCTGGTGAAACGCTTTGTGTATACTTTGTATCAATTTGGTATGAATCCATCTAATCTTCGTAAAATAGTGGCTATCACATTTACGAAAAAAGCGGCGACGGAGATGCGGGATCGCTTACGGAAAGAGATGGATCGGATCATCGAACGATTAGGTAAAAAAGAAGACGACGAAGAGGTTCAATCATGGAATGAAGTTCGTCAATGCTTAGATGAAGCTCACATTTACACCATTCATTCATTTTGCCAATTGATTTTGTCGGCAGAACCCGTTCAAGCAGGCGTAGATCCATTTTTTCAAGTGCTAGAAGAATGGGAAGCCAATCGACTTTTGGAACAAGCAGTTGTCCATGTTCTTTCCTCATCTGACTTGCTTCATCAGAGAAGTACGATCGAACGTGAGTGGTGGATATATTACCTCTCGTTAATGGGATGGACAAGGGCAGAAGCGATGCTAGTGGAGTTGTCTCGGAAGTGGAGGAATCAGGGATGGGCATTCTCTAAATTGGTAGACTGTACGACAGAGAGCCTCCAACGATTTAACCTTGATCACTCAGAAGAAAATGAATTAAGTAGGGAGTCGGAAGAAATGATTACTCGAATCCTACTGTTCTACTTGCAAGAGATTCATGTATATTATCAGCTCCTAAAAAAGCAGAAGGCACGATATGACTATCAAGACTTGGTCCAGATGGTGGTTGAAGCGCTAGAGAAAGACACATCATTTCGCATGCGTATAAAAAAACAGATTCAATCTTTAATGATTGATGAATATCAGGATACAGATGGTCTCCAGAAACGATTGGTGGATTTTATCATGGCGGAACCATTAGGTGCGAATAGGCATTTATTTGTAGTAGGAGATCCGAAGCAGTCTATTTATCGTTTTCGTGGTGCGGATGTCTCGATTTTTATCAAAACACAAAAAGAATGGTTGAGCCAAGGGGATCGGAATCTGTCCCTAACACATAACTACCGTTCTCAGTCTGGGATTGTTCAGTTTAGCAATCAATTATGTCAACATGCTTTTCCAGTTGATGAGTTCCGCTTGATTCAAGCTTCTAGATCCGACCAAGATAGAGACGATCCTGTTCAATTGATCTCCTTTTCTAGTAAGGATTTAGATAACGAGAAGCTAGTTGAGCGAGAGGCGATTCTCATAAGTCATCAGATTAAGAGATTGCGGTCTGATTTTCAGTATGGTGATATGGTACTTCTATTAAGGAAAATGAATGATGCGACTTTATATGAACAAATTCTTCGATCGCAAGGGCTCCCTGTCCGGATCGTAGGAGGAAGTGGTTTCTATGAGACTCAAGAGATTCAAGATTTTCTCTATCTTTTTGCTACTGTTTTAACGCCTGCTCATGCAGAAAATTGGGTAGGAGCTTTGCGTTCGCCTTTTGCCCATCTAAGTGATGAAGGGATTACCAGACTTGCCCTTAAAACAGGATGGAAGGGGGTGCCACAAAGTTGGCTTGATCAATCGATTTTAAGCGAAAATGATCAGTTGCGATTACAAACGTTTTGTTTTTTATATGAGTCTCTTAGGCGAATGAGTTTCCGGCGTACACCCGGCCAATTGATTCGATGGGTTATAGAGCATAGTAACTATACGACGATTCTCTGGGGATTACCAAACGGGGCACAGGCTGTTTTTAACTTAGAGAAATGGTGCCAAGTATGGGAGAAGGAATCCGATCCCACTCTCCTTACACTGGAAGGATTTCTAGAGAAAATGGAACAGTACCAATCTAAAACCAATCAAGAACCAGAGGAGGAGATTTGGGATGAAGGTGAAGATGTTATTCGAATTATGACGATTCATAAATCCAAAGGGTTAGAGTTTCCAATCGTTTTTCTGCCTAATCTATGGAACGCTTCGCCTGTCTCTGTTAGTCGTGACTCGTCGTTAATTCATCCTACGATGGGTTTAGTAATAAAAGGATTTAATCATCTTGAGCAGCAAAGTTACACGAAGACGAAAATCGAATTTCCTCGCTGGAAAGAAGCTGTCTTTTATGAAGATGAATTAGAATGGAAAGAGTTGATGCGCTTACTTTACGTAGCTGTAACTCGGGCAGAGGAATATTTATTCCTTAGTTTCCCAGAGCATCAGGGGAAGGCTACACCTAAAAAGGACTTAGCTTCTTGGCTTAAACGAATCCTCAAAATGGAGGAAGCTGAGCCGAGAGAGTTTGTTTTATTTGGCTGTGATTCTCTACCTATTCTTTATGAGGATACGCTTTCCGCTCCTCCTCCACTTGTAGAGGATTCTCGGAGATCAGATACCTTTGATCCATCAGAAACTCCATTTACTGTGCCGATCCCTCTCGGGAAATATAATCATATTCTAATTAGTGTGACGGATTGGAAAGAGTTGGTTCATTGTCCTAGGAAATATTATTATCATCGTATTTTGCAGGTGCCCACCCCCGATGTTGAAAGAGGAGAAGAGAAGCTAGCTGTTCCTTCCATCTCAGGAAATCGACGAGGTGAAATCGTTCATTATCTCTGTGAGAAAACAGTTTCTTCAACTGAGCGGCTCTGGCTACAACCAGATTGGTTTGATCAAATTGTCTACATATTTCGCCTGAATTCTCGTGAAATAGAAGGTTTAAAGCCAGATTTGGAGCAGATTCGAATCAGGTTTTTAGATAGCTATGTGGTTCAGAGGATTGCAGAGTCTAAAAAGGTATTAACAGAAGAATCGTTTCAATACGTGACACCTGGATTTCGGATAAGTGGCCAAATTGATTTGTTATTACAAGACCAGCATCGTGGTTGGGAGATTATTGACTTTAAAACGGATCGCATGAAAGTGGAGGATATTGCAGAGAAAAGAGCCTTTTATCTACCGCAATTACAACTTTACTCGTTAGCGTGGCGTGCGCGAGGGATGGAGATAAACGGCGTTACGCTCTATTTTCTCGATTGTAATCATGAAGAGAAGATAAAGATCGATACAAAGTGGTGGCATCATGCGGAGAGTCTCCTTGAAAATACACGTTCCTTTTTTCAATTAGAAAGAAAAATGTTTAATTGGCCGACGAAACCAAGCAAGAATTGTTCATACTGTGAATATAACGTGCTGTGCGATAAAATAAGCACAAATTCGTGAATAGTCGTCTCTTGCGTTGAAATATGCAAAAAAGTCACGGATAATGAATGGTATGTATGATTTAAAGGAGAGTCGTCGTTTTGTCAATGATTACCGATTTTTTTCAGAACTTACTAGCAGGATTCGCATGGATTATCATTTTTTCGCTCGTTGTTTGGATGGGCGGTTTAGTTGTACTATTAATCATGGAGTTGTTTTCTCCTAATGAATTATTCATAAAAGAGTACCTCTGGAAAGTATGGAAGATGTTCCGGACGATCTTCGAATGGTCTTCCTACGGAGGAATCATAGCGGGTCTAGTCATGACTCAAACGACTGATGAAGTTTATTCAAACGTTATGATTTCCTTGGCCGCAGTGATTTTAAGTGTATTCCACCTCTCATGGAGAAAGCAATCTAAGCCGATCCGAGATGTCACATAGATAGAATAAGGTTATAAAAAAGATCTGAAATATTCTCTCCAGATCTTTTTTATATACAAATATCACGAATCTTCAGCCATTAACCCTCCTTTACATTTACAAGTGGATATAAGATAATGATAAGCAAACTATTTCGGGAGCGTGGTGATGACTGGATGAACCTACTTAACCCGTTGATGGACCTAGGAAGAACCTATCTTGCTGAAGAAGACCTAGTCCATATAGAACGAGCGTATCGGTTTGCCGAGGAAGCGCATCGAGGTCAGATGCGAAAATCGGGAGACCCTTTTATCATCCATCCAGTCGCTGTAACAGAGATTTTAATGGGGCTGAAGATGGATCTGTCTACCCTCATCGCAGCGCTGTTGCATGATGTGGTGGAAGATACAGACGTAGAATTAGAAGAAATTCAAGAGCAGTTCGGTGATGCGGTTGCTCTTATTGTGGATGGGCTAACCAAATTAAAGCGTAGTTTTAAATATATGTCTAAATCAGAACATCAGGCTGAGAACTATCGCAAAATGTTTATTGCGATGGCGAAGGATGTTCGTGTAGTGATTATCAAGCTAGCGGATCGGTTGCATAATATGCGTACTGTTCAGCATATGTCGGAGAAGAAGCAGATCGAGTATGCAGAGGAAACGTTGGAGATATTTGCTCCTTTGTCCCATCGTCTCGGGATTTCTAAGATTAGATGGGAGTTAGAAGATCTTTCCCTACGCTATAAAGAGCCGCAAGCTTACTACCGAATTGCTTCTCTCATGAAGAAAAAGCGAACGGAGCGGGAACATTTTTTAAGCGAGATTATCGAAACGCTAAAAGGAAGATTCGAGAAGTACCAGATTCCTCTTGAGGATATCTCAGGCAGGCCTAAACATATTTATAGCATCTATCGTAAAATGACTCTCCAACATAAACCATTTAATGAGATCTATGATTTAATGGCTGTTCGAGTGATTGTGGAGTCACTGCGGGATTGTTATGCTGTACTCGGGATTGTTCATACAATGTGGCGCCCGATGCCAGGACGTTTTAAGGATTATATTGCGATGCCGAAAAACAACCTATATCAATCCCTTCACACTACGGTGCATGGCCCAAGGGGCGAGCCAATTGAGATTCAGATTCGAACGACAGAGATGCATAAGACAGCAGAGTTCGGGATCGCGGCTCACTGGGCATATAAAGAAGGGACAAGCGTTGAGAAAGAGCAAGATTTTAACGAAAAGTTAACTTGGTTCCGTGAAATGATGGAATTACAAAACGACTCCAATAATGCACAGGAGTTTGTGGAGAGCATTAAAGGAGATTGGTTTAAAGATACTGTTTTCGTCTTTACGCCTAAATCGGATGTCATTGAGCTACCGGCAGGTTCAGTGCCACTGGACTTCGCGTACCGAATTCATACTGAAATCGGTAATAAGTGTGTTGGCTCTAAGGTGAACGGCAAGATTGTTCCTCTCGATTATAAACTGCGAACTGGCGATCAAGTACAAATTATTACGAGTAAACATAGCTTTGGTCCAAGTAGAGACTGGCTCAAGTTAGTAAAATCTTCGCATGCACGAAATAAAATTCGCAGTTGGTTTAAGACACAGCGCAAAGAAGAAAGTATCGCCAAAGGGCGAGAGATGATCGAAGCGGTGCTGAAAAAGAATCACTTCGAATGTAATGAAGTATTAAAGAATGACCGTCTACTTGAAGTGAGTAAAAAGTTTAATATGAATGAATCAGATGATCTTTATGCTGCAGTGGGATATGGTGGTATTTCGGCTCATGAAGCATATAGGCGCCTCACACATGGATTACGGGAAGAGGAAGCTCCAACGATCGCGGAAGCCATCGCGAACCTACCCGAAATGAAGCCGAAAAAGTTTTATCGTTCGGGGCCGGGTGTAACCGTTGTAGGTGCTGACAATGTGATGATTCGGCTCTCTCGTTGCTGTAACCCAGTCCCAGGCGAAGAGATCACCGGCTTTATTACTCGGGGAAGAGGCGTATCGGTGCACCGTCTAGAGTGCCCGAATATCCAAACGATTGAACCAGAACGGGGGATTCAGGTTATCTGGGAGACGGATGATCCGAATCGAACGTATCAGGTGGACATTGAGATCTCAGGGTTTGATCGGAGTGGTCTTCTCAATGATGTCTTGCAAGCTGTTTCTGAGCAAAAAGCGGACTGTTTCGGAGTTGTGGCTAGGGTGCACCGCAAAGGCTTTGCCGCGATTCACCTAACCGTTTCCATTAAAAACAGCAAACACTTGCGAAACGTAGTGGAAAAAATCAAGCGTGTCCCAGATGTAATTAGCGTGCAGAGAATGTTCCAACAAGGGTGAGGGATTTTATGCGAGTTGTCATACAGCGTGTTTCAAAGGCGAGCGTTACTGTCGACGATCAAATAGTAGGGGCCATCGATCAGGGGCTCCTACTGCTTGTTGGTATTACTGAAAATGATGGTGAAGAAGAGATTCAAACGTTAGCAGAAAAAGTGGTTCGTATGAGAATCTTTGAAGACGAGAAAGGGAAGATGAATAGATCCTTACTCGATCTAGGTGGTGCCATCTTATCAGTGTCTCAATTTACTTTATACGGTGATTGTCGAAAAGGTCGGCGCCCTAGTTTCATGGCCGCGGCTAGACCTGAGTTAGCCAATCTCTTATACGAGAGATTTAATGAACAACTTCGTAGTTATGGAGCTGAAGTGAAGACAGGCATATTTGGTGCGATGATGGATGTATCGCTACATAATGACGGTCCTGTGACAATTTTATTAGATAGCCATGATCTTGTGAAAAAGAAATTAAGTTGATAATGGATATGGGAGCTTAGCGTGAGTTAAGCTAAGAGTAGAGTTTTAACAGTTACAAGGAGGTTGTCTGACTTGACAACAAATCATATTGATGTACATACGATTAATACCATTCGATTGCTTTCGATTGATCAAATTGAGAAAGCAAACTCAGGGCATCCCGGATTACCAATGGGAGCTGCCCCAATGGCATATGCTTTGTGGAATAACTATTTAAATCAAGATCCAAAAGATCCGAAGTGGATGAACCGAGATCGCTTTGTTTTATCAGCAGGTCATGGTTCTGCACTACTCTATAGTTTGCTACATCTTTATGGATTTGACGTATCGATCGAGGACTTAAAGCAATTCCGTCAATGGGGAAGTAAAACGCCCGGGCATCCTGAAGTCGGACATACTCCAGGCGTAGAAGCTACAACAGGACCACTGGGTCAAGGTATTTCGACCGCTGTGGGAATGGCGATGGCAGAGGCTCATCTAGCAGCACGTTTTAATCAAGATGGCTATCCAGTGATGGACCACTTTACCTATGTAATTTGTTCCGACGGTGATTTAATGGAAGGGGTTGCTTCCGAAGCATGCTCCATGGCTGGACATATGAATCTCGGTAAATTAATTTGTCTTTATGATTCCAATGACATTTCGTTAGATGGCGAACTAAATCATGCCTTCTCTGAAAAGACATTACAACGTTTCGAGGCATATGGTTGGCAAGTGATTCGTGTTGAGGATGGCAATGATACAGAAGCGATATCAAGGGCGATTGAAGAGGCGCAAGCGGACCTTAGACGTCCAACCATGATCGAAGTACGAACCGTGATTGGTTATGGTAGTCCCAATCGCGCAGGCACTTCCGAAGCACACGGGAAGCCACTCGGAAAAGAAGAGATTGCTGGGACTCGTAAATCGTACAATTGGGAGCATGAAGAAGATTTTCATGTGCCACAAGAGGTGCGGGCTCATCTGGCTGAAACGATGGAACGTTATACAGCAAAACATGCTGAATGGAAGAAGATGTACGCGAAGTATCAGTCGGAGTTTCCAGAGCTTGCTAGGGAATTAGAGGCAGCATTTGCAGGGACACTTCCTGCTGGATGGGACCAATCTCTCCCTACTTATCAGGTGGGGGATAAAGCACTTGCGACTCGGGTTGCTTCTGGAAATGCGCTACAAGGTCTTGCGAAATCTGTGCCTACCCTAATCGGTGGTTCTGCTGACTTGAAATCTTCCAATAATACCGAGATGAAAGGCGCTGGAGTGTTCCATGTTGAAGATTACGCAGGCCGTAATGTTTGGTTCGGCGTTCGTGAACATGCAATGGGAGCAGCTATGAATGGCTTAGCACTACATGGTGGTGTAAAAGCATTTGGGGCTACATTTCTTGTATTCTCTGACTATCTACGTCCAGCTATTCGTCTGGCCGCCCTTTCTAAGTTGCCGGTTACCTATGTATTTACACATGATAGCATCGCTGTTGGGGAAGATGGACCTACCCATGAGCCTGTGGAGCAAGTTCCATCCCTTCGTCTCATCCCAGGCCTAAAAGTGATTCGTCCTGCTGATGCTAACGAAACCTCGGCCGCATGGGCTTATGCCGTAAGCCAAACAGAACATCCAGTCGTTCTGGCTTTAACGCGCCAAAACCTCCCGATTTTAGAAGGATCTGTTGGAAAAGGTAAAGAACTGATTGAAAAAGGCGCTTATATCGTGTCAGAAGCAAAAAATGGAACACCAGAGGGAATTTTAATTGCAACAGGCTCAGAAGTAAGCCTTGCGATTGAAGCACAAGAGCAATTAGCACAAGAGGGTGTTCATGTACGGGTGGTCAGCATGCCTTGTCGTGAAAACTTTGATCTTCTATCTGCTGATGAGAAAGAAGCGATCTTACCATCAAACCTTCGTGCCCGTGTGGCGATTGAAGCAGCTCACACCATGGGTTGGCACAAGTACGTTGGCGATCAAGGTGAAGTGATCGGGATCGATACATTTGGTGCATCCGCACCAGGTAACCTTGTGATGGAACGTTTTGGGTTTAATGTAGGAAATGTTGTGGAGAAGTTCCATCGCATTCGTTCTCGATAAGGATCAATTTGTGAAGATGAGACAAAAGCGTATCTCCTTTAATGGGATGCGCTTTTTTGTACGGATCAGTCAACTTATACTAGATAACTATGGTATGCTTATTACCATATGAATGCGATTACAGAGAGGATCGGAGTAACTCAAGCAGATAGATGCTCCTGATCTTTAGAGGGGTTTAAAGGATGAGTGATCAATTAAAGGATTTCATTGGAATCGTATTCCGAATTGTAAAGTGGATGGTAACGGGGGTTATTTTAATCTTCGTCCCATTTCTTGTAGTTTGGCTGGGCTCTATGTGGATCGAGGGACTACTCTTTCATAACAGTACTGACCTATATTTCTATTATCGAAGTCCGACAGGGAATATTGTGACGATCCTTCTAGCACTCTTAATAATGGGATTAATTGTAACTGCCATCCCTACTCGTGAACAAAAACGATCTGGTCAGTCTCGGAACAAAAAGTATAAACGGAAAGTGGGAATTTATTTAGCTGTCTGTCTCCTGTTGTCAATATGGGATACCACTACCCATGTATCCGTGAACCAATCTGGAATCAATGTAGCTAGTCTTTTTGGTATTCAGACGGAGCAATATAAATGGACTGATATCAAAGAGGTTTATGCTGGGTTTCGATCCAACGAATCAAATGGCTTTCACCCAGAATATTATGTCACCTTTCAAGATGGGGAGAAAATAGATCTGTGGAGTTGGTCGCTTAGCAATAAAATTCAACAAAAAGAGACAGACGGTTTCATCACCGCCAATCGCCTAGAACGGGCTAAGGCAATCCTATACATGAACGAACAGATCAAGCAAAACATACCAGAACGATTGAAACCGGGAAAATGCCTAACTAAAAAGGCAAAAGAAGAGATTGAGAAGATGTACTCGGATGCGAAGGTAGAAAGTAGCGTGTTAGAGCTTTATACACTATGTCCAGGAAAGCTATAGGGTTTTATATGCTATGTCCAGAAAGCTAGATAACGGCTTATTGGGTGATCGGGGGGAGTCTTGTTCGATACTGCTTAGATACCGATCCGCAGAGAAATGGAGATGCCCGCCCCGTCATCCTCCGTCGGGGCAGGTGCACTCGCACAGAACGCTCAGACATGTTGCACCAAAAGCGCCCCATACTATGGATGACTACGCTAAGCAGGATCGCTAGGATCGAACAAACTCTCCTTTTCCTCGAACCTTCACTTTATCAATCCCTACTCTTTGATCACTGTTTTAAATTGTTCAAGATCATTTACATTCAATTTTTGGATATCATCATTAGTGATGATATATCTTAATAGCATATAGTTTCCGGGATCTTCCTTCTTCGATGTTGATTTAAGTTGGTCATCATATATGTAAATCGTTACAGCTACTTTATTAAAATACATCCTTTGTAACTCTTGAAGAAACTTCGTTACAGCGACTTGTGCTTGTCCACCTTGATTATAGACATGAAGCCCAACATCTAAACGTAAATCCTTATCGCCCCTTTTCAACACTTCAAATACAGAAGGAATCTCATGAGTATATTTTCTTTTGACACCATCACGATATCCAAATGAAAAATTATCTTCCATCGTTCTTAAATCAAATATCTTTGTTGCCAATTCTTTAATAGAAGGCCTTAATTCAGCAGTAAATAAATGGTCTACATACGTATCCGAAAATTTTTTAGGTGGTTCTAATCCGACGAAAACAGGTGTGTTTTTGCCATCTTTTATTGTACCATGGATATTGTAGTCACCTAAAATACGACCTTTTGTTACTTTTGTAATAACGAATTCTTTCCCATATTTTTCTTGAATGTATTGGACTGTAGATTCCTTCACCTTATGCTCTTCATCTGGGGTTATTTTAGATGTATCTTTCGCAAAAAGGCTACATCCACTTACCATTAGTAGGAATAGAATAGCTAAACCCCCATACAGTAACCCCTGTTTTTTCCATTTCCTCAACACAGTATCACATCCTCCACATTCTTATCTAGGAACGATATTCCCGTTATTCTTTCCATATAGGCTGGCGTATGGAGTATTGAGACACTGAGTATCTGATTCCCCTGTGAATACGGCAATCCCATGATCATTGATTCCTCTACTGATATCCCCACTTCGTATACCCTCCACAGAAACAACTTTTCCGCTTTCTATTGCATATGCTTCACCTGGTTTGAATCCAACTGAGCCTATGGCGTCGCGTTCATTCGTATAGTTTCGAACTAAACCCTTATGTTTAGTTTTCATCTTTACTATCTCTTCCTGTCTCAACTTTATAGAATTAGGATTCTGGCTGGTATGATTGTAGTTTCTTCCAGGTGCATTGAAAGTGATACCCGGAATCTTTTTCTCCATAGCAACTTCATTAGCTAAATATCCACCTAAGGAATGACCAGTAACAGAAAATTGAAATCCCTTATAATTTGGTTTGTTAAGTATACCATGAGCAAACTTGAGCGCAGGCCCTCTTTGTGGAACTAACTTATCAACTCCTAAACCAAGCACAACATCCGAATAGTAGTCCTTCATCTGTTGTGTCCCTCGGTAAGAAATGACTACTTCTCGAGTTTCTATATTAATAAAGGCTATAGCCTGCATATCATTACCCGTACTATACTTTTCACCAATTCTCCAATCTTTTCCTAGCTTATCTCGCACCATCTCATCAGTAAGTTCATCTTCATACACAAGCTGGTTCATCATTGCCATTTGTTGATCGCTTGTCTTCACGTTTTTTAGTTCTCCATAAGGTCGAGCAGCTATCGGTGAGCTACTAAACGCATCGCCGATTACTTCACGCTTCCACCATGCAACGGCTGTGAGAGCTCCCAACACGACTAATGTAAAATCTCCCATACGAATACTATCTATTATATTAGACAGCTTATCAAAGACATTCGATATAAAAGATGTGATTTCCGTCCATGCTTTTTTAACATGATCCCACTTGTTAGAGAGCCAATCTCCTGCTTTTTCCAAAAATCCTTTTTCTTTCGTTGTAGATGTACCTGCTAGATCCTCCCGAAATTCTCCATTTATAGGGGTTTGGTCTATAAACTCTGCATGTGCTACTCCGTTCCCCACAAATCCAAAGCTTAGTAAAATAATCATCTGGATTAGTGCAAGTCTAATTATCTTTCGCATAGGCATAGATGTTATCTTCTCCCTTCAACTCCAGTGAAAAAAGGACAGTATACTGCCCTCTGTTATTCAAATGAAATTATCCTAATATTTATCATGAAACTACAATTTTCCTATTATTGAAAACTGAATTAAAAAGGGAAAGGCTGGGAGACTAAGCAATTGATTATGTACTATCGAGTGAATCAAAAGATCTCCATCTTTCCCGCATATTTCTAGCTAAACTGCTTATAAGCCACAGCTGCCATTAATATCCACGCCATAATAAATGCAAGCCCACCAATCGGCGTAATCGCACCTAGCTTTGTTACACCCGTCACGGCCATCACATAAAGACTCCCCGAAAATAGAACAACACCCACTAACATAAGCCAGCCTGAAGTAGTCAACATCCCTGAATCCTGAACTTTAGACAGCAAAATCCCTACAATGAGCATCCCCAGAGCGTGAATCATGTGATAATGAGCGCCTGTATTCCAATTGGCAATCATTTTCTCAGCTACTTTTCCTTTTAAACCATGTGCACCAAATGCACCCAAAGCAATACTTAAAGCCATGTTAAGACTACCTAGGAGTAGAAAGAGTCGCATGAACTGCGCCTCCTTTCGTCTATGTATTCGTTTGAACCGAATATAACACACTTACTTATCAGAGAAAACCGAAAGATTTTGTATATCATCCTTGACATCACTTTTTGGCAATCCTATAATGGGTGTACTATTTTATTTTTGAATATCTGACCTATGAACGGAAAGTAATCTTCAAGTGAGCAGTTAGAGATGGGGACTCGTGGCTGAAAGGTTCCTTCTGTGATATGAAGATGAAAGACACCTGGAGGTTCTATGTTGAACGCAATTGGTTAGTAAGCATAGACGCGGTCCCGGCGATAACGGGTAAGAGGTGGAAAGAAGCTGTTTAGGGTTCTTTCAATTAGGGTGGTACCGCGGGAATAAAGAATCTCTCGTCCCTGACAAAGTTGTCTTTGTCAGGGACGAGAGATTCTTTATTGTTCCCAGATAAAGGCAAGGAATTGAATATGAAAAAGGTAAGGAGGCATTCACATGAGCAGAATCGTAAAAGGCATGTTTGATGTCATGCCAAAGGATGAAGAGAAATGGCGACAAGTGGAGTGGTGGCGTTTTGTAGAATCCACAGCTCGCAATGTCGCGGAACGTTTTCATTTTCAAGAAGTTCGTACCCCGATCGTGGAGTATACGGAGCTATTTGAACGGGGTGTAGGAGATACCACTGATATCGTAGAGAAAGAGATGTATACCTTTACTGATCGTGCGGGGCGCTCGATTTCATTACGTCCAGAAGGAACAGCAGGGATTGTGCGCTCGTTTGTGGGACATAAGGTATACGCACAGCCACAACCAACCAAATGGTTCTATATGGGGCCTATGTATCGTTATGAACGGCAACAGGTAGGAAGATATCGTCAGTTTCATCAACTAGGTGTAGAGGCCTTTGGAAGTTTTGATCCTGCGCTTGATGCGGAAGTGATTGCACTCGGAATGCAATTCTTTGAAGAGCTAGGCCTAAAAGGAGTTCAAGTTGAGATCAATAACGTAGGTGATCCAGAGAGCCGTGCTCGTTATTTTGAAGCCTTAATTGCTTACTTTGAACCCTATAAAGAAGAATTAGCTGAAGATGCACAAAGCCGTTTGTATCGAAATCCGATGCGAATTTTAGATAGCAAAGATCCACGTACCAAAGAGATTGCGAAGGGTGCACCATCCATCTTAGATTATCTCAGCGAGGAAAGCCTTGCGAATCTGGAGGCTGTAAAACAATATCTAGACATACTTGGTGTAAACTACGTGCAAAATGACCGTCTGGTTCGTGGATTAGACTATTATACACAAATCGCTTTTGAATACATGGTAGATATCCCTGGGGCACAGGCGAGCACAATTGGAGGCGGCGGCCGTTACAATGGACTCGTACAGGAAGTGGGCGGACCCGATATGCCGGGTGTAGGCTTCGGGATCGGGCTTGAGCGAGTTCTATTAGCATTAGAAGAGCAACAAGTGGAGGTTCCCGAACTCAGTCGTCTTGACTGTTACATGGTTACATTGGATCAAGCTACGAAAACGAAATCTATGCAGTTACTTGCTGAGCTTAGAAGAGCGGGGCTTTCTGCCGAACGAGATTACTTGGATCGGAAGATGAAAGCACAGATGAAAGCGGCCGATCGTGAACAAGCCCGCTTTGTGGCCATTTTAGGTGGAGACGAACTCGCGCAAAATCTGATTCAAGTGAAGAATATGGAAACGGGAATGCAAGAAGCCGTTTCTCTCGATCAACTCGTTACGTACATTCAAACAGGGAAGGGAAGATGATCGATGTCAAAGCCCGTACTACGAACACATAAAGCAACCGAACTCACAACACAGCATGTAGAGCAGGTGATTACCCTTAATGGCTGGGTACACTCACGCCGTGACCTGGGTGGACTCATCTTTCTAAATATCCGTGATATATCCGGGCAGGTCCAAGTAGTAGTCCATCCTGAGACGGCACCAGAAGCGTTTCAAGTCGCGGATCAAGTACGTAGCGAATACGTATTATCTGTAACAGGCCAAGTTGCATTGCGTGCCCCTGGGACGATTAATAAAAACATGGCAACAGGAGAAATTGAAATAAAAGCCTCTGCTATTCAAGTATTTAGCACAGCAAAGACGCCTCCTTTTCAAATCCTAGATAACATTGATGTCGATGAAACGATCCGTTTAAAACATCGTTATGTGGATCTTCGTCGTCCAAAGATACAAGAAAACCTCGTTCTACGTCATAAAGCGATGCAATCCGTACGTCGCTTCCTTGATCGCCATGCGTTTCTTGAAATCGAGACTCCGATCATGACGAAGAGTACGCCAGAAGGGGCTAGGGATTATTTAGTACCAAGTCGTGTACACGCGGGTCAATTTTATGCACTACCTCAATCGCCACAGATATTTAAGCAATTGTGTATGGTGGGTGGACTCGATCGTTACTTCCAGTTTGCACGTTGTTTTCGTGACGAGGATTTGCGTGCAGACCGTCAACCTGAATTTACACAGATCGACTTAGAGTTCTCCTTCTTAGAGCTAGAGGAATTTTATCAAATGATGGAAGAAATGTTTGTTACTCTTCTGCGTGAGGTGAAGGGAGTCGAAGTAGCCGCTCCATTTGAACGAATTCCGTATGCAGAGTCAATGGAGCGTTTTGGGAGTGACAAGCCGGATCTTCGCTTTGGTATGGAGTTAATTAATGTGGGAGAAGTGCTTGCTGGCACGGAGTTTAAAGTGTTTGCAAGTACGCTTAGAAGCGGTGGACAGGTGAAGGCGATCAATGTAAAAGGGCAAGCGCATTGGAGCCGAAAAGAAGTGGATAGCTGGGGCAAAGTGGCTGAATCATTGGGTGCAAAAGGACTGGCATGGTTAGCATGGAAGCCAGACGGCATAAAAGGCTCCATTGCAAAAGCACTAAAAGAAGAAGAGATTGCTTCCATTGCACAAATAGCAGGGGTGGAAGAAGGAGATTTACTATTTTTCGTTGCAGATAAATCAAGTGTAGTAGCCGCCACATTAGGTGGAATCCGCGCTCGTTTAGGTCGTGAGCTAGGACTCATTGATGAAAGTAAGTATCATTTTGCTTGGATTACCGAATTCCCTATGTATGAGTATGATGAGAATACAGGTCAATTTATGCCGATGCACCATCCCTTTACTCGCCCGATGGAAGAGGATATTTCCTTGATGGAGACAGACCCAGGAAAAGTACGTGCAGTCTGCTATGACTTGGTGCTGAATGGATATGAATTAGGAAGTGGTAGCTTGCGGATCTATGAACGGGAGCTACAAGAGAAAATCTTTGCATCATTAGGGCTGACTCTAGAGGAATCTAGAGAGAAGTTTGGCTTCCTATTAGAGGCATTTGAATACGGTGTACCGCCTCATGGTGGAATTGGGCTCGGCTTTGATCGGATTGTGATGATTCTAGCAGGTGAGACCAACCTTCGTGAAATTATTGCTTTCCCAAAGACTTCTAGTGCTTCCTGCTTGATGACAAACGCTCCTTCCGATGTAGATGAGCAACAATTGGATGATCTTCATATTGCGGTTAAGATGAAGGAAAAAGGGTCACAATAACTTGTAGCTAGATGCGTTTGTACTTGTTCTCTTATTTGTAGATGTGGTAATATAGATTTAATAAAGAATCCCTGAGATGTTCGTGTGTAAACCGTAATTTTGAGCCAACATTTTTACTGCGGGAGCTTGTGTCAGTGTTTGGAAAGGAAGCCATCATCTAGGTGGAACCTTGAGACTCACTGCAGAGCACCCACCTGCTAGAGAGCAGGTTCAAAATTGCGGTGCCACGGCATAATGGGGCTTTTTTTGTACATATGTATCAGAAATGCTTGTTAACTAGGATTCGGAGTGAGTATAGATGAAATTGGGTGTCGATATTGATGGTACGATAAAAGACACGAAGCAAGCTGCAGTCACCGTTTATAATGAAGAGTTTCATAAAAAGATACGAGCTGAGGATCTTACTGAATTTTATCTAGATCGAGCATATGGATTAACGCCAGAGGAAGGTCGTAAGACTTGGAGACGACTGGAGGAAAAAATTTATCGACTAGGCGTTCCGCTACCTCATGCTAGGGAAGTGCTGCAGCAGTTATCGAAGGAAGGGCATGAGATTTACTATATCACCGCCAGACCCGGTCTCCCAAACATTCAAGAGGTAACAAAGAATTGGTTACGTGAGAATGAGTTTCCCTATCAAAGCGATCGCCTGATCATGAGTTCGATAGATAAGGCAAAGGTAGCTTTAAAACTAGGAATCGATTTATTCTTTGAAGATGCTCCTAATCATCTAGATCGACTGATAGAACAGAACGTTCATACGATGATTGTAGATGCACCTTATAACCGCCAATATTCGAAGGAAATTCCTCGGGTTACCGATTGGCGCCAAGTCTATGAATACATAACACAGCTCTAATATCGAAGAACCAAGCGGAGAGCATGCGGGACAACAAATGAAATGACAGGACTCGTATGCTTTCATGAATATACGCATTGTTTCATAAATTATAAAATATTCATTTTCAAATTAAAATAGAAACTTTTAAGCATTTTTGGTAAAATAAACATAAGGTAAATTTTCATATTTCATATTGATTTTTATCTATTATCGCTTTAATGTAAGGATGTATAGTTAATCATGAAAGGAGGCCATATATTATGGCTGAAAAATCATTGGATGAGAGGATAGAAGAATTTACACAACAAACTTCTCTCGCCACAGATCTAGCAAAACCACCCCCATACAATGTGGGAGACTATATTGATGCCACGATTACGTTTATTGCTTCCTATGGAGCTTTTGTGGAGTTAGAGGGTGGGAAATACTCAGGGTTGATTCATATAAAGAATATAGCAAATCAATATATTGAGGATATACATGATTTTCTTGAAGTCGGGATGACTATTAATGCGAAAATTATTAGAATTCACAGTGATTTCCGAATTGAGCTTAGTACACTTCATCTTAATTTAAAAAAGACACCGCAAGTCAATGAGAATCGTTTTTATCTTTCTCCTCTGGAGAAGTTAAAAAATGGACTGCCTACGGGTGATGATATTATAGAAAGTAGTAGTGCAAAACCGCCAGAGGAAATACAGAGAATTTTCAATTATTTATCTAAGGTGGTCGGGATTTTATCCCCAGAAAGTAAGGAGAAAGTACAAAGTTTAGTGAATGAAAAGGGTGTGTTTGCCTTTACGATGAGTTTGGTGGAGGCGTTAAAAGTTTTCGAGGCAGATCTATCTTTGTATCTAGTGAAGGAAATAGAGAAACAAATGAGGGATGATCTTTAGCCTAGACCAGTCAGAGTTTATAACTACGTACCACGCAGCAGAGCGCACAGATCGATTAAAAAAGGAGTTAACTCCTGAAGACATTATTCAACTGGCCAAAGGAGGAAGAGTTATTCTAGATACTAGAGATCATCGATATATACAAAGTGGCGACTTGCGGTTCCCTTGCGTAAAAGAAAACGGGAAATTTATTATTAAATCGATAATAAGTAAGGATATGTATATGACTGCAAAAGATTAACAAAAAAACAAGCGCCAGAAACGCTTGTTTTTTTGTTTCCTTAGGAGTCGCTAGATTGTTTCATCCAACGCATAAACTCAACCAATTTCTGCTCGTATCCATGATTGCTCGGTTGATAGAACGACTTGCCGAGATGTTCGTTCGGTAGATATTGTTGCGGGGTGTATCCCCTAGGGAAGTCATGTGGATACTGATACCCTGTCCCGCGATTTTGTGACTTTGCACCTGGGAAGTGACTGTCACGTAGATGATGAGGGACTTCTGCACGTATTTCTTTCTTTACCGCTTCAAGAGCTTGCTTGATTCCTGTATAGGCTGAGTTACTTTTAGGAGCTGTAGCGAGATAGATGACGGCTTCGGCTAGCGGGATTTGGGCTTCAGGGAGCCCAACTAGTTCCACGGCATGGGCGGCGGCTGAGGCGATGAGTAGAGCTCTGGGGTCAGCCATCCCCACGTCTTCTGCGGCGTGAATCATGATTCTTCTCGCGATAAAACGAGGATCCTCCCCTCCTAGGATCATTTTGGCAAGATAGTAGAGGGATGCATCTGGATCCGAACCACGCATACTCTTGATCCAGGCAGAGATGGTATCATAATGCTGATCCCCCGATTGATCGTAGCGAACATGCTTGCGCTGAATCGACTCTTCTGCTATTTCTAAGGTGACATGGCGTATTCCATCTTCATTCGGTGTTGTGGTCATAACTGCCATCTCTAGCGCATTTAGCACACGGCGGCTATCCCCATCTGCCATCCGTACAAGGTGACTACAGGCATCTGCATCGATCTGTACATGAACATTTCCTAGGCCTCGTTCTTTGTCCTGTAAGGCTTGATGGATGATTTGGCTAAGTTCTTCTTCATTAAGAAGTTCTAATTGAAATATGAGGGAGCGTGATAGTAGAGCGGCATTTACCTGAAAAGAAGGATTTTCTGTAGTCGCCCCGACCAAAATAAGCGTACCTTCCTCGACATCAGGCAGGAGTGCATCTTGCTGGGAACGATTAAAACGATGGATTTCATCTACAAATAAAATCGTCCTCGTCCCATACATTCCTAGGCGTTCTTTTGCAGACCTTACCACTTGGCGTAAGTCATTTACCCCTGCTGTAACGGCATTTAGCTGTTCAAAATGAGCTTGTGTAGATTCGGCGATGATTTTAGCAATTGTTGTTTTTCCAGTTCCTGGTGGACCGTGTAAAATAATCGAAGATAGTTGATCGGCTTCGATGGCGCGACGTAGTAATCTTCCTTCTCCAACGATCTGGGCTTGTCCAACAAATTCGTAAAAATTTCGAGGTCTCATACGAGCAGCAAGAGGTCCCTGTTGCTTGGATGTTAAAGCCTGCTGATAATCAAATAGATCCATGTAGAGATTCCCCTCCAGCTTTTCTCCGTTTTGGTTCTAATATAACATAGATCCTCGAGCAAACTGTTTAATCAAGAGTGGATTCGAAAACATAATAATGAAAACACTCCCAAAGAGAGCTTATTGGGAGTGTTTATACGAAACTATTTCTTTTAAGGAAATTTACTGGTCGTTTTACAAACTTTGACCAAAAGGATTTACGCCACTCCACTGTGCTCCAGCAAGGGGAATCGTGCCCACAACGGTATCTATCATTTGATCGATAACAAAGACCTGATTCGCAACTGGGGATGGAGAATAAACCAGATTAGCCGCAAATGAATTTTGATACGGTGTAAGGAATTGGTTGAGTGAAATACCATCGGAACTTTGCCCAGTTGGGATAAGGGTCGTTACCGTAGTCGGAAAGCTTGATACATCCGCCACTCCAACGCCTACGGTAGTGTTCCATCTTTGAATATATAATTTTTTCGTCATCGGATTTACAGCTACTTCCGTAACATTAGTTCCAACCGGGATGGTTGAATAGATAGCGCCTGCCCCTGTTGCAGTACTAATTACAGTAACGTTCATAGATCGGAAGTTGCCAATGTAAACAAACTTATTTTGCGCATCGACACTAACTCCTTGTGCTTGAACATTGGTTCCAATGGTAATAGTTGAAACAATCGTTCCACCATTCATAGCTGTCGTATCAATAACAGATACTGAACTTGTGGCTGAGGCTGATGAAGGGCCATTGGCAACGTAGAGTAGATTCGTTAAAGGATTGAATCCCATCTTTAATGGATTAGTTCCAACCGGGATTGAGGCTATGAATGTACTAGGGAAACTAGAAACATCATAAACATTCACCCGGTTGTTATTCCAATCGCCTACGTATAAAGCATTTTTGTTTGTCGTCGTTAATCCACGTATGGTGGGAGTGGTACCTGAGAGGGTTATAGTATCAATAATGGTATTATTTATTCCGTCAATGACATAAACATTTGCCCCTCCACTAACGTAAACCAAATTATTAATGGTATCTACTTCTCCGTCTGCGTTTCCGAGAGGCGATCCTAAGGTAATCGTAGCTATGATTTGATTCGTCCTAGCATCGCTAGTAATTACGGTGCTCCCACCTGCGGCATAAACCAATGGGATAGGAGTTGTATTTGTTCCAGTGGGTCCTGTGTTCCCTTGAGGTCCCGTGTTCCCTTGAGGTCCTGTGTCCCCTTGAGGTCCCGTGTTCCCTTGAGGTCCCGTGTTCCCTTGAGGTCCTGTGTCTCCTTGAGGTCCCGTGCCTCCTTGAGGTCCCGTGTCTCCTTGAGGCCCTGTGTCTCCTTGAGGCCCTGTGTCTCCTTGAGG
>NZ_FPJZ01000008.1:95633-108621 GCF_900119485.1 Thermoactinomyces sp. DSM 45891
GTGTCTCCTTGAGGCCCTGTGTCTCCTTGAGGTCCCGTGTCTCCTTGAGGTCCCGTGTCTCCTTGAGTCCCCGTAGCTCCAGTTGACCCCGTTGCTCCCGTACCTCCGATAGCTCCAGTAAAACCGAGGTCTGCAAGGATACCTTGAACGATTTCTCCAATGGGTCCTGATGCTCCAGTGGGAACTTCTAAATTCACGACGGCAGAACCAGGGGTTACGGTAATTTCTAATGCATTGGATATAAAGTTTATTGTATCACCAAAACCGAGTGGAATACTTCCGCTTGCACCTGAGTTTCCTTGAACTACAAATAAGAAATCACCTGTAACAAAAGTTCCCGTAGGCCCTTGAGGTCCTGTCGGTCCTTGAGGTCCTGTGTCCCCAGTGACTCCAATGGATCCCGCTGGTCCAGGAGGTCCAGAAGGTCCGGTAGCACCCACTGGTCCAGGAGGTCCTCCTGATGGTCCTGTGGCTCCCGTAGCGCCGGCGGCTCCCGTTGGTCCTCTCGTAACATCTGTGTTTAATACATTTTCTAATTTCTCATTCAGTATCCATTCTTTCTTACCAATAACATTAATCGTGTCGCGAACGCTGCTATTGATCGTAAGTAAGTCGCTAATGGTGGGTTGAAAGGTTGTTGATACGCCAGGGAGAGTGCCTAGAACGTATTGAAGCTTTTCTCCTTCAGCATTAATGATATGGCTGAGGCCTAGTTCTTCTAACGCAATCGATGATAGTAGCAAATTTACTGCATCTTCTCTAGTAATTTGTATATTAGGTGAAATATTAGGGATATTAGCTTGAGACATAGTTCTTATCTCCTTTCTATCTGGTTCGGGTAAATATGGCATAATATAAAATCCATATTCCACTCTTGACCGCTAGCTATAGACGTTACATACTAAAAAATATTCAGACATATTATATGAATCTTTTTGTATTTGTGTGCTGTACGGTAGAATTAGCCTAGTTGCACTATTCAGGAACTATGTGTTTCATAATCCATGTACAAATGGAGAAAGATTGGAGAATATGATAAACTAACCATGGCTTCCTGTAAGCCTGTCTATGTTGGATAAGGATTACAGGGTCAAGAAAGAGGTGTTTGATTTGAAAATTTCTACCAAGGGTCGATATGGCCTGACGATTATGATGGACTTAGCAACACACTATGGGCAAGGTCCCATTCCTTTAAAGAGAATTGCAGAGAGACATGATTTATCTGAACATTATCTAGAGCAACTTGTAGCTCCACTGCGAAATGCAGGTTTAGTAAGAAGTATTCGTGGAGCCTACGGGGGATATAAATTATCGAAAACACCAGAAGAGATTACAGCCGGAGAGGTGATTCGAGTTCTAGAGGGTCCTATTAGCCCTGTAGAGTTTACGGATGAAGACCACCCGGCTCGTCGGGATTTATGGAAACGAATTCGCGATGCGATTGCGAGTGAATTAGATTCCACTACGCTTGCACACCTCATTCAGTTTTCAGCTGAGGGAAATAATGAAAACTTCATGTTTTATATCTAAAGACAGGTGGACGGTATGTCAATTTATTTAGATCATGCAGCAACAACTCCAATTGATCCAAGAGTAAAAGAAGCGATGGACCCTTATCTGATAGATGCTTTTGGCAATCCTTCCAGTATTCATACGTATGGGCGTGATGTACGAGCCGCGATTGATGCGGCAAGAGAGACGATTGCTCGTTCCATTCATGCAACTGACCCGAGTGAAATTGTGTTTACGAGCGGCGGGACAGAAGCAGATAATATGGCCTTGAGAGGCGTTATGGTAGAGGCAAGATCGTCTGGCAAAAAACATCTCATTACGAGCCAGATTGAACACCATGCCATCTTAGATACATGCGAATACCTAGAGAAGTTAGGATTTGAAATAACGTATGTACCAGTAGATAGCTCTGGGCTTGTACACCTTCAAGATATACAAAATGCGATTCGCCCTGATACCGCCCTTATCTCCATCATGTTTGGAAATAATGAAATCGGTACGTTGCAACCCGTTCGTGAAATCGGTGAGCTTGCTCGCGAGAGAGGAATTCTTTTTCATGTGGATGCAGTGCAGGCGCTAGGATTAGAAGAAATGGATGTAAGCGATTTGCAGGTCGATCTCATGTCGATCTCTGCACATAAAATTTGCGGTCCAAAGGGGATAGGCGCGCTTTATGTTCACAAAAAAGTGAAAATGATGCCCCAGATGTTTGGTGGATATCAAGAACGCAGAAGGCGGGCTGGTACGGAAAATGTGCCCGGAATTATAGGATTTGCTAAGGCAGTAGCGTTGCGGATACAGGAAAGAGAGAGATATCGCGAACATTTAAAGCAATTACGAAGAGAGTTGTTTCGTGCTTTAAAAGTGAAACAGATTGATTTTGTGCAAAATGGACATGGGGAACAATCATTGCTCCATATTGTAAACTTGAGCTTTCCGGGTATCGATTCGGAAACTCTGTTGATGAATCTAGATATTGCGGGAATTGCTGTATCTAGTGGCTCAGCGTGTACTTCTGGAACCATTCACAAGTCCCATGTGATCGAGGCACTACAGGTGGGAGAGGAGCGGGTGGACTCCGCGATCCGCTTTAGTTTTGGTCAATCGAATACGATAAAAGAGATTTTGTATGTAGTAGATATACTAAGGGATACGATTCAAAGGCTTTCTAAGACATAGAAGATAACAGAGGAAAAGGGAGAGATTGGCTGTTGACGGCGAGATTTGAAAATGGAATGGCACAATGGGAACATGATGTGGATAATATCCATTGGAAGTCAATTCTTCACGAAATCGATGAGGCTCTGGCAGACAATCTAGCGGCGGAAATCGGATTTTCATCATTTGAACGTTTGGAGCAGGCTTCTGAGTTGGTTGCAGGTGAATACTATATTTGTCATCTCTCAGATGGGCGCTGGACTTGGTGGAATGTTGAAACGTATGTAACAGAAGACCCGCTTTTCTTTCAATCGAAGACAGAGTTAATCGGATATATTCAGCAATTTTTACAGCTTGATTCTAATCAATTAAAAAGGTTAGATGGAGGGCTGGATCAAGCGGTCCAAATGAAACGTTGTCTCTATTGTGAGTATGAGTATGATCCTCAAGACGCTGATCATTGGGACCCTGAGCAAGAGCAATTGTCTTATTGTTCTGCTGCATGTGCGACTTCATCTGTTTTAGAGGAGATGAAAGATGGACTGTGAATATGACTGAGCAACAGCTTCCTTCCATGGACTCCTATGTTCGCGGTACATTTGTCCGGGAACTATTTTATAACGAAGAAAATAGCTACGGTGTTTTTCTACTGGACGTGATAGAAGCATCATGTGAGGGGAGTCCCAAAACCGTTACGGTTGTTGGGAACTTTTTGCGTCCGCATGAAGGGGAGGTGTACACCTGTTACGGCGAATGGCGGACTCATGCTCGATTTGGAGAGCAATTTTTTATCGAGCGCTTGGAAAAGGAGTTTCCTCGTTCCAAGGAAGCCGTTGTGAAGTATTTATCAAGTGACCTCTTCCATGGAATCGGGAAGAAGACAGCGATCCGGATTGTGAAGTATTTAGGTGAGGATGCCTTAAAACGGATTTTTACGAATCCAAAAGAGTTAGATCAAGTTGAGGGATTAAATGAGACGCAGAAGACTACGATTATCAAGGGATTAGGAGAAAATCGCATCTTGGAGCAAGCGTTGGTCTTTCTCTATGAATCAGGGTTTGGTGCGATTATGGCTTTAAAAATCGTGCAGTTGTATAAGCATGAGACTCTTGAAATGATTAAAGAGAACCCTTACCGCCTGATTGATGATATCGAGGGGATTGGTTTTCGTCGTGCGGATGAGTTAGCGCGAAAACAAGGAATTGCAGAAGATGCCCCTGAGCGGCTTCGAGCGGCTATTTTGTATCTATTACAAGAAGCTTCCTATTCACACGGACATGTGTACCTCACGAAGGAAGAAGTTTGGGAGCAAGTAAAAGAATTGTTGGGGAGTAAGACAGAAGAATGGTTTCCTTTAGAAGTTCGGAATGAGTGTTATGCAGATCTATTAGGAAATAAGCGTGTGTTACTAGAGGAAGAACGGGTTTACCTGCCTACCTTATTTTATGCGGAGTATGGCTTGGCTCTAAAGATGAAGCAGTTGCTCGAGCAGGTGCAGGAAAAGGAATTTGCGGTTCAAGATATGTATCAGGCACTCGGGGAAGTGGAGGAAGCGTTCGACATTCATTATGCAGATTGCCAAAGGGAAGCGATTATGCAGGCTCTACGTTCTTCTATCATGATTTTGACCGGTGGCCCTGGCACAGGAAAGACGACTGTTATTAGGGGGATTTGCCATCTGTTTGGCAAGCTTCATGAATGCTCGCTAGATCCTGAGGCCTATAAAGGTACAGACAAACCTTATCCGATTCGCTTAGTTGCTCCAACAGGTAGAGCGGCTAAGCGAATGAGTGAAGCGACAGGGCTTCCGGCAATGACGATCCATCGATTATTGGGCTGGAAAGGTGAGTTTTTTGAGCATCATGCGGAGAACCCGATCGAAGGTTCTTTGTTGATTGTGGATGAAACTTCTATGCTGGATATATGGTTGGCGAATCAACTATTTCGTTCTTTACCACCAGGAATGCAGGTGATTCTAGTGGGGGATCGTGATCAACTCCCTTCTGTAGGTCCAGGCAAAGTATTACATCATCTTCTGGAAGTAGGACGGATTTCGCGGGTCGAACTGGATGAGATTTTTCGGCAAGCAAGCGATTCTTCGATTATTCAACTTGCTCACCAAGTGCGAAAAGGCGATACTCCAGAAGATTTGATGGAAAAGAAGCCGGATAGACGCTTTTTCCCTTGTAATCGAGATCAAGCGGTTCAAGTTGTATTACAAACGTACGAGAATGCGATCCAAAAAGGATACACCTTATTTGACGTGCAAATTTTATGTCCTATCTATAAGGGACCAGCGGGTGTGGATCGGATGAATCAAGAAATTCAGCAATTAATTAATCCGAAGAGCTCATTAAAAAAAGAAGTCTCGTGGGGAGATACGCTCTTTCGTATGGGAGATAAGGTATTACAAACTTCTAATCATCCCGAATTCCCTGTGTATAACGGAGATATGGGCATCGTAACGGGAGTGGAAGAGGAAGCGAGTAGCGATGAGCCTGTTCTGTATGTTTCCTACGAGAAGCTAGAAGTTCCTTATAAGCGGAGTCAGCTAGGACAGCTTACACTCGGCTATGCTTGTTCCATCCATAAGTCGCAAGGATCAGAGTTTGCCATTGTGATCTTGCCCGTCCTTCATACATATCGTAGAATGCTCGCTCGAAACCTGATTTATACCGGAATTACTCGCGCTAAATCATACTTGATTGTTTGTGGAGAAAAGGCGGCATTCTCTTACGGGATTACAAAAGAACACAGCGATGACCGTAATAGTCGACTCAGTGAAATCATTAGTGAAGATTGGTGAATTGGAAATCACTTCCTTCCCTTTTGTTGATGGTATTTCTACAGAGTGAAAAACCATACTAAGAACAGCGGGAGGAGGGCTATTCCTTTTGCGGAAATCACAAGAGATTCTTGGCGCAACGGTAATTCATCAAGAAACAAACAAAGTACTGGGGATTGTCACAGACTTGTTATTTAACAGTGAGCAGGTGTTAGCAGGCTTACTGTTAGAACGAGGAGGCTGGTTACGCTTCCGAAGATATATTCCGATCGAGTGTATAGTGGAGCTTGGTTTCGAAACGGTAAGGGTACATTGTGAAGAAAAATTCTCGAAACAAGCACCGATACTGGGATGGACGGGAGTCGTAACGGGGATGAATCCGCTTCGTGGACGGCCAATCGAAACGACAGACGGATTGCAACTTGGAGAAGTGATGAATGTCTATTTTCTGGAAAATATGGGGACGATAATAGGGTATGAACTTTCTGACGGATGGTGGAATGATTTACTGCATGGACGAAAAAAGGTAATCCCAGACAGGCCGTATATCTGGAAGCAGATGAAGGTGCTGGCAACCTGTGCAGATTCGACCTGAGGTAGATGATAAGGATGGAAACCCTATGTTACTTCGATGTCCTAATTGCAATTCTCACGATCTAGGTCGAGTGGGAACAAATCAACTTTATTGTTGGCACTGCTATATTGAGTTGGTACTCGAAAATGATCGAATTGTACACGTTTATCAAGTGGAAGAAGACGGTTCCCTTACTTCGTTAAACGATTTGTTTCTTGATGATGATTCATTGCCAGAAAAGCAAAATTTCGCCTAACTCTAATTTATAGCCAGAGGAGGGAGAATCGTGAATCGTCGCGTAACTTCTATGTTAGTCGGTGGCGTAATTGCTTACGCTGTTTATTACGTATTTCGAACCGGCCGTATGCCGCGTGCGTTGCATTTTACGATGAATGTCGATTTTGGGTCCCTGCGATCTCGGCTCATGCGTATGATGAAACGAAATATATTTATGGGAATGACATTTTTAAAGGTCATGATCAAACAATTGATCCGACAACTTCGTGCGGCAAGGTAAAAACTAGCCTCCTCGATCAAGGGGGCTAGTTTTTCTTGTTATAAATTGGTCAAATTGACGTATCTTAAGTAGTAAGAGACAAGCAGATGAAGGAGGTGGACGATGAACCGTTGGTCGGAATCTAAAGGATTGTATCGTACGGTATTTACATTGCTAATCCTAGCGATACTCTATTTCTTATTTCAAATACGCCCTATTTTAGGGGTGGTTGCTGATTTCTTAGGCACTATTTTTATTCCTTTTTTCCTAGCGATGATTATCTCTTACTTGCTTAATCCGATCGTAAATGTATTAGCTGTTCGTAAGGTTCCTCGCTCCATTGCTGTTTTGCTTATCTACTGTGTATTTATTACGTGTGTCGTAATCTTGATTATGAATATGGTTCCGCTGATTCAACACCAGTTAAAAGAGTTGATTGAACACTTTCCGCAGTGGAATGCACAGATCCAGCAAATGATTAAGGAGTACAGTGATCAAGGACGTGAGTGGTTACCTCTTTCCATTCAAACGGGGGTTGAAGATTCATTACGGCATTTGGAATCGGGCTTAGGAGATGTGGTTGCAAAGTTTATGAATGGGATCGGTACGACGATTAATCAAGTATTTCTCGCGTTTGTGATTCCGTTTATTGCTTTTTATATGATGAAGGATGTGCATCAGATTGAGAACCGGGTGCTGAGGTGGCTGCCTCGAAATCGTCGCTCGGAGATGGTTCGTTTGTTTCAAAATATTGATCAGGCACTGGGGAACTATATCCGGGGGCAGTTTCTGGTTTGTATGGTCATCGGGATTTTGGCTTATATCGGATATCTGATTATCGGAATGCCGTATGCGTTGTTGTTAGCTAGTTTTGTTTCTTTGTTTAATATCATTCCTTATCTAGGACCGTTTTTAGGTGCGATCCCCGCTCTTTTGGTGGCGTTGGCCTTTTCTCCCAAGATGATGGTGGGAGTGGTTGTGGTGAATATGGTGATTCAAATGCTAGAAGGAAATGTGATTTCGCCGCAGATAGTGGGTAGGTCGCTTCATCTTCATCCGATTATGATTATTTTCGCTTTAATCGTGGGGGATGAGCTGGGTGGATTAATCGGGCTTATTTTGGCGGTGCCAGTGTTTGCTGTGGGGAAAGTGGTGATTGAGCATGTGTTGGAGCATTATATTCAGCGGAAGACGGAGTAGGTGGTGAAGGAGACGGGGCTTTCCGGGGCGCGCATGGTTTGGATAAAGAATAGAAGGAAAGTGAAACCCATCATCTTATGGTGAATAAGGCTCTTTAGAGCTGTGTTCACCATAAGATGATGGGTTTATTTTTGTTGTTTGTATGCGAGAAGTAATTTAGTTGAGCTAATAAAATCACATTTCATCTTTCATTATCATCGTCGTCGCCCATCATAATGAAAGGGGAGTTATATAGGTTAAGCTTCATAGATTTCCACCTCGCTTATTATGAAAAGCTCATTTTGAAGTCGGTGCATTTCTTCAAGGCAATCACATTTTTGTAGCTTATCGCCCATTTTATCAAAACAGTTTGCTGATTTCAATAATGCTGTATATTCCCGTTGCTTGTATCCGTATCTTCTGGAGAGATGGACCGCTTCTTGGTAGTAGGTAAGAGCTGTGGGAAATTGATTTTGAAACCAGTGGAAATGTCCTTTTACAATAAGAGCTTTTGATAGCCGGAAGGGGTCTGGATTTTCTTGCTCAATCTGGATGGCTTTATCTAGATGGTAGAGTGATTGCTCCCAATCTTTTTTTGAATTAAACAAAATTCCTAAGTAAGTGTGGGCATCGACGTGTCTGCGAGGGGATCGGATCCCTTTATCTGAATCGAGGGCTAGCTGAAAGCGATTAAATGCTTTTTTCCACTCTTGTTGTTTCAGATGGATACTACCTGAGATGATAAGAAAGTCGAGATAGTGACTAATTCTCCCATCTGAACGGTTTCGTGCAATCTGTAACCCTTGTTTACAACATTGATAGGCGTCTTCATACATATTTGAATCTCGTAGGGTGATAGCACGATATTTATAGAGGTTAAATAAAGGCGCGTCGCCAAAACGATTATCTACACCTTCCACTTCAACCCAAATTCGGTCTAGCAATCGGGAAGCTTGCTCATATTGAGAGGACTTTAATAAATACATCACTTTATTCCCCAGTAGATGATACTTAAGTCCCTTTCTCTCTTTTGTTTCATCGTAATGTTGTAAGCCTAGCTCTACATACGTGAGAGCTTGCTCGAGATGATTCTCATTATAGCTACAACCAGCCAGCTCCCGGTAACAAGCCGCGATAATATTATCAAATGGATTGTGCGTGTATTTCTTAGTACAAAGGTCAATCGCATGCAGAAACTTTTCTCTGGCTCTTCTGTAGTCTTTTGCTTCGTAGCAAATGCGACCTTGTAGGAAGAGGATGTAGGGGATGGAGGGATGGTATTCTTCAAGTTGGAACTGTTCCAATTGTTCCAGAGCAGTAGCTGGATCACCTCGATCAATGATGTACTCGATGGCTGTTAAATGGTCATAGTACTCCTCGAGTTCTTCCCGTACTTTTTGAGCTTGCTCAACCACTTCGTCTTCTGTCATTCTCAACTTCTTTAGATATTCCTCCATGACTCGAGGTCTAATATTTCCTTTGGCTTTTTCTAGATTGCTAATACTCGCTTTTGAGATCAAGTGATCATCACTTAAATCGCCCATACTCTTCTTTAACTCTTTGATTCGCCTCTTCCTAAGCACATACCGAATGGTATCATCCTCTAAATAAAGAGCCATCCATTTTTACCTCCTACTTTGTTTACTAGACCCATTCTATAACTGAATACTGAAAAGAACAAATTGTTTATTTATTGAAATGAACGGAAGTGCCCTATAACTGAAAAATGAGAACATAGATAGGGGAATAAGGATAATACGGTCTGTTTGTTTATATTTTCCTGTAAACTCAGTTTTTTTCATTTTCTATCTTATAATTTGCTTAAGCTCGATTATCACTGTTTGAAATGAGGGGGTGAACGTATGTTGAAATTGCAAGTAGAGGGTTTAAGTATGCAGATCAGATCATTTCTCTATGAGCTAGAACAAAGGTCTCATGTAGCATTACAGCAACAAGAGAACGGCTATCAAATCAAGGATGGAAAAGTTACATCCTGTACCAAGTGTGAGATTCAGTATAGCCTACAAGATAGGGTTCAAACTCTCGAAATGGTTACACTTGATGGGGATACGATCAAGATTCCTTTGTTAGATGTAATGTGTGTCCAGATGGACAAGCATACACGGATCGTGTCAGGCAAGAGTTATGACATCTTTGCAAACAAAAAAGGCCACGCCACATGGCCTAAGTAAAACTGCAATACACCAACACTAAGGTAATGCTCAAATATGTGGGAGGTAGATAAATGTAGGCTCCTCCTATGTATTTTTCTCATTTTATCAGTAAGGTAGGTAAAAGAAAATGAACAAGTTTCCAAGGGGGCTCATTCCCTTGTGTACTGTGTATGCAACGGTTCAGCCGAACCGAGATATACACAATATCAGAGTCGTTCAGGATTGTGGATTTGAATTTAATTTACCTAATGCCATCTTTAGTCGAGGGAAACAAGATGACTGTTCTCGTTGTTCATGCGGGAGAAGGATTTATCCAAATGTATCCGCCCTCCGCTGCCCCCTCTGCTTCCTTGAGTCTTTACCCACCCTAGATGATTCCAATTCATAAGGGAAATCGTTTCCCTTCACTTTTTTTATTGACTAATTGTGAACAAATGAAATATATTTCTATTGTATTATAAAAAATCTATATTAATCTAAAAAATGGAGGGTTTTTAAGGTGAGAAAGAAGAAACGAATGTTTCTCCGTAGAATGTTGTTAATGGTTCTATCTTTTTTCATATTCTTCGGAACAGCATTCCCTACTTCCACACATGCGGCTGATTTTGCTAATACGACATATAAAGCCGCTGAGTGGGGTTTTTTATCTGTTTACATGAGTGTAAAAGATTCATGGAATAAGATGACAGACGGGTGGACACTAGCAACAGAGAAGAGTAACGGAAGCAAGGAACTAACGGAGAATAAACAAAGTCTTCCTGTGAAGGAGACGATTCCTAAAGGAAAAAAGGTGGACGACCCTAAGAGGGTGAAGGAACTAGTCGAACAACGGAAAATTAATGCTAAATTCTACGAGCTTTCAGATGGGCGAATTGAAGCCGAGATTAGTTCAGACCCCGTCCACTACCGTGACTCAGATGGAAAATTACAAGATATCCAGAACGATATCTCGAAAACGAAGCAAAAGGGATATGTGTACAGTAACGAAAAGAATGAATTTAAAACACATTTTAGTGATCGAGCTAACGAATTAGTTAAGATTACGAGTGGAAAGCATGCTATCTCAATGGGACTAAAAGCTCCAGATAGATCAAAGGTTTCCCCAACCGTAAAAGGAAACATCATCTCATTTCCGGATATTTTGAATAAGAGTAAAATCGAGTATCAGACGGAAAATAGCAAAGTAAAAGAAAGAATAGTGTTAAATGAGAAGCCAGAGAGTAACATATTCGACTTTATCCTTGAAACAGGCGATTTAGAGCCAAAGTTACAATCAGATGGATCAGTATTATTTGTAGATAAAGGTGATGTTGGGGTTTTTAAGATTCCGAAGCCATTTATGTACGATAGCAAGAAAGAGGAAGATTCTCCTTATGGCTATTCGTGGAGCCATGATGTGAAGCAAGAGATTATTCAAGTAGATGGTAAAAACATTTTACGCGTGACTGCTAATAAAGAATGGCTGAACGATGAAAAAAGGGTGATGCCACTAACCATCGATCCAACGATCGAGATTCAGCCAACTCCGGGTAATGGAGCCCAAAACAGTAAAGATACCATGATTAATAGTTCTTCTCCTACCACGAATTATAATGATAACTGGAGACTATCCGTAGGCGCAGATTCGTCACAAACTTCACGCTCTCTTGTAAAGTTTGATACTTCTGTTATCCCAGCAGGAAGCAAAGTAGACTTCGCACAGGTACAGATGTACTATGATCAAAACTTTTGTACAGGTTGTAAGGATACCGATCACGATGTAACGTTTAGCCTCCACCGAGTCCTGCAAGACTGGAATCCAGCCGAGGCCACTTGGAAGGAAGCGAAAAAAGGGGAGGCATGGAAAACGCCCGGTGGAACCTTCCGATCCGACGTGGAAGCAAGTACCTATGTAATAGACAATACAGATAGCACAGGTATTACGAAGAACGGTACATGGAACCTGTCTTCCAATGTATCGGGCGGCGTGAATGGTAGTTATCATGCGGCACAGCCAAATGATAAGAGTGCGACGAATACCTTTACATGGAAGCCCTATCTAAATGAAAGCGGAACGTACAACGTTGCCGCATCCAATGTAAAAGCATCCGATCGCGCTACTTCTGCTCCATATAGCATTACTCACAATGGAGGAACATCCAAAGTTTATATGAACCAGCGGACAGCGAATACCGGTTATCAATGGCTGGGACAATTTCGATTTGCCACTGGGGATAGCCATAGTATTACGCTTTCTAACTACGATTCCAGTAAAAAAGTAGATGGAGCCGTCATTGCGGATGCTATCCGTTTTACTAAGGTAGCCGAAGTGGATAAATCAGCTAACGTAAATAACCGCTGGCATGATTACACCGCGCGCGACCTCGTTCAATCATGGGTCGATGGGAGCCAAGAAAACTATGGAGTTCTCATTAAAGCCAAGGATGAATCGAAAAAAGTAGGCGGCATACGGTATACCGCGAGTCAAAACTTTGATGAAAATGCGATTCGACCGAAACTAAAAGTCGTGTATGGAAAACCGTCTGTACTCTTGGCGGAGCCAACTAAAATCTACGCCAACGGTGCAGAGTTGAAATGGACAAAGTATATCCGAACCGACTTTGTAGAGTATCAGATCCACCGAAGTACCAATCAGAGCTTTACACCAGATGAGAGTACGCTGGTTGCACCGATTCCGAACCAGAATACACTCACCTTTACGGACACTACTGCAACACCAACCCCTGCCTATAGCAGTGATCCGTTTGGACGAGCCTATTTCTATCAAATTGCGGTGAAAACAGTAGACGGTACCGTTGTCCCTTCTACAACCCAACTCGTAAGATTGCCTAAGTCGGGTATGGCGATTCAAGTCTTACAAAATGCTATTGACACTACCATCTCGAGTGAGCATAAGAATACAAGCTTTAATTACTTAGACGAAAAAGGGAATCCATGGGCATCTGTCGGAAATAACAGTGCTACCTTTGGCAATACCCGCTCCCTCTATAAATTTGATCTCTCTTCCATTCCGAACACAGCAAAGGTAGTGGACGCAGACTTTAGTCTGTGGAGCTGGCAACGAGATAGCGTGGGAAGCAAACATGCTACCTATAATGCTCATTACCTAT
>NZ_FPJZ01000007.1:0-40289 GCF_900119485.1 Thermoactinomyces sp. DSM 45891
TCTCAGGTCTCGGTTTCTTACTCACTCTTTAGTTTTGAAGGAATACAAAAAACCTCTTCTATTTTCAAGTAGAAGAGGTTTTTTTTCTATCTATAAAGAATAGAATTGTAAAACGAATAACTATTCATTTAATTGAAAGTTTATGCTACAATAATAGAACAAGATATGGATCTCCCCCTTATTTTATTCCCTATAAAAAGAGTAGACCTCGTAGAGTCTACTCTTTTTGGTTCACTCCCAATAAGTAAATCAGGCTACAATCGAATAATCACCAATCCTATAACCAGAAGAACTAGTGCCAACTTCTGAAAAGGCGATAACCGCTCCTTATACACCAAAATAGAAAGCAACGCTACCACCAAACTATTCGTGGCAAAAATCGGGGAAACGATGCTTGCTGGTCCATCTTGCAACGCTAGCGTATACGCCTGCATCCCTGCAAAAGAAAAAATCCCCGAGCTTAGTCCCCAGATCCAACCCACTTTTATAGCTCTTGTCGAACCGAGATTCCCTCGTTTATAAAAAGAATCAATCGCAAACCAGATAACACCCATCAAGTAACTAATAAACAGAATCATGCTGTTCGAACGATCTAATTCCTCTGTAATTTTGAGACCACCTGTCCGTAAAAAGAATAAGACCATAGCCACAAATACATATAAATACCATGTTTTATTACGAATCCGTAAGTTTTCATTTGGGTCGATAGGGATGATAAAGATAGCTAAAACTAATAAGCTAACACCAATTGATTCAGTTAATGAAAGTGATTCGTTGTAAAATAGAACAGACATGATGACAATAAATAATATGTTGCTGTTAATAATTGGAGAAGTGAGGCTAGCTGGACCCCAATCTAGTGCTTTCATAAACAAGATATTACCTGCAATGGATCCGAAACCAATGATAAGACCGGCGGTCCATACGATCGGAGAAGTATCCCATTCCCCAGTAACTAAAAGATAACCTAAAAATCCGAGAGTGCCAGTGACGTATAATCCAAATAGTAACGTAGTATGCGAGCCTTTTTTTGCGGAGCTGACTTTCATCATAAAGCCAGCCAACCCGAAGGCCAAGGAGCAAAAAAGTGAGAGTAGAATCCACATGATGAAAACAAATTCCTTTCTAGTTGTCGAATGGATCTATTGTAACTCTTCGTGAACCTTTAAACAAATTGTGAATAGAAGAGATGAATCGTAGTAAGCATGGTACAATAGTTGCAATATGAATGTGTCTTTCGGAGGAGTTTTTATGGTAAACGACTTAATGCAGTTAAAAGCAGAAGCTTATGAAGAGGTAGGGAGAATGCTTCCTAACGATACGTTTAACCATTTTGATCAAGAACTAACTGCTCGAATGTTAGTAGCGGTCTCGTGCATGCGGAAAGGGTTAAAGGACCTCGCATACCGTCTATTTGCAGTGAATGCACAGGAAGGTCCACAGGAGAATGCGAATCAGCATTTTGCTTATGTAAGAAGCTTGATTGAGATGGCGGAGATGGATGCCGAGAGAGGCCAATATGCGCTAGCCGAAGAAGAGATGGCTGAGGCATTAGTTCAGTATCCTGATTCGATGAGTTATATGATGAGTAGAGTTCATTTGGAGGTGTACCTTCAATATTATCGCTTTCAAGCAGGAAAACATACATTGGCTGATGAGGAATTAAGAAGGGTAATTGATCGAGAAAAAAATCGATTTTCAAGCTATCCAGATCGAGATGGTGTAGCGTTAGTAGGTCCGGGACTTTGTTATGCGATTCATCAACTTGCTCTGTTTTATGCAGAGGAAGGAAAGTGGGAGCAAGCTTGTTCTACGATGAAACAATCAGAGATGTATGCGATGGAAACCAATCCTTCTCTGATCGAAGAGGCACAAAAATTTCTGTCTCAAGGACAGGGAGAGGAAGCTTTTCAATTGTTGCAACAAGCTTACTTGTACCACGAGTGATCGATAGTAGCTGGTCTCCATGTACAAAATAAGTTTTTATTGTGGTTAAAGTTTATTTTTTCCATGACGTTTTGCTACTAACTCTTATCTCCATTCGAAAAGGGTGGTAAAATGAGAGAGGCTGGATGTTAAGATGAAGCATCTATACGCACATATCAAATTTGTAATGTAGGGAGTTTTTAGTATGAAAGGAAATGCTGAAACTCTATTATTTTCTAAGGAAGTCGCCCCTTTCATTATCCCGAAGGAACTGGTAACAGTTGTAAAGCCTGATTGGACGTTGGATCGTGCTTTATTAGTCCTTACACGTCGTGGGCAGAATTCAGTTCCTGTTATTAATGATGAGAATCAAATTGAAGGAGTCATTAGCAAAACGAATATCTTAGATCATCTGTATGAGCTAAGTCGTGAAAAAGAAAATGAACTTGATTTTTCAAAGCTAAATCAATTTCAAGTGCATGAAGCAATGGATTTGAATCACAGTGGAATCTTATCAAACTCAATTTTTTCCTTTGCTTTTGAAATCCTAGTGAATCGGTCCTATATACCTATTATTGATATACGGAACCAATTTTTAGGGATTTTGACTCGCAGGGTAATGATGGAAAAAGTAATTGAATATTTTCATGGTGAATACTTGCAGACATTGGCAGACCCTGTGTAGTCTTCGTAATGAGGTATGATGTACTGGGGAACATAATAGAGAAAACAAATAAGCCGCTTTAGGGGTACCTCCCTAGGGCGGCTTCTGACGTTTAGGTTAAATGAAATGTTTAGAAGAGGGGTGTTTGCCTTGTTGTTGAAGATCTTGTAACAGTTTGCGCTTGGAACAAGTATGGAGAAATTGAATGATTTCTTCCCAATAGAGGGTATCATGATTTCGATCTAATTCAATTGAGGTGTTTTTTTGATGGAGAAGCCAGCTTTGTAATGTGATTACCATTAGCGGGAGATGAAAATCTTCATAATAGCAATTTGCTAGCATTTCTTTCATATCGTCGTAAACATTTTTAAATACGATTTCTTGTATAATTTCAGGCAGAAAGGGTGCAATCCGAACCTCTTTACGTTGCTGTTCCCAAAATTTTAGTAGCCTTCTTTTACTTAGGCTGTATCTGTAGGTCGTAACACCAATTGGTTCTGTTGAAGAGATTTGGTAATCTGATTTTTGCTCATAAGCCATAGGCCATCGCTTTTTTTCAATCGTTCTATTCAATAATAAGGGAAAAACATTTTCATGGGCGAGGTTGAAATCTTGATTACGAGTGCGAATCTTCTTCATAAAATCTGCCTCCTAGCGAAAATAAGAAAGAGAAAAAAATGGATAAAAGCTACTTTCTAGAGAGGATTATATAGCTACTTCTATTTTACATGAATGATGGATGTTCTATTAGCAATGAGTGTGTAGAAAGATTGAATGATTAATGTGTTTTGAAAAATAAGTATGAAGGGAGGAAATCGATGGAAATGATAGACACAAATCTATTTTATCGAATTCATAGAGAAAAAGATACGGAAAAAGTGCACAATATATTAGAGAAATAGAGAAAAATTTTACTGAATTCCTTTATTTTTATCTTTAGATTTTGGTTCCTGTTCTTTTTTTAAAGAAAACCAACCATTTTCTAGTGGTATGTAATGATTTCTGTTTTTCTTGTGCAGAGGGCAAAAATCACACCTTCCACCAGGACGATTTTTATAACACTCAATGCAGCGAACGGGTTGGCTCATGTTTTGCACCTCTTTTGTGAAGAATAAAAATATTTGATTGTACTGAAATAACATGGGTACGGTGTAGGAGTGAAGGCTATAATAGCGTTAAAGAAATTCATTTTGGAAACATTTCTTGAACTCCTACGAGAGGTCGAGTAGAATAAAATGAGAATCACTTGATAATCACTCTAATCTAGATTTTGATTTCATCATATCATATCCTTGATTTAGAGAGAATGTGCTAACGTCGATTCAACGGAATGGACGTTTTGCATTTATGATTACGAGAATATATAGGTATCGATTTTGATTTCATGGAGGGAATAGAATGTCAAATAAACCGAATCTAACGCTCAAAGATATAAAAGTAGAGATCGAAGGGCGAGAAATCTTAAAGGGTGTCAATGTTGAGATCAAGGGTGGAGAAATTCATGCCATCATGGGACCGAACGGAACAGGTAAGTCCACACTCGCTTCTGCTCTAATGGGTCATCCCAAGTATGAGATCACAGGCGGGGAAGCACATCTAAATGGAGAAGACTTACTGGAAATGGAAGTAGACGAGCGTGCTCGTGCGGGTCTTTTTCTAGCTATGCAATATCCATCTGAAATAAGTGGTGTCACGAACTCTGATTTCCTTCGTAGTGCAGTAAATGCGAAGCGTGGCGAAGGAAATGAAATCTCGCTTATGAAGTTTATCCGTGAGATGGACTCTAAGATGGACGTACTAGAGATGGATCAAAAGTTTGCTACTCGTTATCTGAATGAAGGCTTCTCAGGTGGAGAAAAGAAGCGTAACGAGATCTTACAATTGATGATGCTTAAGCCAGGCATAGCAATCTTAGACGAGATTGACTCGGGCCTTGATATTGACGCGTTAAAAGTAGTAGCAGAGGGTCTAAACTCGATGCGTAATGATGAGTTTGGTTGTCTCATTATCACTCACTATCAACGTTTGTTGAATTATATTAAACCGGACTTTGTTCATGTATTTATGCAGGGGCGTATCGTGAAATCAGGTGGACCCGAACTAGCTGAGCGCCTTGAGGCAGAAGGCTATGACTGGGTAAAAGAAGAGTTGGGTATTGAAGACGAAACCGTAGGAAAAGGGTAAGGATGGTGTTGGCGATGAGCTTAGAGACAAAATTGCAGTTTGATGGTCAGTTTATAGCCAAGCTGTCTCAGGATCTTAGGGAGCCTGCTTGGATGTTAGAGCATCGTTTGGCCGCTTTTCAAAAAATAAATGAGCTTCCGCTACCTAAATTGGAGAAAACCAATCTAAGTAAATGGAACTTTGATCGCTTTATTCCTTATACAGAAGCGTCTCCTCTACAAAACTTGAGTGAATTGCCAGAAGAGGTACAAGCGCTTTTGTTTGATGAAAAAAACGTCTTGGTGCAGAAAAATTCATCTGTGGTTTATAAGCAACTGCAGGATGAGTTACAAGCCAAAGGTGTTATTTTTACGGATTTGCATACAGCTAGTAGTAATCACGAGGATTTGGTCAAGCAGACCTTTATGACTCTGGTTACGAAGGATGCGCACCGTTTGGCTGCCCAACACGGCGCACTGGCTACGGGAGGGATCTTCCTCTATGTACCACGCAATGTAGAAGTAGAAATCCCATTCCAAGGCCTCTTCTATGCAGAAGGGGAACAGGTTGCGATTTTCCCGCATGTAGTGATTGTGGCAGAAGAGAATAGCCGCGTGGAATTTGTGGCAAACTTTGCTTCCAAAGGGGAGGTAGCACTCTCTAACGCCGTGATTGAAGTCATTGCGAAGCAAAATGCAAAAGTGAGGCTTGCTACAATTAATCACATGGGAACTTCTACTGTTGACGTATTATATCGACGTGCCAATATCGGCCGCGATGCAGAAGTAGAATATATCATTGCCGATCTTAGCGAAGGTCGCGTGATTTCCGATAGCACAAGTCACCTTAATGAATCAGGTGGTATCGCAAACGTAAAATCTGTAGCCCTTGGTTCTGGAGATATGAGAGCCAATATTACTTCCTCGGCGTACCATTGGGGTACGCACACTGCGAGTGACGTAAATGCGCGTGCGGTGATGAAAGATAATGCTTCTAGCATTACAAACAGTATTACGAAGATCGAGAAGGGTGCTAGTAAAGCGGATGGTCAACAATCGAGTAAAGTGCTAATGCTTAGTGATCAATCTCGTGGTGATTCAAATCCAATCTTGCTAATTGATGAAAATGACGTAACAGCGGGTCATGCGGCCTCTGTTGGCCGAGTGGACGAGAATCAATTGTATTATCTAATGTCTCGTGGCATTTCGCGTGTAGAGGCAGAGCGTCTCGTTGTCCGGGGATTCTTAGATGCAGTTGTTTCGGAGATCCCTTCTGATAGCTTACGTAAAACGATTCATCAGTTAATCGAGAGGAAACTACGATGACTAACCCATGGAAAAAGGATTTTCCGATCCTACACCAACAGGTAAACGGTCACCCGTTAGTTTACTTAGATAGTGGGGCAACTTCTCAGAAGCCGTATTCCGTTATCGAAGCAATGACCCAGTATTATGAAGGCTATAACTCAAACGTTCATCGTGGCGTTCATACTCTGGGGACAAAGGCAACAGATGGATTTGAAGGTGCTCGTGAAAAGGTACGCAAATTCATTCATGCTAAATCGGTTCAAGAGATTATTTTTACCCGGGGCACGACAACAGCGATCAATCTAGTTGCTTCCAGTTATGCGAGGGCGAATCTTAAACCAGGTGATGAGATTATCACCACGGTGGCGGAACATCATAGTAATTTTATCCCTTGGCAACAGGCGGCTAAAGCGACAGGAGCTACTTTTAAGTTTCTTCCGCTAGAAGCAGATGGGACACTAGATATAGCGAAAATAGCCGAGATGATTACACCACAAACGAAGATAGTGGCAATCCACCATTTATCGAATGTGATGGGGACGGTACAACCGATTAAAGAACTTGCACAGATGGTTCATGCGGTGGGAGGTGTCATCTCTGTAGATGGTGCTCAAGCGGCGCCGCATATGAGAGTGGACGTTCAAGACTTGGATGTAGACTTCTATCAATTTTCTGGCCATAAAATGATGGGCCCTACGGGAATCGGAGTACTATATGGGAAGAAGTCTTTGCTCGAGCAGATGGAACCGATTGAGTTTGGCGGAGAAATGATCGATTTGGTCGACCTGCATGATTCTACTTGGAAAGAGCTACCTTGGAAATTTGAAGGTGGGACTCCGATCATCGCAGGAGCAATTGGGCTTGGAGCTGCTATCGACTATCTAGAATCCGTAGGAATGGATATAATGGAGGCGCACGACCGCAAACTGGCTACGTACGCAGCTGAGCAGATGAGCCAGATCGAGGGGCTTACGATTTATGGTCCTAAGTCAGAACGTACAAGTCTTGTTACATTTAATCTGGATGATGTTCACCCACATGATGTGGCTACTGTGCTCGATGCAGAGGGAATCGCCGTTCGTGCTGGCCACCATTGTTGTCAACCGTTGATGAGATGGTTAAAAGCGACTGCTACAGCGCGTGCGAGCTTTTATCTCTATAATGACGAATCGGACATTGATGCCCTTGTAAAAGGATTAAAAAAGACAAAGGAGTACTTCGGACATGTCTTTAGATGATCTTTATCGCCGCGTCATCATGGATCATTATCAACATCCGCGTAATAAAGGGACGTTTGAAGATGGAACCGTCTCAATTGAGCTTAACAATCCTACGTGTGGGGATCGTATTTCCCTACAACTTCACTTAAAAGAGGGTAAGATTACGAAGGCGATGTTTACGGGTGAAGGTTGCTCTATCAGCCTATCTTCCGCCTCCATGATGACAGAAGCAGTAAAAGGGTTAACGTATGAACAGGCCTTAGAACTTGTTGATCTATTTTCTCGTATGATGCAGGGAGAAGAGATCGATATTGAGAAATTCCCGCTAGAAGATATCGAAGCCCTGACTGGAGTGGCAAAATTTCCTGCTCGTATCAAATGTGCAACGCTGGCGTGGAAAGCTCTCGAAAAAGGGGTAAATGAATATAAATAATTGAAGGAGGAGAGAAACATGGCACAAAATGTACCTGATTACAGTGATGTACCTGAAATCTCCGATTATAAATACGGATTTCGCGATAAAGATGTATCGGTGTTCCGTTCGAAGCGGGGTCTTAACCGTCAGATCGTAGAAGAAATTTCCCGTATGAAGGGAGAGTCGGACTGGATGTTGCAGTTCCGTCTCAAGGCGCTAGAGCAATTTGAAAAAATGCCTATGCCGGATGATCTGAATAGCAAATGGTTCTCCTTGCTGCCAGGTAATCTAAGTGAACTGGACTTCGATAACATCACTTACTATGTGAAGCCTTCAGAACGACAAGGTAAGACATGGGAAGAGGTACCAGACGAGATTAAGCAGACATTTGATAAACTTGGAATTCCAGAAGCAGAGCAAAAATTCTTAGCAGGTGTATCGGCTCAGTATGAATCTGAAGTTGTCTATCACAGCATGCAAAAAGAATTAGAAGATCAAGGTGTGATCTTCTGTGATACGGAAACGGCTCTTCGTGAGCATCCAGAAATCTTCCGAGAGTACTTCGGAACGGTCATTCCGACGGTGGATAATAAGTTTTCTGCATTAAATAGTGCGGTGTGGTCTGGTGGATCTTTCATCTATGTACCACCTGGTGTGAAATGTGAAGTGCCACTACAAGCCTATTTCCGCATTAACTCAGAGAATATGGGGCAATTCGAGCGTACTTTGATCATCGCGGATGAAGGCAGCTTTGTTCACTATGTAGAAGGTTGTACGGCTCCGATCTACAGCACAGATTCCCTTCATAGTGCAGTAGTTGAGATTGTGGTTAAGAAAAATGCTCGTGTTCGTTATACTACCATCCAAAACTGGGCGCCAAACATCTACAACCTTGTGACGAAGCGTGCCGTTTGTGAAGCAGGCGGACACATGGAATGGGTAGATGGTAACATTGGTTCGAAACTTACTATGAAGTATCCAGCTGTTGTGATGAAAGGTGAAGGCGGAAAAGCAGATATTCTTTCCATCGCCGTAGCTGGAAAAGAACAGCATCAAGATGCGGGTGCGAAAGTAACGATGCTAGCCCCTAACTGTACAGCGACTATTATTTCGAAGTCGATTAGTAAACAGGGTGGGAAAGTTACCTATCGTGGTTTAACCAAGTTTGGTAAAAACTCCGAAGGATCGAAGGCAAATGTGAAATGTGATACCCTCATCTTGGATGACCAGTCTACTTCGGATACGATCCCATATAATGAGATTCAAAATGATAACATTATGTTGGAGCATGAAGCGACTGTATCGAAAGTTTCCGAGGATCAACTTTTCTACTTGATGAGTCGTGGGCTTTCGGAAAATGAAGCAACTCAGATGATTATCATGGGCTTTATTGAACCATTTACGAAAGAGTTACCAATGGAATATGCAGTTGAGATGAACCGTCTTATCAAGTTTGAGATGGAAGGCTCGATTGGCTAATCGAAAACACAAAGAATCCGTTTCCAAAGAGAGACGGATTCTTTGCGTTTCTTGAGTAGATGACGCTAAGTCCTGTGGTGTTCTGGATTATTTCATAGATATCATGATTCTTCTGGCCACAGTTCAATGATTTCTACATAATCTACGATAAATTCACTATCATCTGATTGTAGTTCTACAACGAGAGATGCTGCTTCGAAGGACATTGGTTCTGAATGATAGAAATCAAAATCATACTGAGAACGAACTTCTATTGTTTCTACCGCGTCATCACCATGTTGAATCGAAATGGTGCCATCCCCTTTTGATCGTATGACCAACTTATACTCTTTCTCTTCATCGAAGTCTACGATATCGATAGCTTGTGTTGCAATTGCGTCTAGATTTGAAAGTTGTAATGCGCGATTTCCAGCTTCTAAATCTATCGTTTTAACATCCCCTTCTACAGTCCAATGACGTAATCCATTGGTAAAGCCGCCATTGTTAAGTAGATTTTGTTCTTGTTCGTACGTGAATAGACGCTGTAGTGCGTTCTTCATTCTCCTCAATATCATAGAGGAGTTTCCTCTAGCATCTGTCATTATCCAATGTCTTAACTTTGGTAGTGCTGCTAATTCTGGTAATGCAATAGAGTATATATCTTGATAGGTAAAAGGAGGGAGAATCTCACCGTCCCAGTTTGCCCCTACAAAGAAGGCGTTGATTTTCGTGATAATAGGTTGTAAGAGTGTATTGATTTTGATGCGTTCTTTCTCTACTTCTATTTTCCATTTAGGTTCTTTCCGTTGTATTTTTTGTATCTCTTTTTCGTTAAGTGGACGTTCTTCCACGATTTCTAGATTGCTGAGTGTTGCAAAACCATCTGGTGCTGGTGATAGAATACGAAGACTTACTTCAATCCCTGGGTTTGTGTCTGGATATAGGCTACCTACATCAATGGTCTCACGGAAGAAATGAAGATCTGGCTTGTCACAACTCGGATCAGAATGAGATCCTGACTTGGTAGATGGAACCGTTAATATTTTTTTCACTTCTTGTCCATAGCGATAGATAGAAAGTTCTAAGTACTGGCAAGACCTAATAAAGCAAGAAAACCGATACTTTGTATTTGGTTTTAATTTGGATTCCTCTATTTTTTGATAAGCATAGGAGCTAGAACTATCTTTCGTTTCAGTAGCTCCTGATAACGAGAGATAGTAACCAGAAAAATCATCTAAATTATCGGCCACCGCTGCTAATTCCCCAAGTAACCATTTATCAGTGTTTTCAAAGTCTCCACCTACTAGTAGGTTCCGCTCCCGTGCAAGTCGTATGGCGCGTCTGATGAATTTACGTAATTGTGCTTTTTCTTTTCCAAATAAATCAGCAGAGATGGCATTGATTTTCATGAGTAATTGATGGATTTGATAGCTAGAAGTTGCAGGAGTTAATTTGGTATAGGAAGAGGAGAATATCGCATGGACCTGTTGAGTGATTCTTTCTACATCTTCAGGTGTCTCAATGGATGTTGACGAATTCAATTTTAGAATAACTGTCCCACCATTGAAATACAAAGTATCATCATCATAGGGGCAGAGGAGCTTTAATGTTATTGTATCAAACTGACCGGTATATGATGATAAATCATGTTTCACATTAACTGGTTGCCCATTCAAATAAAAAGTATATTGGTTCACGAAATCATTAACATCGAATTCTGTTGCAACAGGACCGACGGGTGATCCCCAAATAACCTTTTCTGACGCGTTTTCTTCATCATATGAACATGGAAATTCTTGTGCTGGAATTTGAATCTTCTTTGGAACATTCGCATAATCAAAACGAGCGATTTCTTTTTTATTTACCCAATCATTGTTACATACTAAGTACAGTACATGGGTATCTGGATACTGTTCTAAAATTAAATACGATTTATTCATAGCACTACCGGATAAAAATCGAGGGATATCGCCCCAAATCTCCGGCGCGCTATCTGATGAATCCCCAGCACTATAGTGATAATGGCCACCAAAAACGGCAGCAATCTTATCTTTATATTGCCTCATTACATTGGCAAACCTTTGTTTAGTATCATTATCCACTGCATGATCACTCGTATCCCAATCATCGAGTTGATGTATATTTAGAATGGTAATGTAGGGAGCGTCAAAGGTACCTGGATAGTCTAATTGAAATTTCAACCAATTTTCGATATCGATTGGCCGCACGTCATACGTGTAATTACCGTGTATTAGTGTAGGAAAGCTATTTAATTGAATAAAATAGATATGTGGTAGCATTTGATTCCAAGACTTACCGGTGAGCCCCATGTGATACGCAAAACTTCCATAGTACCTCCAGTCCCGTCCTTGTTTCAAATTATATTCCCACTGACTATGCCCGGGTTCTACGTCATTTAGGTCTTGATTTATCAACTCGCCCATTGAATTCTCGAAGCAAATATCATAATCACCTGTCAGGATATTTTTGCAATTATTTCGATTATTTATCTGATCATGATTACCTAGACCAAAATAATAAGGGATTTTTAGTGTTTTAAGCATATTTTTCATATCATTCCATTGATATTCTGGACTTGTAGATTGATTATGACCATAAGCTGTCAAATCACCATTTATGATCATGGTAACGATATTTGTCCCTACGGAATCGGCATATGCATTTATAGAATAGTATTGCTCTAAGATCAAATTTATAGAATTACCCCTTTTGGTACTTGGATTTTCTACACTCTGACATCCTGCGTCATCATTACATGTTTGGCAGGTATTTCCATTGTAACCATATGGGACACAATTTGTGTTATCTGTACACGGAGTCCAAGGATATTGTGGATCAGAAGTAAAGACTACAGATTGTAGTAATGGTCCGAGATCATCGTTATTGGAAATAGGAGGTTTATTTTCCATTTTACATGCTCCTTTTTTGTATAAATATAATTTAACACAGTATACTATGTGTATTTTTTTTAATTGTTTCAAATTTATTTAAAATGGTGGTGTGTCACAGAAATAGATACAGTAGGCTGTTTGAGAGGGACAGGCTGCGAAGTTTCCGTCCTTTTCTAGACATAGAAAATCCCCTCCATAATAGACTCTAAAATAGACTCTAACGCCCTCAAACTACATTATGGGGGCAATTTTGCATCTGTCTACCTTGAGGGGATAATGCCAAATAAAATCCAACAGTTGGAGGTGCAGTTCTTATTTTTCTCTCAAAGTTACATGTGTCAAATAACGACTCATCAACTCAACCGCGACAGAGATAGCATCTTCGTTTGGCTCAATTTGTGGATGATGGAGTCCGTATGGGGTGTCGACGCCTAACCAGAGCATCATCCCGGGGATTTGTTCAAGGAAGTAGCCGAAGTCTTCGCCTGTGAGGGCTTCCTTGCATTCAATAAGCTGAAATGTTGTTTCCGTACGGGTCCAGTTCATAAATTCTTGGGTAAGTTGATGGTGGTTATATACTTGGCAATAGTTTGATCCCCATGTGAGGGTTCCTTTGCATTGGAAAGATTCTTCGATGCCCTGGATGATGGATTGACAGCGTTCTTTTATCAGTTCCATGGATTCGGAAGATAAGGTACGAATTGTTCCTTCAAGAAGCGCTTCTCCTGCAATGATGTTTTCTTTCGTACCGGCATGTAGTTTCCCGATGGTAATAATGGCTGAATCGAGCGGATTTATGTTGCGAGCTATGACTGTTTGTAGCTGACCGACGAGCTGGCATGCGGCGACAACCATATCATGAGCAAGGTGTGGATAGGCAGCATGGCCACTTTTGCCTTTAAGGTGGATAAAGATTTCTTGTGTATTGGCAAATAAGATCCCTGCTCGGGTGGCAATGGTACCAACTGGGTATTCAGGTGCGATGTGAAGCGCATAGATCTGATCGGGTTTCCAGCGCTGAAATTCTTCACTTTGGAGCATGGGCTCTGCACCGCCAGGTCCCTCTTCGGCAGGTTGGAAGAGGAATAGCAAGTGATCATCGACGGGATGATGGACGAAGTGATGAATAAGGCCAAGTGCAATGGTCATATGTAAATCGTGGCCACAAGCATGCATATACCCTTGATGCTTCGAAGGGAAAGGAAGGGTCGTTTGCTCCGTGAGTGGCAAACCGTCCATGTCTGTTCGGTAGGCGATGGTTTGACGTGGTTTTTTCCCTGTGATCCGTACCAGTACGCCGGTTCGCCATGTTTGCAGTTCAAGGCGATCCTGTGGAAGTGAGTCGAGAAAGGATAGAATATATTTTTGGGTTTGAAACTCTTCGAATCCAGGCTCAGGAATTTGATGGAGATCGCGGCGAATTTGAGTTAGGTTTGGCTTCATCGGTATCGTTCTCCTTTCAATGGAGTGATTTTTAGGCGAACTGTAGTAAGACTTCCCTTATTGTAGTAAGGAAATGCTTGATTTCGCTCTTTTGTAAAGTCAGAGGGGGGAGAAGCCTAATGACGGTTTTGGCGGCGATGTCGACTAGGATACCGCGGGTAAGAAGTTCTTTTTGGATGTGAGTGACTTGATCTGCTGTGAGCTTCGTACGAATTCCGATCATCATACCACGACCTTGGATGGTGGTGATTTGTTTCGGGAATTGCTCTTGTAGCACGTGTAAGCCAGCCCAAAGTTCTTGTGCGGCGAGACGTCCTTTTTCTAATTCCCCTTCTTCTAGCAATAGATCTAGGACGGTATTTCCTAGGGCCGCGCTGAGAGGGGAGGGAGCAAAGGTGGTTCCATGGTCACCGTACCCAAATATATCGGCTGCTTTGTGATTTGAGATGATTCCCCCAAGTGGAAGTCCGCCACCAATTCCTTTGGCAAATAAGATTAGATCGGGTGTGAGCCCTGGTAATTCTTCATGTTGATAGGCAAATAGAGAACCTGTACGTCCGATGCCGGTTTGAATCTCATCGAGAGCAAATAACATTCCGTGTTCTTGGCATAATTCTTGGGAACGGAGCAGAAAGTTGTGTGGTAGGGAATGAACGCCACCAGCTCCCAAAATCGGCTCGAATAGGGCAGCGGCAGGCTTTTCCGTACGGCAAATGTCTTCTAGTTGTTCGATGGTTGTCGCTTCAAACACAGGGTAGTCTAACTCAGGGAAGTCTTGATAAATATGTGGTTGACGTGTGAGTCGGACAGCACCTAGTGTTCGTCCGTGAAAACCATTTGTATACACGATTATGCCGTGTCGATCGGGAGCATATGTTTTACTCCATTTGTGTATGAGTTTAATAGCGGCTTCTGTCGCTTCAGCCCCAGAGTTGCAGAAGTATACTTTGCCATCTTTGACGGTGTGTTCGACAAGTCTTTGTGCTAGCTGAACAGCAGGAGAGTTTAAGAATAGATTGCTAATATGTAAAAAACGCTTTCCTTGTTCCATCAATGTTTCCATGAGACGAGGGTGGGAGTGGCCGAGTGTATTTACTCCCAGTCCTGTGAAAAGGTCTAGGTATGTATTACCTTCCATATCGGTTAGATAATTGCCATGGGCGTGATCTATGGCGATTGGAAGTCGTTTTACCGTATGCATGATAAAGGTTTCATCTAGTTGCCGAATTGATTTCATGAAGCGACACCTCACACGAGTTTGAAATATGAAAAGGAGCCCCGAAGGGCCCTCTCTGCTTACAATTGGCGTAATTCTTGTTTGATTTCAGTTTTAGAGCGGGTTTTTTCATCGATCTCTTTGATGATTCGAGCAGGAGTACCCGCTACAACTACATTTGGCGGAACGTCGTCTACCACAACGGCTCCAGCGGCTACGACGGAACCTTCTCCAATACGGACCCCTTCTAAGACAACTGCATTTGCTCCTATTAATACATTATCTTCTACGATGACGGGAGTAGCGGATGGTGGTTCGATAACACCTGCGATCACAACGCCTGCTCCGATGTGACAATTTTTGCCCACGGTACCACGTCCACCGATTACTGCATTCATGTCGACCATGGTCCCTTCACCGATCACAGAGCCGATATTGATGACGGCCCCCATCATGATTACTGCGTTTGCCCCGATTTCGACTTGATCACGAATAATGGCTCCTGGTTCAATACGGGCATGGATATGTTTGTTTTCAAGAAGCGGAATAGCAGAGTTGCGCCGGTCATTTTCTACTACGAAGTCTTCAATCTGAGACTCATATGCCTGTAAGATCGGCTGGATGTCTTTCCAATCACCAAAAATGGTGCCGATATGGCCATTAATAAATGTTTTTATATTTTCTCCAAAGGATATATTTTCTAACTGTCCTTTTATATATACTTTTACAGGAGTTTTTTTCTCGCTGTTCTTGATAAAGTCAATGATCTGATTCGCATCCATCAGTTGCATGTAGTGTTCATCCCCTTTGGCATTCTAAAAAAATACAGCTAACTTTTAAAGTATAGCACACTCGATTTCGGTACTAAAGGTTGGATCGGTTCTTAGATAATGTCGTTGTGAACGATATAGGACTCTTGCTTTGTTTGCTGAAGAGAGTACGTCTTCCGCATACAGTGGATAAATTCCTTATCATCGATTCCCTCATAACAGCTAGCAAGTTGCATCCACAGCTTCGCTTCTCTTTCTTTATACTCATGTTTTTCTGCTAGAGCCACTGCTTGCTGTAAATAATCGATAGCCTCTGCTGCCTGTCCTCTTTTACGGCAAATCTCACCCATGACAGATAAATTCGAGATTAGGCGTGCTGCATCTTGATATTTCTTGGAAATCGTAATAGCCTCGAGGAAATACTCGTAGGACTTGTCTAGATCTTTATTTACCATGGATAGGAGGCCGAATTGGGTATAGACACTCGCTAACCGTGCTCCATCTGGGAAAGATCCGCGTAGCTTTTGGGCTGTCTCTAAAGCTTGCTCGGCTAGGTGATATTTCTTTTGCTCTAGGTAGATTGAGCCAAGCAGTGTCCAGAGTTCGAAAAGAGAGACCAGCTTACTATTTCTTCTCGCAAGGGTAATTCCTTGTAAGGTAAACTGGATTGCTTCATCAAGGAAACCGGAGCGTTTCGAAAAGTCAGCTCGGAGCCAATAGAACATAAGTTTTGTTTCTATTCGATCCACTTGCTCTACTTCATCCCAAATCTCCTGTATTAATTGCATTCCTTCTGTGATACGACCTAATCGCTGTAGACAAACTCCTTTATTCCTTAGGAGGAGATGCCGGATATGAAGGCGCTCCCCTCCCTGTACCCAGACATTTAAGCCCTGATTTGCATAGGTGAGGGCTTGAGTCAGATTGTTTTGGAGATAAGCGATTACACCTAACATGAGGTAACCAGCCGATTCGATATTATTTTCCTGATTTTCTCCTTGTTGTACACTGCGAATCGCATTATGAAAAGCTCGCTCTGCTTGGCGATACTTCTTTTTCGAAAAATAACATCTACCTTTGTAGTAGTAAACTTGAGGAATTAACGGGTGGTGATCATCAACAGGCATGCTGTCTAGGGTTTGTAAAGCTTCATCAAATTTTCCGATCTCACGAAGAGTACTAACGATTTGTAGCTGAACAAATAATTCCTGTAATTCTTGTTGTTCTTTTTCCAGAATTTCAGGTAGTTTTTGGGCAGGGATATCTAATTTGTCAAGTAGATAGGTTACTTTTTCTGGGCTTACATGCGCTACACCACGTTCAATATTACTGACAGTAGCAGGGGAGATGTTTTCGTCAGCTAAGTCTTCTAGTCTTAATCCGCGTTCTTTTCTCACTCTGCGGATCACTTCGCCCATTTCATGCAGTGAGATTAGAGTCATGTTAGTTCACCTCGGTTTTTTATGTAAGATTGCATATCAGAAAAAAAGGCTATAAATAGATTAAATGCTAAAACGGAAAGGAGAAAGGAGTTGTTAAACATATGGAAAATATGCAAAGAGGTAATTATTACAATTACGCATCGCTATTTGGAGGATCGGGTGGGTGACTTAGCGGCTCAACTGGCATATTATCTGTTACTTTCATTATTTCCATTTTTAATGTTAGCTTTCACGATCATTGGATATCTTCCGATTTCAGGTGCAGAGCTTCTTGAAACGATCCATCCCTATGCTCCACCTTCTACCTATGAACTTATTCGTAGCAATTTATATGGTATTATGGATCAAAAGAGTGGTAAAGTACTTTCGATCAGCTTGGTGGCGACCATCTATATCGCCTCACTAGCATTCCACTCTATTATACGTATATTAAATAATGCGTATCAAGTAAAGCAAGAACGTACTTTTTGGAAACAGTTATGGGTCGGCTTTTTTTTGATGGTAGGTATTTTAATAGGTTTGATTGTTTCGCTAGTTGTTTCTATATTTGGAGAAGTGTTAGCACACACCTTGTTCCCTTGGCTAGGGGCAACATCAGGCTTTATTGATGTATGGTTGCTTCTACGTTGGTCGGCAGGGAGTATGATTTTATTTATTGTTTTTTTCTTCCTATATGTATTTGCTCCTCACACCCATGTTGGATATCGAGACGCACTCCCTGGGGCATTACTTGCTACATTTGGTTGGCAAATCAGCTCGTACTTTTTTGCGATCTATGTAGGGAGATTTGGCAACTACTCATTAGTGTATGGGAATTTAGGAGCTTGGATGGTGTTATTGGGTTGGTTCTATTTAAGCGCGCTTATATTAATTATAGGCGGGATGTTTAATGCCACCCTCTGTCAGATTCAGACCAGAATGAAGGATAGTAAAAAGGAAGGCGGGTGAATCAAATGCCCCAATCAAAGTGGTTTTTGTTTGGCTATGGGATCGTAATATTGTTTTTAATTATACTGCTCGGAAGTCAAATTAGCTTTATCTTTCATCCGATTGTTATTTTTTTCCAAACTCTATTCTTTCCATTCCTCATATCAGGGGTCTTATTTTATTTGCTTCGTCCCGTTGTGGATATCCTGATGAAACTTCGATTTCCACGATCGCTTGCTATTTTAACCATCTATCTAATAGGGATCGGATTAATGGTTCTATTTGGATTTCTAATAGGCCCTCCACTGAGTGATCAAGTCGAGAAGTTAATCAAAAATCTCCCAACGATGATGGACGTCGCGCAAGTGCAGTTTGTCAAAATGTCACATCATCCTTGGATTGAGCCGTATGTCGATTGGAATGAGATATCTCAAACGGTAGTAGGCTATCTGAAAACGAGTTACGCTGTCATTGGTGATAACATCGCTAATTTCATTAGTGTCGTTACGAATATCATCACGGTTCTGGTTACCGTTCCGTTTATCCTATATTACATGTTACGGGAGGGGCATAAAACGCCCGATTATTTCTTGCAACTGTTTCCCGAGTGGGAGAGGAAGCAAGGAATGGCGATATTACGTGACTTAGATCAAGCACTAAGCTCGTATATCAAAGGTCAAGTGATTGTGAGCATGTCGATTGGAGTATTATTGTACATCGGTTATCTCGTCATCGGAATCGATTACTCACTCCTACTGGCGATTATCGCAATGTTTACCAATGTGATCCCATTCATCGGCCCTTTACTCGGGATGATTCCAGCACTCATTGTCGCGCTGATTACCTCGCCTGATATGGTATATCAAGTGGTTATCGTTGCAGTCATCGCACAGCAACTCGAAGGTAATCTAATCTCCCCCTATGTGATGGGGAAAAGTTTACAGATTCATCCATTGACGATTATCTTGGTGTTACTAGTGGCGGGTAGCTTAGGAGGATTCTTGGGGCTGTTGCTAGCGGTTCCCACCTATGCTGTGTCGAAAGTGATCGTGGTGCATGCCTATCGTTTGTATGCGCTAAGGAGACAGGATCGGTCGCTTGGGATACATAAGTGACTGATTGGATACGGCGGGTCAATCCAATGTAGCGGTCATAGTACATTTATGTTTCCCTGGACCGCAAACAATCTCGATTCATCTATCTTTTAGCCATTCTTTCAATTTATGATTATAAATAGATTTATATAAGAATCATTTCTCTTAATCTCCACATATTGTATGAAGGAAAACAATATGGGAGGCCTTCTTCTATGAATATGATCGAAACGAAAAATGTGGAGCTTTCCCCGCCTTGGGTCACATATTTTAACGAAATCAAGTACTCAGTTGGGGTGGATCCTGGTGTAACAGTAGGCCCCCTTATTCCGGTTGGAGATGTTTATCTTATCCTTGTCACAGTATCAGGGAATGAAAAAGCTAAGGCCATCGCTACACTTCTCAATCCTACGAAAACCTTCGGGAATGTTGTAGTCTTCGTTGTAGTTATCGATACGCATGGAGAGTTGATTTCTCCTTTACCTTGTCCTTTAGACGCTTTCTGCCTCGCAAGTATCTTTCAGATTGCATTGACCGGTAATGAATTCTTTCAAGATGTTGTCGTACAACCTCAACTACCCGGCCAACCGTATGCTGTCTACCCTGTTTTCAAGCCAGAAGTCATTCAGTTTTTCAATGATGATATATCAAATCTATGCAATACGTTTACTGGAGTTGCGGCAAGTGTATTTCAAGATGTTTTAAGAAATCAAATATGCGAAGTTTCTATTCTGTTTTCTACTAGTTGTGATGGGGCTTAGGGATCATAAACTTGTCTACAGTCTGAAAGCTCCTTTTTTAGGAGCTTTTTTTGCGTTATGAGGATTGTTTATTTTGTAACGTAACGGTTGATGATCCTTACACTTTATTAAGGTTATTGAAAGGTAAATCTATACTTTCTCATAATCCAGACTGCTAAACTAGTCCATAACTAGTTAATAGAGTGCCAAAAGGTATTGATCTATTAAGATAGAGCATCTATCAAAAGTTTATAGTAGAAAGGGGTGCGCAGCTGATTAAGTAAATGATTGTGGGGGATGTTTTCCACGAAATATTGACATGTTGTCACTGTTAGGGGGAAATGTACATTGAACTTTCGGCAGTTTGCGTTTAATAACGTCAAACGAAATATTCGGGCTTATTCTGCCTATTTCCTAAGTAGTTCGTTTGCAGTGATGATCTTTTTTACCTATGCCATGTTTATCTTCCATCCTGATATGACGAAAAACCAAATGGGTAGACGAACTCAGATTGGAATGGAGGCAGCTGAGTATGTAGTTTTTATCTTTTCTTTTCTGTTCGTGCTCTACTCGATCAGTGCTTTTTTAAAAGCAAGGAAAAAGGAGTTTGGTCTTTTAACCATTTTAGGATCGGAAGGAAGACAACTAAAACGTCTGATCTTTCTAGAGAATATGATCATCGGCTCTCTATCAATCATCACGGGAATCATATGTGGAATGGTTCTATCTAAGGCATTTCTCTACTTTGGTGCGGGTGTTGTAGGGGTTAAGGAACTATCGATATACTTACCATGGAAGGCAATGGGACTGACTACTACTGCCTTTTTGAGTCTTTTTCTCGTTATCTCTGCACTTACTTTATTCTTTGTCAGACAAAATCGAGTGATAGAGTTATTACAAGGAGGTATTAAACCTAAGCCAGAACCAAAGGTTTCCGTCTGGCTATGTTTATTATCAGTGGGTTGCTTTATCGGTGCCTTTTATCTAATGAAACAACCATTATCACAATCAAATATGATATATATTCTAGCATTCGGGCTTACCGCTACTTACTTTTTCTTTACACAAATCAGTGTGTGGACCATTCGCTTATGTAAAAGACATCGTTCCTTTTCTTGGCGAGGAACGAACCTTCTTTGGGTTTCGGAGATTGGCTATAAGATAAAAGATAATGCAAGGATTTTTTTTATGATCACCGTTGTCACGGCAATGTCTTGTACCGTAATCGGAATTGTTCTTTCAATGGATCAGGTGAATAAAAGAGCATTTCATGAAAACCCATTTGCACTCACTTATACGGTAATGAATGAAAAGGGAGGGAATTGGAAAAAAGAGATTGATAAGATTGATCAAGAGTTGAAATCTGCCAATGTAAAATTTGAAAAAATTCAGCAGGCATCTATTGGCTCCCAATTCCGCGAGACTCAGGATCGGTACATACCGATGATGAAACAATCAGAGTATCAGCACCTAGTAGATAGGCTTAAGTGGAAAGATATTCCGATTATAAAACCTGGAGAAACATTGGTTATTTCTCATCCTTCTATTAATAAGTTAAATACAAAACAACTTACTCTAACAGACGGGGGAGAAGTGCTTCAAGTAACCGACCAGTTCGTGGAAAAATCGATTCAGAGAGGTTCACTCTTAGTTGTTTCGGATGAAACATATAATCAGTTGAAGGTTTCTAGGAAAGGAAAAGAAGATGTGGAGATCTCCTATTTGATTCCAGATTGGTCGAATAAAGTGCTACCTAATCCTAACTCTCCAGAGGTGAAAATCGGGAAAAAATTGATTGATTTGCATGATCAAGCGACAATACCGGGAGAGGAGAATGGTTTCTTTAGCTCTCGTGCAGCATCTTATCTAATGGCCAAGCAAAGTAATAGTATGTTGGTCTTTATCGGCGTATTTCTCGCAGCGATTTTCTCCCTTTCTAGCGTTAGTTTCTTGTACTTTAAGTTGTTTACTGATTTAAACCAAGATCAGCACATTATCCATGGGCTTTCTAAGGTTGGTTTAAGTAGTAAAGAAATGAAGTGGTCAGCTACTATCCAGATAGCTGCTCTCTTCTTTATTCCTATGTTGGTCGCAGCATTAGAGACCATTATAGGCATGGAAGCACTAAAAGGAACATTTGCTGATCTAGGAAATACTTTCCTCCCTACCATGACTGGGATCGGTACCTTTTTCTTTATGCAGTTCATCTATTTCTTAATTGTTCGTGCGCATTATTTGAATCAATTAAAGCGAGTAATGGTATAAAAGTTTGTACTACAACAGGCGATCTTCTGATTGCACTTCTGAACTTTGGATCTAAAAATAACCTAGCACATAGCCTAGGTTATTTTTTTTGCAGAAATAATAGCGGATCTCGTGCATCGGATGAGGGATTTGAACCGACGTGCACCTCAAAGTGAAGATGGGGGCCGGTTGAGCGCCCGATTTGCTTGATTTGTGCTATATATTGACCTTTAGTTACTTTAGTGCCGACACGGATATTTCCATAGGGGATAGTATGACCGTACCAAGAAATGAGCCCATTGGTGTGCTTGATGCCTAAGTAATGGCCAAAACCACCTGGATTATCTTTATCTATATAGATCACGCCATCACCGGCTGCACGGACTAAGGTGTTTTCGGCGCAAGCTAGATCAAGTCCACGATGAAAGTGCCCGGGCCTACGTTCCTTCCACCTGCCTGTAATTGGGCAATTGGCTACGGGCCAGACAAGTGTTCCTCCAGTATATTTCACATTCCCATCAATCGTAACTCTGCCTGTGAAGACATTGGCCTGTGAAGCTACTTCATTTACATAATCCCAACCACCATCACCCGCAAATTTTGAATCTAGTTTGTAAATCCCGCAGATGACGTTGTCCCCGTACGTGCTAACGGTTTGTTCGCCTAACTGATGGGTTGCATCCTTTTTGCAAATTCCTTTCTGAGAATCAGCTTCTTCTTTTAATGTTTGGGCTAAGTCAAAAATGTAATCTTTAACGGGTGCAAGGTTCGTTTCCCCAGCATATTTACCCATTCGCTCGGGAACTTTTTTTACATAATTTTGTGTCTCTTGAAACGGTGGGACTCCGCCATAACGCTTTACATTTCCCGCTCCAGCATTATAAGCGGCTAATGTGTATTTTATATTTCCATTGTAAATATTGAGATGGTTCACTAGAAGCTGGACACCGCGATCAATATTATTAACCGGGATTTTACAGTCTTGAATACTCCACTGACGAGCTTGGCAGTTAGAGGGCATGAGTTGCATCAAGCCAACTGCTCCAGCAGAAGAAACGACATTTGGGTTAAAATTACTTTCCTGTTCCATCACAGCGGCAACTAAAGCAGGTGTAACTTGATATTTTCGATCTTTGTTCCAACGATGGAGGGACGACTCGATGTACTCTTTATATTTCACATCAGGAACAGTTCCACTCACTTTAGAAGCATGTGAAGAGTATGGAGGGCTTTTCGCATGAATAGCCGCTAGGATTTCCCAAGGCATGTTGTATTTGGCGGCGGCCTCTTCGTAATAATCGCGAAATATAGACATAGTGGTTGTTGTTCCATCTTCAGGTAAGGCTTCCGGTTTATTTAGAAAGGGGATCACCATAAAGATCGTAAAGGTGATGAGTAGAAGGATCAAAATGCTAGGGAGCGTGCCCATTCCAATTAAAAGGGCCATAAGGGAATCTCGGTCTTTTCCATTTGGGTTAGTCGGCAGCATTGGCACTTTCTAACCACCTTACCTTCCATGTATCGCCGTTGGGCTTTAATAGGATTGAGATAAATTGAGGTTCTGTAACAGCTTTGTTATCAGAGCCGGTAAAGGTAATATGGGCGATTAGCTCTAGGCGAATATCTTGTGTATCCTCGGTGGTTCTCGACTCGATTTTAAAATCTCGGAATTCCATTTTCTTCGTGTCTGAAAAAGGCTCTTTATATTGAGCTTTTAACATCTCGTAAAGAGAAGGATCTAGGTTATTTTTTACCCGCTCTACATGTGCAGTGGGCTTTTTTGCATCGTATTGATAGAAATTGTTAAAAAATGTAGTGAGAAATGGTTCTACTTGTGATCCTCGTTTTTGCTGGTTTTCTAAGATTTGTTTGGCTTCAGGATCTTGTTGATCTTTTTTCTTCGTCTCTTCTATATCTTGGGGAGGCGTGGTGGGAATCAAGGTAGGTGGCTTACTCTTCTCAGATGCTGATTGAGCCGCTGGCTGTTCAGTTTCGAAAGGGATTCTATTAATAAAGATAAAAATGAGGATGGCTGTAAAGCCAACTAATAACCAAAATTGAAATTTACTTAGTTTCATCTACCTGCTCCTTAAAACAACAGTTTTCACTATAGTTAGATTATATAGAAAAAAAGTTGAAAAGGAAATAATTTGTAAAAAGACAATGGACATAAGGAAAACAATACAAGAAGGTCACCCATTTTAGGGTGACCCGTATAGCTAACACAGAGAAGAAAGTGTGTGTTCCATTGGTTTGAGCATCTATTTAACCTATTTTAATAATTCGAATATTAGCGGGTGTTTTGTTATCGATTTGTGTAGATACTTGGAAAGTGTTACCTGAAGTATTGATTAATTCAAGTACTCCAGTAGCACCGAGTTGAATGATAGATCCTCCTGATAAAGAATAATTAGGCAAACCAACGAAATTAGGACCCGTTACGGTTATCGCATCCCCTACTCTATCATTTGTTAACTCAGCCCCATTTACTCTGAGCCCTATAGCAGAAGCTTGCCCTGCGATAGTTGGTCCTACGACATTTGCATTAAATTCAACTGAGTACATACCAGCCGCTAAAGTGATACCCGTAGCACCTGCTGTATGTGAGATAAAGGGTGGGGTATTAATGACATTATTGCTAAATGGTATAGCCTGCTTTCCTACTAAGGTAGTTGTTGTGTTTAGGAAATAATAGCCTGCAGGTAATGAGAGTGGTCCTGTCGGTCCCGTAGCACCTGTAACTCCGTTAGCGCCCGTGGCGCCCGTCGGCCCTTGAGGTCCCGTGTTTCCTTGAGGTCCAGAAGCCCCGTCTGCGCCATCTGCGCCCGTTGGTCCTTGAGGTCCCGTGTCTCCTTGAGGTCCAGAAGCCCCGTCTGCGCCATCTGCGCCCGTTGGTCCTTGAGGCCCCGTGTCTCCTTGAGGTCCAGAAGCCCCGTCTGCGCCATCTGCGCCCGTTGGTCCTTGAGGCCCCGTGTCTCCTTGAGGTCCAGAAGCCCCGTCTGCGCCATCTGCGCCCGTTGGTCCTTGAGGCCCCGTTGGTCCTTGAGGTCCATCCGCTCCATCCGCTCCATCTGCGCCCGTCGGCCCTTGAGGCCCCGTGTCTCCTTGAGGTCCAGAAGCCCCGTCTGCGCCATCTGCGCCCGTTGGTCCTTGAGGTCCCGTGTCTCCTTGAGGTCCAGAAGCCCCGTCTGCGCCATCCGCGCCCGTCGGTCCTTGAGGCCCAGTAGCTCCAGTAACTCCGTTAGCGCCTGTAGGTACTTCTAGCTTCACGATGGCAGAACCAGGTGTTACCGTGATTTCTAACGTATCAGATAGAAAGTTGAGTGTATCTCCAAAACTGAGTGGAACCGTACCGTCCGCGCCTGAGTTTCCTTGAACCAAAAATAAGAAATCACCTGTAACAAAAGTTCCCGTAGGCCCTTGAGGCCCTGTCGGCCCTTGAGGTCCCGTCGCACCCTGAGGCCCGGTAGAACCTTGAGGCCCAGTAGAGCCTTGGGGTCCAGTGTTTCCTTGGGGACCCGAAGCCCCCGTGCCCCCTGTAGCTCCAATCGCCCCTGTCGGCCCTGCTGGTCCTTGAGGCCCGGTAGCCCCTGCAGGTCCAGGAGGCCCTCCTGATGGCCCTGTAGGTCCAGTGGCACCTGCCGACCCGGTAGGTCCCCTTGTCACGTCTGTGTTTAACACATTTTCTAGCTTCTCATTTAGGATCCATTCTTTCTTCCCGATTACATTAATCGTATCACGAACACTATTATTGATCGTAAGTAGATCGCTAATGGAGGGTTGGAAGGATGTTGAGACTCCGGGGAGCGTTCCGAGAACGTATTGGAGCTTTTCACCCTCGGCATTAATAATATGACTCAGACCTAGCTCTTCTAAGGCAATGGATGATAATAGAAGATTTACTGCATCTTCTCTTGTAATAGAAATATTAGGTGAAATATTAGGTATATTTGCTTGGGACATGATTGAACCTCCTTAACACATATAGATGTTAGTATTTTCTGTCATTTAATAATTTATTTATGATGCCCTTCGTTTGTGTGCGAAAATAGTGCCCTTTTCATGGCTCAATGATAAGGGTTGCCTATCACATTCCAGGCAACCCGCTACAATCAAATTGTATCTGTAAATATGCCTTACTTTAGTTGTTATTGATCCGAAGATCTTGTACCTGCTCTTGGATGTCATCCAGCAATTGTTTCTTCGTTTCCCAAAGTGTATTAGAGAGGTTTACAGCATACTCTTCTGGATTTAAGATGCGAAGATATTCTTCCCAAAACTGATCCATCTGTTGTTGATGAAATTGACGGATATCATCCAGTTTTGGTAGTGAGTATACAAGATTTCCCTCTTGAAAAATAGGTGCATGGAGCGGTTCTATTCGATAATTTCGGATTGTTTTCTTCTTAAATGAGTGGACTGGGTGGATTAACAAGAGCGGTTCGGCGGGATTTAGCTCCTCGTTTACTTCCATGATGTAGTCTGCCTGCGCTTTATTTGTTTTTAAATCGATGATTCGGACGATTTTTTTTCGGCCGGGAGTCGATACTTTGATTGGATTGGATGAAATTTTAAGCGTAGGCGTCCACTGTTGTTTTTCCAATCGGGAGACCATCTTATACACACAACCGAGAGATGGCTGATCATGAGCGGTGATGAGCTTGGTTCCAACACCCCAACTGTCGATTCGGGCACCTTGGGCCTTTAAATTTAGAATGGTTTGCTCGTCTAAATCATTAGAGGCCACTATCTTCGTGTTGGTTAATCCAGCTTCGTCTAGCATTATGCGAGCTTGTTTGGAGAGATACGCTAAGTCTCCGCTATCCAATCGAATTCCTTTTAATGTATATCCTTTCTCTCTCAACTCCAGTCCGACTTGAATTGCGTGAGGGACTCCACTCTTCAGGGTGTCATAAGTATCAACTAATAGAACAGCTTGGTCGGGAAATGCATCTGCATAGGCACGAAACGCTTCTAATTCACTAGAGAAATCTTGTACCCAAGCATGAGCGTGTGTACCGCTAGTTGGGATGCCAAACGTTTTCCCTGCCAGTACATTAGAAGTGGCGTTAAAGCCAGAAATATAGGCGGCTCGTGCTCCCCAGACTGCGGCATCTGCTTCTTGAGCGCGACGGGTTCCAAATTCCATCAATGTATCTTGTTCTCCAACGATATGGCGAATACGAGCTGCTTTTGTGGCTACTAACGTTTGAAAGCCCGTAAAGTTTAGTAAAGCCGTCTCGATGAGATGAAGCTCGTTTACATTTCCCTCCAGACGCATGATCGGTTCGTTGGGGAAGATGAGAGAGCCTTCACGAAATGCATACAAGTCTCCTGTAAAGCGAAATTGGCGGAGATATTCTAAAAATGGGGCATTATAGGATGGAGATAAGGATTGTATGTAGGAAAGGTCTTCTTCGGTGAATTGGACATTTTGTAAGTACGTAATAGCCCGCTCTAACCCTGCAAAAACGGCATATCCATTGCCGAAGGGAAGGGTGCGGAAGTAAAGATCAAATGCACGTCTTTTGGTATGGTTTCCGTGTTTCCAATGGGCAAACATCATCGTAATTTGGTACTGATCTGTGTGCAAGGCCGAAGCAAAATTGTGTTTCATGCTGTTCTCGCTCCTCTATATGGCTGTATTTACTATGCTACAATAAGAACATACATAGATAGAAGTGGGGCATATGAATCGAATGAACCAAGTCCAAATAGGGGTTTGTGGGTGGGGAGACCATGTTTTTAGTACGCAAGCGTCAAAAACAAAAAATAAATTAGTGGACTATACAAGTCACTTTCCTATTGTGGAGTTAGATAGTACTTTTCACGCGATTGCGGATGTAGACCGCATAGTGAAATGGGTAGAGCAGACGCCGGAGACGTTTCGCTTTCTAGTAAAGCCATATCGAGAGCTTACGGGCCATGGACGGCCCAGTCATTTTCCTGAGAGGCCATGGGAAGAGATTGTGAAGGCAGTAAAAGAATCTTTTGAACCTATGCGGTTAGCAGGGAAATGTGAATTGATGCTGTTTCAATTTCCTCCTTGGTATGATTGTTCACAAAAGCATGTTCGATATATACGCAAAGTAAAAGAAGCATTTTCTGAATATCGTTTAGCCATCGAGTTTCGCAACCAGAGCTGGTTTAGCGAATCAATGCTTGATCACACCCTGCGGTTCTTAACAGATGAGAAACTGGTTCATGTTGTATGTGATGAACCTCAGGCTGGGATTCACTCTGTTCCGATCGTGGTGGCATCTACTCATCCTACATATAGTGTGGTGAGATTCCACGGACGGAATAAGGTTGGCTGGGATCAGCCGGGAAATCCGAACTGGCGTGACATTCGTTATGCCTACGACTACTCAGATAAAGAGATTTCAGAGTGGGTTCCTCGAATACAAAGTTTAGCAACAAGTAGTCAAGAAGTATATGTATTATTTAATAATAATTCACAAGGACATGCTGTCAAAAGTGCGAGGAAAATGATGAAACAGTTAGGCATTTCCTATGAAGGGCTTGCGCCGAGGCAATTAAGTTTACTGGACTGGATGGAGTAATCACATGGATGATATTTTAATGTGGGGATCATTATTATTAGTTGGTTATGCAGCAGGCACAATTGGAAGTATTGTAGGACTTGGCGGAGGGATTATTATTGTTCCAGCGCTGTTATATTTAGCACATTTTTTTCCACCTTTTCGTATGATTAGTCCGCCGATAGCTGTGGGAACGTCTTTATTTTTAATTGTGATTACTTCCCTCGCTTCGACACTGAGCTTTCACAAACAAAAGCGAATTGATTTTACGAGCGGATGGCTATTTTTTTTCGGATGTGGACCAGGTGCGATGATAGGTGCATACTTATCGCGTTATCTACAATCTAACCTTTTTCTTATGGGTTTTGGTATCTTTATGCTGGTGATCTCTTTTGTTCTCATGATAAAAGACCGAATTGGATGGATGAGATATACAGGGTCTCAGGTTAGAACCCATACGGACTCAGATGGACATACATGGACATACGGATATAATCGATGGCTGGTATTAGGGATGTCCTTTCCCATCGGAATTCTGTCAGGACTTCTCGGGATTGGTGGTGGAGCCTTGATGGTTCCGATCATGCTCATCGTGTTTCGGTTCCCTCCGCATGTAGCTACAGCTACCTCGATGTTTGCTATTTTTTTATCGTCTATTCTGGGTAGTGGTATTCACGCTTTTCACGCACATATTCATTGGATGGCGGTCTTGCTATTAGCACCTGGTGCTTGGCTGGGAGGGAAAACAGGAGCTTGGATTTCATCTCGTCTGGAGAGTAAATACCTGCTACGGGCTTTTGAAACGTTACTAGTGATTATTGCGATAAAGATGATCTATGACGGATTGACCTTGTGAGGAGGACCTTTATATGAGGCATGTAATTCGTCTTTACCATACAAATGATCTACATAGCCATATGGAGGAAATGGAGAGAATTCATAGCTTTGTGGTTCGAAAAAGAGAGGAAGCGGAGCTAAGAGATGAGTCGTTTCTTCTTGTTGATTTGGGCGATCATGCCGATCGGTTTCGTATGGAGACGGAAGGCACTATGGGGATAGCGAATCGTAAGATCCTAGATTATACGGGCTATGATATCGTAACGTTAGGAAATAATGAGTTGTTAACAATTTCGGATATAGATCTGGCTAAGATGTATCATCAGTCTCCTTTTTCAGTGGTTAGTAGTAATGTTCGTCAGAAGGAAGATTTAGGGTTGCCAGTTTGGCTCAGAGCTTGGGAAATTAAAGAAGTAAGAGGAGTTCGCATCGCATTTTTAGGGGCTACTATACCATACCCATTGGTTTATGAGTTGTTAGGTTGGGATGTAGAAGATCCGATGGTTTGTATAGCAAGGGATGTAGCGTTATTACGTTCGCAGGTAGATGTTATTGTCGTTCTCTCCCATTTGGGTATTTTTTGGGATCGTAAGATGGCAACGATGATTCCTGATGTGGACATTATTATAGGGGCTCATACACATCATCTGTTAGCAGAGCCAGAACGTATCGGTACTACGATGATTGTAGCGGCAGGGAAGTTTGGAGAGTACGTTGGTGAAGTGCAGATGATAGTGGATTCAGGTACAAACGCTAATCTTTGCTTCGATGCTTGCGTTCATAGGATGAAACTAGAAGAGCCTTCTGCTGAGATGGCTCATTTTATCCACGGTTTACGAATAGAGTCGAAACGTTTTATGACGAGACCGATTGCACAGTTAAAGGAAACCCTTCCCATCTCGTGGAATAAAGAATCCATATTTGCTAATTTGCTTGCCGATGAGCTTCGGACATGGACTGACGCCCCGATTTCTCTGGTCAATAGCGGGGTATTATTAGGGCCTCTAGTTGAAGGGATCGTTACTTGGGAAAAATTACATAAACTCTGTCCCCATCCGATTAATCCGGTACTAGTCGAGATTTCAGGAAGGGCAATTCGAGAGGCATTGGAGCAATCCATGGAACCTTCTTATCAAAATAAAAAAATCCGGGGCTATGGATTTCGTGGGAAGATACTGGGTTCATTAGCGATATCGGGAATGCAGGTGGTAATGACTCGTACTGTTAGCGGGAAGCATGGTATACAAGCCATCTATGTAGGGAATGAACCGTTAGAAGATGAGTATCGATATCAGTTAGCGACGATCGACATGTTTACTTTTGGTTCTGGATATGTCACCTTAAAGGAGAGTGATTTGCTGAGGTACTATGTGCCCGAGTTCTTACGGGATCTCTTGAAGGATGCAATTCAAGATTCCTCCAAGATTGAGAAAGCAAAAGAGAAGCGTTGGCTTTCGAATGCTTCGTATGAAACAGATTGTGGGACACTCACAGACATGAGCTAAATAGGATGATTTTGATGAAAAGGAGGACTCCTCTTGAGTTTCGTAAATGATATTTATGAACTTTATCGTGATCAACTTTGTGATGATGAAGACGATGTGATTACCATCGTCCTAAATCTGTTGGAAGACCAATCACGTGAAAATATGATTCAACTGATTCAAAATATGGGCGATGAAGAAGTAAATCAGATGATGGGAATTTATCTGGTTGAGATGTTAAAAATGAAGATGGTACAAGATGGAAAAATTTCTCCGTACAAGCCTGCCCCCGTTATTCCAACACGTATTCATTAACTTTTATAGAGAACTTTTATTCATCGGCACTCTTTGGGCTGGATCGACATATAAATAAGATATAGATCCGAAATGGGGTGTTTGATTTGATTCAAATGAAGCCAATACATATTGGTGAATCAGTCGCGATGGGCATAGAAGTGAAATTACCCAAAACCACCCTTCTGGTCATTACCACAGAAAAAGGGTATATCATGTGCGGCGCGTTGGATGTAGGCTTATTAAATGAGAGGTTAAGTGATCGTCAAATCATCGCAGCTAGGGCAGTGGGTGTAAAGACATTAGAGGAATTGCTGAGTGCACCTCTTGAGTCTGTGACTCACACGGCTGAAGATTACGGAATCATTGCTGGGATGGCGGGAGAAGAAGCCCTTATCCGAATGATGTAAACGAAATAAATTGATGCAGGCATATAGAAAAGAGCCTTTTTGAACTGCATGAGTGTGTGTCGTTCAAAAAAGCTCTTTTTTGGTTGTGTTAATGTACAGTTACTCTAACAACTTCTTTAACTCCAGAGACTCTTTATGGGGTAGTAGACCGTATTTTGTATCAAGTGTCACTTCTGCTTCCCAGTTCTCATTAAACCAAATGTAATATTTCTTCTCTTTAGGTATGTCGTCGCTTTTCTTTTTGGAAAACCAAAGCTGGACATTTTCAGGTTTGGTTCTTGCTGGTGTGGAGGATTTCCAGTTAATCAAACCAATGTATTGATTGATACGATCGATTTTTTCCTTGTCTGAGATCTGTTTTTTCTCACTCAAGGTGTTGTTCGCTTGTTTTTCTTGATAAATAACTAGCTCATTTGTGCTATTGCAACCCATGATGATGAAGTATAAAGACATCGCAAGGGATAGAAAGAGCAACCTTTTTTTCAATGTAATCCCACCTCTATGTACAATTGATAGTATAATTTCCCACAAGCTTCGTTCATATACAATTAAATTGTATTACTATTCATAATTTAGTTTTAATTTGTTTTTATCCCTATAAAAGTCAAGGAAAAAGAGTCATTGTATTTCAGGGTCTTTTTAGCATAAATACCAACGGATTTTCATTATTTATTCTATCCTTTTCAATGAAGCTCTGACCGACTCCGTATAAATAAAAAGAAAATTGTATTTTTTAAAAATATTAGAAGGATAAAATCCTTTAAGCATCGAATATTTAGATTACAAAAAATTAAGGGGTGATTCATTTGTACAAGCGTTCACTTTCGGTTGTAGCTGCTCTGGCATTGGGAGTTTCTATGGTGTTTTCCAATTCAATAGGAACCAAAGCTTCAGAAAACAAAGGCAGTTCTGAAATTATTGTCAAGTTCAAATCAGGAACTTCATTAGCTCAAAGTTCCTCTCTCCATGCGAAAGCAGACAGCCAAGTGATCAAAACAAATAGCACACTTGGTTTTCAAGTAGTGAAGGTTCCAGCTGAGAAGTCTGTTAAGCAAGTGATTCAAGATTACCAGAAGAATTCAGATGTATTGTATGTTGAGCCTAACCATGTATATCGTGCTACGTTGGTTCCTAATGATACTGATTATGCAAAACAGTATGCTCTGCAAAAGGTAGAGGCCGAAAAAGCTTGGGATATTACAAAAGGCTCTGGTCAAGTCAAGATCGCGATTTTGGATACGGGTGTAGATTATAACCACCCGGATTTGAAAGGGAAAGTAGAGAAAGGACGTGACTTTATCGACAATGATGATGATCCCATGGATGAAAATAAACATGGCACTCATTGTGCAGGAGTAGCTGCTGCTACAACGAACAATGGGGTTGGGATTGCTGGAATGGCACCAAATGTCAAAATTTTAGCTGAGAGAGTCTTAGATGCAAAGGGAAATGGAACTGCAGATGGAGTGGCAAGCGGAATTACGCATGCGGCTGATCTAGGTGCTCATGTGATAAGTCTAAGTCTAGGTAGTCCAGATGAATCGAAAGCCTTAAAAGATGCTGTCGATTATGCAGTAAGTAAGGGATCTATCGTAGTGGCTGCAGCGGGAAATGATAACTCATCTACTCCAAACTATCCAGCTTACTATGAAAATGTCATTGCGGTAGCAGCAACGGATCAAAATGATCGTAAAGCCGACTTTTCTAACTATGGGGAGTGGGTGGATGTGGCAGCGCCTGGAGTAGATATTTACTCAACCGTTCTTGATTCTGGCTATGAATCTATTTCCGGAACATCCATGGCAACCCCGCTAGTATCAGGGGTTGCAGGTCTTCTCGCTTCTCAGGGTAAAAAGGCAAATGAAATTCGTGCTTCTCTAGAAGAAACCGCAGATCCAATCCAAGGAACGGGTGACAGTTGGATTCACGGTAGGATCAATGCATATAAGGCTATGAGTCGATGAATGAAAGATGATCGTTTCAAGATTTGACTATCAGACTAGGTGATAGCTTTGGTTTGCAATTTGGTTGCACTTTCCCTTTTTCCCGGTAGTAAGCTCGATAAAGTTTTGTTATGTAAATCTGCAAAACCCTTGAAAACAAAGGAAAAAGCACCCTCATTATGAGAGTGCTTTTTCTTATAGTCCGAATTAACGAACGTTCAAACGATGAACGTTAGCGGATTGTGGACCACGGTCTCCCTCAACGATGTCGAACTCAACTGGCTCGCCTTCTTCGAGAGTTTTGAAACCTTCGGTTTGGATTGCGCTATAGTGTACGAATACATCGCCACCGTCTTCGCGCTCAAGGAAACCATAACCTTTATCAGCGTTAAACCATTTTACTTTACCCTTCATGCTTGGGGCCTCCTTATTCATTAAAAAGCGGACAAACAGTCAAGCGTTTAAACCTATTGATGAACCTATTGTTTCAACGTACAAGAGGCCACACAAGGTGAAACTTGAATCCCAACCACTTTTTAACGTAATACACGTATCCTACCATACAACGGGGAAAATAACAACAAAGCAGAAAAAGAAAAATATGATTTAAAACAAATGCTGATACGGTTGTAAATCGATCTGTTTTTTTTGTAAGGTTTCTTTTAGCCACTTGTGATCCCTTTTCGGGGTGGCTAGTATATACCCACGGATGATGTATTCTTCTTTTAATTCTTCTGCTTTCTCGGCCAGAGCAATCTCACCTATTTTGCCAGCAATTTTTTGTTTCGCTACATCGCGGAACAATTCCGGCACAGGTGCAACTAGATCTCGAAGAAGGGCTTTTTTCTCGTCTGTCCAGAGATGTATTGTTTCGTTGATATAGTGCTCCTGCCAATCGAGCTCAGAACGGCCATCTTGTTTTGGTAATCGTTTTAGAAATTTACGAAACATAAAATATCCACCGATACACATAACCCCAAAAAGCGCTATCCAAAACAAGGTGTAGCCCCATTGAAGCCAGAGGGGTCTTATCATGAATCTCACCTCTATTTAATAAGACGATTTCTCATCATATCATTTTTCGGTATTCTGGCTTCATTATATAGGGGATGGTGACAAAAAAACAACAAGTGTCTTCGTGAATGAGTTGTGTTTAGGTCACTTCTTAAAGGGGTTGTAATGAGATTATCGGTTACGTTGAACTAAAATTTAAGACTCCTATTGACAGCGGGCTATCTCCTACAGAGATGGTTGATATGATGGCATGGGTGTCTCCATCTATTACAGAGACTGTATTGTTATCAACACCACCGTTTGTTACATAGATTCGATTTATGTTAGGATTTACAGCCACTGAAGATGGGCGATTTCCCACTGCAATCGTTGCGATGACAACATTTAAATTGCCGTTTATTACGGAGACGTTATCACTTAGACTATTCGCTACATAGATGCAATTTGTACGTGTGTTTACAGCCACTCCTACGATTCCTTGTATATAGAACGACGATCCTACGGTAGTGGTTGCAGTTATCGTGTGGGTCATTCCATCTATTACGGAGACAGTTCTATCGCCTTGGTTTAATACATAAATTGAATTTGTTTTCGGATTTACTGCTGAGGATGTAGGAAAAGCTCCCGTAGGAATCACAGTGAGTACAGTATTGGTTCCTCCGTGTATAACAGAGACGTTATTATCGCCACTGTTAGAAGCATAGATCCGATTTGTAATGGGATTAACGCTTACTCCTGATGCGATACTCCCTACTGGAATAGTTGCCAATATGGTATTTGTAATTTCATCTATTACAAGAACTTGATCACTAATGTCAAAGGGGGGACGGGTTACATAGATACGGCTCCAAGAAGGATTTACTGCAAGTGCTCCGATTACGGCTGCTGAAAAAGTATTGGTTATCGTATTAGTGTTCCCATCTACTACAGAGACTGTCACGCCATCATTGGGTATATAAATTTGTTTTGTAACAGGGTTTATCCCCAGTGCCCTTGGACCACCCGCTATTGTAATGGTCGTAGAAATGGTATTCGTGGATCCGTCTATAACAGAGACATTATTACTATCTACATTGACTACATATATACTTGATATATTTACGGGTCCTGTCGGTCCTGTAATCCCTGTTGAGCCTATCGTTCCATTGAATCCCGTAGGTCCGGTGCTTCCCGTAGCTCCCGTGGGGGCGTTCTCACCCGTAGGCCCCGTTGTCCCTGTGATCCCATCAGGCCCGATCTCCCCTGTGTCCCCATTAACTCCTGTCGATCCTGATGCTCCTGTCGGTCCAGTTTCTCCCGCAGGCCCGGTGGCACCGGTGGAAGAAGAGGAACCTGGTGATCCAGAGGGGCCCTGAGGACCTGATCCTCCCATCATCCCTGTTGTCCCTGTTTCCCCCGTGAAGGAAGCTGAGCCCGGTAATCCAGAGGGTCCTTCTGGCCCTATACTTCCTGTTGATCCTGTGTCTCCTCTAGCACCCGTGGAAGAAGAGAAACCTGGAGTACCTTGTGGTCCCGTACTTCCCGTAGCTCCAGTACTACCTGTAAAACCAGATAGACCATCAGGCCCAGTCATCCCTGTGGGTCCAATCGATCCTACTATTCCGCTAATACCTGGTGGTCCAGTAAAGCCTGTGTCCCCATTAGCTCCTGTGTCTCCCGTAGGCCCCATAAAACCAGATAGACCATCAGACCCAGTGATTCCCTCAGGCCCTGCATTTCCAACAAAACCTGAAGGACCTTGAGGTCCTGTCGATCCTGTAGGCCCTGTCGTTCCCGTCGTTCCTGTTGGAGCTTCTATTCGTACCCTTGCTGAACCTGGTGTGACTTCGATATATAATGTATCGGATACAAAGTTTGCATGATCTCCGACAAACATTGGAGCAATGCCGCTAGTCCCAGAATTACCTAATATTCCGAATAGAAAATCGCCTGTTGTAAATGCACCGGAGGCTCCGATTGGCCCGGTGGGTCCTTGAGGTCCTTGTGGTCCTTGAGTTCCCTGTCCTGTAAGATCACTTGCACCTAAAACCGCCTCTAATTTCTCTTTTAAAATCCATTCTTTCTTTGCTATTGCACGTACGGTATCCTGAACACTACTGTTTATTAAAAGCAAATCGCTAATAGTAGCAAGTTGGGGAGCAGAGATTCCTGGCAATGTTCCTAGGATGTATTGTATTTTTTCTCCTTCTGCATTAATAATATGACTCAGACCTAACTCTTCTAGGGCAATGGAGGATAACAAAAGATTGATTGCATCTTCCCGGTTAATGGAAATAGTAGAGGTTATGTTAGGGATATTGGCTTGGGACATATTCACACCTCACTGACATTCGCCTATGTTTTTCAGGTTATATTATGCAAAATATTGAATGGTGTGATGGTACTTTTTATATGCGTATAGTTGCTCAATCAAAAGTTCATCCCTAATCGATGAGCTTTTGATTGAGGCTCTTCCTGTATTGGTTCTTAATTACTTGGGTTGGATCATGTGGTTAGAGAATTATATACTGCCACAGAGGTTGGTAGAATTCCTACTGAGATAGTAGTGATAATCATATTTGTATTCCCATCAATGACAGAGACGGTATTACTATTTAAATTGGCTATATAGACTTGATTGGCAAAAGGGTCCACACCTACTCCGTTTGGGTTCTCACCTACTGTAATCGTTGCAAGTACCGTATCTAGATTTCCGTTGATGACGGAGACTGTGTTATCGGTATTATTGACTACATAAATACAATTGGTATGGGTATTAACGCCTATACCGTTTGCGCCGTTTGTATAAGCTTGATTTCCTATCGTAATGTTTGTAATGACTGTATCGGTTTCTCCGTCTATGACAGAAAGGGTCTTATCATTTGTATTTACTACATAAATCCGGTTTGTATTAGGATTTACCCCGGAATATATGGGTGCATTTCCTACTGTAATGCTGGCAACTATTGAATTTGTTTTTCCATCTATCACCACAACCGAATTCTCGAAATTAGCAGGGAGATATGTGCGACTTGTGATCGAATTTACCGCTACTCCCAGCAGGGAATCCTGCAATGAAATGGTGGCTAATACTGTATTAGAAATTCCATCAATTACGAAGACTTGACTCGTTCCTAAAACTATTTCACCAACTGCATAGATCTGATTTCGGGCAGAGTTTACTCCTATCGCTAGTAAAGGATTTCCTGGATCTGTTGGAACAATTGTAGAAATCGTATGTGTTTCTCCGTCTAGGACAGAGACATTCCCATCATTCCCGGCTATATAGATGCGATTTGTGACAGAATTAACCCCGACGGAAAGTGGCTCATTTACCGGAATGATTGAAGATACTGTATGAGTATTTCCATCAATGACAGAGACTGTATTATCAAAAGAATTGGTTACATAGATGGTTGCTGTATTGACGATGGCCCCGGTCGGCCCAGTGGATCCTGTAGTACCTATATCCCCTGTGGGTCCTGTCGGTCCGGTTGCCCCAGTAGAAGAAGCGGGTCCTGTCGGCCCAGTGGGTCCCTGCGGCCCAGTAGATCCTGTATCCCCCGTGGGTCCTGTGCTTCCTGTACTCCCAGCCAATCCGGTCGGTCCTATGCTCCCCGCAGGTCCTGTGTTCCCTGTAGCACCTGTGGAAGAAGCAGAGCCGGGAGGTCCAGGAGGTCCTTGCGGTCCTGTACTTCCGGTCGGTCCTGTGCTCCCTGTAGCACCTGTAGAAGAAGCAGAGCCGGGAGGTCCTGTCGGTCCTTGAGGCCCCGTACTCCCTGTGGGGCCAGTCTCTCCCGTAGTGCCCGTGGAAGAAGCAGGTCCAGGAGGTCCAGTAGCGCCTTGAGGTCCAGTGTCCCCTGTCGGCCCGGTAACTCCATTTATACCCGTAGGCCCTGTAACGCCCGAGGCTCCCGTGATTCCGGTCATTCCAATTAGTCCTGTCGGCCCAGTAGTCCCGGTGGGTCCCGCAGACCCTGTTATCCCAGTTAGACCAGTCGGTCCAGTGTTCCCTGTGGGTCCTGTAATCCCACTTGGTCCAGTAGCGCCTTGAGGTCCAGTAGCTCCGGTGGGTCCCACAGGTCCGGTCGGTCCTAGTCCCCCTAAGCTACTAGTGGGTACTTCTAGTCTCACTCTTGCTGAACCGGGCGTGACTTCGATGTATAACGTATCTGATACAAAGTTTACATTATCTCCATAAAGCATTGGAGCAATTCCACTAGTCCCGGAGTTTCCTAAAGCCTGAAATAGAATACCGCCTGTCGCAAATGATCCAGTGGCTCCTACTGGACCAATAGGTCCTTGGGGTCCTTGAGTACCTTGAGTACCTTGGGATCCCAGTCCTGTAGTTTCACTCGCGCCTAAAACCGTCTCTAATTTCTCTTTTAAAATCCATTCTTTCTTTGCAATTTCACGTACGGTATCCCGAACACTACTATTGATCAAAAGCAAATCACTAATAGTGGCAGGTTGGGGAGCAGAGATTCCTGGTAATGTTCCTAGGACATACTGCAGTTTTTCCCCTTCCGCATTGATAATATGGCTTAGACCTAGCTCTTCTAGTGCAATAGAGGATAATAAAAGGTTGATTGCATCTCCTCGATTAATGGAAATTGTAGGGGTAATATTAGGGATATTTGCTTGGGACATATTCACACCTCACTGACGTTTGCCTACGTTTAGGTTTATAGTATTCAAAATGATGGATACTGTGATTTTTATCAAAGCAAAAAGCCCATTCCTCCTTGATGAGCTTTTTGTTAGAAATATTTAGTTAAGATCAACTTATACTTACTCCCACTGATGTTGGCGCAGACCCTACAGTAATAGTAGTGATGATCATATGAGAGTTTCCATCCAGTACAGATACATTGTCATCTACATTATTAACTGCAAAGATCTGATTAGCAATGAGGTCTACGCTCATGCCGATTGGGTTGTTGCCTACGGGAATGGTAGTAACGACAGTATGAGTGTTTCCACTTATGACAGATACGTTATTATCAAGCCCGTTGGCTATATAGATACAGTTTGTGTGCGAGTTTACTCCTATCCCTGTTGCGCTGTCTAAAAATAGCATACTTCCTACAGGAATAGTGGCCAGTATTGTGTGGGAATGGCCATCTATTGTAGAGATTGTATCGTCGAGTGTGTTGAGAACATAGATACAGTTGGAGAGTGGGTTTACCCCCATGTGCGTAGGGCTGTTTCCCACAGGAATCACGGTGGATACAGTAAAGGTCATTCCATCGATGACAGAAACTGTATTATCTACGGCATTCGCTACATAGATCTGGTTCGTTACAGAATTTACACACACTCCTTCAGGGCTTGTGCCTACTGAAACTCTGACAAATACGCTATTAGTAACACCATCCATTACATAGAGATTGTTTTTGGTTTGGGTAATTCCGTAGATCCGATTTCTTGCAGAGTCAACGCTCAGTACGGATATATCTACTCCTACTGTAAATGTGGAAACGACGGTATGAGTATTTCCATCAATGACAGAGACGGTACTATCATCAAAATTGGCTACATAGATCCGATTAGTGGTGGTGTTTACTGCTATTCCTTTGGGGTTCGTGCCTACTGGCACGGTTGAGACAATCATATGTGTCATTCTGTCAATGATGGAGACATTATTGCTACCTGAATTGCTAACATATATGGTTGATATAGGTGAATCTGATGGCCCTGTCGGTCCGGTTGCCCCCGTGGCAGTGGCAGATCCAGCTGGTCCAACTGGTCCTTGAGGCCCTGTATCCCCTGTGTTTCCGGGAGAGCCAGCCGGCCCTTGAGGCCCCGTATCTCCTGTGTTTCCGGGAGAGCCAGCCGGCCCTTG
>NZ_FPJZ01000007.1:40429-110085 GCF_900119485.1 Thermoactinomyces sp. DSM 45891
GGCCCTTGAGGCCCTGTATCCCCTGTGTTTCCGGGAGAGCCAGCCGGTCCTTGGGGTCCCGTATCTCCTGTGATACCCTGCGAGCCCGTTTTTCCCGCAGGCTCTGGGTGTTTCGGCAAGCCAGAGTCCCCTAGAGTTCTCACGTCTTTCGTCGGTCCGATTTCGCTCGCCAATCCTTGGTCTCTGTTTAGCGCTGCTACACTCGATACCTTCTTCGGTCTGACTAGCCTTTTCCAGATGGGTCTTATAGCTTCTGGTATCTTCGCTGTTCCTACGAGCTTTTGCGCCTTCTCTATGCCTGTTGACTCTGGCATTGCATCGCCCGTTTCTTCTGCCGCGTCTGTTGTTCCGTTGATAATGGCTTCTCTCGTTGTGTTTGTTTCAAGACTTGAATGAGTGGAAGAAATGAAAACAATTTCTTCTTCATCAGAATTTATCGATTTTTGAATCGGTGTGCTATCTATTGTAAATGGTTCGATCGCTTCTATGGATAAGGTCGGCTTTGTTGACTCGAAATGTTCTATAGTGCTTGTGGTGGTGCTGGATATACTGAATCTGGTCTCTGGGGTGCTCGCTATACTGAGAACACTTTCTAACTTCTCTAGCAGAACCCATTCCTTTTTCGCTAATTCACGAATCATATCGCGAACACTTTTATTAATTAAAAGTACGTCACTAATGGTAGGAGGGTGGGGAGAAGTGACTCCTGGCAAGGATTCTAAAACATACTGTATTTTCTCACCCTCAGTATTAATAATATGACTAAGCCCTATCTCCTCCATTGCAATTGAGGCTAATAGTAGGTTGATTGCATTGTCTCGATTAATCGAGATAGTAGGGCTAATATTAGGGATATTGGCTTGAGACATCTCCACACCTCACTAAGCATCGTCTATTTGTTCTTACCAGACTATTCGTAAGTGCCCAGCAATGTGCAATGTGTTCATATTTTTTTGCCCATAAAAAAAACTCATCTACTGTAGATGAGTTTTTTATCGGATTTATTCTTTCTATATTTACTAGAAAAGGAAATGAACAGCTAGAACGATCAGGCTCCACATTGGAATACTTAGTAAAAGTCCGTTTAATAAGCCAGTCATTTCTCTCATCGCTGTTTCCTCCTAAAAATTTCGTCCGTTTTGGTTTGGTAATTGTATTCTACATGGTAAAGGTGAACCTGTCTTATGTTTCGTCTATTTGTAATGTAAGTGTAATGTTACGGTGATAAATATGACATACAGAAACAGATTCTCTGCAAATGAAGTTCGTTCCATTTATATAGAAGAGGTCTGTTCACCTGTCCAATATTGAGTTAAGTCGGAAACATGGTACAATAGACTGGAATCATTTTGATGTTACGGAGGAATTTAGCGATATGATCACGGTGCAAAATGTAGGCTTACGTTTTGGCGGACGGAAGCTTTTTGAAGATGTAAATGTTAAGTTTGTTCCAGGCAACTGCTATGGAGTAATCGGAGCCAACGGTGCTGGAAAATCTACTTTCTTGAAGATTTTAGCTGGTGAAATTGAACCGAATACGGGGGATGTCATCATAACTCCCGGGGAAAGGCTTGCTGTTTTAAAACAAGATCACTTCCAATACGAAGAGTTTGAAGTGTTGCAAACCGTTATTATGGGGCATGCGCGCTTAGCTGAGATTACCCGCGAAAAAGATGCTCTTTATGCAAAAGCTGACTTCTCCGAGGAAGATGGCATGCGTGCGGCTGAATTAGAAGGTGAATTTGCCGAGTTAAATGGCTGGGAAGCAGAGTCAAACGCTGCTATCTTATTATCTGGACTTGGAGTCCCTGATGATCTCCATTATAAGAAGATGAGCGAATTAGACGGTGGTCAAAAAGTGAAAGTGTTGTTAGCCCAAGCACTTTTTGGTAAACCGGATATCTTACTGCTCGATGAGCCTACTAACCACTTGGACTTAGAGGCCATTCGTTGGTTAGAAGATTTTCTTCTTAATTTTGAGAATACCGTTATTGTAGTAAGTCATGACCGTCACTTTTTAAATGTGGTTTGTACTCATACAGTCGATATTGATTTTGCCGAGATCAAACTGTACGTGGGTAACTATGATTTTTGGTATGAGTCTAGTCAATTGGCATTATCACTAGCTAAAGAGAAGAATAAAAAGGCAGAAGAAAAGAAAAAGGACCTTGAAAACTTTATTGCCCGTTTTAGCTCCAATAAATCAAAAGCAAAGCAAGCTACATCACGGAAGAAAATGCTTGATAAGCTGAACTTAGAAGATATCAAACCTTCCTCTCGCCGTTATCCTTTTATTCATTTTGAACAAGAGCGTGAGGCGGGGAATGATTTAGTACGTGTAGAGGGTCTAAGTAAGTCGATTGATGGTGAGCAAGCATTGAAAGATGTACGCTTTACAGTCAATAAAGGAGATAAAATCGCTATCGTTGGTACGAATGAGGTAGGAAAATCAGCCTTATTAGAGATTCTAGCGGGCGAGATGGAACCGGATGCTGGAGAGTACACATGGGGAATTACGACCACCCAAGCTTATTTCCCGAAAGATGTGTCGAATTATTTCCAGGGAAATGAGGAATCTCTTGTCGATTGGTTGCGTCCTTTCTCGAAAGATCAGACAGAGACCTATCTGCGCGGATTCCTCGGTCGAATGTTGTTCTCGGGCGACGAAGTGTTGAAAAAGCCAAGTGTTCTATCAGGGGGAGAAAAGGTCCGTTGTATGCTCTCACGGATGATGCTAAAAGGTGGTAATGTTTTATTGATGGATGATCCAACCAACCATTTGGATTTGGAATCAATTACCGCACTTAATAAAGGCCTGATCAATTACCAAGGAACCATCTTATTTATCTCTCATGACCATGAGTTTGTTCAAACCATCGCGAATCGTATTATTGAAGTGAGACCAGATGGTACGATTTTCGATAAACAGATGACTTATGATGAGTATGTAGAAATGAAGATCGCAGAAGGCAAAAAATAAGATACCAACTTGTGGGAAACCAGCTTAACTGAGGGCTGGTTTTTCATGTTGAGTTAGAAAAAAGTGGGGGAAGCCGATGGAACAGCATGAGAACTTTCCAATTAAAAGCCGAATTTCGCCTCATTTTGACCCTTGGGATGCGTGGCAGACGCGTCAGGTCAAGGGGCGTTATGAGCTAACGAGTATCGAATTTACCGTAACGAATTTATGCAATTTACGATGTGAGCATTGTGCTGTGGGAGAAGAGTTGGTTGAAAGAGAAGGAGCTGCGATTCCAGTTGAGATGTTAATCCGGAGGCTGGACGAGATTGATTCATTACAAACGATCAGTATTACAGGCGGGGAGCCAATCGTGAGTTCGAAGGTGGTCAAAGAAACCATTCAACCGTTATTGAAGTATGCAAAATCGAGAGGGATTTATACACAGTTAAACTCCAACCTCACTCTACCTCTTTCGCGCTATGAAAATTGGATTGAGGATTTAGATATTCTTCATATTTCATATAACTATCGAGATGTTCAAGATTTTCACCGGATTGTCTTTGCAAAAATGGGTAGGGAAGTGGATATAAAAGCGGCTGAAACCCTGTTTGAGAGAATGAAAGAAAACTCACGGGCGTTGGCCAAAGCGGGGGTATTTGTCTCAGGGGAGTCCTTATTAAGTCCATTTACCTCTCAATTTATAGATCAAATGCATCACGATCTGGTTGAGATGGGATGTGCACGTCATGAGGTTCATCCTCTTTATCCGAGCGACTTTGCTCGTCATGCGGATCTGATCTCATTAGCGCAGTATGAAGAAGCCATTCATCGTCTACTAGCGGTTCGTGACCCGAATACATGGATCTTATTTGGAACTCTTCCCTTTTTCCCATGTAGTGATGATCGGGAACATCGTGCCCTTTACACACAGTTGCACCATGCCCCCAATGTCACAGTTCGTCAAGATCCCGATGGACGAAACCGTCTAAATGTAAATGGTTTTACGGGAGATATCATTGTAACAGACTTTGGAGACGTTCCATCATTAGGAAACATTCACCACGATCGATTATCAGATATCTTTGAACGATGGTTACAACATCCATTAGCCAAAAAGTATCATTGTTACTGCGAACAGGCAAAGTGTACAGGCCCTAATATCCTAGTGGCGAATGCTTATTATGATAACTGGGATTTTACAAAGCGAAGTGCCGAAGGATTAGTGAAAATTGTATAGTTGACACCGAAACACTCTTTACAGATATGGAAGCATATGTATGTAAAGAGTGTTTCTTTATGTCCAAACAAAAAATAATCTTCCGCCAAAGTAATATCCATTTTTCATTAATAGAAAGGAGGTAAGATAGCAATATTCTACATTTTTCGAAGCCTCAATCCCATTGTTGTAAAGCGTTACAGGAGTTGTCGATAAACTACAAAAAATATGAAAAGTTGTTGAAAAAGACAGTTAATTTGTAATAAGATAAGGAAAGAACTAGAAATTGTGCTGTGGTGAAAAATGTGAAAATGATGTACTTTTGTTGGTTCAACTAGAAGGAGGTTAAATGATGGATAAAGATCCGAAGTTATTTTTGGGAATGTTCCAAATTAATAAGGATAAAAATCGATTATTGGAGCCCACTACGCTATCTCCTCCCAAAAGACAGATATCCCTTACTACATTGTTAGTTCTTTGTGTAGCTACGGGATTGACTATGGGGGCGGGCAGTGCCCTTGCTAAAGGATCTCTATCAATGGATGATGGAGAGATTGATCAAGTGCCATGGAGTACGAAGCCTTCTCAGCAAGTAGAAGTGAAGCCTAACATTTCCACATTTGAAAGGAATACAACTCCAAGAGATTCTGGGCCAAATGCTGATTCGAAGGAGATTCTTCCTGTCACACCTTCCTTACCACCTGCACAGAACCAAACGGCTCCAGCTTACGAAAAGAAAGTTGAACGTTCTATCACCGAATCGAAAACGAAGGAAAATGCCCCCTTAGCTAGCTTTAACAAGGAAAAAATTAACTCTTATTCCAAAAAAGAAGAGAAAAAACAAAATGCGATATCTAAACAACCGAAGCAACTACCTGCATCCTCAGAAGTTGCAAAACAAGTTTCTACCTCAGCTTCTGCTGTAAATACGAGTGTTCCTTTAGCTAAAACGGAACAAGGTGGAATGCTCCCACAAACAGCTGGGCATGATGTGGAAGGCGTAATGGTGGGGATCGCAACAGCTTTAATGGCTGGTTGGTATCTAGTTTATACAAGAAGGACTCAGTCACAGTGAAATGGGATCGGTGGCTAGCTATCTTTTTTTTAACAGTTGGGATTGGCTATGCAAGCTATTCAGGTATGAATTACATTCTTCAATTACAAGTAGTAGAGAAAACAGCGAATCAAACACATCCCCCTTCCCTGCAAGCAGAGAAGGGGGATGTAGAAAAATCGGAAGATGTTTTATGGCGTATCGTACCTGTTGCAGAGCGGCCTAAAAAGGGAGAGCATTTTGCAGATTTAGTCATCCCTCGTTTAGAAGCTAAGATGCCTATTGTAGAAGGTACAAATGAAGATGAACTTGAACGGGGAGTAGGTCACTATTCAAAAAGTGTCTTACCCGGTGAACCTGATAATGCCGTATTGTCTGGCCACCGTGACACCGTTTTCAGACAAATGGGGAAAATGCAACTGGGTGACGAATTACGCGTCGTCACAGTTCGTGAGACATTTGTCTATGTGATTCAGAAGATGTGGACGACAGATGCACTCGATCGAACCGTAATCGTTCCAAGAGAAAAGCCTGTCCTCACTCTTACTACGTGTTATCCGTTTTCATATATTGGTCCTGCCCCAGAACGGTATATCATTGAAGCCCATTTAACGACGCGATTGACCAATTCGGATTAATTTAGTAGGAGGAAGACAATGTCACAACTAGCGAAGCGGAAATTTGCGATATTTGGATTTTGGCTGTTATTGATCTACACGGCAGTTAGTACAACAGCTGTATGGTTAATCCAATTTGGAATTGTACCTTCAAGTCCAAGAACAGTAACAGCGGCAAAACAACAAGTACTGACCAGTGGGCTAGGGGACGTTTTGAGTGAAACGGCTTTTGTGGATCAATTTGTAAGGGAATATTTCACATGGAATCAAGGAAATGAAACTATTCGAGCGAGCCGATTGAAGCCTTATTTGCATTCCACGGTAGATCCACAAGCGGGGATCGATATGAAAAATGCAACTTATAATTCATTCCCTCGTTCAGTTGGAATTTGGAAAATAGAAGATGGCGAAGGTGGAATGAAAAAGGTATACGTTACAGTAGATACTGTACTAACCCATGCGAAAAACGAAAGTGATCAGCGTAGGGCGATTCGTTATCTAGCTGTTACGATTCAGAGATCAGGTGAGTCTTTTGTAGTGGTAGATAAGCCTTATTTAATGGCACCACCAGTTCCCTCTAAAATCGAACTTCCTGAGATAAAAACGGAACCGGGAGAGGCTGTTTCGGATGCAGAGCGAGTCCAGATCGAGAATTTCTTAAAGTCGTTTTGGAAGGTATATACTACTGGGACAGAGAATGAAATTGGCTATTATGAAAAAGAAAAGGATGTTATTTCAAAGGGATTGGCCGGGCTAGTCGGTTTATCCGATGTAAAAAATGTGGCAGTTACCAAGAATCAAGGAAAACTAGAAGTGAAGTGTGATGTATCGTTTACTGACTTACCTAGTGGGGGCCAGCTATCCTATCAATACTCGCTATCAGTAGTAAAGGAAGGCGACCGCTTCTATGTAACCAATATGAAGCAAGGGGTGAGATAATATGAATGATTTTTTATATCCATTCGCTATTTTTTTAGCTGATACTCCTGCTGCTAAATTAGAGAAATCTTTAGGCGCAGAGATCGGGTCTGTTTTTTTACTAATCGTTATTTTTGTAAGTGTGACTCTATTTTGGAAGCGTGCGTTTACCGCTTTCTTAGGATTTGCTTTGTTTGCCATGTTTGTCAGCGTATTTGTTTTCAAACCAGAATTGGTGCAATCTTTGGGTGAAAATGGGTTTTCATGGCTATTTGAAGCGTTTTTGAAGTGATGCCATGAAACAAATACGAGTTTACAACCAGGTTTTTCGTATTGAGAAGACCGTCTATTCCATCCAAGGAATTCAATTACCTATTCCCGTTTCGTATCGTCAGTTAGCATTTTTTGCAGGAACTTTATTCCTTATGTTTCTGCTAAACGAAATTCCACCGTTTAGTTGGGTGGATTATTATCTAATTAAGTTTATCGGCATCCCGCTCTTAGTAGCATGGTTTTTTACAAGAAAAACACTAGATGGTAAAGCACCCCACCGATTTTTGATTCGCTTTCTCGAGTACCGTTCACAGCCAAAGTACTTTGCTAGATATCAAGAAATTCCGGTTGATAAAAAGGCTAGTTATCACTATACAGGTACGGTTGTATATCGCAGACATGAGGAGGTGACGGATGATGCCAAACATTCCCTTTCCGATTAAATACTTTGAGCAGAATCTTATTTTTGGCATAGATGGAACCGTCTCTGCTTACTATGAGTTGCAACCCTTTAATTATGATTTTCGCTCGGTGGATGAGCAGTTGGATCTTCTTGGGAATCTGGAAACCCTCTACTGGAATATACAAGCTGATACACATGCACTTGTCGTCCCTGAATTTCACAGCTTAGAAGAGCATCGATCGGAGCTATATAGTCAGCTATCTCCTGATCTCGGGAAGGAGGGGGCTGGATTTATTGAGGCTAGCATGGACCACTTATCGGGGAAGGGTGTACATTCACACCGCTTTTATTTAGGAATCAAGCTAAAGGAAAGCCAAGTGAAAAATGGTTCTATTCTTGCAGATCTTGCATATGTATGGAAGGATTTTAAGCGGTATTTGTTAGCTCGTTCGGGAACGGAAATTCCTGAAATTTTTGAAGAAGAGATCCAAACGTACCGGACCCAGGAAGAGTTGTTTTACTCTCGAATCAATAGCTGTTTTCGTGTGCGAAGAGTGGCAACTGAAGACTTTGAGTGGTTGATTAGACGTAGTTTTTACCGAGGAATAGCTAGGACTCCAAAAAGAAAAAATTGGAAACCAGAAGCGACTCCTGTTCACATACAAGGAAAAAAAGCACTTCGTCCTGGACGTGATGTACTAACTTTAGCAGAAGGATCTTTTACTGCTATTGCGGGGCGTCGCTTGGAAGTAGAGCAATTTGTTCAAGGGGTTTCTCGAAAAGGATACATGGCGTTTTTGACCATTTCCCATATTCCAGATAAAGCACCGTTCCCTGGGATTGAGTGGTTGTATCAGTTACAAAAACTTTCGTTTCCTGTTGAAGCCTCCGTTAGAACTGAAACCATTGAGTATAGTAAGGCATTAGCTCAAGTTCAAAATAAGAAAAAAGAGCTAAAAGCAGAAGATGAGCATGCGTCTGAAAGTGGAGAAGATACTTCTTTTCATATTTTAAACAGTCGACAAGAAGCGCTAGAGTTAGAGAACAATCTACGAACGGACAAGTTTCCACTATTAACGACATCCATTGTACTATGTGTTTCTGCTACAACGATTGAAGAGTTACATATGAGAATTCAATTAATTAAAGATTTGTATAGCGACATGATGGTTCAAATTGAAGTTCCCTACGGAGACCAGTGGCGGGCATTTAATGAATTTTTACCAGGTTCTAAGCGTTACATCACGGATTATATTCATCATATGGACCCTACTGCTGTAGCGGCAGGGATGTTTGGTGCAACCCGCCAATTGGGGGATGGTCTGGGTCATTTTATCGGGATGTCACAAAACCTACCAGTGTTCTTCCAGCATGATCGTGGGCCTAAAGATCCTAGGCTAAGTACGACTGCTTCAGCAGCTTTTATTGGATCACTTGGAGCTGGGAAGTCACTAGGGGCAAACTTATTGGCTTACCAAGCACTTTTAAATGGATCAAAAGTACTTATTTTTGATCCCAAAGATGAGCGTGGTTACTGGCCAGAGTTATTACCTGAATTAAAGCCAATCTCCCGTGTGGTTACACTACGAGCGAGCATGGAGGATCGAGGAAAATTAGACCCGTTATCGGGAGCCCATAATCCAACCGAGTTAACTGCATCGGCTGAAACAGCCAAACGAATTCTCCAATTTTTATCGAGAGCGGCTGATGGCACCTATGAAGCGATTTCGATCGGAAAAGCGGTAGACTACGTTGTACAAAATGATCCCAAGCCATCGATGACTGCGGTGCTTGAAGCTTTGATCGAGTCGAATAAACTAGCACCAGAGAAGCGGCAAGAGAGTTTAGGAGAGATGGTAGATGTTCTTCAATATTTAGCGACATCGGGCCAAGGACAGCTTTTGTTTGGTGATGGTAGTCAAGAGGCAATCGATTTATCGAAGCCACTAACCATCTTGCAGATTGAAGATCTACAGCTACCAGAAGAGAGTCAAACGGATTTTGGACGTATGGGAATTGCCTTATTGATGGCAATTTCAGATTTCTCGCGGAGATTCTCTCATCAGACAGGTGATGGCTTTAAACTTGTTCTATTTGACGAATCGTGGAGATTAGCGAAGGTTCGTGAAGGCAGAGCGATTTTAGAGGAGCTGGTTCGTACAGGTAGAAGCAAAAATGCCGCTATATACCTGATTAGCCAGAATGCTAAGGATTTACTAGGGGAAGAGATCCGATCTAATTTAGGATGTCGATTTGTCTTTCGATGTCGTGACCAGCGAGAAGCGGAAGCAGCTTGCGATATCTTAGGCATCGAGGCAAATGAGTACAACGTGGAGAGAATTCGTAATCTACCAACAGGAATGTGCTTGCTATCTGATCTTGAAAAATGTGTCAATGAATTAGAGATTCAAATAGTAGAGGAACGAATTTTTCATGCATTCGATACCAGACCGGGCTCAAATAAGAAGAAGCAAACAGGAATTACCATTGAGCGGATCACTCGGCGGACAGGTACTTCCTAATATTCGTATCATTTCTAGGTATATATGTACGTATGTTGGGAATTTACGTCTGTGGGCTACGAGGCAGAACACGTCAAACCAGGAAGAAAACTTGGCTCTTTATGGAGTTTTGTAAAGTTTTTCGTAGCGGGAAAAGAAAAAAGGAGAAGAGTGGATGAACAAAAAAAGATGGCTACCCATGAGCTTCATCCTTCTGTTTATCTGCCTCATCTGTAGCCGCGATCTAGTCTATGCAGAAGAGACAGGGCAAGAAAGTTCCACAGCTGCAGGGGAAGCTCAAACACAAAGTGCAGAAGGCAACAATATGTTGTTTGATGTTTTTACAAGATTTCCGGAAGAAAAGATACAGAAATCAAAAGAAGCAGGTTATGAAGTAAACTATGCCAGATATGACTCGAGCCGGTATACTTTGGAGTTTGAGGCGGATGGACAAAACTGGTGGGATATAGCTGAAAAAGCTGAAAATATCGGGCATTACACCTTGTATCAACTAGATAACACGATCTGGCAGGTAATCCTTAGTTGGGATTTTACAGTCATTTCTGCCATCCAGAGCGCATTTTCATTAGATATTGTAAATGAGTTTGCAGAAACAGTTGAGAAAACGATTCAACAGTTTGCTGGCTTTAATGGAACTACTATCATATCGGGCAAAGGGTTATGGGGAGGATTTATCTTATTTGTAATCGTCATTTCAGGAGCTTGGTTTGCTTATAGAGGCTTATATAAACGGGACCAGACAAATGCGGTTTCAAGCATTATTACGATGATGGTAATCTTCATGGCATCGTTGGCCTTCTTTGCGAATGCTGGTGGGATTATGAAGGATCTAAATGCGATTAGCAGTGGGATCAGTACGGAGTTGATGGGGATTTCATTGAATCTAGGTGACGTGGGAACCAATGGAGGGAGTTCTGAGGATGATGTAGTAGATGGGATTCGAAATGGTGCTGGAAAACCACAAAACTCGAATGAAGTAAAAGCTTCTCCAGTTACCTATCCGTTTCGCTTAGCAGATCAAGTGTATCACCTACTCATTTATGAACCCTATTTGATGCTTCAATATGGCAATGTGGACGGCTCCGACGCTGTTAACTATGCTAGGGCGAAGAAGTTACTAAGCCAAAAGCCTGGTAGCGAAGCCAGGAAACAAGTTGTTAAACAAGAAGTGCTCGGGACAGATGGAAATCCTCCTAATATCATGATGACAACCAAAGGCACTTTCCAACGACTAAGCATTCTATTGTTGCTCGGAATTACTCACTTTGTAATAGGTATTGTGTTCTTTTTAACAGCAGGGGCAGTTATTCTCTATCAATTTTTCTTTATCATTTTTGCTCTATTTGCTCCGATCGCGTTACTACTGGCACTCTATCCTGCATGGTCAAGTATTGCGGTCAATTGGTTAAAAACATTTTTAGGATATCAATTAATCAAAATCATATTAGGCGTCTTTTTAAGTATCTTGCTTACGATCTCGAATTTCCTCTATCGCCTGACTCCGCCTAAGGATTATGGATATTCATGGACCATCATTATGCAGTTGATTTTAGTGGTGGGAGTTATGTGGAAAAGAAAAGAGTTGTATGGAGTATTAAATACAACGTTTTCTGGGAAGCCCGACAAGGGAATTGCGGACCCTGGCTTGCGCAATATGCTAAATAAGATCAATCAGTATGCTTCAAACACTTCTACTAGACTTGGAAAAATTCGACGTAAATAGTGGTAGAATCTTTTGTCTCCAGAAGATTATGGATCAATGTGATAGTTGATTCAAAAAAGGTGGGATTACGTGGTATGAGTTGGCTAAAAGAGCCTAAAGGCGGCGATGATCAGCTCAAAGGAATTCCTAGGCTTGTATTGTTCTATATGGTCATACCAGTAGGCGTTCTTTTGCTCTTAGTACAAGTTTGGCCTTATCTGGAAGAAACGCTAGAAGGAAGAAAAACGGGTCAGGCCGTTGCAAACGAGACGAAAAAAGTGGTAGTGGATACAGCAGGCTCTCTCGGGGATATAGCACTGCAAGTTTTGTTTTGGGGTTTGTTAGTAGCGGCTATAGGTGCAGTATTGTGGGCGGTAGGAGGTTATATTTTGTACCGTTATTACAGGCAACAAGCCCTTCTGCAAGCCAGATATATTCGGATTTTGCCTTCCGACGATACGATTTTGGATGTTGAAAAGATAACAGTCTTAACTCGTACTTTTGGAGAGATGCATCGCCATCGCCGTCACCGTGTGTTATGGGGTCCCCCTTGGTTCCGATTACGATTTGCGATGCCACTTGGCAGCAATGAGATCGGCATATATCTTTCATTTCCACTCGACAAAAAGAGTAGTGTCATTGATACCATTCGGGGTACGTATCCCAATGCGGAGATTCATGATCTAAAACCAAGCCAATTTCCACAACCTACAAAGGGTGGGGTAGGAGGGATTTTTACCGATCAATGGGGAAAAAGAAAGGGGTTGCCTTTGGCCTCTCTCGAGCAGAAAAAGGCCAGTATGTTAGGAGATGTATTAAACTGTTTACGACCAGGATCTTTTATCGACCTTCAATTTTCCCCTGTAAAATGGAGTCGCTTTGAAAAGAGATTTGAAGGTGCATATGATGATTTGAAAGATAAAAAAATGAGTGATTTGGACCCTGAAGAAAAGCAAAGGAAGATTAGTCTCATAAAACGTACAACAGGGAGAGAGCTCCCTTTTAAAATGAGATTATCGATTTGGTCAAACTCACCACAAGCTGTTTCCGTGATTCGATCCACTGCAGAATCGATTACAACGACCATGAATTATGATGGTGCGATTCGATTCTGGCTACAATCTCGTTGGAATCCGATGGCGGATGTGAATCCGATTCCGACACCACTACCAGGTAGTTTCATGATTTGGTCAGGAGAAGAGATGGCCAATTTATTTCACTTACCACCTGGCAGTCATTTTATTTACCAAGATCCTGAGCCAAATGATGAAGATCCTAGGGGGAAGCTCCTACACATTTCTCAAAATCAACGGTCCTTAGCAGAAAGTGAGTGGACGGAAGGGGTATTGATTGGAAAAGTGAAGCACCCACTCTATACACGAGAGGTGAGGGTTCCTCATGAACACCTTAGTAGGAACTTCCTTTTAACAGGAGCGAGTGGGATGGGCAAGTCTAGCGCAGGAGTTGAGATGATCCAATCGATGATCGATGATTGGATTCAAAATCCAGAAGCTCCTGGTTTCACCATTATTGATCCCGCTAGAGAAATTATTGCGATTATTGAAAATCGATTGCGTTATTTAGAAGGAACAGGGGTCCCTATTCCAAAGGAAAAGATACACCATTTTAACCTAAGTACCGATACGACTCATGTAGTAGGACTTAACTTACTACATCCCATTTCCGATATTCCGGTTAACGAGTTGTCGGAACAGATTGCTGACATTCTATTGTTTGAACAAATTCCAAGTGACCTACAGGCCCGCACACGCCGTTTATTAGCTATGGCAATTCATAGTTTACTAGAAGACAATGTGACTCACACAGTTCTGGGAATTGATGATTTCTTCCGCAATGAGAAGTTTCGTCACAGTGTACTTGAAAATGGAAAAGATCCTTATGTAAAAAGATATTGGGCTAAATTTGATCAACAGATGAACTTGGAGATTGAACCGATTTTGGCCCAAATTGATCCTCTACTACAAGATCCGACTATGCGAAGAATCTTCCTACAAAAAGAGTCGTTGTTTGCTTACAAGAAGGCCATGGATGAAGGCCATCTCGTGTTTTTTGATTTGTATGGTATGCAAGACAATGAGGTGAAAGTGACAGTTGGACACCTCGTTCATCTTTATCATCAGTATTCCAAACAACGCGACTACAGTGCTAGGTTTCATCTTATGTTAGTGGAAGAAGCTCATCTCGTTCAGATCCCTATTGTGACGGCTCTATTATCAGAGGATGCAAAGGATAATTTTGGAATCGGACTGGTTACGAGAGATATTGACTCATTTCATGAAGAGAATTTTATGCAGGCCATAAAGGGCAATATTGGAATGATTCTAAGTTGTGCCCAACACGAGGGGGCTGATGAAGTAGAAAGCCTGACGCGTGGATTGGTTAAAACTACCTTCTTAGAACGACTACAGGAGCGAAATGTCGCTGTTTATTTACGGACAAAGAAAAATCAACGTAGCCATACGACAGTATGTATAGTTGAAAATGATCCGCCATTTGTTTATTTACCAGATGGAAAAATAGCTGATCACCGCACGGAGGAACTAGGGTTTGCCAGGAGATGGGGATTAGATTGGGGGCTAGAAATAATGAGGCAGTCTGCTGAAGCTCGCCCTATTGAAGAGATTGATCCCCAAATTGCTGAATATATGACCGAAAACTACAACATCCATGATTAACTCTGTTTAACAGACATCAGTTTGGGGTGATGGAGAAGTGAAACAGCTAATAAAAACAATAGGTCCTTTTCTTGAGATCTTTCTTATTAGTTACTTTATGGGCTTCGCGTATGGGAACGCAGTGGCGGTCATGAGTATCATCTTTTTGTGTATCATGAGTTATTTTATAAGACCCTTTATCATTCCGCTTGGTTGGGGGATGGCAGCATGTACGGTGATATGGGCATCAGATCAGTTTTCGTTGATCGATGCTCTACTCTTTGCGGGACTGGTAGGAGGATTTCGCTATTTGCTGATGCGCTTTAAAATATGGAGCTAGCATTATAAAAATCAGGAGCTTGCAATAGGCTTCTGATTTTTTTTGTAAATTGGAGGTCAAAATAATAGCTATTTTTTTGATATATGAGGTAAAATGTTTACCAAGCAAATTTAATAGAATGTTGTTATTTAGATAATGTAAATATTTTTCATTCTTGAAGACTGAACTTACATGAAGGAGGTACCCGTTTAGTGCTGAATCGGTGCTGGACATTGCGGACAAAGGTAATACTTTGGATTAGTATGATAAACATGTTAGCGATCTTGGTTGGTATCTTCTTTCTGTACCGAGATCATAGGGAAATCGATATCGGATGGATAATCGGAGTCCCCATGGGGATTTTGGCTATCGAATGGTTTGCTACGATCAAATTGTCTAAGTACATAAAAAAGCGTATTCATAATGAATTGCATAAGGAGTTATCTCAAGTTCATGAATATATGGAATCGATGAGGGCTAAAGCGCACGAGTTTCAAAATACTCTTTATGCGATTTCTGGTTTAATACAGCTACAATCATATGACGAGGCTATATCTCTTATCCAACAAGAATCGCAGCTTCATCAAGATCAGATATTAGTATGGACGAAAAAAGTGAAAGATAAAAGAATATCTGCTATCTTAATTGGGTATTACAATCATGCAAAGGAAATGAAAGTAGCTTTGCAGATTGATCCAGCTACGTATATTCCTGAACATATCAATATTCTAAATATAACATCATTTATCTCATTGTTGGGTAATTTGGTCTTAAATGCAATGGAAGAATTGCAAAAGGTGCAGGGTGAAAGAAAAATACGGATTTTTATGGAATGTGTAGAAGATACATTGGTTTTAGAAGTAGAAGATAATGGTTTTGGGATTAGAGATGAGATGTTTCCGTTTATCTTTGAAAAAGGATTCTCGACAAAATCGATTACACGTTCTGAAAAACGTGGCTTTGGATTGTGGAAAGTAAAACAAATTGTAGAGGAGCATGGTGGCACTGTATTGGTAGAAAGAGGGAATTGGGATGGGACTCTCTTTGCCATTACGCTACCATTGAAAGGGGATGTGAGACTTGATAGAAGTGTTAATTATTGAGGATGATCGGCGAGTTGCTGAGATTAATCGGCGTTTTTTGGAGAAAATGAAAGGATTTAAATTAATAGCAATTGCCTGTTCTGGGGAAGAAGCAAAAGAGTATTTAGAAGTGATGAAGCCACAGTTGGTTCTTTTAGATGTATATCTTCCAGATATATCAGGAAGCGATTTAGTATGGTATATCAGAAAGACTTATAAAGACATAGATATTATCATGATGACAGCTACTGGAGAAACAGAGACCGTTCAAGAAGCTTTGCGTGGAGGGGTCTTTGATTATCTAGTAAAGCCGATTACGTTGGATCGTTTCAGACAGAGCCTGGATAAATATAAAGAACGTATCCAGTTCATTCATTCGATGAAAGTGATGGGCCAAGACGAAGTGGATTATCTCATACATCGGGGAGTACGCGAGGAAATAGGAGGAATTCATACGATGTCACTTCCGAAAGGGATTGACCCGACGACACTCGAAAAAGTGGAACGAGTTGTGTTAGGGAATGGAGATTCTGGATTGACAGCTGAACAAGTAGGACGAAAACTAGGAGCGAGTAGAACAACAGCAAGGCGTTATCTCGAATATTTGGTTTCTACAGAGAGGCTACGAGCAGATTTAGCATATGGAACGATCGGTCGACCTGAACGTAGATACGGGATGAAAGCAGATAACATGTGATCGTATGCGATTCATACATATTTTCCCTCATCATTTCTATTTTTTCTACATGTTTCCAATTTGAGTGGGAATAGTATAGAAAACGACTTGAGGAGGGATAAGGTGTCACGTATTGTTGCTGTAGGAACTGCTGTTCCTCCCCATGTATTCAAACAATCCGACGTAAAATCCTATGTTGAACATACTTTTTCGGATTCCGTGGAGCACATTGATCGATACTTATCTATCTTTGAAAATACGGCTATCCAACAACGCAGAATGAGTCAGCCGTTAGAATGGTTTCAAGAAGATCGTACCTTTGCACAGCGAAATCAAATCTATATTGAGATGGCGTGCCAATTGGGAGAAGAAGCAATTCTTAGATGTCTGGCTCAGAGTGGGTATCAAATTCGTGAAATCGACCATTTAATATTTGTATCGACAACAGGATTGGCGACTCCTAGTATTGACGCACACCTCGTTCATCGATTAAATATGAATCCACATATCAAAAGAACCCCCATTTGGGGATTAGGCTGTGCAGGTGGGGTAGTTGGTTTAACACGAGCTTTGGAATTTGCAAGGGCGTGTCCAGACGAGAAGATACTGCTGGTAGCAGTGGAGCTATGTGGGCTTACTTTTCGTAAGAACGATCGTTCCAAAAGCAATATCGTCGCAACCTCCCTATTCGCAGATGGTGCGGCGGCAGTGCTTGTTACAGGGAGTGAAGTGCCGATCCATGTTCCCCAAGATACCTATTTGCATTACCATTCATCCCAGAGTCAAGTCTTCCCCGACTCCTTAGATGTAATGGGATGGGACTTAGAAGATGACGGTCTAAAGGTCGTTTTTTCTAAGGAGATCCCTACTCTGGTCAAAAAAGAAGTGGGTCCCGTTTTACGATCCTTTCTGCAAACTCAGGGCCTCACATGCAAAGATGTACAACGATGGATTGCGCATCCTGGTGGCAAAAAAGTAGTACAAGCATATGAGGAGATTACAGGATTACCTGCTGAATCCTTTGCCTCCGCATACGAAATTCTACGTGATTTTGGTAATATGTCTTCGGTAACAGTTCTGTTTGTCCTACAACATGAGTTGCAACATCAGCATCAAGCACAGGAAAAAGGTATGCTACTCGCAATGGGTCCTGGATTTAGCGCAGAGTTTTTATTAGTAGAATGGCTTCCTATTCCGCAAGAGAGTCACTTGCTACAACCAGATCATGTCCCTCACTCGAACCCTCGATACCAGAGACAACTTCCTGATTGGGAGGTAGAACTGACATGAAATGGACATTGATTCTCTGGTCCCTGGTTGTGTTCCAAAGGATTTGGGAAGTGGGGATTGCCAAGCAAAATGGAGAATGGATGAGGCGACAAGGTGGAAAAGAAGTAGGGAGAGAGCATTATCCTCTTCTAGTAGGGGTTCATGTGTTGTTTTTCCTAGGGATCCTCGTTGAAATGTTTTTGTATCGTGCGACCCCGCCTACATGGTGGTGGATTCCTTTCACCCTATTTATAGGTGTCCAAGCTTTACGATATTGGTCCATTCGTTCTTTAGGACGATTCTGGAATACAAGGATCTGGGTTCTACCCAATACACCTATTGAACGAAAAGGTCCTTATCGATATATGAGGCATCCTAACTATGTAGCGGTGGTGACGGAGTTCTTAGTGTTTCCGCTTCTTTTTGGAGCCTACGTAACCTGCATCGTGATGACATTTGTTAATATACTAGTCCTCGTCTTGCTACGTATTCCGATGGAAGAGCAAGCATTAAAAGAAGTGAGCCTAAGTTTAAACGAAGAAGAAATGGAATATACAGGTGGCCTGTTTTCCCGCTGGGATCAGGAGCCATCTTGATACAAAAGGAGATAGGAAGTGGACCGATTATTATGGGTCCGCTTTTTATCTCCTTTTTCAATCAGTACTAGAATGAACGTCTTGGCACTATATATAATTATCGAATTTTATCGTTTGAATAAGTAGTTAGAGAGGTGGGGGATGATGCCTCGTAGACGTCCGATGCGTAAATCTTGGAACATTTCATTTCGTTTTGCACGAAATAGATGGATTTCTATAGTGATCATCGCACTACTCATTTTAATTCCTGTCTTATGGACGGTGGAGCAAAATATTGATCCTGTCCTTATGCACATCGCCGTTACAGAAGTGAAGAAGGAAGCCCAAGCTGCGATTACAAAAGGGATTGAACAGCAAGTTCATATGGGAGAAGAGTTAAATAAGCTCATACAGGTGCAAAAAGCCGAAGATGGCAGGATTGTTTCGGTTCAATTTGAACCACTCACCCAAGCAAAAATATATACAAACAGTGCGAAGGAGATTGAAAAATCGATGGCGCACCTGAAGGATAAACCGATCGAAATATCTTTAGGTCAAGTGATGCAATCTACCATGTTTGCAGATTTTGGGCCCGATATTCCTGTGCGAATGTGGCAGGAAGGATCTGCAAAAATCAGCCTGGAGCCAAAGCTACAAGCACAAGGGATCAATATGGTTCTCATCACAGTGAACCTGGTGGTGCAAACTGAATTAGGAATCATTGTTCCATTTAATAAAGATATGATTCAATTTACTACCTCCTATCCCATTGCACAAACCATGGTAGTAGGTGAAGTGCCAAGCTACTACTATAACTCTGAAGATGGTAAGCATACTGGAAACCAGCCTGCTCTACCGCCTATCGAAAAAAAGAATGAGCATTGATTTATTAAATCGATGCTCATCCTAATAAAGTACTATCTAGAAGGAAAATACTCTTTCCATCGTGTATCAACTAATTCTTTAATTTCAGGTAGTGGCTCTAGTTCATCTGGATATCCGGGTTTCATTCGCGCATCAATGATGATCGGACATTGATAGCTCGAATGGTGTCGGACAAGTTCCGCTTTGGCATAAATATCATATGCTGGATCAAATCGAGTAAATGCTGTCCACAAGAAGGAAGTCTGATCTGATGCCGCCTTTATGTCGTCTACAAGGAAAAGGAAACACCAATCTTGTAACTGTTCTCCATAATGTTTCAGCAAGATATTAGGGAGATCTGGATTTGCCTCGTAAGCATCTGCCTGGAGTACTAGTGCTCCCCGGCAGTAGACAGCTACATCATGGATTCCGTTCATATCAGGTCCGTGATACTCAGATGATAAGCTTCTAACAGGGTCTCCAGTTCCAACTAAGACTGCCTTACTTCCATGATTAAGACGACGGCCTGTATAGTCTAATGTATCCATCGAAGTGTGATTAAAGATGAACAAATCAGTTCGTGGGTCAAAGCGCTCCATTACGGATTCGAATAATGAAGTAAAGTTTCCTAGATCTACAGCTTGATCCGTGACAATCAGGAATTTTGTCAGTGTTAACTGTCCTTCACCCAAGATGCGGAATGCATTGGCTAAAGCTTCGCGCTTATAGCTTTCTCGCACAACAGCAGCCGCTAATGGATGGAAACCTGTCTCCGCATATGTCCACAGATCACGCACACCTGGCATAGCCATCGGGAATGCAGGAGACAGAAGGCGTTGGAGGAAGTCCCCTAAATAATAGTCTTCTTGTTTCGGTTTCCCAACGATGGTAGCTGGATAAATGGCATCGGTACGATGATGAACAGATTTTATGTGGAAGACTGGGAAGTCATGCGCTAATGAGTAATATCCGTAATGATCCCCAAATGGCCCTTCTAATCTGCGCTCATGGGCAGTAACTAATCCGGAGAGTACGAATTCGGCTTCGGCAATAATCGGATAGCTACCATCTGCAGGACGAACAACAGGTAATTTTTCACCTACAATTAATGAAGTAAGAAGTAGTTCAGGCAAAAATTCAGGAACGGGAGCGATGGCAGAGGCAATTAATGCTGGAGGGCCACCTAGGAACATGCGAACGGGTAGATCTTGATCCCGTTTTTCAGCTTCGAAGTGATGGAACCCACCACCTTTGTGAATTTGCCAGTGCATCCCTGTAGTATTCGCATTATACACTTGCATGCGATACATTCCTAGGTTATGTTGTCCCGTTTCAGGATGCTCCGTGTACACGAGTGGTAAAGTGAAAAAAGGACCTCCGTCTTCTTGCCAAGAGGTAAGTACAGGTAGTTCGTTTAGATCCACCTGCATTTGCTTAGCAGCAAGAGCAGGGGCTTGGCTTTCGGAAACGGTTTTTAATCCGATTTTTAGTAGATCTTGAAGGACTTTTCGCTCTTTCCAGAGAGCTGATGGAGTGGGAGGAAGCATCGTATGGGTAAGTTCCACCACTTTTTTCATTAATTCCTCGGGACGAGTTCCAAATGCTAAATGAACCCTACGGATGGTACCAAAAAGATTGGTGACGACAGGGAATTGACTACCTTTTACATTCGTAAATAATAAAGCAGGTCCTTCTTCATCGATGACCCGCCTATGGATTTCGGCAAGCTCAAGTTTTGGATCGACAGGTGCTGTAATCTCTACAAGATCTCTCTCCTGACGAAGTTGATCCAAAAAGGAACGAAGATTTTTATGCAATGGAATCTCTCCTGATTGTCATGATTTTTCTATGTAGTACCTATGATATAGTATTAGTATATGAGAGAAAAGGAGTTTCTTATATGAGCGTAATCGTATATTCGAAACCACATTGTCCAGAGTGTAATGTGCTAAAGCGCTTCTTGCGTGATTATCAAATTGATTTTGTGGTTCGTGACTTAAGTAAGAACCCTAAATATATTGATGAAGTGAAAAGGTTAGGCTTCCTTGGAGTACCTGTTACGGTTATTAATGGAAAAGCGATTCCAGGTTTACAACCTGATGCAATCTTATCGATGCTTGGGCGAAGGTATTAAAGCGTAATATGACAGAGCCCACCCTTAGTTAGATCGACTAACAAGGGTGGGCTCTGTTTGATGCTAATGCTTCTTTTTCTTTTGAGTGGATTTTTTCTTGATTCGTGCCTCTTTCTCCCACTTTTTTAGAAGAGGAAAGGGGTCGAATGAGTAATTACGACTTCCGTTAAACTTATAAACCCCGTAATGAAGATGAGGCGGAAATTTTCCAGAGGTACCGGGCGGACCATAACCAGAAGATCCGACTGCCCCTAGGACTTCTCCAGGGGTGACAAGGTCTCCTTTCTTCAACCCTTTCCGAAACCCTTTCAGATGGGCGAAGTAGTGGTATTGATTTTTTGCATCTCGAATGCCGATTCTCCAACCACCAAAAACATTCCACCCGACTAACTCCACATATCCATAGCAAGTACTGAGAACGGGGGTTCCATATCCAGCGAATATATCGGTTCCTTCATGGATTCGACGGCCGCCCCAACCCCGATTAGCTCCCCATGTTCCCCTGTATGTATAGTTATACTGTAGAGGGATGGGGAATGAGCTTGCATCCAATAGGAGTGTTTGATGCTTCTGATAGAGGCGTGCGATATGGGTAATAACGTCAACTGCGCTAGGTTGTTGATAGTATTTCCAAAGTTGTTCACGAATCTGATCCTCACTATTTCCAGAGCTACTAAGAAAGATAGCCACAGAATAGAGTACATCTTGATCGTTTTCTGAATCGACGATCCCATCCCCATCCCCATCTCGCCCCATCCCCTGAAAGAAGTGAATACTAGTAGGGTTTGAGCTATGTAAGTCTGGATTTGACAATCCGGACCATTTGGAATCGAGAATCTGGATAGAAGTAATCCGACTAGGTAATGGTTTGGTATCTTTCTTTTGGATATTCTGCTCATATTGATCCATAGCAGCTAAATACTCCCAAGGTAGTCCGGTTAGGGATTCTATGGAACGAAAGAGAGCGATCTTTTTTTCATTTTCAGGTTTGGTATTATAGGCAAACCCTTCGGTTGGATAAGTAAGAAGAGAGAAAATGATGAGCCAAATACATAGAGAACCAACCTTCTTGTTTACGGTCGTTTCCTTCACTCTACCACCCCATTTCTAAGCCATTATTCTGTTTGTTAGTCTGTCATTTTTTGCTGAAATTAAACATGTTTCTTGTGGCTTTCATGGATGAACCATTCCTCTTTTGGCAGGTTCTATTTTTTGAAGGTAAATGTGGTAAGATAAGAACATAAGAAGAGTTTCATCTCCAAACGAATTTTTTGCATTTGTTGATATAGAGGAGGAGTAGTCGGTGACGACGGAACGTATGGATGGAAAAGAGCGTAAGCCTGAGTGGTTAAAAGTAAAATTAAGTACAGGTGAGAACTACCAAGAATTAAAGCGAATGATGCGCAGTAAGACACTACATACTGTGTGTGAGGAGGCGCGCTGTCCAAATATCTATGAGTGCTGGGCCAACGGTACGGCTACTTTCATGATTTTGGGTGATATATGCACACGTGCTTGTCGCTTCTGTGCAGTGAAAACAGGACTCCCCACAGAATTAGACCTAGCAGAGCCAGAGCGTGTAGCAGAAGCCGTTCAGCAAATGAGAGTACGACATGCGGTCATCACATCGGTAGCCCGAGATGATCTCAAGGATGGCGGTGCAGGAATCTTTGCTGCTACGATTAAAGCGGTCCGTGCTAAAAATCCACTCACCAGTGTAGAAGTATTGATCCCTGATTTTATGGGGAATTGGGATGCTTTGCAAGTGGTGATGGATGCGAGGCCCGATATTCTGAACCACAATATTGAGACCGTTCGTAGACGTTCAGATCGCGTTCGATCCAAGGCCAAATATGACCGGACGCTCGAACTATTGAAGCGTGCCAAAGAAATGAAACCAGATATTCCAACGAAATCCAGTATCATGGTAGGTGTGGGCGAGACTTACGAAGAAGTAAAAGAAACCATGCATGATTTACGTGATCATGATGTAAACATTTTGACGATAGGTCAATATTTACAACCCACAAAAAAACATATCAAAATTGAGAAGTACTATACACCTGAAGAGTTTGCAGAGTGGAAAGAGTATGGCATGGGGCTTGGCTTTTCACACGTGGAGTCTGGTCCACTGGTACGTAGTTCCTACCATGCTCACGAGCAAGTGAAAGGGCATCAAAAAACGACGGAAGAGCGCCTAGCTCAATAAGGATATCTGGGGCGATCCAGAAAAAAAGATTGAGGTTGATGGATCTCTATGGAAATCGTGGAAATTCAAGGATCTACCTTTGAAGTAGTCATGGACTATAAGGAAGGTTGGAATCCAGAGGTATTTAAAAAACGTTATAGCGAGATCTTAAGTAAATATGATTTTATTGTAGGGGATTGGGGATATGGTCAACTGCGACTAAAGGGATTTTTTCACGAAGACCATATAAGGGCTACAGCAGATACGAGTATTAGTTACCTCGAAGAGTACTTAAATGAATACTGTAACTTTGGCTGCTCTTACTTTATTCTGCAAAAGAAATTTACACAAGACGATGCAAAAATGAACACCACTGAACCAGACACCATGGTGTAAATAGAAAAGACAAAGAGAGCCCTTTTCCACGCAGAAGGGTTTTCTTTGTCTACAAAAATAAAATCCATACGCTAGGTACGTACGGATCGTGTTTACTTAAAAAGTTTGTTCTAAAAAGAACTTTAATTCCTCTGCGGATTCTTTACTAATGCCAAATGCAAACTCAAGATACCCTTCTTCTTCTAAATCATCTTTTCCGATAATGGCAAATTTACTGGATTGAATATCCATCACGACCATTTTTCCATAAAATCGATCCGTTCTCATGATGACGAGATCAAACCTGACAGTCTCGCCCATAAATCCGACAAAACGAGTGTTTGTTTGTACCGTATCATCATATAGGTGCATGAAGTCATCCAACATCATGGTGCTATCTCCTTCACTGTGTGGATTCTTGCCCCATTATACCGTAGGAATCGAAGTTTGCAAGCCTTAGAAGAAAAAGAGAAATTTGCCTTTCTTCTGCCTCTTTGGAACCACAGGTTGTTCGCTAGCTGCGGCAGATAACTTCTGTGTAAAATGAACATTTCGTAATTCAAGTTTTAGTTGATCTTGCTTTTTCCGGATCTCATCAAACATCTGATGAACATCATTCCCTGATACACGGTCTAAGTTGAGCGAGACTAACTTGTGTTCCATATCTTCAAATGTTTCAAATATGGTATACATATGGTCTTCCATACGATCCATTCGCTCAAATAATTCTTCCATCAAATTCCCCATCTGATTCATGGTCGACATGACTTTTTGCATGGTCTTCTCTTGCGTAACAGTTGATAAAGAAGTCACATCCTCTTGTGAAACAGAGGCTGAGGGTGCTGGTATTGCTAACTTCCCTTCAAATTTAAGATCTTCACGAACCTGCTTCATAGACTGATTTGGCACTGCAAGTCGCTCTTTAATGTCGATTAATCGTTCTAAACTATCTTCAGATAAGATATAGTGCCCACGTTCATTTAGATCGGGACTAATATAGTCTTCAAATACATCAATCCACTTACGAATCGTCCTCGCATGGACTTGGAGGTGTTCTGAAACTTCCCGAGTAGTGAGGAATTCCTTTTGATTGATCAATGAAGATCCTCCTAACATTTTTATTGTTAGGTATCATTTCTCTTTGAAAAATAGGAATCCTTCTTGATGACAAAGGAAGTCAAGAGTTGACAGGAAAATAGACAAAAGGCTACCCATACAAGTGGATAGCCGATATGATAACAATTTTTATTTCATAGTTTACTAAATTGAGCGAAATTCAGTCGACTATTTTGATGGATTGTGTTGAATATAGTCAACCGTAATAGTAGCGTTAATTGGGGTAGGGCGAACCCCATTTAGTTGGTCGCCTGTTCTATTGAAAGCGGAGAACACGTATTTCTTACCTGATTGTACAGTCGCGAAAAATTCTACTGCTCCTCCATTTTTTATGTTTCGATCTGCCATAACTGGAACTAAGAAATCAGGCATTTCAACCGTATCGTCCACTCTCATAAAACCCCAAGAAGAGAGCCAGCTTTTTTTGTCAGAGTCTATCTGGTTTGTGGTAATTTTAATACGTACCCTAGAAGTATGTGTAGCAGTAAATGGAGCGAAATACTCATTAAATGTATCTAGAGTACAGTTTTGTGTTATTGCGTTGGATACCACAGTGTAACTCGTAGTAGAAATTTGTGAAGAGGATACGTCCGTATTACTGTGTGCATATGTAAACGAAGGGAGAGCTATTTCTGCCCCTGTTAACATGGCACTACAAGCGATTATTCCTGCTATCAAACGTTTTGATTTCATCGATGTCGTCTCCTTTTGTAAAAACATAAGACCCATAATATCAAAAAAACATTTATCGTTTTACTACACTAAATTGCATATATTTGAAACCGACATAGGTAGTTTACTTCATCTATTTTCAAGTAGGAAATGAAGGTACGACTTTATAACTACTAAGTATAAGGAGGTATCTTCATGAAAAAAGTACTATTTATGCTAGGATCACTTTTCTTAGCCTTAATCATGTTGTTTGGAACGAGAGGCTTTGTAAATGCAAACGAATTTAATTGGACTTACTTTGAGACGGAAGATGGCAAATGGGATGGGGGCTCAATCGTTACGACGAAATCGAAGAGGGATGTCGAGATTAATCTAGGGGCAAAGGATCGTGGACCCATTACGATGGGTGGAAAACCAGTTGATGGTAAAACGCTGAAAGTCCGACTATGTAACACTGAAACAGGTGCTTGTACGTCTAATCATCACTTCGCCGGTTCAGAGGACTGCTATGCAACGGTCTTCGATGGGATGAAGCCGGGTACGTATCGGATTGATATTACAGACGGCTCTGCATTCTATCGTGTGAAGGGGTATGTTAGAGGAGCAAGTTATTGAAAGTGAAATCAGCATCTCTAGCGACGGTGGCTAGGGATGCTGATTATCCATAGAAGTGCAACATTCCATTCTTATCGAATGTTACGATTTAACATAATTTCGATAAAATCTTGAGAGTGCATCACGTTGCGTGTTTTCTTTGGCTTGTGAATCATGAAGTCAGCGCATTCAAGAAATGACTTTAGTTTAGCTAAGATAGTCACAAAAATTCCTCCTTATGATGGTTGTAAGGGTTACTTTGAAGAGATAGGGATTGGTAAGATAACATGATTTTTTTCATCTGGACCACCTCATGAAAAGTAATTTGTTTTCACACACCTAAAGTAGGTACCCTTATTAAAATACAAAAAAACATATTAGAAAATTATATAAATTCGAAACAGAATGGTTTACTAGTACAAAGGTGCTAAGGCGGCTAGGTTGCTTCCGAAGTTTAAAACCTTGCGCTTTCAGCAGATTCAACGAATTGTGGTTTCGATGTGACTGGATCGTTTATAATGGAATGGATCAGAGTGAACAAGGAAAGGGATACTATGTTATACAAACTAAACATCTCAAGAATTCAAGAGCAGGTAGCTATGTTACGTACTTGTCATGCGATGGCTTCACAGTTACAGATCCGGAACCAAGGCATGATGGAACGTTTTGCATTAGAGCGGGCAGTTCATCTGGCTGTAGAGTGTATGATTGACATAGGAAACACGATCATTGACGACTTTATTATGCGAGATCCAGGTGGTTATCTCGATATTGTAGACATTATGGAAGATGAACAAGTGATCGATCCATCAGTCGGCTCTGTATGGAAGCAATGGATTTTATTGCGTGATCGCTTAGTACGGCATTATACCGAAGTTCAGATAGATGAGCTTGCGGCTTTTACCGAGCAATACCAAGTAATGATTCAATTTGACCACCAAGTTCAATCATTCTTGCAGGCAGAGAGAGAAAAAGGAAACATTGAGTAGTAGCGTGGAGAAGGTTAGTCGGATAGGAGTCATAAGGATGAATCGGAAACAGTATCAAGGATATTTGATTGACTTAGATGGTACTTTATATCGAGGGATTGAGGTTATTCCGGGAGCTGTTCACTTTATGAAACGATTAGTGGAGAGCAATATTCCCTATCTGTATCTAACGAATAACTCTTCTCGTCTTCCAGAGCAAGTTGCGAAGCATCTAAGGAGCTTTGGGCTTCCTGCCACTCCTGAACAAGTGTATACATCAGCTATGGCCACAGCACAGTATATCCAAAAGAATCACCCGAGGTCAAAGGTGTTTGTGGTAGGCGAAGAAGGCTTATATCATGCGCTAATAGAGGTTGATATGACCCTAACCGATCGTGAGCCTGATGTAGTGGTGGCCGGAATCGATCGCACTTTTGATTATGAGAAATGTAAACGAGCCAGTCTAGCCATTCAAGCTGGCGCTGCCTATATTGCGACGAATGTGGACCGGGTTTTACCCACTGAAGAAGGGTATCTTCCGGGTAGTGGGACGATTAATATCGCGATCTCGCATGCTAGTAATAGGAAGCCTGTAGTAATCGGAAAGCCAGAAACAATTATTTTGCAATATGCTCTAGAACTTCTGGGAACCAAAGAGGATGAGACTTTGATTGTGGGCGATAATTTGGAGACGGATATCTTGACGGGTGTGCGTGGTGGGGTTGATACATTGATGGTTACAACAGGTGTTCATACGAGGCTGGATGTAGAGAAATACAACATAACCCCCACTTTTGTAGTGGATCATTTAGATAAATGGGAGATTTAGAGAAATAGGAGGGAGTCCATTTGTTGAATCGTTGGGAAGATATTGTGGAAGTGCCATTGCCGTTGCCTTTTGCTTTAAAAGAGATCAAGGCGTATTTATTTATGGGAGAAAATGGCGTTACGATCGTGGATACGGGATTAAACATCGAGCAAGATTTTATGGTGTGGGAGTCGACGATGAAAGAGCTAGGAATCACATGGGATGATCTAGATAAAATCGTTCTTACTCACTATCATCCCGACCATTATGGTTTAGCTGGGAGAATCCAACAACTAGCCGGGGGGATCCCTGTTTACATTTCACAAGTTGACTACCAGCAAGCCCAACTTTTTTGGGATCGCGATAGCAAGATGGCGCAAGATCTCGCAAGTGCCTTCAGGAGACATGGCTTAGATGAAAGCGTGGTAAGACAAATTCCTGAGCATCTTTCCAGTTTTATTCCATGGATCGAACCGCATCCAAACCCAACATTTCTTCGTGCGGGCTCAAAAATTCAGTTAGGTGATCGTACATATAAAGTAATCCATACACCGGGACATGCAGATGGTCATCTTAGTTTCTATGACCCAGAGCGTGAATGGCTAATTGGTGGGGATTTCCTACTTCCTCGCATAACCCCCAATATTAGCATGTGGCCTAATTGTGATAAGAACCCTCTTCAATCCTATTTAAAAACACTTGAGAAAATGGAATTGCTACCTGTAAAGAGAGTCTATTCTTCCCATGGGCCTATATTTGAAAATTATCAGGAACGAATTAAACAAATCCGGCATCATCATGAGAGCAGACTAAAGCGCATGCAAGACTTTGTTGAGACCGAAGGGCGTGTTTCTGCTACTGATGTATGTGATCATATCTTTGGTAAAGACTTGTCAATTCATAATATTCGCTTTGCACTATCTGAAACATTGGCCCATTTGGAATACCTGCGAAATAATCAACAGGTAGAAGTGGAGCGTACAGGAAAACGGTACTTTTATGTTCCGTTCCGACAGTAGTAAATGGAAGGTCATCTCCTTACATACGAGATGACCTTTACCTAGTTCCATTCCGTATTACTGATGTCGATTGTGAGCAATTCGAGAGGCTGCTGCAGCCGCAATGGCACCGGCCAAATCATCGAGAAACGTATGAATTGCACCATCTGTTTTACAGTTTAATTTGGCTAAGATTCCTGGTTTTACTCGATCAATATATCCGTAATTCGTTAAACCGATGCTTCCGTAAACATTTAAGATCGCGATCGACAATACTTCATCAATGCCATATAAACTTTCATCACGCACAATCATATCTTGCAATGGTTCAAGCAAATTGCCTGTCTCAGCTAAAATGTCTAGCTGGATTCCGGTTAAAACCGCATTTTGTACTTCTCTTTTTTCTAGTACTTTTTCTACGTTTACTAGGCATTCCTCTAGTGTTAGGTCTGGGAAAAAGTCTTTCTGTAGATATAAGGTGAGTTCGGCTATTTGGGATTCATTGATTCCACGCCGATGAATCCATTCAATGGTTGTTTGATGAACTTCTTTTGCCGAAGCGGGGGCTGGTTGATGGTTCATATATCACACTCCATTTTCTCTTCAATTGATAGGTTTACCGAAGATGTGGGAATTATGTTAGTTAGCAAGGAAAGGCGGACTTTATATGAAAACATTACTCATTACAGGCGGTAATAAAGGGATCGGGAGCATGATATCGAAGGTATTGGCGGAATCTGGCTGGAATGTTGCGATTGCGGGGAGATCGTATGATCAAGGGGTCTTCTATGCAAACGAGCTATCTGAGCAGACGGGACAACAAGTCTGTTTTTATCAAGCGGATGTAACAAGCCGTCGGGAAATTAGAGAATTAGCGCAAGAGGTAAAAAGGGATTTTGGTGGGATTCATGCTTTGGTACATGCAGTTGGTCCTTTTTTACGAGAAAGAAAATTATTTACCGATCATTCTGCAGAAGAGATAGAGGAGTTAATTCAAGGGAATTTTATGAGTAGCTTATGGTTGACACATGAAATGATTCCGATCATGAGAGAAGAACAATTTGGTAGGCTGATTTATTTTGGATTTGGTCGTGCTTCTGAGGCTCCTGCGTGGCCCGATCGATCCGTGTATGCAGCTGCGAAAACAGGTTTGGTTTCATTTATGAAAAGTATTGCTGTTGAGGAAGCTGTATACGGGATTACAGCTAACATGGTAAGTCCTGGAGATATTATTGGAGAGTATAAAGAGATGACGCGTGAGCAAGTAACCAACATCTTTGACAAAGAGACCCCGCGTGGTAGGCCTGGATCGGGGGAGGATGTAGCGAGGATCGTGCATTTTTTATTACAAGAGCAATCGGACTTTGTTACGGGTAGTGTGTTAAATGTGACAGGAGGTCTTGATGTCATTCATCCACGTTCTAAAAAGCAAATTACTTCCATTCAGTAAGCACAGTCTACGATTCTTTACATACAATATGGGCATAAGTGAATGAAGAAGTAGGGGTGAAGGTACATGCTTTCACAGGATTTAAAAGAGGTATCAGAGCAACTTGACCAGTGGACAGGAGAAATTCATTTTACACAATTACTTGAATATCACTATGGTGTTCAGGTGCTCTCAGCTCGGCCTATAGCAGGTGTAATCTATTTGGAGACAGATCAAGGTCCGTATGGATGTAAACGAATTAAGAAGAGTGAACTAGATAGTTATAAACTGCTGATCCAAGTAGCCCCATGGATGGAGTCACTGCCTGACCGTGTGATGGAAATACCTATGCCACTTAGTTCTGTAAAAAATAAAAAACATGTCTTAACAGGATTTGCTCGAAATTATGTGATTTATCCTTGGATTCATGGGGAAAGCATGTCTTGGAATCAGGAGCAAGATTGGTTGGATGCTACGGTACAATTGGCTTCTTTTCATAAACAGAGTGCGGAATGGGAGCCGGAGACGAAGAAAAAAATGAAGTGGATAGACTCATCCGAAATTCAAAAAGAAGAAGCACATAAACACGAAATCTATACTCTTGCCGCCAAATGGACAGAGATTCCGAACCAAGTAGATCTCACTTTATCGCGAATGGGAACCTACTACCAAAGCTTGCTGGAATCGATTCAAGAATATGATGAGAAGATTGCAGGCCGAGTGGTTAGGGAACAGAGTAGAGTAAATGGGAAGCTTTGCCATAATAACTGTTCGCGGAAGAATTGGATTCGGGATGAGGATCATAAGGCCCAACTAGTTGATTGGAATCAACTAAGCTATCAAGTAAGAACGAAAGATGTAGGCGATTGGTTGCTGACCGCGTATCGTTCTACGGGAAGCAAAGAATTAATTACCCGAATTATCAAGCAATATCATCGGACTCACCCCATTGAGGAAGAAGAACACGCTTTGATTTATTCGCGGCTCATCTATCCGGATCATTATTTATTTGAGTGCAACCAGATTTTTGAGGAGCAAATTTACTTTGAAACGACGGCATGTAAAAAGTTAACGGAAGCAAAAGAGATTACAAGTAAAAAAATCGCCTTTGCCAGCTGGTATGTTGAGATGATGAAACAGGAATTCAATAAAAAGGTACCGACACTTTATTGGGTACATTTATAAATGTATGTTGTTTTATAAATACAGCATCCTATGAAGGGTGTTGTTTTTATATTTTATCAATAAATGGGCAATGTAAGGATACATAGAAAAAGAAGGTAGGAGATTTTCATTGAAGCGCGAATCAAAATTTGTGCCCTATATACCTGCTTCGCGGTCTCTGCCTGAGATCACAATTGTATCCGTTATATTAGGAGTTGTATTGGCAATTGTATTCGGTGCAGCTAACGCATATCTGGGGTTAAAAATAGGACTAACTGTCACTGCCTCGATTCCTGCGGCCGTGATTTCGATGGCGATCTTAAGAGGAATATTCCGTCGAGAGTCGATTTTAGAAAATAATATTGTTCAAACGATGACCACTGCGGGTGAGGCAGTGGCAGCTGGAGCGATCTTTACCATCCCAGCCCTGTATCTTATGAAGTTAACCCCTTCGCAGGGAATGGTTGCATTTATCACGTTAACAGGGGGATTCTTAGGAGTTTTTATGATGATTCCATTACGTCGACTGTTAATTGTAAATGAACATGAAACACTTCCCTATCCTGAAGGGACTGCATGTGCAGAAGTGCTAAAGTCTGGCGAACAAGGTGGCAGTAGCGCTGTCTTAATCTTTGCTGGATTTATGATCGGTGGACTTGTAAAGGTATTTGATGGACTTCGCTGGATCAAAAACTCGGTCGCAACTGCCATTGCTGGGTATAAGGGTGCAACTGTCGGGATGGATATCATGCCCTCTTTATTAGGAGTCGGCTATATTATTGGACCCCGAATTGCAGGACAAATGATTGCAGGTGGCTTGTTTGCATCGGTTGTTTTTATCCCGATGATTTCTTTTTTTACAACAGGGAGTCCTACTTCGTTCTTCCCAGCCATTGAGCCGATTAGTACAATCGATGCTGGTGGGATCTATTCAAATTACATTCGGTATATTGGTGCTGGTGCAGTAGCCACAGGTGGATTAATTACCTTGCTTAAGACACTTCCGCTACTCATTAAATCTGTAAGGGATACGATCGTGAGTCTTCGTACTCAGGATCAAGATATAACCTTAGACCGAACGGATCGGGATCTTTCATACAAATATATTGGCATTGGTGTACTGGTTTTAATATTGATTATCGCTTTTGCTCCCGTAACCAATGTAGGTGTGTTAGGTGCGATTGCCATTGCAATCTTTGGATTCTTATTTGTAGCGGTGGCCTCTCGAATTGTTGGGATTGTGGGAAGTTCCTCTATGCCTGTGTCGGGAATGACGATCGCTACTTTGTTAATCGTGACCATTTTATACAAAGCTACAGGATTCTCTGGAACAGAAGGTAGTGTAGCGGCATTAGTTGTAGCAGCTATTGTCTGTGTAGCTATAGCAGTAGCGGGAGATATCTCACAAGATTTAAAAACGGGCTATCTAGTAGGTGGAACCCCTTGGAAACAACAGCTTGCGATGATGATCGGGGTGCTTGCGAGTGGATTATTGATTGGATATATATTAACTTTATTTGATTCCACATATGGACTAGGTGGAACCGAGCTACCCGCAGTTAAGGCTGTATTAATGCGTATCATCGTAGAAGGAATTATGGGTGGGAACCTACCATGGGACCTTATTTTTATGGGCATTGGCCTAGCGATTACGATCGAATTTTTGGGTTTAAACTCGTTAACGGTGGCAGTTGGTTTTTATCTTCCTCTCTCGATTAGTTCCCCGATCATGGTAGGTGGGATCATCCGCTGGTTGTCCGAAGCATTTGTGAAAGATGAAAGGATTCGACGCAGACGGGAAGAGGTAGGAACGCTATTTGCTTCAGGTTTAATAGCTGGGGAAGCTTTGATTAGTGTGGTTATCGCATTGTTAATTGTGCCGAAAGTAATCGATCCTGATAAACCCATTGTGTTCGATAATAACTGGATGCCTATTATTATTTTCTCGCTGTTAGCCATTTCTCTCTTATGGGTAGCTACTCGATTTAGTTCTAAAGAGAAGCCTACTGCCTAGCATCCACAGAGATAGGAGTTTACTATGTTACAACGTACTAAGAAGAAACCATCTCCTCCTAACTTACTTGAGATGAAACCGCTTTTACGGAGTCATTTTCAGATTGAGAAAAACGAAGAAAACCAGAACTTGTGTAAAGTATTATTGCCTAGAATGAGCTGGATCGAGCGGTTTTCGATTCGCTTTCTAAACCAGCCTTTGATGATCAAAGTGCAGTTAGATTCATTAGGAAGCTTCGTTATCCAAAGATGTGAAGGAGTGCAAACCGTTCAACAGATCAGCGATGATCTGTTGAATCAATTTGGAGAAGAAGCGGAACCGATTCTCCCGAGGTTGGCTACCTTTCTTGAGATGATAGAAGTGAATGGGTGGATTCACTTTGTGCAGGATTAGGCAGGTTTTATTAAATAAGAGGCTGTAGTCTTGTCTGAAATGAGACAGCCTACAGCCTCAAGTAATCGATAAACGTCTAAAAAACGAATAGGTTGATCTATTTCATATTCAAAAAATTTATATTATAATGAAAAGATATGAGCCATCAATTCCAGACGAAAAGGAGGAAGGCTACATGACACGATTTAAGCGGTTTATTCATTACATAACGAAAATAGGTAAATCCATTTCATATAAAGGGTTTGAGCAATTAAAACAAGCTTTCGTCAACAAATGGAGTGAAAAAGAGCCGAGGGAACACTATTATCAGCTAGGTAAGTTAGCTGTGATTGCGATTGTGATTATTTTGGTTTATACCAGCTTCTTTGCTATGGAAAAAGGAGCAGATGATTCTTCAGTTCTAGTGGAAGAGTCGCAGATTCCGAATATGTTACGAATCGTGGAGACGGGAGAGGTACGCAATTTAGACAGTGCGTTAGTAAACGATCAAAGTACCCAAAATGTGTTACATAATCTTATGGAAGGGCTTATGAGATTAGATAAAGATAGCAAACCAACTTACGGTATGGCTGAAAAAGTGGAAGTGAGTCCAGACTACAAAACCTATGTGTTTACACTTCGAAAGAATGCGAAATGGAGTGATGGTCAACCGGTCACAGCAGAGGATTTTATCTTTGCTTGGACGAGGGCTGTGGATCCTAAAAGCTCAAAAAATAGTTATCTATTTAAGAATATAAAAGGCTTTAAAGACGGAAAGGTCGAGCAAGGAATTGTGGCTTCAGACGATAATAAATTGACGATAACGTTGATCAAGCCAGATCCAAATTTTTTATCATTGACGACGAATAGTGCTATGTTTCCACAGCGAAAAGATCTATATGAAAAGTATCGCGATGTATTCGGAAGTGACATTAGAACATTGGTTTCTAATGGACCTTTTCAGTTAGAATCTTTTACATTAAACAAATTAGTGGCGGTGAAAAATAGTAGCTACTGGGATCATCAAACGGTGAAAAGTAACGGTTTTATCATGTTTGTTAGTAAGAATAATAGGGATTCAGATAATAAATATGTATCTAACGAAGTGGATCTTATGCAGATGCATAGTAAAATGGACGAAGCGACTATCAAAAGTGACATGGTGACAGTTCCTCGAACCACCATCTACTACCTGTATGTAAACCCGAAGCTAGATGGGAATACAAAGAAATATTATGTGTCTGCAGTTGAGAGATTAATGGACTACACTTCGTTAGTAAAGAGTGGGAGTATTATACCTGATCTTACTTATCAACGAAGTGATTTGTTAAAAAAAGATGAAAAAGGAAATTTCACTAGTCCAACAAAATCTAATGTAATTACCTGCATTGATCAACCAGAGGTGAAGAAAGTTTGTGAAGCGTTCCAAGAAAAAGTGTGCCAAGCTTGCACCACGAATGAAATACAAGCAAAAGACATTCGGGAGCAAATGAAGGGACATGGTTTAGATTTAATAGTAAATTTGTGGAAATCATATTATTATGACCCACTCACATTTCTCGATATCTTTACGACCGAAGCTATAGAAAACACAACTGGATATTCTAACCCAATGTATGATCGATTGGTGGCTCAAGCTCATGAGGAAATCGATCCAGTAAAGAAAGCTAGGTTCATAGCAGAGGCAGAGAATATTTTAACCTATCAGGATAAAGCAGTGATTCCGCTGTATCAAAGAGTGATCCCTAGACTTCAAAAACCGTATGTACAGGGTATTGTTTATCATCCGTACGGTCCAGAGTACTCTTTAAAATGGATGCAAATTAATAAGAATCCCAAGTAAAATACTATACGAAATATCTCTTTTTTATAAAAATTTCAACTTACCGAAACTACGAGAATCTAAATAATTAAGTGAAATTTTTTTCTAAAAGATAAGTAAGACCTATTGCAATATAAAAAGAAATCAAATAAAATTTGTTACAATTAGCAGGAGATTTAGTGTTAATCTAACGAAATGTTTTTTCCAGATTCGGGTAATCTCCGTATATCATAAGTTTCATATTATTTATCAGAATAGAAATATAGCACTTTATATTTTGTTATATCTAATTAATTAGATTACATATTTATTTCTTTCTTTTAGAATTGGAGGGATAGGATTGTCGCAGGCTTTGCTTCAAATTGAGAATTTAAAAACAGTGTTCCAGAATACAAAAAGTGTAGTTACGGTTGTCGACGATATTAGTTTCTCGATGAATAAGGGGGAAACGCTTGCATTAGTAGGAGAATCTGGCTGTGGAAAGAGTATGACCTCCCTATCCATTATGGGCTTATTGCCAGGTACAGGGAAAGTTGCACAGGGGAAAATCATGTTTGAGGGAAATGATCTGACTAAAAAGTCAGTTGAAGATATTAGTAAAATTCGTGGAAATAAGATTGCGATGATTTTTCAAGAACCGATGACCTCTCTCAATCCTGTGCTCAAAATCGGGGATCAGATGACAGAAGGATTGATCCTCCATCATAAGCTCAGTAAAAAGGAGGCGGAAGCGCGAGCGATTGAGCGATTAAAGCTAGTGGGTTTTGCTCGTGCCACAGATATTATGAACGAGTACCCACACCAATTATCTGGTGGTATGCGGCAACGTGTCATGATTGCGATGGCTATGTCCACAGATCCGCAGTTATTGATTGCAGATGAACCTACTACTGCTCTTGATGTAACGATTCAAGCGCAAGTTCTTGAATTGATGAGAGGTGTAAAAGCAGAATTTGAGACATCGATTTTATTGATTACGCATGATCTGGGTGTAGTAGCTGAGATGGCAGATCGTGTAGTGGTTATGTACGCAGGAAAAGTAGTGGAGGAAGCAAGTGTATTTGATGTTTTTGAGAAATCGTCCCACCCCTACACTGAAGGCCTTTTGAAATCGGTTCCCAATTTGGAAGCAGACCAAACAAGACTTTACTCCATCCGAGGAAACGTGCCTACTCCAGATGAATTTCCTATCGGTTGTCGTTTTGCGCCCCGCTGTGATAAAGCGATGGATCACTGCTTTGACCATGCACCTGATTTATATCGTGTAGGAGATCACCATCAAGTACGATGCTTCTTGTATCATCCAGAGAAGGGGACGTTCAGCCATGAGTAACCACCTATTAGAAGTAAAGAAATTAAGTAAATATTTCCCTATTAAGGGTGGTCTCTTCAAACGTAAAGTGGGTGACGTGAAGGCAGTTGACCAAGTTAGTTTTTATGTAAAAAAAGGTGAGACCTTTGGCCTAGTTGGAGAGTCTGGTTGTGGTAAATCGACAACTGGGCGGACGCTCCTTCGGTTGATGGAACCAACAGATGGACAGATCCTTTTTAATGGCGTCGATCTTACTACATTAAAGGGTGAGTCTTTGAGAAAAGCTCGTCGCGATTTACAAATGGTGTTCCAAGATCCATACGCATCCCTAAATCCCCAGATGACAGTAGAGCAGCTAATTGAGGAGCCTCTCAATATTCATAACATTGGTGAAAAGAAAGATCGTCAGGATCGTGTTCTTCAGATTATGGATACGGTAGGGTTAAATAAAAGCTTTGGCGGCCGCTATCCACATGAATTTTCAGGTGGTCAAAGACAACGGATCGGGATCGCTAGGGCACTTGCTCTACAGCCCAAGTTAATTGTGGCAGATGAACCTGTCTCAGCATTAGATGTGTCCATTCAATCGCAAGTTGTAAATTTGATGGAGGATTTGCAACAAGAGTTTGGACTTGCCTATGTTTTCATCGCTCACGATTTAAGCGTGGTACGTCATATTTCAGATCGTGTGGGAGTAATGTACCTCGGTCGTATGGCAGAGATTGCCCCGAAAGAGGAGCTATATACACAGCCCGCTCACCCGTATACGCAGGCGCTTCTGTCTGCTGTGCCGATCCCTAATCCACGTCTAAAGCGCGAACGAATTATTTTAGAGGGGGATGTCCCGAGTCCGGCTAATCCGCCACAAGGATGTGCATTTCATCCACGTTGTCCAAAAGCATTTGATCGTTGTAAGGTGGAGCGTCCAGAGATGATGCATCTTGGCAGTGAACATTATGTAGCGTGTCACCTCTACGATTAGTAGAACGGAATCTATCAAAGGGGTGATGCCTCGAAGGGACTTCGGAGGATTTTAAATTATTTTTTTCCATATCATTAGGAGGTTGAAAAAGCATGAAGAAACGTAAAATCGGTATTCTCTCTCTTGCAGTCGTGATGGGTCTCTCCGTTTTCGCAACTGCTTGTGGGAGCAAATCTTCCGGCGACGGGGCAAAAAAGAAATCCATTACAGCAACGATGAACAGTACATTTGATGGGAAATTTAACCCCGCACTTTATGACAGTGTGTATGATGCCTATATCCTTGACCAAACATTTGCTTCCTTGTGGAAACAGGATGAAAAACTAGAAACGAGCATTCCTGACTTAGCCGAATCTTGGAAAGAGTCCGAGAAAAAAGATGGCGTTTCTATCAAATTGCGTCAGAATGCAAAATGGTCAGATGGCAAGCCAATTACAGTGGACGATGTGATCTTTACATGGAAGTTTATCGCCAACAAGGAATATAGCGGTTCCCGTTTTGAGTATGTGGAGTCCATCAAGGGTGCAAAAGAGTACCGCGAGGGGAAAGCTCAGGATATCGAAGGAATTAAAAAGGTAGACGACTACAACTTAGAAGTTACCTTTGAGAAGAGTGATGCTCGTGATCTTAGCACCAAGGTGTTTAGTACACCTATGCCAAAACACATTTTTGAGAACAAGCCAGTTAAAACACTTGAGAATGACCCAGCGGTGAAAAAAGCAGAAAATATTGTAACAAGTGGTCCTTTCACTATTAAAGAAATTAAGGCTGGAGAGTTTGTAGTGCTGGAGAAGAATAAGAATTTCTATGGTGCTGCGGAAGGAAAGCCAAAGTTAGATCAAATCGTCTGGAAAGTGCTTCAGGAAGATGTAGCGATTGGGGCGCTGAAAGAAGGAAAAGTGGACATGGTTTCGCGGATTAAGCCTGGTAGCTTTGAAACCATCAAAGGTTTTAAGGATGTTGAGCTTGTAGAAGACACCGATCTTGGGTATCAATACCTTGGTTTTAGAACAGACCATCCAAAACTCACAGATAAAAGAGTGCGTCGAGCTATTGCATATGCGATCAATCGTGAACAGATGGTAACAGGTCTTTTAAAAGGTCATGGTACATTGCTCAGTACTCCAGTTTCTCCTAAGAGTTGGGCTTACAGCAAGGATCTAGATGCTGAGTATTCCTACGATCCCGCAAAGGCGAAAGAGCTTCTAGCTGAAGCAGGCTACAAAGATACAAATGGAGATGGATTTGTAGAAGATCCATCGGGTAAGCCATATGTACTCTCATTAGAATTTCCTAAAGGAAACCAAGTGCGTGAACAATCAGCTAAGTTGATTCGAGAAGATTTAGAAAAGGCCGGTATCAAAATTGATCTTAAGCAACCGAAAGACTTCGCCGCTCTAGCTGAAGTGGTACAACAAAAAGCAGATAAAACGATGGAAATGTGGTTGATGGGTTGGACAACAGATGTAGATCCAAACCCTAAAAACATCTATGGCTCTACAGCTGAGTCAAACTACTACCGCTGGAAGAGTCCAGAAAGTGATAAATCAATCGGTGTTTCTATGTACGATCAAAAAGCATTTACTAAAGAAGGTCGTAAAGCATTGATTAAGGATTGGACGAAGATCTTCCAACAAGATTCTCCAGTTGTTCTGTTATACTCTCAAAATATTATCGATGCTTATAACAAGCGTATGACCGGAGTCCAGTACGACTACCGTGGAGCGTTAGGGCATCCAAGTTTCGTGGACTGGGATGTGAAGTAGTCGATATACAGCTTTGAAATGAAAGACGTGTAGTCTGCACGGCTACACGTCTTTCATTATCAGTAGAGAGAGGTGAAGAGCTTGGTTAAATATGTTACTCGTCGATTGCTTGTAACGATTCCAATGATTGTTCTTATTTCGATCATTCTGTTTACCTTGTTGCAATTAGCACCGGGAGATCCGTTAGCTGGTAAACTAGACCAACACACAGATGCCAACTATATTGCTAAACTAAAAGAAGATTTCGGGCTTGATAAACCACCTGTGGAACAGTTTTTCTTTTGGGCTAAAAATTTTCTACAAGGGAATTTTGGAGTCTCATTTGATAAGAAAGTGTTAGTTCAGGATTTACTGAGTGAACGTATAGGGAAAACCGCATTTCTTGGAGTCGTTGCGTTAATTTTTACATATATAATTGCGATACCGTTAGGGATCCTTTCAGCCAATAAACCTTATAGCAAATTGGATTATACCCTTACCAGTGCTTCCTTCATCGGGTTTTCGATGCCATCATTTTTTGCAGGGCTATTATTAATTTATTTATTTGGATTTCAGTTAGGGTGGTTTCCGTACAGTGGTTCGGAGACAGAAGCCTCTGGATATGAGGGTCTAGAATATATAATGGATCGATTGCATCACGTTATTTTGCCTGCTATGACGTTAGCGATCATTAATATTGCTCAGTACAATCGTTATGTCAGGGCAAGTGTTCTAGATGCGAAAGCACAGGATTATACGAGAACAGCTCGTTCAAAGGGGCTTTCGGAGAGTAAAGTTTTACGGAAGCATGTATTGCGCAATGCATTGATTCCACTCGTTACCCTATTTGGAATTGATCTGGGCCTCTTGCTAAGTGGTGCGATCATAACAGAGACTATTTTTGGCTTTCCAGGAGTGGGCCAATTATATATACAGTCCATTACAACTCGGGATTATCCTGTTGTGATGGCGATCACGATGATGACCTCTATGGCGGTTCTCATGGGGAATCTAATTGCAGATATCTTATATGCATTTGTGGATCCACGAATTAAATACGATTAGGAGGTGACTCATATGAAGGTTAGTGTTGAATTAGGAAATAGGAAAAATCTGAAGGAAGAGAAACACGCATCTCCCTTTAAGCTAGGCTTTCAAAGATTCTTGCAGAATAAAATGGCATTTGTGGGCTTGATCGTTCTTTCTATCATTGTGCTTCTAACCGTGGCTTCTCCTTGGTTAACCACACATAATCCAGAATTGACAGACCTTACGAGTCAAGATTTACCTCCGAGTGGTGAGCATTTTTTAGGGACTGACTCGATGGGCTATGACATTTATTCTCGCTTGGTTACGGGTGGCCGTGTGTCTCTAGTAGTTGGTTTTTGTACCATGTTCTTTACCGTTGTCATCGGGATTACATTTGGATCGATAGCTGGTTATTTTGGAGGGAAAGTAGACAGTCTCATGATGAGATTTACAGACTTAATGTTGAACTTCCCTTTCCTCGTGTTTGTTCTCTTCTTAATCTCTATTTTTGAGAAGACTACTGTTCCGCTACTGATTACAGCCTTAGCGTTAACATCGTGGCCTACAACGACTCGTCTTGTAAGGGGAATCTTCTTATCACTTCGTGAGATGGAATATGTACAAAGTGCAAAAGCAATCGGTAATAAAAACTTCCGTATTATTTTTAGGCATATGATGCCGAATGCGATTGCACCGATCATCGTAAATGCAACTCTTTTGATGGCACAGATGATTAGTATCGAAGCAGCACTAAGCTTCCTAGGGTTCGGTATTCCTGATCCGACTCCTGCATGGGGAGGTATGCTAAACGATGGTATGGATTATACCATTATGACAGAGCGACCGTGGCAATGGATTCCTGCTGGTGTTCTGATTGTTTTAACCGTATTATCCATTAACTTCATCGGAGATGGTTTGCGGGATGCTTTTGATACAAAATCGACTCGTAGATAGAAAATAAATAGATAAACAAAGAAAAAAGGCTATCTAGTTCATGATTTTACTAGATAGCCTTCCTTATACGATTAAAGTGCTTGTTCTACTTCACGTACTTCTGGAATCTCTTCCATCAATGCACGTTCAATTCCTGCTTTTAGGGTAATCGTAGAACTTGGGCAAGATCCACAAGCGCCAAGCAGGCGTACGCGAACGATGCCATCCTCGATTTCAACTAGTTCTACATCTCCGCCGTCACGTTGGATATATGGACGCAATTTATCTAAAACCTCTTGTACGCGTTCTTCTAAAGTCATATTTGTCATACTCCCTTCGAGTCAACAATCCCTCACAGGTGAGAATTGTTCTTAATTAGTTAGCTTTCTTTATTGTAGGTCTTTTTTAAATGAAAAGCAATGGAGATTATCGGGTTGTTTTCCTATAAAATCTCTCTCTTTTTTTACCCCTAGTAAATTGATAAGATAAATATAAGTTTACTTTATTTAAAAATGTTTAATTCTATGGAAGAAGGTACTATATGAAAAAGATATACCAAAATGTGAAAGAGTTAATCGGACAAACCCCGATTGTTCAACTACATGATTCCCGTATTCCAACCGGGATTGAAGTATATGCCAAGCTGGAGTTTATGAATCCGGGAGGCAGTGTGAAGGATCGCTTGGGCATGGCATTAATTGCGGAGGGAGAGCGAACAGGGAAACTGCAACCAGGTGGGACCATTATCGAACCTACTGCAGGAAATACTGGGATTGGAGTGGCATTAGCGGCTATCGGAACTGGTTATCGAGTCATGTTCGTAGTTCCGGAGAAGTTCTCTCAGGAAAAGCAAGAGTTAATGCGAGCATTGGGTGCAGAGGTAGTAAATACACCGACTGAAGAGGGGATTAAGGGAGCGATTCGCAAGTGTCAAGAATTGGCGGAGGAGATTCCAGGTTCCTATGTGCCCCAACAGTTTGCGAATCCAGCGAATCCAAAAATCCATTATGGGACGACAGGCCCTGAGATTTGGGAGCAACTGGATAACAAAGTAGACATTGTCGTAGCAGGCGCGGGTTCAGCAGGAACCTTTGTCGGGATCGCGAAGTATCTAAAAGAAAAAGATTCAAAAGTGAAAGCGGTAATAGTAGAACCAGAGGGCTCGATTTTAGGTGGGGGAGAAGTAGGTCCTCATAAGGCAGAGGGAATTGGATTAGAATTTATACCTCCTTACTTTGAACATGACTTAGTTGATCAAATATACACAGTAGATGATGTCGATTCCTTCGGGCTGGTGGCAGACCTAGCACGTGAGCAGGGATTATTGGTCGGTAGTTCGTCAGGAGCTGCTTATTATGCTGCATTGGAAGAGGCGAAGAAAGCAGTGCCAGGGACGAGAATTGTGGTGATATTTCCAGATGGTTCGGACCGATATTTAAGTAAAAAAATCTATCAAGGTGGGGTGTAAGTAAGATGAGAATGGATACAAAATTAATTCACGGTGGGATTTTTGGAGATGAACATACGGGGGCTGTAAGTGTTCCGATTTATCAAGTGTCGACTTATAAACAAGATGGAGTAGGAAATCATAAAGGATTTGAATATTCCAGGACAGGCAATCCAACGCGTCATGCGCTTGAGGTATTAATTGCAGACTTGGAAAATGGAACCCGTGGGTTTGCATTTTCATCAGGTATGGCCGCAATTTCAACGATTGTTAGTTTGTTTAGTCAAGGAGATCATCTAGTAGTTGGAGATGATATTTATGGCGGGACGTATCGCGTATTAAGCAACGTCTTTAACCGATTTGGAATTGAAAGTACGCTAGTAGACACAAGTGTACTATCTAATGTAGAAGCGGCGATTCGCCCTAATACGAAAGCGATCTATATGGAAACGCCAAGTAATCCATTACTAAAAGTGACAGATATAAAAGGGCTTGCAGTCATTGCAAAAAAACATAATTTGCTTAGTATCGTGGATAATACTTTTCTAACTCCATACTGGCAAAACCCACTTGATTTAGGTGCAGATATTGTTCTTCATAGTGCTACGAAATATTTAGGTGGACATAGTGATGTGGTTGCTGGTTTAGTAGCAGTAAAAGAAGAAGAACTAGGTGAGCAGTTGCATTTTGTCCAAAATTCAATCGGGGCGGTACTTGGACCACAGGATTCGTGGCTGCTTATCAGAGGATTAAAGACACTCGGATTGCGGATGAAAGCGCATGAAGAGAATGCGCTTCAATTAGCAAAGTGGCTCTCCAAGCAAGATCAAGTAAGCAAGGTTTACTACCCAGGACTTGAAACCCACAAGGGGCATGAAATGGCAAGCACGCAGGCGAGAGGATATGGTGGGATTATCTCCTTTGATGTAGGAAGTGAAGAGCGCGCGGATCACATTTTAAGTAAAACAAAATATTTTACTTTGGCTGAGAGTTTAGGAGCAGTGGAAAGCTTGATTTCGGTACCTGCTCGCATGACTCACGCATCGATTCCAGCAGAAAGGCGTGCTGAACTAGGGATTACAGACGGTCTCATTCGGATTAGTGTTGGAGTAGAGGATGTAGAAGATCTGATCCAAGATTTAGCACAAGCAATGGAAGTGATTGCGGGGAGTAACGTGTGAATCAAACGTCCATAATTGAGGTTTTGGTATATGGGACAAAAGAAAATTGTTCCAGTTGCGTTACCCTACCTTCTGCTGTCGAAACAGCTAGTTGGCTTGAAGCCGCTTTGCTGAGAAAATATGGAGAGCAGGTAAAAGTTCGCTATATCGATATTTGTGCTCCTGAAAGTGAGAAGGATCAAGCGTTTTCTAACCGTATTATCGAGGAGAATTTGTGGTATCCTGTTGTGGTGATTCAAGATGAAATTCTCGCGGAGGGGAATCCGAAATTAAGGGCATTGTATCAATATATAGAGGATCTGGGTGTAAAACCGATTTGAAGAGTGAAAGGGTAGAGGAACGTGCGGCCACTCATTGAGTTTTGTGTAAACAACGTAACTCCAGAGTTAGCAGAAGTAAAAAAGAAGCTCGAAACGAACCTCGATTATGATGTGCTGGATTATGGATGTCTAGGATACTGCGGAATTTGTGCCACACAGCCTTATGCGCTAGTCAATGGCGATATGATCAAAGCCGATACAGCCGAGGAGCTACTCATTGCAATTCATAAGGCAATCGATGAGATGGAGATTCGTTTTTAGGGATCAAAAAAAGAGGGGATGGCTATGGGAGGCCATCTCCTCTTCCTATGAAAACAATCGTTACTTCTTGAGTGCAGGTTCGAACACTTTAATTTCATTATAGAATGTATCACGCTCCACTGGGATTCGATCTGCCCCCTGAATCAGCCAGACGAGTTCATCACGGGTCAATGCACTTTGAGTAAGCGCTCCGACGGCATGACTAATTCGTTCTTCCACTAGAGTCCCATGGATATCAGAAACTCCATAATGCATGGATAGCTGAGTAAGCTGTGTGCCGATATTGATCCAGTAGGCCTTCACGTGTGGGAAGTTGTCCAACATGAGGCGGCTAATGGCAAGAGTACGCATATCATCCATCGCGGATGTTCGGCGACGAATTCCTGCGTTGATGCTACGTGGCTGCATAGCAAGTGGGATAAATACGAGATAGCCATTGGTTTCGTCTTGTAGCTCCCGTACTCGCATCATATGGATGAGGCGTTCTTCTTTTGTCTCGATTGAGCCGTATAGCATGGTAGCATGTGTCTTTAATCCGAGATTATGAGCAATATGGTGCGCTTCTAGCCATTCATCAGTGCTTGCTTTATCGGGGCTCATTTTTTCTCGATAGCGCTCGGTAAGAATTTCAGCCCCACCACCAGGCATGGTATCTAGGCCGGCGTTTACAAGAGCGCGCAGAACTTCTTCAGGAGATTGTCCACTAATCTTCGCGAAAAATTGAATTTCAGCCCCTGTATATGCTTTTATAGTTACATTTGGATAATTCTTTTTTAAAATCGAGATGGTATCGAGATAGTAATCAAATGGCACTTCATGGTTGTGCCCACCTACTATATGAAACTCACGAATATTATCTGTCATTCGGTGTCCGACATATTCTAATAGTTCCTCAGGAGACATCGTATAAGCGCCCTCTTCTCCTGGATCACGGCGGAACCCACAAAATGAACATTTTGCTTCACATACGTTCGTGGGGTTAATGTACATATTTTGAATAAAGTACACCTTTTTACCATTACGGCTCAGGTTTACTTCATTAGCTAACTGTGCGATCGAGAGCAGATCTGGCGTTTCATATAAGTACAAACCATCTTGTAGAGTTAAACGCTCGCTATGGCGTACTTTGTCTGCAATTTCCTGGAATCGGGTATCCATTTTGACTTCTTCCCCTCTCAAGCCATAAAAAATAAGACGAAACATGCTATGATATTGATAAGCTCAATAACGATTTTCGACTTTGAAAGATGACCTCATTCTAACATAATCGAACGAAAGATGTAATTGGTATCGAAGAAAGAGGGAATTTGGTCAGGTACTACCTTTCGTGTCACTGTTTGTCTGTATGAATCATACAGAAAATAACAATTTAGAAAAAAATGTAAAAAAGTGGTTCCGTTTTGTCGGAGGAATGGTGTATACTAGAAAATGGTAGATAGTCCACTTTTAGAAGTATAAAGGGGGGGTTTCCGTTGTTGAAGCGGAAACTAGAGGAACAGATTGAGGTAGTTAGACTGAAAATGGAAGACACAGCCAAAATAATGGGAATCGGTCACCCGATTGTTTATCAGCTGAGTGTTGAACTTGATCAACTTCATAACGAATGGCATCGCATGTGCGGAGGTAAGAAGAAAAATATCTACAAAATTCGCAAAAATCATATTCATGTGAAAGAATGTTCAGCCATCGAAATGTATCAATATGTAGGCTAATCCTTTGTAAGTAGCTTGAATTGTTCTTCTCCTGAGAAGTATACTGGATCTACAGGAGGGTGAATTCCAATGATTATATTAACAGAGGAAGCTGTACTTAAAGTCAAAGAAATGTTAACTGATACAGATAATCCAGAGCAACAATTCTTGCGTGTAGGTGTTACCCAAGGCGGTTGCAGTGGTCTTTCATATAGTTTGGGTTTTGATGAACAGCAAAACCCAGGTGATACGGTACTTGATCTACATGGGGTGAAAGTAATTATTGATGAAACGAGTCGCCCCATTCTTGCTGGAACCGTTATCGATTATAAAGAGTCCATGATGGGTGGCGGTTTTAGCATTGAAAATCCTAATGCGATCGCAAACTGTGGCTGTGGTTCATCATTCCGAACAGCAACAGAGGCTGGAAAACCAGGAGATTGCTAATAAAAATGAGAAAAAGCTTTCATTCAGAAGTGGTGGTTATCTGAATGAAAGCTTTTTCCTGTTGCTAAGAGCTATTCTCCGTGCTCTAAGACGATATCGATCATGGTATAACCACATGTAGGACAGTAGAGTTGGTGAGGACATTGATGATTCTCTAGGTCAGAGTATCCATTTGTCGTCTTCAGCTGATCGATTTCTTCATAAGGGCTATAGTTGCCCATTAGAAAGGAAATCGGTCCATAATCGACTAGTAAAGTAGTGCAGAGTGGGCACGTTTCGGAAATTTGATTGGTAAATCCGTTGCAGAGTGGGCACATATAGGACACGTTTTGGAACCTACCTTATCTTAGGAGAAGATGATATTTAGTAGGCTTCCAAAATGATGTGGATTCATACATGGTGAGATGAAAGTCTGTTAATGGACTATATCTAAAACGACATACTCGAACTATGTCCCGGCTGCACTTTTGCCGCAGGGTCAATGTATCGTTTCGCGTGATTAATTGCGGTCGGAGCTTCACCAAATCCGACTGCAATTAACTTCACCTTCCCTGGATAATGCGCGATATCCCCAGCCGCATAGATTCCCGAAATATTGGTCTCCATACTGGAATTAACTAGGATTCCGTCATCTCCTACTTGTAGGCCCCAGTTTGCAATAGGTCCCAATGAGGAAACGAAACCATAACTTATAATAAGAGCATCTGCATGGACTTCTTCTGTGATCCCTAGTTTCTGGTTGCTGAGAGTTATGGAAGTAATTTGGCTCCCACCATGTAACTTTGTAATTTCTCGCGGTGTAATGACCTGTACAGTGGACTGCTCGAGTAGTTCGACACTATGTTCATGAGCGCGGAATTTATCTCGACGGTGGACCAACGTAACACTTTTGGCAACGGGTTCGAGCATAAGGGCCCAGTCTAAGGCTGAGTCTCCGCCCCCGGCGATGACCACATCCAGTCCCGTAAAGCGCGAAACATCGTTTACAAAGTAAAAAAGATTCGTTTGCTCGAATCGAGTTGCATTTGGGAGTGAAATACGTCTTGGTTCAAAGGCACCACAGCCTGCTGTAATGATGATGGATTTGGAATAATGTGTTTGTTGATTGGTGACGATCTCAAATAATTGTTCATCTCTCTTATGAACTTCCATTACTTTCTCATCTAGACAATATTCAGGTTTGAATATAGAGGCTTGTTCGATTAACTGATCGACAAGTTCTTGCGCTGTCACTTTTGGAAACCCAGCTACATCATAGATGTATTTATCTGGATACAGAGCCGATAACTGTCCGCCTAGTTGAGGCATGCTTTCGATTACTTTGACCGAAGACTTTCGCATTCCCGCATAAAAGGCAGCAAATAGTCCAGTAGGTCCTCCGCCAATAATTGTAATATCTGTAGGAATCAAGGACTTTTCCTCCAAGGGTTAATTGATTTGGAATATAAAAAAAACTTAGAAACATTATACCAGAAAATTAACTGCTTTTCTTACTTATTTCCGTATTGGATAGATAAAACGCTTAGCATTTTAAAATAATCTTTTCGTGGCTATAAAACAAAATAACGGACACAATATATACAAAATCCCTTGCCAAATGTCTAAAGAGGTCATATGATAAGGTTTGGTAATTAGTATAAGGAACTCGTTGTTGGGCCTACATTTCTTAGTTTGTGAGAGAATAAACATATTTTGGTATGTGTAATAAGTAAATGGATGTGATGAATAGTGGCAACACCTAAGATTCTGGTTCTAGGTGCAGGTTATGGTGGTCTTATGACTGTGAAGGGTTTAACGAGAAGCCTAGGGGCTTCTGATGCGGAGATTACATTGGTGAACCAAAACCCTTATCATTACTTTACTACCGAGTTGCATAAACCGGCAGCTGGTACGGCTCATCATGATCACGCACGTGTAAACATCGCGTCCGTGATCAATACAAACCGCGTAAACTTTGTGGTAGATCGTGTAACTTCGATCAATCCAAGTGAAAATAAGGTATACTTGGAAAATCATACCTTGGATTATGATCACTTAGTGATTGGGCTGGGAAGTGCCCCAGAGACATTTGGAATCAAAGGTCTTTTGGAAAATGCCTTCTTTATCCGCAACATCGACAGTGTTCGCATGATCCGTGAGCATATGGAATATATGTTTGCTCGCTATAAAAATGATCCAAAAGAAGAGTATCTTACGATTGTTGTGGGTGGAGCAGGATTTACAGGGATTGAGTATGTTGGTGAGTTGGTAGATCGACTCCCAGAACTTTGCCGTGAATACGATCTTCCACAAGAAAAGCTACGGATTGTAAATATTGAAGCAGCACCAACTGTGCTACCTGGCTTTGATCAAGCACTTATTGACTACGCTGTAGAATACCTAAAAGGAAAAGGTGTAGAATTCTACCTTGGCGTACCGATTGAAGAGTGTACAAAAGATGGGGTTGTTTTAAAAGGCGGAGAAGAGATTAAATCGTCTACTGTTGTCTGGACTGGTGGAGTGCGTGGTAACAAGCTGGTTGAGGAATCAGGCATTGAGACTATGCGCGGCCGTGTGAAAGTAGATGAAAATTTACGTGCACCAGGTCATGATAACATTTATGTGTTAGGTGATAGCTCATTAGTCATCCCAAAAGAGGGCGAGCGTCCGTACCCTCCAACGGCACAGATTTCTACTCAACAAGGCCAATACCTTGGAAAGCACTTGCCTCAATTAATGAGGGGGGAAAGTGTTCACGCATTTCAATATGCACCTAAGGGAACGGTTGCTTCTCTAGGAAATCGTGTAGCGATTGGAGTTGTGGGATCCAAAAAGTTGTTTGGTGGTTCAGCGAGCTTTATGAAGAAACTAATCGATCTTCGTTGGTTATTTCTATTGGGTGGAATTTCACTCGTTCTCCGTAAAGGGAAACTATAAGTAAACAAATCAAAAAGCACTCTCCTCGATGGAGGGTGCTTTTGCTGTGCTAATTATTATAAAGTGTTTAATGCGTCCGTAATGTCAGAGTGTGAAATGCAAGTAAACATCGGTACATCACGCAATGTATAGCGACTTGCCTCGGTCTCACGAAGGTCTTGTACTAATTGTAAGAAGTCTTTCGGATCATCGGTTTCAAACGCCACGACAAACTCATGGTCGTCAATCCCGAAGCTATAAGTCGTATTTAGTTTAACAGATGGATAACGGCTTCCTACTTGAATATGCTCATCCATCATCCCTTGGCGAGCTGGGAAGGAGAGTTGATACCAATCGCGTGTCTTAATAAAAGGATAAACGAATAAGTATTTAGATTGCCCTGGAATGATATGGGTGCGTGGATTTTGGTGCTCAGGGTCCATTTTATCTACATAAACACTACGTTTGGTAATCGACAGATACGAATACGTAATGGTTAAATACTTTCCTAGACCAGTATGCATGAGTTCAGAGGTCATTTTTTGGAATGTCTCTAACTTATCGGCAATTCTCCAAAGCATTAATTCTGCGTCTGGGCGAATTCCCACCATCGAATAAGAGAGAATAAAATTCCCTTTCATTCCTTGATATTCTTTTACAACGGATGCGAATTCTGCCTTCCCTTGCGCCTGCTCTTCTTGCGGGAGACGACGCCAAGCAGGATCTACTTTAAAGAAAGAGAAATTTACATACTGGGTTGGTAACTGTGGACGTGGAGTCCCTTCAGAAGAAGATGGAGCGGCTCCAGGTCGCCCTGTAAAGGATGGTCTACCTTGTTGTGGTCTCATTCTTCATTCCTCACTTTTTGAGTAGCCTATTTGTTCAACTATGAACAAGATCATCCTTATTGTGCCAAAGAAACTACCAAAACGCAAACGTTTTAGAGTTGACCCATAGAATGAGGTTAAGTAAGATAGAGTTGGTTTTGTTATTAAGCTTTGAACGGAGGATAGATCAATGGATGCTTCTATGCCGGTTTCGATACCACAGTTGCTCATTTCAATTGTGCTGTTGCTTGTTTTCTTCTTTGGTATTGGCTTTATTTTAAATATGATTCTTAAAACGACTTGGCTACCCATTATCGTGTATGCAGGGTTTGTTGCCTATATTGCATTTCAGATGAAACACATACATTTAGTGGATATTTCATGGTTAATCGCTGGGCTAGTAGGTGCTGTTGCGAGTGGATGGACCATTCAAACGTTACGAGTCAAAGGATATAAGATGTTTTAGTATCAACGGAAGGGAATATGAAAACAGCTCACATCTTGTTACTGTAACAAGATGTGAGCTGTTTTGTTTTGTTTGCCCTTTTTAAAACCAAACCACGTACATCATCAAGGCTATAAAAATCCCGAACCAAGCGCCGACAAATACTTCGATGGGTTTGTGTCCTAAAATTTCTTTTAGCCGATTTCGATGCTCCAAATTTAACTTGGACGTTCGAATTTCGTGGAGTAAGGCCGCGAAATCGTCAATAAGCTGATTGATAGCTTGGGCCTGCATACCTGCTTGCCTGCGAACCCCTGTGGCATCATACATGACAATGATACCAATGATGGTGGCGATTGCAAAAGAAGTCGTATGAAAGCCCTGTGTAATTCCGATTGCTGTTGCCAGTGAAGTTACCGCTGAGGTGTGTCCACTAGGCATTCCTCCTGAGAGATAGAACCATCTCCAATTCCATTTTCGATGTAGGGAGAAATTCCATAAGACTTTTACGAGCTGGGCCAAAAAAATGGCAGTAAGCGAAGTCCATAGGCAAAAATTATCGAAGAGAGCAAACAATGTAATATCCTCCTTTCCCTTCGATGTAAGTTACCTAAGAGTTTGTTTCAAGGTTTACTTGGTTTTATCAAAATATACTTGATAAGCTTTTAGTTCCTCTTTAATTTGATTCTCTAATTGGCTTATCAGTTCATTTAATTTATCATACTCTTTCTGCATGCTCTTTTGAGTGCTCATCTTTCCTTGGCTGAGCTCGAGGTAAAGGGCATGCTCTTGCTTTAATACAAATTCGCTTTGCTGATAGACCTGCTCTCTTAGACTCGTAGTCTTCTCTAATTGAGAGATGAGTTCAGAGGCAGAGGGTCGATAACCAGATGGGAGATCGTTTAGTTGTTTCTTTAACTCTGGGAAGAGGGTTTTACTTTTTGTAAGCTCTACTTTTTGAAGAGCGGTTGTTTTCTGTTGTTCTTCAATTAATGTAACGATTTGATTCAGTCCATCTTTGTTGTCCTCGATTGCAGGTTTTAAAGCGAGAACCATGTCCTTTTCTTTTTTAAAGCTTTCGGAAGACTTAGCAGATAATTCTCCGTACTTCAGATTATGATTTTGTACTTGATTAATCTTTTTATTAAACTCACCTACTGCTCCGTTGTGAAGGTAGAGCATATAGGCTCCAATTAAGAGGGTAATCCCTACCACTATGGCTACTGATACAAGGGGCAATCGCCTTTTGAAATCAAATGCTCTATTCCTAAATCTAGATTTTCTATCCATTAGTAAACCTTCTTTTCTATTAATATGATCTATAAATTATATACGATACCTTTTCTACATTTGGATGGATTTGAGGCATGAAAGTGAATTTTTTATCCTATATACAGAATATAATATCCATATTTAGAAAAGTAATGAATCCTTAGTGAATGATAATGACAAATTTATGCAAATGCATACTCCTTCATGAATGGAGGAGATGGTTAAATATGAATTAGATACATATTCATCAAAACATAAATAGACATACGATGGAAAAGCACATGTGCTGATATATAAGGTATGAAAACGTTTGCAAAATAGAGGTAAGAAATTTTACAAAAAAAACCTGTATACAACAAATATAAATAAATATAAAATCATGCTAGTACTTATGAAATGACATAAATTTGACACGATCATTTATTTTGACATTATCTTCTATAAAGGGGAATCGAATCATGATGGAGACAACTCAGAACGGTCTCAAGCGTTCTATGAAAAGCCGCCACTTGTTTATGATTGCACTTGGCGGAGTACTTGGAACGGGCTTCTTTAACATGTCAGGGTATGCCATCCAAACAGCGGGTCCACTTGGGTCTGTATTGGCATATCTAATTGGCGGACTCATTATGTATTTTGTGATGTTGTGCTTGGGTGAATTATCGGTAGCGATGCCTACAGCAGGCTCCTTTCAAGAGTACTCAACCCGCTTTATCGGTCCATCTCATGGATTCGTAGTGGGCTGGCTATATTGGTTAGGTTGGGCGGCCACAGTGGCCCTAGAGCTTGTTATGATTGGCGGAGCTATGCAACGTTGGTTTCCAGATATTCATATTGTAGTCTGGTCCATTTTATTTGGATCTGTGATGTTTTTAGTAAATGCATTCTCAGGACGTAGTTTTGCCGAAGCGGAGTTTTGGTTTGCAAGTATCAAGATCTCTGCGGTGGTATTATTTATTCTCATTGGTGGAGCGGCTATATTTGGTTTGATCGATATAAAAAGCGCAAGTTCAGCCCCATTATTCTCTAATTTTACAAAAGATGGACTTTTCCCAACGGGAATCGGTTCTATCTTTGTTACGATGCTCGCCGTAAACTTTGCCTTCCAAGGAACGGAGTTAATTGGGGTCGCAGCAGGAGAATCGAAAGATCCAGAACGTGTTATTCCACGCGCGATTCGTCAAACTGTCTGGCGCACGATCTTATTCTTTGGCCTTGCGATGACCGTATTAAATGCTATCGTACCGTTTAAGCAAGCTGGCGTACTCGAAAGTCCATTTGTTTTTGCACTCGAACAAATCGGTGTTCCTTATGCCGCGGACATTATGAATGCAGTCGTATTAATTGCTCTACTTTCCGTAGCCAACTCAGGGTTATATGCAGCAAGCCGTATGTTATACTCTTTGTCGGGTAACAAAATGGCGCCAAAAGCACTTGGAAAGGTTAATGCTTCCGGAGTACCATTCATTGCTCTATTAATCAGTTTTGCAGTGGCGGCGCTCTCTTTCCTAACCTACTTCTTACCATCTGATAAAGTATATCAAGGCTTGATGAATATTGCGGGTATGACTGCTATCCTTTCTTGGATCATGATCTGTGCATCTCAATTCTTTTTCCGCCGTAAATATCTTGCGCAGGGTGGAAAAGTGGAGAATTTAAAATATCGTACACCGTTGTATCCTTTTGTACCGATCTTCGGCTTCATTTGTTGTGTAACGGTATTTGTAAGTAACTGGTTTGATGAGGCTACCAGGATCTATGTGGAGTATGGTGTGCCTGCTGTGCTAGCGATGTACCTCGTTTACTTCTTGTTTATGAGAAAGAATGGCGAGGAAATCAAAAAGCAGAAAGCGGATTTCATGTCGATTATTAATATACAGAGAAAAGAAAAGGCATAATCCGATAAGACGAAAAACCCTGCTGTTGGCTGTTGCAGGGTTTTCTTTCGTTTTAGGAAAAATATATATTGATAAATAAAGGAGTTCTCTATATTGAGGCTCTTTTTTCATGTTTGTGATTCGGCCTCAATGGAGAAGATTGAGATGAAGAGATTTGATTAGGAGGAATGAAAGGCATGAGAAAGAAGTGGGCGATTGGTTTCTTCGTTTTCGTGTTATCCTTATCGATTAGAGTAGACGTGTTTGCAGCAACATCCTTTGTTGGAGATACACATCATGGTTCCTGGTATTCTGATAATCCAGAGAATCAGGGGGCATTTGGACCTATGAATACAACGTACTCAAAGTTGCGTTGGAATATCTATAAAAATGATCCTAGTAGTTCTGCGGGACTCTGCATGAAGGTACAGCAACAAAAAAACGGTATTTGGTATGATACCAAGGATAAAAAATGTGGGACAAATATTACCATCACCCATAGGGCGTACGAAAATACCCAATACAGGATTAAAGTAACTCCTTCTTTTGGGGGCACTCAGTTTCAGGGATCTGTAGAAGAAGTTAGATAGTTTTTTAAAGGGGCTAGGCTAGCCTTCCATGTGATGAATAGTGTTGGACATGCTGAAGTGAGGGTCTCTAATGGGGCTCCTTCTTTATGTAAAGGAGAGGTTACTCACAGGTGAATTCCTAAAAGGGGCCTTCCTAGAAGAGGTTCCTTTTTGTATATATAATGGTATTCACTTGAGTATTTTTCTCTGTTGACAGTTCTTTTTCTCACCACTATAATATTGATTAGCCAAGGAAACTAGTTGTAGAAGGGGTATTTTTGTGGAAGAATATTCTATTACCATCCCTCCTAATACGAGGGCCCGTTTAGGGGAAGTGCTATTACAAATATCTGACGATGTTCTAGATGCGATAAATGTTACGCTGAAAGAATTCCAGATATCTGAAAGTAAATTTGCTTTGCTCATGCTACTGTTCAATACGAGAGTAGATCAGCCATTACAGCCGTCGGAAATTGCGGATTATCTGGGCATCAGGCGAGCATCTGTAACCAAACAGCTAATTTGGTTAGAAGAACATCGGTTGATTACCAGAACGATCATTCCCGAGGATCAAAGAAGGGTTCATGTTACGATAACCGAAGAAGGGTTTCGTCTTCTCAACCTTGCTTTACCTCACTATTGGCAGACTTGCGCGAACCTCACTAACAATTTAACAGAAGAAGAGGCTACTCGGTTGCTGAAATTACTAATCAAAATGGATATATAATTTTTTTACCCTATTGATTAGCTTGGCTAATTATATAAACAAAAGGTGGAGTCTATATGAAAATGACAGGAAACACAATCCTCATTACTGGCGGAGGATCTGGGATCGGGTTGGCTTTTGCAGAACGTTTTATCAAGATGGGGAACAGAGTACTAATCTGCGGTAGACGTGAAAGCGCTCTGCAAAAAGCGAAAGAGCGATTTTCAAGTCTCATTACGTATACATGTGATTTGACGATTGAATCTGAGCGGATTGCACTATTTGATTGGGTCGTAAAGAATCATCCAGATGTAAATGTACTAGTCAACAATGCCGGAATCCTACAGCGCTTCAATGTGTTAACAGCAGACGCGAAGGATAATTGGAGCCACTACAATCAAGAAATTACAGCAAATCTGGAGGCTCCTATCCACCTTACTATGTTGTTCGCACCATTTCTTGCTGAAAAAGGAGAAGCGACGATTATTAATGTGTCATCTGGGCTAGCTTTTACCCCATTAGCTGTTACTCCCATTTATTCAGCTACTAAAGCGGCAATCCATTCTTTTACGATGAGCCTCAGGCACCAGCTCTCTGATACATCTGTAGAAGTGATTGAAGTCGTTCCACCAGCAGTTGCTACTGATTTAGGTGGGGAATGGCTTCGTACACATGTAGAACCATTACACGATTTTGCAGACGGTATTTTCAAAGGTTTGGGGGTAGGGGAAGTGGAAATAGGATATAGTACTTCCGCAGAACGTTTGCGCATGTCACGAGATCAATTAGACGGGTATGCAGAAAAAATGTACCATGCTATGAAAGGTTCTATTGCTTAGCTATCACACAATCCCCCCTTTGGTTTTTGTTGGCTGTACTTTGTACTAATGGTGTTGATTACAAATTGAAAATTACGATAGATAAAAGGAGTAGTTTGAAATGTATAAGGGCATGACAACGAACTTGATGGTGGAGAGTGTAGAGGAAGCATTAGCATTTTATCGGGAGATCTTAGGGTTTTCGCTTGTTACATCTGTGCCAAATGATAATGGACAGTTGCAGTTTGCTATTCTACAGAAGGACAAGCTTAGTTTAATGATTCAACAACGAGCAAGCTTGATTCAAGAATATCCGATTTTGGATGCCCCAAGAGTACAGCCGTCAGTAAGCCTGTATATAGACGTGGATGATTTTGAGCAGCTTTATATGGAGCTGAAAGGGAGATGTCACGTCCTCTATGAACCGCATACAACATTCTACGGGGCAACTGAGTTTGCGATTGCGGATAATAATGGATATGTACTTACGTTTGCGAAAGCGTAATGAGAGCGAGGTTCCCCCGACTTGTAGAATGGGTAGAATCTCGCTCTCTATTTTTTAATCATCCATACATCTTGCGCTATTTGATTGATTAGGTAGCTACTTAGTCTCTATATTTAGATACATCCCATACTTTTTTCGTATTCCTATCGTATAGAACAGCGGTCTTGGGTTTGATTTTCTCACCGTTATAGTCAAAATCTCTATTAGAATAGTTCACAATTACCTTCATATCTTCTCCAAACTCGGTGCTTTGCACTAAACGGTCTTCGGATAAAGTTTGGAATCGAGTCATTGGTTTTGTAACCGCTTTTTTATGAAACGCAGACCATGCGTTTGTATAGGACGTAATCATATTTTTGTTTTTACTCCATGTATTCTGATCCAGATGATAAAGCGGTGGAATATTATACAGTAATTCGTTAAGCATGCGGTTTCCGACCTCATTTTTTATTTTGAGGCTTCCCCACTCCCAATGATGGCTTGTAATAACAGAATCATTATAGACTAATTTATACAAAGGAAGTGAATACACAGGATCGATGTAAATAGAACGATATTGTGATTTAATGGGTATTGATTTGCTATACCTTTCAGGAATAGAGCCGTCCGGTGACCAGTATGCTCCTACATAGTAGGGGCTTGTTTTATTTTCTCGCATGTCTGGATCACCCCATTTGATCACAGGCGTTTCAATGCCATGTGCATATGAAATGACACTACTAGCAAAATCATTGCCGCCTTCTGATCCAATTACCATTTGTTTTTCGTCTCGAATATAGCTCATTCTCTGCAATCTTGCTTTCATATCTTGTTCTTGTGTCGTAATGTGATTGGGTGAGTAATCATCAAATACTTCGCCAGTCGCATCGCAATCGATAAACCAAGAATTAAAGGGAATGCCATTTTTTAAGATTCCTGCTACCCGTTTCTTTACACTCGGTAATGATAGAGTTGGATTCAGCTTTCTCCCCTTCCCTAAAAATCCACTTTCTTTTTGGCCATTTTTCTTTGTAATGGTTGCCTGTTCGTATAAACTAGGATCATCAAAAGAAGCTGTATTCCAGTCCACGTTTTTCTTATCGTGAATCGAGTGATAGGAATCGTATGGACCCACTAGATATCCAGATTGATTCGCTTTTTGAACTAAATCTGGGTTCATTAATCCGTTTGCCCAGTTTTGCAAGCCGATCCAAGCATGTTTGATTCCGGAGCTCTTCATATCTTGGATCATGTCTGTGTCCTTTTTTCCCCATTCTTCGATTTCATCGATGGAATCGGTTAAGACACTTTTCAGTAGCTTTTTATTCAATCTGTATAACTCTTGTTCGCTTAAGTGGCTAATCCCGTTTTGAATTAATTTCGTTGACTCTTCATCTACATTTTGAAAAATATCTTTGTTATAAAGTTGCTCAAGCTTCAAAATGATATTAAGTGAACGTACAATCGTATTTTTTTGAGCTTGGTCCATATAATTTTGGTTCTTTATTTGATTGATTGTTTTCATAAATTCAGTAGAACCATCTTGTGTATATTGTTTTAAGAGTTGTTCGATCCAAGAAATCAATGGATCCGTTAGTTTGGTTTTTAACTTCCCAAAATTGATATTTTCTTTCGTGAAGGCATGGTCATTCCATAAATAAAAATGAGGAGCTCCATACAGTTTTTCGATATTTGGATTTTCTTTTGCTTTCTCTTGAAGTGTTTTAAACTGACCCATTTCTTTAACATAATTTTTATAAACTTGAGCAATCTCTACAGGATTGTTTTCTGTTACATATAGACGGAAACCATATTCCTTCTTGGGGTTAATAGAAGGAAACTCATGAACAAAACTAAATTTAATTTGGTCTTTGGCTTGGAAGCGAATGGTATCATTAAACATACTTTCCGCGATGTACACTATTGAATACTTCTTGTTATTTAGTGCAAAGAATCTCATTGAAAAATTGGATGAAAATGACATTTCTTTCTCATCTTTGAGATACTCTTTCCAACTCTGGTCATTACTTGGAATATATTTTCCTTCACCTAGAGGTAACGTGTAGTGATCTGCACTAACTCTTGGCCACTCGAACTCAGTAGCTCCCGTGGAGGTTAATTTAATATCCAGATAATGATCCTTTTTTTCAATTTTGAAATCTATTTTACTATCTGGATAACTCCAAGTAATGGACTGGCTTGTCTTTTTTAGATTCGCAACTTTCTGCTTTGGTAAAGGAAGAGATGCACTTTCCTTCACCCCATCTTTGTTGATAAAAATCTCGCCTGTTTCTGGGTTTGCATCAAATCCAAAGTCCCGATATTGGAAATCAAAAGGATGATTGATTGTTGCGCTTACTGTATTAATTTTTGTGTAATAGATAGTAACGCTTGTAATAACAAGTGAAAGGATCACCATAGGAATGATCAAACGTTGTATCTTCTGCTTCATGTTGAAATCTCCTCCAGTTGGTATCACTATAAAACCCCAATGTGACATCACTGTTACACACCATAAAAAAATCTTGCTAAAACTCTTAGTAACCCTTTGAAGTATCGTGATCCATAATAAAGAGAACTTGATTCCTAGATCGACTGGAAACCAAGTTCTCTTTATTATGATGGCTCAAGCTTTTGGGAAATAGATGTAAAATTGAATGGTCTTATCGGATAGTTTGACCCCATACTCTATTTGATGACGTTGTAAAATAGATTGAACGATTGCCAATCCAAGCCCTGTTCCTGATTTATCTTTGTTACGAGAGAATTCGCCTACGTAAAAAGGTTCCCAGATTCGGGTGATATCCGTTGGATTTGGCAGGCTAGTTTGATTTTCTATTGTGAAAAGAACATGATCATTTATTTCATCCAATTTGATGTGAATCGTTGATCCTTCTGTGTATTTGATAGCATTGCTTACTAGATTGTTTATTACTTTTTCGATTTTACTAGGATCAGCGTAAGCTCGAATGGATGGATTGATTTTTTTGTGGATATCTAGACAGATTTGTTTTTGTTTCATTTCGATCTGATACTTCTCCAAACAAGAGTGGACAAGTGAGATTAAGTCAAAATCCGTCTTTTTTAATTCTTCCTGCTCAACTCTTGAAAACTCCAATAGCTCATCAATCAAGGAGGATACGTTATCGATTTGCCTTAAAACCGTCTGAAGATACGTACCATCGTCCAGCCCATCTTGAATTCCTACAGAGTATGCTTTCATTAAAGACAATGGAGTTTTCAATTCATGTGTAATATCTGACATAAACCGTTTTAGATTTTGATTTTTCCTTTTCAAGTCATTGTGGGCTGTTTTTAATTCATCACTCATTTTGTTAATGCTATCAGCCAATTCTTCTATCTCATCATCTGTTTTTATATTCACTTTTTTGAAATCGAGACGAGAAATATCTTGTGAAATATCCGTTAATACCTTCAAAGGATTCGTAATCTTTCGTGACCATATCCAAACTAAAAAGAGTAGCGTCGAAATCGCAAATCCAAAAGTGTAAATCATAAAGGTGTTAATTACCTCAGCCGCTTCTCTGAAATGAACAATCGAAACACCTACAACCATAATCAAATTGTCCTTCTCGATCAAGCTTGTCGAAAAACTCGACTTTAGCTTTCCTTGATCATACAATACATACTGATTTTGTCCTTCTTTTACCTTTTGTAAGGTATCCTTGGTAATCCAAAATCGATTTAGATTGATTTTTTTCTTTGCTAGCTTTTCGCGCAGTTGCCAATTCAGATCATCTTCATTATCTAGAATCTTTTCATATACAATGGTTACATTATATTTCTCTTCCAGGTTATGAATGAATCCCTCTAAATGTGGAGTAGGAGTCGTTTCTATTTCATGTGCAACGGCTTGTAACTCTTTTTTAATCTGGTACTTATAGTACTGGGGTAGAAGAAAGTAGTTAGTCAACATAGAGAGCGTAAAAAGTAAAAGAATAGAAATAGAAATGGTAATAGCTAATTTTCTGCCGAGTCTATTCATACGCATTCTCCAAGCTATACCCTAGCCCTCGATGAGTTCTAATGAGATTGGAGCCAATTTTTTCTCTTAATCTTCTTACATGTGTATCAACAGTCCGCTCATCCCCTACATAATCCATTCCCCAGACGAGATCTAATAGATCTTTTCGAGTCAAGATCTGCCCTTTGTTTCGTAAAAAGCAACCAATCAAATCTAATTCTTTTTTCGTTGCTCGTACATCTTGCTCTGCTTTATATATTTTCTTTGCCTGAAAATCAACTTTTATATCTCCAATGTACGCTACTTTATCTTCTTGCATTAGCTTCTTAGCTCTCATCAATAAGATCCCAGGATGAAAGGGCTTCTTTATGTAATCATCTGCTCCTATATCTAGTGCGATTAACTCGTCTTCGTCTTCACTTTTAGCGGTTAGCATTAAAACTTTCACATGACTATTCTTTTTAATCTCTTTACATACGCTTAAACCACTAATGTGCGGCATCATCCAATCTAAAACAACCAAGTCAATTTTGTTACTGTAAAAAATGTCGATTGCTTGTTCTCCATCTTCAGCGAGAAACACAGGGTATCCTTCACGCTCAAAGTAAGCTTTCAAGATTTTTAACATGTCTTTTTCATCATCTACGATTAAAACGTTCATAGTTCCTCCGTGACTTTTAGTTTAGTTTCTAAGAAGTGTATCCGAATCTAGAAAGCAGGATACCTACCCCAATCTGCAACGAATCGAAAAATAATTGTGCTTTTGTTGTACTCATAGACTATCAATAAGGATCACGACATTTCCGTGTCTTCTGTCGTGACCCTTTCTAGCATTTTACATACAATAATACAATTATGATAGACCTTACTAGTCTGTGTTTAGTAGATCATATTTAAAGATTAAATATAAAAGGAATGGACACAAGGAGGCTTAAAACGATGTCACAAGCAAATATTCCTAATATCTCACCCAATATTTCGATTACGAGAGAAGATGCGATCAATCTGTTATTGTCATCTATTGCATTAGAGGAGTTAGGTCTGAGTCACATTATTAATGCGGAAGGAGAAAAACTTCAATATGTTCTAGGAACTCTTCCGGGAGTGTCAACAACCTTCCAACCTTCGATTACTGATCTACTTACAATTAATGAAAGCGTTCGCGACACCATTAATGTAATCGGAAAGAAAGAATGGATTCTAAATGAGAAGTTGGAAAATGTGTTGAGCACAGATGTTACGAGGGGGCCAACGGGACCTCAAGGACCAGTAGGAGTCACGGGGTCATCGGGAGGACCTCCTGGACCTCAGGGAGCTACAGGCCCACAAGGTCCATCAGGGTCGATTGGAGAAAGTGGAGTCACAGGGGCTACGGGAGCTCAAGGACCGACGGGGCCACAAGGGCCTACAGGAGCTTTTACTACAGGTGATTTCTTATTTTTGATTCAGGGAAACTCAGGTGCAAGTGGAAGTATTCCACTCGGTTTTGGAGATACACTAAACTTTCTATCCGATACGTTAGAAATAACAGTAACATCCGGTTCCGCCATTGTGAGGCTAGAGGTTCCTACTGGATCTAATGGGCCCACCGGTCCACAAGGAGCCACAGGCCCACAAGGAGCCACAGGCCCACAGGGAGCGACTGGTCCACAAGGAGCCACAGGCCCACAGGGAGCCACAGGCCCACAAGGGGATACTGGTCCACAAGGGGATACTGGTCCACAGGGGGATACCGGTCCACAAGGGGATACCGGTCCACAAGGGGATACCGGTCCACAAGGGGATACCGGTCCACAAGGGGATACCGGCCCACAAGGGGATACCGGTCCACAAGGGGATACCGGCCCACAAGGAGCCACAGGCCCACAAGGAGCCACAGGCCCACAAGGAGCCACAGGCCCGACAGGGACCTTTACGGATACGTCAGTGATTTATGTATCGAATGGTAATTCTAATAGTGTTTCTGTGATAAATGGAAATACAAACACGATACTTGCTACGGTTACAGTAGGGATTAACCCGTTCGGTATAGGTGTAAACGCAGTGACAAATCGGATCTATGTAGGAGGGATTTTTTCTCATAATGTCTCTGTGATAAATGGCAATACAAATGTTAGAATTGCTACAGTTACAGTAGGGATTAACCCATCCGGTATAGGTGTAAACACAGTGACAAATCGGATATATGTGGCGAATAGTACTTCTAATAATGTCTCAGTCATAGATGGAAATACAAATAATGTACTTGCTACCATTACAGTGGGAAGAAACCCATCCGGTATAGGCGTAAATCCAGGTACAAATCAGATCTATGTAGCGAATTTTCTTTCTCATAATGTCTCAGTTATAAATGGAAACTCAAATACGATACTTGCTACAGTTACAGTTGGGGTTGGGGGGCCATTGGATGTAGGTATAAATCCAGGTACCAATCAGGTCTACGTAGCGAATAATGCTACTAATAATGTCTCAGTCATAAATGGAAATGGAAATACCTTAAGTGCTACAGTACCAGTAGGGAATGGCCCGATAGGTGTAGGAGTAAATCTAGGTACCAATCAGATTTATGTGGGAAATACGAATTCTAATAATGTATCTGTCATCAACGGAAATACGAATACGATACTTGCTACGGTTCCAGTGGGGAGAGGACCATTTGGGGTCGGCGTAAACTCAGTGGCACATCGGATCTATGTAGCGAATAGTAATTCTAACAATATCTCTGTCATAGACGGAAATACAAATACGATACTTGCTACCATTACAGTAGGGCTTCAACCACAAGGGGTGCGCGTAAGATTATAATATTTATCAGTTGTCTACAAATTATGAAGTACGAAGAAAAGCCATCCTTTGAGGTGGCTTTTAAGTTGTGGAAATAGGTTGGAATAAAAAAGTGGACTTCATTAACTAACGTCATAAGCCATGCTAATTAAGTGTTTTGCTCTTTCAATATCTGAATCACTTGTGATGGCAATTTCTAAGTTCCCAGTACCAAAATGTCCTATGTTCCTGACATCACGGGTAAAGCCGTTTTCTAAGGTGATCTGATCGGGATTTACTTTTATATATAGCAATATTCGGCCCGTTTGTGGGTGTATTTCAAGGCATACAAAGTTTTTAATCCGTTTAAATGCGATGTAATGCTTTAGGATTTTGATTTGTACATCATCTCCTAAGGCCATCATGTAAGCTTTTAATTCTTCATATCTATCTGTAATTTGGGTATTGGCTTGTTCCAAATAATCGGAAACGGTTTTAACTTTTACACTAACATTACGTTGAGTTTCTACATTTTCACTAATATACATGGTTTGTGCAGTAGTTGCATTCACTAATTCAAGCAATAGTAGACCGTCATCGTAATATTTGTAAACATATAGTTCGATGTTCCGATGAATCTGTTCTACTGCATGGCGATCAAATTTAGTAAAACCCCCTGCTATACACAATAGGCGTGGACTGCTCCACTCTATAGCATTTGATACTTCAGCACCATACTTACGCATAACCATTAACTCAAATTCTGCTTTATGATCGAGTAGCCAATCAAGGTAAAATAGGCCTTGTGTGACAACGTTTTCATTTACAGCCCGCTTATATTCGATAATGACGGGTGAATTGTTTTCGTCAATGCCTAACGTATCGATTCGGCCTGCATGTTTTTTGCCCGTACTATATTCTGTGGCTAGAAATCGTACCCCCAGAAAAGTGTCTAAATATTGTTCTAATATATTCTGCAATGACTTCTCAACTGTAACAGATCGTCCTGCTAGTTCTTCAGCAGAGTCATCGTAAATGCGGAATAGCTTAATATCGCTCAAATATATTCCCTCCTGATTATAAATAGTATATCATTCTTAACTATTATAATCTTCCCTCTTTAGAAAATCGATCACCAACCCTTTGAACCCTTCTTTGTGTTTAATGTGAAAGATTTATAGAGATTTTGTTGACATAGAATGAAATGTGATGTTATTATCAATGAAGTGGTTCGCGAGAGCGAATGGTTTATCTAAGATAATGTGCCGAAGTGGCGGAATGGCAGACGCGCGCGACTCAAAATCGCGTTCCGCGAGGAGTGTGGGTTCGAGTCCCACCTTCGGTACCAGTACTCATACATAAGCCACCTTACCTTTGTTATCCGATGCAGGGGTGGGGTGGCTTTTTTACGTTCTCTAGTTTTGTGTTAGATAACGATGTTCCCAGCCTTCTTCGAGTAGGATGGATATAATTTTGGCTACTTTTTTCGCATCTGCTATCGGGTCTGTAGGAGGGACTGAGGATTCTAGACCATGGTATTGGAGGACGTGCCCTAATTTTTTCATATGCTTTAGTCGATAAAACTTGCTGTAGTTATGTTTAATGGTGATAAAGCGCTTGGGAATCGGAAGTAGAACTTGAAGTCTCTTGCATTGGCGAACTAATTGTAGATGTCCATAGTATCCCCAAAATGCAGGGATTGTTTGATATTGAATAGTAAGTTTTCCGATGGCTTTCATGGCTTCTTGGTAAGGGATGCCTCTGTCCACTTCTTGTTGTTGAACATGGGTGAATTCGGTGCAAAATTGAGATAAGCGGGGGAATATCGTAGGTTGGATGTAGCAGTGGTATTTTTCGAGAATGCGCATACGATTCGTGTGTAGAATGATCGCTTGGATGCGTATGATTTCGGGGATAAATTGGGTAGGTGTTTGTCCGATAGGATAGCAGGTGGTTTTCACGTCGAGAACCATAAGGTTTTTCAAACGATTCCCTCCTCTCTAAAATAAATATTTGATAACTCAACATAAAAAATACGCTGGATACAGGGTAAATGCCTGCTATCCAGCGATAAAAAAATTGAATTTATTCCTGTGTAGGAGGTTTAGGAGCGATTACATTTTGTGACTTGGAATTTGACCCGATCCGTAGCACGTATTCAGTGATGGCCTTTAGGTTAGGCATACGGCCAATTTTGTCATTAGCGCTAGCCGAAGGGGTAGAGAAAGAGGAGTATTTTAAAATGGTACGGATATCAGTGGGGCTATATGTGAAGCCGTTATAGCCCGCTTTGGTGATCCCGTTTAGGGAAGCAGCAGCTCCTGCGATGATAGGCGAGGCACTAGATGTACCGCTAAAGGAGTGTGTATAGCTTGTATTTTGACCAACATTTCCAGTGGTCGTGGTGACGTTTTGTCCCCAACCATAACAATCAATGCGGCTTCCGTAATTAGAGAAAGATAATCGTGCATGAGGAGCAGAGGAAGAGGCTGCTCCTACCATGATGGCTCCGGAGTCCCGAAAGTTAACGTGGTTGCGATTCAAGATATATTTGCCCGCTTGATTGCGGAAGTTGTCTAGATTATTGGAGCCATTTCCGGCTGCTTCCACGACGGTTATCCCTTTGTTCGTTGCGAAACGGATCGCATCATAAACGGCGTCCTCTACTTCTACTGGTAAATAATTCGACATAGTTGGATAGGTGGTCTGGGCTTCTAAGAGTAAAACATCTCCTTTAGATAAATTCTGCGCAGCACTTAGGATGGCATCCGCGGTGCTATAGATAGAGTTGGTGCGCCACTGGGAGACGACTTTGGCTGTGGCATGAGGGACAATTCCAACTGTGCCGACTGTGTTATCTGTAGAGACTAACTCACCTAAAACACTGGTTCCATGACTATGAGAGGTTCGGCTTAGACCGGAGATAATGGAGATGTTTTGGGAGATGAGATCTTGATGGGATAGGTTCCATCCTTGCTCCAGATCGGCCACGGTAACATTCGTGCCGTCTCCGCCAGGGTGATTCCAAGCAAATTTAGCATCAATGCCGTTTGGAGCTGGATTGAGATAACCTTGATTAGGGGATAAGGGATCGTTGTTAGGGTTAACGGCTGGGGGAATGACAGGGATTCCCTCTACATAAGCAGTTTCGACGAACTGGGACTTGGCTAGTTGCTGAGCTAACTCATCGGGGTTTGAACCTTGGGGAACATCGACTACAAAGTAACGGAGGAGGTCTACTTGATCATCTGGCTTTTGACTCTTATTTGTTTGTTGTTGTATCGATTGAAGTTGCTTTGGATCCGTAGAGGTGAATAGTCTTTTTAACTTCAGATCTGAAGGTATGGATGATTTGTGCTCTTTATTAAGAGACTGTTCGGCGTTATCTTGATAAGGGAGTTGAAGGGAGGGCTTCACCTTCACAACGACTCTTAATTGGGCGATTGGTGTCGTTTCATTTTCTGTTTCAGCCGGTTTTTCTTCTGTCCATTTCCAAATAATAAACCAAGAAGTCAGAAAGATGATGAGGAAAACGGTAGCACTGATGACTGCCCATAACTTAGCTTTCTGTGAACACATTGAATTCCCACCTTTTGTTAAAGGATACCATGCAAAATATATCTTACAATATTGAGAAAATATTAAAAATATTCTCTTTAGTAAGAATTAACAGGTTGTCCCTTTTGTTCGAGTGGGTAAATTCGTATGGGGTAGTAACGGTTCCTTGTATCTAGTTTTCAAGTAGAGAGAGGCATTACTACCCTGTTTTTTTATTGGATCTTTCTTATTTAGTAAATAAATACACTTGGACTGATGTAGACGGGGGTACGCTCTTCTGTATATTTTCCGTTATCGGTGTAATTACGTTTGATATAGGAGTGTCTATGCTTTTGAAAAAAGATGGATAGGTCCAAATCGGTAATTACTTCTATTTTGCCTGAGTAATGTGTTCCTCTAGCGATAACGTTGTATAATTTTATTGCCCCGATACACTGTTGATCTGCCCACAATTCTAATTTTCGCTTTGATGCAAATTTTTTTAAGGTCCAGCTTCCAAACACAGATAGCTCAAACTTCCGCACAGCAAACCACCTCTAAGTAGTTAAACAATATGTAAAAAAACCCAAATACCAGAAAAAATTTCTAATATTTAATAAAATATACCTCGAATTTGAAATTTAGTCAAGTTTTTGAGGTAAAATTTTATGATATTACACCTTATTATTTTTTAGATCCCTTTATTTATTTCGCCTTGCTCATTATTTAATAAATCGATATAATAGTCCAATTGACTACTAGATGAGAAGGGGATGCGCATGATTCAAATTCAACAATGGTCACAGAAGCGGTTTTATATTTTGATTTGGATCGTAGCAGTGGCAGGTGTAACCCAAGGCATGTTGATTCCTCTATTAACTATTCTGCTCGAGAAGCAAGGTATGAGTGCAACTCAGAATGGTCTAGGAACCTCGATGTTGTATGTGGGTATGCTAATCATGACCCCGTTCTCTGCGAAAGTGGTTCGGAAGGTCGGATATCGTACAGCGATTGCGATCGGTTTATTAAGCGCGGCAACCTGTATGTTTTTATTCCCGTATGTGACGGGATTCTGGATCTGGATGTTGCTCCGAATGTTGGTAGGAGCTGGGGACAGCCTATTGCACTTTACAACTCAATTATGGATTACTTCTACGTGCCCTGATGATCAAAAAGGGAAGAGGATATCGTTATATGGATTTAGTTATAGTCTTGGATTTGGGATTGGGCCCTTGTTTTTAAAGTTGTTACCATTTGGACTTCATGTTCCATTTATGGCGGTTGGTTTATTAATGGCTATAACGGTACCTTTGATGATGCGTTTAGAAGGTGGACGCACCTCTTTCTTAAGTCAACCTGAAACGAGTAAAGAAAAATTACATCTTTCCGTGGTTTATCGAGTTGGACTGATCGCGCTTTGTCCACCTGTGCTATATGCTTTTTTGGAAACGGCACTCGCTGGGAATTTTCCAATCATTGGGCTTCGCTCGAACCTATCGGAAGATTCGATAGCCTATTTGATCGGTACATTTGTCTTGGGGAGTTTGCTGTTCCAAGTTCCGCTGGGGATATTAAGTCAAAAGTGGGGACGGAAGAATCTGCTGATGATGGTTTGTCTGATAGGTGGATTCGGGATGTTGATAATCCCATACTTGATGGGCTCAATGTTTGCACTCATCATCGCATTCGGGCTTGTTGGAGGATTAGTTGGTTCCCTCTTTTCTCTCGGATTAACATATTTAACCGACTTATTACCAAAGAGCTATCTACCACTAGGGAATGCCGTTGCAGGAATGCACTTTAGCTGTGGTTCGATCGCGGGCCCTTATCTAGGATCGCTCTTAATCCACGGTACTGGTGGAAATGGTTTATTTTATTTTCTCGGAGGAAGTTTGTTAGCCTTCGTGTTATTAGCAGTCGTGTATCCAGTTCGAAAAGCAATTCGATTTGAACAGAGCGCAAGTGTAGAGAAGCAAGCTAGTTAGAGGTAAGAGCCTGTCCCAAAATTGAAGTGAACCCAAAAAGTTAGACATGAAGATTTAAGCAGCCTGTAGGGTATGTGTTCGGTATTGAACCGGACTCATGCCCTTTAGTTTTATCTTCAATCGTTTGTGGTTGTAATAGTGAATATAATCCTCTAGCTCCTGTTTGAAATGATCCATACTCACAAATGTGTGAAGATAAAGCAACTCACTTTTGAGCAAACCAAAAAAGTTTTCTATGACGGCATTATCCAAGCAATTTCCCTTACGGGACATGCTCTGTGTAATTTCTCTTTGTTTCAAGGAATGTTGGTACTTCTTCATTTGATAATGCCAGCCTTGATCGGAGTGGAGGAGAGGAGCTTCG
>NZ_FPJZ01000001.1:0-187171 GCF_900119485.1 Thermoactinomyces sp. DSM 45891
TCTACTGTTAATGCAGAGCCTACATATGTAATAATGCCATCTTCGATTGCCATGTTGCCATTTTGAATAGGTGCAGTGCCTTCTTCCATGGAAATAACAACCGCTTCTGTAAATAATGTTTTCATCTTTGTCCCCCATGACTAACCCATCTTATTCGTAGTTTAATTATAATTTGTAAAATTAAATTTTGTAAAATAAAAGTACCATAGTAGATGATTTATGTCAATAAGTAGGTAATTATACGTAATAAGTTCCAAGAGAGGACAAAGATAAGAAAACAGGGGAACAAAAAACTTAATATACAAATAATATATACTTATCAGAAAATTAATATTAGAATGAAAATAGAGGTTAATACATTCTAGGGGGACTTAAAATGAGTAAACGTGCTTATGTCTCACTATTCATTGCCTTTATGATGATGATCACTCCTGTGTATTGCACATGGGGACAGTTTGTGAATGGAAAGGTAAGTCATTCTCAAAAAAAGACTCCTATGGGGAAGATACAAGAGTCAACAGAATTACAATTAGATCACACTACTGCCCATCAACAAAAATCGCAAGACTTGTCCAGCCGTCCACCTCAAAAAAAACCAACCCCAACAATCCGCACTCAAGCTGACTATCCGATGTCTTACCTCGTTACACTAAATCACAATGAATTAATCAATCTATTGAGCACCATAACTTGGAGCCAAATTCCAGACTTATTTGAGTTTAACCAAGACTCATACCAGTTTTATCGTGACTCAGCACGTGTTCAAGCGATTATTAATGCGCTCGGGCAAAAGGGGACACAGTTTACAAGTGAAAATAATCTTGGCATTCCTACTTTGGTAGAAGTGCTACGATCAGGCTTTTTTCTAGGGTTCTACTACTCGGAGCTAAGTTACTTGAATCAACGTACTTTTCATGATCGTTGTTTGCCTGCTTTAAAATCAATCGCCCGTAATTCGAACTTTATGCTCGGAACGACTAAACAAGATCAGGTTATTGCTTCCTATGCAATGTTAATTGGAAATGCATCAAGTGATGTGGAAACTGTAAATTTAGCAGTTCCGATTCTCTCCCAATATCGCGCCAATATTAATACCTATCTACCTCAATACTCCAAAGGGAATGCTGTATATACTCTAATGAGTAACATTGATTATGAATTGGACACTTATATGTACGATGAAAATGTCCCACCTGAACAAACTCCTTGGTACGGAAAAATCAATCCGTTTATCGAAGAGTTGGGCTTGTTTGCTCTATTAAACACTTTCAATAAAGAGAGTACTTGGCTGATAAACAATGGGATTTATTATGTAAGCCGGTTAGGTAGTTTCCATAGTCAACCAAACAGAGGAAACCAAGTCATTACAGCATCTATGAAGAAATACCCCCAAAATAGCGAGCCTTATCTAACAGCTGCAGTGCAAATTAAGAATCTTTATAACAGTGTAGATGCAGATGGTAGGAGGCTCAACTTAGATCAAATTCTAGGCAATGCCAAACAATATTATTTACCAAAGTCATACACATTTGATAATGGCTCTGTTGTATTTAAGACTGGGGGACAAGTGACCGAAGAAAAAGTACTCCGTTTATACTGGGCGTCTAAAGAAGTAAAGTCGCAATTTCATCGCATAACAGGAAGAGATACTGAAATCGAGAAGGGTAATCCAGATGATATTTTGACCATCGTGATTTATAGTAATCCGGATGAGTATAAGTTAAATCGATTGCTATATGGGTTTAACACAGATAACGGTGGTATTTATATTGAATCCATTGGTACTTTTTTCACATATGAGCGAACACCTGCACAAAGTGTCTATTCTTTAGAAGAATTATTTCGCCATGAAGTAACGCATTATTTTCAAGGACGATATTCAATTCCTGGCATGTTTGGTGATGGTCCCTTCTATGAAGGAGAAAGGTTAACTTGGTTTGAAGAGGGGAGTGCTGAGTTTTTCGCAGGATCTACTCGTACCAGTGGAGTTCAACCACGAAAAACAATTGTCAAACAGTTAGCTAAGGATCCAGCAGATCGCTATACAGTTTCACAAACCTTGCATGCAAAGTATGGATCGTGGGATTTTTATAACTATGCTTTTGCCTTTCAATCCTATATGTATACAACATTTTTACCCATGTTAGATTACCTCAACAATTCAATCATCCGCGAAGATGTAAGAGCTTATGACCAATATATCGATCAATTGAGCCGGGATCAAAATCTAAATACAGACTACCAAAATTATATGCAAAAACTAATCAATCAAACAGATCAATTGCCTACGCCTCATGTATCAGATATCTATTTGAGTAGGCATCCTTTCATGGACCGGAACCAAGTATACAGTAAGATAAAATCGGTCATAAATCTAAGTAATGTCGCTACCCGTACCAATCAGTCTTTTAATCTCAATACATTTACTCTTCGAGGAACCTACACGTTATCTACTTCCAAAGGGAAATATCAAGACTGGAAAGCAATGAATCAGAGAGTGGATCAAGTGCTGGTCGATCTAAATAACCAATCTTGGAGTGGCTATAAAACGGTGACAACCTATTTTGTCAACTATCGAGTAAACAACAAAAATCAAGCTGAGTTTGACGTGGTATTCCACGGAGTTTTGACAGATTAATTCTATATCATACAAAAAACCTGGCCAGAGTTGACCAGGTTTTTACATAACTTCGCGAATTAAGCTAATTACTTTTCCGAGTACTGTTACTTGAGGAAGACGAATCGGCTCAAGCTCATCATTTTCGGGTTGGAGTCGGATGTGATCAGATTCTTTATAAAATCGTTTCACCGTTGCCTCACCATCACTTGTCATAGCAACAACAATCTCACCATTATTGGCTGTTTGCTGACGTCGTACGACCACATAATCTCCACTTAAAATCCCTGCGTTAATCATACTATTCCCTTGAATGGTTAACAAGAATAACGGATCATCGACATTTTTCATGAGTCGTTTGGGTAATGGATAATACTCTTCAATGTTTTCAATCGCTGTGATAGGGTCACCTGCAGTAACCTTCCCAAGTAGAGGAATCATAATCGTATCCTGTAGGGGAGTGGAAAGCATGGCTTCGGCTTCTTCCTTCACCAGTAGCTCAATCGCACGTGGCTTCGTGGGGTCACGCCGGATGAATCCTTTTTTCTCAAGTCTAGACAGGTGACCATGAACCGTTGAACTAGAGGCAAGCCCTACCGCTTCACCGATTTCTCGCACTGAAGGTGGATAGCCTTTTTCTCGAACTTCTCTTTGTATGTATTCTAAAATAGCTTGTTGGCGAGAGGATAACTTGTTCAAAGCTCTCGTCCCCCTTGTTTTTCCTAATTGCGTTATTCATAGTATACATGAAAATAGGAATGACCACAAACATAGGTTCGTTGTTTTTAACTGAAATTAAAACATATTCTCTAACCTTTCCAATGCTTCATCTTTTTCAGTATTAATTACGTGAGTATAGATTTGAGTCGTTTGAATGTTAGAGTGTCCTAATATCTCTTGCACAACGCGGAGGTTTTCTCCGTTTGAGAGCAAAAGAGTCGCTAGAGTATGTCTTAATTTGTGTGGCGAGATGGTAGCAGCTTTAGGTGGGAGCTTTGCTTCTTTTACATATTTTTTTAATATTTCTGAGATCCCTTTTCGACTGATTCGCGTAAAGTTCTTGTTAAGGATGAGTGCCTCAATATGGAGTGGTGACACACGGTCTACGGGTCTTCTGTCCAGATATGCGAGAAGAGCCTCTGTAGCGGTTCGGTTGAGCATTAGCATTCTCTCTTTTCCACCTTTACCAATTACAACAATACGGTATTGATTCCCTTGGCTCTGAATGCTATTTAGATTGAGGGAGATGAGCTCTGACACCCGCATGCCTGTATTTAGTAACAAGAGTAGGATAGCTGTGTCTCTTAGTTCCATCCAATTTTTTTTCTTTTTCTTAGCATGATAGCTTTGAACGGCTTTCACAAGTCGAAGCGCTTCTTCTTGGGTGAGGAACACAGGTACTTTTTGCTTAGAACGTGCCTTAAGCGAGGCATCTTCATATTCTTCCATTGGATCTCTCTCAAGTAGCTTGGCTCTTACGAGATAGCGGAATAGGGAGCGAAGAGAGGCTCTTTTGCGCTGTTTTCCACTGCGTGAGTTCTCTCGGTAATGTTTTCGCTCGATCCATTCATTCTTTACTTTTATCATGACGCTTCGTTCGTAGCCGTTTTCGATGTGGCGAAAGAATCGTTTTAGAGTCTGGGTGTCGACGTCTTTTGGTTCTAGGTCTCGTTCACTCAAGAAGTCAAAAAAGAGAGTGAAGTCGTAGGCATAGTTAGCAACTGTCAATGGAGAGCGGTCTGCACTGACCATCTCGTGAAAGAATTCTTGTACATCTTCGGGAAAGCGACTGATACGTTGATTTACTGCTTCTGGTAGTTTTCGGGAACGAAAGATAGGGGGCATATGATCACCTTTGGTTATGGATAAGAAATGGATATGCTATGGTTAGTTGGTTTAGGTCAACTAGTGCCATTAAGTAGACTCACTAACATCGCAGTGGTCAGATATAGAGACCTAGTTTGTTACTGATTCATCGATTATAGATGTATTTAGCGTAACAGAAAGTGAAGGGGAGAAGTAGATCATTTTTGTGCAAAAGAAAAGAAGCACGCCTATAGAAAATAGGACATGCTTCTTTCAAAGGGGTACTAAGCGTTCAATATGTCTTTTTTACGGAAGTGGATGAATGCTATAACAGTTGGAACGATGATCCACCCCAAGAGAATCATGATACTACCCATCATGGTTATGTTAGACCTTGTAATTAGATAGAAATCACTCATACTCGCGTAGGTACTTTCTAACCATGAACTATTAAAACTTAAGTGAATGCCTATAAAGTATTTAAGAAAAGAGATTTTCAAAGGCATGTTAAATAAAACAGATCCAGCTACGACGATAACCATAGGGATGGCGGTACTAATCATAGAAGATGAAAAAATAGTCGAAAATAAGAATGCCAGAGATGCAATGGCCATTGAAGCGATCAACATATGCACGAAGCCATAAAATAACGCTGCTGACATCGGCAAAAGAGTTGCTTGACTGTACTGTGGTTCAAAGAATGGGACTTGATCCACTATTAGTTTAATAAAAGCAACTACTTCCTTGATCCGTTTTTCTTTATTTTGAATCCCGGCTAATCGTGCATAAGCATAACGATCAGATTACAAATGTGTAATATTGGTCAACAAAAAACCTAACACCTGAATTAGAATCAAATGTTAGGTAGGCTATAAGTTACGCTTCTTTCCGAATTAAGTCTTGATCTTCACATTCCTTTTTACAATAACCATTATAGGTTTCTTCACACTCCGGACAGACGAGGTGTTGATGATGACAGAGATCATATTCACAGTTGATATAGGTTTCAGCAGGTGCCTGACAATGATGGCATTTCCCGACCACTGTCGGATCTACATGATTTACGGGAACTGAGATTCGCTCATCAAACACATAAAGCTTCCCGTCCCATAGTTCTCCTTTTGTCTCAGGGTCTTGGCTATAGTTTACGACACCACCATGTAACTGGGAAACGTCTTGAAAGCCTTCTTGTAACAAGAAACCCGTTAACTTCTCACAGCGAATACCACCCGTGCAATAGCTAATTACCTTTTTATCTTTGAACTGGCTTAGATTTTCACGGATCCACTCTGGGAAGTCACGAGAGGTTTCCACTCCTGGCCGAATCGCGCCACGAAAATGTCCAAGGTCATATTCATAGTCATTTCGACCATCAATGACGACCACATCGTCACGCAAGAGATGGTCTTTAAATTCAGTCGGACTTAAGTATTTACCAGTTAACTCAGTAGGATCAAAATCATTTTCAAATCGCCAGGTCACCAACTCTTTCTTTGCACGTACATATAGTTTTTTAAAGGCATGTCCTTCATGCTCATCAATCTTAAAAAAGATATCTGAGAAGAGAGGGTGTTGTTTCATTGCTTTTATATATTGATTTGTTGCTGCAATGGTACCCGAACATGTCCCATTGATACCTTCTGGGGAAATTAAGATACGGCCTTTTAAGCCTAATTGTTGACATAGAGCGCGATGTTCGTCCGCTACCGCTACCGGATCTTCCACTTTTACATATTTGTAATAGAGGAGTACATGATATATTTCTGAAGTACTCATGGTAGTCGACCTCTTTCTACAAGGAGTTTCAAATATAGATTCTACCACTTTCTGATGCCTATCATCAAATTGAGTTTAGATGTGTATTATCACAAACATTTTCTATTTACGTACATATATTAATAGAAACGTCGAAGGAAGTGGTGGTTCAATTGGGGTTAGTCATTTATCCGCCCACGTTAAACTGGTCCTATATGCGACAACGTCCGCAACATATGATGTTGCAATTTGCAAAGAACGGACATACTGTTTTATTTTTTAATAAGACCAGTGTAGAAGGTCCTGCTGTTCAAGAGGTAGCAGAAAACCTCTTTGTCGTGCAACATCCCAACTTCTTTCTCAATGAAATTCTTCCCCAGCTTCCTTCACAGAGAGATACGATATACTGGACCTCTTGGAGCCGCAAAATCCCACACGCCCGTTTATTTCAAACCAATACGTTAATTTATGACTGTGTGGATGATTTTCCAGACTGGGAACAGGAAGAACAAATATACGCTCCTCTTGCAGATGCTATCGTTTGTACCGCTGATCATCTAAAAGAAAAAATGAAAAAGTTGGTCCCACAACAACCCATTCATTTAGTTCCTAATGGATGTGAATATGAACACTTTGCTCAAGTAAAGAGCCAACTTCGATTAGATAAGATACCGGAGATACCTGCACATGATGGACCAAGAATTGGATATATTGGTGCATGGGCTCCTTGGGTGAATAAAAAAATGGTGCAGGCGCTCTCTAAGGGAATTCCTGAGGCACAATTTGTGATTATCGGACCCAACTTAAGATCAGATAAGCCTAATCTAGGAGAGAATGTGTTTTTTCTCGGTCATAAGAGCTATGAAACACTACCATTTTATCTACGTTATATTGATGTCGGGATTATTCCGTTTGCAATCAATCGGATTACCCATAGCACTAATCCGGTTAAAGTTTACGAATATCTAGCTACGGGGAAACCGGTTGTTTCTACACCACTACCAGAAGTACTAAAAATGAAGCCATATGTGCTTATTGCTGATCAACCTAATCAATTTGTTAAAGCCGTACGGACTGCACTTGTTAATCCGAAAAAAAATTCTAGAAAAAGAATGAGCTTTGCTAAGCAACATAGCTGGGAAAAGAGATTTGAAATGGTAAATGAACACATCCTCACACCACGAAGAAAAGAGATTTCCTCTAATCAAGATGAGCTACGGAAAATCATGCAATCAATCCAGGCTACCTCCACACATCTCCCTCTTCAGCATAATACAGTAAGTTCCTATTATGAAAACATGCATCTAGGAAAAGATCCTGCATTTATAGGATCCCCAAGCAAAGGAACGCGTTACGAATGTTATTTTCGGGTAAGCCAAGTAGAAAGCATTCCTACGGATATTTCCCGTGTATATTTGGAGTTTGATCTCCCCCTTGAACCACAGTCACATGAGGAATGGCAAATCATTTTGTCAAATCCGATTGAAGATTGGCTATCTGATACGATCACGTATAATAATCGACCCAGTGTAAAAGAAATTGCCAAGATGCAGATATCGCAGCCGTTTTCGACAACGGTTTCTTTTGATGTAACCAAGCAGGTCATAGAGGATGGTTTAACCCGATTCCACTTACGTTCTACGGCAAAAAGGGCATTGCCGCTGGATGGAGTTCGTTTAACTTGTTTTCAACTGAAAAAGTAGAAGTGGGGAGTAGATCATGAATATAGGTATTTGCGGATATTATGGGCTGGGGAACTTTGGAGATGAATTATTTTTAAAAACGTTTCAACAAGTATTTCATGAACACCGAGTATTTGGCTATAAGGGGTATATAGATCACGAGAAAATAGATGCAGTGATTGTTGGCGGGGGAGATTTAATCACCCCCTATAAGTTTAATAGCTACTATTTCCCTTCTCAATTAGGCAAAATTCCTACATGGATATACGGTGTCGGGATTGTAGATTTTTATCCAGAGTCGTCGTGGAGTGAAGAGGAAGTAGGGAAATACAGACAAATCATACGAAAAGCAAAAGCTACTTTTTTTCGCGACCAAAATTCGGTTGAAATTGGCAAGAAATTGAAGTTTCATAGTGATGTTCAACATGCTCCAGATGTTGTATTTTCCTATAAACAACCAAACTATCCTATCATTAAACCCAAGTCAGGTAATCGAATTGGTGTGTGTATCCACGCTTACGAAAGCTTCCCGATGAAGCAAGTATCAACTGTACTAGCTGAGCTTGCTAGCGAAGGATATGAAATTGTTTGTATCCCTGTAGTAAATCAGTCGAATAATCTTTATGCAGACACAGAAGTGTGCAAAACATTATGCCAATCCATCTTACATTTGACTCCTAAGGGAAAAGTGTATGTCGTAAAACCAGAGTACGACTTAGAAACTACCTATTCTTACATCCAAAACCTTGATTTTTTGTTGTCATTTAAACTACATCCATCTTTAGTGGCCATTCGAAACCTAGTGCCTGTTTTATGTGTGAGCAGCATGAGTAAGGTTCATAGCTTGTTAAAGTACTTTGATCTAGATGCATATGGTTGTAATGCAGGTATTTCAGATTCAGACCTAAGAAAGCAAATGAGGTTCCTACTTCAAACAGGAAAAAAGAAATTGGAATCGATTCATGAACGAGTAAAAGCATGCGAGACATGGAGTGACAAGTGTGTCAGTGAACTAAAAAAATCAATCCAATCCCATCTAGGATAGGAAGTGTCTAGGAAGGTGTTGCTTTATTTCAAGATATCGATGCTCCCAGGTATTTGATAATGCGTACTGAATCCTGGATCCCGAGTCTCCGGGCTCCTTCAAACGCCATTCCACCAACTCTACAAAATTTCTCATATCTTTAGCGATATCGATATAAGGACTCATAGCTCTACACTCTGGGAGTGCAGTGGAGATAACGGGTTTCCCGCTAGCTAAGTACTCATACGCTTTTACAGGGTTGGTTGCTAAGGTGATGGCATTGATCCGAAAAGGGATTAAACAGACTGAAAAGTGCTGAATATATTGATTTAACTTAAAATGAGGGATGTTATCTAGGAATTGAATGGTAGGATGGGTAATAAATTTTGATCCAAACTCAGGACCAATCACTTGTACGATAGCGGTTGGGAGCTGTGCACAACGCTGTAAAATCGAAAGATGAATCCAAGGCGCCCATGCACCCACATAGCCCAGAATGGGTTTTGATAATGTAGTGGTATCTGTGTTTAAATGTAAACCCATGCTGGGATCGTATCCATTGCGAACCAAATGGATTGGAAGGTTACTCATCCTCTCTATTCTCTTGTAAATCCGTTCAGAGGTACAGAAAATAATATCCGCCTTTTGAAATATTTCTATCTCATAGGGATGCCACTCCGCAAAATCATCTACACAGTCATATACCACCCAGTCAACAAGATGGTAGGGTAGGCTCTTTGCTAAGAGTGGATTGCTACACCAGATCCCAATGGGCTCATGACTTGTCTTTTGAATATTTGGCAATTCCTCACTTACCCATATGTCCCAATTCGATATCACATATAATCCAGGTATTACTTCTGTTAGGGGTTCTTCTGTTTGAGTCCGGTTTGCATAGTAGACCGTATGTCCGTCCGCAGCAAATTGGGATAGGATTTGTTGCGGCCTTTGTTTCATCCAAGTCCAATCAATAGTTGGGGGATATAGGATAATAGCCACTTTCATTCCTCCTTAAACTCATGTAGCCATCTCGAAATAGAGAGGAAGAGTATAATGCATATCGTCATACTAGAAAAGCATGAATCATGGACGACGGATCTAACTATTCAATCTATAAAACGATATGCATCTGATATACAAATTAGTGTGATAAAAAAAGATTATGGATTAAGGCTGAACAAAATCCGTTCATATTTGTCTAATCAAGATATCCTAGTGGTCTGCCAATCCGGTGATACCTTTTTGCCTGATTTCGTTACATGGATAGAAAGAAACTGTCATAGCAAGAATTCATACCGTGGCATTATCATCATTCATGAAGGAAGAAGAATTCCTGTTGTATTTTTTTGTAACAGTCATGTTATACCATTTTCGGAATGGAATATCCTCCCTTTCCAACATTATGTACGCGAAGATCAATTACGGTACTCTGATGATAAACGTTGGATCTATTGGAAATCAGAAGAATGTGGATATATTCCATCTACTCGCACTCTCCCTTGGGAGAGGAGAGAAGTGGTTGAAAAGCTCATCTTACCAATTGTCCAACCAACTCATCATTACAAGGGGCATCCCACTAACGAAAATCCAATTGTTACAGTTGGTATTGCCACTTACCAAATGGGTCATATGTTAATGTGGGCCGTGCGAAGTGTAAAGAATCAAACAAACCCGTATTGGCATTTGCTTGTTTATGATGATGGATCTACTGACTCTACAACAAATGTTTTGCAAAACGAAGCACAGGGTGATCCCCGCATAACGGTTCTTAGAGGAAAAGAAAACAGAGGGAAAGCGTATGCTTTAAATCAAATCCTAAACCATACGTGTACTCCATGGCTTATAGAGCTGGATGCAGATGATTGGCTAGCCCCGCACGCTGTTCAGTCTATATATGAAGCTGCAGATCCTATTGGAGAAGATCATAAACAATTTATGTACGGAGATTATTATTTATGGGAACAAGGTAAAAGGGAGCTCCGATATCGAGGTATTCAGTCACCCAAATGGGAGCAACTTGAGCGGTTCATTCAATCAGGCACCGTCATTTGTCCTAGGATCTATTCAACGGATGCTTTATCTCAGATCGGCGGTTGGGATGAAGGAGGACTTTATAAAGGACGATTGTATGAAGACCTAGAACTCCTATATCGGTTAAACATGAACAAAGTGAGTGTAACCTCACTTCCATCACCTATCTATCATCGAAGACTCCATTCCTATAGCGTTACACACCAAGCTAAAAAAAACGCCTATCCAAAGTGGTTAATCGATTTGAAAAGTAAAAGCTCGACATAGAATCGAGCTTTTACCAAGCATTACTATACTAATACCCGAACATAAGAGGGTACATCATAAGGAATCTCAGCTTGTGTAAATGGACTTGTATAGGTACCGCCAGATATCTCGATCTCAAATGCGTTAGGCCTAGCGGCAAGTATTTTCCCCTCTAACACCTCATTCATAAAATAAACTTCAACATTTTTCCCTACTTGTGCTCGTAACATTTGTCTTAAATTCAACATAATCACTCCTAAGAAAGAATCGCACGAATGCTAAGAATCGGAACTATGACCAAATCTCCATTACTTTCTTCTAATTGAATCCCATCAGAACCTACCTGTTCTAAAACTCCTGACACAACCCCTGCATCTGTCATAATGTTGACGACTGTGTGTAGTTTGGAACGAAGTAAGCGACGTAGCGCCCGCTTTCGCCAAGAAAATCGATCAACACGATAACTTAGATCAATCATCAGAATCATCAACGTAATTTGGATTAGGAATAGTACCCAAATACTTGCCATAACACTCACCCGATCACATCCCTTTCTTGCAGAGTTTCGAACTATTATATGAGATCTATAGTGATTCGAAACGAACAATCACCTATGTCCAAAAAAGAAGATGAGAGGAATGAATGATGTTGATGATGAAAAAAGTAGCAATTGTATTTGGAACACGGCCAGAAGGAATTAAAATGTCACCTGTTATTAAAGAGCTATTAATGGACCCTTTTTTTAAGGTAGTGGTAATTAATACTGCTCAGCATAGAGAGATGCTAGATCAAGTCATGCAACATTTCGGTATTAAAACAGATTATGATTTGAATGTAATGAAGCCCAATCAGTCGTTAGTTGAACTATCAAGCCATCTCATTTTAAAGTTGAACGACGTGTATCAAGAAATACAGCCCGATCTGGTATTAGTTCATGGGGATACAACAACAACTTTCGTAGGGGCGTATACAGCCTTTTTAAATCAGATTCCCGTAGGACATGTAGAAGCTGGACTGCGAACATATAGACTTGATTCTCCGTTTCCAGAAGAACTAAATCGTCAACTTGTAACCAGACTATCCAGCATTCATTTTGCTTGTACGGAGGAAAATAGGGCGAATTTGATGCAAGAACAGGTTCCATCCAAGAATATATTTGTAACTGGAAATACTGTTATCGATGCACTCATGACTACTTTACAAATCCCTATTGTATTACCCAGAAAATTGCAGCTACTAGAAGCAAAACCATGGAAAATCATCTTGGTAACAACGCATCGTAGAGAAAATATAGAAGAATTAAAAGAAGTTTATCAGGCACTCCACATGATTGTTCAGTCCCAAGAACAAGCCTTAGTTGTATTCCCTGTCCATAAAAGTCCGAAGGTAAGAAAAGAAGTCCAAAAATATCTTCCACGTCACAAACGAATTTTGCTTGTGGAACCGATGGATTACCATTTGTTTTGCCATGTGATGAAGCGTTCTACTATCGTTGTTACCGATTCAGGAGGTATTCAAGAAGAAGCGATCTCTCTTGATGTACCTGTTTTGGTAACAAGGAATACCACCGAAAGACCAGAAGGACTACAAGCTGGAGCTATTCGGTTAGTAGGAACAGAGAAACAGGAGATTTACCAGCAGATTCATCTATTACTAACCAACACACAGATATACGATGAAATGAAAAATGCAAAAAACCCATATGGAGATGGGTTTTCCGCACGACGTATTCGAAAGGTACTAAAAGCATACTTCCATGATGGTAAGTAGGGTGATGCATGACTAGTACAATTAACACTGAAGCTCAAGGTAGACAGGCCGTTCCATATGCATTTATGGCAGTTAAGCGAACTGAATAAGTATGTTTATCCTTAATAGTGATAAATAGTACTTTTTCTTTTTCAATATCAACTGAAATTTCAAATCCCATAGGGATACATGATATACATCCCCTAGATTCAATAGCAAAAAGTATATTATACAAATAGGTTGTACTATGAGCATCTTCCTTCTTCCAAAAAATCCAAGATGAACTTTCTTGCAAGTTTAAATTTGTAAAAACATTTGTCATAGCAATAGTTAATTGATTCGCTATTTCTCCTTCAGGAAAAGACGCATTAAGCATTTGACTCAGTGCCTGCATGATTTGATTTACCATACTATCAATTTGAATAGTTTGACTGATGATGGTTTGATCTATTTTTCCTATAACCCATAGGTTTTCGCTTTGTGCAATTTGTGTTGCCTTATTCAAATCAAACTGTAATGTTTGGGGATTAATAGCTCTATTGAATGCTGTTGCCAAAGCTATTGCCTCATTTATCCGACTAGGATCAACACCATAAATTGTACTATACTGATTTGCACTATCATTTCTACCTATGATTGGAATTACAGAACGTAATCGATTTCGACAAGCCATGAATATCCCTTCTTTCTTAAAGTAGAGCACGGAAAATCATATAAATAAAAGCAACCATAATTTTCAGATTATGGTTGCTTTTATTTATATGAGATACCTAGAAGATACGTGTAAAAATAGGACATATTCCTTTTTTACTCATTGGTCTCATGAGTTTAAATTATAGGTTACAAAATGGCGATAAAAATTTATATTGCGCAAAATATAATTAACCATGCTATTGACGACTATTGAAATCCATGTTATATTTATTTTACAAAATTTAATTTTGCACAATATAAAACACAGGAGGGAATAAATGATGCCGAAACAATATGCATCAATACCAAAAGCAACAAAAATGGGCATACTAGTTACCGGAGCGATTTTTGCTTTAGTAGCTTGTTCATCAAATGTTTCAGGAAAAGCAGATAACCAAAATAAAGAATCTAAAGAAAAGAGTGTGAACAAAGTGGTACTAGAACCAAAAGCTCAAGAGTTTGCAGATGCAACGAAGAACCCACCTTATTTGTTTGATTTAGGTCCAGTAGAAGGTAGAAAAACAGTAGATAAAGTACAATCAGAACCTATTAAAAAACCAGATGTGGATATGGAAGACATTACAATACCAGTAGGATCGTCATCGGAAAAAGTATCTGTGCGCATTGTCAAACCAAAAAATGCCCCTAAGGATCTCCCAATTATTTTATATACACATGGTGCTGGCTGGGTGTTTGGGAACGCACATACCCATGATCGCCTAATCCGTGAACTTGCTGTTGGATCACAATCAGCTGTTGTCTTTACCAACTATAGTCTTTCTCCAGAAGCTAAATATCCGAAAGCCATCGAAGAGGTTTATTCTGCACTAAACTGGGTTAGCAAAAATGGGAAGGAACGTGGTATGAACCCTGATAAAATCTCGGTTGCTGGGGATAGCGTAGGTGGAAACATGTCAGCTGCTATTACATTAATGGCAAAAGAAAGAAAAGGTCCAAAGATCCAGAAACAGCTTCTATTTTATCCAGTAACAGATGCTTCCTTTGAAACCGAATCATACAAACAATTTAAAGAGGGATATTTCTTGCGTCAAGACGCGATGAAATGGTTCTGGGATCAGTATACAACAAGCGAAAAGGATCGTAATGAGATTACAGCATCACCTTTACGTGCCACAACGGAACAGCTACAGGGATTACCAGAGGCATTGGTCATCACAGCGGAGGCAGATGTTTTACGCGATGAAGGAGAAGCTTATGCTAATAAGCTTAGAGAGGCTGGAGTAAAAGTTACATCTGTACGTTTCCAAGGGGCTATTCATGATTTTGTTATGCTAAATGCATTAGCAGATACAGAGGCAGCTAAAGGAGCTATGAAGCTTGCCAACTCTTGGTTAAAAGAATAGTAATCCAAATAGATAAAAAACCCGATTTTTTCGCTGATAGTGAAAAAATCGGGTTTTTTAACGTCATTTTGATTTAGAAAACTCTACAAGAGCAGTTCGCCCTCTATCAAATGTGTCTTTAACCGTTATTTTCAAGCCGTTTTTAGGTAATTTTTTACCAGATTCAGGCTTGTATGGGCTTGTGTAATCGTTTCCATCAAAGAAGGTGCGAACGCCAGGTTGGGAAGGATATTTCATTGCATACGTTGGATATTTGATATCAATAGGTGATGTTCTCGTGAGACCAAAAGCTGAGTCGGCTAACTGTACTCCTGTTTGAGCTGCATTTCCATTATCCCAATAAAATCCTTTTTGATGCGAGTCAACGACTCCAAGGAATCCTTCACCCGGATGTTTACCTGTCATATTGTCTTCGCCGTAACGTCCATCGTAATACCATATGACCATACCTGGATCATATCGAAGGAGACTTTCATGACGACGAATGTGAGCTAATCCTTGATCTAAGCCATTATGTGTACGCCACTCGATCAAGTAGTAGTTCGGGAAGGGAGTAGGGGAGCCGTCAAATGTTTTAAATCCTTGTAATGTAAAAGCAGGAGTACCTTCCACATCATCTTGGAATATATTGTTATTATTTGCCTTTACCTGAATATTGTCCACAAAAAAACCTTCTTGGGCAATGGCGATATCTGTTACATAATTAAATTCAATCCTAACCTTTTTCCCGATAAAGGCGGCTAGATCCAATTGCTCATTTTGCCACTTCCCATTCGTCCCTGTGTAAGTCTTGATTTTAACAGGGGTTGTGGAGCCGTCTGCATAAACATTTACATAGATAAAATCATAATCTACTTCCAAATCCCACCAAGCATCAAAAGAGAGATTCGCAGTGGTAGCGCTTGTCAGATCAATCTCAGGAGAGGTCATTTTCGTATTGATAAAATCTCCTTTTGTAGAGAAATAAGATAATTCTCCTAAAGGTTGTGTTGCTGCTTCCTTGTTTACATCAGACAAGTTCACCTTTAATAACTTTCCATATTTCCCATTTTTCACAGCCTCATCCAGTTCCAGTGTCAATTTTTTCTTCCCTAATTTCTTCAGATCCACTACCTTGGGAACAGGCCAATTTCCTCCGAACGTCTCATGGAAATATAATTTAGCCCATGCACTTAAGCCGGGGGGCTCCATCCCTAATGTGCGTCCAGCCCAACTTCCCAGGGACATAGCAGACCAATATTCAACAGGGGATCCCGAGCCTGTTGAACCGGTATCGTATTCATCAGGTAAACCAATGTTATGTCCATATTCGTGCACAAACACTCCGACCGCGCCATCTTCTGGCTGAATAATATAATCATAAGCTTTTAAACTACTGCCAGGGATTGGGACAGGTTGATCAGCAATAACAGAACGATGGGACCAAATAGCATCTCCACCTAGTTCGCCACCACCCGCTTCTTCACCCGTACCAGAGTGAACAATGAAGAGTGCATCTAAGATACCGTCTGGTTCCATTACATTTCCATCGCCATCTTGATCATACGGATCACGAACATCGTACTTTGCTTCTTTACCTTTGATTTGTTGCCCTACACTTTCTAGGGTCTCTACAACCAATGCTCTTGGGTTAGCATCTTTGTTATTTCCTTGATGCCCCCCATAATAGGCAGCCTCATATTTCGATTGCACCCATGGGGTTACAGTACCATTTACATCCCAAAAGCCGGAGGATTGCTCCATGTAATACCGTCGGAAGGAGAGGAACTGCTCACCTTTATCATTCTTAAAACCCTTTGGGTTAAAAAGTAAATCCTGATAATGTTTTTGGTTAAAATCCTTTACCCAAAAGTCAAACGGAGAATCCGGTTTAATCTGATTGTGTTTAAAATTGGGAAATTCAATTAACGCAACAACACCATTTTCATTATGCTTCGCAGGTTTGGAGGGGGAAGAGGCATTAGACTCCGCGAAGTTCGCAATCTCTTTCGAACTACGCTCAAAACTTGCTTTCTTTCCTTTTTCCGCCCTTTTACCAAACTTGGAAGTGACATCTAAACCGTCTGTTTCGGCAAAAGGAGTTTTGCCATTCTGGACATACTCCTTAACAGCTTTCTCAATATCAGTTTGAGAAGCACTTTCTTTGATTTTCCCTTGTTTCTTCAGTGTACGGACTAGCTTGTCCTGATTGATAACAGGCCAGTCGATATGGTCTGTCTCCTCAAGAGCCGTCTTTGTTGTTGTGGCATGAACATCTGACTGGAGTGATGGGGTTATAAATGCCGTTCCTACCAGTAATGAAGTAGAGAGTAGGGCAATTATTGATCTGCTATGCCTCACCATAGCCCCTCCTTATATGAGATAATCCAGTTACATTTTTATTATAATTCAAATATATTTGTATTATCAATAAATTTAGAAATAAAATAGGTTGGTGTCCGTATACAAATAATACACAAAGAGAGTACTGCTGAAATTAGCAGTACTCTCTTTGTGTATTATTTGGTTTTGGAAATCTCAATTACTGCGCTTCGTCCTTTGTCAGTCGACTTCTTCACAGTTACTTTCAAACCATTTCTCGGTAGAATCTTACCTGATTCCGGACTAGCTGGACTTGCGTAGTTGTAACGATCATCGAAGGTACGAATTCCAGCTTGAGAAGGGTACCTCATGGCATAAGTTGGATACTTGATATTAATAGAAGATGTTTTGGTTGTACCAAAAGCAGCATCTGCTAACTGGAAGCGTGTAGGCGCTACAGTTCCATTATCCCAGTAAAGACCATTTTGATGCGAATCAACGACTCCAAGGAATCCTTCACCTGGGTGTTTACCTGTCATGTTATCTTCCCCGTAACGTCCATCGTAATACCATACAACCATACCTGGATCATACTTTAGAATGCTGTCTGAACGACGGATATTTGCAAGTCCTTGATCAACTCCATTATGAGTACGCCATTCGATCAAGTAATAGTTAGGGAATGGGGTAGGGGCACCATCAAATGTTTTAAAACCTTCCAGTGTAAAAGATGTTTTTTCTTCTACATTATCTTGGAATATGTTTTTTCCATCTGCTGTTACTAGAATATTATCTACGACAAAACCTTCTAGTGCTAGCCCTACATCCGTTACGTAGTTAAACTCAATTTTAATCTTCTTGCCAAGAAAATCTTTCAGATCAAGTTGTTCATTTTCCCATTTTCCGTTAGAGCCTGTATATGTTTTGATGTTAACAGGAGTAGGAGAACCGTCAGCATAGACATTTACATATAGATAATCGTAATCTTGTTCAATATCTCTCCATGAATCAAAGCTAAGTTTTGACTCTGTAGCATTGGTTAGATCAATTTCAGGTGATGTCATTTTGGTATTTAATAAGTCACCCTTTGTGGAAAAGTAAGCTAATTTCCCCATAGGCTTTGTGATGGCTGGTTTTTCCACATCAGGCAAGTTTACTTTGATAAGCTTACCTTTTTTACCGTCTTTCACTGCTTCATCGAGCTTAAATTGCTTTTTCTTCTTGCCTAATTTGTCCAGATCAACTACTTTAGGAGCTGGCCAATTTCCACCAAACGTTTCGTGGAAATAAAGTTTAGCCCATGGACTAATTCCTGTTGGCTCAGTACCTAATACCTTACCAGCCCAGCTACCACCAGACATTAATGACCAATACTCTACAGGAGATCCAGATCCTGAATACCCAGTATCGTACTCATCAGGCAAACCAATATTGTGACCATACTCATGGGCAAATACACCTACTGCACCATCTTCTGGTTGAATAATATAGTCGAAAGCTTTGAGATTCGTACCTGGGATCTCAACAGGTTTGTCAGAGATAACAGAACGATGGGACCAAATAGCGTTTTCGCCAAGTTCGCCACCACCCGCTTCTTCACCCGTACCAGAGTGAACAATGAAGAGTGCATCTAAGATACCGTCTGGTTCCATGACATTTCCATCTTTGTCTAGATCATAAGGATCGCGAACATCGTATTTTGCTTCATTCCCTGCGATTTGTTTTCCTACAGTCTCCAGAGTTTCTTTAACAAGAGCTCGCGGGTCAGCATCTTTTGCTGAACCTTTATGTCCACCATAGTACGCTGCATCATTTTTTGCTTGAATCCATGGAGTTACCGTGCCATCTACATCCCAGTATCCTGATGACTGCTGAAGATAGTATTGACGGAAGGAGATGTACTTCTTACCTGTATCTGTTTTGAAACCATTAGCATTAAAGAGTAAATTCTGATAATGCTTTTGATTAAAATCCTTCACCCAGAAGTCATGAGGAGAATCTTGTTTGATTTGATTATGTTTAAAATTCGGAAATTCAATTAACGCAACAACACCATTTTCTTGATGTTGTGATTTTTTAGAATTTGAATCTAAACGGGAGTTGTCTGATTCTTGTAGATTCTCAACTTCCTTTAAGGTTTTCTGTTGTTTTCCTTCTTTCCCTTTCTTAGCATCTTTACCAAACTTCGATCTGGTATCAATACCATCTGTTTTAGCAAAAGGAGTTTCCCCTTTTTTTACAAACTGCTCAACTGCTGTTTCAATTTCCTTCGGGGAAGCACTTTCTTTGATCTTACCTTGCTCTTTCAGTGCTCGAATCAACTTATCTTGATTGACAATAGACCAATCAATATGGCCATCCTTAGAGGTATCTTTCGGGATAGCATTTACATTCGTTTGAAGTGCTGGGGTTGCGAATGATGTAGCTACGAGGAATGAGGTAGTAAGTAATGCAACGACCGATTTCTTGGTCTTCAATGTAGAGCACTCCTTCTTTAACCTAGTAATATACTAAGATTAGTAATTGTTTTAATACTATATTATTATAGAGTGGAGTTAATTTATTATCAATAGATAATGTTATGATTTTTATGTTCAAAAACAAGAAAAGTCCACCAAATGAATATGCAATAACCAAACAGCCCCCAGCTCTGAGAAATGAGAGGGGGACTGTTTGGTTATTTATGTTCTTTACAGTTAGCAGAACAATACCCTTGATATTTTTCCAAGCATTGTGCACAAACAATGTGACGCTGATCGCATGAGGTATTTTGACAATTGATATATTGGTCTGATTTTGTTCCACAATGATGACAGGTTGTAATAACGGTGGGCTGAACGCGGTTGATCGGAACCGAAATTCGATCATCAAACACGTAGCAAGACCCTTCGAACAAATCGCCTTGAACCTCTGGATCTTGTCCATAGGTAACGATTCCGCCATCTAATTGAACTACATCTTGAAATCCTTCATTTAGTAGAAAGCCTGATAGTTTTTCACAACGAATTCCACCTGTACAGTAGGTGAGAATTTTTTTATCTTTAAATTCATTCAAGTTTTCACGAACCCACTTGGGAAATTCACGAGTAGTTTGCAGTTCAGGGCGGATAGCTCCACGAAAATGGCCTAGGTCGTATTCATAATCATTTCGTCCATCAATGATTATTACATCATTCCGCTGCAACAATTGATGGAACTCTTTTGGAGATACATGTTTCCCGGTTAACTGATTTGGATCGATATCGATCTCCGCATCTAAGTTCCAGGCAACGAGCTCTTTTCTAGGACGGACATGCATTTTTTTGAAGGCGTGCCCATCATGGAAATCCACTTTAAATTGCATGTTTGTAAAAAGAGGATGGGACTTCATATATTCCATATAACGCTCAATATTTTCTTTTGTTCCTGATACGGTGCCGTTAATTCCTTCATGAGAGACTAAAATTCGTCCTTTTAAATGAATTCTTTTGCAAAAATGTAAGTGTTCTTTAGAAAATTGCACTGGACTTTCGATCGGTACATATTGATAATAGAGGATAACCAGATAAGGTTTATTGGTATTTATATTAGACATTCTTATCACCTGCTTTTTTAAAGTACAACTATATATGGTGACATAATTTCGTGAGAATCTCAATCACCATTTAAATTTCTTCTTTTATGCATTATATATGACATTTCTGTCGAAACTGAGTAATAGGAGTGATAGAGATGCGATATGTAGCAGGTAACTGTCTTTGGACCGCTCAGACAACTGTTCCCAAACAATATCCATATTTAACAACTGATATTCAAACAGAAGTTGTTATTATTGGCGGAGGAATTGCTGGGGCAATCACTGCCTATCAATTTGCAAAAGCTGGAATTCAAACTGTATTAGTCGAGAGGACTATTATTGGATATCTAAGTACTAGGGCTTCGACATCGATTCTCCAATATGAAATAGATACCAATATGGTACAGTTGCAAAGTATGTATGGGATTGATACGGCGGTTCGATCTTTTCAATTGTGTTTTGATGCTGTCTCCGAGCTGGAACAGATTATCCAGACCCTTGATGATGACTGTGAGTTTTCTCGTTCACCTTGCCTTTATTATTCACCAAAAAAGAATGATGTACGCTGGTTAGAGAGAGAGTTCAATCTTCGAAGGAAGCATGGATTTCCTGTAGAGTGGGTTCAATCAGAAGAAAACAATGAGCGTTTTTCTTTTCCGATCGCAGGGGGGATTTTATCCACTGGTGGAGCTGGAACAGTAAACCCGTACAGACTTACTCACGCTTTGCTCCGAGAAGCAGAAAAAGCCGGGGTGCAGATTTTTGAGAATACAGATATAGACAAGATTTATGATGAGCCTTCAAATGGTCAAACGAAAGTAACTACTCAACACGGCTTCAATATAACAGCTCAAAAAATTGTGATTTGCACAGGATACGAGGCTAAGAACTTGATTCGCGGACAACGATTGGGATCATTGGCACGTACTTTTAACATTGTCACTAAGCCATATTCAGAGATTCCTGGCTGGTATGACAGATGCATCATACGCGATACGGATGAACCTTATACATATGTTAGAGGTACAAAAGATCAACGAATTATCATCGGTGGAGAAGATGTAAATGCGGGTGGTGTAAGTAGCAAAATATCGAATCTAGATGATGAAGACCCATTAGTCGAACAACAATATAGTCGATTATTGACCAAGCTGCAAGAGTTCTTCCCTCATTTAGAGGTACAGCATTCTGATATCGAATTCCAATACCATGCACTTTTTAATAACACTAAAGATGGACTCCCTTTCATCGGTCAAGTGGACTATTATCCAAATTGTTATTTTAACTTGGGGTATGGAAGTAATGGAATTCTCTCTGTTGTAACTGGCTCTAAATTATTGCTTGATCTATATCAAGGAACAAAGAGTCCGGATTTGGCTCTGTTTGATTTTCAACGATAATATTCTTTAAAGCCACCTGCTATACAGGAGTATTAGCAGGTGGCTTTTTTGTTTTCTATAAAAAAGCATATTAACCAAGTTAAAAACCAAAATCTCTCAATGAGCTTGGTGTTTTTAACTTGGTTCCATGGATTAATATTATGATGTATATTTGTTTATTTTATCTTATCTTCATTGCATCTTGATCTCATCTTGATCCCCATTGGTTATTATCTATATTACAAGTAAATCTGGATTTTCAGTAAAAATGGGGGAATGTTCGTGAAAAAGAAGAGACTAGCTATACTACATACGGTGATGACGATTTCTATTCTTGGATTGATGACTGCACCGATCGAAGCGATATCACCACAAAATAAACCACAGATACTACAAAAGTTTTTTGAAGAAGAGGGGAGTAAAGTTTCCAAACATATTCAAATGAAATCAAGTAAACCAGTTGATGTCATGATTGAAATCAGTCAATCTCCCACAGGAAGCTTTGTAAAGAATTATAAGAACTTGAAGACAACTGAAATAAAAGAACGCGAATCGCAGGTGAAACGTGCAATAGGGGAAGTAGAACAAAAGATGAAAAAGGTAAGTCCGAAGATAGAAATGAAGCAACAGTTTAGCATGGTTTTTTCGGGATTTCATGTATCCATCCCAGCTAATGAAATCCCGAAATTAGCGGTTCTACCTGAAGTAAAAGCGGTTTACCCAATTTCAACCTATAAACCTCAATCGATAGGTGGACCTACTATAGGTGCTCCGGAAATATGGAAGATGAAAGATCAAAAGGGCCTTCCAGTCGATGGGAAGGGGATAAAAGTCGCAGTACTTGATACGGGAATAGATTACAAACATCCTGATTTAAAGGATAATTATATCGGAGGATACGATCAAGTAGATCGGGATAATGACCCTCTTGATCCATACGGAGGAGGACACGGTACTCATGTTGCTGGAATTATTGCTGCCAACGGAAAACTCAAAGGGATTGCTCCAAAAGCATCGATCTTAGCTTATCGGATGGGAACAACATCTGGGGATATGATAGCAGGGATTGAAAGGGCGGTTAGCGATGGTGCTGATGTAATGAATATCTCGGTTGGTGTGGAAAAAGATTATAACTATCCAGACGATGCACTTAGTATCGCTTTAGATAATACAACTAAGATGGGTGTTTCGGTAGTCGTAGCCAATGGAAATAACGGTGCAGCTGGCGACTGGTCACTTCAAAATCTCGCAACACTTGAAAATGTCATCTCGGTGGGTTCATCTGCCATACCTAGAAACTATCTTACCTTTCAAATGACGGGTATATCGAAAATGTTGGAAGGCATTATGATGACAACTCACTCTTTCTCCAATACTTCATTTGAGGTAGTAGATGTAGGATCTGGATCACCGTCAGACTATAAAACTTTAGATGTAAAAGGAAAATTGGTTCTCATACAGTCTGAAGATAGCGACATAGATTCTTCTGTCATAGAGGCCTTTATTTCTACAGCTCAAAATACTGGAGCAACGGGAGTTCTCTTTTCTATAAAAGGGGAAGAAAGTGTGCAAGGGGCAAAATCCGATATATCAAGTAAAATTCCTATGGCTCAGATATCTAGCATGGATGCTGATGTACTAAAGGCCACATTAAAGGAAGGGAAAAATAAACTCTCTGTGAGTGGATCTGCCTCGCACGAATTGGTGGCAGATAGTAGCTCTCGCGGACCCGTCCATAAAACATGGGCAATTAAACCCGATATCGTAGCCCCGGGGGTTGGGATTACGAGTACACTACCGAATAATAAATATGGAGGTGCAAGTGGAACGAGTCAGGCAGCACCACAAGTAACGGGAGCAGTTGCTCTGATCAAGCAAATGCATCCCGAATGGACACCTGAAGAAATTAAGGCGGCACTCTCGAATACTGCAAAGCTACTGACTGATAAAAAGGGTAAGAGTTATGATGTCATGACGCAAGGTTCAGGTCGTATTGATATCTCGAAAGCCATTTCGACAACCACTCTTGCCATTCCAAATAACCTTACATATGGAATGATCAAGCCAAACAGCGGAGAAGTCAAGCTGGATCGAGAGATTACCATCCAAAATAGGAGCAAACAAAATCGAACGTATGTAAGTCGTGTGGAATTGGCACATAGGGGCAAAGGAGTTCAAGTCCAAGTTCCCAAGGAAATCAAGGTGAAGGGTGAAAGCAAAGAAGAATTCCCCTTACAACTAACCATAGATAGTTCTTTGCCACGTGGTATATATAGTGGTTATCTCTATCTAAAAGAAGGAAAAAATGAAGAAAGAGTTCCATTTACCTTTAGTATTCATCCCAATAGTTTGAAGCGTGTAAATTATATGAGTGCTAGTGATCTTTTCATCTCACCTAATGGGGATCATATTCAAGATGATACTACTTTTTCTTACTACACCCCGATCGGTGCAAAAAATGTAAGCATAAACTTAAAGGCTGTTGATAAATACGAAGACATGGAAAATGGGAAGGGAAAAACAGTAGGAAAGATTCATCAAGAGGAAAATATCAAATCAGGCTGGAATAGTTTCAAATGGAAAGGAACTCTGCTGGATCAAAAAGAGATACAACAAGGGCTTTATCAGATAGAGATTGTTGTAACAGGTGAAGACAATGTAGAAGGTTCTTTCTCTCAATTTATAGTCATTGATAAGACGGCTCCTATCATGAAAGCAAACGTACACAAACAAGATCAAAAAGTGGATGTGATGATTGAAGACTATCTAATGAAGTTTGATACCGATGTATCCATGTGGATGAACAATGAACTTTCAGTAAATGTAGAATATCAACTGGAAGGAACAAAAGATTGGGTTCAGATTCCCTTATCGGAAAAAATGGAGATCAAACCTCCCAAAGCATGGATTGATTCAGGAAAAACCAAAATTTCCATCCGAGCCACAGATGATGCAGGGAACAAATCGAATCTTGAAGTAGAATTTAAGTGGTAAAGCTGCAGAATATCAGATATTAAATAACAAGAGAACCTGATTGTACACTTAGCGTGGTAAAAATCGGGTTCTCTGTAGTGTGGATTCGAGCAAATTGCGCATTACCGTTCAGTTGTTGGTTCTACCCCTATAGGGTGTGGGGGAGAGGGGAAAACTCTTTATCATCGATCAATATATTCCGAACGGCTCCAGCGGACTTTTTGTTAGTCATCTGGATTTTATGATTAGCAAACCGCAACTTTGGGGAACGGATAATTGTTACATCGTCTATCTGAAGGAGAGTAAAGTCCCCCTGATTTAATTCAAGAAACTGTTGTTCAATCTCCTCACAGTGAATATGAGAAATTTGAAACCGCTTTGAACGACCATAGTTAAAGAAGAGGGCGGAACAACAGTTTCTAATAACTGTATTACTTATATGGACTTGGCAGTCATCGCGATTGTCATAATCACCTGCTGGGGATTGAAAAGAGATACCCCTGCGGTAGCCTTCAATTGTACAGTTATGAATTTGAGCATCCGTTTGAGCAGGGTATAAACGTATACCAGCATTTGATAACTTCGATAATCCCTTTTCACTTCCTGAGCGATATCGAATTTTACATCCTTCGATAAAAACTTCTTTACAAGGGGAGTAAAAATGGATTCCTGCATTACCGAAACCGAAATTGATAATTTCACAGTTGCGAATTTGAAATCCGTAAAAAGTAAGTTGAAGGGGGGAGGACTTATCGGGGTTTCCTGAACTAATTGCTTGTGAATCTGCTACAATTCCGGTTCCAGCAGAATGAATAGCTCGGCAATTTTGAATCGTAACATCAGAGCTATAACCATTGTGACTAAGTAAAAATGAAGCCCCGGCGGCACATACATCTACTACATTATCTATCAATGCTTCGCATGAACCTTCTAAGTCGACTGAGTGGCGCATTCCATATGTATATCCATCCCGAACCGTAATTCCATTACATCCGCCAAAAAATTGCACCCCATAACCTTGACCACCACCAACTACTTGTGGATTTGTAAATTCAAACCTCTCAACACGTGTTTGAATCGCCTTTCGTACCTGCACTCCAGAGCCAGCACCCCTTGTGCCCTGTATATTCATAATCTGAAGGTTACGTACATAGTTAGCATAAATACCTCTTCCGCAAGTTGATCCTTCTAACATCCGATACCGAAAGCCATCTATTTTCACATTTTCTATTGGGTTCACTTTATATACATTTACTCCAGATGGGGCAGGGGATTTAGGCAAACGTATATAATCCCGGAGCCATATTGTATTATTTTCAACATAAAAAACCTCATGTACCTCTGTATTTAAATCTGTGTGATGATCTTTATACCGTACAGAATCATCTGTTACGACAATCATATCCCCCGGTTTGATATCACTTGGATTGGAAGAAAGAGTAATTTTGGGGTCGCGCCGATTCGCTGGTTCGAGTAGGTGATAGGAGGCATCGTTTCGAGTTCCTTCGATGATCAAAATATCTTTGTTTTGAGCTGTGGGGATAAACTCAACAACTCCAGCGCATCGAATGTGAATCGACTTTTCAATGGTCAAGGAATCAAGATAATAAGTTCCGCTAGGGACAGTTAGTTCACCACCATCTCGCAATGCTGAAATAGCACGTTGGAACCTACCGATATCATTTTGTTCATAAGAAGTTCGATTAACTTTACTGACTGAGATTCGGGACACTTGCAAAGTGCTCACCTCCAAAGAAAAGAATACCAATAATAACTATATGTATACATTCAGCATATTAGTATACGATAGGGAAAATGATGGAATCGTTTCTATGCAGAGCAAATAGCTCACAAGATTTCTGATCAGTCTTCTCCGACAGAAGTGCTCGGTGTCTATACTCAGTATGAGGATAAGGACAAAGGTGAATATCTGATGTTAGTTGGTCAACGAGTTTCTAAAACAAACCAAGAAGATGATCATTTTATAACGATTAAACTTCCTGCGTCTACATATTTGATTTTCACCTCGAAATTAGGCCCAGTTTATCAAATTGTGCCAGAAACCTGGAAGTTAATTTGGCAATGGTTCCATGAGCATGATAGAGAGAGCCTTACATAAGGTTACAAAACAAATATTTTGTAACCTTATGTATTGTGTGGGAGGTAAAGTTCTTATGAACAACAATATCTTTCATGTGGTACCTGATTAGTTTTACTTCTCACTAGATAAAGTTAACTATAGTTTTGAGAAATTAGAAGGATTTTGGGGTGAATTGAGAAATGATAGTATAAATCATTCGATCATTCTATTCCAATTGTTCAATGATGCAAAAGCCTACCCGCCAACAATAAACCTTGGGTTAGTGAAACAACTTCATTATCTCTACAACTAAATGAAGCTCTGGAGAATAAATCAATAAAACCCCCTCCTTAAATCCAAGTGTATTTGGTCCTGAAACAATTTAAAATAACGTTACAAAATAAAGGTAACTTATCTTAGTCGGATAAGTTACCTTTATCAATCAATTTACCTTGGTAATACGCCCTTCTATTTTTGCATGAAAAGGCTGTGGTAATTGTTTTACATACTCTACTAAACCATCTAAATCTGTAGGTCCCACAGTACGATGAGTCCCATTTACAAATTCAGTAAATTCATCTCCCCCCGTCGCCAGGAAATGATTGGTTGTTACTGTGTAATGTTTTGCTAGGTCAATCTCTGTTCCATCTGATTTTCTCAAGTCATATATCCAATCACCAGTAGGACGAGTACTATCCCATTTATAAGTCAAACCACTAATTTGCAACATACGAACCCGATTTGGATCTCGGAATTGTTGATTAAGCACTTTCCTTACTTGCTCTCCCGTAAGCTTCATCGATATGAGATCGTTACCAAATGGCTGGATGGTAAAAAGATCCCCCCACGTCACCTTACCAGTTGGCATGTCTGCACGAATGCCTCCTGGATTCATAAACGCAAATTCAGTCGACATTTTCCAGCGCTGCGAATCTGCGATGAAACTTCCGAGTGCTGATTCTCCTGAAGCATTTTCTGCTCTTGTAATGATTCCTGAGGATTTCGCAACCTCTTTACTAATGATGGGAGCTACTCTGGCTTTCGCTTTCTCCACAATCTCATGTGTACGAGAATCAGGCGTCATACCTTCATGATATGTATAAACGATCTCAGAAGATTTTTTTACAACGTCCTTCGTTCTCTTATTCACTACTACATCCACATCAGCAAAAGCATTCCCATAGCTGCCAGCTTGTATAATCATCTTACCGTCCACTGTTCCGTTTAGATACGTATGACTATGACCAGCAAACACAATATCTACTTCAGGATCGAGCTTTTGGGTAATATCTGCGATCGGGCCTGTAATCTTACCTGTAGTAGAATCTTGGAATCCACCTTCATGTGCTAAAACCATAATTGCTTTAACACCTTGTTTCTTTAGTTCTTTTACTTGCTGGTTTACTGCTTCTGCTTCATCCGTGAAGATTACATCTTTTACCCCTTCTGGCGTTACAACATTCGGGGTGGTCTGGGTAACAACTCCGATAAATCCAACCTTCACACCCTCTACTACTTTGATTGCATGTGGAGGAAGGATTGGCTTCTTTGTCTTCCTATCTAATACATTGGCTACAATGTACGGAAAGTTTGCCCCTTTAAAGAAACCTGTCTTCGGGTGATACCCCCCATCAATCATTCTCTTTAACTCTGTTAAGCCCTCATCAAATTCGTGATTCCCTACCGTACCCACATCAAAGCTCAACTTATTTAAAATCTCAATGGTTGGCTCGTCTTGCAATAAAGCAGATGCTGGAGAGCTTGCCCCTACCACATCTCCAGCATGGACAAGTAGTGTATTCTTGTTTTGTGCCTCACGATGTTTGAGATGTGTAGCTAAGTATTCAGCAGTACCTGTCACTTTATCATTTGCTTTCCCTGATTTATCGATCTGCCCATGAAAATCATTGATACTGAGAATTTGCAAATGTAGATTCTGATCGCCAACCTCTACATTGGCTCCCCTATCAAAACCTGTTAGTAAACCAGCTGTAATCAGCACACCAGCCATAAACCCCATTGACGTACATTTGATCGGATATTTCAAAAATCTCACCTCTCCTTTATATTCATATCATTGCAATCAACTCTTTGATTCTGTATTTTGACTGCAATGTTTTCATTTTAGCAACAAAAGTAGTTATTTTCTATATAGTTTCTATTATTAAAGATTGAATCAAGCAGATAGAAACATCCCTTGTCTAGATAGGTTAACATACTATATAAAATTAAAAATATAAGAAATATTTATTTATGAATGATATATTATATATAAGTAATTAAATTTCAAGGAGGAGTCCTATTGGAGCTGAGACATTCTAATCAATGGAAGAAAATTGCTCGCTCATCAGAATTTATTATGCTAATGAAACGAAGGCGGAGATTTCAGATTTTTTCAGCAACATTCTTTGTTATTTATTACTTTGCACTCCCGGTATTGGCCGGTTACACGGGCTTATTAAATAAAAAAGTTTTTGGTGCAATGAATGGAATTTATCTTTTTGCCCTTTCTCAATTTTTCATGGCATGGATTATTGCTTTTATCTATGTGCGACATGCTAATCAACTCGATCAAACAATTGAACAAATGAAAAAAGATCTATCAAAGGGGGCTTTATCCTAGATGGCTTTTCTCTTTTTTGCGATCATAGTCCTTATTACATTGTTGATTACCTACTGGGCATCTAGACGCACAAGCACTACAGCCGACTTCTACGTAGCAGGAAAATCAATCTCAGGTTGGCAAAATGGCATTGCAATTGCAGGCGATTATATGAGTGCAGCTAGCTTTTTAGGGATTGCTGGGATTATTGCTCTAAATGGATTCGACGGTTTTATGTATTCTGTGGGTTGGTTAGTTGCCTATCTGGTGGTTCTCATTGTAGTAGCTGAACCCTTGCGGAACACAGGCCGATATACTTTGGCCGATATGCTAGCCTATCGGATGAGTAGAAAACCTGTTCGTGCAGTAGCTGCTCTTAGTACGATCACTATTTCTACCTTCTATATGATTGCCCAATTAGTTGGAGCTGGTGGCATCATCAAGCTTCTACTCGGCTTAGACTATGAATTATCTATCATTATTATCGGTGTACTAATGATCTTATATGTCGTATTTGGAGGAATGCTCGCAACCACCTGGGTACAAATTATTAAAGCGGTGCTTCTGATGACAGGCACCTTAATATTGAGCTTCCTTGTTTTAAGTAAGTTTCACTTCAGTATGGTAGAGATGTTTAACCAAGTTTCTGAACAATACGGTCAAGCCTTTCTAGAGCCTGGGAAACTATACAAAAATCCACTTGATAATATTTCCCTAGGTTTAGCACTGTTGGCCGGGACTGCTGGATTACCTCATATTTTAATTCGATTCTATACAGTCCCTACCGCGAGAGAAGCTAGAAAATCAGTAGTGTGGGCCATGCTGATTATTGGAGCTTTTTATATCATGACTACATTTTTAGGATTTGGGGCCGCCTTACTTGTAGGACAAGACAAGATTATTTTAGCAGACCAATCAGGTAATATGTCTGCGCCATTGCTAGCAGAAGCTCTTGGTGGCACCTATTTCTTAGCATTTATTTCAGCGGTTGCTTTTGCTACGATTCTGGCTGTAGTTGCTGGATTAGTCATCTCAGCAGCTGGAGCATTTGCTCATGACTTCTATGCTAATGTACTACGTAATGGCAAAGCAACCGAATCAGAACAGATAAGGGTTGCGAGATATGGCTCTGTTGGAGTAGGAATTATCTCGATCATCTTAGCCTTGTTGTGCAAAAATCAAAATGTAGCATTTCTAGTTGCTCTTGCCTTTGCTGTAGCAGCTAGCGCCAACTTACCTGTCATTATTTTTAGTTTGTTTTGGAAGCGTTTTAATACTTATGGTGCCGTAGCCGGTATGTTAACAGGCTTGCTCAGTTCGATCATCTTAGTGATCATTAGTCCAAATGTGATGGGAGCCGGCGCGATTTTTCCACTCAAAAACCCAGCTCTCCTTTCTGTCCCACTTGGTTTCATAGGTGCTATTTTAGGTACGCTTTTATCAAAAGATACAATGTCTGAGGAGTCATACACAGAGTTGTATGTAAGAGCTAATACAGGTATTGGGATGAAAGATTAAAGAAGAAAGAAAGCACCATCTCTTGTGAACCGGCGCCCATATGTTAGACACATCAGGCAGGATGGTGCTTTCTTTCTTTATGAGGGAGTATCTTTCTTGATCCACTTTAGAAACTTCTCCTTGATCTTCATGCGCTCATGATCGAACCAACCATTTTTCATCTGCTCCATCAGTTGTTTTTTGGTGATTTCTCCATCTCGATATAATCTACTTAACTCATGACGGACATGTTGAGATAGATGTTCAAAATCATCCATGCAGGAACCCCCTATTTTTTAAATCTGTATAGATGAGAGGGTATAAAAGATAACTAAATAAAACTGCTCTCTCTATCTCTATTTGTTCATATGCATGAACCTCTTTGCCCGTCAGGGACATTACTCCAATTCGCTTACTTTTATCAGGTCCTGCATGAATGGGGATGCATAGCAGGCTACGATATTGTTTCGTTATTAGTTCAATTCTCTCATACTCAATCGAATCCTGTTCTGTATCTGGAATATAGTAGATCTTGTTAGTCCTCCAACATCGTCCTGCGGCACTTCCATCAATGATCGGCTCATACTCTTTTACCCTAGGGGAATGCCCGCTAGAGTGTACGTAATGGCTCAATTTCTCTGTGGAATTAGGATGATGTACATGAATCACAATCCTAGGATTTTTCTCGCGGAATCCTTTTAGACTATTAATTAGATAGTCTAATAAATAATCAAATGTATCATCCCGATTTCCTTCAAATTCCTTTTCTGCTGATATCGCGCATGCTACCTCTTGGGCAGCATACATCACTTGGCTTGTGAAGTAGGTTTCATCATCATACTTACTATCTAACTCCGTAAATAAGTTCTGGATTTCGGTTAGCTTTTTTGATTGCTCTTGAATCATCTGGATATATTGACTGTTTTCACCTTTCACTAATGTTAATTGTTCCTGTAGATCCGTTTTTATTTTTTCTGTTTCCTCGATTGATTCCTGATCAATTATTTTCCTCCCGAACCAGTCAATATCTCCCCTAGATAATCGGTAAAAGTAAATCAGAACAATGATCATTAAGGTGCCTGCCACTAAAAACGATAAAAAATCAAAAAACCAGCCTCCATTTGCATCAAGGGTTTTAAAAAACTCGAAAATGGCATCCCAATTCATCATCACTCCCCCTTTCAAAGCAGAAACAGGTAACAAAGATATTTTAATTTAAATATTCCCTATTTTCTTGAAAGATAACAACGAAAATATCCATATGATTACACTATTGTATAACATATGTGAAGAATCACACGATGGTATAGTGTAGTGAATGAGGGGAGTCTATACATTTTATATAGTTATACAATGTAGCGAGGAACAGAATGGTTAGCCCTCTTTCTAGAAAAGGCAGAAAGAGGGCTATATGCTGGTTATCTCAGCTAGCCTTTAAAATGTATATCAGTGGGTAGCTGGGTAGGAATATGTTGAGACTTCTTTAGATGTTTTAATACCGATACAATAAGAAAGCTAATAATCACTAATAAGAGCCATGAGCTTACCTTCCCTAGATGAACAGGGCTCCACTCATCAACTTGATTTGGATATTTCCATGCTCCGAAAAACGTTGCGATATTTTCGGCTACCCATATAAAAAATCCGATTAACACAAAAGAGAGTCCCAGTGGCATGCGGTAACGAGTTCCATTAACCTCATATATAACCCGTGATCTCCAAAAGATTATAACGACAAGCAGGGATAGCCACCAGCGTACATCAATCCAAAAATGATGTGTGAAAAAGTTCAAATAAATGGCTGTGGCAATTGGTACTACAACTAAAAAGGGTGGCCAGTTAACCAATTCAACATGAAATCTTCTCCATGCCTGACATAGATAACTGGCTACACTTGCATACATAAAACCACTATATAATGGTACTCCGAACATTTTGAAATATCCTTCCTCTGGGTATGACCAAGATCCCATGTGTACTTTAAAAAGCTCAAGAGTAAGTCCGATAATATGAAATAAAGTGATCACTTTTAGTTCATCGCGAGTCTCAAGCCCCGAATAGATCATCCACCACTGCATCAAAAGGCAAATGATCAGAAGCCAATCATACCGCGGTAGAAAAGGGAGCTGTACCATTTGTGTAAGTGCCAGAGCTATAAAAATAACAACAGGAAATAAACACGATAGAGCCTGCTGCCAGCCAAACCTAACGAGCTGTCTTAGTGCTCTCATATCCGTATCTCTTCTTTCTTTATTCAATCTCTTTGGTATTCTAAAATATCTCCTGGCTGACAATCTAAAGCCTTACAAATCGCTTCTAAAGTGGATAATCGAATGGCTTTTGCCTTTCCGTTTTTCAGGATAGAAAGATTAGCCATCGTGATTCCCACTCTCTCTGAAAGCTCTGTTACACTCATTTTTCTCTTAGCCAGCATTACGTCAATATGAATGATCACCGCCATTACTATCCCACCTCATACCACTAAGTCATTTTCTGATTTTATATCAATAGCCTCTTGTAAAAGCCTTTGCAGAACAGCAGCGAATACTGCAATTACGGTTGAAGCAAAGATAGGAGTCATCCCAATTATCATAACAAAGCCTGGGGCATCATCCTTCCTAGCTACGAGGTAAACGAATGGTAGTAGTAGCGTATACAAACCGCTGATCATAATAGCGCAATACTTTATATTCTGTAAGGCGGTAACGAATATTTGTGAAAAAGCTTTATTCTGGTCGATATAGCTTAAAAGCTGAAATGCTCTATATAAGGCAATATAAAACGGAATGGATGATCCATAGATACCTACTAAGATAGGATACATAGTGTAGGCGTAATCAGAGTTGAATGGGTTTTGAGCAAACCAAATCAATCCATATAAACATAACGCAAGAACGGGAGTTCCAATCAGAAAAACAGCTATCTTTAAAAATAGCGTTGGACGATGATTCATCACAAGGCACCTCACTATTTTATTGTTAATGAGATTATAATACATAATTTATCGTTTTACAATAAAAAAATATTGTTATATATCACTTCATCAATTTTTTCATTGTGGCCAGCAGTTCATCTATAACCGCATCGTCCCCAGATTGGATTCTCTCGATCACACAACTCCTCATGTGCCCTTCTAGTAATAATTTGCCTACACTATTTAAGGCAGCTTGAATAGCCGCTAATTGATTTAGCACATCATCACAGTATACATCTCGATCGATCATGCCTTTTACTCCGCGAATCTGCCCCTCAACTCGGTTTAATCGAGAGATCATATTTTTTTTCATCTCATCCGAATGATGACTCTTGCGGCCTTCCTCTTCCCCACAACATGATTCAGTATTTACTACCACATTTTCATCTTTCAACAAGCTCACCTCTTATATCTAGTATACCCTGTATAGGTATGGAAGCCAAAAAAGCAATTGTTTTGCTATACTAGAAGTAAACACACATACGAGAATGGACAGATCCTGATGAAACAAAAAATTGTCTTATTTGATGGCGTTTGTAATTTTTGTAATGGCCGAGTACAGTTTCTTCTAAAACATGATAAGAAAAAACAACTCCATTTCGCTCCCCTACAATCGAATTTTGTACAAAACTGGGTTGCAGAAAAAGGAATCCAGCTAGAAGATAGTATGTATTTCATAGATGGTGATACACTCTACTCCCACTCAACAGCCGTTCTACGAATTATTAAGGAACTAGGAGGATGCTGGAGGTGGTTATACATCCTAATCCTCGTACCAGAGTCTATTCGGAATACCCTTTATCGACGTTTTGCGAAAAATCGGTATCGCTGGTTTGGAAAAAGCGAAGTATGCTTGATTCCTTCCCCAGAAGCACGTAATCGCTTTTACCTATAAACAACCTCCTTCAAGTAAGTCAAAGGAGGTTGTTTATAGGAGGTTGCTATAATGACATTTTCAAAATCGCTAATACATCATCCTGCTTCAACAGATGATAACGACCAACTAATCCTGATGGGCTAATCTTAATAACCTTCTCAGCCATTAACTGGATTTTAGAGTCATCAATGTTGTAATCAGCTAGGCGGCTCGGAGCTCCTATACTGGACCAGAAATCACGCAACTCTTTGACTGCGCGCTTTGCTAATTCCAAATCTGACTTACCAGTTGGATCAACACCGAACACCCTAACAGCTAACTGTTTCGCTTTATTTGTGTGCCCTTTTTGGATTGCGTATTGAATCCAATTTGGGAAGATAATCGCCAGACCGCCACCATGAGGGATATCATACACAGCAGAAACGGCGTGTTCGATGCCATGTGTGGCCCAGTCCCCAATCATACCTTGGTTTAATGTACCATTAAGGGCAATCGTACCGCATTGCATGATGGTCTCCCGTAGCTCGTAATTATGAAGATCTTTTAGCAACTTGGGTGCTGTTTCAATCACTGTAGATAAAAGTGATTCCGTCATTCTCTCTAGTAAAGGAGTGTTGGGAGATGGACTAAAGTAATGCTCTAAAGCATGAGACATGATATCTACAATCCCATAGATTGTTTGATCTAGGGGTACTGTAAATGTATGTGTCGGGTCCAGGATGGAGAACTTAGGAAACACGTGAGGTGAGCCCCAACCAATTTTCTCGTTTGTCTCCCAGTTCGTAATAACAGATCCTGGATTCATCTCGGAGCCAGTTGCAGCTAGAGTAAGCACTATTCCAAATGGAAGTGCACCTTGGGCAGTTGCTTTCTTTGTAACAATATCCCATATATCTCCGTCAAACTTAGCCCCTGCCGCAATCGCTTTCGTAGCATCAATGACACTACCACCACCAATAGCGAGGATGAAATCAATACTCTGATCCTTACAGATTTGAATTCCTTTATGTACAGTTGTTACACGCGGGTTTGGCTCAATCCCTGATAGCTCAAACACCTCTGCACCTATTTCACGTAGGTATCCTATCGCTTTATCATAAAGACCACTTCTCTTGATACTTCCACCACCATAAACCAATAAAACCCGTTGACCGTACTGTGGAATCTCATTCTTCAACTCGGACAAACGATCTTTCCCAAAGATACATTTCGTCGGGTTATACGCTACGTACGACTCCATATGATGTTCGCTCCTCTGCGTTGTCTACTCAGATATTAAATCGTTTGTTGTTTTAGGTATTCATTCCAAAAACGAAGATCACCCAAAACCCGACCATCTGCTTGAACGGTTTGGGGTTTTGATCCACTCCCGATCACGTATCCAAGGTTTTCTATTCCCATAAAATCATAAATCAATGCGAACTGTTGTACAAGGGGTAGCGCTTTTTGATAAACACGATCCCCACCTACTATTAAACTAAGAGCTTTCTTTTTGGACATGATCTTACGAAAATCATAACGTGGATCACGTAAACTCTGTGACCAACGATCTACAAAGTTTTTCATGTGGCCAGACATTCCATACCAATAGAGCGGGGTTGCAAAGATCAATATATCTTGATCCAAAACTTGACTGATAACCGTATCATAATCATCATCAACAGGGCTAAATCCTTCGGGATCATGCCTTTTATCTATAATCGGGTGGATTGTATACTTCCGTAAATCTAAAATACTTGCCTCGATCCCTTCTAATAGCGATCCTACCATATATTCAGTATTTCCATTATCTCGAGAACTTCCATTAAACGCGAAAATCTTCATTATAGATTTCTCCTTTAATTTCTTAAATTATCCATTTGGATTAATTCTTCAGTTGTCTAGAGAGTCCTTCTTCCCTCACTGTGAGTCTATTGATAGTTTACCCTTTTTTTTATTTGATTTTATGTATGAATCACATTTTATGTTAAAATGTTAACTTATGATGAGAATATGTTGTAGTTAGGATGAAAATCAATGAATTCAGCAAATCGCCTCACAATGGCCACTATGGGCTCTGTTCAATGGTTGGTCTTTTTATTAGCAAATGCATTAGCTCTTCCTGTTGTAATAGGAAGTGTGTTTGACCTCAGTCAGGTAGAAGTTGCAGAACTTATGCAAAGAACTTTTTTTATCGTCGGTCTTTCCTCTTTGCTACAGGGCTGGTTAGGTCACCGCCTCCCTTTATTAGATGGTCCTGCTGGCATTTGGTTAGGGGTATTTATTGGTGTGGGTGGACTAGCCTCTGCGCAAGGAACTGACCTAAAACTTACTCTTCAATCGCTCGAGTTTGCCATGATTGTAAGTGGACTCATCTTAATCTTTACTGGATGGATCGGTTGGTTTCAAAAGTTGATGTTTCTCTTTACTCCTTTAGTAACGGGATCATATCTCATGGTACTAGCAATCCAACTAAGTGGGACATTTATGCAGGGAGCCTTAGGAATTAGCAAGAATCAACCAACTCCCAACTTACTGCAAGCTATGGTTTCCATTAGCGTAGTCGTACTGGTATTTTCCCTCTCTACTTGGGGGAAAGGTTGGTTAAAAAGTTTTGCTGTTCTAATCGGAATCGTATTCGGTTGGAGTGCCTTTACTTTCATTGGATATCACACAGATACTCCTTCCATTACAGGATGGTTTCAACTCCCAGGACCATTCGCTTGGGGAATTCCTATATGGAATGGAAGCATGATCATCACAGGCGTTTTGGTTTCATTTGTTCTAATGTCCAACACAGTGGCAAGTATGAACGCAGTACAAAAAACGATTTCAGAGACGACAACCTCTTCTTCTAAAGCTCTAAATCGAGCTGGTTTGATGGGCGGAGTAACCAATCTGTTAAGCTCCTTATTCTCTACAGTAGGGATGGTACCACTTTCGGTTGCAGCGGGCTTTATTCGAATGACTGGACAAAAGGAAAGAAGGCCCTTCTTGATCGCATGTGGTGCGCTTACTTTATTTTCTTTCTTCCCCATGATTACTGGGTTTCTCGCACAACTACCTGGACCTATCGCCTATTCAACCCTTCTCGCGGCATTTCCTACTATGTTTGGATTAGGATTAAACACCGTTCTTCAGGAGCCATTGGATGCCAGAAGAATGACGATTTTAGGAATCGTTATCTCAATCGCTGTTGGAATTATGTCACTTCCAGAGAAATTTTTTCAAATCATGCCCACCATCTTACAAAATATAATTGGAAATGGTTTATTAGTTGGGATGATTTTATCTATCCTACTGGAATTGATTTGGAAACCAGAAAAAAGGTAGCCTGTAAGCAAACGGCTACCTTTTTTATACAACTATCTCATTTTGTTGTTCATGTTGCTCACATATATGTTGTGTTAGGTTAGTGAAAAGCGAGAAGTTAGGGAATTTAGATAGCTTTACTCCATAAAATGGTTCATCTTGTTTATTCACAAGATATACCATACCATTTTGCAAAGTGATACCTCCAAAGTTAGACCAGTTTATATATCCATCAGGGATACGTACATAATCAACGTGCAGAGAAATATCATCAAAATGTATCTCTTCTCCTTTTGATAGTGCCTCACATAAACTGTCCAGATGCCAACTACTTACTCCCCTTTCTACATGCTCCATTAGTTCTTTGGCATCTACCAATCGCTTACTTGATAGAGAAATTTCTTCATCATGATCTAGAGAGTCAATTTGTAATGTGTGAATGATTTTATCTTTTCCAGACCTCTTCTGTTTACTTCTAATTTCCCAGTAAATCCGATCTATTCTTAAATAGGGCAGCACAAGTGCTTTTTTACGATTCAATACGATAATCCCATTTTGATACAATCTAACTTTTTCGCTAAGATCTTTTCCCTTCCAAAGCATCATAACAAAACCAAACAAACCACACATCCCTGTAGCAATAATCTGGCTGATTTGAAGCGCGTCTGGTTTTCCTTGTTGTGCTTTCCAAGTAAAATACACACATCCGGCACTCATTAAAATAGCTACTAGGCCATATAAAAGTGAAATGGTAATCACTTTCCCCTTATTAGCAGTGTATAATTTTCCTTTTTCCCCCAGTTGTGAATCATCATACTGGCCCATTTTCTCCGCCCCCTTGGCAACTGGAATGATAAGAAATTTATAGCAAATATCATGTTCCATGTAAAGAGTAATGAAAAGAGTTTCACAAATAACAAAATTATATCATATAACCGTTCATACAATCGCAACAATTATCTTTAATTAGAAATGAATATCCCTTTCATAGTTGATACTATAGAACTAGATTTGTCATGAGGAGGAGGATCAAGATGTTTCGAAACATGATTGACCAATTACGGATTGTGGGATTTATTGAAGGAATTTCTTTCTTACTACTCCTGTTTATCGCCATGCCTCTGAAATATATGCTTAACCAACCCTTGGCTGTGACCATTGTGGGGGGATTGCATGGAGTCCTTTTTGTCTGGTTTATGATCGTTTTAGGCATTGTAACCTTACAATACAAATGGTCTGTTAAGAAAGTAGCTGGAGCTGTACTTGCTTCTATCATACCATTTGGAACTTTTATTCTAGAGAGAAGGCTTCGTGATCAAGTATAAATAAAAAAATCCCGGGCATGCATGCACACCCGGGATTTTTTTATGCTATTTACTCGATTTTAGTGTAATCAAAACTAATTCAGGACGACAATTAAATCGAATTGGCATGCGGGTCATCCCAATACCTCGAGTTGTATAAACTTGCATAGAAGAGTTATCCACTTGATATAAACCATCTATATATTTTTTTGCATGGGGCGGGGTGTGAAGTGCTCCAATAAATGGAACTTGAACTTGTCCACCATGACTATGTCCGGATAGTTGCAGATCGATTGGATGTTGACAAAACTCGTCTGCAAAATCAGGTTCATGAGCTAGTAAGATATTACAAGTATTCTTTGGTACGCCGCTTAGTGCACGAAGAATGTCTGCTCCCCCCACCCACGGATCATCGACTCCTACTATATAGATAGAATCCAATTGCTTTTTTATTTGCCTATTTTCATTATGTAAAACAATAAAGCCAGATTTGGTTAGCACTCGATTTACTGACTCCCGATTTCCCCAATTATCATGGTTTCCAAGCACAGCATACTTCCCATAAGGGGCTTCTAATTTGCTCAAGTAGCGAGTTGTTTCAGACACTCCAGTTGAGTGGTGATCGAAAAGGTCTCCAGTAAAGCAAATACAATCTGGCTTTAGAGACTGTATTTGCTTTACAAGAGATTCTAGATCTTTTGCCTCCAGATGAAACCCTAGATGCAAATCACTAAAATGACAGATTTGAAAGCCCTCAAATGCAGCTGGCAAATGAGCAATCTTGATTGTAATACTAGTTGTTTCAATCGAATACGGTTCAATCCAACGAGAGTAAGCCCCCGACACACCTAAGGCACCAATCACCCCTAGTGAATAGTACATGCTTTTCTTAAGGAAACCCCGTCGGCTGATCTTTCTATTTTCCTTCATTCTATTCGATTCACCTTTCTACAGAGGTCAATCAATATTCCACTTCATCAAACCACTGAATGACTCTTTTTTCATTAGAGGACCTAATCGCTAATTCAATTGCATGAATCACTTCTAAGGCCTCTGTGGGGTGAACTGGCAAGGCAGCACCATCAATCACCGCATCATACACTTCATCATAAAAGCGATCATAGTTGCCTGCAATACTTGGAACCGGGAACGTTTCTTGTTCTCCGCTTACCGAATCAATAATTGTCGTTACTTCTGCAAAGCTTACTTCCTTTTCCAGGCCCCATCCTTCGTCCGCGGGAGTCATTCCTGCTTTTAACTGCTCCTCTTGTGGATCTAATCCAAACTTCTGGAAACTTCCATTTTTACCGTGTACCTCTAGTTTTGGACCTGGCTGAATCACGAGTGATCCGGCACGTAGTTCAACTCGTAAGCCTGTTTCATATCCAAAAATGATATGGAAGTAGTCAGGAGCGGTAGAGCCAGGCCGTTGTGATTGCACGTCTGCCCAAACTGTTAACGGAATACCAAATAAAATGAGCGCTTGATCAATTAGATGAGATCCTAGATCATAAAGCACCCCTCCTCCAGAAAGGGAGTGCTCTTTCCAACGCTGTTTTACCTCTGGACGATACCGATCAAAATGTGCTTTATACGTATGAATTTCTCCTAGTAACCCTTGGCTCATACACTCTTGTAGAGTGAGAAAGTCTGAGTCCCAACGGCGGTTTTGGAAAACAGATAGAATTAACTCCTCTTCACGAGCTAATTCAATTAAATCCTTCGCTTCTGCAGATGTAACCACAAAAGGCTTTTCTACAACAACATGCTTCCCACTTTGCAACGCAGCCCTGGTTAAAGAATAGTGAGATTCCGTAGGTGTGCAAATAATAACAAGGTCAATTGTATAATCCTCAAAAATTTCTTCTGCCGAATAGGCTATTTCCACGCCATTTAGGTCTGCTTCGATTTCCTCTTCTCGTGTTGTCATCACTTTTACAATTTCATAACCCTCATTTGCTTTTAGTAATGGAGCGTGAAATACTTTTCCAGATAATCCATAACCGATCATTCCAACTCGTACCTTTGCTATGCTCAATGAGAGAGCCTCCTCATTCAATATATAGGTACATTATATATAAAATTTCAATGCATGCCATACTAGCTATGATTGTCCTCCTTTATCTTGAAAGGTATTGAATGATACCATCCACAATTCCAGTTGCCGATTTCGTTTGGAATTCTTTTGAATTCATCCGTACTTCATCACTTTCGTTTGAGATAAAGCCTAATTCTAGTAGAATAGCAGGCATCGAATTTTCTCTAAGAACTAGATAGTCACTCCCTTGAACTCCGCGATCATTCGTATCGATCTTTTGATCGAAAATAGCCTGTTGTACACGCTTTGCTAACTTCCTATCCTCTAAACGAAATGGGGTATAATGAGTCGTAATTCCTTTTACATTAGGGTCTGTAAATGCATCATGGTGAATACTTACATAAAGATGTGCATGATTCTTCTTCGCCACATCCACTCGAGCTTGAAGCTCTTTTTTTTGATCTATCTCAGGGAGTAAGCTAGTATCTGTCTCTCGCGTTAAAATAACTTTCGCATCTGTTCTTTTTTCTAACTCCTTTTTTATGTTCATAGCTACCTTTAAGTTAAGATCTTTTTCGATGGTTCCGTGTGCTTTGCCTTGTGCTCCGCGATCTTCTCCGCCATGGCCTGGATCAAGTACAATGACTTTTCCTTTTAAACGTAGATCCTCTGCTGTAACTTGACGAAATATATCTAAATCCAAAAATTGGTAACCAAGTCCTAAAGAAAATATGAGAAGTAAGATAGAAATAATGATTTTCTTCATAAATAAATCTCCTTTACTTGTGCTAAGGAGATAGTAAAAAACTCATATAAAGATGAGATGCAGATGATATCAACATGAGTTAAAGAACACGAACAAGCGTGTGGAAATTTTATCCTGCACGCTTGTTTTCACTATAAAAATAAGATGTAAATGAGTAAAGAGCACTAATCCACAAACGACATATAAAGCAAAAAGAGTGAACCACCTATCATGATAATCATAAAGCTGCACCAAAAAATCTGAAGCCATTTTGGTATATGGCTTAGATAAGCACTTTTGTTAGGTAATCCTTCCATCTTTTGATAATGGTCAATAGCACTATTGAATGGAATACCTTCTCTGTCTACTTTAGTATCTTCCTGATTCACTTTAGCGCTCTCCCTTCACTTCTGTTTTTAGGAAAAAATAAAATAGAACACCATCTTCTGTATTTTGTACGCCATAGGAAGCATCGTGCAATTCTAGGATTTTTTTAGAGATAGAAAGGCCTAATCCGGTACCACCAGTCGAACGCTTACGCGCTGCATCGGTACGGTAGAAACGTTCCCAAATTTTATCAAGTTGGGTTTGAGGGATATGAGCCCCTTTGTTCTCTACACATATTTTTACACGACCTCTTTCTATCGTAGTGGAAATGACAATTCGCTTTCCCTCTGGAGTATAACGGATTGCATTTGTTATAAAGTTAGTAAGCACCTGTTCTATCCGATTTTGGTTGGCAGTTACTTTGACGTGATTTAGTTCCTTTTCTATCTGTAAATGCTTCCTCTCCATCCTCCATATCAATTGATCACTAATTTGTTCTATTACTTCATCGATATAGAAGGACTGCATGTCTAGTTTGTACGTACCTGATTCAAACTTTGCTAACTCAAGCATGTCCACGATGAGTAAATCCATTTTATCTACTTCTTTTTCCATTGCGTTGAAATAATGATCTTTTTTGTGTGTTGCAACTCCATCCCTTAGTATAGAAACACAGCTTTTCATGATGCTTAAAGGCGTTTTCAACTCATGTGACACACCTGCAATAAATTCTTTTCGCGTATTCTCTAACTGCTTTTCCTTCTCGATATCGTCTTGCAGTTTTTCAATATAAGACTGTAATTTACTAGATAGCTCATTAATATTTTTTGATAAATCTCCAATCTCATCCTTCGAATCGACCGAAATCATCTCAGAAAAATCAAGTTGTGCGATCTTTTTCGTTGTTTTATTTATTTGGAGAAGGGGTCTCGCAATTTGCTTTGAATAATAGAAAGAGAGGAGTATGGTGAGAACAAGCACCAAGATAATCAGATATACATAGTACCCCTTTATCATCTGAACTGCCTCGTTAACAGGCTGTAAGGAAGTCACAGCGAATAAATAATTGGTTTTTCCATCTGGATCTAGAATGGGTTGTGTTAATACTTTGTAGGTGACACCACTTTCTCCATAGTTCTCCACATAGTACTCGCCTTGTCCATGATTTCTGACAACATACCCATCACGATCAGACAGAGATCCAGTCGCTACTAAGCTACTTTGAAAACTTTTCATTCTTTCAAGGAAAATTCGATTTGTATAAATGAAACTGGCGGCTGAATCACTCCTAGGAAAATGTACTTCCTTGATAGTCCCTCTTAGTACAATAATTTTTTTTTGTTTTAACTTGTCTAATTTCTCTTCTAGTTGCTCATTAGACATGTCCTTTGTTGAAGTTAGCCTAGATGGAGTAAAAATATTTTCTTTTTCAACACCTTGAATGGTAATATTATTCCCCACTACTAAGTTAGATTGGTTCTTTTCATCATCAACATTTACAAAGTGATACATGGGTATTCGAATTATTTTTTGGGGATATTTCGTAAGTTTAGGGAATATTTCTTGATGTACTTCAACTTCTATAGAAAAATCGTTGGCATACTTCATGTTTCCTTGCTGATCTAATGTTGTTATCCATATGGCGTAGTCTCGATAAAACGTCTGTTCAAGAGACCTAACTTTAGAGAAATCTCCTTTTGCTTCTACGTATCTCTTGTGAAAAGCTGAGATTCTTTCTTTTAAATCGGCTTCCTTTTGACTTTCGTAATATCGTTCAAAAAACACTGTCTGCCCGATGAAGATAGTTGCAATAATCAGCATGCATAACCCCGTTGTAAATAAAAATAATTTCAATACTATTCCGTTTTTCATGTTCTTCCCTCAAATTTATAACCTGCGCGAACGACTGTAACAATATATTGAGCTTTATCCCCTAATTTATGACGCAGATTACGAATGTGACTGTTAACCGTTCGATCATCGCCAGCAAATTCATAGCCCCAAATTTTGGTAATCAGTTGTTCTCTGGTGATAATAATTCCTTGATTTTGCATTAAATACAATAAGATTTCAAACTCAGTATGCGTCAAGCTAATGGATTCCTTGTCTATCATTACACTTCGAGATGGGATATGAATTTCAATTCCATCAATGTGTAACACATCATTCCTTACAGGGTCTACTACAGAAGAAGAATATCGACTCTCTATAAGTCGTTTTACACGAGCCAATAAAATAGGGGGACTATAGGGTTTTGTTACATAATCATCTGCGCCCAACTCAAAACCAAGTAGCGTATCATCTTCATCCGCACGGGCAGTTAACATAATAATAGGTACATTGGATGTCTTACGGATTCGTCTACATACAGACCATCCATCTAACTGCGGCAACATAATATCGAGAATAACCAAATTGACTTCGTGCTCCTCAAAATGGGATAAAGCTTGTTTTCCATCTGCCGCTTCTAAAACGGTATAGTCTTCGTTTAGTAAGTAATCCTTAATGATCTCACGCAATATCTCTTCATCTTCTACCACTAGAATTGTTTTTTTCATATATTTAATTGCTCCGATATTTGTTATTTCTTTTATGATAACCATATTATAACTCATCAAATCAGGCAAACCAAAACCCCCTCTCATTCTGTTTGAGAAGGGGATTTTGGTTGAAACATATTAGCTATTTCTTGTAGGATGTTAGAAGATACTTCTTTTGATTCATCACAAAACTCGCTCCACCATCTATGGTCCTCTTCTTTATCAGATGGTTTCGTAAACGTTTGTTGTTCGAAACTGTCATTAATGTCAGGAATGTTAAAAAAAGCCCCTACGCTACCACCGAAGGTGTATAGACTCAATACTGTAACCGATAATATGACGAAATAGTTTCTCCTCTTCATGTCAATCTCCCCCTTCAAAATTCATCCAATTCGCTACGATGACAAGAAATTTGAAAGTATTGATTCAGATAAGAAGGATCATTTTGACATAAATCTTTAAACCGTTCCTGATGATCTTACCCTTAGTATATATCAAAAATAATTTTTTCAATATTCATCATGTTTGAAAATAGTTTTAAGAGTTATATATTGTTTATATAATGAAGAACCCCGTCTGACGCGTCAGGCGGGGTTCTTCATTATATGGGTTATTACCGGTAGATCAGAGATTGGTACGTACTATTGTCAAATCGTCGTACTAATTCAGTGGCAAATATCTTCAATGCTTCTATATCTTCTCTGTCGACAATGGTCGTGTGGGAGTGGATGTATCTCCCACATACTCCTAATGTAGCAGATGGAACGCCTTTTCCTGAAAGATGAACTTTTCCTGAATCAGTTCCTCCTTGTGAAACAAATATTTGATACGGGATTCCGAGAGACTCAGCTGTATCTAAAAGATAATCCCGCATGAGGGGTTGTGTAATCATCGTACGGTCTAAAATGCGAATTAATACTCCCTTACCCAGATAGCCAAATGCATCTTTCGCACCCGGATTATCTCCAGCGGCGGATACATCGATAGCAAAGAAAGCATCAGGCTCTGTGAGTACTGCAGAGGTCTGTGCTCCACGCAATCCCACTTCCTCTTGTGTCGTTGCACCAGCGATTAATGTATTAGGTAGCTCTTCTTTATGTAATTCCTTCAGTACTTCTAAGGACATGGCACAGCCTAATCGATTGTCAAATGCTTTACTCAGCAATCGATGGCCTCCTTCCAGTTCACGGTAAGGAGAGTACGGGATCATGACACAGCCTTCTCTTATTCCCCAACTCCTTACTTCCTCTTCATCACGAGCCCCTATATCGAGAAACATTTTATTCATGGGGTATACTTTTGTACGTTCCTCCGGAGTTAGGTTATGAGGTGGTGTGGATCCGATTACTCCATGAATCGCTTTCCCCGAAGTAGTAAAAACTTCAAAAGGTTGTGAGAGAAGTACTTGAGACCACCATCCTCCAAGCGCCGTAAAGGAAAGATAACCTTCCTTCGAAATCCGAGTGATCATAAAGGATACTTCATCCATATGACCCGCTACTAGCACTCTAGGACTGTCTATCTCCCCGCTCTTAATACCAAAAATGCCACCTAGGGAGTCAGAAACCAACTCAGATGTATATTTTTGAATCTCACGTTCCATTATTTTCCTTACTTCATATTCATGACCAGGTGCCCCTGGAGCTTGTGTAAGCTCTTCTAGTAACTTCCAATCGACTGTTTTCATCGTGATTCCTCCAATTCCTGTTTCAGCTTTGCTTCTTGTGTGAGTATGTATTCCGTGTAGCGTCGATGAACCGTTGCTCTTGAGATAGAGTAACCAAATCCTTTAAGAGTAGCCACGATTTCATCATAGGTTAGCTCTTTTTCGCGCAATGCCACAATTTGGTCTATCGGGACCTCAATCTTCTCACGGCCGCCAATCCCTTGATTCTTCAAGTTTTTAGCAGGATTATATCCCTTTTCTTTGACTGCTCGTTGCATTCCCCAGCTTATTTTTTGGTTCATCATCTTGCGTTGCAATTCTTCTACCTTCGCAATAATATGAAGAACAGTTGATTCTCCTGCCTCTAACTCTAGCTCTTTTTTCTGTTGAAAGCTATAAATCTTACATCCTAATTTGCATAATTGATGAATCACTGCTAATTTTGCTTCTCCTCGTCCGAGTCGAGTATCATCTTGGATGAAAAGATATTTGATTCTGTGTTTTCGGATCGCTTGTAATAACCGCCCTAACCCAGGACGATTTAGATCAAATCCACTGTGCTGTTCCGCTACTACTTCCACTACTTGCATGCCCAATTCCCCTGCCCAGCAAACTAAATTTTCTCGTTGTCTCTCTAGGCTCGTCACCTGCTCTTCTTTTTTCGTGCTAACTCGTGCATAGATGATGGCATTCATGATGGATATATCCCGTCCTCTCAATCTTGCAGTACCTGTAAAAATCTATTAAAGTATAAGTATGATAGAAGGAAGTGATCGACATGATTAGTCCAGAATTAATCCAGCGTATCAATGAGCTGGCTCACAAGAAAAAAACAGAGGGCCTTACTGAAGAAGAAAAAAAAGAACAAGCTAAACTATACAAAATCTATCTTGAAAGAATCCGCGGGCAGATGAAGCAACAGCTTGATTCAATTGAATTTGTAGACTAAACTCTATTATAACGAACTACACAAAAAGGGATAGTTGATTATCTTAACTATTCCTTTTTGTGTAGTTCGAGCTTTGTAATGGCATGAATTTACAGAAATATATACATAAATGTGTATTTAGTTTATAATACAAACTAGTTACTAATTGTTAGAGGAGTGACTGCAACCTATGATGCCTTTTAAAGAGATGTCTCGTTTAGATAAACTGATTCACGAACCCGCTAGGCTATCCATCATGAGTGCATTAGAAGCTTGTTCGATGGCTGAATTTCTCTTCTTACAAGAATTGACTGGCCTTACAAAAGGAAATATGTCTAGCCATCTCTCTAAGCTGGAAAAAGCGAATTATGTTTTGATCGGAAAGTCTTTTCTCAGAAAAAAAATCCCCCAGACAACCATCCAAATTACTCCGACTGGGTCCCATGCTCTTACTGAATATTGGAAACAGATTGATCATATACGAGAAATTACAAAACAGTGGTCCAAAGAGACGAACATCGCCTTTCCGGGTTAACCATTCCAAATAGATCTACTCTGCATATTCTAGAAAGGATGGCTATTCCATTTCTGTGTTTGATTACACATAATCTTGCTCGTTCATGAGGTGACTATATGGACAATATTTATCTAGATCTCCCCTTGCATTCCTTCGACTTGCATATTCATACAACTGCCTCTGATGGAGTTTTTACTCCTTCTGAAATTGTACAACAAGCAAAAGAGAAAGGGCTAAAAACGATTTCCATTACGGACCACGACACTGTATATGGAGTTCAGGAAGCTATATCGGCTGGTATGCAGGAAGGAATTCATGTGATCCCAGGTGTAGAAATCAGCACCCGATTTCAAAAAAAAAATATCGATATTTTAGGCTATGGCATGGAAGACTTGGATCTTCTAGAAGAACTTCTTCGACCCTTTCGAGAAGCAAGAACACATAGAGCAGAAAGAATCGTAACGAAGTTATGCCAGCTTGGAATGGATCTCACTTTAGACGACGTAAAGGAATTTAGTGGTGATCATCTGATTGCTCGTCCCCATATTGCCCACGCCATTGTAAAAAAGGGTTATGTCCCTGATCTACAATTTGCTTTTGACCATTATCTAGGAGACGGAAAGCCGGCAGCTGAGGATAAACTCGAAATCTCTGTCGAAGATGGAATTAAGATGATTCACCAAACAGGTGGGAAAGCCGTTTTAGCACATCCTGTCTATCTCCCTGATCGAAGCTGGGTCCCTCTCCTCCTACAGAATCCCTTTGATGGGATTGAAGCATGGCATAGAAGTCATTCTTGGAAGGACTCTGAATACTATCTTCGCCTTGCTCAAGAGCATCGCCTGTTTGTGACGGGAGGCTCCGATTATCATAACCCTTCCCATAAACTTGGTGACTTTATCAAGAATCCAACTTAATCTTAATATAAAGCACACAATAAGGACTTGAGTCATGTGTAGACACTCAAGTCCTTTAATCATATTCTTGACATATGGTAACCCGGGCAGGGTTGTTAGGATTGTCTAAACACCAACTGGTTGGCAAAACGGATGGTGTTCTTGATTCCTTATAAGATAGTTATAAACCAAAATGAAGGTTTGGACTACCGAATTAGCTTACAAAAACCTTACACTTCTGTAAGCTAACCGTTTAGAGTTGATACTTTATATTTTCCAAAGCGAGATGAATATCACCTTATATGTCCGAATACTGATGAGTAATACAATATATTTCTAAATAGGGTGGTATTTTACGTGAAAATGACCGTCATCGCACATTTTTACAATGAGGAATATTTACTTCCATGGTGGCTAATGCATCATACGAAAATATTCGATCACGGGATTTTAATTAATAAAGGCTCAACAGATAGGTCAGTAGAAATTTGCAAGCATTATGCACCCCATTGGGAAGTTCGTCATTCAAATACGGGCTCATTTTTTGATGTCTTTCAAACGGATCATGAGGTAATGATAGCAGAGACAGAAGCTATTGGTTGGAAAATGGTTTTAAATATTACCGAATTCCTTTGCTTCGCTGATAAAGCTCAATTTTTAGATTCCCTCAGTAGTTCTGGCTCACAGATGTATCACATAGAAGGTATTTTCATGGTTGATCATCCTGATGATCGTCAAAAAAAACTCACTTATGAACGTCCTTTAGTGGAACAAAAATATCATGGATATCTTCTCGAACAACTTCGTTGGCATTATATTGGATCTAATAGTCGTGGGAGATTTATCCATTGCCATTCACATGGAGCCTACGTTGCTGGGAGACATGCTTCTGGACATCATTCTATTCCATATCCAGACTATGCTTTTATCTTATGGTTTGGATATAGTCCATGGAACGAAGAAATCATACAAAGAAAATTACAAATTGGCCCCACACTAGCTCCTCATCCATCGGCGGGAATACATCATCGTGTGGATAGAAATCAATTGGAAACATGGTATTCAGAAATATCAAAAAGAACATCAGACCTACGGCAAACGAATGAATACCAAAATATGTTTCCGTATTTTGGAGGGGTAAAATGAAAGCCGTAATTCTTGCTGGCGGTTATGGAACTCGAATTGGTGAAGAAACGCATTTAGTCCCAAAACCAATGATTGAAATCGGTGGAAAACCTATTATTTGGCATATAATGAAATTTTTTAGTCATTATGGTATTACAGAGTTTGTTATTTGTTTGGGATATAAAGGCCATGTCATAAAAGACTTTTTCAAAAATTATCATCTGCATATGTCCAACTTTACAATCGATTTACATACAAATGAAATAAGTACCGATTTGCCTCAAATTGATCCTTGGAAGGTAACTCTTATCGACACAGGAGAAAATGTTCAGACTGGTGGACGGATTAAACGAATCCAACATGCGGTCGGAGATCAACCCTTCTGCCTTACTTACGGGGATGGGGTAAGCAACGTAAATATACCAAACTTAATTCAGTTCCATAAGGAGCACGGAAAACTTGCTACGGTTACTGCCATTCAACCTCCTGGTCGATTTGGTTCGCTGGTGCTTGATGGAGACAGCGTTTCCGAATTTAAAGAAAAACCTTTAGGAGATGGCGCTTGGATTAATGGGGGTTTTTTCGTGCTAGAACCTCAAATCTTTGACTATATTTCCGGTGATGATTCGATTTGGGAAACAGATTCTTTAGTTCAGTTAGCAGAACAAGGTCAATTAAACGCCTATCTTCATAAAGATTTCTGGCATCCCATGGATACATTACGCGACAAGAAAAAATTAATGGAGCTGTGGGAAAGTGGAGAAGCTCCTTGGAAGGTTTGGTGAAATGGTTCATAAGGACTTTTGGCACAAAAGAAAGGTTTTTATTACGGGACATACTGGATTCAAAGGATCTTGGCTTACATTGTGGCTAGCTTCACTCGGGGCAGATATCGTGGGATATTCATTAGATCCACCATCAAGCCCTTATTTATTTAAACAAGCAAATGTAGAGAAAGCTTGCCACTCTCTACAGGGATCGATTACCGATTATTCTTCCTTACTACAAGCCATGAATTCAGCACAACCTGAGATTGTTTTCCATTTGGCTGCCCAACCATTGGTGCATACCTCATATAAACAACCCCTCTCCACGTTTGACACAAATGTGATGGGAACAGCCAACATTTTAGAAGCAGCAAAAAATGTAACAAGTATACGGGTTATCATAAATGTGACAAGTGATAAATGCTATGAAAATGATGGATTAGGTGGTTATTCCTTTCAAGAAAGTGATAGATTAGGTGGTTATGACCCCTATAGTGCAAGTAAAGCTTGTGCTGAATTAATCGCCACCTCCTATCAAAAATCGTTTTTTCAAGACTCCACCCTCCGTTTAGCCTCAGTACGTGCTGGTAATGTGATTGGGGGTGGGGATTGGGCTGAAGGTCGTTTAATACCGAATCTAATGAGATGTTATATAAACTCAGAAAAGCTTTATCTACGAAACCCCCATGCAATTCGTCCATGGCAACATGTTCTTGAACCTCTTCAAGGTTATATGCTTGTAGCTGAGAAGTTGTGGGAAGATGAGAATTATTCAGGAGCTTGGAATTTTGGCCCCATCAATCAACCTTCCATTACAGTCGAAAAGATAGTCGAAATGACTATGAATCTATGGGAGAAAGAATTAGAAGTCATCTATCCTACCTCCTCTTCATTTTATGAGTCACTGATCTTAACGCTTGATAGTACGAAAGCACAAGAAAAATTAGGGTGGACTCCTAAGTTATCAACCGAAGAATCACTTGCTTGGACTGTCGAGTGGTATCAGAGGTGTATAGCTGGAGAAGATCTATCTACATTTACATATCATCAAATCAATTCATTTATTACAAAATAAGGAGTCGCTTAGAAGTGAATCATAAAAAATGTCGTTTTTGTCAATCCAACCTAGAACACACTTTTTTGGATTTGGGCGTTTCTCCTCTTGCTAACTCATTTGTAAATTCTGATGGATTGAACAAGATGGAGCCTTTCTATCCTCTTCATACATTTGTCTGTAAAAGCTGCTTACTCGTTCAGTTAAGTGAATTTGAATCCCCACATCATATCTTTAATGAATATCTTTACTTCAGCTCTTATTCTTCCACTTGGCTACTGCATGCTGAAACGTACGTTGAAATGGTAACGAAGAGATTTCATTTGACGGATACATCACAAGTGATCGAAATCGCTAGCAATGATGGTTACTTGCTTCAATACTTTCAAAGGAAAAACATCCCTTGTCTTGGAATCGAACCCGCTAAAAATGTAGCAGAAGCAGCTCTTCAAAAAGGAATAAATACCATATCTGAATTTTTCGGTAATGAATTAGCTAAAGAATTGCTATCGGAAAATATGCAAGCAGATTTAATTGTCGCAAACAACGTATTAGCACACGTTCCTAACCTTCATGATTTTGTCGCAGGATTAAAAACATTGCTAAAGGACGATGGAGTGATCACCATCGAGTTTCCTCATCTGTTACAATTAATCACCCATAAGCAATTTGATACCATTTATCACGAGCACTTTTCGTATTTTTCTCTTGTTAGCGTAAAAAGAATCTTAGCACACTATAAACTACAGGTTTTCGATGTAGAAGAACTTTCTACTCATGGAGGCTCATTAAGACTCTTTATTAAACATGAGCACAAAGACGTACGAGTAAGTCCTAGAGTTCGAGACTTAATACAAAAAGAAGTTGAGCAAGGTCTTGATAAGCTAAATAGCTATCTCCAATTTGCGAAGCAAATAGAAGAATTGAAGATCGAAACATTGAAATTCCTGATTCAAGCAAAACAGGAAAATAAAAGAATTGTAGGATATGGTGCACCAGCTAAGGGCAACACCCTTTTAAACTTTTATGGAGTTGGAAAAGAGTTTCTTTCCTATACAGTAGATGCTAATCATCATAAACAAGGTCTCTATCTACCAGGTACACGAATTCCCGTACAGAATCCAGAAATACTTAAACAGACGAAACCAGATTATCTCTTGATTTTACCTTGGAATTTAAAAGAAGAAATTGTACAACAGTGTTCTTTTATTCGTGAGTGGGGAGGAAAGTTCCTAGTTATCATCCCAGAGATTGAAGTGATTGAATAGATAGTAGTTACAATATGCAACAAACCCTTCTGAATAATTTAATCAGAAGGGTTTGTTGCATATTGTAACAGACTTACGTTTGTTTACTCTTTCCACCATCGAATCGAATCTTCTAGACCCGAATCCAATGTGTATTCTGGACTAAATCCAACTATATGTTTTAACCGCTCCGTGTTCGCTGCCATAAAGTATGATTCGTTTTCAGGGTAAGGAATCGCTCCAAACTGAATGGGCTGATTATATCCCAACTTTTTCGCTATTTTTAAAATTAGCTCCTTCACTTGGACTGGTTGCCCTGAAGCTATGTTAACAGTCCCTTGAATATCGCTTTCCAAAAGCTCTACAAAAGCGTTAGCTACATCTTTTACGTGTAAAAAATCACGATACTGTTCTCCATGCGTACATAAAATCTCTTCTTTCTGTCGAATGGATGAGATAACAGAGGGGACTAATCTTCTTGGATGTTCATTTGGACCATATAAAAAAAATACCCTTCCCCAACTATAGCTCAAGCCCACTAACTCTGAAAATGAGTGCACTAATACTCGCAGTGCATTTTTTGACGCAGCATAAGGGGTTTTGTAGGAGCATGGGGTTGTTTCTTCTGTCAAGTATCCATAATTCCAGTCATACTCTGCACATGTACCCGCTAACACTACCCTTTGCCCACCATAATCAACGAAATGTGAGATTAACTCTATACTTGATTGAACCCATAGGTAATTATCCTTGGACATCCAGTATTGTCCGGGAGTCGCTTCCCATGCTAAATGAAGCAAATGAGTAGGTCTCACTTGCTTCATTACTTCTTTTATATCCTGGAAATGAAGCAAGTTAACATGATGCCAGTAATACTGAGTAGACGAGGAATCCACTATCTTCGTGCTGGTAGCATGAATTTCATACCCTTTTTCAAGCAATGGCTGTAGTGTATTCTTTCCGATCCAGCCATTAGCTCCGGTTACTAAAACCTTTTTCATAGTCCAAAATCCTCATAAGATAAGTCTTTATCCGAAATAGTAATGTGTTCTGGCTCTGGCCACTCTATCTGGAACACAGGATCATTAAAACGTACTCCTCGCACACTATCTGGATGAAAAAATTGTCCCATCTGGTAGAAAACCTCTGTCTCATCTTCTAATGTTTGAAAGCCGTGGGCAAATCCCTCAGGGATATATAAACTATTTCTATTTTCTCCTCCTAATAAAACAGAGATCCATTTTTTAAAAGTGGCTGACTCAGGACGTAAATCAATAATGACATCATAAATAGCGCCTTTGACACAATGAACTAGTTTCACTTCCTCATAAGGAGTAGCTTGATAGTGCATTCCTCTAATCGTTCCTTTCTTGCTATTAACTGATAGGTTGCATTGAACCCAGTTAGTAGTTAATCCTTGTGCCGAAAATTCGTTTTTGCACCACGTCCTTGCAAATAAACCTCGATGATCGATAATTGGCTCGAATTCGATAACATACGCACCTTTTAATTCTAACTCTTTAAAAATCAATGACCACCACTCGCTCTCCCAGAATCTAAAAAACTATTTATTTCTATATGTATACCTGAATATAAAGTACATGACTAAAACATGTCCGATAAAGTATTTCGTAATAAAAAAGGCGATCCCATGAAGGTCGCCATTACAGTCTTAAGAACGTAAGCTTTGATTATATTCAGGTGCCAATACAATATTCGTATAAGTTCCTTTACCTGACACGTAATAATAAGCATGCTCAATCCCAGCTGGAATAAAGATAGAAGCTGGACTATGAACTACCTTCTCTTCCTCCTCCATTTGCACGCAACATGTTAAACCCGTTCCATCAGCATGATCTCCCCAAAAGACAAACACACTATCGCAATCATGTGTATGACAATCCACATGATTTTCAGGTTCATTGTCATCGAAGGTACGCTGGATTGCGTATAAGGTAGAGCGAGAATCCACCCGATGATCCATAAGCACCCACCTAGTTCCAGGTCCATTCCGATGATATTTTAATTCAGAAGCTCCCTTTTCAAATGGACTTCCCACTTGTAAGGCAGAAGACAACACAGGAGAGTCCAACTGAGGCCTCTCCTCTATTACCTTCCTCTTCCGTCCAACTTGCTCTGGAGGGAACATTTCATAAGTAGGAGCCTCTTTTTGTACAGCTTGTACATGATATCTAGATGTATGTGTAAAAGCATTTTTCCCTACGATGGGTCTCAAATGATCGGGACGGTATCTAGTTGACCATTGGACTGCTTGAGACAGCTCAGGAATTCTTTCTAATGGAAAGTGCTGAAATCCTTTTTTCTCTTTTAAGATAACGGCTAGTTGAAGAAGATCCACAATGCCAGCTCTTTCTCCAATTCCCAGTATCGAAGTATCGATCACTAAGGCTCCTGCATCCATGGCAGCTAACGCATTGGCGGTTGCTAATCCTAGATCATTATGCAAATGAACTTCGATATCAGAGTGAATCTCTTCCACAGCCCGTCTCACTGTCTCTCCACACTCATTAGGAGTCCAGATCCCAATTGTATCTGCCAAACTAATACGATCAGCCCCTGCTCCAACCGCTGCTTTTCCAAGATAGGAAAGATCTTCCCATGAAGTACGAGAGGCATCCTCAATCGTAAAACGAACCTGGAGTCCTAGCCTTTTGGCTTCTTCAATCGCGTAAGTTACTCGATCTTTTATCTGAGCAGGTGATTTATCTCCAAATTTAGCAGTAAGTGATATCGGATTAATGGAAGCCCAAATCCCAATCCAGTCCGCACTTGCCCGAGAAACGGCCTGGACTTCTGCCGAAATCGCTCGTGCATGCATCAGCGTTTCCGTGCGTCGAGCTGCCTTTGCTACCTCTTTACAGACTTCTTCGTCTTCCGAGGAAATCCCTGGATGTCCGACTTCTACGATATCGACTTGAAACTCTTCTAAAAGGCGAAGAAGGTGGACTTTATCTTGGCTATGGAAGCGAACCCCCGATTGCTGTTCTCCTTCTCTCAAAGTAGAGTCTAATATTTTCAGATGCAATCTTGTTCTCCTCCAATTGCTACTTTGTTTGTAAGAATTGTTCTGTTGCTTTTAGAAGTTGATCTCGATTCTTTTCGTATAAAGCCCAGTGTGTAGCCTCAGGAATGACGACCTCTTTTTTCTCCTTTACGCCTGTTAGCTTCTGCAACAGATTTTTTTCGGCAAAGAAATCTGAGTCCCCGTAGATAACAAGTGTAGGACTCGTGATTTTAGATACGTCATACAGTGGACGATCGGTCCAAATCGAAAACAGATCTTGCAGAGGACCCATAGGGCGACGAATCGCTTGATTTTCTCTTGTTTTACTTGTATCGTCAGACTCTATAAAGGTAGTTCGTACTTTTTCCATCGCATCATCAGAGGCAAGTTCTTTTCCGTTCATCATCATGTGCCAATGGTGCATTCCTTTGTCAAAGTCAATCACTTGATAGGCTGGAGACTTAGGATTAAACTCACCTGGCTTTTTTGGAGATTCAAATGGCTTCGTCATAGAAGGTAGAGAAAAACCGTGCATAAATCCATAGAGAACTAATTTATTCACATTTTCTGGCTTCTGAGCTGCATATTCACCTGCTACTACCGCTCCCCATGACCAGCCCACAATACTTACTTTCTCTACCTTTTGTGTTTTCTTAATGTGCTCTACAGTAGCAGCTAGATCTTTTATCGCTTCTGTATGCGTAACCACAGGTTTGTTTTGATTAGGAGGTTGATTCATTTCTTTCGGACGAGTAGATCCCCCAAAACCCCTAAAGTCCATCGCCCATGTATCATATCCTTTACTAGCTAAATCATCCATCCATGAGTAGCCAGGTACATCGAATGCCTTTGCAGTTGGAACACTAAAAGGCTCTAGAAAAAGAACAGCCTCTTTTGCTTTGGTTTGTTTCTTATGACGAAGGTAAATTTGAACTCCGCCCTCTGTTGTTATTTTCGTTTCCTCTAAGGAAATCGACTCTTTCCTTTGTGTTGAACTGGTATTTGATTGACATCCACTCAGGATACTAGTTAAGCCAATCGATATAACAGCTACTACAGGTAATACATTTTTAAACTTCATTTTTACTTCCTCCATCTATGTTGAGACAAAATACTTAGAGATAGCAATCAATCCAGCCGCGATAATCAGCCCTGCCGGAAGACCACGAAAAAAGAGGACGGCAACAAGTGTGCCAATCATAACTCCAAATAAGATTACCGGCTGGGTAGAAAGAACTCCAATTCCTTTTCCACCTATGTACGAAACGAGAAAACCGGCTAGAAGGGCAAATAACCCGATAGGAGAAAACAATTCCTTAGCCAAAGCAAGTAGATCTATTTTTTCATTGGTTAAAGGGAACAAGAGAAAAATCATCAAAAAGAAGATTCCTACATGAAAAGAGTGTTTCTGCAACAGAATGATCATCGGCTTCCATTGGATCAAATAAACCAGGAGCAACACCATGGCGGCTGAAGCTAACCAATAATCTTTAAAAAGAGCGGATACACCTGCAATGAGTAAAAAAGCAATAACAACCTGAATCATCTCTATCCCTCACCCTATAGAACGGTATTATCCCAGTATCCTTCCGCTGGTGTTTGGACCTCTACCATTTGAGGACTGGCGAGGTTAATTCGGATTAAAGCTGGACCAATGACGGGTTTTAAGTCCTCACGCTTCACCAGAGATTTAAACGCTTCAAAGCTAGCTAGCACGCCCACTATATTTGCAACTGGCGCAAGAACTGCCCATGGAGCTTCTTTTTTCACATAAGAATTCGCCCAGTTCTCGTCTGCCCCGTGTTGGACGGAATAAACAGCACGACCATCCTTTAAAGCATTGATTTTCTCTTTCATCTCTTCAGTCAAAGGTTGTTGATAGGACGGATGGCTTAAAACCACTTCATAAGGAGCCGAAGTAGGCGTAAGAGACATAACGCCCCCTCTAAATGGTGGGGTTACTGCAATCCAAATAGATGATATTCCTAGTTTCGCAGCGGTACGATGAATAATGACTCTTGCGACCAGATTATCTGTTGCATCGATAATCACATCCGCACCTTGTAGCAATTCTTCCGCGTTCTCTTCCGTTACAAACTGCTCCGTTACTTTTATCTGTATATCCGGATTAATGTCTTCTAGTGTCTCTCTAGCAGATTCTGCTTTGCTTTTATCAATGCGACTTACCGAACTAAGCATTTGTCTGTTTAAGTTACTCGCTTCAAACACATCTCGATCAATCACATGAATATGTCCCACTCCCATACGGGCTAGTTGGATCAGAGTAATTCCTCCCACTCCACCTGCCCCTACTACTGTGACATGTCCATTTCGGAGTTTCTCTTGCTCTTCTTTGGAAATAACCCCTATGTTACGAATAAAGCTTGCTTCATATAGATTTTGTGTAGTTTGTGCTTTCATTTTATTTCCTCCTATTTTTATAAATGTGCATAATTCCAGCCACCGTCTGGTGCGGTTTTCATTTGAACAGGTTGTTCTGCATCCAGATTAATGAGTAACGCCTTAGGTGCAGGAGCCGAAGGGGGACGTTTTGTTATAATCTGAACAGCTTCGTGGAAACTAAAAGTGGCTAACAGCATAGCTCTCACAGGGGTAATAATCCAACCCGCTTTTCCTTCGCAAAATTGTTCGGCCCACTCCTTGGGAGCCCCTTGTTCTACTGAGTACCTAGCTCGTTCTTTTTTTATGTCTGCAATCTGTTTCCGCGCACTTTCATCCGTAAGTTTGACCCCTTTACCTGGTAGATTTAAAATATCTTCATAATGAACTCCATCTGGAAAAAAGGAAGATACAAATCCCCGATTAGGCGGGCTACCCGACATCCCCACACTTGGAACGCCTAGCTCGCGAGCAGTTCGATGGATAATAACCCGTGAAGGCATATCATCGACTGCCTCAATCACTACATCGTGCCCTTTAATGAGATCGATTACATTTTCCTCGTCCACCATAGTTTGGACAAATCGAGTTGATATGTATGGATTGATATCTTTTACTGCTTTTTCAGCTACTTTTGCCTTTGCTTCTCCTAATACAGAAGTAGATGCAAGCATTTGCCGATTCATATTTGAGACTTCAAACTCATCTGCATCCACACCTGTGATATGACCAATTCCCATACGAGCACAGAGAATTGCTTGAACTCCCCCTACTCCCCCTAATCCGAAAATAACGACTTTCGCTTCTTTTAATGTAAGTTGTTCTTCTTCTGAATAGACACCGACGTTTTTCTTAACAAGCTCCCAGTAAAAATCGGATTCGTTTTGAAATGATTGAAACATGTCGACCTCCTAATTATGTATTTCTGCACCCTCTATCTTATCTTGGGTAAGATTAGAAGGTAATGGTCCATAAGAGCCAATTCGCTATCATTTTGTGTATAAAAAACAAATAAACCGCGACTAATGTGTTTCAGCCACGGTTTTTCTTGTAATGAACATGACTTTCCAAATACAGAAGTAAATCATGAATTCGTTTCTGATACGTATGCATACGGCGAACATTTTGATATGCTTTTGCCGTCATTTCCTCTCGTTCCTCTGGATGTGACAAGTAGTAGTGAATCTTTTCCTTTAATTCACTTAATGTAGTGAAACTAGCAATCTCTCCTTCTGCAAAGTGCTGATAAAGATCGGTACGCCATGTGGTTAGCTGAAATGATTTACAAGCGGCAATCTCATAGGTTCGATTATTAGGTGTATGCGCTGCTATATTTTTCGGATTATCTTTTCGATCATTGTTCGTACGATGAATATTAAGCACGATTTTCGCGCCGTTGTAATATTTGATAACTTCATCAGGAGGAATCGGATTATTTAAAATACACCTCTTTAACTTAGAATAATTATTTAGCTTTTCCCACCACTGACCGATAATTCTGGTTTTATTCTTTAGTAAAATCGGGGTCAATTGATCAAAATAACGGAGTCGAATTGGAAAAGCACTCCCTACAAAACAAATATCAGACTGATACTTCTCTCCTACTTTCATCGGTCGATATTTCTCTGGATTTACCGCCAACGGCAAATGAATCACTGTTTTCCCTAGTCCTTGGTAAAATGGAACACTATTACTGTCTTGTGTGATGACTAAATTATAAGGCTGGACTAACTCTTTGTGCGTCTTCAAACGATAAGGGTCATCCACCACCCATATTCCGACCGGTATCTTCATTTTTCTTACGGATTTCACATAATGAGCAGGTAAAAACGGTCCACGGAACACCAAAACGAAATCAGGACGAAACGCTTTAATTTTTGGAATCAATTCTTTTCGTTTATCTTGTCGAATCATAAATTTGTCAAAATGGAAATTTTCCCTCTTTTTTTCAATAGATTGTAGTCCTTCCAAAATATTAGAGTCTTCGTCCGACAGATGGTTCTGAAATTCAAAACCACATCCCGATGAAATGAAGAAAATTCTCATACACATCTGGTCCTTTCCCAAGACACAGTGATTTCTGCATATTATATGGAGGAAGTATGCCTTAGGTTCGTTCATATTGCTTACATAAAAAAAGAAATGGATACCCCGCATTTGGGAAAGCCCATTTCTTTTTATCTCGTTGATCATTTATTTAATGAGTGCAGCATTAAATGGTCTTCCCATTCTCTTAACCCACGGTTATCGGAAGGCCGTTTCAATATATAATCATAATAGTATAATGTCTTGTTTATTTGAACTTGCTTCCTTATTGACTGACATGCTCTCCATCCCCATTCATCATCTTCTCCATAATTACTATCTTGATACCGGTGTTGGACAGCTATTTTTTTTGCATAACACACTCGACTATTGGGTTTACGGTAGTAATAATGTTCATCCTCAGAATGGGAGTATTTTACATCGTATTTGCATAATTTCTTTCCTAAACCACTTAAATTTACCTCAACATGAAAGTTAATACAATCTGCATCTGGATGATGATTGATGCATTCTAATAGAGCTTGAACATAATCTATCTCAATTCGATCATCATCATCCACAAAAGAGATAAAGGCACCTTGTGCTAGATCCATAAGCGTATTTCTCTTAGCCCCTATAGTGCTCTTTCTATTATCAACTAAAACTAATACTTCTACAGGAAGCTGATGCGCTTGCCGTTGCAATTCAGCCATCGTCCTAGATGCATGAGTAAGTCGTTCAATGGTTGTAGGTACTAAAATAGATAATTTCATTTCCAATGTGATTAGCTCCTTTGTAGATGAGGTATATTGCTTTATCTTATTATCGAAACTGTGTGAGTATACCAATGTCAGATTGTTTGAAATAAACACCGATTCTACTCATTCATCATATGTTATTCATATCATCCTGATGGAAAGTAGGTGTACTTTTTGAAAATCATACTCATTGCAATTGATACCTTGCGAGCAGACCGTTTAGGATGTTATGGATACCATGACGACATTAGTCCTAACATCGATGGACTAGCTAAAGATGGGATTTTATTTGAAAACATGATAGCAGAAAATAACGTAACCCAAAGTACGTTATACAGATGACTGTATGAAAAAAAGTCCGTTGTAATGTGTGAATGGGAGCGTTGGTAATAGCCAGTTTAGAGTATACTTCAAGCGATTTACGACTTGAATGACCAGAATCTGTATTAGCTGTAATTATGTATAGCATACAAAGAAAGCTAAAACCCTAGAAATATCAAGGTTTTAGCTTTCTTTGTTATTTTCCAACAATCATTGAAACAGTACGATATGTATTTTTTCTTTTATTAGATACCGTGAGACTTAGTATAAGCAAGTCGGTAATTATAATTATCGACTTGGCGTCCAAGTGTAAATAAATCATAAATCCATCCGAAGCCGAACAAGCCAAACGTTAATAGAAATAAAATCCCAGTTCCTACTTTCCCTAAATAAAAGCGATGAAGCCCAATAAATCCTCCTATAAAAATAAGTAGAATATATGCAATAGCCTTATCTTTTCTCATTCTAGTAGACATCTCCTTGAATATTTTAAAATATATATTCCCTTCTACAAATACTCCAAACATGTAACCAACATATGTCAGTCGGATCTGTTTCAAATTATTATATACGCACTTAGGGGCAAATGGCCCCAAAATCGGTCTTCACTCCTTCTACCCCTACAAAGCCGTCAGATAGGGTCGAATCTTTAAAGCCTAAAGCATCTTTAAAATATTGTTTGAATGATCTCCCACGAAGCATTTGTTCTAGCGTACCTTCCATTTTGTTGTCACTTCCAATTTCCCTAGATAAACAAGCACCAAAGGAAGTTTTATCCCTTTGGTGCTTTGGCTTGGTATAAATTTGCTACCAATGAACGATATATACTCGTTAAAAACAAGAAAATTAATTTGTTAATTGCCAATAAGCGGAGGAAGTTTTGGGAGTAATGAGTATGATGAACTGAGAAAGATAGCGACATGAAAGGGAGTGAACAAGTTATGAATGGCATATATGAAATGATTGCTAAAATTTCTGAAAACCAAAAAACTATTGCCCAAGGTATGAGAGAAATGGTCATTGCTGCTGCTAATACTGGAAGAATGGAACAAGAAGCAAGGAATCTTCTGTTAAAGCAACAAAAATAATGATTTGTTTAAAATAGTAGGCGAACCAATTTCACACTTAGCGTAGTGAAAAATCGGGTTCGCCTACTATTTTAATCCTGAGCGCATGAAATCCGCGTTTTTCTGTCAGGATTCCTTTTAGGTTATTTTTGTTTGTATAACAAACTTGTTTATTGTTTACTTATCGTTTTTTGTTGCTTATCTTGTTCATTATTTAACTTCGATTCATTAGACCACTTTAACTGTATAATTAGTTGCTTAATCTCTTCCAGCCTTTTCTGTCGCTCTTCTTCTGTTATCTTGGGCGCTACTATGTGAATCGTCGTATTCCCTATATGATAGGTTGCATCTGGACAAAAATCCTCTTCCAATGTCATCACCTCTGTTCAAGGTATGCAGGAGCTGAGGATTTTTGACATGTATTTATTCTTTTAATATTTGTAAGAATGCAATATACAAATAGATAACCATCAACTTTTTCAGGTTAATAGCAAACACATACAAACCCCCTGTGATAGCAGATCTCATCGGAGATAGCTAATCGCAAGGGGGTTTCACATTAACTTTTGAGAGTGCTTTTTTCACTTTTTTCTTCAAAGGGGCATCCTGATGCACTCATGCTTTGTATAATCCCGTTCTTCGAACAGAATTCAGTAAAGGATTTCGAAGTGAACTGAACACCTTGATCACTATGCAAAACCAATCCTTTTTTAGGTGAACATTTGTGGAGGGCCATTTGGAGTGTCTCAATGGCTAGATCAGCAGTTATGTATGAAGCTGTTCTCGTAGCAACAATCCTGCGGTTGTTCAGGTCCAAAATAGAACAATTGTAATGAAGTTGCCCACTAGCCAAATGAAGGTATGTGAAATCGATACACCATCGTTGATTGGGGTATTCAGCAGTGAATTCTCTAGCTAAAACGTTAGGAAACACCCTGTGTTTCTTACCCTTTACATAAGGTGGTTTCCGTTTGAACACAATGGATCGCAAACCTAGTTCTTTCATATACTTATAGACTGTTACTTGGCTACATAAATGCCCTTCGTGAGTTAGCCTTCTCTGGATCATCCGGTAACCCATCTTCCCACCATAACGATGGTAGATTTCCTTAATACAGGTAAGAATCACTTCCTTCTGTTTGAGATAGTTTGATTTTCGTTGCTTGCGATAATTGTAATATGCATGAGGGGAGAGTTGAAATCGTCTTAGTAGCCATCTAACGCCAAATTCTTTGGCGTATTGATCAATAAATTGATAAACTATTTTTCGGTTTCCTTCGCAAAGAATGCTGCTGCCTTTTTTAAAAAGCGGTTTTCCTTTTCAAGTTCTTCATTTTGCTTTCTTAATTGAGCAAGTTGGTCAAATACATCCTCTTGGTTTGATTGATCCATTCGATTGGTTTGTTTGCATTCTTCGCGGTATTTCTTGACCCAGCTGTTAAGACTTCCTGCTCCCAGTCCGTATTCCTTTGTCAGGCTGTTTACACTTCTTCCCTCTTCGAGGTGCATACGCACTAGCTTCTCTTTAAAAATGAGATCATAATTCTTTCTTTTCACTTTGCAACACCACTTTCTATTGTCTTTATTATATCTCGTCTAATTCTTTGTGGTGTTACAATTTCACTATATCAGGTCAATTTCTTACATATACTTGATTGAATTGCCAAATGCTCATTTCTTAAATTCCATCTTATCCAATTTTAAATTATTTACATCCATTGTCTGAATATCACCATGTAAACCATATCTTTGCATACGGTAATCATCCGCATCTTTTTTATCCGATCTTGACTTAAGACTGCCATCATATACAAATACCGTTAATCCAACTTCATTAAAATTCATCTTCTTTAGTTCCTGTATGAATTTGGAGATAGATACCTCTACTTGTCCAACTTGTTGATAGACCTCCAAAGTCAATCTCAGCCGAAAATCCTTATCGCCCTTTTTTAATACCTCCCATACAGAAGGAATCTCGCTGGTATATTTTCTCTTTATCTTATCTCGATATCCATATGAAAAACCATCTCTCATCTGCCTTAGATCAAATGTATGTTGGGCTATTTTTTGGATATGAGGCTCTAATTCTGTAGTAAATAATTGATTTACATAAGAATCATCGAATCCATCTCCATCAGGTGAGTTAACTCCAACTCCTACATAGACTGGCGTATCTTTCCCATCCTTAATAGTTCCATGAATACTGTAATCTCCTACAACACGACCTTTTGTAATATCTTTAATCACAAGTTCTTTGTTATATGTTTTCTTGATATATTGAACTGCCGAATCCTTAACTCGTTGTTCCTCTTCAGATGTCATATTAGATGATTCCTTAGAAATATGACTACATCCACTAAACAATAGCATCCCCAAGATCATTATGGCATATAGCCAAATTCCTCTTTTTTTCCATCTGTCCGCCATGATCTATGTTCCTCCATATCTCATTTTCGTGGTGCAATGTTCCCTTTGTTCTTATCATAAATGGAATTGATTGGATTAGATGTAGATTTTCCATCCACTTCACCGGTAAAGTTAGACATCACATGAGTCGCTAATGGTCCTGTAGTAACACTTGACTTTACTCCATCTACAATAATATTATCCAACCTTTTTATGGGGGTTACCGTTCCTTTCTCTACTACATATGTTTCACCTGGTCTATATCCTACAGCGCCAACCAGGTCTCGATTGGAGTTATAATTTCGAATCAAACCATCATAGTTACCCGCTAATTCGTTATATGATTGTCTACGATTCCGATAATCACTCATATTAATGGCATAGGTTCCCGCTCCACCTGCATAACCTGTAGCCAATGAAGCATTGATATTAGGATAGAGGTTTTTGCCAGGCGCATTAAAGGCAACCGTTGGAACTCTATATGTCATTCCTACTTCGTTTGCTATGTAACCACCTAAAGAATGACCTGTCGCAACCAATTGATATCCCTTATATTTCTCAGCTACTTGATCAAAAAAATTCTTAGCTGCTCCTGACTGTGGCACATAAGAATCAAGACCTATTGCAAGGATAGCATCAGAAACATAATCTCCTCCTTCTTCGGTTCCCCGAAAGGCAACAATCACTTCTTTTGTATTTTCATTCACAAAAGTAATTGCTTGTAGTCCATTTAATGAATTAACTTTCTCCGTACCTAGTTCCCAGCCCTCTCCTAACCTTCTTTCCAGTTCGGCTTTCATAATATTATCTTGATATACTAAGTCTGCCGCATGTGCTAATTGCTGATCGGTTGCTTTAACATCACTCAGCTTTCCATAGGGATTATTGTGGTCTATGCCTGTTAGATATTCTCCAAGACGTTGAAACATATCAGTAAACGCATTCTTTTCCCCTTTAAATATACCCCAAGTCAGCAAAACACCAAGCCCCATCACCACGAAGCCAATAAACTCCATGACAATACTAGCAATGAAAGCAAACAAATCACATATTTCTTGCCAAATTCCAGCAGCTAGATCCTTAGCTCCCTCCCAAATAAAATCCCACGTATCCGAGAGCCAATCACCTGCCTTCTCCAAGAATCCTTTCTCTTTTGTTGTAGATGTACCTGCTAAATCATCCTTAAACTCTCCATTAATCGGTGTTTGATCGATAAAATTCCCTTCTGCATGTACCATTCCATTGCCAACGAATCCGACCACTAGTAAAGCAATCATCATAATGAATACAAATTTAATAGCTTTGTTGTCTCGCATAGATGTTATCTTCTCCCTTCCAATCCAGCGAAAAGAAAAAGGACAGGATGGATACCTGCCCTCATCGGTTTACATGCTATGATAAGAAGCCTATTCTAATATTGTATAACAAAACTACACTTTTTTCATTATTTAATCATATAAGGAATATGTCCCACTACCTCCATAGAAGATAAGTGCTTTTTCCTCCATTCTATAAAAGGTGGATTTCTCTATATTCATTTCTAACTCTATCTTCCTTCGATCTAAGCCATCTACATAAAGCCTCTGTACAAGCTCTCTTTGCTCATGGCTCATAACCGACAAAACATTGTCTATACGATCTATACGGAGCTTTAGACTGGCTCTCTCGGCCTCTAACTTTCGGAGGAGTTACGGCTTTAGTAAATACTCTAATAGGTTAACGGGCTTTTCTGCTGGATGAATCCTTTTTTGCGAACTAACAATTTGATGTTCTAATATATCCGATCCACACCAAACAAGACAGCTTCTGCCATTTGATAAACATGGGAGGATAGAATGCCGTATAGCTATCCGCATTACAAAAAACTAATATATGCTCACTTGGTTTTAGTACTCTATTTAGTTCGTCCGTTACACTATCCCACCAATGAGTCAACATGGTTACATCAGACTATTTGCGCTTCCATTTATCACTTGTGGTAATAAAATGATTTACTAATACTGAATAAGGCGGATCGGTTAAAGCTGTGTCTACTGAATTGTCGGGGAGTGTTTTTAACACGTCTAAGCAATCCCCGTGAATGATCTTATTCATGCCTCGTCCTCCTTCTGTTCAAATGCTTCCTTCACTTCACTTTTCAATGCTTCTAAGTAAATTTGTACATTAAGAGCTTCCGGTGCTTTGTTCTTCTGATCAAGCTCTCGTCGTTTCAAGTCTATTTCTTGACCCTTGTACTCAAGCTCTTTCTCTCGGTGAATTTTGTCCCAGAGAGTACCCGCTACTATTGCGCTAGTCTTCTGGATCAACCCAGGATCTTGAAGGCGGTCAATAAAAGCATGAATGACAACCCATGCTTTTGCTATGTGTTCTCTCTTTTTTTGTATCCGTAGTCCTTCGAATTCGTCTGATGAATCCTTGACAAGCTTATGCACCGTACTTGTGGAAACACTAAACTTTCTAGCTGTATCAGTTATCTGCATGGTGAGCGAGAATCCCTTCTCTTGTCTCTTATTGATAACTTCTTTCCTCTACGTGCCACATGTTCACCACCTCAACAATAAGAAAAGCCCCACCCTATAAAAATAGAATGGGACTAGCTTGTCATGTCCCTTGCTCTAACAAGAGCCGTGTCTTTGCTTTGACCTTCTCATACTATCATCTTAACACGGTAAACTTGTTCTTTGTTCCCAGTTCCTTCCCAGATTCAACCCAATCTAAAGGGATTTCTTTTTCTCTCAGGCCTTGCGACACTAGTGCACTAGCCAATTTTCATTATTCGTAACGTAGCCGATGGAACACTTGGAGCTGGTACAACTAGACTAAAAGTTCCTGGCCCCGCCGACAAAGTCGAATTTGCTAATGAAAGTACGGTAGCTGGCACACTGATGATAGCTCCTGCAGATAGTTGGAATATTTCTGTTGTGGAAAGAGATGGGACTGACATCCTGTTAAATCCAAATAAATTGCCGGCTTCACGCAATCCCAACTGAGGTACTTGCGTAGTAGTCCCAGTGATACCTAGTATGTTTACAGTGTACTCGACAAAATAAGTTCCGGCGGTTAGACTTATTTGACCTGTAGCTGTTGCATATGATATATCTGATCCAATACTTGCATATGGTGGTGCATCAAACAATACAGGATTAGTACCGCCTCCTACTAATGTCTGTCCTGTCATTCGGGCCAAAAACAGGGCTGAGTTCAAAAAACTTCCCGTATCGCCTCGGGGACCTGTATTCCCTTGAGGCCCGGTTCCCCCCTGAGGGCCGGTTGCCCCTTGAGGTCCCGTATCTCCTTGTGATCCTGTAAGTCCTTGAGGCCCAGTATCTCCTTGTGGTCCTGTAAGTCCTTGAGGCCCAGTGTCTCCTTGTGGTCCCGTAGGGCCGTCCGCACCATCCGCGCCCGTCGGCCCTTGAGGTCCTGTAGCGCCGTTCGCACCATCCGCGCCCGTCGGCCCTTGAGGTCCCGTAGCGCCCGTAGCCCCGTTATCCCCTGTTGGAACCTCCAGTTTCACGATGGCAGAACCAGGCGTTACCGTGATTTCTAACGTATCAGATAGAAAGTTGAGTGTATCTCCAAAGCTGAGAGGAACCGTACCGTCCGCGCCTGAGTTTCCTTGAACTAAAAATAAGAAATCACCTGTAACAAAAGTTCCCGTCGGTCCTTGAGGCCCTGTCGGCCCTTGAGGTCCCGTTGCACCCTGAGGCCCGGTAGCCCCTTGAGGCCCAGTAGCGCCTTGGGGTCCAGTGTTTCCCTGGGGACCCGAAGCCCCTATGCCCCCTGTAGCTCCAACCGCCCCTGTGGGTCCTGCTGGTCCTTGAGGCCCGGTAGCCCCTGCTGGTCCGGGAGGTCCTCCAGATGGACCTGTTGGCCCAGTGGCGCCTGCCGACCCGGTGGGTCCCCTTGTAACGTCTGTGTTTAACACATTTTCTAACTTCTCATTTAGAATCCATTCTTTCTTCCCGATTACATTAATCGTGTCGCGAACACTATTATTGATCGTAAGTAAATCGCTGATGGAAGGTTGAAAGACTGCTGAGACCCCAGGGAGAGTTCCGAGAACGTATTGGAGTTTTTCTCCCTCGGCATTAATAATATGACTAAGTCCTAGCTCTTCTAAGGCAATCGATGATAATAGAAGATTCACTGCATCTTCTCTCGTAATGCTTATATTCGGTGAAATATTAGGTATATTTGCTTGAGACATATTTTCACTCCTTTATATAATATATAAATGTCTTTATCACAAGTATTCATATTCATAACAATTGAAGCCTATTCACAACCCATTTTCACATATACAGTCCAATAAAACTGATTGCTTTTTGTTCCGTGGCTTCCTGTACTTAAAAACAAATTGAATCCAGTTGTTGAAATATAATCATTTTCAACAACTGGATTCTTATCAAATATGTTTCGCGACACCATTAATGTAATCGAAAGAAAGGATGAATACTGAATGAGAAATTAGAAAATGTATTGGATGCCAGACATACCTCCATTGCCCAAAAGCTATGTATAAGAGATATATCTGCTTTTACTATATTCCATCTTGGAAAGAAATATGTCCTGCTACCTCGCCATAGACAATAAGTGCTTTTTCCTTACGCTTTATACGGCTCTCTAAATAGGCTTTCTCGGCCTCTAGCTTCATCCGTTGACAAACAATCTGGAAAACCGGATCGCTAATTCCCGATATTTGGACATTGCTAGAGTCAATCATATTGCTTGCCAGATCGATTATAGAACGAATCTACCAAAAGAGATAAAAGAAAGCAAAAAGACACCCCTTTAAAAGGGTTCCTAGTGATTTATTCATACGAGAATTAGCTCAAACCTATCATATTGATGAGCGAATTCTATTTGAGAAAATGGAGAAAACCCCTTTAGGTATTTATGAAGCATTAGAGTCCAACAAGACACTCCAAAATATCCTATCCGGCATCCGTTATAATAAAAAACTCCCCGACGACGAGAAACAAAATCTAATTGACGAGATCTATCAAATCTATATAAAGAAATTGAAAGACTATGAGAAACGTATACAAAACGAAAAAGAGGTGAAAAGAGATGATTAATAGAATAGTTTCGTAAAAAGGAGTCTTTTTACTTGAGTAATTTCTTTCTAGATTTATTTGGTTGGCTTGCCGGAAACATTATTAAAAATCTATTCATTGGTGCGGTTGGAATTGCCGTAGGTATACTGATTTCCTATCGTCCGTACACCAGTATCATTCAATTTGCACGCAGATCAAGTTAAGTAAAGTATTGGGTGTCCCCAATACTTTACTGATGTAACAAGTATATAATTTCATTCATCATTCATATAAATAACAACAAGGGAAGTGAACAACATGGAACGAGTTGCAATGTATCTTCGTAAGTCCAGAGCAGATATAGAGGCGGAAAATCGAGGAGAAGAAGAAACACTCGCTAAACATAAAAGAGCACTCTTTAAGCTGGCAAAAGACATGAGCTTAAACGTAATTAAAGTAAGGCAAGAGGTTGTTTCTGGAGAAAGTTTATTACACCGTCCTGAGATGATGGAGTTATTAAAAGAAGTGGAAAATAAACTTTATGATGCGGTACTGGTAATGGATATGGATCGACTAGGCCGTGGCAACATGCGGGAGCAAGGTTTGATTTTAGAAACGTTCCAGAAATCAGAAACCAGAATTATTACACCTCGAAAAACATATGATCTTCAAGATGAGTTTGATGAGGAATATAGTGAATTTGAAGCATTTATGGCTCGTAAAGAATTAAAGCTCATTACCCGACGTATGCAAAGCGGGATCAAAAGAGCTGTCATGGAAGGAAATTATTTAGGCACTCATGCGCCTTACGGCTACCAAATAGTCAAAGACAAGAAGCAACGAACTTTGGTTCCAGATCCTGAAAAATCTCTAGTAGTAAAAATGATCTTTGACTGGTATACAAGCGATATCCCAGAAAACAGAATAGGATCTAGGAGAATTGCTCATAAATTAAATGAGCTAGGTTATCTCAGTTATACAGGAAGAACATGGGACCCGGCATGTGTTCTAGTTATATTAAAAAATGCCGTTTATACTGGACGAATCCAATGGAAAAAGCAAATCAGAAAAAAATCCGCAGATCCCAACAGGAAATACGAACAGTCCCTACAGCCAAAAGATAAATGGATCGACGTTGAAGGACTGCATGAACCAATTATTTCAACAGAACTCTATGAAAAAGCCCAGGGAATACTTAAGAATAGAGTTCACGTCCCCTATAAAAGTAATAAAAAAATAACAAACCCACTTGCAGGCTTAATCAGATGTAAAAAATGTAACAACTCTATGCTGAAGAGGGCACAGGGTAGAGGCGCAAGAGACCGTCTTTGTTGTAGAGAAATAACGTGTAAATGTAGATCTAGTGTTTTCGAGTTTGTCGAACAACGATTATTACATTCTTTACAGCAATGGTTAGATGAATATAAAGTAAGTGTATCTGAGCAAGATTTGAATGCTATAGGAAAAGACGATACATCAAGCATACGCCTTCTTGAAACCAGTATTACTACTTTACAACAAGAAATAAGAAGCTTAGAAACACAAAAAGGAAATTTGCATGACTTCTTAGAGCGTGGCATCTATGACGAACAAACTTATTTGGAAAGATCCATCAATATCGCAGAACGTACCAAACATATTCAGGAGTCACTCAAAAAAGCTATCCAAGAATTAGACGTAGAAAATACACGTCTTAAAGCAAAAGTAAAAATCATTCCTAGTGTCGAACATGTTCTATACCAATATCCGCGGCTAAAAGACCCCAAAGAGAAGAATATGCTCTTAAAGAAAGTAATTGATTATTGTAGTTACGAAAAAGAGCCACATCAAAAGCTAGACAAGTTTACATTGGTTGTATATCCAAGACTTTAATACGAATTGGCCAATCTGAATAAATGGATTGCTTTTTTAATGTTTATTACAGTCATCTGTATAACGTAACCCAAAGTAGCTTTACAACGATACTAACGGGCAAAAATCCATATCAACACGGCATCGTCAACATGAAACCAATCAAAATTCCACAGCGCCTGATTCCACTCCCTGTTATCCTCCAGAGAAAAGGCTATAAAACGGCTGCTGTTGATTGTAATTATCGAATTACCGGGAAGTCGAACCCATGGTTTAAAAGGGGATTTGACACATACTTAGACCCCTCTGAAAATCGATCCACACACCTTAACCTCAGTGCAAAGGAAATTAACCAGAATGCGATTCCTTGGCTAAAGAAACACGCACAAGAACCTGATTTCTTTTTATTTCTCCATTATTGGGATCCACACTATCCCTATCAACCAGAGAAGAAATTTGCAAATTGGTCCTCAGAGCAGTCACCCGTTCGAGCACAGTCCAATGAACCATCACTAAAGGCCTGTCTACGAGAACCACTCTGGAGTTTTATATCTAAATACAATCAGGGTCAGAAGAGTATTACCCAAATTCAAAAAGATTATGATGGCACCGTCAAACAGGTTGACCACTATATAGGGGAATTAATAGAAGAAATCAAGCAACTCGGTATCTATGAAGATACCATGATTATCTTAACTTCCGATCACGGTGAGAGCTTAGGGGAACATAAAATTTTCTTTGATCATCACGGACTTTATGAATCCACACTTCATGTTCCCCTTATGATCACTTATCCACAAAAACTACCTAGTGATAAACGCGTTACCAAACTTGTTCAACATGCTGATATTGTGCCTACTATCATGGAGATGGCTGAGATACCCATTCCAAGGGGGATGGATCCGATCGACGGAACATCTCTACTATCACTCACACTCGCTAACAAGCAGAATCATCGTTCATTTGTCGTTTCTTGTGAAGCAAACTGGCAGTGTAAACGATCCATTCGTAATCAACAATGGAAACTCATCCAATCCCTAGAGCGTGATGTTTATGGGAATCCCAAGTTTGAACTTTACAACTTAATTCAAGATCCATGCGAAACAAAGAATGTCATCTCTCAGCATCCACATGTAGCACGACGTCTTCAGCATCAGATGAAAAAATGGGTTGCCCAGATGCTTCGAAAATATCGCAGACCCGATCCTCTTTCTAAAGGTGTTAAAGTAAAAATGAACCGTCTAACGGTAGCGGAAGAGGAAAAAGTGAAGAAGCGGTTAAGTGAGCTAGGATATTAAGAAAAACAAGTAGCCTTCCATTCATGCAAGGCTACTTGTTTTTCTTAATATCGAGGGAGCTATATATATTTAAATTCCGAAGCTTACGAATATACCTTTTTGGATTTACTATCCATTTTTTCTCAATATGTAGGAGGGATCCTTTCGCATGAGTTAGATATTGCTCTGACTCTGATTCTGTTTGCTCACGAAAATGTTGAAATGCATGCAACATATAATTCTCATGATTGACCATGCGATCCCAGAAGCTTACAACCAAAAATGTAGAATCTTTACGCCCTAGACACATCCCTAAAACACCATCGAAACTTGACACATTCGGCACAATCATCTTCTCCTGTGTCTCAATAAATCGATGGGCCTGCTCGGGTACAACCTTACATAGGATAGCTTGTACAACACTTGCTTCCTTCCAGATCTTATCAATACCTATATTCATGGAATGCTTTATTACTTGAAATGTTTGTACTTCCATAGATTCAAAAATATCTTTTTGTTTGGTTTTGTCATAGATAAGACCATGCTTTTCTTTCATGAAAGTCTGGTAGTTTTCTTCTGTCTCCCATAGCGATAAGATGGTTGCCTGCTGGTTATCACGATCACCCCACCCTCCAATCTGTCCTTTAAATCCTTTGGACTTTCTTATCTCTTTCCACTTCTGTTGGGCCTTAGAAAATGCATTTTTGTTATTTATTTTCACGTGGCATTGAATGAATTTTATTAGCATATCGGGCTCCTTTTTTATCAAATTATATAAACTATTACTAATAGGAGCAACTTGTTTGAACAAAGTTACTCCTATCTTCTTACCATACTTTAGCTTTCCCTAAAATCCCTTTCATGGGAGGTATCTGAAAGATATTTAAAATAGTAGGGGCTACATCTGTGATATGCAAGCGATCTACCCTTTGGAATTTACGAGTATCCTTATTCTTGACCCCCTGAATGAAAATACCGTTATAATCGTGGTTTGCACCATCTGGACCCGTATCATTTTCTTTCACAAAAAGAGTTCCGTTACCTACCGTCCCAACCGATCTCCAGTATAAATCCCCAAAATAGATCAATAGATCAGGCGGAATATTTTTTACCATTGTATAACGCTTCTGGGGTTTAAAAACTTTGTTGTTCATAAGGACTCCCAGTTCATTTCGTACACTCTTAATCTTTTGGATGATTTCATTTCGAAGCTTCTCAGCTTGTTTAAAAGGGATAATTCCATCGGGTTCTCTCCCTTTGATATTCAGACATAACCGTCCGTAATATCCCCCGTATCCCCATGCTTTCGTCTTATTCCAGTTAACTATATCCGGTGTTAATGGAGTGGGTTCGGTAACGGATCCTTTTAAAGTGAGATAACCTTCATTTATGAGCCATTCATTTATGCAGAATCCACCATCCATCTTCTTTGCTCCATGATCTGAGACAATAAATACATGGGTTCCTTCTGGAATTTGTTCCAATAACTCCCCTATCTGTTGGTCAACGTATTGATAGTATCGAAATATGACATTTTGATAAGGAGAAGGTTTGTGTAGTACATGTGTCTCATCCATGTAATGCCAAAATGCATGATGCATCCGATCAATTCCCATCTCAACCATGGCAAAGAAGTCCCATTCTTTATGCTCTAATAAATATTTTGCTGTCTTAAATCTCGTCTCGGTCATTTGATAGATATCATTGGTTAATTCTTCTACTAGATGTGTACGAAAGTGCTTTACATCAAATTGATAATCCCCTACGTTTTCTTTGATTTCTTCTTGTAATTCGGGTGGATAGGTATGTGTTGCAGACTGGTCTGGAGTTAAGAAGCAGCTAACGAGACAACCTTTCATTGGTTTGGGTGGATAGGTTGGTGGAACTCCCATTATGATCGATTTATAGCCGTATTTTCCTAATTGATCCCATACTGTCGGTTCATTTAGTTGACTACTATCCACTAAGCCTACATCAAGATAGTCATACCCTGCTCGATTTCGAAACCCGTAGAAGCCTAATTGCCCTGGATCTTTTCCTGTCATCATACATGCCCATGCAGGAACCGTTATAGGAGGATCACAACTACGTAGAGGGGCATACACACCACTTTCCATAATCCGCTTGATATTTGGCAGATCATCGATCCAATGATCAAATACTAAGCTTGGTTCCGCACAATCAAGACCAATCAACGCTACTTTTGGTCGTGCCAATTGTAGTCCTCCTTTCTAGATGAGTTGTTTTTCTACTATATATGAAAGAACTTTCTCTGCACTCTCTTCTGGAAATTCGGTAACAGTATCTAAAATTAAATCGGGTCCTAAGGGGGTTTCAAACGGATCACTAATTCCAGTAAATTGATTGATCTGTCCAGCTATGGCTTTTTTATAAAGACCTTTCACATCGCGTTGGATACACTCTTCTAAAGAACAATCCACAAAAATTTCATGGTAATTCGGGATATGAGAACAACAATACTGCCGCATCTCTTCATAAGGAGTGATAAACGAAGCAAGGACATGAACGCCATTTTTGTTTAAGAGTCGTGTCATAAACACAGCGCACTTTATCTGCTTCATCCGGTCCTCTTTACTAAATCCTAAATCTTGATTGATTACCTCTCTTAATAAATCTCCATCTAATAACTGCACTGGAACATTCATCTTATCTAGTAATAGGGATTCAACTAACTTGGCAATTGTGGTTTTTCCTGCACCAGATAGTCCTGTAAACCATAACGTAAATCCTTCCTTCGTCATCCGAAATCCCTCCATATTTTTACTATATGTGTAAGAAGAAGGCTTGGAGTATGCTTTTGCCTACTATTCATTCGTTTACTTTACACATTCCCGCCTATTTGAAGACACAAGTATAGACAGAACATTACAAGACACAGGTAGAAAGTATTTTTTGTATCCTCTTTTCATAACTGTGGTCCCTCCGTGTCCGCATATAGGCAGCATGAGCAATTTGTTCACGCAATCGTACACGAGGTAAATAAAACTTACTTTTCTCTAAAAAATCTTCTACACCTGAGAAAGAAATGATCTCCTTGCCCATCTCATATAAAGAAGATAGGTCTGGGCGATGATCGATTAACTGAAACGATTTGCATGCAGCGATTTCAAATAATCGATTATTTGGGGTATGCGCCTTAATTTTTTGACTGTTTTGTTTTAAATGAGGATCATCATGGGAACGATGTAAATTTAGTACCATCTTTGCACCACAGTAATAATAATTTGCTTCAAGCCCTGAAACCCATTGCGGATGGACTTGAACCTCTCCCTTTTCGGAAAATAGGGACCAACCAGGTCCTACTAGCTTCGTTTTCATAAGGCGTAATGATTGACCCGATGCCTTTAAAAATCGAATCCGGTTTTCAAATCCGCATCCGACCATTACTAAATCTGAGAGATACTTTTTCGAGATTTGTTTTCGAGGTTGATAAGTATCAGAGGATACCGCTAGAGGAAGGTGATGGATACTCGCTGAGGGGCACTGAGCTTGATAGATGGCGACTGCCTGCGATTCATTTGTAAAAATGTAGTCAAAAAAGGGTGCTATGGTTTTCGCTTTATCAATCGCATATGGATCATCTGTAAACCAGATTGCTTTCGGGAGGGTGATCGATTTCAAAAGTTGTCGATTACTAGGTGTTAATCTTTCCCCATGCATAGCCAAAATAAGTTGAGGACTGATCCGTCCTTTCATTCGATCCCAATTTTGATCGAACTCATCTCCAGGGCTCCATGTAATAACGTTATGCTCCAATGTTTTGCATGCACGGATAATCATCTGATCAATGAAGGTAAATGGCTTTTTAATACCTGATCGCAAATAGACAATTTGCACCGCCCCTACTCCCCTTTTCGCTCTCCAGGCGGAGAAACACCCCATTTTCGAATAAAATAGGCTCTGTTCTGCTTTAATAGCTTTTTAAATTCTTGATATGGTCTCTTTTGAAAACTCTGACTTCCATAGTGATGGAGATAGGTGTCACCCGCCACCATACAATAATATCCAGCCTTTCTCACACGGTAAGAGTAATCATCATCTTCATAAGTACCTAAACCATATCGTTCATCCATTTCCCCTATCTCTTCGTAGATAGAACGCGGAAGCACAAGACAAAAACCTGATAAACGATTGCTTTTTCTCCACTTTGATGAATCGGTATGATTATACCCTTTTGTAAAGGCATCAATTTCCGCTTTTGAATGGAATGAAGGAACTTGTATCTTCTGTTCAGGGATTACTCTGTTTGAGACAGGACCCACCATTCCATATTGCGAGGACACTTGTAAAACGTGAACCATTTGTGCTAACCAATGCGGACCGGGACGTGTATCATTATTTAAGCATACTAAATAATCACCCGTCGCAATCCGTAAGCCCTGATTCGTAGCACTAGCGAATCCACGATTCCATGGATTATGAATCCATGTGATTGAAGAGTGTTGGAGAAGAAATGGTGGCGGATTTTCTTGTGAGCCATTGTTTATTAAAATAACTTGGACCTGTCTACACTTCGTATGTTGTAAAATCCTCACAACACATTCTCTGGTTAAGGCCCACTCATCCCTTACTGGAATGATGATACTTACAGAACAATCTTCAAACCTCCCCATCCCATTTCCCCCAGTAGATCTTCCCCATTCTCTTCGCATTTGCTCGCATGGTTAACCACACAGATGGCTCCTTTACCATCATTTCTACCGCAGAGACTAAGTTCTCTCTCCATTTTTTTAAATCGACTATATAGCCTGTATATAGATGATTAACATAATAACTATGATCACCGTCATCGTCCGTAATCACAGGAATACCTTGCAATAATGACTTGCTATGAATTTCCTTCATACTGATAGAAGGAGAAGCAAATGTAAGGATGACATGAGCTTCTTTCCATATCCGTCTGCTCTGTGCCAATGATATGTATTGTATATTTTGCTTTTGTTTTAGTTTTTTGTTTGTAAAACAAACTAATTTGCAATTTGAATTTTTAAAAGTATCCCCTATGAAGGAAAAAAATTCGCTTTTTAAAGAAGGGCGAATCCACTCTTCATGGGTTGCAATCCAAAATCGACGCCTCCCTGATGAAATCATTCGCCCTCCTCCTTTCTCTATTTGAATTGTGTTTCCCAATTAAAGTTGATGACCTTATCATTATAAGGAATCCGGTATTCATCTGGATCACTTGCCTGATAAGATTTTGTTGTTAGATAAACGATGACAGCTGGCTCATTCCCTAAAACACGATAGCCATGCGCGATCCCCTTCGGAATCAATAACACACCCGGATTTAACTCTCCTAAATAATACACATCTGTTTGGCGGTATGTGCTAGAGTCCTCTCGTAAATCATATAAAACAACTTGAGCATTGCCTGCAGGAAAGTACCATATATCATCCTGCTTTTTATGATAGTGAAATGCTTTAATCACCCCTGGATACGTCAAAGAGGCTGACATTTGTCCGAAGTGTTCCAGAAGCTCCTCATCATCTCTCACTAGCTCAGTGAAATAGCCACGATCATCACAATGCTTTACACATTTTTTATAGACTACTCCCTCAATCAAGAAGTCCTCTCTCCCTTCCATCTAAAAAGAATCTCGCTAATCCTTTTGTCCAATGTGGTAGATGGTTAATTCCTTCTCCCGACCGACTATGGATTAAATTGGAATTAACAGGTCTCTGCGCTGGTCTGACAAACTCTTTTGTTTCTACAGGTACGACCTGCATCTCCACATCGGCAAATGAAAATATTTTTTTAGCAAAATGATACCACGTACAACCACCTACATTACTCATATGGACAATCCCTTTTACTTGCGGGGTATGAACGAGTTGATATAATCCATCTCCCAAATCCCTTGTGTATGTAGGTGAGCCATATTGATCATCTACTACATAAAGCATATCCTGCTTCTTTGCTAGATTTAGCATAGTCCAAACAAAATTAGCCCCATCTATACCGTATAGCCAAGAAGTGCGAACGACTATGCTATTTTTACATAATGCCAACGTCCAGAGCTCGCCTAATCGTTTTGTTTGCCCATACCAATTAAGTGGCTTTGTCGGTGCAGATTCAGTGTATCCAGATGATTGATCTCCGTCGAATACATAATCCGTACTGACATAAATCATCCTCGACCCCACTTTTTGACAAGCTGAGGCTACATTACGAGTTCCCTCTACATTTACTTGATAGGAGGAATAACCTCCCGTCCCTTCAGCTTCATCCACTTTTGTATAGGCAGCGCAATGAATTACTACATCTGGCAGTTCTTCATTCATGATATGAATGGTTTGCTCAGCGTTTGCAATGTCCCACTCCAAGCGGCTAAAACCTTTTACTGATATCCCCGCTAGATTAGACCAATCTTGAATAATCGATTGCCCCAGCTGTCCGTTTGCCCCGTTTACAAGTATCTTCACGCTATATCCCTACTCACTTCTTTAGTATTTCACTCCTGACCACCAAACGGTCTGAGATTGATACCAATCCATGGTTGTAGTAATCCCATCCTCCCACGTCATCGTCGGATTCCAGCCTAATTCTCGATTTATCTTGGTATTATCTAAACAATATCTTGTATCATGGCCAGGACGATCGTCTATAAATTCAATCAGTGAATGAGAAGCCCCCATAAAATCACATACCATTTTTGCTACGTGGAGGTTTGAAATCGGCTTTCCAGAACCAATATGATAGATTTCTCCTACATTCCCCTTCGTTCGTACAGCTTCTACCCCTGCACAATGATCGTATACATAAATCCAATCTCTTTGCATGGACCCATCTCCATACAAGGTAATGGGTTTACCCGCTCTTAAAGATTGAATCATCTTAGGGATCAACTTCTCGGGATGCTGTCTAGGACCGTAATTATTAGTACAACGTGTAATAATAATAGGCAAATTATACGTATTTGCATAAGACATGCATAATAGATCAGCGCCTGCCTTACTTGCCGCGTACGGATTTCCAGGAGAAAGATTCGTCTGTTCATCCGCACTCCCTTGAGGAAAATCACCATATACTTCATCTGTGGAGATCTGAATAAATCGATCAATTCCCCGACGCCGGACTTCCTCTAATAAACGATGTGTCCCCACAATATTCGTCATGAGAAAGGGCTCAGCACCAAGATGAATGCTTCTATCCACATGTGACTCTGCTGCAAAATGAACTACATCCGTAAATGAAAAGCGATCAAACAGCTCCGTTACTTGTAGCGAGTCAACAAGATCAACCTGCACAAATTGGTATTGAGGATATAACTCCACATCTATGTTGTTAAATCGATTGGCAGAATAAGCTAAACTGTCAATATTAATTACTGTGTGATCGGTATTCTCCAGCAGAAACTGAATATAATGACTCCCTATAAACCCCGCTCCACCTGTTACTAAAATGGTTGCCAAAATTGACTCCCCTTTCTTACGATACTTTCACCTGTCTATTATTTGGGATGCAAATTGATTAGCTCTTATCAGAGATTCAAATGTACCTGCATCGGTCCACCAATCCGACAGAATATTGTAGGAACAAATATCTTGCTCAATATATTTATTATTTATATCCGTAATCTCATATTCACCCCGCTTTGAGGGTTCTAGTTGCTCAATATATTGATAAACTTTTGAATCATACATATAAACACCCGTGACACAATAGGAGCTCTTAGGGTTTTGCGGTTTCTCTTCAATCGATCGAACACGATTTCCATCTAACTCAGCCACCCCAAAACGTTGAGGATGTTCAACTTCTTTCAGCAGAATTTTCGCACCACTCCCTTGAACGATATAATCTTCTACATATGGTTTAATTGAATCTGCAAAGACGTTATCTCCTAACAATACTACCATTAAATCATCACCAGTAAAATGTCTAGCTAAATATAGCGCCTGGGCGATTCCTCCTGGTTTATCCTGTACACGATACGTAAACTCTGCTTCAAATTCTTCCCCACTTCCTAAGAGCCGGACAACTTCACCCATATGCTCTACACCCGTCACAATACATATCTCCCTAATCCCTGCTTCTATCAACTTTTTGATGGGATGATAAATCATAGGTGTATTCCCTACAGGTAATAAATGCTTGTTGGTCACTTTTGTCAGTGGATATAGACGCGAGCCTGTTCCACCTGCTAATATAACACCTTTCATATCTAAACCCTCCTAGAAAGAGTATGATATATAGAATATTCACCTAGCACCAAACTAGTACAAAAGAAAGACCCAAAGGCTTGTCCTTGGGTCTTTCTTTTGTTTGATTATACGGTAGTCAGTAATTCTCTCTTTTCTTGTGATACGATTCTGTATAGACGCTCCAAATCGCGGAACGTTAATTCTTGTTTGAGTACCTCTTGACATTGGATCACTTTCATTAAGGAAGTTTTAGATTGAGGAACAAATCCGTGCCTTTCTGCTTGTTCCAATGCAGATTGATAGGTCCGAAGGGCTTCGCCTTCTTCCCCTTTCCCTTTTTCACAATCTCCAAGCGCCTCTAAAGCCATCACATAATATATTTTATTTGTAAGATTCTTTGCTTTCCTAACAGCATCTCGAAGCCAGCCTTCCGCTTCACTCCATCTTTCTTGATTATTATATAAGTTCCCCAAAGATAGATAAGTTTGAATCATCCGGTATTCGTGTGAATGCTTCTCTTTATGTGTCGAAGCTTGTAGCAAAACTTTCTCTGCTGATTCAAAATCGCCTTCTTCGATATAGATCTTTGACAACACATGTAGCAGATCCACTGCACCTTCACGCCACATGCACATCTTGGCTAACTCAAGCCCTTGGAACACAGCAGAAGTGGCTTCAGCTATATAGCCTTGTTTACACCAGAAAAATGCCTTTAGACGGTATAAATCCACCTTTAAGTGTGGATTCGTAACCTGATCAAGGGATTCCCACAGTTCATTCACAATCCCGAGTGCTTTCTCCCAATCTTCCTGACCCATATAGACCTTCGCTTTAAGTAACAATAATTCATAGCAAATCTCTCCACGATCTCCCCCTTGAACAAACGATTGGCTTCCCAAGTCAATCCAGTTCTGTGCAAGTATGATATCACTATGCTCTTCCATCGCAATCTTAGCAAAGAGATATTGACAAGCAGCCTTTATGTTTGTAGATTCGAGATCTGTTCCAGCTTCCAATAAATCTAACGTACTTTGTAGTTGCCTTTTTGCTTTTTCCCAATTTTGTTTAAGAAAATAGCATCTACCTTTTAGATATGTATATTGAGCCAACCATCTGCTCTTTCGATCGATTTTAAAACTACGTAATTGATCGAGTCCCTGATCTGGACCAAATAGATCCATCGAATGCTCAATAAAATTGAGTTGATTTCGTAATTTCATCTCTCGCTTTTCTTCGACTTCAACAAACACTGAGAACTGATCAACATCCAGATCCAATTTACCGCATAAGTATGTAATTTTCTCAAAAGAAATATTTTTCATCCCACGTTCAACAGAACTAATCGTGGCACTTGAAATGTTTTCGTCCTGTAGGTCTTTTAGACGTAAAGAACGTTCTTTTCTACAAGAACGGATCAATCTACCTAACCGCTCCCGATCTAAGGGAAAATAGCACATGATAGCCACCTACTTAAATTTTTTAAGTTAATCGTATGAATTATAATACTTTGAATGGTTTCATTCAATCCCTTTATAACAAGCATATGAATTTTTTATTACATTCACATAGCATTTAAAGCCAAAAGAAAAAACAGCTCTTCATATATAGAACTGTTTCCTTATTTTCATTATTTCTTTTCTGAGAGCCATGTCGACAATTTCTCTAAGTCTTCTGCATTGATATAGCTTTTTTGTGCAGGCATCCGGCCCTTACCGTTTTCCAAGACCTTATGAATATCCTCTTTACTAAGCTTACTACCAACTTTCGTCAGATCAGGACCCGTTCCTCCTTGCAAATTCATCCCATGGCAGTTCATACAATTTTTTTGATAAGTAGCTTCTGGCGTCCCAGCATCTACGGTAGGAGGGGCATCAGTAGTAGATTTGGTTTGGCCAGAGCAAGCGGTTGTCAGTATAAAACTACATGTTAAAACAGCAATCCAACCCTTCTTCATGCGTAACACTCTCCTATTTTCATTACTCTTCCGTAACTGGCTTTCTGGACATAAGCTCTGCCAAATCACGCTCATCTTCTTTCTTTTGCTCTTTCATCCATCTTTTTAGTACAATCCCAATGGCGGATATATAAACAAGCTCTTGCACAATCTTCATAATAACTCCCCCTAGTTGCTGATCATTTAGAGGAGTTAAAATAGGGGCAAGCTGAGACATTTGACGATACGTATCAAATAGCACATGATCCCCAAACATGATCAGAGCACATGCAGGTGTCAGCAAAAACCCATTTAAAAAGATAAAGGCTAACTTGAATAATGGCTTCGTTTTATCCCATTCTGGAACCGGACAAACAATAGGCCACCACATGCACAAAGCCAGAATAAGTAGAATCGCGTGGGACACAAAGTGTAGGAAATGACTCTCCATGATAGCATCAAAAACAATCGGCACATGGTATAGAGAAATGGCACCATTGAATAAAAAAAGAATCACGACCGGGCCTGTTAAAAAGCGAAATACTGGACGGATTCCCTTATATTCAATCATAGGACGAATCATCCAATCTGGTATACCAAGCCATAAAAACGGTGGCAACACAATAAATAATAACGACATCTGAAGCATATGCATACTAAATAACTCATGCGCCAAGAGGTCTAGTGGGCTACTAATCGCTAGATTGGCAATCAGGATCGCAAACATAAAATACAATTTCTGAGAAACAGAAACCGGATTCTTACCGGGAAATCTATGTCGATACGGTCCTGTAATAAGTAAATACACAACAGCAAGTCCAATAAATAATAAGTTTAATTGCAAATTCCAGTTAGCAGCATATAGAAATAACTGCATAAAATCATAAAAAGACATCGGAAGTCCTCCTCCCATACCTTAATTCGAGATTACTACCAAACACATCTTATCACATATTGGACACATAATAAAAAGCCTCTTTGTGACACTTTAAAGAATATGTGAATAATTGAACAAAAAATCCTCTTGTCTATCTTGTTAACTTCAATCTTAATATGTAGTTTGTGAACCATTTCCCCTGTATATTGAATTTTGTTTGTATTAAAAACCAGTCTGGAGCTGGAGGATCTGCTTGCTCCAGCTCCTTTTTTATTCTCCTTTCATCAGTAGCTGATAGTAGTTCTTTAAATCCTCCGCAACTCGCTTCCAGTTAAACTTCTCTTCTACTATTTTACGAGATTGTTGTCCCATTTCTTTTAATAGCTGTGGATTATTTAGCCAATGTAGTAAAATCTTCTCGATCCTTTTACTTAGAATATCTGGAGATAATAGTTTCCCATTTACTCCATCTTGAACAACTTCCCCAATTCCTCCCACAGAGGTACTTAAAATCGGTAGTCCAGTCGCCATCGCTTCCAGATTCACCAGACCAAAAGACTCATTACCTACCGATGGTGTGATCAGTAAATCTGCAAGTTGATAAATAGAGGGAAGCTGGTCATTTGGCACATAACCTAACCATTCAACTTGTGTTGCACACGTCTCCACTATTTTCCTACATTTCTTAAGATATTCTGTTTCAATCTCTTTGCCATAATAACTACTTCCAGCAACCAACAATTTCACATTTGGTTCCTGTTTCACTACTTCTACAAACGCTTCTAACAGATGATGGAGGCCTTTTTGGGGAATGATTCGTCCTACAAAAAGCAGGACAGGCTTTCCTCCCAGATTTCGCTTTTGGCGTTCTAGAATTCGCTTTTGTAGGCATTCCGGATCATGAATAGAAGGAAACATATCTAAATTTACGCCTAGAGGTACCACATGGCAACGATCAGAAAGACTAGCCTCCATCGTAAGCACTTGTGATTGGAGGTACTGGCTGTTTACCAAAATCATATCGTATTTCTTTAAAATCTTGCTTCTTTCTTTCGGGTTGATGTAAGGGGCTCTGATATAGGTTTCTGAGTGGAGAAAAAGAACCTTTTTTCCTGGTAGCTTTTTAACAGGGGGATTCATAATCCAGATTGGACGATTTTCAAATTGGATAATCTGATTTGGATTATGAAGCAAATATTTCGTTACTTCTTTCCGATAGCTCTTCCGTTCAGAAGAAATATTGATTTGTCGAGCTGGAATCTCCTTGAAATTATGAATATGAGCCCCTATTAAAGTAACAGACAACATATAACTTAGATAGTTGGTAATCTGACGCGAACAAATTTCTACTGAACCACTTCCTGCTTCATCAACTGGTAAATTTCCGGGAGTAACAATGCTAACTTTTGGACTCTCTTGTTGCTGTTGTATCATTTGCTTTGCAAGATAACCCGCATATTGCATGGGTCTTTGTATGGTCTTATGCCATGAATCAAAATCTTGCGCTTGGTAAAACGTAATTCGAAGATCTCGACCATTTACTTCGATAATCCAAATTTTTTCATCTACATCAATTGCGATATCAAAACCTAAATCGGCTAAGCCGGGATTGGTCGTTTCAAGTTTTTGAGCTGCTAGGATTACTAACTTTTCGATCTTTTCCTTCATCCCTTGAGGATCACTTATCTTTAAATCACATAAAACCTCATCCATCTTCTTCGATTTTCCACCAACAGCTAAATTAGTTGCAATCCCATGCTTCACGCCAAGTCGGGCAACCATACCTGAGACGCCCCATTCCCCGTTCATGCCTTTTTGGACTGCTATACGGAAGTCAACCGCTTGATCATAAATGGTTTGAACTGAGATTGCTTGTTGAATTAAGAACTCATCTTTTTCAGCTTTTCTTTCTAACTGAATTTCTAGTTCAGAGTTTGGATATGCTTCCTTCACGCCAGTAGAATGTACCATTCGCCATATATTTTCTTTTTGATCAATGCGACAAATATCCATCCCTAAACTTTTTTCCAGAGGCTTCACATAGATAGCCGGATATTGTTCCTGTAACATGCGCCAATTGTTTACAGATAGTAGCTCTGTTTTAGGAAGATAGGGAGAAATCTCTGGAAATTGAGATAAATCTTGATGCACCTTCCACTTATTCAAACGATTATCTTGGTTAAATACTGTTATACCAGATGTACGTACTAGTTGATCTACTTGTTTTTTGGTACTCACTGGCTTCACTCGGTTATGAATGATAGCAGGGATGGGAACGGTTACTCTTTGAAACGTATTTTGTTCTTCTCTATATCGAAAACCCTTAACAGTGCGATTCTTAAAATTCACGTGCTGAATGGTAAAGAAAATGGGAGTAAGACCTTCTCTTTTCGCAAATCGATGGTACATAACGAAGGATTCATATGCTGATCGCTGACGTAAGCAATCAGAGAAAATCTTCTGACTAATGAGAATGCCTATTCGCGACAAGACCTCCACCTCCCTCCTATTTGAATTAGATTATGCCTGAAGTGAGCAAAGTCACAAGTATATTTGTCCCCTATCTAGAAAAATAGACGTATGCTGATTGGTTTTCAGCATACGTCTATTCTTGACTTACCCAGTTGTAGAAGGAGAAATTTCCTGTATCCATCTCTGTCGGCTTCATTTGCTTATACAAAACTCCTTTGGATCGAAAACGTCTTGTATATTCAAAAGCTTGCTCCGAAGTTTGAATTTGATTTCTCTGCCATTCCAATAAAATTCGATCTATGTAACGAAAGCTTACTTTTCCGCAAAAAACAGCTTCTCGTAATGCTGCCTCTATTAAATCATCTGAGTATCCATCTTCATCGATCCACCGTGACAATGTCTCACACTCAAACGGAGATAAAGCCCTCCCAAATTCCCTCTCAAATAATTGAAACAGGCCTTGGTAAGCATTTTCTTCCTCTATTTCGTGTGTTTGTCGACCGATATAATTAGCGGCTAACTGTCTGTAAAGTGGAGTTAACGAATATCTTTCAGATTGAAGTCCATTTTCATCCGTAACATCTTCCAATTCGATAAAACCATGCTGTACCATGTGATGAAGGGCATTGCTTATCTCTTCATAGTTCATATGCATACGAGATTCTAGCAATTGGATCGAAGGAAGTGGATTCCATTCCTTCTCTTGAAAATTGATCAGATGGATGAGAATCATAACATCTTTCTCTGTTAAACCAACCTGCTTATATTCTTGTAAAAGGATTACTGGTACGGACACCGATCCTTGCAACAAAAAATTAACTAGTGTTGTCTGAAAAGACCCAGATTGTTCCAAGAAACATCCACCTCGCTTACTTCATCCTTTAACTATACCACGAATTCTTTAATAAAATAGACTTGAAAAAAGGAAAAGCATCTACATCCTAAAATCCGATTAGTAGATGCCTCCTTTTATTAAGGATAGAGACGATTTAACATACGAGGGAATGGAATGGTTTCACGTACATGATCCAAACCACAAATCCAAGCCACCGTTCTTTCTAGCCCAAGTCCAAATCCAGAGTGAGGAACGGTGCCATATTTACGCAGATCTAGATACCAAGCATAAGCCTCTTTGGACAAACTATGCTCGTCATACCGCTGTGCTAATAGCTCAGGATCGTCAATCCGCTGTGATCCACCAATAATCTCTCCATAACCTTCTGGAGCAATCAAATCAGCGCATAGTACCACTTCAGGTCTCTCTGGATCTGGTTTCATGTAGAAGGATTTAATCTCGGTTGGGTAATGTGTAATAAATACAGGTTTATCAAAGCTTTCGGCAATTTTCGTCTCATGTGGTGCACCAAAATCTTCACCCCACTGAATATCCTCAAAGCCTTCACGATGTAATAACTCGATCGCCTCATCATATGTAATTCGCGGGAATGGCGCTTTAATCTTCTTTAACTTAGAAATATCGCGCTCAAGTGTTTGTAATTCTGTTTGACAGTTTTGCAAAACAGACTGAGCTACAAACTCTAGCATCTGCTCTTGACACTCCAAGTTTCCTTCATGATCCACAAACGCCATTTCCGGCTCAATCATCCAGAATTCAATCAAATGGCGACGCGTCTTGGATTTCTCCGCACGAAATGTAGGCCCGAAAGAATACACCCTATTTAATGCCATTGCAGCCGCTTCTGCATATAGCTGTCCACTTTGTGACAAGTAAGCATCTTCATCAAAGTACTTGGTATGAAACAAATTGGTTGTACCTTCACAAGAAGATGGTGTCAAAATCGGCGGGTCTACTAATGTAAAACCTTTTTGATCTAAAAAGGTTTGAATCGCCCGAATGATTTCTGCACGAACACGAAGAATCGCTGCTTGACGAGCAGAACGGATCCAAAGATGACGATGATCCATCAGGAAGTCGGTGCCATGTTCTTTTTTTGCAATCGGGTACTCCTCGGCAACTTGTATCGTCTTCACACTTGTTACGTCTAGTTCAAAGCCCGAAGGAGCCCGATCATCTTGACGTATGGTTCCTGTAACATATAGTGAACTTTCCATCGTCAATAGTTTCGCTTCATCCCAAATCTCTGGAGCTACCTGATTCCGCACTAAAATCCCTTGAATCGTGCCTGTCCCATCTCGTAATTGCAAGAATTGAATTTTACCACTGGAACGTTTATTATACATCCATACCCCTATGGTAACTTCTTGTCCTACATATGCAGAGACTTCACGTATGGTTATCATTGACATAAATACCCCCATCTGTTCAAAACGCTTCTTTCCATTATAAACTGCTAAAAATTTCATCGTCAACGAATTCGATCAAAGGATTTCTTATTTTAGACAGAATTTGAAGTGAAAAATCTACTATAATGGACGTATTGCTGTAAACTTTAGGTCGGGCATGAAAAGGAGTGAAAACATTTGAAACGAATTATATCGATTATCACAGCTATTTTAGCTGTCATTTTGTTCGTTATATTTTTCCCATTTGGCAAAGCAACGATCTCTCCTGAAAGCAATAGTGATAAGCCCAGCAAGTCTGAGCAAAAGCAGAATCCTCCAAGTAAGCTTCAGATCGCTGCATTTGGGGACATCATGATGCATACCCCCCAGATTAAAGCAGGTGCCTTAGGAGGAAACAATTACGACTTTCGTTCATTTTTTAAGGAAGTCAAACCTTATATTAGTCAAGCAGACATCGCCATTGGAAACTTTGAGATGACACTTGCAGGTCCCTCTAAGCCGTACTCTGGTTTTCCACAATTTAATGCACCTGACCAGATCGTGGACGCGCTGAAGGACTCTGGAGTTGATGTAGTAAGCACATCGAATAATCATGCCATGGATACGGGAGAAGATGGAGCCATTCGAACCCATAAAGTCGTAAATGAACGTGGAATCAAAACCACAGGCACTTCTCCCACCGCAGAGAAACGGAAACCACTCATCGTGGAGAAAAATGGAATTAAAGTGGCTTTCCTCGCTTATACAGAGCTTACAAATGGAATTCCTGTACCATCAAACAAGCCGTATCTTGTTGATTTGATTGGAGATGGAACAGGAATAGCCAAAGATATCGCGCAAGCGAAAAAAGAGGGTGCAGAATTAGTTTGTGTCTCGCTCCATTGGGGTGTCGAATACCAACGTAAACCTAATACGAGCCAAAAGTCGATTGCTGAGAAAGTATTTAAAGCGGGAGCAGATGTTATCTTCGGTAGTCACCCTCATGTCCTCCAGCCGATGGAGAAAATGAATGTGGATGGAAAGGAGAAATATATTATTTATTCCATGGGGAACTTTGTTTCTAACCAAAAAGATCCTTACACTGATGAAGGGGTTATTGTATATGTGGATGTAGAGAAGGATTCAAAAACCAATGAAGTGAAACTAAAAGAATTCTCCTTTCTTCCTACCTTTGTCCATAAGTACCAAGCAAATGGAAAGTTACAATATGCTATCATCCCTACACCTAAACAAGAAGCAACCAACTTGCCTTATCCGGGGTTATCCGCTTCCAAATGGAAATCTGTTTGGAATAACACCGTTTCACATGTCAGTCCTGGTGAAGCAATTCCCGTTTATGCGAATCCAGTTCAAAAACAATAATCGAGTAGAGGGGGTGATTAGCCCCCCACCCTAGCATGTGGTTCACTTAAGTCTGGCGATCCCGACCACATTCTTACCTTTATACGCTTTACCACTAACGTGACATAGATCCAATTTTATTGAAGGAGAATCACAATTCTATTTATATTTTCATAAGAATGAAAGAAGTAAATTCCTAATGAATTGGAAATTATATGTATGCTTACTGTCTAAGGCGCAGTACCTTAATCCTACTATATATTTACAAATAGTGTACCCTATTTGTAAATATGATCTTTTGTATTCCTTATATATAAAGGATTTTTAGTTCTGTTTATCCGTCTGCTTCACTTTTAAAACGAGAGATATTCGTCATTTATAGAGGGGGAATGGATAAAGTGGAACTATCTCCATTTATTATAAATAGTGTTCCGAAGAGTGGACTGAACCTACTATTACAAATAGTTAAGGGTATTCCTAATCTAACCTGTGATATAACCCCACTAAATGAATTATCTTGTTACCTTCCAGAAAAATTTAATAAACAATTACTTGTTATATTTGATAACAAATTGAAGAGTTTAAGAATGAACGAATTTCTTTTTGGTCATGCAGTTTACAATTCGGAGTATATGGAAATCTTGAAGAAATTAAATATCAAATCGATTTACTTATATAGAGACCCCAGAGATGTCTTAATTTCTAAAGTCTATTATATTGAGAAAGGGTATTTTAAAAATTATCCTTTGGCAGAGAAACTAAGAGATACAAGTAGATATCATAGTAGAAAGCAACGTCTGCTAACCATATTAACCAGTGAAAAATATAATTTTCTACATTTCTATGATCCATTTTACAAATGGTTAAATAAAAAAACTGATAATTTCCTTCCTATTTCATTTGAAAATTTAATAGCTGAGACAACTAAAAATAATATATATTTATCTATAATTGATTTTATTTTAAAGAATGATATAGAGAACTGTGATAAGCTTTCATTGGTTAATGCAATGAAAGCAAATACCAACCCTTTAAAATCCCATACTTTTAGAAAAGGAAAAATAGGATCTTGGAAAGAAGAATTTGACGATGAAATAAAATCATGTTTTAAGGAATATGCAGGAAATTTGTTAACTCGTTATGGATTTGAACAAGATAATAATTGGTAAAATCAAATGAAGGAGCTATTAGCATTCATGAAGACAGGTTACCATCCTACCGTTATGGGAGCCGTATTTGATAAAGGTCCATTTGTCCATCCTATCCTACGAGAATTTCTTTCTTTATACTGTATCCAAAACATAAAAAAGTTGAAACCATCTACGCTGAGTAGATGGTTTTGTTGTACATATATCTTAGTAGAGAGACATGTATTGATCGCGTTCCCACTCATGAACAGTGGTACGGAATAGGTCCCATTCGATTTCTTTTGCTTCTACAAAATGGCTAAGTGCATGTTCACCAAGCGCTTCTGCTATAACGGTATCATTTTGCAGTTCTTGAATCGCTTCGAACAAGTTTGCTGGTAGACTGTTGATGCCTGCATCTCTACGCTCTTGCTCATCCATCACATAGATGTTGCGGTCTGTCTGTGGAGGTGCTGCTAGCTTGTTCCGAATACCATCTAAGCCTGCCGCTAACATCGTAGCTAGTGCTAGGTAGGGGTTTGCTGCTGGGTCTGGAGAACGCACTTCGATCCGAGTGCTAAGACCTCGTGAAGCGGGTACACGAACCAACGGGCTACGGTTTTTTGGAGACCAAGCTACATAGCAAGGAGCTTCATAACCAGGCACCAAACGCTTATAAGAGTTGATCAGCGGATTCGTTACTGCGGTAAAGGCACGAGCATGCTTTAAGATTCCAGCTAGATAGTGAAGTGCTGTTTCAGATAAACCTAGCTCATCTCTCTCGTCATAGAAAGCATTTTCATTTCCGCGGAAGAGAGACTGATGACAATGCATACCAGAACCATTAACACCAAATAGCGGTTTCGGCATGAAGGTTGCATGCAAGCCGTAGTTGCGAGCTACATTTTTTACCACCAATTTAAATGTTTGGATTTGGTCTGCTGCTTTGATTGCATCCGCATATTTGAAGTCGATTTCATGTTGCCCAGGAGCTACCTCGTGGTGAGAAGCTTCGATTTCAAAGCCCATTTGCTCCAATGTAAGTACGATATCACGACGGCAGTTTTCGCCGAGATCAAGCGGCGCTAGGTCAAAGTAACCACCTTGGTCATTTAGATCGAGAGTTGGCTTTCCCTTCTCATCCGTTTTAAAGAGGAAGAACTCTGGCTCCGGCCCTACATTAAAGGAAGTAAAACCAAGTTCTTTCGCTTCTGCCATCACTTTTTTTAGAATTCCGCGTGGATCTCCTGCAAATGGAGTACCATCTGAGTTATAAATATCACAAGTAAGAGCGCCCACCTTTGAGTCCCCTGCCGCAACCCATGGATAAACTACCCACGTATCGAGATCTGGATACAAGTACATGTCGGACTCTTCGATGCGAACAAATCCTTCGATCGAAGATCCATCAAACATCATTTTATTATCAAGAGCTTTTTCTAACTGACTCCGTGGAATCTCTACATTTTTAATTGTTCCAAGTAAATCTGTAAATTGAAGACGGATATATTGAACATTTAGTTCAACCGCCTGTTTTAAAATATCCTCTCTCGTAAACCGTGCCATATCCATCATTCTCCTTTTCAAAGTCGTTAAATTTATTGACGGAAAAACCTCGAGAATTCACCGTAAACTTCAGAAGTACGGCCTAGCTTAGGATGTAGGAGATCACGTTTTAGTAACCGACGTAGTTCTCGTTCGGACAACTCTTGTTTCACCTTTACAACCACAGCTTTCGCTTTTTCCACCTCTTTGTGTGCCTCAAGAATCTGATGGTCTTTATGCAACATTTCCTTGACACCTGCAAGGTTAACTCCCTTTTCGATCAACGATTTAATTTCGAATAGGCGTTCTACATCGTTAAAGGAAAACAGGCGTTGGTTTCCATTTGTACGCTCAGGCCGAATTAAACCTTGTTGCTCATAGTAACGGACTTGACGTGGTGTTAGATCAGTCAATTTTGTTACGGTTCCAATTGGAAACAAAGGCATATTTCGCCGCATCTCATCATTCATGATGACGGTCTCCTTTACATTTATTTTACGACGTGTCAACTTTTATGTCAACACATGTAAGGAAAGTTGACATAAAAACTTTTTATATGTACACCCACCCTTAAATTAAGATAAAAAACCATACCAACAGCGCAATTAAAATAATCAGTTTCACCAACATACCACCGATAAAACCAATCAATGTACTGATCCCGACAGAGAATGCTTTTTTGAAATCTTGGGTACGAATCCACTCAACCACTAAAACAAAAACGAAAGGACCTACTATAACTCCAAGTGGCCCTAAAAAGAGCGAGAACACAATTGCTCCAAGAGCCGCTGCCCAAAACGAACCGCTCGATCCACCTGCTTTTTTAGCGGCAATCCCACTAGCAAATTGATCGACCAAAAAGCTTAACACCATCACGATACTAGTAATGATCCAGAACCATAATCCTAATGCTTGATCGTCCACAAAAAAGTGATACATCGCAAAACCAGCCATCAACAAAGGGACATCTGGCAAGATTGGAAATATCAAGCCTAAGAACCCCAGAGCAAACAGCGCAATGATAATAATCCATATAATCGTTATCGTTACCACATATATCCTCCCTATTCCACCTATACTGGAAGCGACCCTGTTGTTTTCATAAGATCTAACGCTTGTAAAATAGCAATCTTTACATGTGAATAAGTAAGTCCACCTTGCAGAAATGCAATGTATGGCTCACGGAGCGGCCCATCAGCAGATAGCTCAATACTAGCTCCTTGTACAAATGTGCCAGCTGCCATAATAACAGGATCTTGATATCCTGGCATCGCTGCCGGAATCGGAGTAATATGAGCATCAACTGGACTCGCACTTTGAATACCTTGGCAAAAAGCAATCAATAGTTCAGCACTCCCTAATCGAACTTGCTGAATAATATCCGTTCGCGGTTCATCCCATCTTGGAGTAGTCTGAAAGCCGACCTCTTTTAACATCGCAGAAGCAAATACGACGCCCTTTAACGCTTCCCCTACTACATGAGGTGCTAAAAACAGTCCTTGGTAGTAATCGCGCTGATACCCATAAGTGGCTCCACCCTCTACCCCTATACCCGGGGCAACGAGACGTGAAGCCGCTTTTTCGATGAACTCCGTCTTTCCAACCATGTATCCACCTGATTTTGCCAAGCCCCCACCTGGATTTTTGATGAGTGAACCCGCTACAATGTCAGCCCCGACATGTGTTGGCTCCAAGTCCTCTACAAACTCCCCATAACAGTTGTCTACAAAAATGACCGCTTGAGGTGCTATTTCACGAATTTGTATAATCATATTGCGAATGCGTGCAATGGTAAAAGAAGGTCGATCTGCGTAGCCACGAGAGCGCTGAATAGCAACTACTTTGGTACTCTCACTAACCGATTTCCTAAATGTGTCCCAGTCGATATCCCCATCCTCTAGCAATGGGATTTCTCGATATCGAATTCCATAGTCCGCCAAGGAGCCTGTCCCATCTTCCTCCTTACCAATCACTTTATGAAGCGTATCATAAGGGGTTCCAGTAAGATAGATCAACTCTTCCCCTGGGCGCAGATTTCCGTATAAACTGCTTGCAATCGCATGTGTACCGGAAATAATGTTGGATCTGACCAATGCCATCTCAGCACCAAACAAATCGGCGAAAATCCGTTCAAACACTTCTCGTCCCACATCATCATATCCATATCCTGTAGACGAGTGCAGATGATAATCGCTTACAGCATGTTTACGAAAAGCATCAAGAACGCGCCACTGATGCATATCGACGCGTTCTTCGATTTGACTAATAATCGGCCCTATCTGCTTTCTTACTTTAGACTGTAATTCCCGAATCCATGTTGCATGTTTTAGCTCCATTATGTACACCGTTTCTATTGTGTATTTGTTTACTTATTACCTAATTGCATCTTCTCTCGCAAATCCTTCGGCAGAGAGCTTACTTTATTCCTCGGGAGACGGTATTGGAAAGAAATCTCTAAATCCTCTGTCTCACTATGTAAGATTTCTGCATGACGATATAGCGCAGAAATCCAGTCCCCCTTCTCAACAGAGAATGAAACAGTACCTTTAAAGTCATGTTGGTAGAGAAGCTCTTCTATTTTTTCTTTTAGGCGCTCCAAATCAGATTGATTAAATGCGGAAACCATCATTCGGTTGCCTTCCCGCTCTTCCAATTCATCCTGAATCGATCGCTCCGCCATTTGGTCCACTTTATTAAAAACAATAAGTGTCGGGATATGTGCCGCGCCTAATTCCTCAAGAATCCCTTCCACTACCTTCATTTGTTCCGATGATTCAGGATGGCTTGCATCCACTACATGTAGTAGCAAATCAGCTTCTGTTACCTGCTCAAGGGTACTCCGAAAAGATGCTACTAATTGATGCGGAAGATTGCGGATAAAACCAACAGTATCGGTCAATAAAGCCTCTTGCCCATTTGAAAGATCTAGTTTACGCGATGTCGGATCCAAGGTAGCAAATAATTTATCCTCTGCTAACACTTCCGACTCTGTTAAATGATTGAGTAATGTAGACTTCCCTGCATTTGTATAACCAACGAGTGATACTTGCATCACTGCTTGCTTCTTTCTTCTTGCTTGGTGAAGCCTGCGATGTTTGCGTACTTCTTCTAAGTCATGTTTCAATATATCAATTTGACGTCTGATATGTCTTCGATCCGTTTCAAGCTTCTTCTCACCAGGGCCTCGGGTCCCAATCCCGCCACCCAGTCTAGATAGCTCTCTTCGTTTACCTACCAGTCTTGGTAGCATATATTGGAGTTGAGCTAACTCAACTTGAAGACGACCTTCTTTCGTCTGGGCACGCCCTGCAAATATATCGAGGATTAACTGAGTCCGATCAATGACTTTCGCATTGATAAGCCCCTCTAGATGTTTAATTTGGGAAGGAATTAACTCTTGATCAAAAATGACCAAGTCAACTTCTAGATCCTCTACTAACTGCGCGATCTCTTCTGCTTTTCCTTTTCCGACCAACCACGCACGATCCTTTCGATCTCGGAACTGAATCACTTGTTCTATTACCTCTGCGTCAGCCGTATCCGCTAGGCTTGCTAATTCTTCCAAAGAAGAACGAAGCTCCCATTCATGTAACTTAGAGCCACAACTCACAAGTATGGCTCGCTCTCTCTCTACGATTCCTTCGATTGGTATCCATCCTTCCAACAAACAATGAAATAAGTTAATTATACCATGAGTGAATAGGTGTTTTCTTTTCAACCTCATCTAACTGAAAGTCATCTGAACGCAAGGTCATTAAGTCGTTTCGATTTGCATAAGGCATTTGTAACAACCGAACAGCATGTTGGCGAACAGCCTGTTCAATCGAATTACGTATATAGCGAGCATTCCCAAAAGGACGATCTAAACGCTCCATTTCTCGTTGAACATGACTTCGCAACTTCTCTTTTGCCGCAACGGAAAGGCGGTATTGTCTCTCAGTTGTCATACATTCAGCAATTTCGAGTAGTTGTTGAATTGGAAAGTCAGAAAACTCGAGCTGAACAGGAAACCGAGAAGGCAAACCAGGGTTGGAGCTTAAAAAATTACTCATTTCCCATGAGTACCCCGCTAAAATTAAGATAAAATCATTCTTATGGTCCTCCATGGCTTTTACAAGAGTATCAATCGCTTCTTTTCCAAAATCTTTTTCCCCACCACGAGCTAATGAATACGCTTCGTCAATAAAAAGAATTCCACCAAGTGCTTTATTTACATGCTCTCTTGTCTTCTGAGCAGTATGTCCGATATACTCCCCTACTAAATCAGCTCTCTCCACCTCTACTAAATGACCTTTTGACAACATCCCCATCTCACGAAACAAACTACTCATAATTCTCGCTACCGTTGTCTTACCCGTTCCGGGGTTCCCAGTAAAGACCATATGGAGAACCTGCTGTTCGCTACTTAATCCAGCAGCCTGCCTTCTTTTACCGATTTCCAACCATGCATATATTTCTTTTACGAATGCCTTCACCTGGGTTAATCCTACTAATTGATCCAGTTGGTCAAAACATTTCTTTAAACCGACAGGCGTTTCCTCTTGCCAAGCAGGAAGGGAACAGATAGCAGCGCTCTGTTTTCGATCAAACACGATTTGGATTCGATGTTTCTCATCTTGCACCTCAAGGACTCTCCTGCTCATGAAGTTCACCTCATCTGGGCTATTTGTTCTGTCTATATATACGCATATGCCCATTTTTTGGTGATAATAGAAAAAAGCCAAGTGATAATTTCTCACTTGACTTCTACTTCTTTATCTTCTTGGGACATAAGAGATACAGGACGCGCTGGTGTAAACGTAGAGATCGCATGCTTATAAACCATTTGTTGTTTACCTTCACTATCGATTACAATCGTAAAGTTATCAAAACCTCTAATGACACCTCTTAATTGAAATCCATTCATCAAATAAATGGTTACAGGTACTGATTCTTTTCGAATCTGATTCAAAAATGTATCTTGGATATTAATGGCTTGTTTCAAAGTAAGTACCTCCTATGTTTATCAGTCAGGTATTTATTCTCTGTACTCTGGAAACTTTCCTGCCACTTGCTCTTTAATTTCTTCAAAGATTCCTTTTTTCATTACATCATACCAAAGAATCTCACTTGATCGCCTAAACCATGAGAGTTGCCGTTTCGCATAATTACGAGATCCCTTTTTAATCTGTTCAACAGCAGCATCCAAAGACCATTCTCCATCTAAATACCGATAAATCTCCTTGTAGCCGATCGCATGCATCGAAGTAGCGGCCCTTTGGTACCCCTTTTGACGCAACATTTGTACCTCTTCTACAAGTCCTTGCTTTATCATCAAATCAACACGCCGATTAATTCGCTCATACAATAAATCCCGGGGCATCGTTAGACCAATCCATAAGGAGCGGTACGGCGACTCTCCCTTTTTACTTAGTTGCGAGATCGAATGACCTGTCTGTTCATACACTTCTAATGCCCGGATTAACCGTTTCTGATCATTTGGATGTAATTTCTCTGCAGATCTCATGTCTACTTCTTGTAAACGTCTATGCAGAGCTTCATTTCCTGCTTGTTCTGCCAACTCTCTTAATTCTTGTCTCAAACTTGGATTTTCTTTCACGTCCGGCATGAGATAGTTATGGGTAACCGAATCCACGTATAAACCCGTTCCACCTACTAAAATCGGGAGGTGGGATCGCTCAGTAACTTCGGCAATCGATTCCCGAGCAACTTTCTGAAACTCCTGCACTGAAAACGAATAGTCGGGATCATATAAATCAATGAGATGATGAGGAATGAGTCCTCTTTCTTCTTGCGATACTTTTGCTGTTCCAATATCCATATAGCGGTACACTTGCATCGAGTCCCCCGATATGATTTCTCCGTGAAACTCTTGAGCTAATTCCAAACTTAAGGCTGTTTTCCCTACAGCAGTAGGGCCAACAATTACCAACAAATTAGGCTTCATCGTACTACACTCCTAATCTAACCTCATTAACTTTTGACATTCTTCAAGTGCTTTTACAGGAATCTGATTGATTTCTTGGTATTTCTTCTTAAATATTTCCTCGATCACCATTCCAATTTCATCATGATGAGTCGTTCCATCATACTGTTTCAGAAGCAAATGTAGCGGAACAGGTTGATCGCCTTGTTTTAATGGCGGCTGTAGATATTTAATACTTTTCAGATTCGTAAATTGATTCTTTTCAAAAAAGCGATTTCTCCGCGCGCAGTTCCGTTTCTCAAGCTCTGTATGTGCAAATTCTTCTTTTTCAGTCTCTAGTACAATTCCTTTTAAAAATTGGTACCCTGCTCTTTTTGCATCATCCATCAGAATTGCCTCTATTTTATTTAGAGTCATACTGCCGATTCCACGACTTCTTATGTGTGGATTCGTTGCGAGGTATACTACAAAACCCATATTCAATTTAGAGAAATAATGGGCAGTAGCAAGAGAACAAATTTCAATCTCATTTTGATACCCTACTAGAAATGTATATGAGTCTGGAAAGGAAGATTTCTGGCTTAATAAGCCTCTGTAAAACACATCGTGCGACTCTCTCACTTCATCAGGGAATGATTGATCATAAATCTCTAATGCTTTTTGAATAAAGACTTGATCTTCGGATGTGAGTTCTCTCCATGTTATATCCACTTTGGACTTTTGAACTCCTTATTTTTTTATTTTTGTTTGTGAAGCAAACTTGTCTAACTAAAAAACTGATGTTACATGAGATTTTCGTATAACTCCCCAAGCAAATTGCGAAGATTCTTTTACAATCGTAAATCCTAATCGCTCGAACTCCCCACTGCCTGGTCTCTCTTTTAGCATAACCAACCGCCTAGCCGTTCGAACAGCGTGTTGTACCGATTCTGAATCGAGTGGTACAGGATTCGCAAGCGGCTTTAATACCTGCATTGCGGAAGAAGTCTTAATAGTCGAGCGAAACATCGGATCAAAGATAACCACATCAAAGGAATCACCTTTCATACCTGCAAGAGTTTCGCGATAATCTTGATTCATCACTTCCACTCTTCTCATCGCAGCATCTAACCGGGTTCGATTCGTAATTGTGGTCTTAAGACCTTGTCTTACCATCTGCGCTAAAACGGGTTGCGACTCCAAACCAACCACTCGCCCGGAATCACCAACTGCATAGCTTGCCACAATCGCATCAGAAGCCATACCCAAAGTACAGTCGAGAACGTGGTCCCCTGGTCGTAGCTCTGCAAACTTCACCAATGAATCAGATTCGCCACGAGCTAGATTTTTTATTCTGAGTGCTGAGGTATTTGGATGGAAATGAAATGAATGGCCGTCTTTTCGCTCATAGCGCCAGCCTTTTTTCGTTACTAAAATCACTTCATCTCTATCTACCTGGTCAAATAAACCGGGGAGCGATAAGCGATGTCGTTCTTTATACGGAACAGCTAACTCTCTCGCTAACTGCGTCGCCTCTTCTACTAGTACATCGTCTGGGTGAAAAGAAGTGCTTACAAATAATATTTTACATCACTCGCTTCGATAATAAGGGTTTTATAGTGTTTTTTATCTTTTTGAAAGTATACACGAATACCGGTCTTCTATCCAATCAACCTGTTATTTTCTTTACTTCGAGGGAAGCGAAAAATTCATACAAAAACCACCTCTAATAAAATTTTTCAGAAGTGGTTTGGTTTTACTCCTTATTTTGATAAAGATGGTAGACGATCTTCAAACATTTTGTTATCAAGAGAACGTTTCTCTCTATAATTAGATGGTATATCTAAAATATCAATATCTACCAATACATATTCTCTATCTCTTTCGATCGTTTTTCCTTCCTCGTCTTTTTCACTTATTTTTTCAGTTACTGGCGATATATTGGTAACTTTATATGTTCGATTTCTCGGTAAAAGCAACTCCATTTCGTCAGGAAAATTACTTAAAGGTGCTAAATACATAGCTGGAACACCTTGAGGAACATGAATTTTCATTAAGATAGGTAACTCACTAAACCCACTTGCTGCATCTTTAATAATACTCGTACTCATATATGCTGGATCTTTTTTCATTTTTCCTTGAAACAAAGTTTTGAACCCTTCAAAACCATCCATATTTATCTTAGAATCCTCGTTAATTAGATCACCATTTTGCATCCCAAATGCTCGCTCACTCACTCGGCGATATACAATCGTATCTTGATAAAGCCTTGTCCTAGAAAAAGCCTTGTCCATATGTTTAATGCTTTTTTCAATTTTTGCTTGATCTAGACCCTCAAAAAAGTCAGAGCGAAGGTAACTATTGATAGAACTATAGTCTGCCATAGTATACCCTCTTACTATATCTTTTTCTACTTGAGGGGCAAGTTTATTCCACAGGTTAAATAGTTCGTTTCCCCACTCATCAGCTTCTGACTTACATTCTAGACTAAACTCCAATGGTCTTTTAGAAAGACACTGTTTAGTAGTCGCCTCTACTTTTGACTGTGCAGAAACATGGATAGGAATTACGATTGAAGATACCATGAATATACTCATGCATACACTCAATATTCGTTTGCTTTTCAACATCATATTATCTCGTTGCCTTTATTTTATAATATTCTTAAAAACATGTAAAACCGTTTATTTTCGGATACATTGAATACAAATACCGGCAACTCTCTCCCCCTTTTAAGTAGACTTGTAATATAATCATTTGATATAAAGATGTTTTTCTCAATTCATTATATTACTGTGGTAATAGTATCACTAATCCCTATAAATTACTATATACATATAATTGAATATCTCTACTTCACTACCTTTTGCTTCTGTTTTGCAATTTGTCTGCAACGCCCCTTTTATTCACCTGATTCTCCTTCGACAGCTTCTAAAAAGCTCAGATTTATCAGGTGAATAAAAGTGACTGGAACACTTGTTATTACATCACTCGTTTGAACATCTTTTCTAACTCATACGTTGTAAAATGAACAAAAATCGGGCGCCCATGTGGGCAAGTAAACGGATTTCCACACTCCGATAACTGTTGAAAAAGAGACTCCATCTCTTCATGCCTAAGATGACGATTCGCCTTGATCGCCGCTTTACATGACATCATCTTTGCAGAGGCATCTCGTAATACCGCCACATCAACTTTGTCATGATCCTTCAAGTAGTGAATAATCTCATAGATCAAACCCACTTCATTTTCCTTGGGAAACCAACTTGGATACGCTCGAATCATAAACGTATTTCCTCCAAACGGTTCCAAATCCAATCCCCAGTCTTGCAGTTCTTCTAAATAATTTTCTAGTGTCTTCACTTCTGAAAGCGTACATTCGATCGTTAGGGGAATTAATAGCGGTTGTTGTGTACTATTTTTTTCGCCCATTCTGCGATAAAAAACTTCATAATAAACTCGTTCATGAGCGGCGTGCTGATCTACTAGATAAAAGCCATCATCCGATTGGGCAACAATGTAAGTTCCGTGTACCTGAGCCAGGGGCAACAATAGCGGAAAACGTGAGTTCGTAGCCTCTATTGATTCATCTAAAGTTGTTATATTTAGAGACTCTGCTTGTTCCGCGATGTCTCGTAACGCAGGCTCGATCTTTTCTTCTACTGGGTCTGGCATCTGACTACCATACAGAAGCGGTGAAAACTGCTCTTGAACGTTCTCTAGTTCTTTTTTCTCTTCCACTCTAAAATCAACGTCTTTCTTCTGATCGGAAGAACGGAAAGAGGGGGATTTTTGCGCCTGCAAGTTATCATTCCATAGAGAAGCCCTCTCTTGTACCTGCCAGTCATTCGTACGAACGGGTGTAAAAGATAACTCAGATTGCTCCGGTTTCGGTGCCGCACTCTTAATCGTTGCCGCTCCGATAGCTTGTGGGACAAGTCGTTGCTTATGAAAAACACCTTGAACAGACTGCTCTATCAATTGACATAGTTCACGTTCCTTGCTCAAACGAACTTCTAATTTGGTCGGATGAACATTTACATCTACTAGTTTGGGGTCCATCTTCATCTGGATTATACCAATCGGATAACGCCCATTTGGTAGTAGTGTTCCATATGCCCTCAGGATCGATTGAGAGATAGGAATACTTCTTACATAGCGACCGTTTAAGATGATTGAGAGATAGGAACGGTTTGATCTGGTCAGCTCCGGCTTAGAGATATACCCACTTAATTGAAAATCTCCGTCTTCTCCACCTACTTGCATCATCTGAGAAGCCACTTGTTTCCCATAGATGGCATGGATGACATGTAATAATTTTCCGTCTCCCGGTGTTCGGAAAAGTTCTTTTCCATTATGAATAAGCGTAAATGAAAGATCAGGGCACGAAAGAGCTAGCCTGCCCATTACGTCTGCTACTTGGCCTACTTCTGTGTTGACGGTCTTCAAGTATTTCAAGCGAGCAGGCGTATTATAAAACAAGTCACGGACTACTACATCCGTCCCTCTAGAACGAGAAGTATCTTCTATATGCAATAACTGACCGCCCTCAATTGTTAATAAAGTCGCGAGTTCGGAAGCATCTTCAGCTGTCTTCAGCTCCACCTTCGCCACCGATGCGATACTAGGTAATGCTTCTCCACGAAATCCAAGTGTTTGGATTTGAAATAAATCGCGTTCACGCTGAATCTTACTAGTAGCGTGTCGTTCAAAGGCAATTACTGCATCTTCACGCTCCATCCCCGAACCATTATCTGAAACACGAATATACGAAATTCCGCCTTCTTCTAACTGCACGATAATCTTATCTGCCCTGGCATCAATCGCGTTTTCCACTAGCTCTTTCACAATGGAAGCAGGACGTTCTACTACTTCCCCTGCGGCAATCTGATTCGCTAATTGCTCATCTAACACACGAATTTTCCCCATGAACATATCCTCCTCTCTATAAACAAAGGAACGAGAGATTGGTTTCTACCATCTGCCCGCCCCCAAAATAGTTATTTCAATAATTTTTTCTTTAACTCTAAAACAAACTGCATCGTTTCAAATGGTGTTTGATTCATTAGATCAAATTGTAATACAGCAGATAACACTTCTTCCTCTGCTACAGAACGGTCTGCAGACAGTCTCTCTGGTCGTTTTTCAGCATCTACTACATCCTGCTCTGTTTCATGAACAACATCCTGCTCTTCCGATTTTTTGGCGGCTCCACCGAAATCAAACAAACTTAACTGTCCATCTGGATCATCTGTTTGATATACGATTGGTTCTTCCTGAATTTCTGAGATGTGCCTTCTATTGGTTTGAACTGAAGACGCACACGCAACAGCAGACTCCGCATTGCCAACTTCAAGCCTCTCTAAGATCACTTTCGCACGCTGAATCACAGTGGTAGGTATCCCAGCTAACTCGGCAACGTGGATTCCGTAGCTTCGATCCGCTCCACCGGAGACAATGCGGTGTAAGAACACGACTTTCCCGTCTTTCTCAATACATTTGGCATGTACATTTACCAGACGTTCTAGTTTTTGATCTAATTGTGTCAACTCATGATAATGAGTCGAGAACAGAGTTTTCGCCCTCACATGATCATGGATATATTCTACAATGGCATGCGCAAGAGCTAAACCATCATAGGTGGAGGTACCTCTACCTACTTCATCCAACAGAATCAAACTGCGGGGGGTCGCTTCCTTCAATGCTTGACACGTCTCAGCCATCTCTACCATAAACGTACTTCGTCCACCTACTAAATCGTCTGCAGCACCGATTCTCGTAAAGATCCGGTCTGTTAACGGAATCAATGCAGACTGAGCAGGAACAAAACATCCGATTTGACTTAAAATCGTAATTAAAGCCACTTGTCTCATATAAGTTGATTTCCCGGCCATGTTCGGCCCGGTAATGAGATACAATTGACGAGATTGATGATTTAGTTCCACATCATTTGCAATAAACTCCTGATCATCGGGAGCGAGTGCTTCAACCACTGGATGACGCCCTGCGACGACAGCCATTTCATCCCCTTCATGCACTTCTGGACGCACATACTGCCCCTCGGCAGAAACTTTCGCAAATGCATGAAGTACATCTAATTCAGCAACCTGCTCGGCCAGCTTCTGGAGTCGTCCAACATGGGTAGCCAGATGATTTCTTACTCCACAAAACAGCTCATACTCCAAATCCATCGACTTCTCAGAAGCATCGAGAATCAATTGCTCCTTCTGCTTTAACTCAGGAGTAATAAACCGCTCTGCATTGGCAAGAGTCTGTTTTCGTTCATATAGTCCTTCTGGAAGATTTCGTAAATTCGAGCGAGAAATCTCAATATAATAACCAAATATGCGGTTATAACCGATCTTGAGAGACTTAATCCCTGTACGATTACGCTCTTGTTGTTCTAGTGTAGCAATCCATTGTTTCCCATTCTTCTGGACGTCACGATACTGATCTAACTGTTCGTGGTAACCAGCCTGAATGATGCCTCCTTCTTTTACAGAGAGTGGAGGTTCTGCCACAATCGCTTTTGATATGTATGTCTGTAAATCGACGCATTCATCTATCTCTACTAGAAGGGAATGAATCCGTTTCGATGGCAACTGACCTAACAAGATTTTTAAATCAGGAATCGCTGCCAATGAACGGTGGAGGGCAACCAAATCACGAGCCGTAGCAGATCCATATGAAACCCGGGCGGCCAAACGTTCTAAATCGTATACATTCTTTAATCCAGCCCGAACGTCATCTAATAACAGTAGATGTTCCAGATAAGCAGCTACGACATCTTGTCGGTTCTGGATCTCTTGTATACGAAGCAACGGCTTGTCCAACCATTTTTTTAGGAGCCTGCTTCCCATAGCCGTAACCGATTGATCTAATAATCCTAATAGGGAACCGCGCTTCTTCCCTTCCCCCATCGTAATCGTCAATTCCAAATTACGACGAGCCACTTCATCCAACATCATATACTGCTTAGCATCATATCGGTGAAGCCTTTGGAGATGGCCTAAGGAACGTTTCTGCGTATTTTGCAGATAAGCATATAGGGCAACTAATCCTTTTTTCAAGCCAACAGTAGAGCATTCTTGATGAAAAGAAGGAAACTGGTCCTCTATCTTCTTCAGCAGACCCTCCAATTGCGACTTCTGCACAGAAAACGGTGTAACCATTACACGATATCGCTTTTGCAACATCGTCCCTATATCTTCTTGGTCTAGTAAGGCATGTTCGACTAATAATTCTTTTGGCTGATAAGACAAAATTTCATCTAATAGCGAGGACAGATTTGGTAATTCGGTAAGATGGATCTCCCCTGTTGATAAGTCAACAGCCGATAAACCATATAGAGAATGACTCTGTACAACGGATACAAGAAAGTTATTTTCTTGATCAGTCAGCATTGATTCTTCCATCACAGTGCCTGGGGTGACGAAACGGATAATCTCTCTTCTTACGACCCCTTTGGCAGAAGATGGATCTTCTACCTGTTCACAAATGGCGACTTTATAACCTTTTTCAATTAGGCGTTCGATATAGGTATTAGCAGAATGATACGGAACCCCGCACATCGGAATTCGCTCTTCTGTTCCCCCACCACGCCCTGTCAATGTAATCTCTAGTTCTTCTGCAGCTAATTGAGCATCTTCAAAAAATAACTCATAGAAATCCCCTAAGCGAAAAAATAAAAAGGCATCGGGGGCTTGAGCCTTAATCTTGAGATACTGTTCAATCATCGGAGTATATTTAGCCAAATCTCTCTTCCTCCGGCTATTATTCTATCAATTCTATATCTTACTTATTGTAACATGCATAGAAAAAGGGAACAACTATAATATACCATAGGTTCCCTTCAATGCCTTATGTTACCTTTTCTTTGTATGATATGGAGGAAGTCTCCAAGCTTTCCGTAGGTCCGTTGACTCATCCCAAGTCTTTCCTTGCTGGATGAATGAAAAAAACTCGTCAATTACATTTTGATATGCTTCATAATCATCTAAACGTTTTATATCTTGCCATAGATCTGGAATCCATTCTTTTAGCACTGTTTTATTCCCATCGTAGTATGCCTGTTGTATACCAGGATCACTTAACGGATTATACATCAATTGTTCGAAATTTCCAGCAATAATTTTCGACAAAACCAGCACACCTTTGGTAAGAGTAGGGGTTATTAACCAACTAGGTGGAGTTCGATATTCAAAGCCACCATGCTCCTGCATGCGATAATCTCCTAGGAACCCATATTTGGGACGCCGTTCCTTCCCTCTAGGATCTTCGCACACTACTAGCGGCAAAGCTAAGTAATTATCTAAAGCTCTGAGTAATTGAAAACTAGGCTCGATCCCGCTGAAGTGAACATGACCACCAATCGGGTATTTGGGGTAAGGGAGAGCTCCAGCTAACCATTTACATTGTACATTCTGCACCTTCTTCGCAGCATGTAGCAAGCACTGATAGACACGAACACTTAACCGCAAGGGATCTGGCGTAGGGTCTGGCCTAAGCTCCACAATCGGTTTATGACTTCGATTGTCTCCTAACCATGCCGCATCACACCCTATTTTCCCTTGTATAGGAAAATATTTCGATGCGACAATCAAATTTCCTTTTGGAGTAACCATAATAAATTCAGGGTCGGCACCTAACATAATCGTCTTAAGTGTGGTGCTTGACTTCCTAAGCCTTTTGCGATAATCAGATACTGCTTTAATAAAAAGTCTCTCTAGATCTTCATTTAACTTAGGACTAGGGTCAACCTGAACAATCGATATCTTTTTACTTGTACCTACTCCACAGGTTACCATGCCATAATCCAGTCCCGTCGCATATAAAGCCCGCACAGCTACCTTTTGTACTCGCTTGATTTCTCGATCATTATCTGGATCGGTAACCCTTACATATGTTTTTCTCTTTACTTTTTGTTTTTTCTTGGACTGACTTAACCAAACACTCGTTTCTTTCGATCGATAAACACTAAGTACTTTCGTCTGAAAAATACTAAATACGTATTCACGAAGAAACTGCCGGCTGCTACCTACCACCTGAATCCCATGTAGTTGAAGAATGTCATTATGTTGTTTTGAACTTTTTAGTTTCTCTACGTGTTTTTCGTTGTTTAATGTGTAGAGCGTTGAAGACGTACGTATCGCCCCAGATATTTGTATCTGATCGTCAGTCGTCTCCAGGAGGATGGAAGGCGCAAATCTGTGATCAACACTGACAAGTTGTTCGCGAAGACCTTGCAGTTCTTCTTGTTCAGATTCCTTTGCATCTAATGGTAGGGTAACGGCTCCCATAACCCTTTCCCCTTTCTACGCACCACCCATGGCTACCTTTTATGCCTTCATACCGAAAAAGCCAAATCCATTGGTTATTTATATGCAAATGCATCAGCACAAGTGCGTATTATCCAAGCCACGTATTCTCATCCAAAAAGCAGACTCCCTGCTATAGTATTCAAAACTATGCGGACTAGAGTCTGTCTCTGGTTATTTTTACGTGTCTATGAACATATCTTCTATTTCTAAAAAAATAAAGCTACTGGCATCGTTGCCAGTAGCTTATTAAGAATCAGTCTTCCAAATCATCAAAGACTAAGTCTGGATCTAAGTCATCGAAGGTGTCGTCCTCGTCTTCTTCAGCCATCTCGCTTATGAAGTCTTCTTTGTCTTTATCATCCCACTCGCCAAGCTCATGTGGGAAGACGGCTACTGTGACTTTTGTTTCACCTATCAGCTCCACAACAAACTCTTTTTCCACTTTGATAGAAATGGAATCTTTATGGGGAGAAAGCTTTGCTGCTACACAATTGGGAGTCTGTGTGCAAATCGTACTTACATTAACAGTCCCTTCGCGTGTATAGCGATCATAGTACGTAAGTGGAATCTTTTCTGCATAGTGTACTGTTTCTGTCATGACATCTGTCTTGGTATTTCCTTTGGTGGAGTACCAAATATTCACATCATACGTACCACGTACCTCGACCGCTTCACCTACTTTAGAGCTTTCATAATTGTGATTAATTAACCACGCTCCTAATATGTGGTGAATGTGGTCAGGTGGGTGGATAGAGTGTTTCACTTGACAAAACTTCCGTCCTTTCCCACAAATCGCTCTCGACATGATTTGACGGTATTCAACTGATCGATCTGTATTTGCCACCTTATTCCCTCCTCAAACGGTCGTTCACTTGAGTATATGCAGGGCGTACGCCTAGGGTGCATGAGGGAATTAACAGATCTCAAAGTTTTTTCATTTTGAACGGCTTTTGCAGCCACACGAACCGCCGGAACCACAGCCTCTAGCGACTTCTCCTCCCACTTCAATATGAATTTTTGCTGAAACGGTTTCTGCCACGACATTTTGAATCGTTTGCAGAAGTTCGTTTATCTCTACTTGGTACTGCTGGTATTCCTTAACAATCGGAAGATGATCAAACTCATGGTGTAGCTGTTCTAATTCTTTTTCCAGCAAACGAACATACTCGCTTTTATGATAATGTTTGGCGTGAACCAACTCTTTTTGTTTCTTCTTAATTTCATCAATTAACTGGTTTACCTTCGCACTATCCTGAACTTGTTTCTCAGCTTGCCGAAAACGTTTGACCTCAGCAGTAGCACTCACTTGTTCAGATAGTTTTTTTGCAAATGCAAGCACGGGGTGTTCCATTATATCCTTCACCTGCCACCTCACCTAAGCAACCGGAACTTTCTGCTGTGGTTGCTCTTCCAACCAAACACCTGTTAACGACCAAGTTTTTGGATCATCAATACGAACCATGACCATTTTACCAATTAAACTCTTAGGTCCAGCAAAATTTACCAGTTTATTTGTACGAGTCCGGCCGGAGAGAACATCTGGATTCTTCTTACTCTCGCCTTCGACCAATACCTCTACGATTTCACCGCGTAACTCTTCGTTTTTACGACGGCCAATCTCATTTAAGGTTTCATTTAGTCTTTGAAGTCGTGCCTTTTTCACTTCCATCGGAATATTATCCTGCATCTTAGCCGCTGGAGTCCCTTCACGAGGGGAGTAGATAAAGGTAAAGGCAGAATCAAATTCCACTTCTTTCACTAACGAAATCGTCTCTTCAAACTGCTCATCTGTTTCACCTGGGAAACCAACAATAATATCCGTTGTTAAAACCACATTTGGCACTGCCTCTTTGATTTTACGCACCAAGTCTAGATAACGTTCCCGATCATATTTACGGGCCATTAATTTCAGGACCTCACTACTGCCTGATTGAACAGGAAGATGAATGTGCTCTACCAAGTTACCGCCTTTACCAAGCACCTCCACTAAGTGGTCATCAAAGTCACGAGGATGACTCGTTGTAAAGCGAATTCGGGGAATGCCAATCTTACGCACATCATCCATTAAGTCGCCAAAGAGATAATTACGTTGTTCTAGATCTTTACCATATGCATTTACATTTTGACCAAGCAACGTTACTTCTTGATAGCCTTTACGGGCTAATTCTCGGATCTCGCCAAGTACATCTTCAGGTCGGCGGCTACGCTCCTTCCCGCGAGTGTAAGGCACGATACAGTAGGTACAGAATTTATCACAACCGTACATGATATTTACCCAAGCACGCAAACCATCCGCACGTACTTTTGGCATATTCTCTACTACATCTCCCTCTTTTGACCAAACTTCGATTACCATCTCTTTACTCATTAGCGCATTATGCACTAAATGAGGTAGACGGTGGATATTATGGGTTCCAAATACCAAATCCACATTTTGATAGCTTTTTAGGATGCGATTTACTACTGATTCTTCTTGTGACATACAGCCACATACACCTAGAATCAAATTCGGCTTCTCAAGCTTGAGATGTTTGAGCCGACCTAATTCTCCAAACACTTTATCCTCTGCATTTTCACGGATGGCACATGTATTTAGCAAGATGATATCTGCATCACGTTCATTTGTAGTAGATGAATATCCCATCATCTCAAAAATACCTGCCATTGTCTCGCTATCATGGACATTCATCTGACAGCCAAACGTTTGGATCAAATATTTATGACCCACTCCGATCTGTTTCATCTCATCTGGTAATGCCTCAAACTGCAAAACTTGTACTTCTTCTTTCCCACGCTTCTTCGCTTCTCTTAAGTCAGGGGCTTGAAAGTATTGAGAGAAGTCTTTTTTCATTTTACTCATGCTCCCACCTCTGAATTCTCATTTTATTTTTGAGAGACTCATCTATTTTAAATGAAATCTTAACATCCATTGCATCACTTAGATAAAAACAGTCTACAACTAAGTGATTATACCTGAAATTACGTATTTCTTCAATGTAGACTTAACAATCCACCTACTATTCCTAAAAATAGAAATAAAGTAATCTTCACGCGTTCCCTTAGTACATGGTGTATAATATTTTCATTATCGAAAGAATGGTGAAACGGAGGTTTATTTATGTCGAACAAACATTTGATCGTGCTAGATTTAGATGGAACATTACTAACAGAAGATAAGAAAATATCACAAGCCACGAAGCAAGTACTACACCAAGCGATGAGCGAAGGGCATGAGGTTGCCATTGCAACAGGTCGTCCTTACCGAATGAGTATGCAGTATTATCAGGAGCTTGGCTTACGCTCACCCATTGTAAACTATAATGGTGCACTTAGCCATCATCCCCATGATACTTCCTTTGAAAAGCATCACATTACTATACCGTTAGAGCAAGCTCATCATATTATTGAAACCTGTTATTCTCTTGATATGCCAAATATTCTCGTAGAAATAGAGGATCATATCTATTCCTCCACAACAGGAAGCGAAAATACCAATCATAAATTTTTCTCCTTGCATGCGCACGAAATCCACACAGGAGATTTGCTTCAACTTATCAAAGACCATCCAACAAGTATACTCGCACAATTCCATGACCATCATAACTGGGATGAAATTCAAAAAACCTTTATTGATCGTCACAGTCATATCGTACATCATCGCAAATGGGATGAACCATTTCAAGTGGTGGAAGTCCTACGACAAGGTGTTGACAAAGCTGTTGGAGTAGAACGCATGGCTCGTTATTACGATATTCCTAAGGAACGGATTATCGCTTTTGGCGACGAAGACAACGATATGGAAATGCTCCAGTATGTCGGTAAGGGTGTAGCCATGGGAAATGCCATCGAAGCCTTAAAAAATGTTGCGGATGACATCACCGACCGCAATGATCATGATGGTGTAGCGAATTACTTGAAAAAATATCTAAAACTACAGTCATAATCATGGAAAATTAATGAGAGGTTCCTCTATTTCAGGTGCATAATAGCAACCAAAATAGAGGAACCTCTCTCGTTAGTTCTAAAAAGATAGTTATCTCATAAAATAGAAGGTAAAGCTCAGTTAGAGGAGGATACGATGAAAAATAAATGGTTTTCCATCATCATGCAATCCTGCTTAGTAACCACAATCGCAATAAATCTAATGCTAGTCGCCATGTTCCTCTGGGTCCCAAAGGCAAACTCAGTTCCTGCTACTGCCTCTCCCTCCCAAAGTGGAGCAAAAAATGAATACACATCTGAACTACAAAATCGTCAAGACAAAGGTAGTTATCAGGTCGAGGCCTACCAAGAGTATGAAATTACAAGAGACGCGAGTGGGAACATTATTAAAAAAGAAGCAACTGATGAAACGACCTACCTTCGCTACTGGAATGGAGACAATCCTACCGAATCAGCTGAATAAATCCATTATTTCATTTCTATCACATCATAAGCTATCTCACTAGATAGCTTATTTGCAATGGCTAGAGAGTGAATGGTTCCTGCATCCGTCCACCATCCATCTAGTATGTCATAGGTTAGTTGTTTTTTTCTAATATAAGCATTATTTACATCGGTTATCTCAAGTTCCCCACGCTTTGATGGTTGAAGTGTTTTGATAATCTCAAAGACATGGTGGTCATATAGATAAATCCCTGTTACTGCGTAGGAGCTTTTAGGATCTGCTGGTTTCTCTTGAATGGATATAATTTGATCTCCATCGATCTCAGGTACGCCAAAGCGCTTGGGGTCATCCACTCGTTTAATCAATATCTTAGCCCCTTGGGCCTGATCCTGAAACGTTTGGACACAAGAAGAAATATCATCTAAAAAAATATTATCTCCTAGGAGAACCGTCACCAAATCATCACCAACAAAATCCTCAGCAAGACCTAAAGCCTGAGCAATCCCACCTGCTTGATCTTGAACTTTATAGGTAAACGAAACCCCAAACTCAACTCCACTTCCTAAGAGATTCACTACATCTCCCATATGCTCCCGGCCGGTTACGATCAATATGTCTTGAATGCCTGATTGACGTAATTTGTAGATCGGATGATAAATCATAGGGTATTCTCCAACGGGAAGTAGATGCTTATTTGTCACCTTTGTCAACGGATACAATCGGGATCCCGTTCCACCTGCTAAAATCACGCCTTTCATGATGTATGCACCTCGTTTAGTTTTTGGTTAATGGCACGAGGCATGTATCTGATCACTGCTCCAATAGTGAGTCTGCAAAGATGTAGAAAAGCAAGTCCGCTCCGCAGACTCACTAACATCACAGTGATCAGACACATTGCCCCTCTTCCATCTCCAAAAATATTTGGTGATTAGCTCAACTCTCAACCCCTACACATAACGACTGAGTACCAACGAATGATAATTCCCACCATACGCATACGAACTAATCAATGCATGATCTACCTGCGTCTTACGCGGCTCTCCCATTACATAATCAAGGTTTACATCCAACATCGGATTCTCTAAATTCCGTATGAAAGGAATCGTACCATCCAGGGCAGACAGAGCGGTTAACAAACCAATTGAACCTGCTGTACCATGTGTCTCTCCAAAAATAGAACCCGGTGCACTAACAGGAACTTGATCTTGGAACACTTGATGGATTGCTTTTGCTTCAATCGGATCAAAAATAGGATGACCATTCGCCGCGGCAGAGATATAGCCGATATCTTCTGTAGCTAAACCAGCATCCGATAGAGCCAGCTCAAATGACTTTGTCCACTCCGTTCCCTCCGGATTTAGACCTGCAATTTTATGATGATCAGATGTCATACCAAACCCTTTACACTCAGCGAGAATGCGTGCATTACGAGCCTTTGCCGCTTCTTCACTCTCCACAATCATCGCCACGCTTCCTTCTCCCAGCACTACTCCATCCCGATCACTAGCAAAAGGTCTTGATTTTGTTTTGCTCAAGAAGTTAGGAATCCGGCCATGACCCGCGAGTAACGGCTCATTAAACTCATCTGATGTCACCACAATCACCGTATCGCATCCACCTAGTTGAATCAGTGAATAAGCATAATATAGGGCGCTAATCGCTGAGACCCCACCAGCTGTAATCGTGGAAGTAGGTCCCTTTATTTTAAAGTGAAGTCCAATATGACCTGCAGCAGCATTCATTACCGTATTCGGAAAGAGCTGGGCATTCGCCATCTTAGCCCCTTCTTGAATGACTACACGATTAAAGGACTCTACCGTCTCAGTCGGACCTGTGCCTGTCGCGAAAATCACACCTACTTTTTCGCTGTTATCACGGGTAATCTTAAACTTGGCATCATCCAATGCCATTTTCGTTACCGCAACTGCTTGCTTACTCAGTGCGTCCATTCTGCGTAACATGCTTGGATTGATCATCTTTTTATAAGGAATATCAGGAATTTGCCCAGCTTCTGACTGCCCGTAAGGCTTAGTGTCAAATCGATGAATTTCCGAAATTCCACTCTCTTCGCCTTTTATCAGTTGATCAAACTGCTCCATGTTGGCAACATTACCTGCTAACACACCTACACCCGTTAACAAAACTTTCTTCCGAGGTGTCTGAGCAGGAGTTGGCTTTTGCTCATCATGCTTTCCAAAAAGGGCCGTTGCATTATTCCCTCCAAACGCAAACGAGTTAGAAAGAACTGTATTTATCTCTGCTTCTCGTCCTTTATTGGGAACAAAGTCCAAATCAAATTTTTGGCTTTTCTCATCAAAGTTGACTGTAGGAGGGATAAAGGAGCGATGGATCGCCAAGACGGACGTAACAGCTTCCACTGCACCGGCGGCTCCTAGCGTGTGACCCAACATGGATTTAGTCGATGAGATGGGAACAGCTTGTTCTTTGATAATACTTCGTAGCGCCTTTGGCTCAGAAGCATCATTGGTAGGGGTACCTGTACCATGTCCATTGATATACGAAAGATCCTGTTCAGTCAATCCAGCCTTATTCAATGCTCCTTTCATGGAGCGAATCGCACCGGCGCCCCCAGGATCGGGTGCTGTTTGGTGATAGGAATCGGCTGAGAGATCATAATCAAGAACCTCAGCTAAAATCGTAGCGCCTCGAGCACAAGCGTCTTCCATTCGCTCTAGAACAAGAATGCCTGCACCTTCACCGATATTTAGACCATGGCTTTGGCTATAAGGTGCACACGGCTCATTGGAGAGTGCTTGTAAACTATTAAAACCACTAAATGATAAAAATGTAAGCGGGTCTACTCCCCCCGCAATCATGACATCCGCTTTCCCAGTACGAATAATATCCGTTGCATATCCAATCGAATTGGTTCCGGCTGCACATGCATTAGAAATGACGCTTTTAGGCCCTTTGATACCAAGCGCATGGGCAATGTTGTCACATGGGGTATGAACAGGGTATTTATATAGTAGATTTACATCGGTTTCATCTAATCCGTTTTCAATCCATTGTTTGTGAAAAATTTCTCCACTACGCATCCCACCAAGCGAAGTTCCTAAGACGATTCCAACTCGATAGGGATCTAGATTAGACAGTTTCATTTTCGCAAATTGAATCGCCTCGCGGGCAGCTAAAACCGCAAACTGCCCCGCGCGATCCATATGTTTTAATTCTTCGTCGGTAAAATGATCTTCAGGACTGAAATGACTCACTTCGCCCCCAAATTTCGTATTAATTTGGGACAAGTCTAAGGAAGTGACCGGTTTAATTCCACTTTTACCAGCAACCACATGATCCCAAAATTCTTCTACATCATTGCCATTTGCACAGATGATTCCTACGCCTGTTACAGCGATACGGGCTTTTTGGATTGACATGTCCACTCACCACCTTAGATGATTTTGATTGACCATGATTTAGGGAATGTATACGGGGATGATTGGGTTTGAATCAACACTCGTTCTCCGTTCTGATTTAACCCTTCTAGATCAATCCCAGAAACAGAAAACTCTTCCTGGATAACAGCAAGCCCTAGTTTTTTGTCCAGAGACGGGCTGTAGCAAATCTGTAGGACTTTCCCGACATTTGTATCCTCTACGACAACCGAATCGTTTGCATCAAGCATGTGATCTGGATTGGTAACAAAGCCGATCAACCTTTGTTTAACCCCTTGTTCTCTCATCGAGTGGATCGCATCAAAGCCAGCAAAATCCTCTTTGTCAAAGCTGACCAACCACTCCAGACAAGCTTCATACAATGTTAATTCGTTGCCTTCAACCGTCATATTCGGCTGACGCACTTCCATCATCGCGATTTCAAGAGCATCCATACCCACTGCTTGTACTTTTACGTCTTCATCAGCGTAACCGAGCAAAGTCTCCCACATCTGATGGGCCACATCCATCTGGACAATGATCTTATATCCATATTCTCCGGTAACACCTGTCCGGGCAAAGAAGACGTGATGTCCATTCCAATCGATTTCTACAAATGCTTGGAATGGGAGGGAAGAGATTTCAAAATCGATCAAACGTTGGCCCAGTTTCCAAGCATACGGCCCTTCCAGTCCGATCATGGCCAACATCTCGCTAAGATCCTCGATCTCTACATCATCCACTTTGCGCTCATTCAACCATGCCAATACCGCTGAACGCTTTGTTATAGATGTTTCAATCAGGATTGCATCCTCTGTCTTATATACATTAACGAGATCAATCACTTGTCCATCACCATCAAGAAGCAACGTATATAAAGACTTTTCGATATCAAGGAATTCAATCTCTTTGGTAACTAATGCATTGATAAACTCTACATGACTCTCTCCAGTTACCTTGATTTTCCCAACAGAAGATAGGTCAATCAGGCCAACCCCACCACGCAGCACACAGTATTCCTCATTTACATCGGTATACGCCGAAACCACGGCATAACCATCTGCCACGCGACAAGCATGATCGTTCATAATGTTTTTGGTTAACAGTGTTGTTTTCATTTTATCTCCCCCATGAGAACTCTACTTTTTGTTCAGTAATGAAACAGAGCATTTCCATCGCACCAGGTAAATGAATGATTTTCTCTATATATCTCTCTTGCTTGTCCAAAATATGTTGCTTCGTTGACTCATCGTATAACATGTTCCATATCTTTTCGCCAGTTTGATCCACACAGAACATCTCCGCAATATCAATCGCATCAAAAAATGGGTTATCTTCTAGCAAAGGGGCCAACTCCTCAACCCAACCATTCGGAAAGGTAAGAAATGGATATAATCCTTGTGGCAACACTCGACTCCATCTTTCTAGAATCTCCTTAATCGGTTCACTACTCAATTGTGGAAGAATGGGAACACCTTCATCTGGGCTACTTACCACTTTCGTATTAATGAGGCTAAGTGTTGGCACATATCCAAATAACGCCTTTGCCATCGAGCAGGAAGTGATATTATCTGTAATAAATAAATCACAGGAAAACAATAGATCTTCATACTCGTCTAAATCCATAAATGGTAATGAAACAAAAGACAACTTAGAATGTGGGTCTCGTTCAAGAAAGCCCTTCTCTGACGCTATCCCCACAACCACTACTTTAGACGGAAGTGAGCGGGTACCTAAATACTGACCGATCAACTCTTGAATAAAGTATTCATAGCTATAAGATGCCTGCATATGTAGCTTGCTTTCTAACATTCGCATCTTAACCAGCAAGCTAGCCCATGCCGCCTTTGATACCATGACCAATTTATCATCTTTATGCCCACAACCAAATCGCTGTCTCATCTGCTGTTTGACATCTTCGTCAATATGAAATGGCTCTTTATACAGAGTCACTGCCTTGATTCGATCGCCTACATCCTTTGGCGAATTAATCGGACATGTCCGGATAATCTTCATCTGTTCCGGAACTTCGCGCAGATGAACTTCACCTTTGATATTGGCATTTGGACGTTTATTAATCGTTCCATCAAACAGCCTGTTTCGTAAAATTCTAGAGTTAGGCGCCCAAGAAAGCGAATCGATTGTGGCACAAGGAATCCCCAGTTGCAGCACATAATCGAGGTCGATGAGTGGTGATTCGAGATCCAGATTATGATAATCCGCAATCACGATCGCATTTGGCTGAAATTCCTCTACCAATGCTTGTATTGGAGCCGTTTGCATCGTAGCTTTTCGTAAGGAAGTAGCTGACATTCCCGCTTGTCGTACATAATCGATATGGTTCGGACTAGTTAAGAAGTGGGCTCGAACATCTTGTTCTTCTAGTTGTCTGGCTAAATAAATCGTGTTGTGTAGTTCTCCGATACTAAATAAGCTGGGTGCGATAAATAATACATTCATCTGATTAGCCCCCCATTCTAAAATAGTTGCAAACCTCTTCTACAGAATGTCCTATAGCGAAGTAGGTAGAGTATCGCTTCTTTTCACCACTTCCAACTTTGACTGGATGGATTAATGAAACTTGAAACCCTTTCTTCGGAATCTCATACACCGCTAACTGTCCTTGATACGAGGGCATCCAACACGCTACAAACAAGTCACTCCCCAATTCCAATACCATCCGTGGCTCCCCGTATACTTTTCGTCGAATTCCATTTTCGGTCAAAACTTGATGGCCGAGTGCATTCCAATAATGAATCGTCTTCGCACGACGTTTTTCTTGAAATCCATTCCAAAGTGATTGGATCGCAAAGTATGATTCCTGAAGCGCTCTCGAACGATTGGCAACATGAAAATCCAATCGGATCAACGGGACATCGGGAACGAGTAAATAATCTAGCGAGAAATGTTCAGTACTACAACGAACTCCCTCCCATGTCATCCCACCCTTCTCTGTGACGGAGATGGGCTGCCCTTGAAAAGAAAGAAACGGAGGGTCATCGAGAAGGACACTGTTCTCCAGATCAATCGGCTGTTTAAACGGCTTCAAAAGAATGCCAGAACGTGGTGAAGAGCTGTCACGTCCCCCTCTTCTCTCAGAACCTTGCAACTGAAAAAGTAGCTCCTTTCCCTGAAACTTTACACTCGTCATCGCACCTTGATGTTCAGGGACCAGTTTCAATTGGATTGTTTGATTGTTAATCAAATATAGTGACTTAGAAGCTTCGCTTCGTTCCTCTACACTTACTTTGCCATTCTCCGCAGAAGATGTATGCCTACTTGGCAAATTGATTGCAGCCGGTTGTGTGAAAAAATCGGAAAAATTCCCTCTGTCTACTAGCCTCTGCCAATGCTGTTTAATATCTTCGACGCCACTCCGGGCTACAACATAATAATGAATAGCCCTAGACTCGCTTGCTTTATATGATTCTCGTATATTTCGTAACTTCTTTCTCTTGCTCATAAATGGAAACGACTTTTTCTCACCAGCACCACTTGCAAATACAATCGCTGGCATCCAGCGTAATCCATATAGAAGAGATTCAACTTGTCCCTTCCATACCATTCCTACTGTTACTTCGCGATCTTCAAAAGCACTCCACGACATTGAGTAAGCCTGAGGATCAGACGGTAACTGTAAATCGCGTGCATACTCAAAGTCATGAATCAAAAAAGGGAACTCTTCGTAAATAACTGTATCTTTTCTAATTCCTTCCTTAAATGGGATATGGATAACCGCATCTTGCAACATACACCATGGATGGATCTTTAGCGACTCAGTAGAGTTAGTGCTATCTTCAATCTTCACGATGCGAACAGAGCAGATCGAGATTTTCCGGGTCAATATCGCCCCATTGTCCCTTATCTCCTTCACCACGATAGTAGATTCCGAGTCATCGTTACATAGAAGAGAACGACTTGCCATACGCTTTACGCCGCTCGTATAAGGGAAGCCGAGATCGGGCCAAGCCTCCTGAACCACTTGCTTTCTTGAGACTTGGTCATATACATATACCCCGCCCGTATCCGAATCAATTTGGACCGAAATATGAGGATTTTCTAATATGATTCTGCCGTTTCTCCTGTATCGAACCACCCCATCCTTAGAATGGACAGGAATTTGAAAATGGCTCGTATGGATACACTTATTTTGCTCGGAGGTAACCTCACAGACAAGCTCCCCCACTCCAGTGCGGGCTCCTTGCAACCACAACGGGATGTCCACGATTTCCTCTGATTCGATCAACCATGTATCCTTTTCTGGCAAAATGGCTTGTAGCCGTTTATCATCAGAAGATTTTACTTGTATTTGAACACGTATGGGTTCGGGAACAAAGTTTTGTAGACGAAGATAGGTGGTAGTACTCTCTCCCAATAACAGCGACTGCTCTGGCATACTTAATTCCACTCGAGAGCGAACCTCCACACCACTATGAAACTCAAATTGAACCTCACCAAATCGGACACTTGTTTTTAGTTCACCTTGCAGGGGACCTAGTAGGGTAATCGTCTCCTCCCACTCGATTGATTCGCCTGCACCCAGTAGTTGGATCTTTTGCCCATTTTGATATTCTACTTCTTGATTCCCTAAGTGAGTTTGAAACTGAACGAGGATATTCGAATCCTGCCGATTCTCAAACTCGAAACGAATTCGAATACTTTGTCCAATCGTTAGCGTCTGTCCTTCCACAATATAGCTGTTAAAACGAAACTGTGGACTTTCCATTCTTGTCACTTTTTGACTCCGAATATCGATCCAACATGTGACACCCATTTCACCATACTGAATCGTGTAGGGAACCATTTCGACTCCATGTTCAACTACCGAATCCGTTTCACTCGAACGTGTAGCAGAAGTAATTAGGTTTTTCCAGCCAACATTCTCCATCATGCCTTCTGGCAGCATCGACTGATAACCGTTTAGTACGTACTGGAGTATATAGGGGAGGTAGCAACGTAAATCAATATACCCATCGTAATCCAGACGAGATCGACTCGTCTTGTACATCCCCACTCGTTTGTATAATGCCATAGCCAGTCGATTAGTTGGGTCCACCTCTGTGTCGATGTACCAGTATCCTTTTTCAGTCAACCGCGAAATGGATTCCGAAAAAAAACGTCCCGGTATTCCTCCATTACGAAATTCAGGGTGGATAATAAAGTAGCCAGACCATACGGCTCTAGAATCAGGCATCTTCTGACCTGATAACGTGCTAAACAACATCGTTCCAATGATGCTTCCTTCATACTCCGCTAGTAGATAGGAGACGATCTCCCGCTCATCCATCAGTCGCAAAATATCGTCCGTCTTCAGCGGATATCCAGAAGGTCCCGTTCCATAACCAAAACGATTATAGAAAGAGGCAATTTGCTCAGCATCTTCCCGTTTACAATCCCGGATCTTAACCCACCCTTGATCTTGATCCAACACTCTCACTCCCCATGTTTATGAACTCAAAGTTAAGGTCGTTGAGATACACTTAGAGTTCCTTCCACAACACATTCCTTGCCAACATAGGCAGCTACATTTACTTTTGACAAAATCCCAAGGGATCTCCCAATCTTCACCTTTAAAAGAAGCTGATCTCCTGGCACTACTGGCTTCATAAACTTCATGTCTCGGATCGCCACTAGGTATCCAACACGAGAAGAGACATCTACCTCCTCTACCGACTCCACCTGTAGCTCTGCAGTTGCCGCCGCCTCTTGCTCTGCTTCACGCATAGCCTGAAGGGCTCCTGTACAATAGACGACTGCTGTCATCTGTGCAAGTGCTTCTACGATTAAAACCCCTGGCATGATCGATTCGTTCGGAAAATGCCCCTCGAAAAAAGGCTCACTTATCGTCACGTTTTTAATCCCTACACCACTTACACCTGGTTTCAACTCAGTCACACGATCTAGCAGGAGGAAGGGCCAGCGGTGGGGCAGTAATTTACGAATTTCATCCGCATTCATCACTGTCATCGCTGTTTCACTCCTCAATGTTTTCTAGGATATAATCGGCTAGTTTATTCACAGAACCAAAAACTTCCATATTATCATCATAAATGGTCACACCAAACTCATCTTCAATTACAACAAACAACTCCAATGCATCAATCGAATCTAATCCTAGGCCTCGACCAAAAAGAGGTTGGTCATCTGTAATCAAGCTTGGTTCCATATCGAGATTTAACCGCTCCACGATGATAGCCTTGATTCGCTGCGTTAATTCACGTCTTTTCTCTGCTTTTTCTTTTGTCTCTTGGTATGTAAGCAATGTTGTCCCTCTCTCCATGTCGTTATATTGTGGATTCATTTTCTTATCCGTTGATCAATCCACCATCAATCGTAAACACTTTTCCAGTTATATATGAGGCCTTATGAGAGCTTAAAAAGGTAACGAGATGAGCCACTTCTTCTGCTTGTCCCATGCGCTTTAGCGGAACCAGATCCATCATTTTGGATAAGATCGCTTGGTCCATCCCCTTTGTCATATCTGTCGCAATAAAACCGGGGGCAACAACATTAGCACGGATATTGTGTTCAGCCACTTCCATCGCTAAGCTTTTGGTAAAAGAGATAATGCCACCTTTAGAGGCCGCATAGTTGGTCTGCCCCTTAGAACCAGCTACTCCGCTCGTAGAAGAAACATTGATAATAGCACCAGACCTCTGCTTCATCATGATCTTGACCGCTTCCCTCGAACATAAGAACGCTCCACCCAGATTCACCCGAATCACATCATCCCATTTCGCCTCACTCATCACAGCAACAAAACCATCTTTGGTAATACCTGCGTTATTGACTAAGATATCAAGTCTACCAAACCTCGTTCTCACCTCCTTAAATAGCGATTTCACCTCTTTCTCTTGCGAGATATCCACTTGTATGGCATGTGCTGTACCACCAGCTTCCTGAATCTCGGTAATCGTCTGCTCTGCTCCCCGTGGATTGCTTGAAAACGTAAGCACAACGGTTACTCCATTTGCCGCTAGATCAATCGCGATCGCCTTGCCTATTCCTCTTGATCCACCCGTAACCAATGCTACTTCTGTACCCTCAAACATGATTCACGCCCTCCAATCTAATCCTTTTGAATGCCTTCGCTAGCGCCATCGGCGATTCGGTAGAATGTACTTGATATCCCTCTGCAAAGGAACGCATCAATCCAGATAACGTCTTACTAGATCCCACTTCTACAAATTGCTCAATCTCCATCTCGGCTAATCGCTTAATCGTTTGTGCCCATCTGACAGGGCTTGTACACTGTCGCCTCACATCTTCTACGATCAAAGTGACATCTCGTGATTCCACCGCTGTACTATTTAGGACGATGGGGACATGAGGAGGTTGAAAGGAGAACCGCATCAGAAATTCCATAAACTCAGCCTCCATCTCCTCCATTAACCGAGAGTGAAACGCTTGGCTAACCGATAACTTCTTAGCCTTAATCCCTTCCACCTCATCTAGCACCTTGTAAGCCTCATTCATTTGCTTTACAGCACCCGACAATACAATTTGATTCGGTGCATTATAAGCGGCTATATCGATCCCTTGCTCTTCGATCCATGTAAGGGCCTCAGCCATCAGTTCGTGTTTCGAAGTCACAATCGCAACCATGCTACCCGGTTGCTTCACCGACGCCATACATTTTCCACGCTTACGAACAATTTGTAGTGCATCCGCAAACGTGAGAGAGCTAGACGCTACTAGCGCCGAAAACTGTCCCACACTATGCCCAGCCATCGCCGATGGAGTGATGCCCTCTTGTTCTAGTAAACGATACACTCCAACGCTAGCTGTTAAGATCGCTGGCTGAGCTACTTCTGTCGCGGTTAAATACTCAGCCGGACCTTGAAAACACATTTTTTGTAAATCAAACCCTAACACCTCATTGGCTTCGTTGAAAAGATCCGAGAAAATAGCTTCATATCTTCGATAGAAATCCTTGCCCATACCCACATGCTGGGAACCTTGGCCCGGAAATAGAAATGCGAGACTCATCATCCACCTCCTAATCGGTTATTCAAAGCGAAAACGTTGGATTGCAATGGTGAGGAATAATAAGCCCATACCTAGTAATACACCTGCTGGAAGAAGAATGTCCACCAAGCCTCCTCCGTAGACCAACAAATCACTAAATCCACCCGTTGACCAAGCTGTCAAGGTAACGTGAGCAAACTTCTGCAACCATTCTGGTACGATTGATAATGGCCACCAAGACCCTCCCAACGCCGACATCGAAAGAACCACTAAAAGCGAAATACCGCTTGCTTGCGAGCGTGTTTTACAAAATGCCGCCAGTAACATGGCCAATCCTGTTGCCGCAAATGCGGTACTGATCATCATCAATAACAATCCAAGGATGCTGTTTCCTAGATTCATGTCGAAAACGAGATAACCAACTGTAAATAAAACAAGACATTGGAATGTTGCTGTCATAAAACTAGAAAGCATTTTGCCTAAGAGAATAGATTGACTCGAAATTGGTAATGTTTTTAATTTGCGTAATGTTCCATTCTCTCGTTCTTCGAGTAATGCCGAAGCAGCAGAACTTGCACCGAAAAGGACAAACATAACCGCATATCCGGGTACATTGTAATCAAATGGAGTTGCTGTACTTCCTTTACTCTTTTCCAAACTTTTTGTTTTCACTTCAATTGGAGGCTTTTCTGTATATGGCTTAACATAATCTTGTACTTTGGAAATTTCTGAAGTAGGATCCAATTTTAGATTATGCTTTTGCCCCACAACACTAGCAAAATTTTGTATAGACTGGGCTCCAACCTGATTGGCAACGATCGCAGTCGACAACCTAGACGTATATTCCGATACTACATTCTTTATCACACCCGGGATCACTTGATCCGCTGGATTTTGGATAACCTCCACACTAGCCCCTTTCCCTTCATCTACAGCCTTTGAAAATCCTTTAGGAATCACGATTGCAGCCTTCTTATCTTTCACTAATTCCTCTGCTTCGCTCCTAGTCATCGGCTGTTCTTCTCCATCTTTTTTATAAGTAAGTATCAAATCCAAAGCTTCTACTTTTTTTAGTGCCTCCACCATATCCTTCGCCGCTTGTCCACTATCTTCAACCACAACCGGTATCTTAAACTTTTCGGTAGGACCACCATATAGTCCCGATAGAGCAACACTAGCAATCGCAATGATAATGATAGGAGCTAAAAATAGGTAAGCTAATCCCCAAATATCACGAAACAAGATTTGTAAATCTTTTCTTGCTATATGCCATATACTCAAGTGAATCCCTCCGCTCTCTAATCACGTAGTTTTTTGCCTGTTAATTTTAGAAATACACTCTCAAGATCAGACTCGTGAACGTTAAAAGACTCGACTGGTATCTGGTTTGTACGAAGCCAGCCCAAAACGTTTTCGGTAACCTCTAAGAGATTGGAGGAATGAATGGTCAGTTTGTTATCAATCACATGGTGAGAATCAACATGTGGCAATGAGGAGATATGCTGGACCAACCAATCAGGGATGGACTTAAAATCGAGTACCAACTGCTTGTCCCCATACTTTTGGAGCAAGGTGTCTGTTTCCTCTAAATCCAATATCTTGCCTTTATCATAAATCGCAACACGATCACAAAGTTCTTGGGCTTCCTCCATGTAGTGGGTCGTATAAATCACTGTCATTTGGAACTCTTTTACCAAGTATTGAATCGAATTAAATATGTGATTCCGTGATTGAGGGTCTACTCCCACAGTCGGTTCATCCAAAAATAATACTTTCGGACGATTTAGTAAACCAATCGCTAAATTTAAACGCCTTTTCATCCCTCCAGAATAGGCTCCTACTTTACGGTTCGCCCAATCTTCTAATTGTGCAATTTTTAACACTTCTTTGATTCGTGATCTCTTCTCTCTGCCTTTCAAACCATATAAATTAGCAAAGAATGAGAGATTTTCCTCTGCGGTAAGCGTAAGATAAAGAGCAAGATCTTGAGGGACAAGACTCACTTTCTGCTTTACTTTCGAACTATCCTTCAGCAAATCATATCCACATACAGTGGCCGAACCCCCATCAGGCGGCAAAACCGTTGTCAGCATGGAGATGAGTGTCGTCTTACCAGCTCCATTAGGCCCCAGCAATCCTAAGACTTCACCCTCATAAATATCTAAATCAACTTCATTTACCGCGGTAAATGAATCAAATTTTTTGGTTAATCCGTATGTAGAAATTAAAATATCCCTTGTGGACAAGTGAAGGCCCCCTTTATCAAGCATGATTTGGAATGCTATACTCCTAGACCGTTCGCCTCCCTAATCGATTTCCCTATACAGCATTCCAGATACAGGAAAAAATTAAAATAAATCAGAAATTGGTAATTGCTAATAAATATTTCAAATAAAAATGACCAAACAAATTGAAACAGATTTTATATATTTGAATCTATTTAAATGTCATGGTATAGGAATCATATTATAGCCGTCAAGTAGTTAAGAATAGTAAAATATGGCGAGTTTTTTAGATGGTAAATTTCTTTCTATAAAGAATAATTAAATTACAAAACAAAAAAACCCAGAATAAATCGGGGTTTTGTTGATAAATTAGGCTTCTTTGTTTTTCTGTATTTTTTTTGTAGATTTTTTTTGGGGACTTTCTGTTTTTTTCTTGGTTATTTTCTTCTTAGAGGGTTCTGTGGGTGTTTCGACTACTTTATTCGAAGTCGTTGCTTCGAGACTAGCTCGTAGTGCTTCCATCAGGTCGATTACTTTTTCTGGACGGCGCGCAGGAGCCTCTACTACCTCTTGGCCAGTGATTTTCTTCTCAATTGCATTTTGCATGGCTTGACGATATTCATCGTGATATTTTTCAGGGTTAAATTCAGTAGTCAGGTTCTCAATCAGCTGTTTTGCCATCTGGAGCTCTTTTTCGGGTAGCTCCATCGCTTCTGGAACGCCTGGGACCATTCCCACATCACGAACCTCATCCGGATAATGAACCGTCTCCATAACCAAGCACTTTTGATAAACCCTAATTACAGCTAATGAGCGCTTGGAACGAATCGTAATCTGAGCCACCCCAATCTTATTCGACTCTTTTAGCGCTTCTCTAAGTAAAGCATAGGCTTTATTATTTTGGTCTTGAGAGCCTAGATAGTACGTCTTTTGAAAATAGATGGGATCGATCTGATCTAGGTCTACAAAATCTAGAATCTCAATCGCTTTATTTGAATCAGGTAGTAAAGCATCCATCTCTTCATCGTCCATCACCACAAACTTACCATCCGCATATTCAAAGCCCTTCACTACTTCTCCCCACGGAATCTCCTCTTGACATTGCGGGCAAGTTCGGACGGTCTGAATAGGCGTTTGGCACTTGCTATGAAGATAACGAAACTTTACATTCTTCTCTTCCGTAGCCGCAAACATTTTAACCGGTATGTTTACTAGACCGAAGCTAATCGAGCCTTTCCACATCGTATGCACGATCTTCTACCCCCATCTATCATTAGGATGACAAGCAAATTTCCTTCCAACATTGTTGCATCAGATCAGAGCGTCCTTCAATCAAGTGACAAATCCCTTGATAAAAGATAGGGTCTCTCCAACTTTTTAAACGGGAATGAGCCTCCTGAAACTGTTCAATTGCTTCTGGAATCTGCCCCATCTCCAGTAAAACTCTTCCTTTTTGGTAATATCCCATCGCTTGAGAGGATGATTGCTCTTGTTCAATCATTTCTTCTGCTATTTGAATGGCTTCTGGGGTCTTGCCAGCTTTAGTAGAGAGACGGGAGCGCATAGCAATCCAATTAGGTTGTTTCTGTGCTTCTATCGGAATAGAGGATAAAACTTTCTCCACCTTATCATCTTCTCCTTGTAAAAAGGAGATCCATGCAAATGTAAACAACAAATTCGGGTTTCGAGGATCAAGTGTAAGGCCTTTCTTCAACCACAACAAAGCGGAATTAGGATCATGTTTCACCCAGAAGTTCCAAGCAATCCCGTGAAAAGCCGTAAATCGATGCTCCTGGTTACTAGTTAATTTCCGGTACCATTCAATGGCTTTATCATGCTCACCCATCTCTTCATAATCATGAGCAATCGAAATGATCACCATCGGGTGATGCGTTTTCTCATAAGAAGCCATTCGCCAGAAATTGACGCTTCCCCACTCACGATAGTGCCTATAACAATTCGATAAATAGTGCATTGACTCCCAGTCGTGTTCATTTATGTTTAAGGCATGATAAAAGTGAGGGATCGCTTCATGATATTCACCCATACGATAATAACAAGTTCCTAAGTTAAACCAGCTATCACTGTGATCTGGGATGATGCTAATTACCTTACGAAAATACTTGATCGCCTGCCCATCATTACCTTGTTTCACTTCTATACATCCCAGCATATGTGTGGCAAACCCTACAAATACATCTTGTGTCGTGGTACGGATCACCAGATGAAAATGATTGGCAGACTCTTCTAGTTCACCTGCATGAAACTGCGATAATCCTAGATAGACACGTCCTAATAAAAAATCAGGCTCTTGATGGACAACTTGATGGAACAAATCTTTTGCCTCATGAAACATCGTAAGATTAAAGTATCCCTGACCTTGTCTAAATTGACGAACCACTGATTCATGAATCCAAAACTCTTCTTCTACCTCTTTTTCATCACTCATAAGCTCTGGATGCTCATGAACCAATTGGGCCACTCTCTCTTCAATAGCAGACCATGACTCCAATAACTGGTCACATGATTTTTTTAATTGGCGAAAACGACCTTTCCATTTTTGTCGGTCTTTCAAAGGGCTATCTGGATAATTAGCTTCAATCTCTTTTAATGTTTGTTCTACGATTTCGATCCATTGTGGTTGAAACATAAAATCTCCTCCGCTCGTTCATGCTTGATGTTTGGAGTATCTCCTTATGAAAGAAATGTATTCAGAAACCAACATAAAAACCCCCTAATTTCTTGTTTAGGAGGTTTTTATGTTGGTTTCTTTATTTAGATAATGACACCATGAATCTCTTCACCAAGCATTTGTAAAATCTGATTGCCTTCATCCATGATGGCAATCTTCGGTTGATAGTTTCGAGAAGTAGCATCATCCATTAATGCATAAGCAATGACAATAACCTTATCACCTGGTTGCACAAGGCGAGCAGCCGCGCCATTCAAACATAATACTCCGCTACCACGCTCACCTGGGATAGCATATGTTTCCAAACGGGCTCCATTGTTATTATTGACGATCTGCACTTTCTCATTAGCCAAGATATCAACTCGATCCATGATATCCTCATCAATAGTAATACTACCTACATAGTTTAGATTTGCTTCTGTTACGGTAGCACGATGTATTTTTGACTTCATCATCGTACGAAACATGGGATTAACACTCCTTGTTGTTATGACGGACCAGTACATTATCAATCAGGCGTGTAGAGCCGAAACGTACTGCGACTGCGATGAGTAGGTCATCTGTAAGAGAATTCGGGCTCTCAAGTGATGGATATCGCAAAGTATCGACATAGTCAATCTCAGCCAAAGACTGCGTTTGAATCTGCTGGATTACAAATTGACTCACTTGATCAGCACTTTCAAACAAATGAGAAGCTAATTTATCTTTTGCCATCTGGAGGCTTTTCGACAAAATCAATGCCTGTTGATATTGTTCGGAAGTTAAAAACACATTGCGCGAACTTAATGCTAGTCCATCAGGTTCACGAATAATCTCACACGGAACAACGGTCACAGGAATATCCAAGTCCCGTACCATTTGTTCGATGACAGCTACTTGTTGGGCATCTTTTAACCCGAAATACGCTCGGTCTGGTTGCACAATCTGAAATAATTTCGTTACTACGGTAGCCACACCATCAAAATGACCTGGCCTTGTGGCACCACATAGCTTTTCTGTAATCTGGCCAACTCGCACATAGGTTAACGATTGACCCGGGTACATCTCTGGTACATCAGGATGGAATAAATAGTCAACACCTGCTTCTTTCGCTAACTCACAATCCCGCTCAAAATCACGAGGATAACGATCCAGATCTTCATTCGGTCCAAATTGTAGTGGGTTAACAAAAATCGACATAACTACTATATCACACTCTAGTTTAGCTTGTTTTACTAAACTTATGTGACCCTCATGTAGATACCCCATAGTCGGTACAAATCCAATTTTTTTATGAGAAAGGCGTGATGACTGTAAGAAGGACCTTAGTTCAGATTTGGTTGTAATCACTCTCATCATGATATGCCTTCTTTCTCCTTCTGGCCACTACCATAGAGATGTTGCTGAGTCTCAGAAGATAGATGAGATACATGTTCCTCAGCTGGAAACTGGTGTCCTTTCACCTCTTCAACATAGGAACGAATCCCTTGTTTAATCAGTCCACCCACATCAGCATACGTTTTGACAAACGAAGGTTTGAAGTCGCCGCCACCCATTTGCAACACATCATGAAAGACAAGAACTTGACCGTCACAATATCGCCCTGCACCAATCCCAATCACAGGGATCGAAATCTCATCTCGAATTTGCCTTGCTAACTCCTCGGGAACACATTCAAGTACAAGAGCAAATGCACCAGCCGCCTCCACCCTCTTCGCCTCTTCAACTAGATGCAATGCAGAGGATGGATCTTTTCCTTGTATGAGATAACCACCTAATTTATTCACAGACTGTGGCTGTAGGCCAAGGTGAGCCATTACAGGAACTCCTGCTTGAACGAGCGCCTGAATCTGGCCGATTATTTCACTGCCACCTTCTAACTTAACTCCATATGCATTTGCTTCTTGCATCAGTCTACCTGCTGCCTTTAATACTTCATCCCGCGATAAGTGAGCAACCAAGAAAGGGAGATCTGCAATCACCATCGCCCTCTTGGCCCCCCGCGTTACTGCTTTCGTATGGTGAATCATATCCTCCAATGTTACCGGAATCGTGGAATCATAGCCGAGAACTACCATTCCAAGCGAATCACCCACTAAGATCAAATCAGCCCCAGCCTCTTCTACCAACACAGAACTTGGATAATCGTAAGCGGTAATCATCGCGATAGGAGTCTGTTCACGTTTCATCTTGGCAAGCGTGCGAATCGTTACGTTCTTCATTTGCTATTCCCCTCAGTATTTTTCTATATCGATTTCTGCAGAATAAACTGCTATGGTTCCTTGATCCACTTGCAACTTTAGTGCACCTGTATCATATAAGCCCTTAAGTATACCTGTATGATCCCCCTGAGGTGTTCGCACAGTAATCATTTGATCCATCTTATAGGCGCCCCGCTCCCACTCTTGTTGAATCGCCTGAAAGCCTTCTTTTAGATATCGCTCGTAGCACTCTTCTAATTCTGCTAAGATAGCCGAAATTAACGTTGCACGATGGATATCTCCACCCAATTCGATGGACAACGATGTGGCGATGTCTAGAATCTCTTTAGGGAAATCTTGTTTTTTTGTATTCACATTCATCCCGATTCCAATGATGGCGTAGTGAATGCGGTCCTGCTCCCCTCGAATCTCAGTTAGGACTCCACAAACCTTCTTCCCGTCTATGAGTAAATCATTAGGCCATTTAATTTGTATGTCCAACCCCGTTACTCGTTCGATCCCACGCTTAATTCCAACGGATGTTAAAATCGTGAGATGGTATGCATTTTGCAAAGCGATGGGTGGTCGTAAAATCAGACTCATCCAAATTCCTGTACGGGGTGGAGAATGCCATACACGGCCTAGACGACCTTTGCCATCAACCTGTTCTTCCGCAACCACAATAGCCCCTTCTTGTGCGTCTTCTTTTGCCCATTGATGTGCGATTAATTGCGTAGATGGGGTCTGGTTTTGATATTGAATTTCACGACCAAACCGGTTGGTTTGTAGATGGGGATAGATCTCTTCTGGGGCGACTCGATCAGGCCTGTATACCAGACGATAGCCACTGCGCGGTTTTGCTTCAATCTCATATCCCCCAGCCCTCAATTCCTCCATATGCTTCCATATAGCCGCCCTACTTACGCCAACTTGATGGCTTAACTCTTCCCCTGATAGATAGTTAGGCTGGCGGTCCAATAATACGGCCAGTATTTCATCTCGAATACTTTGTGGCAATTTGGCCCCCTACTTTCAACAAAACTTCTTTTTGATTAGGAATCTCTCCCACTACAACCAAGCGACATAATTCTGACAAGACCCATTTTACCCAAGGACCTGGTTTCTTCTCTATGAATGAAATTAATTCATTTCCTTGAATAGATAGATCTGTTACTCTTTTAACCGGCATTTCTGCCCACCAATCTCGTAATTTCTCCATTTTACAATCTACTTCATGATACAGCGCTTGCTGGATGTAGTAGCTCTCTACAACAGATTCTAATCCGTAGCGGAGAAGAACTTGCTTCATCCATTTCTCGTCAGGCACTTTTACTCGCTTCCATTCTGTCAGGGTCTCCATAATAGACTGGAAGTACTGGAAGTCTTTTTTCGAACACTTACATTCACGAGTTCTGCTTTTCATTGAGTCCGCAGTGGTGCCAAATGCTAAAAGGAACCAAACCCATTTCCCCGCACGCTGGCAATGGCTGGGGATACAGTTAAGCCGTTCTTCCACTCTCTGCTGATCCCATTGCCACCCCGTAAATGGGGGCATGTGATGAAAAAGCTCAGTCTGTAACAACACTTGAAAGCCGATATACGGACTAGGGCTTCCCAAGATCTTATCCATCTCGGTCATAATTCGTTCGACGGATAGGTGCTTCACATCTATCTTGCAATTCACCATCGCTTCCTGGATAAGTGGATCAATCGAAAATGAAAACTGAGCCGCAAACCGAGCAGCTCGAATCATGCGTAAAGCATCTTCTCCAAAGCGTTCCGCCGCAGTACCCACCGCACGAATGATTCCCTTTTCAAGATCAGCCTGTCCATCAAAATAGTCATATAGAGTTCCATTCAAATCCATTGCCATCGCATTAATCGTAAAATCTCTCCGCTGTAAATCATCTCGTAAGGATCGTACAAACTGCACTTCACTTGGGCGACGGTGGTCTTGATAAACCCCTTCCGTTCGAAATGTAGTCACTTCTACTGATTCCTGATTCCACAGCACCGTTACAGTACCATGTTCAATTCCCGTCGCAAAAGAACGAGTAAACAAGGCTTGGACTTCAGATGGGGTTGCCGAAGTAGCTATATCATAATCATTCGGGATGCGATCTAGCAACAGATCGCGCACGCATCCGCCAACTAGATATGCTTCATAGCCTGATTCATTTAACGTTTGAATCACTGCATGAGCTGCTTCTCGTCTAGGGTCCATAATTCCACTCCCTTACCGCTCTTCTAGTACCTCGTGATATAGATTTTCATATAACCCAACAACTGCTTCTCCAGAGAAGTGTTTCTGTACTCTTTCCATACCCGCTTCTACAAATTGATTGTAAAGGTCAGGTTGGGTTAACAGTTTGACGGCATGGTTCGCCATCGAATCCACATCACCAATAGGTGAAAGAAAGCCGGTTACACCATGTTCTACAACTTCAGGCAGGCCACCTGCATTTGATCCGATTGTAGGAACTCCGCAAGCCATCGCCTCTAGTGCCACTAGGCCGAAGCTTTCTTTTTCCGATGGCAAGAGTAGTAGATCGGCTAGAGAATGGATTTGTGCCACATCATCTTGTTTGCCCAAGAAAGCGACTTTCTCTTCTAATCCAAGACTTTTCACCATTTTGTGGATGGGTATAGAGTCTGGCCCCTCACCCACTAATAGCAAGCGTGCTGGGATTTTTTCATATACTTGAGCAAAGATTCGAATCACGTCTTCTGTCCGTTTTACAGGTCGGAAGTTGGAGATATGTAGCAACGTTTTTTCGTGGCTACAAGGTGTATACTTCTCACAAGTTCCCGTCACATCCCTTGGATAGTACACACGTTGATCAACAAAGTTATAGATCCGTTCAATCGGAGTCTCTACCTGAAAAATATCAACCGTTTGTTCTGCTAGACTATCTGATACTGCCGTCACTCGGTCACTCTGGGTAATTCCAAATTTGATTACATCTTTTAGGACTGGATCTTCGCCTAATACAGTAATGTCTGTACCATGAAGGGTCGTTACGATTTTTAGATGATCTCCTACCATCTGCTTTGCTAACACAGCCGCAATCGCGTGGGGCACAGCATAATGCACATGGAGCAAGTCCAACTTGTAGGTTTGGGCCACCTGTGCCATGCGACTAGCTAGAGCCAAGTCATACGGAGGATATTTAAACAAAGAATATTGATTTGCTTCTACCGGATGATAATATATGTTTTGATGAAATCCACCTAAGCGAAAAGGCATATCATAACTGATAAAATGGACTTGGTGGCCACGATCGGCTAATAATTTTCCTAACTCTGTCGCCACCACTCCAGAGCCTCCGTGTGTAGGGTAACATGTGATACCGATTTTCATAGTTGCACCCCAATCCTATTTTGCTACTAGCACACTATACTAATAATGGTTGTTTTATGGGGCGTGGGCTTACTAGGCCTTCGCCATATTGTACCCCAATCATCTGTCCCCACATCTGGTCTCGCCCCTGAATCATCGACAAGAAATTTGGCCCGTTAATAGGAGTATCCACTTGTCCTTCTTCTCGCCTGAACTGACTGCGATACGCTAGGATAGAATTCATTTTTTTCTCATATACATCGCTAATATCAACAATCATATCTGCTTTGGCGATATCATTAAGGAAATAGTAGTACAGTTGCTCAATACGATGATGTGGCTCATGATCAGGGGTTTGAACATTTTTAAGACCTGCGTTAAAGACGGCTTCATTAACCAATTTACTACAAGCCACATGGTCTGGATGACGATCTTCAAAGTAAGGGGCTAGTATGACAGAAGGACGGCATTGTCTGATCACTTGAACCATTTTCATTAATTGCTCTGGCGATCCCGTTAAACCTCTATCTGGCAATTGAAGATTATAGTGTCCAACCAAGCCCAGGGCTTCCCCCGCCTTCTTCGCTTCTTCTCTACGTAATTCAACTGTACCATTTGAAGAAAGTTCTGCCTCGGTTAAGCTACAAATCGCCACGCGTTTCCCCGCTACAGCATGTTTAGCTATAATCCCAGATGCACCAATCTCCACATCATCAGGATGAGCACCAAAAGCCAACAAATCTACCGAATGAAATTCTTCCACCAAATTCCCTTCTCTCTATCCATTTTGTGAATGATCCCTTGTGATAAATCCATCTTGATCAAGAGATCGAATCAAAATTTCTGCCGTTGCTAAATTCGTTGCTACCGGAATGTCATGAACATCTGCTAATCGTAACAAGGCTAAAATATCAGGTTCGTGAGGCTGGGAAGTAAGCGGATCCCGAAAGAAAATAATCAAATCCACATTTTGCTCGGCCACTAGCGCTCCAATCTGTTGATCCCCACCCAATGGACCTGATAGAAAACGCCTAACCTTTAACTGTGTCGCCTCCATAATCATAGCTCCAGTTGTACCTGTTGCATATAAGCAATGTGAAAGAAGTAGCGGTTCATACGCTATAGCAAAGTTAACCATCTTATTTTTTAATGCATCATGTGAGATGAGTGCAATATTCATCTAATTCTCCACCTTTAATGTGCTACAATTACATGTCTAAAATCTCTTCTAGGCCATACACAAGATAATTCAAATTCATCACTTTTCGAACAGAAAGATCTACTCCAGGCATAAACGATTCCCGATTTAATGAGTCATGCCGAATCGTCAACAATTGCCCATCTCCTCCGAACAGGACCTCTTGGTGAGCCACAAGCCCTGGCAAGCGAACACTGTGGATGCGGAAGCCGCTATAGTATGCTCCACGCGCCCCTTCCCATACTTCCTGTTCTGACGGATGACCCTGTTTTACCTCTTTGCGCGCTTCTGCAATCAATTCCGCTGTTTTAAGTGATGTGCCTGACGGAGCGTCTAGCTTATTATCATGATGCGATTCAATAATCTCGACATGAGGAAGATATTTCGCTGCTTTTGCCGCAAATACCATCATCAACACAGCTCCAATCGCAAAGTTAGGGATAATTAAAGCACCTAGTTTCTTCTGTGCAAAATCCTTTTGAAGCTGATCAATTTCCTCTTCGCTGAGGCCAGTTGTCCCTACTACGGGGCGAACTCCTGCATGCAAGCATAACTCCATATGATCCTTTACACACTCAGGGGAAGTGAAGTCGATTAAAACATCTGCCTCCACTTCATCAAGCGCAGTAGCGACAGAACGATGAAACGAGACCCCGAGTGATCCGATCCCGATCACCTCTCCTACATCTTTCCCTTCTTCAGAACGTGAAACCGCACCTACTAATTGAAAATCAGCTACACGTTGAATTAATTTTACCGCTTCTTGCCCCATCTTACCGGAAGCTCCAGCGATGATAATACGAATACTCATGATGTCTACTCCTCTTTCTCTTATCTCTATAGTTCATTCTCTTTTCGTGTCCATCGGTCCCGGTCACGTGTATTGTATTTGCTCATTACTCCATCAAAAGCTTCTTGTAGATCAATATCAAGAGAGTTAGCAAAACAAGCTATAATAAAAATAAGATCACCCAACTCATTTTGAATGGAGTTTTCTTCTTCTGTTTTCTTTTTAGGCTTTTCCCCAAATTGATGGTTTACTTCCCTAGCTAACTCCCCCACTTCTTCAGTCATACGAGCAAGCATAGATAACGGCTTGAAATAACCTTCCTTAAATTGACCAATATATTCATCTACTTCACACTGAATATCGTGAAATGTTTTCGGTTGTTTTTTTTCTAACATCAAAATACCTCCTGACCTTCCCATGTTACCTTATCAAGCTGAAGATATAAAGTTACTAAAATGAATCTATGAATCCCCTATTCGAAATTTAAATAAGAAACCCTCTCGGATTTTTGTTATTATATCGGGGTATACTACACTACAACAGAATTTGGTTAACCATTCTGTTAAACGGAGCGAGCTACTATGAAGAAGCAAATTTACATGCACACCCGTAATATTCTTTCTATCCTAATAGGAGCCTTTATTGCGGCTGTCGGAATCAACTACTTTGCCATTCCAAACCAATTAGCTGAAGGCGGTTTCACAGGGATTGCACTGCTTGCCAACTACCAATTTGGTTTGTCCCCTGGATGGATCATCTTGGCTCTAAACATCCCACTCTTTTTTGTTGGATATAGGGTATTTGGGAAACAAACATTATTTTACACCTTAATCGGAACCATTTCCTTCTCCCTATTTATCGAATGGACAGCAGGGCTCGGAAGTTCCCGTCAAGACGTACTACTAGCGTCCCTCTACACTGGGGTATTAGTCGGAATCGGTCTTGGTTTAATTTTCCGGGTTGGAGGAACAACAGGTGGTGCAGACATTATCGCTCGCCTGATGAACAAGTACTTCGGTTGGAGCATGGGGAAAACCATGTTTATCTTTGACTTTTTTGTCATCCTCATCTCTAGTAAGGTTATCGGTTTGGATAAAGCCATGTATACCTTAATCGTCGTTTTCGTCGGCGCGCGTGTGATCGATTTTGTCGTAGAGGGACTAAACGCATCTAAAGCGGCAACCATCATCTCCAACGCAGCTGTTTTGTTGGCTGATGAGATTACTCGAAAAATGGGGCGCGGTGTCACGTTCCTACAGGGAAAAGGGGGATACACTGGAACAGAGAAAAATGTCATTTATATCGTCCTAGCTCCCAATCAGATCCCAAAACTAAAACAAATCGTTCACAACGCAGACCCATACGCTTTTATGGTCATTCATGACGTTCGTGATGTATATGGAGAGGGATTTTCGTATGAAACTCCTGAAGAAGTAGAAAAGAATATTAAAAAAGCAAGTGAATAGACAAAAAGCACTCATTTTCATTTATGAATGAGTGCTTTTTGTCTATTCAGTGCTTGCTTTTGTTCCCTCGTATTTCTTCCACAGAAAATAACTTAACACAATCAAAATGGTACTAAGCAACCAGATAATGACCATTGGCATGGGTATTTGTACAGTTGGCTTTAGTAGTCGCATCACATCTTGATCACTTCCATGAAAAATTTTTGGAATAAGCTCCTCAAGGAGCTGAATAATCGTCTCGTTTTCCGAAAAATTCTTATTTTTACCGAGAAAAGCAAGCATGGAATCTACTCTTTGTAAAATAGCAGGGCTTTTTGAAATCAAAATAGCTGGACGTACCAGATCAAAACTTTTTTGAAATTGGCGAACCGCTTCTTGCAGGTCCTCTTGCCTCTGTTCTTGGTTGGATTGCTTCATACCACCAACCGATCGTTGTAACTCAGGCTCTGCATTGTGCCATAAAGGCTGATTAGTATGAACGAGAACATCAAATGAATAGACTAACTTCCTCGCTCGTGCCGCTAATCTCTCCGGATCTACCAACGCCTGATTTAATTGCTCGTCCATCTCTAAAATCGTATTAGATAAGGCCGAAATCACTCCCAATGAATATTTTTTCACCTGGAAATTTGTTTGCGAAAAGGAGATAGCCAGCTTCGTCACAGTCGATTTCGCTTCTACTACATTTTGTTGCCCAATCTGTTTCTGTGTCTGAAGCGCCAATTGTAGCCATTCTTGCTCCTTTTCCTTTTCGGAAAGCAATTTATCCTCAGCCCATGTATCTGGTATATTCCAAAAAAAGAATCCGTTTAAAATGACAAGTATCAGGCAAAGTCGAATCCACAACAGGGTCCCCTCCTGTTAACTCACTAGTACTACTACCTTATTCAGGTTGTCCGACTTGCATGTCTAAGAGGGGAAAAATACTCGCTATTTTTGATATAACCTTTTGTATTCCCATAATCGAACCTTGCTCGGGATCATCATAAATATCGCAGCTAGGAAAATACTTGTCAGCCCTAGTATAACCGTAAAGAATCCAATTGATGGCATATAGCCGTCTAACTCCGTCACTACCCACGGATGCAAATCAAACTGGTAATCAAAATAGTCATTCATCAGTGTCCACGTAGCAGTAATCAAGATATCTCTTTTTTGGAACGTGTAATAAGGGAAATAAAGAATTCCTTGCAACGCCATCCCTAGGTGCGATCCAATTAACATCCAATGTTCCCACGTATGAGACTCTGCCCAAGGAGTGGGCGTAACAGCCGCTCCCCAGAAGATCATCACGACCGCCCAAATTCCATATTTAAAAAGAGTGATACACGCTAGAGCTTCGATAAGAGGGCTTCTTTTCTTCATCAGATATAAGCACAGAACCACTGTGAAAAACAGACTAGCCGTTGGACTATCGGGTACAAACGGAATTTGATACCATTTTGTCATCATCAGTTGCTCTTTATACCAATAGTAACCATAGATCGTACCGACCAAATTAACCACAAAGAGAGAAAGTAAAAACCATCTCTCCATTATGACACTTCGAATATAACGCACCGCAGGAGTCATCTTCATTCTCCTTATGATCCGGAAAAAACCTAGTCACCGAATGGCAACCAGGTTTTAGATCCATTGTTATTTTTGTTTTTGTTGCATGAGCCAGTCGAGAAGAACTTGTTTATCGGCTTCGGAACCTTGGAACATACCTGCTGGCATCGCACCACGACCCTCATCGATCACTTTCTCGATCTCCTTACGAGTCAACTTTTCATCCTCACCCTTGATACGGTCCCCTACACCAAGAAGTGGTGGACCTTGAACCCCTTGCAGTTTGTCACCGTGACATTTGATACAAGCATTCTTTTTATAAAGCTCGTAGCCTTTGTCATGTTCAGCGACAATCTTGTGATCTTTCGCAGGGGTACCGGCAGAAGATTGAACTTGGATAACATGCTCTGCTTCCGCAGCCCAAGTTAAACCAATCACTCCGAGAAGTGAAAGGATTGCGATTCCCGTTGTAACAGGACGCTTGATTGGACGACGCTCTTTGCTGGTATCTAAGAATGGAGCTAGCATCAAACCACCAAACAACAACCCAGGTACAACGATAATACCGACAACGGTAAATGGGCCAGCTGCCCATTTATACTTCAACAACTGATACAAGAATAAAAAATACCAGTCTGGTACAGGCAAAAAGCCAGTATTAGTAGGATCTGCAATATCACCTAGTGGCGGATTTTCAGCCATAACCAAAGTCATAAAACCTACTAGGAAAACCGCAGCAACCATCCACTCTTTCAGCAAGAAGTCAGGAAAAAACTGTTCTGTCTTGCCAGGAAACTGAGAGTAATCTGGGGGGAGCATCTCTTTCGAATTCACCCTTACACGCGAGTCTCCCACATAGTGGACTTGCTTCTGGTTTCCGTCTTGATTGTGTGCCAAGTGGATCCCTCCTCACGTATACGGCTTACAACGGGCCTGAGATGCCCTGACGGCGTATTAAGATAAAGTGAGCAGCTAGTAAACCTAGCAACCCTGCTGGTAAAAAGAACACATGAAGTGCATAGAATCGAGGAATCGTGGTTGCCCCTACCATATCGCCACCTTGCAAGAACGTAGCAAGATAGCTACCTATAAATGGAACTGATTCTGCGATCTGTATCCCTACCTTGGTTGCAAAGTAAGCTTTATTATCCCAAGGCAATAGGTATCCGGTAAATCCAAGGCCTAACATCATAAAGAATATTAACACTCCGACGATCCAGTTAAATTCACGTGGATTTTTGTAGGAGCCAGTGAAGAATACACGTAACGTATGTAGGAATAGCATTACGATCGCAACACTTGCACCCCAGTGATGCATACCACGAACAATCGTCCCCATGGCAACCTCAGTTTGTAGATACTTGACACTTGCGTGGGCGTTAATGATATCCGGAACATAATACATTGCCAGAAACATTCCTGAAAGGATTTGAATCATAACAACGAAAAAAGTCAGTCCACCAAAACAATAAATAAATGCGGAGAAATGGTGTGCTGGATTCACATGTTCCGGTACTTCATGATCCGCAACATCTCGCCAGATCGGCGTGATATCGAGGCGTTCATCCACCCACTTGTAGACCGCGCGCAACATAAACGCGACACCTCCTCGATGATTGAGTACTTAAACTTTCTTGATTGGGCCAATCCATAAATGCCCAGCCTCAATTTTGGTTTCGTATTGATCAAGTGGTTTAGTTGGTGGCGTACCAGGAACGTTTATTCCATTTTTAAAATAACGACCAAAATGACAAGGGCAGAAGAATTCACCCTTGAATTGGGGGTTACTCTCCCAACCTACAGTACAACCCAAATGCTTACAAATAGGGGAAAGCGCTAGGATTTTTCCATCTTCGCCTTTCATAACCCAAGCTGTACGGGGCTCCCCACCTTCTGGAACATACCATCCGTCTTTTATTGGTACATGAAAACCAACTGCTTGAGGAGTTTCATTAATTGAATCATCCTTCAAGTCTGTTTTGACGAATGCACCCTTTCCTCCCTTTTTCAGCATAGGATCTGCTGCAAAACGGATCATAGGGAAAAGCATGCCCATTCCAAGGAAACCAGCCGTCCCACCCAACGTATAAGTTAAAAATTGGCGGCGGGAAACTTTTTTACTCACGACAAGTCCGACCTCCTTCTACACGGCATGAACCGCCTAAAACACGGGAAACGGAACCTTTTACACATGCTAGGACTTATTCTTTTACTAGGACATCTCCAATAATAGCGAATGGCATCTGAAAAATCAAGAAAACTCATGTGAGAAACGTAACAAGTTTTCAATATGAGTTCTGCCAATTTTGTACAATTGCTTCCATTGTCTCTCGCACATGCTTTTCTAGTTCCCATGTATCATCTTCCAATTCACACGACACAACCTTAGTAAACGTGGAAAGCACAGGCGAATCAGGCTTTTCATCACCCTCCATATGTGCGTGTTTTTCATCTGTCAGCACAACAAGGTGACTAAATCCAGATTTTTGCAGTGATTGAACGGTGTTGTGAATCACTGAACGAAATAACTCTGGAGCCATTCCATAATCGACAATGGTAGGTAGTAAAAACACCCTGCCCTGTAAACCTTGTTCCACGCGCTCTGCCACACGCTCCAACCGATGAAAACTTTGAGGCACCTGTTTCTGTTCGATAAAACAGCTGGCTACAGGTAGGATCAACGTATCTACAAAAGGAGCTACTTGTTGCCACTCCTTATTATCTACTGTATATAGTTTCATCATGTCCACATCCTTCTTATCTCAAACAAAAAAATACCCAGCTTCTGCTGAGCATTATATCATGTCTTTCTCTAATTTTCGTAGTTCCGCTGTTAAAGTAGCAAATCTTTCTTCATCTCGATCTTCTAGAGATTGATCAATCTGGACATATAACTCTTTTTTATGAAATTCCTTCATCGTATGGTCCAGGAACATCTCCGCGAACAGACTTAGTAGCTGATCTTGTGCGAGATCCTGTTTTTCCAAAGGATTTACCTCCAATACAGCAGCAAACTCTGGACACGATGCACAATCTTTAAAATACAAACCAATATAAATATCTTCATTTGGAAAAGACTTGATGTCAAAATATGCACTTTCTACGTCTGTACCTAACCGTTTTTTCTTCTTAAACTGAAAAGATGGCTTCTTGACACATTTCGTGGACATGAGAATCGCTTTAGGTAGATTTTCTACGTAATCAACGAAATGGACTCGTTTTAATAGTTGTTCATCTGAGGACAGGTAACTGAGCAGCCAAGCCGCCTCTTTTTTTTGTAACTCATACCGATTCAAAAACCAGTTGATAAACTGTTTCTTCTCTGAAACGGTAACACTGTTGCTCATCTGCCTTCCCCCTTGCATGGATGGGTGAATGAGTCGATCTCTGACAAAGATGTAGCTCTTTGTATCTATCCTATTACACCTATAACTATTACATTCGAGTTAAAGAATCCATTTTCCTACTTCGGCGACTGAATAAACCCTTCTTCAATTGTTTGTTCACCAAATGCAGAAATGCCATGCATCCACCTAATTCCATTCGATGTGAGAGTAAAATAAGCTTCTTGATTCTCCTCTCCCCACTTCCCAACCCCCAAGTGAACCAACATCTCCATGATTTTTTGGAATAGCGATTTCTCTGTTTCATAATAGAACGGCTTTAACCAAGGAGAGACTGCTTGATAAATCGCAGAAACCGATATCCATTTCGGGTAAGAGAGTAGGCCAATCCATCTTAAAATAATAGGTAATTGAGGAATCGGACGCCGATAGAGACGAATCCAAAATCGATAGAGCTGTTTTCCTTCCTGTACTTCTAGTTGATTACATCGTTCCAATCCCGCAGAAGTAACGCCCAGATATCCTTGATCTTCTAAGATGTATTTTTCATAGTATGCATAATCATAAAGAAGTGAGAAGCGATTCGGATATAGATGATACATTCGCCCAAAACCAAATCTTGGCCCACCGCTTTTAATAGGCTCTTCTGGAATCGCAAATGTTTGAAGTAACTGCTTAAATTGCTGACGATAAATCGCTTGATCTTGTGTCAATCTCACGATATCTTGCTGTAAATATCGTAAAAAACGTTGTAGGTCATATACCATCTGATTTTCTTCGTCACGATAGCAACTGGGAGCATAAGATTGCTGAAAAGGAATATACGACTGAACAAATGCTTGTTGAATCTGCTCTCTGGTATCACTAGGCATGTGATAGAGATACTGGGTTTGGTGAGAATAGCCCGGGAACAACCAGCCCTTTTTTAAAGCCTCTACAACAAATGACCTAGGGGTCCCTTCTTCTCCAGATAAGGCCGCCCGACCTTTTGCGAGTAGCTCTTCCATCGTATAGGCTGGGCTTGGATCGAGCGTAATTAGCTCAATGAACCGTAACTCAGTCGCAGAGCACCCTTCCAGCAAGTTATGGATATAACTTTTTTTATTGATTTGACGTAGTAAGCTACAGATTAACTCATGTTTCGAGTGTTGATCCGTTTGTTCACATCCATAGTACCGATGTAATTGTTTCAATTGATCAATTCCTACATAGGTAAGCCATTCTGCTATTCGCATCTCACTACGACACCCTTTCATCTCTATTAATGCTAGTTTGGACGAAAGGGTGTTAAGTTAGTCATATTCAAATCCGTAATTTCCTCTGTACATATATATCGGAAACGGAGTGATCACCATTTTTATGTAGAATCACATCGGCTCGTTCGCGTGAAGGTAAGATATAGTTATGTAGATTTACATGGTTAATCTCATTCCATACATTCGTTGCCCGGTTTAATAGCTCCTCTTCGCTTAGTAAAGTAAATTGATGATAATAGGAGTATGGGTTTGTTTTCGCTTCCTTCCAAAGCCTTTTGACTCGATCTAGATACCAATTGATCTGATTCTCTTCTTCTGCATCTACATAGATTGAAATGTCTATAAAATCTGCGGCAATCCATGAAGTTCGCTTCAGAAAATCTAACTGGACCGGAACCACTTGTAACACATTTAACCCTTCTACAATCACCATTTTCGGTCGTGTGAATGTAAGGGTTTCATCTGGCAATATATCATACGTATCATGTGAGTAAATCGGGACCTGAAAGTTCGAAAAGCCAGACTTACATTTATAGAGAAGGCGGACGAATCCTTCCATATCATAACTCTCAGGAAAGCCTTTTCGATGTAACATATTTTTCTCAGTCATGATTTTCATCGGGTATAAAAAGCTATCTGTTGATACAACTGCCACAGAGCCGTCACCCAGCGAATCTTCGAATAACGTGTGAAAAATCTGAGCAATCGTACTCTTTCCACCTGCGACACTGCCTGCAACTCCAATAACGAGTGGAATATTAGCAGTACGCGGAGCTTGTTGTAAATGACGATATAGCTCCACAAAGCGGGAAGCGATCGGGAGATATACTTGACGAATTTCTTGTTCAGAGATTTTTAGTTTATCAATCAATTTCACATACGCTTCTGGCGATAGTGAAAAAGGAGTTGCCTGCTGGCGCCCATTCCACTCATCTCGCTGATAGCGGACATGGAGGGTTAAGTCAACCTCTTGGCTCATGTTCATTCTCCTCTTTAGAGATCTTTGTCCATTGTGACAAAAAAAAGCGAGAATGACAATCTTTTTACTCAATACTTGATAAATCTAATTATTTCTGAACGAATACTTTATGTTTAGAAACGAGTTTTCCTCCCTGTTCATCCTTTTCTTTTATCTTCATCCATCTACCAAACAAGAATGCTACACAAGAGATAATCAATATAGAGAACGGTGAATCCCACTCTCGCAAGCCAAAAAGCACAAATAGCTCACCTACTAGATATGTCCAATCCGCCTGCATTTGCTGGGACCATGTCCATGGTAGAACAAAAAAAGGCAAATGATAGAAACAAAATAAGGTGCTCGATACCTTCCAGTTAAGGTGATAGCTCCACTTAGCAGTAGAACCTAGACCCATGTAAGCGAATAAAGTAATCACTCCAACCATGAGCAAAGTCCATTCATGAAGAAGCTCTGTCATATCACTAATAGGGAACCAAATAGAGATAAAAAAAGGAAATACCCATGTTTTCAAAATGAAAATACAGATTAAAACAAAGAAAAATTCCAATGAAAAATGCCAGATCCGCCCGCCCATAGACAACCCTCCTCATCCCACATTATGTGGACAAACCAAAAAAAAGAACCGTTACTCGGTTCTAACATGGCAATATAGGATAGGAGTGGAGAGAAACCATACTGTACACTAAATATAACCCACTTATTATCTGAAATGCAAGTAATTTCTAATATTTATACTCTTCTAAGAAAGCCTCAAGTTCTTTCAAAAAAATCTCATTTTCCTCTTTACTACCAATGGTAACACGCAGGAATGTCGGAAATCCGAGCCCTTCTCCAGAACGGGTTATCACTCCACGATGAAGTAAGAACTGAAAGACATCATTGGCTGGAAAACCTGTATCAAATAAGATGAAATTTCCGTGAGAGGGATAGTGAAATAAGCCTAATCGGTCCAAGCACTCCGTAATTTGTTTACGTCCGCTCTCATTTTGATTGCGGCAATAAAAAACAAATGTTTGATCTTCCACGGCACTACTGGCTGCTAATTGAGCCAAACGATTTACATTAAAAGGCTCCCGTACCCGGTTTAACTCTGTTACCACTTCTGGATGCGCAACTCCAAATCCAACCCGTAGCGCCGCCAAGCCATAAATTTTAGAGAAGGTTCGTAGAACAATAATATTTGGATTGTAATCAAGTAAAGACAAGGAATCTGGATAACTGGAATCGGTTACATATTCCGCATATGCCTCATCCAGCACGGTTAAGACGTGATCTGGAACTTGGTCTAAGAATGATTCGAGTTCTGTGCGACTGACTATCGTGCCCGTAGGGTTATTCGGATTACAGATCCAGACCACTCTTGTTTTTTCCGTGATCGCTAAGAGCATTCCTTCAAGGTCATGGATACCTTCTTTCAAAGGGACTCGAATTGGCGTAGCTCCTTCTACTTTGGTTACTGTTTCATAACGGGGGAAGGTAAGATCCGCCATCACCGCCTCTGTATCCCGTTCTAGATATGTACGAGCAATCATTTGAACAATCTCATCTGACCCATTTCCAAAGATGAGACGTCGTGCATCTACTTCGAGGTGCTCAGCTACTTTTTCACGTAAAGTGGGAGCGGATCCTTCGGGGTAAAGTTGAAGAGAGTCCTTTCCTTGCTCGATTGCTTTCCAAACTGCCTTTGATGATCCAAATGGATTTTCATTACTAGCTAGTTTGATAATGCGCTCTAGACCAAGTTCTCGTCTTACTTCTTCTAGGGGTTTTCCTGGTTGATAGACAGGTAAGCCATGAATGGATTTTTTTGATTTGATCATAGATGTATTCCTCCCTTTCTTTATATTTTACAATAGTTGAAGGCGGAAAGGTCTAAATTTTCGTAGAAGTGAGCAATGGATGGAGTATTACTGAATGAAGTTTGTTCAGGAGCATGTATCTAGCCACAGCTCAAATAGTGAGCCTGCGAGGATGTGGAAAAGCAAGTCCGCTTCATCCTTCGAAGCAAGGGCAAGTGGCAAAAACTCGCAAAAACAGCTCAAACATTTGCCTCAAAACGCCCCTGCTTCAAAGGACTACGCTAAGTAGACTCACTAACATCGCAGTAGCTAGATACATTGCCCCTATTCCAATCTCATTTACTGGTTTATCAACAGGCCTATCAAAGATTTTAGAGTCCCCGATTGTTTTTAGTTAGTACTAATTACCGTAGGCTTTAGCTTTAGCATCAGCAAGCCCCTATCTTACGCAGTGCTTGGCGGATTAGGCCCTCTGGGACGTGCTCTGTAATTCGAGTTTGTCCGCACGTGGGTGATAGGACGAAGGTGAAGCCAGTAGAAGTGTGCTTCTTGTCTCGGCGTAGATAGTCCATTAGCTCATCTTCTGGTAAAGGTGTGTGTAGCTTTGTAGGTAGGCAGAAGTGAGTTAGTAGCTCCTCAGTCATCTGGGTTAATCCTTGGTTGGAGGAGTGGAGTTGCTCGCTCATCCACGCTGATCCGACCATGCCGATCGAGATAGCTTCTCCGTGGGTGTAGGTGCTGTAGGAAGTGGTTCCTTCGATGGCATGACCGATGGTATGCCCGTAGTTTAAAATGGCACGGATTCCTTGTTCCGTTTCGTCTTGGCTGACGACGGCTACTTTGACCGCACATGCTCTTTCGATGGCTTCGATGAGATAGTTAGGATTTCTCTGTAAAAGCTCTTCTTTGCTTTTGAATAACCAGTCGACGAAAGATGGATCCCAGATTAATCCGTGTTTAATCACTTCAGCAAACCCTGATTGAAGCTCTCGTGTTGATAATGTTTGTAGGGTGTCTACATCGTAGATAACACCTTGAGGCTGATAGAAGGCGCCCATGATATTTTTACCTAACGTGTGATTAATAGCTACCTTCCCACCTACACTACTGTCGTGTGCCAGAAGAGTTGTGGGCAATTGAAAGAAACGAATTCCACGCATGTATGTAGCCGCTACAAATCCAGCTAAATCCCCGATTACTCCCCCACCTAATGCTAGGATGACACTTTTTCGATTGCACCCTGCCTCTATCAACTTCCCCATCAACGATTCATAGATTGCTATACATTTTGATTGTTCACCATGGGGGACAACCGCAAATTCGAGCGAGAAGCCAGCTTCAGAGAGACTTCTTCGAACTGGCTCCAAATAGTGAATAGCCACCAGATCGTCTGTGATGAGAAATAAGCGATCTTGTTTTTGAACACCATGCGTTTCTAATAGATCAGGCAACTTCGCTAGTAATCCTGAACCAATTAAGATTGAGTAGGACTGCTTAGGTAACGAGATCTCTAGTTTTCTCATGTACTCACACTCCCATCAAAAGTGTCTCGTATGCTCTCGGTAGCGTAGGACTTGCTCAATTAATTCCTCCGCTGTATCAGCAGGGAATTTTTCAAGTAGGGCTTGAGCCACTTCCCAAGCGACTACTGCTTCTGCTACCACACTAGCCGCTGGAACTGCACAAGAGTCTGATCTCTCAATACTTGCAGCAAATGGCTCCTTTGTATCGATATCCACACTCATGAGCGGCTTGTACAAAGTAGGAATCGGCTTCATCACACCACGGACGATCATCTCTTCACCGGTCGTCATACCACCCTCGAAACCACCTAGACGATTGGTAGCACGGGTAAATCCACGCTCCTTCGACCAGATAATCTCGTCATGAACTTGTGAGCCACGCAAATGAGCCGCCTCAAAGCCAATTCCAAACTCGACTCCTTTAAACGCATTGATGCTCACGATCGCTTGCGCAATTTTCGCATCTAGCTTTCGGTCCCATTGAGTATGGCTTCCGAGGCCGATCGGCATCCCCTCTACAATTACTTCCACGATACCACCAATCGAATCCCCTTCTGCCTTCGCATCATCAATCTCTTTCATCATAGCCTGTTCTGCTTCTGGATCTAAGCAACGTACAGGTGATGCTTCTGTTCGAGCTATGAACTCAGCCAGAGGAACATGAAGAACTCGTCCTGCCTTCACTCCACCAATCTGTAGTACATGCCCTGCAATCTCGATTCCACATAACGTTAGAATCTGCCGTGCAAAAGCTCCAGCCGCCACTCTAGCCGCCGTCTCTCTCGCACTCGAACGCTCTAAGACATCTCTCAAATCCCGATGGTCATATTTTATCGCTCCATTTAAATCCGCATGTCCCGGGCGTGGACGCGTTAATTTTCTCTTATCTGCTTCTTCCTGCATCGGAAACGGATTCATCACCTTTTGCCAATGCGTATAATCCTTATTTTCGATCACTAACGCAATCGGTGCCCCGGTCGTCTTACCAAAACGGACGCCACTCATGATTTGGACTTCATCTCGCTCAATCTGCATCCGTCGGCCACGACCATGTCCTTTTTGCCTACGATGCAACTGATGGTCAATCTCCTCTTTCGAAAAAGGAACTTGACTCGGCACACCATCTATAATCAATGTAAGTTGTGGACCATGTGATTCTCCTGCTGTTAGGTATCTCATCTATGTTCATATCCTCTCAAAACGGCTTAATTATAGCCCAGTTTCGTCCAATCACTAGGAGCATCTTTTTGTAACCGGATGACGAATTGCTCGATTAATGATTGGTTGCTTAGCTCAGGTCTAGCTACTAGTTTCCTCGTAATCATAACCTGCTCGATCATCTTCGCACACGCAGATTGAGTCATTCTTTTTGCTACATTACTGCCTTGCTGAATAAAGTCAGCCATATTCTCGTCCGCCATCCCGATCACCAATCTCGAGACATAGCGAAGCCATATCATAAGAAAATCTAGAACAAGCGTCACTTGCTTCTTCTGGATCATTTCTTGGAACCATGGCTCTTGAATCGTAATGATAGCGGTAGATTGCTTACTTACTAACAACTGAGACCATTCGATCACATGACGAAAGATTCGTTCCAACTCCTCCGAATCCATTTCGAGCTGCTCGAATTCCTGAGAGCACTGTGCTAGTACGTAGTTCATCGGCGGCTGAATCCCGTTCACTTGCCATCTCTTCGCTTGCTCCAGCCAAGATGGCTCTACAAAACGGACGGCCTGACACCTAGAGCGAACTGTCTGCACGATACTCTTCTCTTGTTCCGTTATTAAAATCGCTAACATAGGAGAGGTCGGCTCTTCTAAAAATTTTAACAACGTGTTGGCTGTCTCTATTCTCATTTGATCAGCTGAATCCAGGATCACGACACGTATCATCCCAGATGCAGGTTGATATCGAAAACGATGTTGCAACTGCTTAATCTGCTCCATCTTAATCACATTACCATCTGGCTCAATCACTAGCACATCCGGGTGATTCCCCGATTGGATCTGCTTACAAGTAAGGCACATATCACACGGATCTAACTGACTCTTTTCGCAATTGATTGTCTTGGCAAACTCGAGGGCAATTTCCCTTTTATATGTACCTTTGGGACCATAAAACAAGTACCCGTGGGCAACACGATCTTGCCGGATCGCCGTTTGTAAAAATTCAATCACTCGTTTCTGAGCTTTATATGACTGAAACGACATCTGGTACATGCCCCACTCTCTATCACATTCTCTCTATATCCTCTCAAAAGAAAAAAGCCCGGTCAACCCGAGCTTTTTTCTTACCATCACCTTACACCCAACGATTTAACGTTTTTTCATAACTGTTCATTTCTTCTTCTTTAAACCAAAGGCTCAATTCACGCTTGGCACTCTCAGCAGAATCGGAACCATGAACAATATTCATGCCAACACTTATTCCAAAATCGCCACGAATCGTACCTAGATCCGCCTCTTTTGGATTCGTTTTACCCATCATATGACGAGCGGTTCCAATCACACCTTCACCTGCCCAAACCATAGCAAACACAGGGCTAGATGTAATAAAGTCTACTAGCTCACCAAAAAATGGGCGCTCTTTATGCTCTGCATAGTGTGCTTCTGCTAGGTCACGAGACACGTGCATTAATTTTGCACCAACAAGCTGGTAGCCTTTCTTCTCAAAACGGGCCACGATCTCGCCCACTAAAGCACGTTGTACGCCGTCTGGTTTCACCATAATAAATGTTTTTTCCATGAGTATTACCTCCAAATTTATGTAACAAATGTGCTCAGACGATACATCTAAGCCAATTGATAACGATGTAGAAGACCAAAAAAATTGTATCAAGAAGTAAATGGGAAAGCAACCGTTTTCAAAGAAAAGAAACCCAATAAAGCCGCTAGAAAATAGAAAGGAAAAATAGTAATAACTCTAGAATGGTGGAAGAATGATGAGGAAAGGAAGTGCATACGATGAATTTCGAAATGGTTATGCAGGAACTAGAAGCACTCGGCAAAGAACGAATGAAAAAAATATACAAAAGCAATGGGGCTAACGAGCCTCTTTTTGGGGTAACTACAGGTGAAATGAAACCACTCGCGAAGAAGATCAAGAAAAATCAACCCTTGGCCGACCAGCTTTACGCCAGCGGAAACTACGATGCCATGTATTTTGCTGGTGTTATCGCAGACCCCATGATTATGACAGAGGAACATTTTGATTGGTGGATGGATGGAGCTTATTTTTATATGCTGTCTGACTATGTCGTTGCAGTAACTTTGTCAGAAGCGGATATCGCGCAAGTCGTTGCTGATAAATGGATCAAGTGCGGTGAGGATCTAAGAATGTCGGCAGGCTGGAGTTGTTACTGCTGGCTTCTAGGTAATCGACCAGACAGTGAATTTAGCACCAGTAAAATAGCCGAGATGCTCGATCAGGTGAAGGATACCATTCACGATTCCCCTGATAGAACGAAATCCTCTATGAACAACTTTGTCTATACAGTAGCTCTCTCCTATCTCCCGCTCCATAATAAAGCGGTCCAAACAGCTACAGCTATAGGCACTGTCGAAATCAAAAAAGACACGAAAACAAGCAGTCTCTCACTTGTTTCCGAACGAATTCAAAAACAGATAGACAAAGGAAGGATTGGCTTCAAGCGCAAATATGTACGGTGTTAGCAACAACATCTATCCCTAATGAAAAAATGCCTCCAGACTGCTTCCTGGAGGCATTAATAAAATCCTACTACTATCTAATATAAAAAATCAAGAAACTCTTCTCTCGCTAAATCCCCAAAATAATAGGGGATATCTACATCACATAACGCTTCCTCTAGCGATTGACGGTCATAGCGAATACCGACTAGCCTTTTCTCTAGGTCAGAGACATCACCCACACCAAAGAAATCACCATAGATCTTGCAACTCTCGATCATGGATTTCTCCCCTACCTGTAAGCGAACATCGATTGAACCGATCGGGAAGCGTTTTGAATGCTGAACATTAAATACCGGAGACTCTCCAAAATTCCAATCCCAATTTTGATAACGTTCACGAGATATTTCATTGATCTTTTCCCAATCATGATCAGTTAGCCTATATTCTGGAATTGGGATTTGTCCTGCAAAGATCGACCCTAGTAATCGATGTCGGAATTCTTCAATAGTCATCGATTCAGTTAGATAATCACTAATATTAGCCACACGACTACGGACCGATTTAATCCCTTTGGATTGAATTTTCTCTTGCTTTACTTGCAATGCATGAACCAGTGGCTCGATATTTACTTGAAACATTAATGTACCGTGGCTAAACATCCTCCCACGTGTTGAAAACTGTGCATTACCTGATATTTTCTTTTCATCAACCAGCAAATCGTTTCTACCAGATAAAGTAGCTTGTACGCCCATTTGATGAAGGGCTTGTACAACTGGTTCAGTAAATTTTCTAAAGTTGGCAAAGCTTTTTCCATCATCTTTTGTGATGAAGCTAAAGTTTAAGTTTCCAAAATCATGATACACAGCTCCTCCACCCGAAAGGCGCCGTACGACATGAATATCATGATCCCTCACATAATCCACATGAATTTCTTCCACTGTATTTTGATGTTTCCCAATAATAATCGATGGTTCGTTTATATAAAACAATAAATAGGAGTCAGCTAGATCCAAATACTTTAATGCATACTCCTCGATTGCTAAGTTCACTCTCGGGTCATAGATCCCTTGGTTGTCAATAAATAACATATAATCCTCCTTCAATTCCATCATGATTCCTTCAAAAAAATAGACTTACTTATTTTACATGTAAGGATGGCTACAAACAAATGATCTTTCATTAGGCACTACGATACTTCACCTTTTACATATGAAAAAAGCCCCCAGACCACGGTCTAGAAGCATCAGAACTAAATTCAAACCTAACTTGTCGCCAAGTAATCTATCTATGCAATGTTCCTAGAACGTACTGAAGTTTTTCACCTTCTGCATTTAAAATATTACTAAGACCAATCTCTTCGAGAGCGATAGAGATTAGCAAAAGATTAATCGAATCCTCTCTAGTGATGGCTATATTAGGTGTAATGCTAGGAATGCTAGCTTGTGACATACTCTACCTCCTTCATTTTCATAGATTCATAGTATAATATATGTTTTTTTTATATTTGGAACCAAGTGAATCTATCTATTTTACAAGTTTCATAAGCAAAAATCTTCTATAGAACAAAACAATTTTCACTCCACCCATTTACTGGAGCAAATTGTTTATACACTTTTCTTTTTTGAGCATAAGCTATATATGAAAATGAAAATGGATTTCAACAGGAGGTGAGCAATATGTCTTATCCCAATATACCGAATGTAAGCCCTAATATCTCTGTGACCCGAGATGATGCGATTAATTTACTTTTATCTTCGATTGCTCTAGAGGAACTAGGACTAAGTCATATTATCAATGCAGAAGGTGAGAAGTTGCAGTACGTTCTCGGAACACTCCCTGGGGTGTCTTCTGCGCTTAATCCTACTCTTACGGATCTATTAGCGATCAACCAAAGTGTTCAGGATACCATTAACGTGATAGCTAAGAAAGAATGGATCTTAAATGAGAAATTAGAGAATGTCTTGGATAGTGCTGGAACGAGCGCAGGTACACCCGGACCGCAAGGACCGCAAGGGCCAGGCATTGCAGGACCACCAGGGGAAGCAGGGACCCCTGGTACACCCGGTACATCCGGACCTCCTGGACCGCAAGGTACTCCTGGACCACCAGGTACCCCTGGGTCAGTAGCACCGGTCATACCTCCTAACATGGCTTTTCTTGCTCTAAGTGCTATTGCAACTGTAGAAAGCAAAGAAGCTATCACTTTTGATACCAGTTTAGTTCTACAAGGTCCTGATATAAGCTTTTTTCCTCCGAGTTCTAGTATAGGTCTCCAGCCAGGTATTTACCTAGTAGAGTATAACGCGACGACAGAAGGCTTTTCAGTAACAGAACCCATTCCAACTACAACTCCACCGACACTTGGTTTGCGATTAGGTGGGAATGAAATTGTTTTAAGTAGAGCAGGATCTAGTGCTTTAGCAGATATAGTTACGTTGTCTGGAGGGGCCATCATTACAGTCGATGATACTTCAGATCTGGAATTAATTAATGCAAACACAGGTGTCGGTGGAATATTCGGATTAATTAATTCTATTGGAAGTGGAAATACTGTTCCATCTGCCAACATTAGAATAGTTAAACTTGATTAATTTAATATCGAGTTAACTGCTGCTAATATGAGCAGTCAAAGTCATCATGTAGCATAAGTTCTCTTTAAATCAAAAGGTTGGAATTCACAGATAAATTGTGAATTCCAACCTTTTTTACATATCTACTTTCGTTCTAACCCATCGTCCTTCCGAGCGGCCCTTCTTCATTTACTATATCTTGTAAGGAGTATACATAAATAGGAAAATAAGGGAATCTGTAGACATAATACAGATGCATATATAGAATTGTCAATTGTATTAAGAATTTCTTATGTGTGAGGAGGGTCAGGTCCCCACTTCATGTTATCTTTGCAATACAAGCAAATCTCCTGTGTAGGTTGATAACCGATTATCTCCTTTCTCCAAGGAGACTCCGAACCATCCTTTCCAATCTCGATATAGCTTCATATGGGCGATCCTGTCTCGCATCGATGATAGAATGTGCTTCTCTAAAGGGCATATCAGAAAGAAGTTGGAAATCTTGCTGGTCACAAGCCTGCGTATAACAACAAACTCTCCACGTATAGGCATTATCTTGAAATGGTTTTATTTTAAATCCAACCAGTACGTGTTTAGCTTTTGGATAAGCAACAAGGGGGATCTTCCAAATTTCTGTTTCGGGATCCTGGTAAATGCCCTTCCACTTCTTCTCAGCTTCCACACGCTTCTGATGGTTATGAATCACCTGTTCGATCGAATCTAGTTTCCTTGTGATTTTTTTGTATTCCTGATTGAGTACTCGCAGAATTTGTTCCAATTGGATAAGAGGTTCGTCATCAAAGAAATATGTTTGTTGCTGTTCCAACTCTTTAATTCGTCGCAGTCTGCTTTCTTGATCACTCATTAAAATCTTAATTCGTTCGGGAGCATCAGGCCATTTCATTTTTTGATGAAACTTATGTCTTATACTCTGTTCATATTGACTAATGATTTCCGTTGTATTCTGCATAGTTTGATTTAATTGCTCAATCTCCATATATACTGAACCAGTTTGATTAGCAAGATCCAATTGCTGCTTCTTTAAATCTGCAATCGCATTTTCCGTATCCTTTCTTTCTCTTTCCAGTGAATCAAGTGATTCTTTTATCTGTGATCGTATGACCTGCTTATCCTCTACGGATATATGCCCATAGCGCTGGAAGAAATCATTCCCCTTCCCAAGTATGTCAGGTGTAAAGCCCCCAAAGATTTTTTTAAACTTGTCTCGGATTCTCGAAGACTGAATAGGTGGATATATCTTGGGGCGTGGATTCTCAGGATATAGGTGCTTATCTAGGAACGCAAGTTGCCGATCGAGCGATTCTAGGTTCATAGTAATCAAGTTCCTACTGAATCGGGTTAGTCTCCCATAGCAAGAAATTTCTCGCTTCCGTAGACAACGTAAATCATCGACTCGATAGACGCTATCTTTATTCACTATCAAACGAACAATAGGTCTGCTATCAGTCGTTAAATCTAGTTGAACATACCCACCATTATTCTCCTCACAGCGCTTGATTGTTCCATGAAGGATGCAGATGGGTCCCTCTTCGTCACCGTCATATTGATCTACTCGTTCAGCTGCCTTATCCACCGTAGTAAGTAAATCGGCAATCCTCATCGTATCTCCGTCCTCTGTTCTCACTTGGGTTTCTTTCCACCCACTCATACCATGTCGTTCATAGATTGACTCCAGGAAATGGGCTGGACGTTGAGTGCAATCCGTATCTCCTTGTAAATGGTTTCTTTCACCAGAAGTGAATGATTCATCGAAATTAATGGATTGTACGAAATTGGTTGGCTCCGCATCTAAAATATTGAGTAGGTATACTCTTCTCGCGCCTGACCCTGTACTCTCAATGCCGTAGTCTTCTGAAGCTAATTCAATATCAGTATATGGATTCTTAAAATAGCATCCGTTTAAGTGAGGAATGGTATCAGGCCACAGACGAAAGTAAGTATCCTGTTTCGATTTCGAATGATCCACATGTGATACTTGGGGTATCTCCTCTGGAGTAGGTTGTACTCCAAGTCTTTCTAACAGTAGTTCATAACAGCTTGCACAGTAACATTCTCCTTTTAAGCGCTCATATTGGGATAAATCTTCTCTCTTTTTCTTTAAAAACTCAGTTGCATGATACTTCACCCCAGAAGAGTAATGAAGAGCATAGGGCATAGAAAAATGATTCAGTTTGATCCACATCCTTCCAGAGGTTTATCTACTTAATTCGATTAAGATCAGTCAATAACCTTGCAAACGTATGGAATTTAGGATCTGTATTGATGATTGAACGCGGCAAAGGTAATCATCCCACTTCTGTCCAATTTTACGAACAGGCACAATAAATCTCTCATCAATACAATTACACAGAACTTGAATTACAAACTTGGACTTTCCTTGCTGAATGCTGAGAAAATGTTGATCAAAATCAGTATCTATTGTGCAAGCAATGCTTTTAGATTACGAAGTCCCACTACTTTAAGAGAAGAATAACAAATGCCGTAGTCGACCACACACAGCTCATGCTAAAATAGGACGCTAATATTGTTCGTACTTAATGGGAGGTAATAAATTTGGAAGTTCCAAACTTATATAGCAAAATAGTATCTGACAGCGAAACCACCAATATACTTACATGGCCTTATGACTTTGAAATTGTGAAACCTTATTCAATCGAACTAGAGTCAGACATAGTCGTTGATGATCAAGTGATTATCATCGCCAAAGATGGTACAGGTGGGCTCTTTACTTTATGGGGAAAAGATAACGTCGAGAAGCGACCAATCGTCTACATAAGCTCGGAGGGCCAAGCAGGAAAAATTGCCAAAAGCTTTAACGAGTTTATTCTTATTTTGGTTACCTGTCCTTTTTGGTTTTGGACAGATTTATTTAAATTCTCGGGGGAATCCCAACTGGCTGAGATGAGAAAGGCTTTACTTTATCTTCAAACTGCTGAAGAATATATTGAGGTCGGACAATCGAGAGATATATTAGTGACAAAACTTTCTCTAAACCCCCAATCAATAGACCCTGTAGCAAAGATTCATGAATCTATAAATTCAAAATCAGAAATCAAAGTAAGGTCAATTTGTGGAGAACCATTCGATTCATTCTAGCGATTATCTACAAATTGACCTGGTCAAGCAAAATTGTAACACTCCATTGAAAAAAACAAATCGACTATACCTCCATTGGAGTTTTTCCATTTAAGACACTGTGAGGTCGTATATGGTGATAATAGCGAAAAATATAGTCCTCAATTAATTGGTTTAAATGATCAAGATCTTTAATCACGTAGTGATTCAAGTGCTCATGCTTCAGTTTTCCGAAGAATGATTCCATTGGAGCATTGTCGTAGGGGCATCCTGACTTACTCATGCTTTGTACAATTCCGTTCTGCGAACAGAACTCAGTAAAGGATTTAGAAGTGAACTGAACACCTTGATCACTATGCAAAATCAATCCTTTTTTAGGTGAGCATTTGTGTAAAGCCTCTTGGAGGGTCTCAATAGCTAGATCAGCAGTTATATATGAAACTGTCCTGGTACTCGCCTTTCAACGCATTTAGATAGATTTTTACATTAGGCGTTTCAGGCGCTTTATTCTTCTGTTCAAGCTCACGCCGTTTGAGTTCGATCTCTTGCCCCTTGTAAGCTAGTTCCTTCTCTCGGTTTAACTTATCCCATAGAGTACCTGCTACTATTGCGCTATCTCGTGCATTCGTCTTCTGAATCAACTCCGGATCATGAAGGCGATCAATATAAGCATGGATAACTGACCACGATTTCTCTATGTGCTCGTGCTTTTTTTGTTCTCGTAGTTTGTGAAACGAATCTGGATTCGCAGCTACTATTTTTTTGACAGTCGACCATGAGGCACGAAACTTTCTAGCCGTCTCGTTTAAATTGCCACATGATGCATAGTGAGCCTTTATTTGCTCTCTCAACTCATCGTCCAGCTTCTTTCCCCGTCTTGCCACATGTTCACCACCTTGCAACATGAAAAAGCCCCACCCTATACAGAAATGGGACCCACATGTCTTATACTCTAACAAAAGCCGTGTCGTCTCAATTCGACCTTCTCATACTATCATTTTAACACGGTATATACCTTCTTCATTCCCGATAACTTCCCAGATTGGACCCAATCATCGTTACTCTTTGATTTTTGTTTTATATGGTTCTAGATTGTTGATATCAATGGTTTGAATATCATCGGGAGTAATATTGTATCTATACAGCAAATACGTATCTGCATCCTCTTTCTTTGAAGCTGACTTTAAGCGATTATCGTACACATACACCACAACCGTCACTTCATGGAAATTCATCTCTTTTAACGATTGTAGGAAGTTTGAAATCTCCTTTTGAGCTTGATCGCTTTTCTCGTATACTTCAAGGTTAACTTGAAAATATAAATCCTTATCACCTTTCTTTAGAACTTCAAATACCGAAGGAATTTCCCCTGTATATTTCGCTCCCATACCATCTCTAAAGCTACATATAAGGTTATCTTCCATCAATCTCAAGTCAAATGTTTGTTCCGCTAACCTCTTAATAGGGGGTTTTAATTCGTCAGAAAATAATCTACGAATATATGTATCACGTATTTCTTTTGGTGGCTCTATCATTACCGTAAAGGGAGTATTTTTTCCATCTTGAATCGTACCTCTCACGTCATAGCTGGCTCCCGTGACACGACTCTTGAAGATCTCTTTAACCGCAAACTCTTTATGATATTTTTCTTTGATATACTGCCTTGCTTGTTCCTTCACCTTTTGTTCTTCTTCTGGAGTCATTTTAGATAGATCTTCTCTTGGTGAACCACATCCAGCAAGTGCTATCAGCATTAAAACAACTAGTAAGCCTAGGCATAATCTTCTGGTTCTCCGTATCTCCATCATATAATCACATCCTCCAATCATTTTCTTGGAACTATATTTCCATTGTTTTTCGTGTAAATGGAAGTAATAGGAGTAGAAACAGGCTTTCCATCCACTTCTCCAGTGAAGTTTGACATTGTATGGTTTTCAGTTACTCCATTATTGATACTTGATTCGATCCCTTTCATGATGTTATTATCCAACCCTTTCTTATGAGTAACTTCGCCCTTTCGATCTATTACATATGTTTCTCCGGGACGGTACCCTACCGAGCCGACTACGTCTTCATAGGAGTTATAATTCCTAATTAAGCCATCAAAGTTACCGGCTGCTTCGTTATAAGCTTGTCTACGATTCCGATAATCACTCATATTAATTGCATATGTTCCCGCTCCACCTGCATAACCTGTAGCCAGTGAAGCATTTATATTAGGATAGAGGTTTTTACCGGGTGCGTTAAAAGCGACTGTGGGTATCCGATAGGTCATTCCTACCTCATTAGCTATATACCCGCCAAGGGAATGGCCTGTTAAAGAAAATTGATATCCTTTATATTTTGGGCTATTAATTAGTTGTTCCACAAACTGTTTAGCGGCTCCTGATTGTGGTACATATGAATCAAGACCTACTGCTAAGATGGCATCTGAAAAATAGTCACCTGTTCCTTCTGTTCCTCTAAATGAAATAATAATTTCATTTGTTTCTCCATTGACAAAAGTCTTTGCTTGAAGTCCATTTATAGAATCAATTTGTGGTCCTAGTTTCCATTCCACACCCAACTTTTCTAATTCATCATCAGGAATATTGTTATGATACGCAAAATCCGCCGCATATGCCAATTGCTTATCAGTTACCTTTACATCGCTTAACTTTCCATGTGGGTTGTTATTGTCTATGCCTGTTAGGTATTCTCCCGCGCGTTGGAACATAGCTGGAAGGTCGTTCCGTTTCCTTTTATACATCATCCAAGTCATTAGAACACCAACTCCCATTACAAAAAAGCCAATAAACTCCATGACAATACTAGCAATGAAAGCAAACAAATCACATATTTCTTGCCAAATTCCAGCAGCTAGATCCTTAGCTCCCTCCCAAATAAAATCCCACGTATCCGAGAGCCAATCACCTGCCTTCTCCAAGAATCCTTTCTCTTTTGTTGTAGATGTACCTGCTAAATCATCCTTAAACTCTCCATTAATCGGTGTTTGATCGATAAAATTCCCTTCTGCATGTACCATTCCATTGCCAACGAATCCGACCACTAGTAAAGCAATCATCATAATGAGTACAAATTTAATAGCCTTGTTGTCTCGCATCGATGTTATCTTCTCCCTTCCAATCCAGCGAAAAAGGACAGGATGGATACCTGCCCTCATCGGTTTACATGCTATGATAAGAAGCCTATTCTAATATTGTATAACAAAACTACACTTTTTTCATTATTTAATCATATAAGGAATGTACCCCAATACCTCTCAATGTGCCTTTTTCTTAATCCGATAAAAAGTGGATTTCTCACTCCTAATCTGACAGTCTAACCGTTCAAAATACAACCTCTGGACAAGCTCTCTTTGCTCCTAACTCCGAATATACCCCAAAATTTATCCAAGTATTTTCTATAAGCCTAAGGGATTATTACACATTTTTTATCATTCATCGATAGCGAGGGCCGTTTTCCCCATGCTCGGACGGGCCGCAAGAATAATAAGTTCTTGCTTTTTAAAGCCGGTTAACATGTGGTCTAAGTCCTGAAAACCACTAGGAATCCCAACAATCGGAGAGCCTGCCACATACTTCTCTTCTAAATTCCCTGTGTACCTCAAAAGGGCATCAGACAAAGGGGATAATGTACCTTCCTCGACTGTACTGTTGGTTACTTCGCTTATGCGCCTTTCCGCTTGATTGATAGCTTCTCTAATCTCTTCTCGACCCCGTATATGTCCCATACTAGCAAGATCTTGTCCGATCCTTACTAAGTTGCGCAAACTAGCTAAATCCCTTAATCGAGTAGCATGATATACCACGTTCTATTGCCGTGGTAATCGTGTTCGCTACAATATCTACCATGTCGCTAATGGAAAGATCGTGCTTTGTTAAAAAGGGTTCCAATTCAACGATATTGACATATTGCTCGTCCTTCTGCCACAGGTGATAGATTTCTCTAACTAAACCTTGATATTTTGTATAGTAAAAGTGTTGCGGTTGAACAATCTCTACCACGTCAGCTATACACACTGGATCGTACAGCATGGAAAACCATTCGATTCATTCTAGCGATTATCTACAAATCTTTTAACTTATGCAGAAACCGAGTTTTTTGATAAATGTAAAAGCACCATCAACTTTTCTGTTGATGGTGCTTTTGTTATTCCTTGTCGTACTATACTAAACCCCTATAAAACCAGATAGAATCTATGTTCGACAAAGACAACATTTAACATGCTCGAAAACCTGTGGCGGTCAAATCTTTATCGAAAAATACTAAGTATCTACTTTCGTTCTAACCCATCATCCTTCCGAGCGGCCCTTCTTCGTTTACGATATCTCGTAAGGAGTATACAGAAATAGGAAAATAAGGGATTCCGTAGACGTAAGGAAGGAGTTCGTATAGTGGGAACATAATAACTAATGACTTATCGGCAATATAGAAATCTTGATCAGGTTTTATGCTCTTAAAGGGTTCAAACACAGGAAGATCGCGTTCCTTAATTTGCAGTCGAATCATATCAGAAATTTTTGCTACATAATCACTATTTGGCTTAAATAAATCCTTCAGTTGGTACTGCCGCCCTGTAGTCGTATCAAAGGTGAGGGGACGAATGACCGTGTTACCGTGTGCCCCTCCAGTAAAGGAGTACACTCCTAAAACAAGGCTTAAAATATTTCGTTCATTGGTCTTAATCTCAAAATTCCCTACCATCTCCTGAAGGCCAGGCTGTCCTAAACCCTGATCACGAAGTAAGTGGCTCAGCGTTGTCTGGATCTTACGATTGATCTGGTGCTGCACGGTCTGATTAGACAATCCATACACTTCGGGTTCATAGACATGGATGTGTTGATTCGGGGAGTAAAGCTTTGTGTGAATGTGAACAGGAAAAGTTACCATAGATGGATATCTCCTTCAAAATCGTTTTATTCCAATCTATGATTCAAATCCACCATCCATGAATCCAGCACCAGTAGCGGACATTCATGGTGGCTACTTCATTTTTTCCCACGCTTCTATTCCGCCGTCTACTATTTCAAACAATGGATGTACTTCATTTTGCTGGATATGTTTCCATGTCTCTAAAAAAGATGGATCACGCACCTTCAACTTCTCGCGTAACCATCCCCATTCATAATCAACTTGTCCTTTCGTCACTTTGATTTTGCATTTAGTACCAGTGTCACTCACTTTCGTCTCATCAAAACGATATCCTCGTTCTTTAGATTCTTGAAGAATATACGCTAAATAAGTAGTAATGGCTTGGAAAGGCTGTTCATGTTGTTTGAATCGAAGTAGCTGAGGATGTTTCGTATATCCTTTCGTCTGTCCACTTAAAACTGCTTGGGCAAGTAACGATTCCCTCCAGAGTGCTACTAAACCTTTTGAATCTAAATATTTTGGGTGAATACTCCACAACCTCACAGGTTCATCATCCTAAGTAAAGTATTCAATGACCGAGTCTGGAAAAAACTGCTGGACATATTCTTCAATTGTCTCTTGTAAATCCTTTGCTCGGTCAGTGTCGTAGACATATTTTACAATACCATATCTTCCCCATTTTACTTTCCGTTCCTCTTCATCCATTTTCAACTTAGTCTTCGGATAGTTTTTTTCAATCACCCGTTTTGCGGGTTTTGTAAATCGGTGTTGTATCAATTCAAAGGTAATATGTTCGGATAAATCTTTTGGTATTTTATCGGAAAGCATTTGAAAAAGCTTTAGATACTCCTCTTCCCATCCTTCATGCATATAAAGTGGTGCCACTACAAAACCAAGAGGATAACCCGCTTTGGCTACTTTTACTGCGGCCTCAATTCTTTGCTCAAGGGAAGAAGTTTTTAATTCAAAGTTTTTGATCACATAATCTGAGTTAATACTAAATCGAAAACGAGTATTCCCGTTATGCTTGGCATGGAGCAAATGATCTACGTGGTGGAATTTCGTTGTAAATCGCAATCTTCCATACGTCGTTCTCCCAATAAATTCAATAGCTTTAAATAGGGAATGGGTTAGATGATCGATTCCTACAATATCAGAAGTACAAGAAGCTTCAAAGCGAGTCAATTCTGGCTCTCTCTCGTCCATATATTTCTGAGCTTGATCAAAAATTTCATCCAGATTTACATAGGTTCGAATATATGGCTTCTGTCCAAGGGTTGTTTGCAAGTAGCAATAATGACAATGAGCCATACACCCAGTCGCCAATGGAATAGCATACTCAGCTGAAGGTTTCGATGTATCAAACTTTAACGTTTTTCTGATCCCTACGACGAGCGTAGATTTGGCAATTCGATATTTTTGCGAGTCATTTCCCCCCGGCAAGTCACGGATTTGATTATGAGAAGTCGTTTCGCGTATTTCAACATCTAATTTTTTAAACTTCTCATACAGTTCTCGCCCTAGAGGATATTTTAACGCATTCGGTTCAAAATACACCAACTGAGGAATAAACGGCTCCACACTAAAACCTCCAATTTAAAACTATGTTTTAGTGTGTACAAGTTCGAGATTACCATTCTGAAATGGGCTTTATATTTGTCTCTCCATTTAAAACGACCGAGTTACAATAAACTCCCCAATAAAGCGCAAGGACTCCCGCTCATGTGTATTCGGTAATTTTTCCAAAGCTGCTAATGCCCGATTTAAATATCGCTTAGAAAGCGCTAGCGTATACGGAATGCCCTCCGATTGGCAAACCATCTTCAAGATTTCGGCCAGATCCCCTTCAGTCCCTCGCGACTCTAGATACCTTTGAATCATTTGCTGCTCTGTGGGTGTACCATTTTCCAATGTATGGATAACTGGTAACGTTACATTCCCTTGTAGTAAGTCGCTACCCGCTGGCTTCCCTAACACTTTTTCGTCTCCAGTTAAATCGAGAACATCATCTGTCATCTGAAAAGCCATGCCTACAGAATAGCCATATTGATACAAAGCCCTCACAGCCGATTCAGGGGCTCCGCTCACGACCCCACCTAGTTGACAACTAATCGCCATCAACAAAGCTGTTTTTCGCTTAATTCGATGCAAATAACGCCGTAAGGACTGATCAGCTTGATACAGATCATGAATTTGATCGATCTCTCCACGAACGAGGAAAACCAAAGCCTTGGCTAAGATCTGGTGAACACGAGGATCCGAAATACCTGCTACCTCCGTCAATGCGCGAGCAAAAATAAAATCACCTGTATACATGGCAACTTGATTATCCCACTCTGCCTTCACTGTTTTTCGCCCACGACGAGTCTCCGCATCATCGATCACATCATCATGAACCAACGTAGCCATATGAATTAATTCTAAAGAGACCGCCACTTTTTCTAATTCTGACAAACGATACTCTCCAAAATGACCTGCTAATAAAACAAATAACGGTCTCATCCGTTTGCCACCTGCATCAAGCAAATGACGAGACGAATGGAGAAGCTCCTTCTCATCTGTGTGAATGGTTTCCGCTAATCGATATTCAATTTGTTTTAAATCCTTTTTTAAACTTTGATATATATCTGTTAGAAGCATCTCTTCACCCTAGTTTCTCTAGCTCTTAGAAAAGGACAATTGGAACATCTGGATAGCGATTTCTGGTGGAAGCGTTCCGAGTTCCGCAGCATAGCGATAAAACAACTGTAACCCTTCCAGTTCACGTTTTCCTAAATCGTGAGACAGACCTGCAAAGTATTGTTTCCAATATGGAACTTCTCCGCCCACTTTTCGTTGCGCCGCTTTTATAATTGCCATTGGTTCTTGATTTCCGCTCTCTTTACTCCTCATAAACCGATCATAAATCTCAGCCAACAACTCAGAGCGCTTCTGAGCAATCTCTTTTCGAACAGCCCATACAGCGAAGATCATAGGAAGACCCGTTTGCTGAAACCATAGTTGACCGAGATCATATACACGATAGTGTGGTTTGCTCCAAGCCGCTCGGATAGCATCATCTCCGATTAGTAAAGCCGCATCAGACACTTGCATCATCTGCTCCAAGTTCGGTTCCATCACTTGATAAGAAGGTTTTACACCTGCAAATTTCTCTAGAATCACACGCAGTAAATTGACCGAAGAAGCGGATGCATTTGTCAGAGCAATCGATGCTTGGTCTAGCTCTTGTAGTGATTTCCCTTTTGTAAATAAAAAAATAGAACCCACTGGACCATATGCGCTCACTGATAAATTAGGAAAGAGGTAATAGCGATCTGAGTGTTCCGCAAAGGCAAATGAAGAGATTGCACCTAAATCGATCTCGCCCTTGGACATTGCTTGATTCAAAGTAGCTGGAACATGATTCACCCACTCGATCGGCAAACCGCTTGAATCAAAAAAATGAAACACAGGTAGAACGTTTGTGTAGGAAATCTCACCGATTCGGATTGGTTTCACTTGCCACCCTCCCATCTCTTATATAATTGATGAGCAACCCTTAGCTGGTCTAAAATTTTACCTGAGACAAAACGAACCATCTCATCTAGATTAGATGGACGATGATAAAAACCAGGCATAGGGGGAACGATTTGTACGCCTAGTCTACTTAACTTTAGCATATTTTCTAGATGAATCGGGCTAAGTGGAGTCTCACGGGGTACGAGGATCAGGGGATAACGCTCTTTTATCATAACATCGGCCGCCCGTTCCAATAAATTGGACGAGATACCTGAAGCAATCTTCGCAAGCGTCCCCATTGTACATGGAACCACAACCATTCCATCTACCTGAAAAGACCCCGAAGCAATCGAAGCACCTATATCACGAATGGGATGATAGACTAGTTTTCCAGAGAGGTGACCAAATCGCTCTACAAAATTTTGCTCTCTCTTTACTACTTCCCAATCATGCTCCTCTAATAACACTCGCCAAGCCGCCTCCGTTACGATCACATGAACTTCATGACCTTGACGTAGCAACTCCCCCATAACCGATAAGGCGTACGGTGCCCCGCTCGCACCACTCATCGCCACAATATAACGTCTCATATCATCAACACATCCACAAGGCTAAAGACGAACACGATTATACTTAATACCCCATTCATGGTAAAAAAGGCCATGTTTAGACGAGATAAATCATCTGCCGAAACAATCGAATGCTCATAAACGAGAATCATGACGGCAATCACGACACCCAGCACATAAATCCAACTTAATTGGGTGAAAAAAGCAAGCGCAATCAGTCCAAGTGCGGTTCCCACGTGCATCCAGCTAGAAATGAGGAGCGCTACTCGAACTCCAAATCGAGATGGAATCGAATGCAAGCCTTCTCGCTTATCAAACTCCACATCTTGGCAGGCATAGATCACATCAAAACCGCCGATCCAAAGAGCCACCGTAGTAAATAAAATAAGCGACTTCAGGTCAATCTGACCGGTTGTAGCCACCCAACCACCCAAAGGTCCAAGCGCAGTTGCGATTCCCAACACAACATGACAAAACCATGTAAAGCGCTTCGTATATGAATAAAGCACCAAGAAAAACACAGCGACCGGCAATAGCTTGACAGCTAGCATATTTAACTGAGATGCGGCAATGAACAGTCCGATAAAGGAAACGACTACAAACCCCCACGCATACAACTCTGATATAAGACCTGCTGGGATGTGCCTTGTAGCTGTCCGCGGATTTCGCGCATCGATTTTTCGATCGATAATGCGATTGAGGGCCATAGCAGCACTTCTCGCACCCACCATCGCAAGCGTAATCCATCCGATCTGTGCCCAAGTAGGAAAATGTCCTAAGACTTCTAAACTACCTAAGATCGCGCCAAGATACGCAAATGGCAATGCAAAAATCGAGTGTTCAAACTTAATCATATCTAGTATGAGTCTTATCTTGTGAAAAAATTTCATAGTAGTCCTACACCATCCTTACTCGGCACTCTTTCTCCCCACATGTAGTGCTGTAATTCCGGCTGAGAGAGGATACACTTCTACCTCTAACCCAACCTCATTTTTCATCACGCTAGCTAACTCTACATAGTCAGGAAAGGCGATGAGCGACTCGGGTAACCAGCTATACTGCTCATATCGATTCGCAAACAGCTTCCCTAAGAGCGGTAATAGGCGTTGAAAATAAAAGTAGTACAACTTACGAAATGGCTTCCAAGTAGGTTTTGATAATTCAAGCGACACAACAAGACCGCCTGGTTTCACAACCCGTTTCATCTCTTTTAACACTTGCACATAATCAGGAACATTCCGCAGTGCAAAGCCAATCGTTACATAGTCAAAACTAGAATCCTCAAACGGAAGACTCATCGCATTTCCCTGTACCAGCTCAATCTGGTCGCCATGCCCACTCTCTTGCACTTTTTGTCGCCCGATCTCTAGCATATTGGAGCTAAAGTCTAATCCAACTATGTTTCCATGCCCAGATGCTTCGGCCAATGCTAGAGTCCAATCGCAGGTTCCACAGCATATATCTAACGCCGTCTGCCCCGGTTGGACGTTCATCTTTATCATCGCAAATTTGCGCCAGGCTTTATGACGGCGGAAACTAAGCAGTGTGTTCATCCGATCATAATCTTTGGCGATACTTTGAAACACACCATGAACGAATTTTTCTTTCTCAGCCCCAGTCCGTTTCTCCATCTCCCTTACCTCCTTCTGTTAGAGATTTCTGCACTCTTGTTCGATCCATTGCTCTAGTTCGCATCTCAGCCATATCGGAAAACGGGACTGTCTCCAGATTTTTTCTCCCTGAGAAACAGCGTCGTGAAAGCGATCTTGCCATCCAGAACGCTCTCTTAGCTCGTCCAATAGCAATAATGGCAATAAAACAGTCATCCATTCTTTTCCTATATAATGTTCGACAAGAAAAAAACCGGCGATAGCAGTTAAGATTTCCACCGATTCGATCTTTCGTATAGAAAGGGAGACAGTTTCTTCTCCACAATACATTTTCATTTTTCGCTCGTTTGTACGGCTGGTAGCTTGGGAGAGACACACAATTCCATCGATTTCTCCAGCCATGGCTAATTGTTGATAAAAAAGACTGCTATAAAAGTCTCCTGCGAGTACTGTCAACTGGCGAACTCGATGTAATCCCTCGTTTTCGATCGTCTGCAAAGGGATTTGCTCGTGCGTTGTAAGCGCCATATGTAAACATGCTGCCGCTTGGACAAAAGTCTTTTTACGCTCTTCTGGCACCTCACAAGCCGTCAAAACGAGGTCCAATAAACGAACAAATCGAGTTGGGATGGGTGGTGCACCCAGATTTAGATACAAATCCGAATTCACAACAAGTCTTTCTAAATCCATAAGAATTTTATTTTGATCTGTAGATATGGACGTCATCTACACGCCCCCTAAAAATGCCAAATGAGAATAGATAATTTCCTTGATAGTATACCATACTTTCGTGAAAATCAGCACAATCAATCTGTTGTTTTTTTGTCATTTGACAAGTCGAAATCTTGAATACTTTCTTTTGACCACTGCGATTTTTTCACTCTATCTTGCCAATCCGATCTCCTGACATGAATCAATCGGGCTGATTCTGGCTCATTATTCATCAAACGAAGACGAATCACCTCGATTTGTTTCAATTTGATAAAGGATTCCGTAATTACATCTTGCGCCAACTCTTCCCATTCGATCGCAACTTCCTTGAGCTCAATAAAAAGAGTTCCTTGTTTTTGATCCGCCCGCCCTACATTCCATTTTCGGTTCAGATCGACAACAAACGAAACCCATGAGTTTTCATCCTGCAACATCACTTCTTTAACTGGTCCCTCTTGCTCTTCTGAATACGATACACACAGCGAAAGCCCTATTGCTAAACAAATAGCTCCAATCATTCCCCATGACCAATAGCGAAAAAAGGTCCTCATTTCATGTAATCCTCCGTAGGCTTTTTCACCAGTTTACGCACTCAGAGCAGAAACATGCTATGCTTGACCTTTTTTGCTTGATTATTCATCCGATTCAATTGTGCTAAATGGCGTGATGATCGTTGCCTTCCCTCGTACTTTTATAGCCGATGTATGTTCAGTAAATTGAGCGATCATAATCTCGCCCTGATCTAATTTCTCTGAATGATGGAATCTTGTATCTTTTCCTCTTGTAAGCCCAATTACATTTACGCCATTTTCTTTTGCTTTAATAATAAAATACTCTCCAGAATGATTTGACATAAGGATCAGCCTCCTCTCACTATGCAATCCAAAGTGTACCACAAAACAGGATAATCATACGAATTTCAAAATAAAAAAGACTCTCCCATCTCTGGAAGAGTTTGTTGGTCGGGCTAACCAGATTTGAACTGACGACCTCTTGCACCCCATGCAAGCGCGCTACCAAGCTGCGCCATAGCCCGATCTAAATAAACAGTAAATCTTACCATTTCATTATAAGATCGGGCTGGAGACACGTCAAGACCCAATAACCTAGGTCAATGATCCCATTCGAATCATTTTAAACACTTCATCTCGCTTACCTGTATCTTCTGCATAGATACCACGAGCTACGCTGGTTACGGTTTTCGAGCCAGGCTTCTTTACGCCTCTCATCGTCATACACATGTGTTCTGCTTCTAGCACCACAAATACACCATGTGGATCGAGTGTCTCCATCATCGAATCAGCAATCGTACTTGTAATCCGCTCCTGAAGCTGAGGGCGCTTAGTTACAGAATCTACCGCACGAGCTAATTTAGATAGACCAGTTACCCTTCCCCCACGTGGGATATAGGCTATATGAGCATGTCCAAAGAATGGCACTAAGTGGTGCTCACAGGTAGAGAAAAACGGAATATCTTTTACTAAGACAACCTCTTCATGGTCTTCACCAAATACAACAGAGAAATGATCCTTAGGATTTTGATCTAATCCTTGAAACACCTCCGCATACATTCTAGCAACACGAGCCGGTGTATCCAACAAGCCCTCTCGCTGCGGATCTTCACCTACAGCTTCCAAAATCATCCGTACTGCTTGTTCAATTTTATCATGATCAACTTGTTTCAAGATGATGTCCTCCATCTCATTTATCTAATCTATAAAACAAATTACATTATACTTCAGCCTAATATAAGTATGTAAGGTAAAAACTAGATGTTAGCAAAAAGCCCCTTTCTTAAAAAGGGACTTTTTGCTCAGTATATGTAATTTCCTGAAATCCACTCAGAAATATACTTATCTGTATTACTGGTTGATTACATCTTTTAGTTTCTTACCCGCTGTAAAAGCCGGAACTTTGGTTGCAGGAATGTCGATTTCTTCACCTGTTTGTGGATTACGGCCTTTACGAGCTTGACGATCGCGTACTTCAAAGTTGCCAAATCCAATCAATTGTACTTTCTCGCCTTGGGATAAAGATTCAGAGATTGTACGTAATACTGCTTCAACTGCTTCTGAAGCCTCTTTTTTTGTCATTTGTGTAGCATCTGCTACTTGATTGATCAAGTCGGTTTTATTCATAAAGCACCTCCTGATTAGATCCAAGCAAATTCCAGATAAAATCTAGAACCGGTTGGGACAATCCTATACTAATACAGTGCTGATCCCCTTTGCAAGAGAAATGTCCTTGATTCCCCTAGGATTGCTCAAAAAGACACAAAAAAGGCCTAGACGGTTACATCTAGACCTTTTGCTTTACAGAATAATGGCAATAAGTCCGCCAGAGCCTTCGTTGATGATACGCTCTAACGTTTCTTGCAATTTATAACGGGCATTTTCTGGCATCATGGACAACTTTGCTTGAATTCCTTCTCGAACAATGGAATTGAGCGAACGTCCAAAGATATCCGACTCCCAAATACGTAGTGGGTCGGTCTCAAAATCTCTCATCAGGTAGTTTACCAACTCTTCAGACTGTCTCTCACTACCAATGATCGGTGCAAACTCAGAGTGTACATTTACCCGAATCATGTGAATCGAAGGAGCAGTCGCTTTTAGTCTAACTCCGAAACGAGGACCTTGTTTAATTAATTCTGGCTCATCCAGACTCATTTCCTCTAGTGAAGGGGAAGCTACTCCGTAACCAGTTGTCCGTACCATCTTGAGTGCTTCCGCCACTTTATCATACTCTCGCTTCGCTAGTGAAAACTCTTGCATCATCTCAAGCAGATGATCTTTGCCTCGGATTTCGACACCCACTACTTCTGCTAAAACATGATCATACAACTCATCCGGTGCATAGAGATCGATTTCTGCGATTCCTTGCCCCATTTGCATACCTGAAAGTGCTGCTTTCTGGATAAACTCAAAATTGTAAAAGTGACCTACCACGCGGTCTACATCGCGAAGCCGTTTGATATCTTTGACAGTTTCTCTAACAGAATTTTCGAAATCACGACGCAACCAGTGCTCATCGTCTAGTACCATAACCCAGCTAGGAAGATTTACGTTTACTTCATGCACTGGGAACTCATACAATACTTCACGTAAAACACCTAAAATATCGTCCTCTCCCATCGTCGCCACAGATAGTGCTACCACAGGGATGTCATACTTCTCAACTAGTTCGGCTCGGAGCGCTTGTACGGACTCACTGTAAGGACGAGTGGAGTTTAATAGCATGATAAATGGTTTCCCTACTTCTTTTAACTCATTCACAATTCTCTCTTCTACATCTTCGTAGGAATACCGGGGAATATCAGCGATACTCCCATCTGTTGTTACAACAATACCCAAGGTAGAATGCTCTTGAATGACTTTTCTCGTACCAACCTCAGCCGCTTCTTGAAACGGAACTGGCTCATCAAACCAAGGGGTATTAATCATTCTAGGACCATTTTCATCTTGGTATCCTTTGGCACCTTCGACAACATATCCTACACAATCTACTAAGCGTACATTTACTTTTAAACCTTCCTCTACACTTACATTAATTGCTTGGTTCGGTACAAATTTTGGTTCAATCGTCGTGATCATTCTTCCTGCACCACTATGCGGGAGTTCATCTGTTGCTCTCGATCTTTCGGAATCATCACGAATGCTCGGGATCACCACTTGTTCCATAAACCGTTTGATAAAGGTGGATTTCCCTGTGCGCACCGCACCAACCACACCAAGATAGATGTCACCGCCTGTGCGCTCTGCAATGTCTTTTAAGATATCTACTTTCTCCATGCATGAACCTCCTTCAAGGTATCCGTATTACTGGATTTGTCGCCGGTGCGAAAGGCAAAATCCTCCCTTCTCCGGTTTTCCCACTCCTTAGGACACTACTAATATATGAGTGTAGAATCTATATATTCCTACGAAGAAAGAGAAACAAACTATGAATTGTCTTCAGAGGACTTCTTCACCTTGACCGATTTCGTATTAAAACCAGTCATTTTCACAGAGCTAGAAAGGCGTCCCAAGAGGAAAATACCAGGAATTGCAATGAGGTGAAGCAAGATCATTTCCATCCTGTCACACCCTTTCGACTCTCTCTTCTTGCGGTCATTTTATGTACGGATAAGTTCCTATATGTCACAAAAAACAAACCAAACAAGCTTTTGGTAACTTGTTTGGTTTGTTTACTATGGTAAAGTAGGCTCTTTTCCATCCCATTTTATTACAGGGGAGTAGGCTGGTACTTGCAAAGAAAGCGGATTAATCCATTGTCTGAGGTCTGTTCCGACTGCTGGCTTTTCTTTCGCTGATTGAATGAACCGCATGTAATCCATACGGTAGTCGAGGTATAAAACTCCTTTGTCACTGATTAAATAAGATAACTCGATATTTGAGTGATAAGGGCTTCTGATTTTAGAAACTTCTCCGCCTAGTTTCTTAAAATCTATCTCGTACAGGGAAGGAGAAACTCTCGTTCCAAGCGGATATGTATGATTCTGTTGATAATAGCGCCCCACACGCTCCTCAAATGTTTTCACTTTGTCATTTAATCTGAGGTCAAACACGCGAACCATCGCCTGCTTCTCTACATCCGTTAACACATATAGATAGCTTCCTCCTCTTTCAAATGCAGTAGGGGGGATCTCCATCCGCCCTGATATAGCTTGAAAATCTACTAAATACTTGGAAGTGAAAATCCGTTCTTCTTCTTTATATTTATAAGGTAAAACTTTTTTCTCATGTTGATAGGAGGCCACAGCAGACTGGACTCTCTCGATATGTATAGGTAAATCATCAACCTGCTGATTTAATTCATTAGGGTATGTACATCCAGATAGTAATAACATCATTCCACCAAGTGTGGATAATAAACGAAGCTTCACCTTTGTTCACCTCTTCACTTAACTCATCGAACGCAAACCAAATAATAAGGCCATGAGGAACGTAATAACTGCCACGATCTTTAATAGGGTTCTCAATATCTTACTTTTTAATGAGCCTGACCATACTACGATGAAATTCGTAAGGAGAAACAACCCAACTGCATACATCCAGTTCCATTCTTTCATAAAGGATACACCTCTTTTTTTATCAGCTCAACTATATTTCCGCTAGTGCCTAGCTACATTACAGGATAAGCGTCCAGAGCGTCTATCGGATCATTGCATACTATAAATGGACAACAGCCCTTGAATGGAGGAGGTACTATGAAACAAAGAAGGCGTCCCGCTTCAAGCAACCGCCCCAAAAGACGTGTAAGAAAGACTACGGGAGCAAGAGCAACACTTCCTGCAAATCCACCCGTCCAAACAGCCAAATCGCCCTTGTCATCGATTAGTTTAGCACAGATGTTATCTGGATTCCTCACTTGCCGTTCAACTGTGCAAGATTTAAGTACATCGTTAACAAAAGTAGCCTCTATTATGGATAATACCTACCAGTTTTTCAATCTAGCCCAACAATATGTGGGTAAGAAAAAAGGTTCCGTTCAAAATCAAAAAAATCTCTTTCCTCTCTCCGAACAAACATCCGATCCTGGAGATATACTACTAGATGATGAAATTCCAGTTATTAACCTTCCGAAAAACATGAACACTACTCCAAATCCATTAATTGGTAAATTGTTAAAACGGATGGATCTCAATCAAATTATGTCGTTCATGCAATCACCTTTTGTGCAGAAACTGATGTCTAGTTTCCTCTCACGAGGTGTCACCGCCCAGACTTCTGATATGCATCATCAGCCAAAACGAAGAAGATAAAGGGGTTGCCACTAGGCAATACCCTTTTTTTGGTCATGCCCACACGTGTAGCCAGTCTTTTTCAAGACTGGCTACACGTTGACAAGCTACATTCGGCAATGAGCAAAGCACTGGTCCCTGTACCCTCTATGCTCTATGCTCTGAATGTATGGTTTCATAACCTACTACAAAATATGTTAGTGCACCTCGATGTGGCACAAGGTTTTTGCCTATTTTGTTACCAACCTTGTACATAGTCTTGTAATTCGTGTGTTTTATCACGACTCATCAGATCCGTCAAAGCTTCTCTAGGACATTTGTCTGCAAAGAGAACTTCATACAACTGTTCGATAATCGGCATTTCAACTTGATAATGCTTCGCCATCGTATAGGTAGCTTCTGTTGTCTTGATGCCTTCCACTACCATCCCCATCTCTGATAGCACTTGATCCAGCTTTTTTCCTTGACTAATCATATTCCCAGCTCGCCAATTCCGACTATGCGGACTTGTACAAGTAGCAATTAAGTCACCTACGCCCGCCAATCCCACAAATGTATTTGGCTGTGCGCCCATCGCAAATCCAAGTCGCGCCATTTCTGCTAATCCACGTGTGAGCAATGCGGCTATCCCATTATCTCCAAACTCCATGCCACTACACAGGCCTGTAGCAAGAGCAATCACATTTTTAAGTGCCCCTCCTATTTCACAGCCGATCACATCTGTATTCGTATAAACTCGAAAATAGGAGTTCATAAAACAAGACTGTGCAATCTCAGCAGCATGTAAGTCTTTAGAGGCTACTACCACCGCCGTAGGAAGCTTTTGAATGACTTCCTCTGCATGGCTAGGGCCTGTTAAAGCAACAATCTGATTCGCATGCTCAGGTAGCTCTTCTGCTAATACTTGAGACATGCGCTTGAAGGTACGAACTTCCAATCCTTTGGAGGCATGAACAATCACCGCATTAGGCTTTAGGTATGGACGAACTTGTCGTGCTGTCTCTCTTAGCGATTGTGAGGGGACGACAAACACTACCACATCACTCGGCCGAACTATTTCGGATTGATTCGAAGAAGCTTGCAGAGAGGGCGCTAGAGAGGCTTTTGGAAGATAGCGTTCATTTGTATGATGGGTATTAATCTCCTGAACAGCTGATACACGCCTCGCATATAATCTGGTTTTATTTCCGTTTTCAGCCAACACAGACGCTAAGGCAGTTCCCCAACTCCCCGCGCCTAGAACCGCCACATTCTTCATGTTGGTGTTCACTCCCTACATACTAAATTTTTCTCTCGACACCTTTAAAAAGGTTGCTCAAATTCGAGCGATGACGCCAAAATGCGAATAGGGTAAACAACAAGCTTGTCCAAAGATAAACGCTCGGATAAGTGCCCACAAAATAAATCGCGATGGGTAACGTCACAGTAAATATGAGTGATCCCAGAGAGACATAACGTGTAATCAAAATGACAATAATCGCAATCACACCTGCTATGAGCGTAGCCTGAAACATGAGCGCTAAAAAGACACCCACCGTAGTGGCAATCCCCTTCCCACCACGGAAACCTAGATAGATCGGCCAGTTATGTCCTGCCACTGCAGCAAGCCCCGAAATCATTAAGACAATGGGATCACTTGCACTTAACCATTCCGCAATCAAGACAGAGCCAATCCCCTTAGACAAATCAAGAGCAGCCACCACAATTGCCGCTGTTTTCCCTAAGGTTCGAAGCGTATTGGTTGCCCCTGCATTTCCACTTCCATGTTCACGAATATCGATTCCACGGGTTATCCTTCCGGCCACATAACTAAAACTGATAGATCCTAGCAGATACGCAACTACAATGGGCACTACCCAATGAATCATATCTATTCCTCTCCCTGTATCGATCAATCAATTTTTCTTGCGCAGATAGATATTGACTGGAGTACCTTTAAATTCAAAGGCTTGGCGAATTTGATTATCTAGATAACGAATATAGCTAAAATGAGATAGCTCTGGGTCATTTACAAACAACACAATGGTAGGAGGCTTGACCGAAACTTGCGTCGCATAGTGGATACGTAAACGCTTTCCTTTATCTGAAGGGGGCGGTACAGCCATAATCGCATCGTGGATCACTTGGTTAATCACAGAGGTAGAGATACGAAGAGCATGTTGCTCTGCAACCTCTTGAGCCGCTGGAAGAATTTGCTGAACACGTTGTTTTGACTTCGCAGAGACAAACAGAATCGGAGCATAAGACATAAACTGGAACTCTTCACGAATTAATTTACGGTAATAATTCATTGTCTTATCATCTTTTTCAACAGCATCCCATTTATTTACTACAAAAATGGAAGCACGACCTGCTTCGTGCGCATAACCCGCAATCTTTTTATCTTGCTCTGCGATTCCTCGTTCACCATCTAAAACGATCAAACAAACATCGGATCGCTCAATCGCACGCATCGCTCGGATCACACTAAACTTCTCAATCGATTCATAAACTTTACCACGTTTACGTAACCCCGCTGTATCGATCAATACATACTCCTGACCCTCGTGCTCAAACGGAGTATCAATGGCATCCCGAGTCGTTCCCGCAACAGGACTCACAATCACTCGTGTTTCTCCTAAAATCGCGTTGACAAGTGAAGATTTCCCTACATTAGGACGGCCAATTAAAGAAATACGAATCGTTTCTTCATCGTATTCTTCATCAGTTCCTTCTTTAAAATGACTCACCACAGCATCTAGCATATCCCCTGTACCTGAACCATGCAGGGATGAGATTCCGATTACTTCGCCAAAACCAAGTGAGTAAAACTCGTACATCAAATCCTCGTGCTTAATATCATCCAGCTTGTTTACAGCAATCACCACTGGCTTTTTCGAACGATGCAAGAGGCGTGCAACCTCTTCATCATTCCCTGTTACACCATCACGTCCATCCGTCACGAGCAAAATGACGTCTGCTTCTTCGATGGCGAGCTCTGCCTGGTTTTTAATATGATCTAAAATTTCATCTTGTTCTCCAAACTCTAGACCACCTGTATCAATCAGATGGAATTCGCGTCCGTTCCATTCACTTTTACAGTAAATTCGGTCACGTGTAATCCCCGGCCGGTCTTCCACAATCGCGATTCGTTCGCCAGCCAGACGATTAAAAATAGTGGATTTGCCCACATTTGGTCGGCCAACAATCGCTACTACGGGTAAACTCATGACTTATATCCTCATTTCTTACTATGTATTCAGTTCGCTATCTCTTACTAACATACCTAATCTTAACGAGAAACTAGCGTTTTATCAACCTTAATCAGAGTGACGCACCAGTATGAAGGTAGTGGGGGCCACTTCGTGCACCATTGCGTCTAGGATCTTCTCTAGAGTAAAAGATTGTCTCTCCAGCTCTTCTCTGCTATCGACCACGAAAATAGGCGATCCGCCAGCTACTTTCTCTTTTTCGAGGGTCACAATGGCTAAAATTTTTTGATCACTCATGACATTCCACCCCTTGTTGCATTTGCTTGTAGTGGCTTCTTCATCGCACTCTCTAAAACAGGAACTTTTCCAATAATGTCAATGGCACGCTTCACATTTCGATCTTGTGGCAAGAGAAGGAGTCCAAGCCGGCCATCTTGTAGGTCGAGCTTCCCGAGAGGCGTGAGGGCTGGCTCCCCAGTATCTCGATACACACCAAGCACAGTCGATACATCATGCAAAATGGCTTGTCGTTGGCCAACATTAGACAGCGTAATTCGACTACTTGCGTCTTTGGGTGTTAATATCATACCAATCCCATTTTCCATAATCGCTTTTTTATCGCTAGATAGCCCTACGTTCATCAGATAGATATCCTCTACGTATAAACTAGCTCCATCTAATCGCAACTTTGCTTCTCGAATTTCTACGATGCTACTCATCATCTTACCAGACATAAAAAAACGACTACAGACGATACATACTATCCCTACAATTACTCCGACCGTTACATTCCAGTTGATCACGGTAAAAGAAGTAATAAGCGCTGAAGCAATCGTCAAGTAATTACGCCCTTCAAACACCATGGCGATTCCTTCAATATAACTAACACCACGTGGAACTAACTCCATTCCGTCGATATTCGTTAACATTGTTCTCTCCATATTGCGCACATCCCGAAACTGTTGCGCTGCTAATGCTAAGAAGGTAAACGCTGTAAAATCCTTCTTTATTAATGCAGGTATCGCAACGGATCCTAACCCCGCAGCAATAATCCCTAACGCCAGATGAATAATATATCCGTGTGGATAAGTAGGGTATTGCCTATAATCCGTTTGCAACAGATAAATCCGTGTACAAACACCAGCTAATCCACTAACAATAACCGCCATCATCAAATGATCTAGATTCATAACGATAAACCCCTTTACTCATATCACTAGTCCTTTCCGCTTATCGTTAGTCTAAACAAAAATAACCAGCCCATTCTTCCGAAGGGCTGGTAACTGTATCTTATTTAAAGTTTTTTAGATCTGGGAATACATCCCCTAATGTTACATTCATTTCTTCTACTTGCTGATTTTCCAATATTACGGGTTCTGGTTTTGGCTCGACTTCCTTCATGCTTAGGCTAATCCGCTTCTGTTCTGGAAGAATATCCAATACTTTCACTTGCACTTCTTGCCCTTCTGTCAAAACTTCACTAGGAGTACCGATGTGATCGTGTGAGATTTGAGAAATGTGTACTAAACCTTCCACACCTGGAGCCACTTCTACAAACGCACCAAATGTTACCAAACGTCTCACTATGCCTGTGATGATATCCCCAGCATTCAATTGGAGAGCTACTTTCTCCCAAGGACCTTGAAGCGTTTCTTTGATACTCAAGCTAATCCGCTCTTGCTCACGATCAATTTTGAGAACCTTTACTTTCACCTGATCCCCTTCTGTTAAAGCATCTGCTGGATGCTCTACACGATACCATGCAATCTCCGATACGTGAACCAAACCATCCACGCCACCGAGATCCACAAACGCACCAAAGTCTGTCAAACGTTGCACCGTACCTTCTAATACATCGCCAGCTTCAATATTCTCGAGAGCTAATTTCTTTGTCTTTTCCAATTCCTCTGCCAAAACCGCTTTGCGAGAAAGGATACATTTGTTTTTCTCACGGTCTAGCTCGATGACCTTTAACGTCACTTCTTCACCAACAAAACCACTAAAATCCTCAATAAATTTTATATCTACTAAAGATGCCGGGATAAATCCACGAACACCAACATTTACGACTAAGCCACCGTTGACCACCTCATGTACGGTAGCGTGTAAAGGTGCCCCTGACTTTAATTTTTCTTCTAGCAGAGCCCAAGATTTTTCTGCTTCAACGGATTTTTTCGAAACAATAAATTGATCCTCTTCTTCATTGTGGCGAATAATCTTTACCTCTAATTCTTGACCATCCGCTAGTACATCGGAGACTTGACTTACATGTACGCCAGCCAGCTCAGAGATAGGAAGAATAGCTTCACTTTTCCAACCAATATCAACAAGAGCTTGACTGTTTTCTACCTTTACCACTTTCCCTTGAATAACATCCCCAACCTGCAAGCTTTTCATTTCTTCCGTCATGACTACTCCTCCTCAAATCGAATAACAACTCATTATTTATATAGAGAAAGATCAAGCAACAAGGCATAAACCTTTGTATTTGATCCTATTACCGATATTGATGAAGTAATAATTCTACTTCCTTCTTCCAACGAGCACTCAAGCGGTCTACACCATCTGATGTCGACTTACCATCCACAAGGTACTCGGCAGGTAGAATAGGCTCCCCATACACGATCCGAATCTTTCGGAACAGACGATAGGGTCCAATAATCGCGACAGGAACAAGTGGAGAATTCGTGCGAAGAGCAAACATAGCCGCCCCCACATGTACCTTACGAATTTCACCTGAGTTATCACGGGTTCCTTGTGGGAAAATCCCGAGTACTTTTCCTTCTCGTAAAATGCGGATGGATGCCTTTAAAGCTTGTGAGTCTCCACCTCCCCGTTTGACAGGAAACGTACCGACTATGTAGAGCGCCTTTTTGATGATCGGAACCCGAAACATTTCCTCTTTCGCCATGAAATGTACTTGCCTAGGTAAACTAATTCCGAGTAGAGGTGGATCTAAGTTGCTAATATGATTAGGCGATACAACCGTCCCACCTGATTTTGGAAATTTTTCTACTCCTATTACTTCATATGGAAAGAAAACTCGATAAATCAGAGTGATGAGGAATCGAAGGAGTTTATACAACCACATATTACTCCGCACCGCCCATTTTGGTGCAACATAGTTCCAAGATCATCTCCACCATTTCTTCGATCGTTTGATCTGTGGAATCGATTAAGATCGCATCTTTTGCCTGTCTTAGTGGAGAAAAAGTACGGTTCCGATCATTTTCATCACGTTGCTTCATTTCTTGTAGCAACTTGTCATAATCAGGGGATTGATTCTTTCCTTGCAACTCCTCAAACCGACGACGCGCTCGCTCTTCAATCGATGCGGTAAGGAAGACTTTCACACGTGCTTGCGGTAAGACATGCGTACCAATATCGCGACCATCCATTACCACACTTTGCATCTGAGCAATCTCTTGTTGCTTTCGAACTAAAGCTTCTCTGACTCTAGGCATCGCCGCAATCGTAGAAGCGAAGTTTGATATTTCTGAGGTTCGGAGTTCATCTTTTAGAACTACATCACGAACCTTCACTCCACCTTCGACCAAGGTCATAGGGGTTGAAAGAGCCAACTCCGAAATTTCCTCTTCCTGATTAACAGTTAGGTGTTCCTCTAGAGCCAACCAAGCTATCGTTCGGTACATCGAACCTGTATCTACATATGGGATTTCCAATCGTTTAGCTACCCGTTTGGCTACTGTACTTTTTCCAGCTCCTGCTGGACCATCAATAGCAACTAATAAATGACTATTCATTACGACAACGAATCCTCCCTAACTTGCAGAGCGGACTACATGAAAAAGAGCAGGTCTCCCTGCCCGTCAATGGCAATCCAGATCGACAATTGACCTAGTTCCATGAGTCGACATCCACTCATGATCAAGCAGTATGTACTTCTTTTCTTATGAATCAGAAACTAGACAAAAAGTTCTGACCACAATTTACAAAAATGATACTTTTACTTTATTTTAGAATAGCACAGAGTATCGTGCTTTGCAATGAAAACAACCAGAAGCCAGGTAAAAAACACTGGCTTTCTAGCTGGCTTTGATTAGAGCTCCTCATGTCTGTTCTGGCTCTTCTTTTTCTATTTTCTCAACAAACTCTTCTTCGCCTGTATCTCCATTGATAAAGATTCGATACTGATTATCCTTTAACGTGCCTAAGAATTCATAGCAGAGTGCTTCTTTTCCATCTTCGCCATAGATATAAGCTTGGTTGGTACCCGTTACTTTCAAATGAGGATTTACTTGCTTACGAGCCTGTGCATGAGTCAGAGTCGGCTTTTCGAATATACGCTCTTTGCGATTAAATACATACTCGTCTGCTTGGATTCCAATAATCTCACCGTTATCCAATGCAATTTTGAGAGCTAAGGCTTCTGGGTAGATGAGAATATTCCCTTCCTTATGTACCATGCTAAGAGTAAGAACATGATCATCTTCAATGTGCGAAATCGGCACCATTCCCTCATACCCCATCTTCTTTAAGAAGGACTGCGCCTTTTCTAACGCCTGCTCACGGTTTAACTTCGACTCCTTGACTGGACGATTATATAACATCCAAGTAACATGTCCCTCGGTACGGGTTAAGTCCAGATTACAAGGTCCATTTTTCCCTTCAAAGCTAATACTATAAACCGGGAAATCCCCCTTTTCAGCAAATGTCACTTTCATCCCTTCTGTAGAACGATCTAGAAGCTTGGCTGCTTTCTCTTTCGCTTCTTCTTCAGAGATATTACGCCCTTTTAAAGTCGTAAACTTCTCTTTCTTACGAACTTCTAAGTTGTTAACCGTCGGACCCCAATCTACTTCTGGAAATTGCACAACCATATTGTTTACTGCTTTAAAACCATCAATAATCGTATGGTCCAGCTTCTTATCCTCCGTAGCAATAGCCAATTCTACATCCATCCAACGTAAATTTTTAGAAAGAACCTGTGATTGCACTTCATTTAACTTCCCTTTAATTTCGGTTGCGTTTTGATAAAGCGTACTTAGTGTTTGGTACTCCTTTTCCGAAAGGGGTTCTTTATTGAAATCCCTCACTCCAGCAGAATAAGAGAACATTCCCATTCTTCCTAAAAACTTTTGTGTATCGTGAAAGGGCATCAAACTAAGGGGAAGCTGAGCCACATCACTTTGAGCCGCATAAGTAAGTCTCCATACATTGGTCAAGGAATCAGAGAGATGCTTTTGCGAGTTAATCGCCAGCACTTTTCCAACTTCACCTTGCAAGGAATCCATATGATTATTTAATTCATGAAAAGCTCTTTGATACTGGTTCTCGGCCTTAATCAGAATCGAACTTTTCTCTTGGTATTCTTTATATGCCCAAGCTCCTGTACCAAGGAGCACTACGAGTGCAATAGGAAGGAAAACGCGAGCTATTTTACCATACGTAGACATAAACTTTCTTCCTCCTTAGCGACAAAATATATGTTTGCCGATCTTTTTCACTTGTGGGCGAGACCAGATCCATTTGGATGTAGCGGTAACAGGATTAAAATAATAATTACATCCAACCGCTGGGTCCCAACCCCCAATCGCATCTCTAGCTGCTTTATACGCTGACTCGTTTGGCTCCAGCCAAATCTGTCCATCAGCCACACAAGTAAAAGCTTGTGGCTGAAAGATCACTCCAGAGATCGTATTAGGAAACTGTGTGCTATCCAAACGATTTAATACGACTGCCGCTACTGCTACTTGTCCTTCATAAGGTTCTCCTCGGGCTTCCCCATGAACCGTTCGAGCTAATAATGTAACGTCATTGCTGGAAAAACCCTTATAACTTTTACCTGCATTAGCTGCCTGAGCAGGCGTTGTTTCGGAGCTACCAACAAGCGACATCAGTAGAAAAGCAGCCACACTACCCACAATCCACTTTTGAAATTTACTATTCATCATGACGCTCCTATCTTTAAAACTTGAAATATTTGTCTCTAGTTTGAGCGCCTGAATTTTCCTTTATGCATGGAATGTAAAAATAGAATCTCACACCCCAAATTTTATATAAAATCGATTTAATCTTTATCTCATCTTCAACTCTCTGTTTTATAGTCCTACTGTACACGAAAAAAATAAGGAGTTGGACAGAGTGAAAAAAATATTGATGTCTTTATTCGTAGGTATCTTAGCTGTATCAGTTGTAGCTTGCGGAGGAAAAACAAACCTGAAGTCAACAGAAAATAACACAACACAAGAAAGTAAAGTAGCCACAACGAGCAAAAATACTGATTTATTTGTTGGGGATTCACTTCTAAAAGGATTACCTGAATTTGCCGGAAAAGAGAATGTCATTTCAGTTGATGGAACCACTGTTCAATTTGTCATTGAACAAAACATGAAAGAAATCCTAGATAAAAAGCCTGAGAACCTCTATTTATTATTAGGCTTGAACGATTTATCTTTTCCAGTTAAAGATCCAGTAAAAAAAGAAATGAATGAATATGAAAAACTAATAAAACAACTAAAAGAAAAAGCTCCCCAGATGAAGATTCATATATTATCCCTTCCATCTGGAACATCTGAGGCCTTGAAAAAAAACCCACAATATAAAAACATCCCTACCGTAAACAAAAATTTAGAAGAACTTGCTAAAAAAGAAAATGTCCAGTATGTTGATTTATCCTCTTTGTTAAAGGAAAAACCAGACCTATATGGTGAGGACGGCATTCATTTCAAAAAAGAATTTTATCCAATTTTACTCGAAAAAATTAAAAAATAATGAAGGGACAGATCTACCATGCATGGCATCAAGACAAAGGAGTCTCAATCCCTTCCGTTAAATGATAGATATGTCCCTGGATTAGATGGATTAAGAGCATTCGCTGTACTAGCAGTTGTGATTTATCATTTAAAACTAAATCATTTTGCACAGGGGGGACTTATTGGAGTAGGAATCTTTTTCGTCCTATCAGGATATCTCATTACTGATATACTCATTACACAGTGGAGAAATAATAGAAAAATTGACTTACATGATTTCTGGATAAAACGCGCCCGACGATTACTACCCGGGTTACTTTTCTTATTAATCGCTGTTGTGATCGGGATAATAGTATCTAACCCTTCCCGATTAGCAGACCTATGGGGAGACCTGCTGGCATCTCTGTTATATATTACGAATTGGTGGTTCATCGTCAGTGACGCATCGTACTTTTCTCATTTCACTGCCCCCTCTCCTCTACTACACCTTTGGTCTCTAGCAGTAGAAGAGCAGTTTTATCTCATTTGGCCGTTTCTACTAGCATTAGGACTTGGTGTTATTAGAAAACAGAAATGGATTGTTATGTTAATCCTATTAGGAGCATTTATCTCTGCGCTGGCTATGGCGCTTCTATATCAACCAGGATTACTTGATCAAAGCCGAATTTATTATGGTACCGATACTCGTGCATTCGCTTTACTCATTGGTGCAGCACTCGCTTTTTACTGTCCCATACAAAAGATTCCAGAGAAGATCGCTACTTCCCAGAGCATAAGAGTAGGCATCAGCCTACTTGGAACAGGAGGATTCATCGCTTTATTATGGATGATCTTGTTTACAAACGAAGTGGATCCTTTTCTTTACAAAGGGGGTATGGTCCTTCAATGCTTAGCAACCGCGTCTCTCATTATGGCAATTGTTTACCCTTCAGCAAAATGGTTTCATCGGATTTGGGAATGGGCTCCGCTAAAGTGGTTAGGAATTCGCTCCTACGGGATTTATTTGTGGCATTTCCCTGTACTAGCAATTCCCCTCCCTACCATACTAGAGGGAGAGGAACACTCGATCATTCGTGCTATTATTCAGATCTCTGCCATTATCATCATAGCAGCCCTTTCTTGGAAGTTTATTGAAAAACCAATTCGATACAGACATACAAAGTCACATGAAAGCATTCTAGAAGATCAAAAAAAAATCACAAATATCCCTTCTCGTCCTGTGTGACAAGAAGGGATATTTGCTATCTAACTACCGTACGAATCGCATCCATAAAGCAATCTAATTCATAAATAATCCGTTCAAAACACGACCACATCCACGAAAGGAAGCCCTTCAACCAATTGACTGTTTCCCTCCCATTCCTTATAGATCCACAAAGTACTGATTCTTTAAATATAAGAATATATTTATCCAAAGATTTTTATTCAAAATGAGGGGAGGGGGGTAAATAAATGTCTCAAGCGAATATACCTAACATTTCACCCAATATTTCAATTACGAGAGAAGATGCAATCAATCTGTTGCTGTCATCTATTGCGTTGGAAGAGTTGGGTCTTAGCCATATTATTAATGCGGAAGGCGAAAAGCTTCAATACGTTCTAGGGACTCTACCTGGAGTGTCTGCTACGTTTCAACCCTCCATTACTGACTTACTTGCGATTAATGAAAGCGTACGAGACACAATTAATGTAATTGGGAAGAAAGAGTGGATTTTAAATGAAAAATTAGAAAATGTTTTAAATACGGATGTAACAAGAGGGCCTACTGGTTCCGTAGGACCAACGGGAGCTACTGGGCCATCAGGAGGGCCTCCAGGACCAATAGGAGTCACAGGATCTCAAGGACCAGCGGGTCCAATTGGACCCACTGGGGCTACAGGACCATCAGGAGAAACGGGGGCTACAGGACCGACAGGAGCTTTTACTACGGGTGATTTCTTATTTTTGGTTCAAGGTAACTCAGGTACAAACGGAAGCGTTCCACTTAGTTTTGGAGATACACTAAATTTTATATCAAATACACTAGATATTATCGTAGCACCTGGTTCCGCAAATGTGAGACTAGAAGTTCCTACTGG